>NZ_SHLX01000014.1 GCF_004764705.1 Paenibacillus cymbidii | reverse complement strand
AATATCTGAAATTCTAGGTAGGGCAGGTTTAGTTTGCGTTTGCCGTTTTTCGGGACACCCCCTGAAAAAGTGACGGTACGCGAGAATCTCCTTCATTCAGGGTCTTGACATCGTACCGCTGCTCTTAATAAGAAAGTATTTTCCATGCAGTAAATGTAACATGGATGGATCAAAAAGTGCTTTGCCAAAATCACTTTTTTCATCAGAAATTTCATTACCGATCCCCCGCCGTCGCCCTCAATGTTGTCAGGTTAAGTAGTAGGCTATGGTTCGATACGACCAACCGCGACAATGATTAAGCCGACTTTTCCGGCTTATTTCGCCCGAATTGGGCTGCGAGAACGATTTAAGCCGACTTTTCCGGCTTATTTCGCCCGGACCGGGCTGAGAGAACGATTTAAGCCGACTTTTCCGGCTTATTTCGCCCGAACCGGGCTGCGACAACGATTTAAGCTGACTTTCCTGCTTATTTCACCCGAACTGGACTACGACGCCATTTTAAGCCGATTTTTTAGGCTCTCAATCAATGGCTGCTTAACCTGACAACATTGCCGTCGTCGCCCCCGCCCCCTCTATCGCACAAGCGCCATCCGCTCGATTCCTTCGCGAATCCGCTCCTCCGGCAAATGGCCAAAACCGAAGCAGGCAAACGGCCGATGCCCGGGCGCCATATCGGAGCCGCCGTCGCTCCACTCGACGCCGGCCGCCCGGCACGCTTCGCGATACAGGCCGTATGCTTCCGACGTTCCCGTCCACCAGGCGAACAAATGCAAGCCCGCATCGGACGGCACGACCTCGAAACGGTCGGCCAGTTTCTCCCGAAGCAGCCCGCCGAGCAGCGCGAATCGGCGGCCGTAGATGCGCTTCATGCGGCGCAGATGCCGCTCGTACATGCCGCCGCTCATGAAAGCGGCCAGCGCGCGCTGCTCCAGCAGCGACGCCGGGTGCGGCTCGAACAGCCGCTTCGCCGCAACGAACGGCCGCACCAGCCGCAGCGGCAGCAGCACGAAGCCGATACGCAGTTCGGGCGGCATCGTTTTGGAGAAGGTGCCGATGTAGACGACCCGGCCTTCCTCGTCCAGCACCTGCAGCGGCTCGACCGGCCGCCCGCGGTGGCGGAACTCGCTGTCGTAGTCGTCTTCGACGACGAAAGCGCCGCGCTGCCCCGCCCAGGCGAGCAGCGCCTGCCTGCGTTCGAGCGGCAGCACCGCCCCCGTCGGATACTGCCGCCCCGGCGTAACGAACGCCAGCTTCGCCTGCCAGCCTTGGACAACGATGCCGTGCGCGTCGACCGGCGCCGGAACGAGCCGGCCGCCGGCCGCCGCAACTGCGGCGCGAATGCCGCTGTAGCCCGGCTCCTCGACGACGACGCCGTCGTCCGCGCCGGCAAGCAGCTGCGCGAGCAGCGCAATCGCCTGCATCGAGCCGCCGGTCACGACGATGCGTTCGGCGTCGGCATCCATGCCGCGCGAACGGCGGAGATGCGCGGCGATCGCCTCGCGCAAGGGCAAATGCCCTTGGGCGGCGAACGCTTCCGCCCGCTCCATTCGCAGCTGTTCGCGCGCCGCCGCGTACAAGCAACGGGCCCATTCGCGCTGCGGGAACGATGCCGCATCCGGCAAGCCCGGCGCGAAACGTACGGCATCCGCGCCGCCGACTGCCGCCGAGAACGCGCGCCCGCTGTCCTGCGTCGCACGCGCGACCCGCTCCCCCCACGCCGACAGCCGAATCGCCGCCAGGTCCGTTGCCTCGCGTCCCGCCTTCAGCTCCAGGAACGCGGCGAACGTGCCGCTGCCGACGCCGGCCGTGACGTAGCCCTCCGCCGCCAGCATGTCATATACCTGGTTGACCGTACCCCGCGACAAGCCGTACGTCGCCGCCAGTTCCCGACTCGAAGGAAGCTTCGCGCCGTATGGCACAAGTCCCGTCACGATCGTTTCCCTGACGGCGTGGTAAAGCGCCTCGTATTTCGTGCCGTACCGCTGCAAATGTGATTGATAAGCGAGCTGCAGCTCCATGGCGCACCTCCCGGTATCGCAATAATTGGTCCAATAGAAATAACCTAAATTGGATCTTATGATTTGTCAATCCAGCCGCTACAATCGTTACCAAGACGAATAAAGGGAGGGCTTGCGATGAGAAGAAAAGAATTTTCCGTGGAAGAGTCGGCGGAAGTGGAGCAGTTTCTGGCCGGCATGACGTTCGGCTTCCTCGGCACGATCGACATGGAAGGCTGGCCGCACATCACGCCGCTCAATTTTGTGTACGAGCAGGGGAATGTTTATTTTCACGGCAGCAAGGTCGGCGACAAAATGAAAGAAATCAAGCACAGCGACCGCGTCACGTTCGCCGTGGCGAAGGAATACGCACTCATCCCTTCGTACTACACCGATCCGAAGCTTGCTTGTCCGGCGACGGCCTTCTTCAAATCGGTGCACATGCGCGGCAAAGCGTCGATCGTCACGGACTTGTCCGAAAAAGCCGCCGCCTTGACCGCTTTCATGCGCAAGCTGCAGCCGGAGGGCGGTTATGCGACAATCACGACGGAGGACGCCGACTACGCGGGACAATTAAAAAGCGTGGCCGTCGTCAAGATCGAAGTCGAAGAACTGACCGCCAAATTCAAATTCGGGCAAAATTGGCAGGAAACGCAGCGCGAGCACGTCGCAACGAAGCTTGAGCAGCGCGGCCAAGCGCTCGACGCGGAAACGGCGGCACTCATGCGGCAATACTGTCCGGCCCATCGGGAATGACAAATCCGCGCGCATGACGACGCAACCTTTTGCCCATTGCGACAGTCTAATGAGGAAAATGATGGCAATGGAGTGATCCCGGTTGCGTCGTATATATCCACTTGGTATGCTGTCGTTGCTTTTGCTGCTGACCGCTGCGGCTTGTCATGAGGAAGTTGCGCCGTCGCAAACGGGAACCCCGGCCCCCTCGCCGGCCGTCAGCCTGGCGCCGATCGCTTCCGCTTCGCCCGTTTCCGCGATTGTACAGGATGATGCGCCGCTGACCGCCCGAATCGAAAATCGCGACGACGGCTTTGCAGTCAAGCTGGAGGACGCCTCCTTCGCCTCCGTCCTGCAAACCGTCGTTTCTGCCGACCGGAACATGCCCGTTGTACATCTGGTGCGGCGATTGACGGCGCTGGACGACGTCAGGCAGCGCTACCGGCTCGATCTTGTCGCCATTGACCCGGACGATCGCAGCGTGCGCGTTTACCCGCTCGTCGATCTTGCGCTGGCGGATACGTATGCCGCCGATTCGCTTGCTTTCATCCGCGGGTTTGCCGATCCGGCGCACCTCGTCCTGACGAAGCTTCGCCAGTCGGCCGATTCGAGTGCGCTCCTGTCCGACATCGCGCTCTTCGACATCCGCAGCGGAAAGACCGAAACGCTGATCGAAGCCGCCGTTCCCATCGCGACGAACGATTTTGTCGCCGTCGCCCGGCTGAGCGCCTCCCGCGACAAGCTGGTCCTGAACAGCTTTACCGGCGGCAAACTATGGATCGCCGATTTGCAGGCGCGCACGATTCGTTCGCCCGAGCGGTTGTTTCGCAATCATTGGCCGCTCGCCAATCTGTACCTCTCTCCGGACGGAGAACGGTTCTGGTATCCGGTTATGGACGTCGGGTTGAAGCTTTACGATACGGAAGGTCGCGAGCTGGCGACAATTGCGGCGGACGGCGGATTGCGCGAATATCCTCCGCTGAAATGGAGCCCGAGCGGCAACTATGCGCTTGAGGAGTACACGCTTACCGATAGCGGCGAGCATGTGTTCTACGGAGAGGAAGGCGTTGCGTTCATCGCCGCGCAGGCGATGAGGATTTATGACCGGGACGGCGGCGTCGTGTGGCGGTACGAGCAGGCGAGCGCGGACGAATTTTTCGAATGGAGCGGCTGGCTGCCGGGAAGCGACAGCGGGGTATTGCGGAGCTACGGCCTGCAGCAGCGTCAGGATCAGCCGCCGCAGCGCACGAACGTCTCCTACCGCCTGACCGACATCGCAAGCGGCAGCATGACTACGCTTGCCCGGGCAAGCTCCTTGGAGCAATTGGATCAACCGCAAGCGTTTGCGACGGAAGAGGGGGACATCCTGTTCGTCGATGCCGCAAATGCCCGCATCGTCTCGCTGCACAACACGCTTGGCTCCTCGCCTTATGCCGAACTGCTTACCGCGCCGGACGACGCGACAATCGTATGGGCAGTTCCCGACTGGGAGCAACAGACGACTTCCGTTTACCGCTACGATCGGTCCACCCGAACGACTACGGTAACGAAGTGGAGTCCCGCGGGCAACCGTTTGCAATTGGTCGATGACGCCTACACGGTCGATTCGGAACTGGTCTATCATTTGCTGCACAAACTGCCGTAACCCCTTGTCACCGAAAGCGAGCGCCGTTTCCGCCTACGGCTACATGCTGGCGTTGCGCCGCCGTTTCTGAATTTCGTGCATGCCTAGCACAACGGCGATCCATTCGAAGCTGTCCACGGCGGACGTCCGGTTGTCGAGGCAATAGGCGGAAGGCTCCAGCCAGCCGCTCACTTTCCGGAACGATGCGGCGAGCATGCCGTTTTCGGCGGTCACTTCATATTCGCCGGAGAAGGCCGGCGACGTAATTTCATATACTCCTCTGCCATAGGCATCGTATTCGTAATGCTTGGAGAAAAACGACATCCGTTGCCGCAATTCGCCGCACTCCTCGCCGGCGCCGTCCATGACCGTCCAGCGGTTCGACAGCAGCGGAAACTGGCCGCCATACAGCCGGTTGCCGCCCCTGCCGTAAATATCGAGCGCCGAACCGAACGCGCTGCGAAGGTCGACCTGGCCGACCGGTTCCCCCGCATCGTTGCGAATGTCCGTCAAGCCGGCATTAAAGAAGTTGTCGCGAAAATAAAGTTGCATGAATGTACCGCCTCCTTGCTACCATTACGTGCGAACCGGCGGCAAAGTTGCGAAACGCCTTCCGGCCCGCGCCTGGGCGGCTCGACGGCCCGACGGCTCGACTTCCGGCCGACACACGCGCCGCCACAACAAATAGGCCATAAAAAATGGCCTATTTGCGCTTTTTTCCTCCGTCGGTCGAGAATAACCAGTGAAAACGCTGGCTATTTGGATCAGACCGCCTCATTTTGGACTTTTCAGCCGAAATAACCAGTGAAATCGCTGGCTATTTCTTCACCGTTGGCCATTTTTAGCGAAATAGCCAACGATTTATGGCCTATTTTCGAAAGGGATCGGTTCCCGTAAAGCCGCTAGCCCGCCTGCTTCATTCACTTGCCCCAATACGCGCCGAACTCGTGCAAAAAAGCGTCGATCATCCGCTCCTCGGCGGCATCCAGCCGGTAGTCCGGCTGGCGGCAGTAGCTGCTGGCGATAAGGCCGCGCTTGTGCAAAATCACCTTCTCCGCCTTGACGATCAACTCGACGCTTTGCATCCAGTAGGTGATATACGGCAGCAGCCGCCCGAACAGCGCGTTCATCTCTTCAAGTTCGTCGCGCCGAAACATCCCGTACAGCGCGACGTACACTTCGCTGAACGAGCAGCCCGGCTGGATGCCGACCGAACCGCGCTGCAGCACGTCGATCATCTGCACGCCGGCATAACCGACCAGAGTTTCGACGCCGCCGCCGGAAAGCTCGTGCAGCCGGGAGGCGAATTTGCCCGGCGGCTGCGTCTCCACTTTGACATAACGGGCGTTCGGGCAATCCTCCCGCAGCCGGACAAACAGCTCCGGCTCGATGCGCACGCCGGTCTGGTTCGGCGCATACTGGACGATGACGGGAATCGACACCGCCTGCGCCACCTTCCGCGCATGCGTCAGAATCGCATCTGCGGACGGCGCGAGAAAAAACGGCGGCAGCAGCATCAGCGCGTCCGCGCCCGCCTGTTCCGCTTGCTGCGCCTGCACCGCCGCGACTTCCCAGCTGTGGTGCGTAATCGAAACGATGCCCGCCACATCGGGCGAAGCGCTCGTTTCGGCGAGCAGCACGCGCATCATCCGCTCTTTCTCTTCGTCGGTAAGCTTGTAAAATTCGGTCGCCAGTCCGAACAAGGTGAGCGCCTTGGCGCCGGTGCCCGTCAAATGCCGGACGAGCCGCGCAAAACCTTCGAGATCGACGCGTCCCCGGTCGTCGAATACGGCTGCGACAATCGGGACGATGCCCGCGATTGTTTTCATCTTCGTTTCCTCCTGCCATCCGTAATCATAGGATCAATTACCTAAATCATATGATCTTTCATTGGCTGCGTCAACGACTTTATGCTACGATGTCATTACGTGAACATAGAGCCACTTTACTGCGATGGAGACGAATAGCGATGAAGAAAATGACTTACGCAACCGCACTGGAACAAATCCGGCGCAAAATCGAAACCGGCGAATGGAAGCCGGGCGACCGGATTCCGACGCTGCAGCAAATCGCCGCCGAACTGGCCGTGGGCGTATCGTCGGTGCGCGAGGCGCTGCGCATCCTCGAGAACCAACGCGTCGTCAGCATCGAACACGGCCGCGGCATGTTCGTCCGCAATGATCCGCAGCTGCTTGAGGACCAGGCCGGCAAGCTGCGCGAGCTCGGCGGCATGTCGCTTCTGACGCTGATGGAGGCGCGGGCCGTTCTGGAGCCGGAGCTGGCGGCGTTCTGCGCGGAGCGGGCGTCGCGGGAGTTGGCGCGGGAGCTGCGCCGGCTGGCCGATCTCATGGCGGAGCAGATGGACAAGGGCGGCGACTTCTTCGCCACCGATCTGCGCTTCCACAGCCTGATCGCCGAAGGCGCCGACAATCCCGTATTGGCCAACATGCTGGCCGCCATTTCCGATCAACTGCTCGAAAGCAGACGGCAAACGAACACGCTGCCGAACATGCGCACCAAGTCGTCGAATTATCACGTGCTGATCGCCATCGCCATCGAGGAGCGGAACGCCGAGCAGGCGCGTTCGCTGATGAGGGCGCATATTCTGGACATGGGCGCCGCGCTGCGCAAAGAGCGCGCCGCCCATGCCAACGACCGCAACTGAACAGGGAGCGGTCTTTTTTTTGCCTCCCCGTTATTGACAGCTGCCGCAAATAGATAATATGATTCATTTTAAAGATCATATCTATTTTACAACGGGAGGCTCAATTATACGTGAAAATCAGTAAAGTCGACGTATGGCTGGTAGAGGGCGTCAAATATAATTGGACGATGCTTAAAATTTACACGGACACGGGGTTGACCGGCGTCGGCGAAGCGACGAACTGGCCGGGAAGCCCAATCGTCGAGGCGGCGGCCAAACACGCCGGCGAACGGATTGTCGGGCTCGATCCGATGCGCACGGATTTTATCTGGACGAAGCTGTACCGCGATCTGAACTGGATCGGGCCTTACGGGGCGAGCCTGTGCGCTATAAGCGCCATCGACATGGCGCTGCTCGACCTGAAAGGCAAGGCGCTCGGCGTCCCTTGCTACGAGCTGCTGGGCGGTGCCTACCGCACGGAAATTCCGCTTTACGCCAACTATTGGTTTACCGGCGGCGGCCATACCGCCGAGGAGTATGCCGCGCAAGCGGCCCGGGTCAAAGCGGCCGGCTTCGGCGGGCTCAAATTCGACCCGTTCGCTCATACGAATTACTTGTACGGAGACGACTTGTCGACGAACCTGTCGCTGACGCCGGATGCGCAGCGCCGGGCAGTCGACGTGAGCCGCGCGGTGCGCGAAGCCGTCGGCGACGACACGGACATCATGATTGAAACGCATGCGATGCTCAACCTGAAAACGGCCATTCAAATGGCCGACCGGCTGGCGGAGCTGAACATTGCCTGGTACGAGGAACCGGCTGGACCGGAAAGCGCGGAAACGCTGCGGGCGATCCGCGAACGTCTTCATCCTGCCGTTTCGATTTGCGTCGGCGAACGCCATTACACGCGCTTCGGCATCCGGCCGGTGCTGGAGAAGTATGTCTGCGATGTGATCATGCCGGACATCACCCGCTGCGGCGGTCCTTCCGAGATGAAACGCATGGCCACGATGGCGGAGGCGTACAACGTGCTGCTGGCGCCGCACAATCCGAACGGCCCGCTGTCGACGCTCGCCAGCGCCCATGTTTGCGCGTCGGTGCCGAACTTGTTCCGCCAGGAATTCATGTTCCATGACGTGCCGTGGCGCGACAGCATCCTGACGCATCCGATCGAGGTGCACGACGGCAAGCTGGCGCTGTCGGACCGTCCCGGGCTCGGCGTCGATCTTGTCGAAGCGGAAATGGAGAAGCATCCGGGCGTACGAGCGGCACGCGCGGGATTTTACGTGTAGACTGGCTTCATAAAACGAAACAGCAGCAGCCTTGGACGAGAAAATAGTCCGGGACTGCTGCCGGTTGATGAAACGAACGTGCCTGTTAGCTTAATTCTTAATCCTCATTCCATAGTCTTATTGCTTCTTTTAATTCTAAATCTTCAAAACTTAATTTATAAATATCCGGTTTCTTTACTTGATTTAAAAAATCCAACCCATAACTTGAATCAAAATAATTCATCATCAAAGTCATTACAAGTCCATGAGTTCCTAAAGCTATTTTTTTCCCGGAGTGTTCTTGCAACAGGTTTTTTATCACTGCTACCGCTCTATTCTGGCAATCGGAATTAGACTCCCCGCCCGGCAAAGAAAAATCAAAATCATAAAATTTCCCTTTAATAAGGGACATTAACTCATTACTCTCAATCATTTCATCGGCAAAATGCCTTTCTCTGAGATCTTCAAATGTTTTGATGTCCGATCCCAAGTTTTGCGCCAATCCCTCAACACTCAGGATTGCTCGCTTATACGGGCTTGATATAACAACATCTATTCCTTCTTCTTTAAGAATTTCTGTAACTTTTTCAACATCGACCTTGCCCTTGACGGTGAGTCCTCTTGTTCTTTCGGTTCCTTCCGTGTATGGTGATTCAGCATGCCTGACCATATAGATGATAGTCTTCAAACAATCCTCCTTGGAATGCTAACTGCCCCCTCTAATCACTTGCACTTAGGAGTATTCGCGAAGTCATTCCATTATCCTTCCCGTTACTGCAATAAAACAGGGAGCCATGTGAGGGCATGTGCTCCCCGTTTCGGTTGAAACCAACATGGCAATCGCTCGGTAGCCCAGTTTGCGCCTCCAAGTATTCACGATGCTCCCCCCCTCCGCCGACAAGGATATCCCAAGATCGACGAAGAACTACTAATAGTGCCACGAATCGACATCTAATTGAGCATTGGCAAAAAGCAAAGGCTTTGCGCATTCATTAGCTGTTGCGCAAGGCGGGAAAAGCGGTGCAACGACGAACGGGGGAGCTTTTTTTGCTGCGAAAACAAGGTTGGGGTATCGCGCTTGCGCTGGTGATGATCGGCAGTTTGTTCGCCTTCTGGAGGCCGGCGGCCGGGTTGGCCGCGTCACCGGCTGCGTCCGGCGCCGCCGCGGGCGGTGTTGTCGATCTGCGGCTCGACGACAGCCCGAAGGGCGAGCAGTCCGTCAAGCTGGACGGCGAATGGCAGTTTTATTGGAAGCGGCTGCTGGGGCCGGCGGACTTGCCGCAGGACCCGGCTTCCGCCGCTTCCATCGAGGTGCCTTTATCGTGGAAAACGAAGCCTGCCGGCGTCGACTCGGCATACGGCTACGGCACGTACCGGCTGCAATTGCGCATCGCCAAGGAGCAGATCGGCCAAAGCAAAGCGCTGTTCGTCCGTTCGATCGGCAGCGCCTACCGGATCTGGATCGACGGCGACGAGAAACCGGGGCTCGGCACCGTCGGCACGCGCCGGAGCGAAGAAGTGCCGCAGTCCCATATCAATCTCCTCTTTTTCCAGCCGCAGCGGGAGACAGTCGATATCGTCATTCAGACGTCGAACTTTTCGTTCCGCGAAGGCGGCATCGTCGGCGACATCGTGTACGGCGATACGGCGGCGCTCATTCCGTCTATCGTGCGTTCGCTGCTGTACGATTTGTTCCTCGTCGGCGGGTTTCTGCTGATCGGCTTGTATCATATCGTCATTTACCGGCTGCGCCGGAAGGATATGGCGGCCTTGTTCGTCGGCATCGCGTATGTGGCGTTCGCCGCGCGCACGCTGTTCCTCAACGGATACGTGTCGTCGCTTGTGCTCGGCATCGACAGCTGGGAACTGCTCGTCAAGCTGGAATACGGCTCGGAAGTGCTCATTTTCCTGTTCCTTGCCCTGCTCATTCAGCGAATGTACCCGCAGGAGACACACCGGCTGGCGATTCCGGCGACCGGCGCGTTTGCCGTTCTGGTTGCCGTATATGTCATCGCCGCGCCGGCTCGCGTGTTTACGCAAACAATGACGATACAATCGGCGGCGGAAGCGCTGATTATGCTGTATTTCCTTTTTTACGTCGGGGCGAAGGCCGTCATGCGCAAGCGGGAAGGCGCGAAGCTGCACCTGATCGGCATGCTCGTGCTGGTTGCGGCGCTGATCAACGACACGCTGTACTGGGCGCGCGCCGCGGAGACGAGGGAATGGCTCGGCGAAGCCGCCATCCTGTTCCTGCTGCTGCAGGCGGTCATCATTTCCTACCGGTATTCGCTGCTGTCCCAGCGCAACGATACGCTCGTCACCGAGCTCGGGCGAATCAATACGACGCTGGAGGATCAGGTTGCGGCAAGAACGCGCAAGCTCAATGAAACCAACGAGGAGCTGTCGGCCATGAAGGCGATCCGCACGAAAATGCTGGTCAATATCGCCCACGACCTCGGCTCCCCGCTGATCGGCGTGCAAACGTACCTGCAGCTGATGGCGGAAGGCAAGCTGACACCGGGCAACCACGAGATGACGAAGCTGCTGATCGACAAAACGGCGTATATCCGCCACCTGATCGACGATTTGTTCGAGCTGTCCAAGCTCGAGTCGCGCTCGCAGCCGCTTCAGCTGGAAACGGTCGACGCCGCGGAATGGATGGCGGTGCTGAAGGAACGGTTTGCCGCCGATCTGGAGGCGAACGGCATGAAGCTGGCTTATGATGCCGCACAGGCGAACAGCGAGGGATTGCCGATCCGGCTGCGGATCGACCGGCAGCGGCTGATGCAGGCGCTGCACAACATCGTCGACAACGCGGTCAAATTCAGCCGCGGCCGCAGCGATACGATCATGCTGCGCGGATATGCGCAGCACTCGGCCGAGCTGGGCAGGATGGCGTTCGTCATCGCGGTAACCGATTACGGCGTCGGCATTGCGGAAAGCGAGCTGCCGCTCGTTTTCCATCGCTTCTACATGAAACGGGAAGGCAATGAGCGGGGAAGCGGCCTCGGCCTGGCGATCGTGCGGGAGATCGCCGAGCAGCACGGCGGCGCCGTCTCCGTCGACAGCGAACCCGGCCGGGGCAGCACGTTCCGGATCGTGCTGCCGGTTGCGGAGCAGGAAGGCGGATGAAGCGAACAAGGCAACGATCCACGCGGCTCCATGCCGGCGATCGTTGCCTTGTTCGTTCATTGCGGTCCGCGTCCTTCGGATCAGATCAGCCCGGACTGTCTCAGCAGCCGCTGCAGCATCGCAGCCGCTTCCGCTTTGGTCACCGACGCTTGCGGCGCCAGTTCGCCGTCCGCTCTGCCGGTTATGATGCCGACTGCCACGGTGTCGGCCGCACCTTGCCGCGCCCAGGCGGCGAGTTGTCCGGCATCGGCGAACGGATGCAGCCGCGCGTCCGGATCGGCCGAAGCGAGCCGGTCCTTCAGGCCGGTCAGCACCATCGCACCCGCGATCATCGTCATCGCCTGTTCGCGGGTCACTTCATCATTCGGCCGGAAGCTGCCGTCCCCGAAGCCGCCGACCAGACGATGCGCGTAAGCGGTGCGTACCGCGTCCGCGTACCATGCGGCCGCGCCGACATCGGAGAAGGACGCCGCTTCGCGCTCCAGCCGCAAACCGAGCCCGCGCACGAGGATCGAAGCGAATTCGGCGCGCGTCACCGCCTGATCGGGTGCGAAGCGGGTCTCGTCAATGCCGTTCACGACCATTCGCGAGCCCATGTCGTTCACGATGTCTTGTGCCCAATGGCCTTCGGCGTCGGCGAACGTCAGCGGATGCCATACGACGGAATACGTGCTGTTCGTCAAGCTGTTGACGATCGCCACATAGCGGCCGTCGGCAGTTCGCTCGACCCGCGTCGGGACATGACGCGCGGTGCCGTCCTTGTCGACGACGACGGCTGTTGTGATGCGCGACGGATCGACGTCGTCAGGCAACACGATCGTCCGTTCCACATAAGCGTTGAACGTCGACACGTCGATCGAACGATCGCCGCTCTTCGCCGTGATCGTAAATTCCAGCGGCGGCAAGAGGAGTTCGAAGCCTCCCTCGACAGCGGCCAGTTCGACATCCTTTACTCTTTCCGCCGGCGGTTCGGCGATTTCGATCTGGATCACGATATCTTCGAGCGCCACTACGCTGCCCAACTGTTCGGAGATGGCGGCAATATTGATTTGTTTGGCTGGCAACGTATACGTGGCTTTGTCGGTCTTGAATTCGACGACCGCTTCCTTGTTCTCCATGTTCCGCACCATTTGCCCGTTCAGTTCGCCAATGACGACCTGGCTGTCGGTGCGAACCGGAATCGTTACGACTGCGCCTTTGCCTTCTTCGGAGAGCTTCTTCTCCAGCTTGGCCGCGTCAATCGCGACCGTCATCACCGATTGGCCATTGCGTTCGCCCTTCGTGGCGGTGCCCGCTTGTTCCGGCTTGCCGTTCACGAGCACTTCCGCGCCGCCGGCAATCGTCGGCGTTGCAGACGGCTTCGCCGTTGCGGACGGCGTCGGCGATTGCGTCGGAGTCGAGGACGGTGTTGGCGAAGGAGTCGGCGTCGGTGTTGGCGTCGGCCCCGGTACGACCGTTACCTTGCCCCCCGACCACGACTTGCCCATTTCCAGTCCGTCGACGTTAACGAACGTCATATTCAGTGCATCCGACGTCGATGCGGTCAAGAGTTTGTCGCCGGCCGAAGCACCGGACTTGATTTTGAACGAAATTTCAAACAATTCGGTGCCGGCAGACACGGCGTTGTCGCCGCCCAACTCGTCTGCCCATCCCGCCGTCATCGTTCCCGAGCCGTTATCGAACGATGAATCGAACCAGTTGCCCGTTTTGCCCTGAATCGATGACACTTCCAGCGCGGCAGCGTCGAAGCCGATCTTGATGCCATAAGCGGCAACGTCCGCGCTCGTGGTACCGATCGACACCGGCACGACAACCGTATCGCCCGGGCTGCCGGACTTGTCGGCCGCCCCGACCGACAAGCTGTATACGGAAACCTTGCCGGAGGTGATATTCGCCTGCTCCACCGGTACGGGATCGATTTCTTCCGTCGTCGTCGCCGACAGGACGGTGATCGGCGAGTCGCCTCCGGCGGCGCCTTGCTTAATTTTGAACGAAACGGTGAACAATTTCATATAAGATTCGACGAATAACAGGTTAACTACGTCGACCTCGGCGTTCAAGCTTACTTGACCGCCGGTCGCCGACGACTTAAACTTAACCAACCCCGGTTCCAACGTCAACCCATCCGCAATCGGCTCCAGCACATTCTCGTCGTACGACAGCTTTACCGCAAACTTATAGAAAGGATGGTCTCCAGGGTCGGCGTAAACTGCAATGCTCACCGTTTCACCCGGTGCGCCCGCAGCGTTGCCAACCGTCAAGACCGGCTGGAGGTCACTCGCTTGAACCCGATAAGACATCAAGCCACAGCACATTGCAATAACGAGCAACAGCGCAAGAACACGCTTTTCCAACCGCGATTTCGAATCTTGCCTCATCCTACTCCACCTCCAACGTACAACTGAAGAATCAGCTTGGCATCTTCCTCGTCGACGACATGGTCGTCGTTCATATCAAGCACTTGCAATTGCTCATCCGTAAGCGTAATTTTGCTTTGCTTATACTTCGTAATCATCAACGCATCGGCCGGAGTCACCAATCCGTCTCCGCTGGCATCGCCTTTTTTCGCGTACACGTTTTGCGTAACCGTAAACGTCACGGGCGTCATTTGCGCCGCCGATACCGTTACCGTCGCCTGGTAATTTCCCCGCGCCAAACCGGCTTTCGCCTTGACCGTAAACGTAGCAACCGGGTTCGTATCGTCGAGGAGCGAAGGCAACGGCTGCGTCACTTCAAAATTGGCGTTGTCAACGGAAACGGCGAGGTTGGCCAAATTGCCGGTCCCAGTACGTGTCACCGTAATCGTCATCTCCTCCTGCGAACCGGACGCATATCCCGCGTTCAGCACCGCGCCTTCCTTATCGGCGATTGCACCGATCGTATAGGAGACCAGCTTCCCCGAAGTGGCGATCGTGCCTTTCTGGCCGACCATAACGAAAGCGCCGTCAGCAACCACCATGTCGTACGTAAGAATGCCTTCAAACGGTTGAATGGTCGCGCGTTTTGTCCAGCTTTCCAAATCCGTCGTCGTATAGATGTCGCCAGCGCCATTCGTCACCACATAAGTTCCCGAGTCATACGCCATCGCTCCGATCGAGCTGATGCCGCTTAACGGCTTTTTATTCAAGGTCGTTCCGTTCGTGTATACAGCTAAGGTTGCCGTATTGCCCGGAAAAAAGAAGTCGCCGTTCAGATAATACACTCCAGAAACGGAGAAACCCGTACCGGCCTTGTCGACCTGAACATAATTGATGCCGTCCGCGGATTTATATATGTCGTTGTAGTATCCACCCACACCGAAATAGTTGCCGTTGCCGTAGGCGATCGAAGTCATACTGATCGGCCCGAGCGAATTGTGATAGGTCCAATTGATGCCGTTATGAGATGTGAACAACACGTTTGTTAGCTCGCTGTTGATGTAGGCGGTTCCTGTCGCGATGAATTGTTCGTCTCCATATGTGACGTTGTCGAGCATATACGTAATGTCGTCGCCCAAATGCGAGGCGTTCCAGTTGTTGCCGTCGCCGGAATAATAGATGTCTTTCCCGGTTCCAACCGCTATAAACTTGCCGCCGCCATACACAACATCCTTAACACCGCCCAAATTGGTATTGAACTTGTTGAACGTAACCCAGTCTGCGGAAGACACGATCGTTGCACTTTCGCCAACCGTTACGAAATTGCTTCCGTTGGTGGCAATCGCCTTCAAATTGAATGAAACGCCGATTGGATAGACTAACGTCCAGTTCTCAAGGTCGGTCGACGTTTGAATCGTGCCGCCGTCGCCAACGGCGTAGTAGCGAATGCCGTCATACGCCGCTTGTCGCAGCGCCATCGTCGAACCGGAATGCTGCTTCGTCCAGGCGGTGCCGTTCGTCGACGTATATACGTCCCCCTGAGCGCCTAACGCCACGAGCTGATTGTTCAGCACCTCAATCCTCGTGACGTTGAAGTCGGTGTCAATCGTCTGGCTTGTCCAACTGGTCAAGCTTGGGTCGCTTGTAATCCATGCCCCCATGCCCATTCCTGCATAGCCCGTCAACACGTAGGTGCTGCCCAGTACAGTAACCGACTGGAAGATGCTCATCAGGCCGGTCGTAATGTCCTGCCAATTCTGTCCGTCGCTCGAAATCCGTAAATTGCCCAACTGGCCGGTGGCGATGAATTGACCGTTGTAAAAACCGAGATCCAAATAGGAAACCATCATTTCGTTCTTCATTTGGGTCCAGGTGATACCGTCGGGAGAACGGTAAATCGAGCCGTAGTTCATCCCCATGTCCGACTTGACGCCCACGGCAACGTACACGCCGTTGCCATATGCCACCGCTTTAAAATCGGTGTTCGCGTTCGACGTCCGTTCGGTCCACTCGTACCCGTCCGCCGACGTCATGACGCTCCCCCCGTTGCCGACCACAACGAATTGGCCTCCTCCGAACGCCACATCGTTAAAGTAGTAAAATCCGGTTTCCTTCACCTTCTTGGTCCACTGCAGTCCGTCCGGCGTCGTCATGATCAGATTGCCGGCGGTGACGCAGACGCCGTTGCCGCAAGCGAGGTTGTACAGATTCACGTAAGTCGGAAGCGCGCTGCGAATCGTCCAATCGTCAAGCGGATCGGCCGGCGCCCCCGCATAAGCTCGCGGCAGTCCGGCGAACAGCAGGGCGTACACAAGCAGCAAGGCAAAAACCCGTTTCATCCTCATCTCATCCTTTCCATTCCCTGGTTCGCTTCGAGTATAAAAGAAGGCACGAGGAGAAGGAAGTGACGTTTCGTCACGATTTTACAGATACCGACAAAATGAGGGGCTGCCCGCGCCGCTTATAGCTGCCAGACGGCGGAAATGGTACTATAGAGGAAGCAACAGGATGTGAGGTGTAGACGATGGACAAGCTGAAGGTGTTGATCGCCGAAGACGATCATTTGCTGCGGACCGGGCTGGCGCTCATTATTGACGCCGAGCCGGATATGACCGTGGTCGGCGCCGTCGCGGACGGCGAGCAGGCGATCGCCGCGATCGAACGCAGCAAACCCGATCTCGTGCTGCTCGACCTGCAAATGCCGAAGATGGACGGCCTCGCCTGCATCCGGCACATTCGCCGCCTGCATGCCGATCTGCCGATATTGATCCTGACGACCTTCAACGAAGAAGAATATATTTTCCAGGGGCTGGCTTACGGGGCGAACGGCTATTTGCTGAAAAATCTCGATTTTCGCCAGCTGACGCAAACGATCCGCGACGCAGCGCAAGACAAGATAATGCTTCCGGGCGAAGTGGCCGCCAAAATCGCCCGTTACGTCATGAACGACGGCACCTATATGAAGGAGCGCGGGCTGGCCCGTTTTTTCGAGCGCAACCCGAACTATACGTCCAAGGAGCAGCAAATGATCAAGCTTCTGCTCGGCCGGCTGTCCAACAAGGAAATCGCCGCTCAGCTGTTCCTCGCCGAAGGCACGGTCAAAAACGCCTTGACCGCCCTCTACGAAAAATTGGATGCCGGAGGCCGCACCGAAGCGATCCACAAGCTGGAAGCGATGATCCAGGAGGCGAATTGACGAAGGAGCCCGTTGGCTTACACCGGGATCGGTGCGAACACGGGCAGCGGAATGCCCAGACTGTCGCGTACGTTCACAACCGGATTTCGCCCGAATCCGTGCCGTATCGTCGCTCCTTGCGGTACCGGCCGATCGAAGGCAAACACGACGCGCCGGCCGTCTTCGGCCACAATTCCGCTGCAAGCCAAGCAACAGCCTTCCGCCTCCACCCGAAAGCCGAATACTTGCCGCACTTCCGCAAGTCTGCCGTTGATGCCGGCGAACGATAACGACAATTCCGTGCGATCCGCGTTCCAAGCGAACGAGCCTGGCCGCGGGCCGGACAACGCCGCCGGCCGGTTGTAGGCCTGACTCAGCGCCGCCCACGCCATTCTTCGACCCACCGCCTGCAAAGACCTGGCGTCCAGATGAATGCCGTCCGACAAAGAAGCGTCGATTGTCGGCACCATCCGAATACCGTCAAGCTGACTCTCCAGCTTCAACTGCTCCTGCTGAACGAAATTCCACCAGTACGGATCTTCCTGGCTATAATGAACCGACAGCTGCGCGTAAAGGAACGGCAGTTTTTCATCGCCGGTATCGCGCCGCAAGCTGTTGATGAACCCGTTCGTCCGCTCCCGATACATCGGGCCGAACGATTCGTTGGCGTCGCTTTCGCCCTGATACCACAGGCAGCCCTTGATCCGTCCGCCCAGCTTGCGTATTTTGCGAAGCATGGCGCCATAGAAGGAATGCCAGCCCTCGTTCGCACGCGCGGGATCCCATTGCTCCATGCGGGTACCGCCATGAGCGGCGATCACGAGACCGATCGGAATGCCGGTTTCCCGCAACAGTTCCTTGGCAAACGTCAACCCGAGCCCGGCTCCGTTCGCCCGCTCGCTGCGCTGTTTTGCCGCTTCCTCCGCCACTTCGCCGGCAGGCACGCGCCAGTGCACCGGATCGATCGCTTCCTGCAGCCAGCAGAGCGGCTCTTCGGCAAGCGCCCATCGGTCTCCCAGATAGAAGCAGCTGACCCCTTCCATCGGTGTTTCGGCGTCGATTTCCTTGCCGCAGCCCTCCATGTTCGATTGGCCGGCAAGCAGCCACAAATCGCCGACAAATACCGGCGACACCGTCACCATCGCCGTATTATCGCCTTTCGTTACCCGGAATTCCAGGCTATACTTGCCTACCGGGATGTTTTCCATTTTGCCGCTGAATGATCCTTCTTCCATTACCCCCATCAGCTGCCAAGGGGCCGAATAGGCGGCGGAGCTTATCCGCGCCTCCACGTTTCCTGTTGCCCGTTCCGATGCTTGCAGACGAAACGGAATGTCGCTCTGTCCCCGGTCGTCGCGCTGATAGACGCGATAGGCTTCCACTTCCAGCAAAGTCAACTTCATGTGTCGAATTCCTCCATTAGCGATTTTGAGACTCTTGAAGAAACAAAACCAGCTTGTCCTTTTGGCGTCTTCCCGTTCCAAGTCGGAGCTGCTGCGCGAAATCGTCGTTGGTTATTTATTTGCAACGTGGTGCTGCCGGCCAAAGCTTTGTTCGAGACCGTGCGCAGACTGTCTCCCGGCACGCTTGTGATCGCCAAAGAACCGAATTTGCGCGTCACCGCCCGCTCCCATTCGACCGTGTTTCGCCTGAGCGGAATGGACGCCGCCTTGTTCCCGGCCTTCGAAACCTCCGATCCGGACGCCTTCGCATTCACCTTGAACATTGCCGACTTCGCCAAAGCGATCAGCCGCGTCGTTTTCGCCGCTTCGCTGGACGAGAACCACCCGCAGTTGACCGGCGTCTCCTTCCGTTTCGTCGACTCGGAACATTTGACAATGACGGCAACCAACGGTGTACGACTTGCTTCACACACCGTCCCCGTCTCCGCGCCGGGACGGAACAGCGGCAACCGCTCTGCGATTGTCCCGGGCCCCTATGTGCGCTGCCTTGCGCAGCTGGCGGCTGCTCCTTCCGAATGCTGCAGCATGACGCTAACGGATAAGTATCTCACCGCGTCGACCGGTGCACGAATCATGCAAACCGCGCTGATCGCAGGTTCGTATCCCCTGTCGGCTGCATTCCCGCCCGCGAGCTTCAGAGCGGAAGTGGCGCTGGATGCGCAGCAGCTTGCCGACGCGCTCGAACGCGCCACACTGCTGGCCGGCTCGACAAAAACCGTGCACCTTTTTTCCGGAGAGCACAGCAGACTCCGATTGTTCGCCAGATCCGGTGAACTCGGCGACATTGACGAAGCTTTGCCTGTCCTCCGCGCCGCCGGCGAACGCTTCTCCGTGCATTGCAACGGCGTTTATCTCAAGGAAATCGTACGGGCCGCACAATGCGAAGCCGTCACGCTGCGCATCGGCGGCCCGTTGGAGCCGATCCGCGTGCTTCCGGTCGACGATCCGGCTTGTTTCTACTTGCTTTCCCCCATCCGCACGAACGATACCGCATAATTGAAAAATAGGCCACAAAAAATGGCTTATTCGTCCCTTTTTATGCGGTGCGTCGGAAATAGCCAGTGAAAACACTGGCTATTTGGAGAAAATCGTGCTCCGGTCGGCCTTTTCGACGGAATAGCCAGCGATTTCACTGGCTATTTTGTTGCTGCCGGCCATTTTATGCGAAATAGCCCATAAAATCGGGCCTATTCCGAAAATTGCGGTGCCGTCACCCCGTCAAAACTCGACGCCTCTTACCTTGGCGAAAATTTTCGTGCTTCGCGGCTGCCCCTCCACGTCGAGTTCATCATGGCGAACGATGCCTTCCAGCTTAAAACCGAGCCGCTCCGCCACGCGGCTGCTTTTTTCGTTTCGCTCGTCGCAGCGGATCACGATCCGGTTGGCGGCCAATTGCCCGATCGCAAACTGCGCGATCGCCTCCACCGCTTCTGTCATGTAGCCCTGGCCCGTGCACGAGGTGCGCAGCCAATAGCCGATTTCGAAGCGGCGAACGCGCCAATCGATCTGGTGCAACCCGCTGCTGCCGATCAATTGCCCGTTCGCTTTCGCGAACAGCAGCAGCCTCATGTCGGTTCGCTGCAGAAAGTGCAGCCGCGCATGGCGAATATTCGCTTCCGACTGCGCGGCGGTGGGCACGCTCTGCGCCCAGGGCATCCACGGCCGCAGCTCGTCGATGCTTTCCCGCACGGCTTCGTTCACTTGCCGCCCGTCGTTCGGCAGCGGCGCGCGAATCAGCAGCCGCTCGCTTTCGAACGATTCGGGGATATCGAATAAAATCGGATCCGGTTCCATCGCCTCTGTTCACCGCTCCTTTCATAATGAAGGGGGAATGCTGTATTTAGCACACTATACCGCATGCCGGGTATCCCGACAAGCATCGCCTTGTCAAAGCGCGCCGCTGTCGTTATGCTGGAATGGAGACAGCAGACAGGCCCATTTTTCGGAAAAGAGGGATCGTATGGAGACGTACTTGTTCGACCAGGTCGCATTCGTCCGCAACCAAACCTTGCGCGCCGTGCAAACGTTGACGGAGGAAGCGCTCGACCGCGTGCCGGAAGGCTTCAACAACAACATCCGCTGGAATTTGGGCCACATTTATCAATCGCAGGAGCGGTTTGCGTTTCAGTTCGCCGGCGAGCCGACTGAGCTGCCCGACGCTTTCCCCCGCCTGTTCGCCAGAGGCACGAAGCCGGCCGACTGGAACGAGGAGCCGCCGAGCGGCGAAACGCTGCTGGCCATGATGGCCCGGCAGCCGGAGCGAATCCGGCAAACGCTGGCAGGGCGTCTCCACGAGACGGCAAGGGAGCCGTTTACGACCAGTACGGGGCTCACGCTGGACACGGTCGGCGCATTCCTCACCTATACCCTGTACCATGAAGGTATGCATTACCAGGCGATTGCGCTTCTGAAGCGGTTCGGCAGCCGCTAAGGTGCCCGGCCCGCGCCGGCGAACGCGCGGCGAAGCTCGCGCCGATGCGTATACGCGAGCAATGCCAGGTTGCCGAACCCTAACCCGAGCACGGGCGCCGGATCCCCGCGGACGGCAAGAAAGATGATCAGCAGAAGCAGCCCGCCCACAACCTGAGCGCCATCGGCGGCGGAGGACACGGGCTGCCCTTTGTTCAGCGCCCTTCCCGCAAGTAACATCACCGCCAATACGACCGCATAAACCAAAGAAGCCGCAAACGAAGCGGCGCTCCACACTCCGAACGTCACCGCAATCGCCTTGCCGCCCCGGAAACCGAGAAAAGGAGAAAACGCGTGTCCGACGATCGGCGCCAGCGCAACCGGCACGAACCAGACGGACGTCGTTTCTCCCCCGCCGGCCAAGTAGAGCCATACAGGCAAATACCCTTTCGCAAAATCGAGCGCCACGCCGGCAAGGCCGAACCGGTAACCGCGCGACGCCCACAAATTGCGGGCGCCCGGGTTGCCGTCGCCGACCGTGCGCAAATTCGTACGGGCGAGCCTCCCGAGCCAATAAGAAAACATGCACGCGCCCGACAGAAAAGAAACGATCGTCCATATCGCATTCATGCGCCCGGTTTGCCTCCCACCTTGACGTTCCTCCCTTTCCAGGCTACGTGCCCGAGGAAAAGAACCTGGTATGCGGAGTACGCCATCACCACAAGGAAAAACAACGTCGATAACGGATGCAGCAGCGGAACGAACCAGCCGAATTTGCCGACGTAACGGCCAAACAGTACGATTTGCGCCGTGTAGAGGGCATAAGCGATCCCAAGCGGAACGGCCCACGACGTGCCCCAGGCGAAAAGCGCCGATTCCGCGGCTATCAGGCCAATCATCCATAACGCCACGCAAACGATCGTCCCCGGCCGCAGCTTGCCCGTGCTGAGCACGGCGCCTTTGCTGAAGCCTTCTAACTCGCTCCTGATGCCTTGCGGGTACATGCGGAACGACACCAGCCCGCAGCCGAGAAAATTGGTGACCGGAATGCCCGCTTCCGTGTATTTGGCGCCAAGGTTCAAGTCGTCCAGCAGCTCGCCCCGCACGCTGGAGTGGCCGCTGACCAGCTCGTAATCCTCCCTCGTCGTCACGATGCAGGAGCCGTAAAGCCCTTTGCGCGGATTGCGCCGCTCCGCCGGCGACGTAAAAGCGAAGGCGCCGAGCAGATTGGTCACCAGCGCCAGCCGTTCGTACAGCTTCTCCGTGTAGTGGAACGGTACGACGGAAATAACGCCGCCGCAGCGGTCGCGCGTGGCGATCAGCGCGGCCAGCGCATCCGGCGCCAGCCGAATATCCGCGTCGAGAAACGCGATAAGATCGCCCGTAGCCTGCCGGTAGCCGTTCCAGACGGCCCAGTTTTTGCCCGTCCAGCCCGGCGGCAGCTCGGTATTGCGGATGACGGTGACGCCGAATGAGGCGGCGATTTCGTACGTGCGGTCGTCCGAAAAATCGTCAACGACGATAATTTCGTGGGGGGTGAACGTCATCTCCCGCAACGAGCCGAGCAAGTGGGGCAAATTAACCTGTTCGTTGCGCGCCGGAATAATGACGGACAGCTTCCGCTCCTTAGGAGCTTTCCCGTCCTCTGCACCGGACGCAGCATCCGCGGCAAGCCGATTGTTTCGGAACAGCCACATTCCCGCCAGGCAGCCAATAACGCACAATACCAACAGCACCATCGCGAACCGCCTTCCGTCGCCTAAGCGAGCCGTATTCGAGCGCAAGTTTCTGTTGTTTATGATTATTTGACTTCCGGCCGGATAATCCTTCTTTTTTGTGCAAAGGCTTTCATGCCGGATCGATCAATAAACCCTGTCGATGACGTCCTCGAAATCGGGCTCCTCCATATGCACGTCTTCGATGACGCCCCATTCGCTTGCGATGCGCAGCACTTCCATGGCCGTCATTTCCTTGCGGTTGCACGCGACGGTAATGCGCCTGTCTTCGGCTGCGACAATTTCGAATGCCCTGCCGCTTCCCGACGCATTCTCCGGCAGCCGCACCTCGTCCCGATAGGCAATCTTCATCAACGTCGGCAGGCCGATCCGGTCGCGCAGCAGGTCTAGCGAACCGTCGTAGATGACGGCGCCGTGGTTGATGACAATGACGCGGCGGCACAGTTGCTCGATATCGTCCATATCGTGCGTCGTCAGCAGAATCGTGGTCCCCTGCTCCTGATTCAGCCGGCGCAAATAATCGCGAATCTGCTTCTTCGCATGCACGTCGAGCCCGATCGTCGGCTCGTCGAGGAACAGCACCTGCGGCTCGTGCAGCAGAGCGGCCGCAAGATCGGCGCGCATGCGCTGGCCAAGCGACAGCTTGCGCGCCGGCGCGGCGAGAAATTCGCCGAGCTGCAGCATCCCGGTCAAATTGTGCAGCTGCCGCGCATAACGGGCGCGGTCCAGCTTGTACAGCGCCGCCAGGATGTCGAACGAGTCGCGCACCGGCAAGTCCCACCACAGCTGCGACCGCTGCCCGAACACAACGCCGAGCCGGCGGACGACTCGGGTGCGGTACAGCTGCGGACTCAGCCCGCCGACTTCGACGGAGCCGGACGTCGGGTGGAGGATGCCGCACAGCATTTTGATCGTCGTCGATTTGCCGGCGCCGTTCGGCCCGATGTAGGCGACGAACTCGCCTTCGGCGATGTCGAACGACACGTCCCTGACCGCCTCCACTTCCTTGTACTCGCGCGAGAACAGCGTCCGCAAGCCTGACATTTTGCCTGCTTTGGCCGCGGAGAGGCGGAATGTTTTGCGCAACGCGCGCGCCGCAATCATCGTCATCGCGATCCCCCTCCTTCAAAGGCCGCCAGCCAGTTGTCCCGGTCCGCGCGGTAAAGCACGTGCTCCCGCAACGGGTGGCCGGGCTCCACCTTCGGATGATCGAACAAACCGACCCGCTGCAGACCGATTTTGTTCATCACATTTTGCGATGGGAGGTTGACGGTTGCCGTAAAGCTGTGCACTTCCGAAAAGCCAAGCTGCCCAAAGCCGTGCCGCAAGCACGCTTTGGCCCCTTCCGTGGCGTACCCTTGCCCCCATGCCGCTTGCTGCAGCCGCCATCCGATTTCGATGCACGGGGCAAACTCCGCTTCGAACGTCACGCGCCGGAAGCCGATAAACCCGATCCAGGCGCCGCTCTCTTTTTCCTCCACCGCATATCGCCCATAACCGCATTCGTGATGCTCCGCCCGAATCGATAGATAGAACGCCGTCGTTTCTTCCGTCGACAACGGTTTCAGCATGAACCTCATCACTTCCTCATCCGCATTCATCCGGCAAAATGGCGCCAGATCCGCTTCCTTCCAGTCGCGCAGGCGAAGCCGCGCCGTTTCGATGTGAATCATGCCGCTCCTCCTTTACGTTCCTGTGCTTTGATAATGCGCGATGCCGAACCGCCAAAACTTGAGCGCCCCCGCAAGCAGCACCCCTGCTACCGCCAAAGTGGCCAGCAAAACCCAGACGCCGGCTTCGTGGCGGATAACATACAGCGACGGCACGTAAGCGGCGAAGCCGGTCGGCACCACCGTCAGCAGGCCGATGCGCAGCCAGCCGGGGTAAATCGTCAGCGGCAGCCGGCTTGCCGTCGATGCGGCGTCGTCGGTCATGCGCTGCAAATCGTCGATGCGATGTGTCCAGAAGCCGACGGTCGCCGTCGCTAGCCCGATAGCGAACAAAATGGTCGTGCCGCTGACCACAACGACCGCCGTAAGCGGGATCGCGATCCACGTCACCTGCTCCGCCGCGATCATATGGCCGATGCAAATCGCAATCGTTGCGCCGCCCAACACCAACTCGCCGAGCATCGGACGGAACTGCCGCGTCGTCAGGACGAGCAGCACCGGTACCGGCCGAAGCAGCAATTGGTCGAGGTTGCCCTCGACGAGGTATTTTTCGAAATAATTCACTTCGCCCGCCAGCATCCGGTAAAACGCCCGAACGAACATCATGATCGCAAACAAATAGCCGACCTGGTACACATCCCAGCCTTTGATCCCGCCGAAGCGGGCGACGACGATGCCAATCGTGGCGAATTCGATGCCGAACATGAACACAACCATCACGCTGGAAAAGATGAAGTTGAACTTGTATTGCATTTGCCCGCGCAAACTGGCCCGCGCCAGCTGTACATAAAGACGAAGCATGTTCACCCTCCCTGCACCTCCAGTTTGCGCCGCATGACATGCGTAAAAGCAAAGCAAGCGCCGGTCAGCAGCGCGCACCAGAACAGCGGTCGCCACAGCACGAGCGGCGAGTCCATTTCCAGGTACAGGCGGGTGGGCAAATATTGCAGGCAGGAATAAGGCGTGTAGACGGCCATGACGCGCAGCCAGCCCGGCAGCCATTCGACCGGGATGAGGAAACCTCCCAGCAGTATGTTGAGGGAATGGTGGACGTAGCCGAGAAACCGCGACTCCGTCGTCCAGAGCGCCGTAACGCCGATCAAATAAGCGATGGCGACTGACAGGTAGGCGGTGCAGGCCAGCGCCAGCATTGTGTACAGCCATGTCGCCGGCCGTTCCGGAGTGCGAATGTGAAGCAGGACCAGGTAAACCAGGTAGATGGGGATCGAGGTGTAGACGAACTGATACGCCATCTGCCCCCATTCCCGGCTGGTCAAATAGCGGTACAGGTGCATCGGCTTCAGCAGCTCGAGCGAGATTTGGCCCGTGCGCACGAGTTCGTCCATGCCGAGGCCGTTCGTCGGAAACATCAGCCAGATGCAGGCCTGATTAAAGGCGATGTAGCTGATCATGCCCTGCATGCCGTATTCGCCGAGCGCCTCCGGCTTGCCGACGCCGGTCCACACCGACACATAGATGAAGCCGAACACGATGCTGGCGAGCGTGCGCATCACATGCGCCTTGCGGTACAACAAATTGCGGGCATACGACTTGCGTGCGACCGTAATCGAAACCATATCCACCTCCGGTTTACATTGTGGCCCTTCGAAGCAACAGAAAAAATATAGCGAAAATCGCAAAAAAACACTAGACTGTTTCTTTGCCGTGTGTTATTCTATTATTATAAGAAACGAAGCACCACCAACTCCTGCTTGGAGTTGCATATTGAATATTTTTTGAAACTTAACTCGATGCGAGGTTTATTTGTATCGTTTTTTTCGTTTATGGGTGTGGTTTTTCTTTGGCTCCGTTTGTTCTGCTGCACCCGCCTCGGTTTCGTTACCTTGCCGCTGCCTTGCCACGCTTCCCTTCCATCGTCCGTGCCCTCGTTGCGCCATCTATTCGCTATGCCGCCTTATCCTCCGTCACCATTCGTTTACTCGTCCGTGCCCCTGATACCGCTCGCCGCTCGCCGCTCGTCGCTCCCTCCCTTCCTTCGTCAGCCTTTTCCGGCCGGTCCACTTGAACAGAACAGCCTCTCCGAAATTCTCACCGTCATGGAACACAGCCGCTCCACATCTCACTCCCCGTTTGCCGCGACGCCAGTGCTACATGAGCGCGCCCATCACCGCTCCAACAATACCTTCCCTCTCCAACTTCACACTATGCCAGTTAACCCCCTATGCAGGACAAACACGTTACTCTCTTTTGTTTTCCGGCCTGTTGTCGAAGCGAAAAACGGCTCTCTTTGGCAGGCTAATTGGACGTGTTTCAAAATAAGCCATGTTTGATTGGCTATTTCGCCCGAAACGGGCCATCGCAACAAAATAGCCAGTGAAATCGCTGGCTATTTCGCTGAAATGGTCGATTCTGCGGTGAAATGGACAAAATAACCAGTGTTTTCACTGGCTATTTTCGACGAGCGTTGCCGAAAAGGGCAAATAGGCCATTTTTTATGGGCTATTTTGGGAGGCGGCACGTTTCGAATCGTTTCCCGCTCAACAAACGGGCTTGCCCGGCACCTGCAGCCTCCCGGCGGGATGCCGGCGAAGCGACAGGCGATCTATCCGTGACTCGTGCCGGCAAAAATGGTATAATATTGAGCGAAAATGACGCTTTGGAAGGATGACCTCCCATGAATCCATTGGCCAAACAGGCGAACGACACGCTGGAACGCGAAAACAAGCACATTCTCGACATGCTTTCGAACTTGGGCAAACAAATTTACTTTCCGAAGGAAGGCATTCTGAGCCAATCCGCGGAAGCCAAAACGAAAGCCAAAACATACAACGCCACCATCGGCATCGCCATCGAAAACGGCCAGCCGATGCACCTGAAAGTGATTCAGGACACCTTGTCCGCCTATGCGCCCAAAGATATTTACGAATACGCGCCGCCGGCCGGCAAACCCGAGCTCCGCGCCGCATGGCGCAACAAGATCGTCGCCGAAACGCCGTCGCTCGCCGGCAAGAAGTTCGGCAACCCGGTCGTCACGAACGCGCTGACGCACGGCCTCAGCATCGTGGCGGACCTGTTCGCAGGCGAAGGCGATGCCGTCATCTACCCGGACAAAAACTGGGAAAACTACGAATTGACCTTCGGCATCCGCCGCGGCGCCGTTACCGTCAATTTCCCGCTGTACAACGAGTCCGGCACGTTCAACGCAACGGGCCTTCGCGACGCCATCCTGGCGCAGAAGGACAAGGGCAAAGCGATCGTCGTGCTGAACTTCCCGAACAACCCGACCGGTTACACGCCCGGAGCGGAAGAGGGCAAACAAATCGTCGCCGCCATCAAGGAAGGCGCCGAAGCCGGCATCAACATCGTTGCCGTCACGGACGACGCGTACTACGGCTTGTTCTTCGAGGACTCGCTGCACGAGTCGCTGTTCGGCGCGCTGGCCGACGTGCATCCGCGCGTGCTGGCCGTGAAGGTTGACGGAGCAACCAAGGAAGAGTACGTGTGGGGCTTCCGCGTCGGCTTCATCACCTACGCGGCGAGCAACGACGCCATTCTGGCCGCGCTGGAGCAGAAGACGATGGGCATTATCCGCGCCACCATTTCAAGCGGACCGCACCCGTCGCAGACGTTCGTGCTGAAGGCGCTGCAATCGCCGGAATTCGAAGCGCAGAAGAAAGAGAAGTACGACATCATGAAAGGCCGCGCCAACCGCGTCAAGTCGTTGCTCGACAGCGGCAAGTTCGACGGCGTCTGGGAGTACTATCCGTTCAACTCCGGTTATTTCATGTGTCTGAAGCTGCTGACCGTAAATGCCGAAACGCTGCGCGTCCACCTGCTCGACAAGTACGGCGTCGGCACGATTGCGCTCGGCGAAACCGATTTGCGCGTCGCTTTCTCCTGCATCGAAGAGAAGGATATCGAAGACTTGTTCCAAACGATCCACAGCGGCGTCAAGGACGTCGAAAAAGCAGTCGTCGGCTAGTGCTGCAAGCCGCACGATCATTAAAAAGGCCGTCTCCCGCGAGACGGCCTTTTGCCTTTTGCCGCGCTCGCAAGCCGCGCCCGGTTACAACGCGATAAGCCGCTTCTCATACCGGAAGCAGCGAATCGGCGGCACGTATTCCTGCATCGTGTAGTCGCACCGGTCATAGAACCGCTGCGCGCCTTCGTTCTGATGATCGACGTACAACTGCACCGTCCGGCAATGTCTGGAGCGCCCGAACAGCTCCGCTCTCGCCAGCAGCTTTTTGCCGAGTCCATGCCCCTGCTTGCTCCGATCCAGCGCCACCATGTCGACCCAGAGCACACGCTCTCGAACAAACAGCGAGATGAACCCGCTCGCCGCGCGGCCCGGCTCCGCCGAAACGAACACGACCGCATTTCGAAGCCGTTTGGCCATTTCCTTGCGGGTCACCGTCAGATCCGGAAACGACTCGCGCGCATAAGGCAGCAGTTCCTTGCGAATGATGCGGGTGATGGATGCGTCGTCCTTACGGGGGATGCGCAATCGAATCATAGGCCGCCTCCCTTCTCGCACCGGCATTGACGTCTGCGGACGCGTTTGCCATATCGTATTCGCGCCGCGGCGGAAACGAATGGTTATCCGCACATTTGCCAAGGAGATAGCGTTCGAATCCAATCGTTTGGACGAAAGTCGCATAGGATAAACATGCAACCGGATCGAAACTGGCGGGAGGAGGTGGATGTACATCATGCAAACCATCCAGCGGAAAGACGTCTTGCCGCTCGTCGGCAAAACGATTTATGCAATCAAAAAAGACGGCTCGCGCATTTCCGGCAAGCTTGTGCGCATCAGCGGCAGCAAGCTGATCCTGGAACAAGCGAAAGGAAAAGTCCGCACGAAAGCGATTATTCCTCTCGTGCTGTTCGATTTGCTTGCGATCGGTACGAGGCCTTTCGGGTTCGGAGGTTTTGACGGCTTTGGTTTTGGCGGTCCCGGCTTCGGTTTTGGCGGTCCCGGCTTCGGCTTTGGCGGATTTCCCGGCAACAACGCATTCTTCTTCTAAACACGCCCGCCGCCGCGCAAAAAGGCTACCCGGCGATCGGGTAGCCTCCTCGTGCCGCTGCTTGCGCACCGCTTACTTCACGCCGGTGTAAATGCGCACCGCATCCCGCAGGAACACGGCAATGCCCGGCTGGTCCTTGTCGTAGTAGGCGGTGAAGCGTTCGTCGTCGACGTACATTTGCGCAAGACCGGCATGCGCTTCCTTGCTGTAGCTGTCCCAGTAGTAACACAGCCATTGCCGGTGCAGGTCGGCGGCCTTCTGGGCCAGCTCGCCGGCCGGATCGCCCGTCGCAAACGCGGTCGCCAGCGCCGCATGCACATCCTGCGCCAATTGCTCGACTTCGGCATATTGCTTTTCGGACATGCCTTTGATTTTGGCGTTCGCTTTGTCGACCTGCTCGTCGCCGTATCTGGCCCGCGCCTCCCGGCCGTATTGCCGCTCGTTGTCGTCGATCAGCTTCTGCTTGAAGCCTTCGAACTTCATCTTGTCGCTCATTGTTGCTCTCCCTTCCCGCTGTGCCAGCGTCATATCGACATTGGCGATCAGCGCGTCCAATTGGTCCCGGCGCGCCAGCAGCTTCGCGCGATGCTGCCGCAGCGCCAGGTCCGCGTCGTAATCGGGCGAGGCCAGCAGCTCGCCGATTTCCTCCAGGCTGACGCCCAGCTCGCGGTAAAACATGATTTGCTGCAGCCGGTCCACCTCTCGCGAACCGTAAATGCGGTAGCCCGACGAGCTGACCCTCGCCGGCGAGAGCAGCCCGATGCTGTCGTAATACCGCAGCGTCCGGGTGCTGACGCCTGCCAGGAGGGCCAGCTTCTGCACGGTATATTCCATGTTCATTCCTCCCCGGATGCATGGGCGAGCAGTTCGCCGCCAGGTTGGACGCATACCCGAGCAGTCAGCGGAGCTGACGACCAGGGCGAACGACCAGCCTTGGCCTTTTCATCGTACACGTTGACGCAGCGTCAAGGTCAATACCCAAATCTTAAAAAAAAGCCTCCGCAAAGGAGGCGATAGATACATTTCGCTGTCAGCCGCCCGACAGATTGCGGCGGAATTCGCTCGGCGACAGGCCAACATATTTTTTGAACGTGGTCGTGAACGTGGTCGAGTTCAAATACCCGATCTTTTCTCCGATTTCGGCAACGGACAGCTCCGGATTTTTCAGCAGCTCTTTCGCATGGGACAACCGCACTTTATTGACGTAATCGACAAAGTTGACGCCGAACGTTTTTTTGAAATAATTCGAAAAATATTTCGCGCTTGTCTCCATCTGCTCCGCCATATGGTCCAAATGCAAATGATCCATGTAGTGAAGATCGATATACCGGGCCACGGAAGCCGCGTCCAGTTTGCTTCTGACTTCGCGCCGAACGTTGTCCGCTATCGCCCGCATCGCCTGCAGCAGCGCCTCGCGAATGTCCTCGTGTCCGAATGCGTCCTCCGTTCGCCGCGCAAACGCCGCCTCCAGCGCAAGATTCCCCTTCGGTTCGCCAGCCTCAAGCAATTGCAGCATGTCGTAGAACATCGTTTTGGCAACAGACAGCAATTGGTGATAGTGAATGCCGCGTTCTGCATTATGGGCGAAAATGTCGTCGATCAACCGTTCGCATTCATGCAAGTTGCCGCCCGCGAGATAACGGGGCAGCTTCTCCGCCTCGTCGAGCGGAAAATAGACGCGCCACACCGGGCGGATCGCCGGCACGTCGATGACGGTTTCCTTCGCCCCGATGTTGCGACGGGCAAAGCCTTCCGTGACGTCGCGATACGACTTGCCAAGATGCTCGATCTTGGCCGGATACGTCCGGCTGACCGCCGCAAGCACGGCAAAACCGCTCCACACGTCCTTCTCCGCCAGCTTGACGAAGCAACGCAGCCGCTTGAGCGTTTGCTCCCGCTCCGCCGGCGAGCCGACGCCAATCGCTGCGAGAAACAGATTTTCCCCGGCCTGAAACGCCGCCGCGCTGCTGTCCGTCGCGAGCAGGCCGCTGCGGATCGCCGCAAGCGTCCGGCCAGGTTCGATCGGCTGCTCCAGCTCGCCGCTCCCTCCCGTCTTGAGCTGAAACGCGGCCATCACAAAATAAGGCTGTTGCACCTGTTCGGCGATCATCCGCCGCAGCCGCTGCTCCCCTTCCCGCGACAACGCGCTGTTCGTCAGCGCACCTACGAACGCGTTCCGCGCCAGATCCGCGTCGGCCTCGTCCAGGCGGGCCTGAAACGCCTCGTTTTCCTCCTTCAGTCTGACGATCCCCGCGCCGATCGCGCGAAAATCGATTTCCCGCGGGTCGCGCCCGCCCATCAGCTTGAAAAGAATCCGTATCGGCTTATACAAGTAAAGGCTGAGCACGCCCGATAACAGAACGGCAAAGGCGATCGCAATCATAATAATCCGCTGATTGGCCTTCGTTACCGGGTTCAGGTCGGCGAACCGATACGGCACTTTGTTGATATACGTGAAATAGTCGGTTTCGTAGATCGTGTACTCGTAGCCGGTTTTTTTGACCGTCGATTCCTGTCCCGGCTTGTCGCTCAGCTCGCTCAGCACATCCACGAGATTCAGCGATTCCTCCGTACCGAGAATGACATTGCGCTCCTTGTCGAGGATCACGAGCGAGGTTCCCTGCATCATCGCTTTCTGATTGACGTGCTCCAGCAGCTTGCTCACATCGAGAAACACCAGGACGTTCGGATTGTAGAGCTGATTGCCGCTCGACACGACCAGCAGCTTGCGCGGATTCTGGTTGACCGCTCCCGAATCGCTGCTCCATTGGCTATACCAGCCCGCGGGAAACACTTTGGACGCATGCATGCTGTTCCCGTAAGTAGTCCAAAACTCATAGTTGTACAGCGGATTGCTGAAGTTCAGCCGGAACAGTTCCTTCAGATGGATCGTTCCGGCTGTGGTAACGGCAAGATCGGAGTAATTGTTGAAGACGACAACCTCTTCGATATAATCGATTCGCGGCACGATTTCGCCAAGCGAACGTTTCATCAAATAAATTTCCGCCATGTCGTCCGCCCCGGAATTCGCGCCGCTTGCATTCCAGGTCGAATACGGCAGCTTCTGGATCGTTTCGGTCATGTCGCGGATGTTGACGAAGCTCTCTTCGAAGATACGGACGATATTGCGGACGACCAATCGGTTGTTTTCGCTCACCTGGTCGTAGATGCCGGAGATGGAGCGTTTATAAACCATATAATTGGAAACGAACATGATCGCCACAATCAGCAGAAGCGCCGTAAAAATTTTGAGGAAGCCCCTGTTTGCCATCCATCTCATCGCTGTCATCCGTGCTTCCCCCCTATGGAAACAACGGGAAGCCTCCCGCGTCCAACCTAAGTTTCGACAAAGGGGGGCGTTATCCCTTTTCGGATCCGAGCATAATGCCCTGGGCAAAATATTTTTGCGCGAACGGATAAATCAGCAGCACCGGCACCATCGAGATGAAAATCGTTGCATTCTTCAGCGCTTGCGGCGCAATCAACGCCTGCTCGATCGCCCCCGCCTGCTTGTTCGTATCGAAGAGCAGCATGTCGCGAAGCACAACCTGCAGCGGATAAAGCTTGACATCGTTGAAATAAATCATCGGGAGGAAGAAGCTGTTCCAGTGGCCCATGAAAAAGAAAAGGCCGATAGACGCAAGCGCCGGCTTGGACAGCGGGATGACGATATGGAAAAGCACACGGTATTCGGATGCCCCGTCCATGACCGCAGATTCGCGCAGGGCAGGCGACATGTTTTCGTAGAAGCTTTTCATGATGAGCAGTTCGACCGTCCAGATCGCATTCGGCAGCACGATCGCCCAGATCGAATCGATCAGGTTCAGCTTCTGCACAATGAGGAACGTCGGGATGATGCCGCCGTTCAGAAACATCGTCAGCACGATCGCCACCATAAAAAACTTTCTTCCAACCATGCCCGGGCGCGACAACGGGTAGGCCGCCACCGCCGTCATCAGCAGGTTAATGAACGTCCCCGTCGAGGTATACTTGATCGTGTTCCAGTAGGCGCGCGGAATTTTCGGGCTCTCGAGGATTTGCTTATACGCGTCGAGATTAAAGCCCCTCGGCCATAAAACCACTTTATTCTGCACAATATAAGCCGTATCGCTGAACGATACCGCAACGATGTACAACACCGGATAAAGCGTGACGACGGCGACCAGGCTCAGCACGACGGCAAGAACGACATCGAAGAAGGAGAAACGTTTGTCCCATCCGCCCCTTGTTACGCCTTTTGTTACCATAGCCCTCTTCCTCCCGCTCTCTTGCTGACCGCATTGGAAATGAGCAGCATGACGAGCGCGATGAGCGCCTCGAACAAGCCGACCGCCGCCGCGTAACTGTAATTCGTCTCCAGCAGCCCTTTTCGGTACACATAGGTCGAAAAGACGTCCGCCACTTCATAGGTCATCGGGTTGTACAACAGCAGCACCTTCTCGTAGCCGATCCGAAACACCGAACCGCTTTTGATAATAAATAAAATTAAAATCGTTGGCATGATGCTCGGCACCGTAATGTACCGCATCATATGCCAGCGTTTCGCGCCGTCCACCTTGGCCGCTTCGTACAAGGTCGGATCGATTCCGGCGATCGCCGCCAAATAAATAATCGCTTCATAGCCCATATGCTGCCAAATTTCCGAAGAAATAAACACCGTGCGGAACCATTCCGGCGACGCCATAAAATAAATGCTGTTCAATCCCAGCGCCTTGAGCGCAGTATTGATCAGGCCGTGCGTCGGCGACAGGAAATCGGTCACCATGCTGCATACGATCACAACCGACAGAAAAGCCGGCAAATAGCTGAACGTTTGCACCGCCTTCCTGAACTTGACATTGCGCACTTCATTCAACAAAACGGCGAAAATGATCGGGAACGGGAACGCCCAGAGGAGCGTAAACAAGCCGAGCAGGAAGGTGTTTTTGAACAGCAGCCAAAAATCAGGACTGTCGAAGAACCGGCGAAAATGTTCCAGGCCGACCCACTTGCTGCCAAGGATGCCCTCGTACACGTTGTAGTCCTTGAATGCGATAATAAGTCCGTAAATCGGGCCGTACCGGAACAAGGCGTAGAATGCTAAACATGGCAGAAGCAATATCAGCAATTGCCGGTCTCGTCTTATATGGTTCCATAGGGAAGAAAGCCCGGAACGAGGTTTGCCGGGGGGCCGCAGCGGGCCGGGGCCGATCTCCGAATGTGTGGTTGGCATAAGTTGTCCCTCCGCGTGTCGCAACAGAGAAGGAAGGGCACCCGAATCCGCTTCACCCGGGTGCCGCCGATCTCAAGCGGTGACGCGTATCCTGTTATTTGGCTTCCCTGTTATTTGGCTTCGTTGAACCGTTTTTGCGCCGAATTGTAGGCGTCGACGTACCTCGCGGCACCCAGCTTCTGGGCCGATTGTTTCCATTCTTCCCATTGCGCGTCGCCAAATTCTTTCTTCATGATATATTTCGTGGAAAACTCGTTGGCCGCCTTGACCATTTGCGCGCGAAGCTCGGCGATCGTTTTCGTTTCTTCGTCGGAAAATTTGAGCACCGGGTCAAGCGCTTCGAACTTCTTCGCCTTGTTGATCTTGTCCTGCGCTTCCTGTTCTTTCTCCGTAAAATTGTAGTAGACGCTGCGGTGATCCGGACGAAGATACATCCCCTGCACCCACATGCCGTACTTTTGCTCCAGCGTTTTGATGTCGACGTTCGGCGCATCCTTCAGCTCCGGATAAACCGGTTTGCCGTTTACGAGGTTATACGTTTCGCCCTCGATCCCCATTGTGATCAACTCGCTGCCGGACGGGCTGGTCAAATAATCGAGCAGTTTCAGCGCAATGTCTTTTTTGTCGTTGTTTGCGACCGCGATGCCGAAATTGTCCACCTTCGGAAGCGAACGGATGTTGCCAGTCGGTCCTACCGGATTGCCGTAGCGCAGATTGTAGGCCGGATTTTGCGATTTGACCTGGTTTGCGAACTGATCCAGCCGTCCGATCCAGTCGAACGTCACGAACGATTTGTCCGTCGTCATTTTTGCCGTCCAGGAAGCGTCGGTATCCGTAATAAATTCCGGGTCGAGCAGCCCTTCGTTGTACAGCTTCTTCATGAAATCGAGCATCGCTTTATATTCAGGCTGTGTATACTGGAGCTTCCACGTTTTGTCCTTCTCGTCGTAGTATGCCGGGAAGCCGGCGCTGCCGATCCCCCAGCCGTACGCCCAGTCAACGAGAATGTTCTCCTTTGTTTTGGACGCATACGGGAACGATTGCGGGTACGCTTCCTTCAGCTTCTTCAGCGCATTGTAGAACTCGTCATTATTCGTCCATTCCTTGATGCTCAGCTTGTCGAAAATGTCCTTGCGGTACAGGAAGCCGTGGTTGACATCGCGCTGCAAGCCGTAAATCGGCCAGGAATAAATATTGCTTTTATCATCCGAGAACGATTTCATCACCCAGTTGTTATCCGCATTGTCGACGTAAAGCTTCTTGAAGTTGGGCAAATCGTTCAAATGTTTGTTGATCGGCTCAAGCGCCCCTTGCAGGCCCATCTTGTTGACTTCGCTCAGCGACAACCCGTGGAAAATATCGGGCAGTTTGCCGGAAGCGACGACAATTTTCAATTTATCGTTAAACGTTTGGGCTGAATACGCTTGCACGTCGAGCTTGACACCGGTACGTTTTTCGATTTCCTTGACCACCATGGAATCGTTAAGGTTCGTATTGTCGGCAACGACCATAATGGACAACGTTGTCGGCTTGTCGACGATCGGCAGCTTCAGTCCTCCCGTATCGCCCAGCTTCGCGTTCGGCGCAGCCGATGGAGCCGCGGATGCGGCGGTCGATGCCGCCGGGGACGACGAAGCGGTCGATCCCGCATTTCCTTTCGTTCCGCTTCCGCCGCCGCAGCCGGCGACGAAGGACGCTACCAACGCGACCGCGGAAAGTACCGCTACCTGTTTTTTCTTGTTTGGCACTTCTTGTTTCCTCCCTTTGATAGATTCCCGAAATGAGGTGCCGGTTATTCCTTTTGGTGATTGACCTGGTGCCTGACCGGTACAGTCCCCATTGTAAAAACGCTTTCATCGTCTGTAAACGAAGCGTTTTCATTTGGCTTGGCTTTTTCGCAGCAAAATGGTGGATATTGCGAAGAACCCTTATGTCGCAAGGGTTTCGCCTTGTAGAAAATGCTAAGCCGGTAGAGAATAGTAAGTTTTTTGCCCGGGAGGAGAGCAAAGAGCAACCGGCGAAATCGGCTCCCGCTGCGCCCGGGGGGTGGTATTCCGATCGCTTCTTGTTTTCCGGATTCTTTGAACAATTACGCCAAGGAGGAATCCGGAAAACAAAGGCGAACGCTATCGCTTCTCCATACCACCCCCCGCTCTCCGCTCCCGCCCAATCGCCTCTATTTGAAACACCGCAAAGCTGGCACGTTGCAAAAACGCGGCATTCTCCCCTAACGCCAACTAACAAATTCGCTTTTTGTGCCGCTCCGAACAAGCATCCTGCCAAAATAGGCCCTATTTGTCAAAAAAAAGAGACCCCGCCGCAAGGCGAAATCTCCTCTTCTCCTGCTTACAACGGCAACAGTTTGAGCTCTCCGCGCTCAGCGAGTCCGTCCATCATCGCGGTCCACGATTCCGGCTTGTTCGGCAAAATCGCATAGTACCACGATAAGAAACGATGAACGAGCGAAGCCGGCAGATCGGCCTGCTCGGGGTCCTCGCTCAGGAAACACAAGTCGAGCCCGCTTACCGCTTCGCCGTCGTTGTTCCACGACGGATGCACGTAAGCGAAATCGAGCCGGCGGTAACCGAGATGCGCCAGCACTTCGCGGCGAACGAACGGGTTCATCGCTTTGACGCCGCCGAACTCATGGTCGCCCGACACGTAAGGGTTGTATATCTCCGCGAACATGCCAAGCAGCTTGCCTTTCTCTGCCGCCACCCAGCGCAGCAAATCCTCGCGCCGGCGCCGCGCCAGGAACGGTCCGACGCCAAGCTGCTCGCGGCCGATGATCGTAAAGTCGGTCATCGCCACCTGCAAGTCCGGCACGTAGCGGTATTCGGTGGCGCCAACGACTTCGCCTTCGCGGACGGCGACATACACGCGCAAACCTTCGTCCGCCAGCGGCTCCGCCCACAAGTCGAACGCCAGCACCTCCTCGCCGGGAAAAATCGTTTGCATCATCCGATGCATTTGTGCAAACAGCGGGTCGTCAATCGTTTGAATGCGTATGTAATCCATTATTTCGTATTCTCCTTCGAACATGTTTGTAAGGGATTCTGCAGCGAAGCTTCAGCCGTGCCGGAACGGGTTGCGCCATTCCATCAGCAGGCTGTAATTGCGGCTTTCCTCGTCGGGCAAATAATCGGGCACAACGGCAACCGGCGTGCGCCCGCAGCGCAGCAGGAACGTAATTACCGGATCGCGTTGCTCGCCGGCCACCACCGCTTCGGCATAACGTTCGGCGCTCATCTCGTGCGCCACTTTGCCGTAGCCGGACATGCGTCCGCCGCCAAGCAGCCGGTCGAGATCGAGGTGCACGACCAGCGCGTACATCCCCTGCATCAGCCATTTGCCGATGCCGTGCCTGCGATACGAAGGCCGGACGCTGATATCGACGACGTACAGCGTATCGCCGGCCATGTCATGGTTGCGGATGTAGCCGTTATCGGTAATGTCCGCCCACGTATGCAACGGATGCGCCGGATCGTAACGCACGATCAGCGCGGTCATCGATCCGACGAGCTTGCCGCCGATTTCCACGCAAAGCGCGCCCTGCGGGAACCGGTCGACATGCTGCCTCAACTGCTCCTTGTTCCACCACAGCTCGGACGGAAACGGCGGCGGGAAGCATTCGCGCTGGATGTCGATCAGTTCGTCGAAGTCGGATGCCGTGTAATTGCGGATCGTCATCGACACCGGTTTATTGTGTTCGTCGAAGGTGTAGTACGTCTGCCGATACATCGCCTTACCTCCTGCCTGGCAAGCTTATTTCCTTGCTCATTTCCAATCGGGGTACAGGTCGGTCCGCCGGTCGCGCCACGTCGTAACCGAACCGCTCTCCCGCACCTGGTACAGCAGCGAAAGATCGAGGTCGCCCGTCACGATCATATCCTGGTTCAGTTCCCCTTCGGCGACGATGCCGCGCGGCGGGAACGGGATGTCGTTCGGTGAAATGATCGCCGCCTGCCCGAAGTTGGCGCGCATGAAATCGACCGTCGGCAGCGAGCCGACCGTACCGGTCGTGACGACATACAGCTGGTTCTCGATCGTGCGGGCATGGCACGTGTACCGGACGCGGTGAAAGCCGTGTCGGTCGTCGGTGCACGACGGACAGAAGATGATGTCCGCCCCTTTGGCCTTGGCCATGCGCACGATTTCCGGAAACTCGATGTCGTAGCACGTCAGCAGCGACACGACGCCTTTGTCCGTCTCGAACACGTCGAACGTTTCGCCCGGCTGCATGTGCCACTCCTTGACTTCGGTCGGCGTAATGTGCAGCTTCGCCTGCTCCGCCACCCGGCCGTCCGGATAAAACAGATGCGCCACGTTGTACAGCTTGTCGTTTTTGCGCAGGACATGCGTGCCGCCGATAAGATACATGTTCGTATCCGCCGCAAGCTTGCGGAACAACGCCGTGTACATCACGGTAAAATCGGGCAGCGCGCCGATCGGCAGCGCATGGCCTTGTTCGTCGCCGATAGACAGCAGCTGCGTGGTGAAAAATTCCGGAAACAGCACGAAGTCCGCTCCGAACTCCTGCGCCGTCTTGACATAGTGTTCCACCTGCGCGGCAAATTCGCCAAAATTGCGAATCGTGCGGAGCTCGTATTGAACGGCGCTGACGCGAATTTTCATAAATACGGTTTCTCCCCTCTTGTGTTCAGCGTTCCGGCTTGTCGGCGATCAGCGTAAACGACTTCGGAATGCCTTTGTCGTACACGTCCGACGACTGGTTCGGCTCTTCCTTGAGCGCCTTGACGACAAGGCCGGCTTCCGCCGCCGAAGTGACGATTTCGCCGAGCGTCCAGAACCGCTCGCGCACTTTGCCGAGGTCGGTCCGTTCCGCTTCGGGCAAAAATTTGCCGTACGGCACCTCCGCCTCATGCACCGTATCGTCGAAATAATCGCCGCTTATTTTGTGCTTGCGCGTCGTATGGCGCGTGCCGCGCGACTCGATCAGCTTCGTGGTGAACGGATGGAAATCCTGCAGCGCGAATCGTCCGCCCGGCGCCAACAGCCCGAAGACGACGGTCATGAGCGGCGCCAGATCGAGAAAATAGTGCAAAATGCCGAACTCCATCAGCACGATGTCGTACTGTCCGGTCAGTTCCGGCTCCGGCAGCGCAAGCACGTCGGCGACGATGTAGCGCAGCGGCACCCCTGCCGCTTCGGCCAGTTCGCGGGCGTATCGCGCGTTGCCTTCGGCGATGTCGACGACCGTCGCTTCGGCGCCGAGCAGCGCCATCGCCACCGCCTTGCCGCCGAACGACCCGAGCGGGTTGATCGCCCGTTTGCCGCGCAGCTCGCCGAGGTACGGCCGCACCGTGCCGAGCCGGGATGCCGGATCGCGAGCGATGCGGGCGGCGGCTTCGGCCGGCGTGCCGTGGCGGTTCAGCCAGGCGGCGTAAGGCCGGTCGTTCCACGCCGCCACGTTGGCCCGGCTCATCTCTTGATTGTCTGGCATGAAAACCTCCGTCGCTTGATTCCTAGGGCGTGTTTGAATACTCCGAAGACAGCAGATTGGACCGAATTTTCGTTCCATGCAAGGAAGTTTTGCGCAGGCTTACCGGGGGTAAGTCAAGCAAAACTGGGTGTGTCTGGGGACCCCGAGGACAGCAGATTGTGCCGAATTTTCGTTCCATGCAAGGAAGTTTTGCGCAGGCTTACCGGGGGTAAGTCAAGCAAAACTGACGCAGCAGGGGGCGAAAAGGCGGTGCAAGATACCTGAGCGGGTTACCAGACACACCCTCACGCAGCAGGGGGGCGAAAAGGCGGTGCTGGATGCACCTGAGCGGGTGTTCAAACACGCCCTAAGTTCTGCGGTGCCAATTCCTGCTGTCATTATACAATGCCGGACGCCGAATCCCAAACGTTTGCCCGCAAACGCAAAGAACCGCCGAAGCTTGTCGCGCGGGGCGACAAGTCGGGCGGTTCTTCCTTTTTCACAGGCTCCCCATCCAATCCGAATCGGGTCTATTTAATTTCGATCGAGGTGACGATGGAATTGCTTCCTTTCAGCTCGACCGCCTGATTCGGAACAAGCAGCGCCGCATTGCCGATAATGGTCAGGCTGGGCGATACGTTGTACAGCGATACTTGCGTCCCGCCGTATACCGCCTGGTTGATGGCAACCGTGGCGATCTGGCCTTGCGAGTTGTGCGTGATCGCGTTCAGCGTGCCTGCGGCCGTAAACGTTTGCGGCGTTGTCGTTGTGCCGGCCTGCTTCGTTACATCGACGAAGATGATGACGTTGTTGTACAGGCGCACTCTCACTTCGTCGCCGACTTGCAGCGCGGACGCTGCCACTTTGACGCCGCCGCGGAAAATGAACGCGTTCGGATCAAGCGCCGCCGTATACGTTTGACCGTCTTGTACGACGGAGAGCGAGTTGCCGTTAGGAATGGCCGCCAGCGTGCCGGCGAGGGCGCCGTCCTGCGGCAGTTGGTCGCTCGTGCGGTCCAGCAGCGCAGCCAGCTCGGCGCGCGTTACAGGGCGGTCCGGACGGAACGTATTGTCCTCATAACCGTTTACAAGACCTTTCTCGACCGCAACCGCGATATAACCGACGGACCCGGCGGGAATTTTGTTCGCGTCCTTGAAGCTCAGCTTCGTGTTCATTTTCGCTTTGGCTTCGTCCTCGAGCTTGAGCGCCTTCACGAGCAGCGTCGTTGCCCACAGACGGTCGGCCGGCTTTTCCGGTTCGACGGCGGTATCGGTTTCCAGGAAAAGATCGTTTTCCGCGGCAACGGCTACATAACCGATCGCCCACGGATATTTTTGCTTCACCTTGTTCGCGTCGCTGAAGTTGAGGTCGGTCGCCATCTCTTCGGCCGATTCCGCCTGATCGCGCAAGCCCATCAGCCGCACCGCCGCCGTAATCGCTTCAATATGCGTGATCGTCTGGCGCGGACGGAACGTGCCGTCGTCGTAGCCTTCGAAGACGCGTTTGGCGGCCAGGCTGGCGATGTTTTTGATCGCCCATTCGACGTCGCCGCCGGTCACGTCGCCGAAGTTCATAATGATTTGCGTGTTATGATTGCCGATTTGGATGTTTTGTTTGCCGCTGGAGGCCGGAATTACTTGCAGATTGCCGGACTTTTTGTTGTCGCGGTCGTTTTTGCCGTTGTCCTTCTGGCTGAAGTTGAACGCATTTTTTGCGTTGCCGTTGTTGCCGCGATCATTCCCGTTGCCGTTCGCAAACGCAGAGCCTGCGCCGCCGACGAGCATGGCAGCCGTCAGCCCCGTAATGAGCATCTTTTTGTAAGGTATATACCGTGTCATATGATTAGATCTCCTTTTTACGTGGAATAAGTATTCGACTTGGCCTTGCTTATCCAAACCGCTTCGCGAAGTGTCCGGTTATGGTAAAGGTTTCGCCCGGTGCGATCGATTTGAGGGGGTGCTCGAAAAAATGTTAAAATAAGATTAGAAGCCATAATCGAAAGAGGGAATGGTATGCGCGGCAAGAAGAAGCTTCTCGGAATAGGAACGATCGTTGTCGCGCTGATTGTGGTGCTGGCGTCTGCGCAATGGCTGCTGAAACGGGGCGACGACAAGCCGGAAAGTGCGGCAACGGGCAGCGCCTCGCCGCTTCCTTCGGCATCGGCATCGACCGCACCGACGCCGACTTCGGCACCGACGCAAACGCCGACGCCGGAGCCGCCGACGGAGACGGTCGACGTCGCACTGATCGGCAGCGAAATCGAAGGGATGTATTTGGCCCGCGCGGCAGCGGACGCCGGATTGACGGTCAAGGTGATCGATCCGCGCGACAAGGTTGGCGGTCAGGTGCTGCAGGGGGAAATGCTGTTCCTCGACGAAACGAAGGACGCGGCGGGGCGTTCGCTTGTGCAGGGGTTGTCCAAGGAGCTGTTTAGCGGCTTCCTGAACGCGAAAATCCGCAAGCTGCCGGAGTTCGAAGCGTATTATGCGAAACTGGCCGCCGGCATTCCGATCGAATCCGGGATCAAGCTGGACAAGGTCGAGGCGGCGCCGGGCCGAACGGCCGGCGAGCAAACGATCGCCGCCGTCGCCTACACCGACAAGAGCGGCGCGCGCAAACGGCTAAAAGCTTCTTATTGGGTGGAAAACAGCGACTTCGCGGCGCTCGTCTCGCGCTTGCAGGCGGTGCGGATGCCGGGATTGGAAGCTTTCTACGGCCAGAGCAACATCGAATACATGAGCGCCGGCTTCATGATGAAGTTCAAGCATGTCGACTGGAACGCGTTCATGAGCGGCATCAACGGGCTGCCGGACGCCGAGCGGAACAAACGGTTCGGCTGCTGCACGGTCAGTGGCAGTTTCGCGATCGGGCTTACTGGCGTCACCAGCGCCTACAAACCGTCGAACGACCGGGTGTTTCTGCGCGGCCTGAACGCGGTCAACCAGCGCGACGGCGACGTGCTGATCAACGCGCTGCTGGTGTATACCGTCGATCCCGCGAACGACGCGTCCGTCGCCGAAGCGATGGAGCTCGGCAAGAAGGAAATGCCGCGTATTCTCGACCATTTCCGCAAATCGTATCCGGGTTGGGGCCAGGCGGAATTAAACGGGTTTCCTTCCTACCCGTACATCCGGGAATACAATCATTACGAAACGGATTACGTGCTGAAAGTGTCGGACATGCTGGGCGGGCGAATGTTTTACGACAACGTGAGCATCTCGGGTTATCCGCTCGACCTGCAGGGGACAAGCGCGAACAAGTGGGGCATCGAGATGGGGCGGCCGGACAAGTACGGGATGCCGCTGCGCAGCTTCCTGCTGAAAGGCTACGACAACGTCGTCATGGCCGGCAAAAATGTCGGCTCCTCCGCCATCGCCTACGGCAGCGCGCGGATCCAGCCGAATACGATGATGGCCGCCGAGGCGATCGGGTTTCTGATGGGCCAGCTGAAGGGCGGCAAGAAGCTGAAGGAGTTGACCGAAAGCGACTGGCCGCAGCTGCACGCGGACTTGCTGGCGAAGCGGCAGCTCAAGTTCACCGGCGTGACCGGCACGAACTACCTCGCCGGCTGGACGGCCGACGAGCTTCGCAAGCTCGACACCGGCGAAATCAACTACCCGGCGTACGCGCCGAAGCGCAAGAAATAGCGCCGATCCCGACAAAAAACCGGCTTCGCCTGGGGAGATTCCCCGGCGGGCCGGTTTTTTTGGACGTGCAGCGCGACAATGGCAGCGCGCAGAAGGCGTCGGCAGCGCTGAAGGGCATCGGCGCGTCGTTAGCGCAGCTTCAGCTCGACGTGCACGCCTTCGCCGTTAAATTTGACGTCTTTGACGGCGACTGCTTTCGGCAGCAAATCGTTCAGGTTGACGTCGATCGGCTGCGGATCGAATTGCGACCTGGGCAGCGATATGCTTTTGATGCGGGCGTCGCGGAAGACGATATGCAAATTTGGCTCCTGCCATTGCAGGTCGTATACGGCGCTTACTTGTGCCGGAATTTTATTTTTGTAGCGGACGTTGGCGGCGATATTCAGGCGATTGCCCGCCAACTCGACCCGCGCGCCGGTGAGCCGCATGTCCGGCGACAGCTGCGGCTGCTCGGCGAGCTGTTTTTTGACAATGTTCTCGACATCGGCTTCGGTCAACTCGACGGCAAATTGCCGCTTCACGATCATCTCGGTCACTTTGGCGCCGATGGACAGCTCCTTGTATTGCAAATCGAGGGTTTCGGTCGGTTTGATGTAACGGATGATGCCGAATGCGATGATCGCCAGCAACAACGCCAGCGTCAACAGCGCGAACAACAATCGTTTCAACTCGGTTGCCCTCCTCGCCTAGAAATGGGTGTTCCCGCCGCATGAAGCGAATCGCTGCTTGGAAATAGGCCATGTTTAATGGGCTATTTCGGTAAAAACGCGCGTTGGCAACGAAATAGCCAGCGATTTCACTGGCTATTTCGCTGAAAAGGTGCGATTTGGGGTTGCCAGGTTGCAATAGCCAGTGTTTTTGCTGGCTATTTGCGATCAGGCGGGAAAAAAGGGGCAAATAAGCCATTTTTTATGGGCTATTTTGACGGAGTAGTGTATTTGTCTGTTGCGCGCCGGCTTTGGCCGGTGCCCGTGGCCCAAAATTGCGGGAAAAGCTCCCGCTAATTTGGCGGTTTGGGCCCGTTTCAGGAAGATAGCAGGAAAACCTCCTGCTATTTTGACCCATTTACGCGTTTAGCGGCATCTTGCGCGATTTTAACGGGAGGTTTTCCTGTTAAATCGGCCAAACAGGCGATTCCGCCAATAATAACAGGAGGTTTTCCTGTTATTGTTTTTTTGTCGGCTCTGACGGAGGCGATCCGCCGACCGCTAAGGGCGCTTGCTCTCTTCGGCTGCCTGCTGCTGCTTCTGCTTCAGCCAGCGCGGCGCGCCTTTGTTCTTGCGGTCGCGCTCCCGCTCGCTTTTGCGCTGCGCCGCAGCGCCGCCGGCTTCGCTCCGCGCACGCGCTCCCGCGCCGCTGCCGCTCCCGCCGCCGACTTCGCCCCGCGCACGCGCTCCCGCGCCGCTGCCGCTCCCGCCGCCGCCGGCTTCGCCTCGCGCACGCGCTCCCGCGCCGCTGCCGCTCCCGCCGCCGGCTTCGCCTCGCGCACGCGCTTCCGCGCCGCTGCCGCTCCCGCCGGCTTCGCTCCGCTCGCGCGCTTCCGCCCGCGCCCGCTTCGCGGCGGCGCTGCGATTCTGCTCGGGCGCAACTACTTTGCCCGCGTACATCGCTTTCTCCGCGAATGTAACGCCGAGCTGCTTCGCCAGCCGCTCGATGACGTAACGCTCGCGCTCCTCCACGATGGAAACGACGGTGCCGCTGCGCCCCATCCGGCCTGTCCTGCCGGCGCGATGCACATAGCGATCCGCTTCATGTGGCGTGTCGAAGTTGAACACGTGCGTCACCTCGGGCAAGTCCAGTCCGCGCGCGGCGATGTCCGTCGCGAGCAGCAGCTTCCCGCGCCCGCCGCGGAATCGGTTCATCACGTTCGTCCGGTCCTGCTTGCCGGCTTCGCCGTACAGCGCTTCGACATCAAGCCCGCCGTAAACAAGCTTGGCCGCCGCTTCGCCGACATCTTCGGTGTCGCTGACGAAGATGATCGCCGACACCGGGTCGTACAGGCGGATCAGCTTGCGCAGCGTATCGATCTTGTCCCGGCGATCGCTGACAAAAAACAGATGCGTCAGCGTATCGGCGACGCGCCGCTCCGTTCCCGGACGGATGACGGCAGGCGTCCGCAGCCAGCGATCGGCGACGCTCTGCAGCGCGTCCGGCATCGTCGCCGACACGAACGCCAGCTGCCGATCGCGCCTGGCGCTGGCCATCACCGCCTCCGCGTCCTGCATCGAACCAAGCTCGAACACTTGGTCGACCTCGTCGACAACAATGGTCCGTACCTCGTGCATAGACAGTTTCTTCTTCTTGATCAGCTCGAGCACCCGTCCCGGCGTACCGACCACAAGCTGCGGATGAAGCCGCAGCTTCTCGATTTGCCGCTGCAGCGCCGCACCGCCGATGAGCGGCTGCACGCCGATGCCGCTGCCGGCCGTCAGCGCCTCGGCGACCCGCACGATCTGCATGCCGAGCTCGCGCGTCGGCACCAGCACGACCGCTTGCGTCCGTTTCGACGCCGCGTCGATGCCCTGGAGCATGGGAAGCAAATAGGCCAATGTTTTGCCGGTGCCGGTCTGCGATTGCACCAAGGCGTCCCGGCCGGCGATCAGCTGCGGAATCGCCTCCGCTTGCACCGGCGTCGGTTCGGCGATGCCAAGCTCCCGCAGCCGTTCCGCCCAAGGAGCAGCGGCAGGCAGCAACGTGTCGAATCCGCATGCCCCCGCTTCGCCTCCCCTCTCGTCCACGCGATCGGTTGCGCGCTCGTCTTCGCCCTTGCCGGTGTCGAATCCGCCCGTCATCGTCATGGCCGCTCCCCTCTTTCCGACAAATGCAAATAACGTTCGCCGGGGACGAACATTTTGAACCGCTGCATCGGGTAGGCGCGATGCAGGTAGTCGACAAAATACGCCGGATTGTCCGTATTGTGCGCGAACAAGTCATAGTGCATCGGGATCACCAGGTCGGCGCCGATCGCATCCGTCAAGTCCGCGGCTTCGCGGAAGTTCATGTTGCCGATCAGATGCCGGGCAAACCGTTTGAAATCGCGGCCGTTGATCGGCAAACAGGCGATCTCGACCCGGTGCGGCCGCAGCGATTCGATCAGCTCCGGGAACGGTACGGTATCGCCCGCATGATAAAAAACGACGCCGTCCAGATCAAGCACATAACCAAGAAACCCGTGATTGCCTTCGGCGTCGAGCATAAACTCCTCGTGCTTCGAGGCGATGCCGGTCGCCGTAATGGCGCCAAGCCGCAGCGGCTCTCCCGCCCGGCAAGCGACAATTCTTTCCGCGGCGATACCGGCGGCGAGCAGCAGCCGGACGTGCGGCACCGGGCACAGGAACCGCGCTTGCGGCGATGCCGCAGCGATGCCGCGCAGCGTCGCCGGATGCAGGTGGTCGTCGTGATGGTGGCTGACGAACACGTAGTCGGCGTTCGTGACGTCTTCCGGGCGAAGCGGCGCCGCGAAGTTATGCTTGGGCGACGAAGTAAAATACGGGTCAAAATAAACGATCGTCCCGTCCTTTGTTTTGACTGCCATGCTTTCCTGCCCGAAATGCCAAATCGCGATGCCGTGATCCGGCACCGCGGTACGCTTAAGCTGCGCGATCAGCGCCGCGCCCGTTTTGCCGCGCAGCGCATAGCGTGATTGTTCCTCCAACAAAACCCATACCCCTTCCGCAGGGCAAGCCAAGGCAACCTTGCGCCTTCGTTTGCCTTCGTTTGTGCCATTATATCACAACGGGGCATGCTATGCTTCGCTGCCGTTCAATCCTGCCGTCAGGTGATGTTCCATTCTTTCTGCAGCTTGTTTTTGATCTCTTCGCGCGCGCGGTGCAGTTTGTGCCGGATCATCCCTTCCTTGACGTTGAGCGTAGCCGCCATTTCCTTATAGGAAAGATGGTGAACAAGCCGCATTTCGAGAATTTGCCGGTATTCCGGCTTCAACTGATGGATGTAGCGGGTGATCGCTTCTTCCATCATTTTCGTCTCGACTTCTTGTTCGATCGGCATTTCGTGCACCGACAAGGCCGCTTCGATCGATTCGAACACTTCGTCCGAATCGAGCTCGCCGCGGCTTTTGCGCCACTTGCGCAAATAATTGAAAGCGACGTTTCTCGTAAGCGTTTTCAACCAACTGGCTACCTTTTCCTGTTCCTGCAGTTGGGACGCCTTGCGAATCGCGCGCAAAAAAGCTTCCTGTATAATGTCTTCCGTAGCTCCGTGATCCTTCATGATAAAACGGACCATCGGGTAAACGAGATGGTAAAATTCCTGATAAACGTCCTGCTGCGTCGTTGCGGGAAGGGAGTCGAACTCCGCCGCGAACAGGTTATGCAGATGACTCGACATATGCACCCCCACTAGTTCACCGATCGAGGTTGTTCAAAAAGCGGCTTTTGATCACGAAGCTATTCAGGAAGCCTATTCGACATCGAATCTTGCGTTCACCCTCGAAGTCCGTTGCTCATTTAGGTATCGCCTAAACTCCGCTACTCCTTCTTCAGGTTCTCGCAACCTTCTCGGTGCTGAAAAGCCGTCCGGCTTTTGATCACAGCTTTTGAACACGCAACGATATCCATTTTCTCCGTATATGAGTCGCTTGACAAAAGTAAACAAAAAAGGACATCTCCGGCGCTACGCATCACCATGCAGTACCATTATTATGCAATGGAATGATCGGAAAAGCTAGCCTGTCGCCGCAACTATTCCGAAATGGCTGTAACCAGTTCCACTAATTGGATTTCCTTCTGCGCAAGCTGCGCAGCGGATGGAGAAAGCGACAAGAAACGACACCCGACAGGGGATTGAATAGCAATCAGTCGGACCATGCACCTGCCTTCGACTCGGCCGGTGGCCCTCCGGGTGCTTCTTATCGCTCCATCGCCTTGCTGGAGCTGCCTTATTAACGGCCTTCGGTTGCCGAACCGACGATTGTCCAAGGCGATCGATCCAATTCTGCCATGCCTCCCGTTCGACGGCATATTCGCAGCGCAGGACGCAACCATCGGGCTTCTCCGGCGTAATCATAACCGTATAAGCGGATGCGCGAATAGTATGATTTTTGAACAAGCCATTTTTTTTGCGGCCTATTTTCGAAGATGAAGTTGAACTAAGCTCATTTACTATAAATAATGGATTCGGAGGGTTAATATGGCCGTCAAAACATGCCCGGGATGCGGGGAAGCGAACAAGGAAACGGCGCTGCAATGCGTCGTATGCAGCCGTTCCTTGAGCGGAGTCAGGCTGGAAGGAACACCCGAAGAGGACAAACAATTCAGCGGCATCTTATCCCGGGGGCAGGCGCCGTCCCACTGCCGCGAATGCGGCGAGAAGCTGGCGGCGGACGCGACCCGCTGCAAATATTGCGGCAGCGTCGTCATCCGCGCGCCTCGGCGCGCGACCGCCTACTACAGCGGCGAAAGGAGCGGCGGCGGTCCTGACGGCTGCGCGTTGGCGCTGCTGTTCGTGGCGACGGTGATTATCCCGCTCGTGGGGCTCATCGTCGGCGGCATCTTTGCGTTCAGCGACGACGACGACAAGCGCGCAACCGGCAAAGGCTTGCTGATCACGGCGCTTGCCGTCATTTTCATCTATATCCTGATTGGCATATTGAGGTAAACGCCGACGCCGCACTTGGCGTCGGACAGTGATAGAAGGAAAACCTCCCGCTATTTCGCGCCAGAACCGCCGATTTGCCAAAATAAAAGGAAAACCTCCCGTTAGGGCGTGTGAAGGCGCTTAAATAACGGGAGGTTTTCCAGCTAAATCCGATTTTACGTTAAAAACCGCCAAAATAGCGGGAGGTTTTCCCGTTAAGACGGGTAATTACTCCTTCACCCACTGCCCTCGCAGCATCACCCGCTGCACGTCCACCCGGTCGTTCACGACAACGACGTTGGCGAGCTTGCCGCACTCGAGGCTGCCCATCTCGCGATCAAAACCCATCGCCCGCGCCGGATTGAGCGCCGCCATCTTGAACGCGTCGACGAAGCCTACGCCCGTATGATCGATCATGTTGCGGACGGCGCCGTCCATCGTCAGCTTGCTGCCCGCGAGCTGGTTTTTGATGTCCCAGTTCAGATCGGACGGCGCGTCCGGATCGAGGCAAGCCCCGTCCATCGCGTCCGTGATGACGATTACCTTGTCCGCACCCTTCGCCTTCAAAATAAGCTTGAGCATCAGCGGCCGGACGTGAACGCCGTCCTTGTCCGGGATCACTTCGGCGAAGATGTCGTCGTGCACGAGAATCGCTTCGACGACGCCAACTTCGCGCGTACCGCCGTAGCGGCTTGGCGACGGCGTCGTGCCGCAGGCGTTCGTCGTGTGGCAGCCGATCATCAGACCGTTGCGCACGAAGCCGAAAATCTGCTCCGCCGTCGCCTCCGAATGGCCGACCGACAAGATCGTGCCGTTGCGGCCCGCCGCTTCGGCAAACCCGGCCGCGCCTTCCAGCTCCGGAGCAAACGTCCACAGCTTGATCCGGCTGCCGCCGGCCGCAATCAATTCCTCATACTCCTCACGATCGATCGGCCGGATCGGCGAGAGGATGGCGCCGTATTTTTTATTGATGAACGGCCCTTCCAGGTGAATGCCGGCAATGCTGCTGCCCGGCTGCTCCATCGCCGCGATAATGCGGCGCACGCCTTCGAGCGTCTGCTCGCGGCTCTCGTTATAAGACGTCGTCGGCAGAATCGCCGTCGTACCGAACATCAGATGCGCCTTGGCCATCGTCGCCGGGTCCAGATAGGCAAGCGCGCCGCCGCCGCCGTGCACGTGAATATCGACGAAGCCGGGGCCGACGAGCGCGCCGCGGACGTCGACGATGGCCGCACCGTCCGGGATCGGCGTTTGCGCCCGGTCCCCGCAGGCAACGATGCGCTCGCCGCTCACGACAAGCACGCCGTCCGGAATGATGCGGTACGGCGTCACGACGCGTCCGCCGACAATCGCGATCGGGCGGGTTTCGCCCTGCTGGTTCAACATGCCGTCATTCCTCCGTTTTCCGCGATCAATTGAATTTTACCGGCCATTTGACCGGGTCGATGATGGCTTCCGGCAGCCCCGACAGTTTCTGCATGATTTCGGCGCGCAGCGCTTCCGGCATCGCCGGACCGTCGATCAGCTTCACGTTGTCTTGCACCTGCTCCGCCGTCTCCGCGCCCATCACGAGACTGTCCACTTCCGGCAAGTCGCGGACGAACGAAATGGCCGCTTGCGCCGCGGACAAACCGTACCGGGCCGCCAGCTCGCGGAAGCGGGACAGCGGTTCCTTCGCGTCCGCCAGATGCGGCGGCACATCGTTCTCCTGCATAACCAGCAAGCCTTGCAGAAACACGCTGCGCACGAAAATCGTTTTGCCCCAGCCGCGCAGTTCGGCCAGCCAGCCATGGTTGATCAGCCGATGATCGAGCGCGTTGAACGCGACCTGGATCGCTTCATAAACAGGCAGCTGCGTATAGCGACGGATGTCCATATATTGCTCATCCACATTCGAGCCTAGCGACAGACCGGCGCGTTCGATCAGCCCTTTTGCTTTGGCCTCCTCGAACAAAGCCGTCACTTCGTCGCCATGCCGCTTCAGAATGTCGGGCTGATGCAGCATCAGCACCGGCAGCGACTCGTACCCAAGCTCCGCGCGCGACTGCTCGACCGAGCGGAAAAATTGCGTGGCCAGCGACTCGTCGGTTCCCGCTTTCAGTACGACTTTCGTGACGATCAGCGGCTTCGTTTTCCCCTGGAAAAAGTGGCCGAGCACTTGCTCCGACTTCCCGTAAGCGCCGGCGGTATCAAGGCAATTGACACCGCCGTCAAGCGCGGCTTGCAGAATCGCGGCGCTCTCTTCCTGGGTAGGCATTCCCGTTTTGTTGCCGATGCCGTACGGCAGTCCCAGCTGCACCGTTCCAAGCGTCAGTTTGGAAACCGAAAGACCGTTCGTTTGCTGCATGATCAGCTTCTCTCCTTATAGAGCGGCGGCGCGCCTGCTGCCGGCTGCGGCGAAACAGGCGCGAACGGCCGTTTATTTTGCGGTATAACCGCCGTCGACCGGCAGATTGACTCCCGTCACATACAGCGATGCGTCGGAGGCGAGGAACACGATCGAGCCCATCAGGTCGGTATCGTTCGCCATGCGGCCGAGCAGCGTTTTTGACGAGTAGCGTTTGATGAACTCCTCCGGCGTGCGGTACGAGGCGATGCCGCCGGGGCTGATGCAGTTGCAGCGCACGCCCTTCGGGCCATAATAGCTCGCCGCGAAGCGAGTGAAGTTGACCATGCCGCCTTTATGGAAAAAGTAGTCCGGCACGAAGCCATGGAAGCCCAAGCCTTCGTACAACGTGCCGTCCGGGCCGATCATGCCCTGGATCGAACCGATCTGGATGATCGAGCCGCTGCCCTGCTCGGCCATCACGTCGCCGAATGCGCGTGTCATCAGAAACAGGCCGGTGGCGTTGATGCGCATGCTTTCGTCGAACTTGGCCGCGTCGTCGTTCCAGCCCGACATCGTGCGGGCGACCGCGTTGTTGACGAGCACGTCGACCCGGCCGCTGCGCCGGATCACTTCGTCCTTCAGCGCGACGATCGATTCCTCGCTGTCCTGCTGCAGCTGCAGCCCGGCAGCCGTTACGCCCGCCGCGGCGAAATCCTGCTCCAGCCCGGCCAGCTTCTCTTGATCCCGCGCCGTAAAATACGTCGTCGCCCCGGCATCGCTCAGCGCCTGCACGATTTGTTTGCCGTACAGCCCCGAACCGCCCGTTACGACCGCCACCTTGCCTTGAAGCGAAAAGCTTGCGAGTGCGTTCATATCGATTTCCCCCCGTAAATGCTGTCGCCCGAGCGGCCTGCGGTTCCTTGCGCAGCGGCTTGCGCCAGCGTCCGTCCGGCCACGGGGCTAAGCTTGCCCATTGTGGAAATGATGTTGTCGAAGTAGCCGCTCAGCGCGACAACGTCGGCGCCCAGACTGATGAACCGATAGCCGAGCCCGATCAGCTCCTCCGCATTGCCGAGGCCGCCGACGGTGCCGGCGAATTTGCCGTGTTTGGCCGCCAGCTCGCCGATGCGCTTGCGCGTCTCCAGCAGCTTCGGATGGGTGAAATTGCCCGGCTCGCCGATCGATTGGGTGAAATCGCCCGGCCCGAAGAAAATCATGTCGAGGCCCGGCAGCTTGATGATTTCCTCCAGCTCGTCAAGCGGCTCCACGTCCTCGATCTGCAAAATGTTGAAGCGCTGCTCGTTGGCCACGCGCAAATATTCCATAAAATCGAGCCGCGTATACGCGCCGTCGGCGTTGCCGCCGTCGATCGGGCGCATGCCGAGCGGATGGAATTTCGTCGTCTTCACTACGGCGCGCGCGTCTTCGAGGCTCATGACGTGCGGCACCATGATCGCCGTCGCGTCAAGCTCGAGCGGACGCACATAATCGCTGTATCCGCCTCTGTCGACGCGAACGACCGTGTCGACGTCGTGCATTTTGGCAGCCATGACCATCTTCTCGATGACGTTCCAGTCGTTGGCCACATGCTCGCGGTCGGTCCAGATGCAGTCGAAGCCTGCCAGGGCGGCGATTTCCGCCACACGCGAATCGGCCAGGTTCAATTTGATGCACAGCGCCACTTCGCCGGCGCGCAATTTCTCAAGCACTCTGCTTCTTCTCATTGCTGCTGCTCTCCCTTGTCTGGTTTGTGATTGGTGCCGCATTCGGCAGGCGATCCCGTTGCATCAGCGGGCGGAAATTTCGCTCAGCAGCACTTCGCGGCCGCCTTCCTCGCGACTGCGGATGCCGGCGATGACCAGCTTCATCAGCTCTTCGGTTTCGGCAAACGGGAACGGATACTCGCCGGTGCGCAAATAGTCGATGAACGCCGCCAATTGCGCTTTGAACGAAAAGAACGAATCGCTGCTCGGCACGAACGCGTTGCCGGCCGTGCCGCACAGCTGCAGCAGCCCGAACGAGCCGTACATATCGGATACGGCGGCGACAACGACGTCGACGCCGCTTTCGTGCGTCAAGTGAACGATATTGCGGTCGATCGAACCGGTATTGCGCACCGAAACGAAGCCGGGTCCGATGATCGGGTACATGCCCTCGAGGGCGTGAATGCCGTAGCGTTCCCATGTTTTGGGCGTCGTAATCGTGGCGAACCGCAGCTTGCCGAGATTGTGCGTCGACATGCGGTACGGCGCAAACTCTTTGGTATACCTCATCGAGCTGGACGACATGATCGGCTTGCCTTCGTCTACCCAGCGGCAGAACGTGCGCAAATCCTGTTCGTTATCGACAAGCGGCTTATCGACGAAGACGGGGATGCCCGCTTCGACGAACGGACGGCAGCGCTCCACATGCTCATGGCCTTTGTCCGTGGCAACGATGACGGCATCGACATGGCCGATGACGTCCTCCGCGCGGCTAACGACGTTCGGCACCAGCGACGCCTTCGACACTTTCTCCGCGTCGGCCGGATCGTCGGTCCAGACGTGCGTCACCTTGGCTCCCGGAATCGAAAGCGCCTCCGGCGGCTGCAAATTGAGGTAAGCCGGGATGCCCGGGAATGGGCATTGCTGCATCAATTCCTTGTTCATTCCATTGAAGATTGCGCTCCAAGAGTACGGATGGCCGTTGCCGTCCACCATGCCGAGCATTGCCAGTCGAATCGTTTCCCCTTGCACAAGCGGTTTGGCCATGATCGCGTTCGTTCCCCTTTCATTCTTGCCATGCTCGTGTTGTCTCTTATTATGAGACTACGTCTCGTAATTTCAATAAAATTATACACCTGCCGATTCAGGTGTGTAAACCTCCATTTTCGCTTAACGCCAGGGTTGTCAGCGGCCGGAATAGCCCAGCCTGCGCGACAACAGGTTGGCGCAATCCACCGTCATGCCGCCGTAAACGTCCGTCTTGTCGGACGGAATCAGCTTCGACGTGCCGCTGATGCTGATCGCCGCCACCACATCGCCCGTGTAGTCGCGCACCGGCGCGGACACGCAGCGCATGCCGAGCACGCTTTCCTCGTCGTCGATCGCATAGCCGCGCTCGCGCACCGCTTGCAGCTCGCGCGCGAACTGCTCGAAGGAGCCGATCGTTTTGCTCGTGCGGCGTTCAAACACGTAGTCCCGCATCGTTTCGGCGATCGTTTCGCTCGGCAGCCAGGCGAGCAGGCTTTTGCCCAGCGCGGTCAAATGAATCGGCCGGCGCTGCCCGTGCGCGGCGTTGCGGGTTCGCGCCCTCTCCTGCTCGATGCTGGCCAGGTACAGCACCGAACCGTTCTCGAGCACCGCCATGTTCGACTCCATGCCCGATTCGGCGACGAGCTGCACCATCGCCTGTTTGCCTTCTTCGATCAAATTGGTCGAATTGGCGAAAACGGAGCCAAGCTCGAACGCTTTCGCCCCGACGTCGTACTTGTCGGTATCGTCGTTCTTCTTCAGGTAGCCGTGGTACTGCAGCGTCGCCATCATGCGGTGGGCCACGCTTTTGTGCAGCTTGAGCCGGGCTGCCACCTCGGTGACGCCAAGCGGTCCGCGCTCGTCGATGAACGCCTGCAGGATGCTCAGCACGCGGTCGACCGATTGCACGACGTAGTAGGGCTGTTCCTCGCTTTTTTTCACGTGCCTTTTGCCTCCTTTCCCGATATTCCGATTTTAGTGGATTGCAGCGCTTCCGGCAACTCCCAATAATCGGACCGTCGGCGGGCGCCGGCCGTTCAGGCTTCGCCAAGCAGACACGTTGCAAAAAAACGCGGCGCTCTCCCTCCGCCAACCAACAAATTCGCGTCTTTGCAACATAGGCCCTGTTTTATTGCCTATTTCGTCAAAAACAGGCCTTGTAGCCGAAATAGCCAGTGAAATCACTGGCTATTCCGGCCAAAATGCCTGATTGGAGGCGTGACGGAGCAAATAAGCCATGTTTCCGCTGGCTATTGCAGGCGGGGCAGGCGAAATCGGGCAAATAAGCCATTTTACATTGGCTATTTTGATTACCCGGCCCGGGCTCGTCGCAGCTGGCGAACCGCTTAGCGCTCGAACGCTCCGATGTCGATCGCCGCGCCGTTCGCGCTGCGCGCCGTACCGTTGCCGGCCGCTTGTTGCGTATGCTGCGGCGGCTCGTATGCCGGCAGAGTCAGCGCGTTCGGCACTTCGTGGCCGGCGTACGAAGCCGGCGCTCCCGTGCCGGCGTCGACCAGCGCGCTGCCGGCGGCCGGCCGGAAGTCGTTCGCCGCCGCGTCGGCGAAACCGGGATCGGCGCCGGACAATGTGCCCGTCAGCTCGGCCGGCGCATATGCCATCCCCGTTTTCCGCCAGTTGTTTTTGCCTGCCACTTTGCGCTGCCCGTCGGTCCAGGCGACGGTCGTCGCATTTTCGAAATAATCGTTGCCGAGGATGACGTTATTGTCGTATTCGACGCCCCCCCCCCCCCCGCTTTCCCGTCCGCGCCGCCGAGCAGCGCGCCGCCGACGATTTCCTTCAGCGCAAGCGATGCCGCGCCGATAATTTTCGAATCTTCGACGAAGCTGGAGAAACGGAACGTCACCCGGTGGTTGGACGGCACCAGCGCGCGTTTGCGCACGATCGCCGTTACGGTGTCGAGAAACGGCTGGCCGAGATGGCGAATATCGCCGTGCAGCACGATCATTTTCGGATTGAGCGCGTTGACGATGTTGACGATGCCGATCGCCAACATCCGGGCGTATTCCCGCACTTGCGCACGCAGCCTGTTGTCTTTGCCGGGATAAATGCTGCCGTTCACAATAATCCCGGTGCCGATCCCTTCCTTCGTCTGAATCGTCACGAAGTGGTTCGATTCCTTGCCGCAGCCGAACCATTTTTCCGCCACCGCCATATTTCGCGATTCGTTGTCCGCCCAGACGGGCATCCGCCGCTTCTCGCCGAGATAGGCGCCGATCGGCACCGCCTGCCACCTTTCCATATGGGCGGCATTAATCAATACGCCTTGGCGCGATTCGATAACGCCGGGTATGCTGGCCCCGATGCCCAGCACCGGTATGCCGCTGCGGGTGCCTGAAGAGCGCAAGCCGCGAGGTCGAGTTCGCGGCTTGCGGCTTATTCGGCGAAAATTGTGCATGGGTTCGACGGCGGTCGCAACCGGTGCCGAAATGTCGATGATTGCGGGAAGCCTCTTCATACATTCGCTTCATTTATGATAATCCGTACCCGTATGGAAATGACGAACCAATCGTAATCGGCAGCTTTCCCGTAGTGGGCATTTGGCCGAATACGGCGTCTACGCAGGCAACGATCGAATATGAATCGTCGCTGTAAGCGCACAGACAATTCGCGGGGCGGCGTACGGAATGGAGGACGTATGGACTTCCGAACAGCAGAATCACCGTTTTATCTATTGCTCCAACCAGCCAATCCGCCAGGTCGGCTTGTTCCTTCGGGATCGCGGCACTGCCGGGTTTATAGGATACGACACGAATGAACGTAGCAAAAACAACGGCATCGTACCGTTCGCTTTGAATGGCTCGCTCCACCTTCCTCCGATCTTCCTCCGTCGGTTTCTCGTGAACGAGGAGCAGCTCGGCATCCGGCGAGAAGCGGCGAACCCTTTCGTATACTTGACCGGCCCTGCTTTCGATGACGAAGCTCATGTCCTCGACTTCTGTGCCTTCCTCATCCCCGATAACCGCGATCAGCAGCAGGTTATCGGCCCGCAGCGGCAGATGGCGGCCCGTCAGCTTCGTAACGGATTGAGCGGCGATGTCGCGCGCGGTCGTCCGATGCTCCTCACAATCCAGCACTTCCCGGGATTGACGAATGTCGATTTCCTTGTTGTCCATTATATTGAACCTGGCCTTGTATTGAAAAATGCGGGATACGGCTTCATCGATCCTTTCCACATCCACCCGGCCGCTTCGGACGGCATGGCAAACGGCCCGTAATGTGATCTCCGGATCGGACTGATAATCTTGCAGAATAAGGTCGTGCCCGGCTTGAATGGCCATAACGGCAGCCTCTTCAATGCCGTATACGGACTTTATTCCCCTCATCGTCAAGCTGTCGGAAACGATCAGGCCTTCGAAGCCAAGCTTCTGACGAAGAATACCGGTGATGACGCTTCTCGACAAGGTTGCCGGCAGCGGCTCATCTTCCTCCTGCAAGGCAGGCACGTACAGATGAGCGGTCATGACGCCGGTGAGACCCCTTGCGATCAGCGTTCGATACGGCTTAAGCTCGATGTCGTACAAACGATCGGAGTAATGGGGCAATGCAGGCATTTCCACATGCGAATCCTGCGACGTATCGCCGTGGCCCGGATAATGCTTGGCTAATGGAATAATGCCCGCTTCCTGCATCCCGGCTACGTAAGCGGCGGCGAGCGACTCGACCAGCGCGGGATCTTCTCCGATGGAACGTATGTTAATGATCGGATTATTCGGATTCGTATTGATATCGACCGTCGGGTTGCTGATCATATGAAACCCCGCTGCCCGCACTTCCCGGCCGATCGCATGTCCCATCCGGTACGCCAGCTCTGCCGAACGGGTCGCCCCCAATGCCATCATGGAGGGAAATCTCGTCCCGAAATCGAATACCGCCCCGAGTCCGGCCTCGCCGTCGCAGTAAAACAAGATAGGGCAACCAGCCAATTTGCGATACTCATTTATTACGGCGATAAGCCGCTCAAGCTTTTTGTCATGCGTCTTGTGGAGCAGAATGTGGCCGACGGCGCCGATCTCGCCTGTTGAAAGCCGCCTGCGAATCGCTTCCTCGAATCCGTGCGCCCGAACAATAACCATCTGACCGACTTTTTGCTCCAATGTCATCTCCCGGAGGTCGGGAACCTTGTGAATCATATGAGAACCCTCCTGTCAGGTGTTCGAGGCGGTGGCGGACCCGCCGGGGATGAAGCCGGAATGTTCCCCTCTTAATCCTTGATAGTAGCCTTCCATCACTTCTTTCGTCCGTCTTGCATCGCTTGTCAGCAACGGAGACCGCGTCTCCGGACTGGAATACAATCCCAACCGGTGGAACAGCATCTTCGTCGCCGGAATTTCGTCGCCTGGCCCGAACATGCTGATGAACGGCAGCAACACCCGGCAGTACAGATCGAAGCTCGCCGCGCCGTTCCCGCTTCGGAACATTTCCCAGCATGCCTTGAAGCTCGCGGGATAAATGATCGGCGCAATGATCATATTGCCGTCTACTCCCGCTTCGAAAGCGCGATAACAAATAATATCGTCGCCGCCGAATACGGAGAGTCCAGTCCGTTCCTTCAATTCGCGAATTTTGCCAAGGTTGTGATCCGTCATCTTGATCGCGGTCACCTTGGGGACCGCATTCGCGAGCGCGATCAGCGAATCGGTAGTGAAAACCGTCTTGGTTGTAACGGGATTGTCGTAAAAGACGATGTCGAGTCCGGTCTTCAGCGCCAATTGTCCGACATAATCGATGATCATCTCCAGCGAATTCGGAAAATAATAGGGGCTCGGAACGAGCGCGGCTCTCGCTCCGGCTTCTGCGGCGGCTGAACCGATGCGAACCGCATCCTCCAGGGAGGAATGCCCTAAACCTACTACCGCCGTCTTCCCCTTGGGCGTGATCCGGGCAACGTAATTCATGATCTCGATTCGCTCCCGAGTCGTGAGCGCCGGCGCTTCGCCGGTGCTCCCGCAAACAACGTACCCGTCAAGATCCTCCAGCACACGATCGAACAGCTTGTCGAACCCCGCATATTCAATCCCGCCCTTCGTGAACGGGGTAGGGATGACGGGCAGATTGCCTTGCAATTTCATAGTCTCACACTCCGTTGTTTGTCTAATTCAGGCCAATGCCAGAAGGTATCCGGAATTGCATCCGCGACTTCACGCCGACGACCGACTCGATCGAAGGGAGCCGTTAAGCCGGAAAAAACCGCCATGAGTTCTCTCCGGCTCGCCCGGTTACTTAACAAGATACGATTTCAGATCCTTACTTTTGAATTTCGCATTATAATCCTTGATTTTGCGGGCGCCGTCCTGCGCCAGCCATTCCTTGACTACGGAGTCCCATTGGGACATCGGCACTTCGCCCCGAATCATCTTCACAATCGTCCCGTACATATCCGGCGGCTTCAGACCGGCAGGCGTGGGGTCGATCTGAACCGCCCACGTCGGGTCGACGAAATGCTGAACCTTTGCGTGCATATCGATCAAATCCTGACTAAGCTTGCGCATGATGTCGGTGTGAAACCACTGCGGATAATTCAGCTTGGATTCGTCCTCCGGCCAGCCGACCGCGCCAAAGTTAAAGTAAATGTTAGGAGCCATGCCGCTGGCGGCGGCGTTCGCCTTCGGCACGGGAACCTTCTTCGCGGCATCCCAATCGTAAGCTGCGCCGTTCAATCCGTTCATCCAATCCCAATCCTTGTTGTCCGGAGTGGCTTGGTCCAACGGGATACTTTTGCGGAACAGGTCGATGATGTCGAGGATGCGTTCAACTTTGCCTTCCTCCTGCTTCGCCTTGGCGCTGATCGCAACGATCGCGCCCCAGCCTTTCGTCGACATCTCGGCTCTCGTCCCGTCAGGCGCGGTGAATGTCGGAATCGGAGCAAGCTTCAGACCGGGGATTCTTTTCAACAGCGGCTCAATATAGGCTTCATTCAAGTTGACCGGGTCGGCATGGTAAATGCCCGCCTTGCCTTCCACCCAGAATTCCTTGTTCAAGTCGGAGCTGCTCAAGGTGACGAAATCCTTCGAAAGGCCGCCGCCCTGATATACTTCATGGAGCCACTGCACATGATCGCGGAAAGCGTCGGAAATATAGTTCGGAATGAAATTGCCGTCCTTGTCTTTATGATAATAGGCGTTATAGAACCAATAAGGACCCATTCCGTAGCTCGGATACAGCGCGTTGCGCATGACGAAAGCGTAGGTGTCGTTGACGCCGTTCTTGTCCGGATCCTGCGTCGCGAAGGCGATCGCCACTTTCTTCAGCTCATCATAGTTTGTCGGCATCTTCAGCCCGAGATTGTCCAGCCAATCCTGACGGATGATCGGCGTCTGCTCGTATCTGGTCAAGAACTCCGGAATACCGTAAATTTTGCCGTTCACGCGGAACTGGTCCCAGATCCATTCCGGTACGGCTTTTAAGGTCGGATATTTGGCGATGTATTCGTCAAGCGGCGCGAAGGCGCCTTGTGCCGCCAGTTCGGCATATTTGGCGAGCTCGTAATTTTTCATCCCCACGATGTCCGGCAGCGATCCCGACGCGATAAGCACCGACAGCTTCTCGTCGTGCGCCGCTGCGGGCACGATCGTCGCCTCCAGATTGACGTTGAACCGCTCGTTGATCATCTCCGCGCCTTTCCCTTTCAACGCCGGAGGGGTTCCCCATGTGAAATCGTGCATCGTGATCGTAAACTTCTTCTTTTTCAGCTCTTCCGCTTTCTTCTCCTCGGCCGATTTTTCCGACGCCGACGGCGACGTCGACGGTTTCACCGACGGGTTCGCCTGAGGCTCTCCATTGCCTCCTTTCGAACACCCGATCGTCCCGACGGCAAACGCCAGCGCCAAACTTGCCGTCAACCATTTCCTGAATGCCATTGCAATCCCTCCATCGTTAGATTTCACTGTCTGGAACCGACAACCCGCCTTGGACACTTTCCCGCTATCCTTTTAGTGAGCCGATCATCACCCCCTTGACGAAATGCTTTTGCAGGAACGGATAAATAATGAGGATCGGTGCCGTCGCCACGAGTATCGCAGCCATTTGAATCGTAATCGGCGACGGAGCCGGACCGTTGAACCGGTTTTCGGACAGCATCATCATCGGATCGTTCTCGATAATCATCTGCCGGAGCACGACCTGGATCGTCCATTTGGCCGGGTCGTTCAAATAAATAACCGCGCTGAACCAGCTGTTCCATGTCCCGACGACGTTGAAGAGAAAGAAGGCCGCCATGATGGGCTTCGACAAGGGAAGAATGATCCTCGTGTATATTTGCCATTCATGCGCTCCGTCGATCATCGCCGCGTCGATCAGCTCCTCGGGGATGCCGAAGATGAATTGCCGAAAGATAATGACGGTCCATGCGCCGACAACGCCGGGGATGATCAAGGCCCCGTACGTATTGATCAAACCGAGCGCCTTGACAAGCAAATAGGAAGGAATCAGTCCGCCGGAGAATAACAAAGTGAACACGAACAGGAACATGATCGCACCGCGGGCTTTGATCGGCCTCGTGAGCGCAAAGGCGGTCATCGAATTGAACAGGAGCACAAGCAGCGAGCTGGCCAGGGCGACTCCCGCCGTGATCCCCATGGAGCGAACAAACGCGCGGGATTGAAGAATATACTCATACGAGCTGGTGGTCCATTGTTTAGGCCAGAGGACGAGCGGATTCTCGAATATTTCTTCATAGGTGGAAAACGACACGGCGAAAATATAAACAAACGGAAATAACATGGTCATCATGAGAACGATCAGGAATAATCGCAACGCGCCGTCTATAATGAGATCGGACGTCGATTTCTGCCGCATGTCGATCCCCCTCCCGAACGATAGTAGTTAGAAGATGCCGTTGTGACCCAATTTTTTGGCGATCCGGTTGGAGCTCCAGATGAGAATCAAGCCTGCGATGTTCTTGAGCAAATTGACTGCTGTCGTGAAGCTGTATTGTCCGCCGCCGCCTATACTCTGCTCGAATACATAAATATCGATCGTACGAGCGACGCTTGCATTGGAGGAATTCATCTGCAGGAACGATTGTTCGAACCCGGTATCGAGCACATCGCCAAGCTTCAGAATGAGCAGGATTACGATGACGCCGCGAATGCCGGGCAGCGTCACATGCCACATTTTCCGGAAACGTCCCGCACCGTCGATGGTGGACGCTTCGTACAGCTCCGGGCTGACAGCTGAAAGCGCTGCCAAAAAGATGATCGTTCCCCAACCGACTTCCTTCCAAATGACCTCGGCCACAATAAGCGGCCGGAACCAGCCTTCCGATGTCAGGATTGGAATCGCTTCCGTATGGAACAATTGTTGCAGCAGCAAATTCAGGAAGCCGTCGGAACGCAACAGGATCAATACGATGCCAACGACAATCACCCAGGACAAGAAGTGAGGCAAATACAAGATCGACTGCGACAACCGCTTGAACAGCCCGTCTTTCAATTCGTTCAGGATCAAGGAAAGGATGATGGGAGCCGGAAACGCGAACGCGATCTGCAGCGCGGATAAAATGATCGTGTTGCGAAGAATGATCCAGGTTTCCTTATACGAGAACATATTCTGAAAGTGCTCGAGCCCGATCCACGGGCTTTTCCAAAATCCCAAAAATGGACTATACTTCTGAAAAGCGATCATGATGCCGAACATCGGCACATATCGAAACAAAATCAAGTGGACCAATCCGGGAAGCAGCAGAAGGTACGCGTATTTGTACTTCAGAAGATGTCTCTTGAACGCTTCGCCTCTGGAGTGTTTTGAACCGGCACTGGATATGATGCTGTTCTCCATGCAATCCCCCGTTCCTTTCCTATTTGCGGATAACTTGGTGAAATCGGTTAAAACGCAAGCTGTCCGCCGTCTACTACGATCGTTTCGCCTGTGATAAATGCGGCGTCGTCCGAAGCGAGAAAAGCGAACACCCCCGCAACATCTTTCGGCTTGCCGACGCGCCCGAGCGGAATTTTCGCCCGGATGTACGCCGCCACAAATTCCGGGTCATCGATCGCTTCCGACATCGGCGTCTGAATGTAGCCGGGACATACGGCGTTTACGCGTATATGGAATCGGGCCAGTTCGATCGCCATTGTTTTGGTCAGCAGGACGACGCCGCCCTTGGAAGCGTTGTAGTGCGCGTAGTTGGCTTCGCCGACAAGACCGTTGGTGGAAGCCATGTTGACGATGATGCCTTCCTCTTGCTTCGCCATCTGCTTTGCCGCATGCTGGGCCATGTTGAACATCCCGTTCAAATTGACGTCCAGCATCTTTCGCCAATTTTCGCGGGTAATGTCGAGAAACGGTTCCTCCCAGGCGATCCCCGCATTGTTGATCAAGATATCGATTTTCCCGTACCGGGCAACGACGCGCTCAACGACTTGCGCGGTCTGCGCGTATTCCGATACGTCGGCTTCGCAAGCCATCGCGCGGTATCCTTGCCGGGTCAGCTCATTTGCGGTGGCGGCCAGCTCGACCGGATCGTTGGATACGATCGCGAGTTGCGCCCCTTCCGCAGCAAATCGTTCCGCCGTCGCTTTGCCGATCCCCCTGCTGGCGCCGGTGACGACGACAACTTTATTTTCGAATCGATTCATCGCCTTGCCCCTCTCTATCGTTTGGTTCAGCGCACTTGTCCCCTCGCCGCGACCTTCCAGATGCTTTCGACGCGATCTCCCCGGACCGCCGCCACTTCATCCGTCAGGCTGATTACGCCACAGCAATGGACGGGTACGATCTCAAGCCTGTCGCCGATCCGCAACCGCTGCTCCTCCGGCGCCAAACGAAGCATGCCGTGCTCCTCGGTCAACCACTCCAAGGCAATGCCGGGATGGCCAATCACCCAACCTCTGCCCGTGCCGAGCGTTGTCGGATTGCCGTCCATCGTAAACAGCTTCGTCCCCGCGTCGATGACGGCGCGATCCGGCGCCGGGCGGCTGACGACCGTAACCAGCACCGTCAGCGCGCAATTCGTCAGCGCATGCGCCCCGATGTCCACTTGCATCAGATCGCCGAACAGATAGGCGCCGGGACGAATTTCCGTTACGCCTTCGCATGATGCGGCATAGCGGCTGCTCGGCGTCGATCCGACGCTGACCGTCTCCATCGCTATGCCGGCGGCTCGGCACATTGCCGCTGCTTCCGCCGCCGCCGCCCCCTCTTGCGCGGCGGCAGCCCGCAATTGTTCACTGCCGCGCGCTTCGTAAGCATGACCGGCAAATGTCAGCACGCCTCGAAGCTTCAACCCGGCAAGGCCGGCGACGAACCGGGCCAAGCGGAGCAGCGGCTCGCCGCGAGGCACGCCCACCCGGCCAAACCCGCAATCCAGCTCGACAAGCGCATCGATCGTGGCGCCGCTCGGCGCAAGCGCCCTGGATAAAGCGGCAGCCGCTTCGCAGCTGTCGACCGCTACCGTCAGCTTGGCGGTCCGAGCCAGCGCAACCAATCTTGCCAGCTTCGCCTCGCTCACGATCGGGTAAGCGATCATAATATCGTTGATACCGGCGGCTGCCATCACTTCCGCCTCGCCAAGCTTGGCGACCGTGATGCCGATCGCCCCGGCCGCAATCTGCATATGCGCCAGCTCCGGCGTCTTGTGCGTTTTGGCATGCGGCCTCAGCCTGACGCCATATCGATTCGCCACAGCCTGCATGCTGGCGATATTGTGCTCCACTTTGTCCAGATCGACGAGCACATAGGGGGTGTCCAACTGACCTTTGACCATATCGACCTGTCACCTCCGCACCGCCATTCGCCATCGCTTCGCCGTATCGCCCCGATCCGAATGTCGCGATCAGGATGGAATTTCGGCTATCACGTCGATTTCTACCAGTATGCCGTCCAGTTCGGCGCCAATACAGGACCGGGCCGGCATCGGATGGTGAAAATGCCGCGCATATACCTCGTTAAATCGGGAAAACAATTTCATGCTGGATAAATAAACATTTACCTTGACCACATCGTCCATCGAACAGCCGGACGCTTGGAGAATGGATGCAACGTTCCGCAGCGTCGCATCCGCCTGTTCCTCGATCGATTCGCCAATAATGACATTCGTCGTTGGATCGAGCGGCCCCTGACCGGATACGAATACGAATCCGTTCGCCGACACAATGGATTGCGAGTAAGGTCCGTCGCCTTTCGACGCGGCATCCGTCCTAATCGATTTCCTCATCCTTCTTCCCCCTCGCACCAGTCTATTACGGTTAACGCATAAATCTCGACCAATTGGCAAAGCCCGGGAATATCGACGAATTCATCGGGAGCATGCGCATGGCCGCCCGGCGGTCCGAGAATAACCGCCGGTGTCGGGCTGTGCAGGTTAAAGACGAACGCGTCGCAGGCGAACGGCGCTCCGCGGACGACGGCGGGCTGGCGCGTGACGCTCTCCACCCGGGAAGACAGGGCCGCGATGATCGGACAGTCGGGCTCCAGCTGCGCTCCTGGAAGGAAGCGGAGCATTCTGGCAAACCGCGGCTCTTCCATTCCCTTCTGTATGCCGTATTGCCGGCGATAACCGGCCATGATCTCCTCCTGCAGCTGCTCCTCCGTCGTGCCCGGATAACATTCCACCCATACGTCGACATGGCATTCGGCAGGCCCGGTATCGCAAAGCGGAGCGCTCATGTCCCCCGCCTCCACACGCGTGATTACGACAGGCAGTTCCCCGCCTTGCTCGTACCAGGGGGCGGGACCGATGCCGCGGGAGCGCTCCCGCTCGTACTGTTCCAGGTAATGAATAAATTTGCCTGCCGCGTAAACCGGGTTCACGATCGTTTCCCCGTTGAACGAAAGCCCCGAAGTGCCCGAGAACGTCACCCGCCATAACGCGCCCCCCCGGCTTGCCGGACATATGGCCAGATTCGTCGGCTCGGGTATGATCGCGGCATCGGCATGAAACCCGCTCACGCGTCCGGCCAGCGTGCCGTTCGCGCCGCCGAACTCCTCGTCGACTACGGACTCGAGCAAGACGTCGCCCGCCAGGTGCACGCCAAGTTCTTGTACGCACCGGACCGCCATAATCGACGCCGCCAGACCGCCCTTCATGTCGTAGGCGCCCAGGCCGTACAACCGGTCGCCCTCCACCGTCGGCTTCCAGGGATCGCGCGTCCAGCCGGGAGCCGCAACGGCGGTGTCCGCGTGGCTGGAGAACAGCAGCGATCGACCGCCGCCGACGCCCTTCAGACGTCCGATCACATTGGGGCGATTCGCATATCGTTTGCCTGGATAATAAGCCGGATGCGCATGCAGCCCGGCCGCATCGTCAGGCGAATAGACCGACGTTTCCAGCCCCATGGACGCGAGCAGCCGCGCCACGTGAAGCTGGCACGCCTTCTCCGATCCATCTGTGAAGCGGTTCACGCTGTCGAAGCGGATCAAGTCCGCCGTCGTCTCCACGATCGCGGATCGGTTCTTCTCCACCCAGCTGCGGACAAGAGCCGCCATCTCCTGTCTTCTCAACTCCGCTCGCCTCCTGCAATCTGTACCTTATGTACCATAATGAAACCGGTGCCGATCTTTCAGGATACTCCTACCCCTTCGCCAAACTCCATTTTTTACTTTTCGGTATACCGAAAGTTAAATCGGTATTTCGCAATTCTTTTACAATATATCATTCAGCAGCGTAAGGAGTCAATATTGTATCGGACGAAAAATCGTCATTCGATCCATTCGCGCGCTTCGCCTTTTTTTCGCATAACAGAAATCTTTTCCCTAATGATCATGTCGGAATAACGCGCTGCAACGAATGAATCGCGCCGAATTGCCCGCCGCATCCGCGATTTCAAATTGAAACAGAGGGCATTATATGTTTAAATAGTACTGAAATAACAATCGATAGTTTGGAATATCGAAAAAGGAGATAGGCTTCATGGCAAAAAGTCGGTACACCGTACCCGCTCTCGAGAAAGGCATTGCGATCATTGAAATGCTGGCTAATTCCGAAAAGCCGCTTGGCATTACGGATATTTATACCTTGTCCGGCGTGCCCAAATCCTCCATCTTCATGATTTTAACCACGCTGGAAAGCTTGCAATACGTGGAGAAAATCGACGGAGACAAATATCGGCCAACGATGAGAATCTATAATTTGGGCATGATTATATTATCCAAGCTCGGTATTCGCGAGGCGGCTCACCCGATCATGGAAGAGATAGCGAAGGAACTGCGCTTTACCGTCCACCTGGCTATGCTCGAGCAAGGGAAAGCGGTCTATATCGAGAAGGTCAAAAGTCCGGGTTTCGTGCAGTTCTCGACGGAAGTCGGCCAGTCTTGGCTGCTGTACAACTCCGCAGTCGGGAAGGTGCTCGCCGCGTATATGCCCGAAGATCAGTTGGACAAAGTTTTGATGTCGACCGAATTCACATCGTTTACGCCGAACACGATGACATCCAAGGAGCAATTAAAGCAATTCCTGCAGTCTGTACGTGAGCAAGGATATGCAGTCGAAGATGAGGAAGGCGAGCTAGGCATTCGCTGTATCGGCGTCCCGATCTACAATCATACCGGAAACGTCGTTGCGGCTCTGAGCATTACGGCACTGCGCAACGATTTGCCGGTGCACAAATTCGGCGAGATCGGCATGCTCATTCGGGACAAGGCGAACCGAATTTCGGAGAGGCTCGGTTACAGACGAGCGGCAGAGTAAAGAACTGAGCTTTCCTGGAGGGCGTGAGCCCTCCATTGTTTTTACGGCCCCCTTCGACAAATCGGGCGGGAGGCTGCCTAACGCCTAATCAATCGTCATGCTTGGCTCACATTCAGAAAAACCCGGCCAGTGGCCGGGCTCTCTTATGGTTGCGCGTTATCCATTAGTTTGTGCTTATAGCCATGAATACTTTTGTAGTATAGGGGGACATCTCGCCTCCGCGCGCTACACATGCGAATCGCGGAGGCACGGATGGATCGCCGGTATCCATGAGAAGCTCACCTGCGCCTGCTTTTTTTTTGTGGATTGCGTTGCCGCTTGCGCGGCAGTTGTGCCGCTGCTCCGGCCGGGCCGTTATTGGGCCAATCCGACGCCGTCGGCAAACACGCCGCTCATCCGCAGCGGCGACGGACTGCCGGTGCCGCCCAAATGGTCCAGCCCGCTCACTTCGACCCGATCCTCGCCGAATGTGAAGCGCGCTTCGGCATAGAACGGCGTTTCCACGGCGCGAATGCGCAGCAGCAGCGTGTGCGGGTCGGTCCAGCTTGCGCCGGCAGCCACCAGCCGCGGTTCGTTATACCACATTCGCGACGAACCTGCCGTCCAGACGTCATAGCCGCAGCGGAACGAAAATTCGCCGCGATCGTTCACAATCGTGACCTCCGCTTCATCCGCGCCGAAGCGGAACGCCAGCTTCCGCATCCCGGTTTCGTTCGCGGAGAAAACATAGGCCTTGTCTTCCGGCCTGGCGGCGGCCCGACTGTCGCCCTCCGCACTCGGATGCTGCAGCGCCAGCAACGCCAGCCGTTCCGCAAGCTGCGCATCGGCCTCCGCATTCTTAGCGCCGGCCGTCGGCACACTATTCAACGCGGGTAGAACGTGCGCCCACACGGCGTCGAGCACCGCTTGCATATCGCCGACGCCGCTCGTGATCGCCAGCACGGCATCCTGCTCCGGGAACACGATGCAGTACTGGCCGAACGCCCCGTCCCCGCGATAAGCCCCGTACCGGCAGCGCCAGAACTGGTAGCCGTATCCGACCTGCCAGTCGGAGTTGCCGGTGTTGCTCCCGGACGCGTCGCCGTTGTCGATTTGCGCCGAAGTCGCTTCGCGGATCCATTCCTCGGCGACAAGACGACGGCCTTCCCATACGCCAAGCTGCGCATACAGCCGGCCGAACTTGGCGATCGCCTCCGTTGTCGTCCACAGCCCCCAGCCGCCTGTCGTCACGCCTTGCGGGCATTCGTCCCAGGCCGCGCCTTCGATCCCGAGCGGCGCAAATAATCGTTGCTGCAAATAGTCGCGCAGCTTCTCCCCCGTCGCCCGCTGCAAAATGGCGGACAGCATGTAGGTTGCGCCGCTGTTGTAGACGAATGCTGTTCCCGGCTCGTGAACAAGCGGCGATTCAAGAAACGCTTTCACCCAGTCGCCGTCCTTGCGGTCCATAAGCGCCGGCAAGGTGTCGACGCCGTGACCGCTGGCCATGGTCAGCAAGTGGCGAACCGTCAAACGGCTCAGCCGGTCGCGATTGTCGGCGAAAGCCGGCGAAGCCGCCAGCTCATCGGCCCGTTCCGGGAAAAAGCTTAGCACAGGATCGTGCAAGCCAAACCTGCCTTCTTCGATCGCGATTCCGATGGCGGTGGAAGTGAAGCTTTTGCTGAGGGAAAACATCATGTGCGGGAGATGTTCGCCGTACGGCGCCCACCATCCTTCGGCGACGACATTGCCGCGGAGCAGCAGCATGAAGCTGTGCAGCTCAAGCCGCTTCTCCGCCAATTCGTCCAGAAACGCCGCCAATCCGGCGGCCGAAACGCCCATCTCCGCAGGCGAGCTGCGCGGCAGGCGAGTCGATGCGTTGCCCATATCGGCCAGACTCCTCTCCTCTTGTCCGTTCGGATGCAGCGCATCGCCGAAGTTGCGGCGAACGACGCTTCCCCTCTATTTTGGCGGAAGCTTCCATTGGCAGTCAACCAGCGGCAAAAAGCCGCCCCCGGCCCAAACGCCGGAAGACGGCTTGCTCTTGCTATCGTGCAGCGCCCGCCACCGCTTACAAACGAAGCGCTTGCTGCCCGTACCCGCCGGCGCCGCGAAAATCGGGCATATCGACCGCACGCCCGCCGTTCATCACCGACAGCTCCGACAGCATCGCCACCGCCGTCCATTCGCACGCGTCGTACACGTCGATCGCCGGCGGCCGCTCCCCTTTCATGGCATCGACAAAATCCTGCACGATAAAAAAGTCGCCGCCCCAATGGCCCGCCGCCTTCTGCGCGTCGCTTGCATGTTTGTACCGGTCCGGCAAATAATCGTAATAGTCGCTGAGCGGCCGCCACTTGGGGCGCTCCGGATCGTCGCCCATCGAGTCGAGCCAAATCTTGTGCGTGTCGCCCAGCCCGCGCGGCGCTTCGAACGCGCCCTTGGTGCCCTGCAGCGTATAGTACGACATATTGTGCGGCCGCTGCGAAATGCAGTCGATGCGCAGCTTGATCAGCTTGCCGCTTTCCATTTGGCAGAGCGTAATCGAGGTGTCCTCCTGCCGGAAGCGCTTGTCCGTATGCCAGCCGCTGCCGAAACAGGATACGGAACGGATGCGGTCGCCCGCGAACCATTGCATCACCGGCCCCAGGCTGTGCGTCGGATAAAACGCACCGCGTTTGCCAAGCTGCCAGTAGTTGCGCCAGGTCGGTTTGCCGTCCGACGCCGCGCCGGCCCGGTTCACGCGGAAAGCGAGGTGGCGGATATCGTGCATATATTCGCCTTCGCCAAAGTAAACGTCGCCGAACAGTCCTTGCTTCACCATGTTGGCGATTAGCTGGTTTTCGGGGATGTAGCAATAATTTTCCGCCAGCATGTACACCAGCCCCGTCTGCTCGACTGTCTCCTTCAGCCACCACAGCTCGTCGAGCGTAACGCCCGCCGTCACTTCGCTCATCACATGTTTGCCCGCGTGCAGCGCGGCAATCGCCTGCGGCACGTGCAGCTGCATCGGCGTCGCAATGACGACGGCATCGATGTCCGATGCCAGCATATCCTCGAATACCCGGTATGTATGCGGGATGCCGTGTTTGGCGGCGGTTTCCTTCGCGTACGCTTCGTCCAGGTCGCACAACGCGACGACCTCCGTGTCTTCAATCGCCTGAAACCCTCTGAGCGTACTAAGCCCTCTTGCCCCTACGATGCCCACTTTGATCGTCATGATTCCCTCCGCACGCTGAAATAGGAATTCATTTTCACACCGGTTGCAGCCAAGAAGGCCGACCCTCCGGGTTCGATGGGAACCCGGGGAACAGCCTGGCCAAACCGCTTATTTCATCTCTTTCAACACCGTTTCGATGATGTCGAGCGTCGTGTCGATATCCGCGTCCGTGTGGCTGTAGCTGACGTGATTGCGTTTGATGTTCATCGGCATTTTGAAAATGCCGCGCTCGATCAGCTTCTTGCGGTACGTCACATACGTTGTCGCGTCGTTGTGCTGCAGGTCGGTATAATTTTTCGGCAGAAAGTCCATAAAATAAGTCGTCCACACCGAACCGAAGCCGGTGACGATCGCCTTGACGCCCAGCCGCTGGTGAATGTCGCGGATGCCGGAGCGCATCTTTTCGCCCAAGCGGAATACGTGCTCGTGCACCGGCTCGTTCTCCATCAGCTCAAGCGTCGCAATCGACGCCGCGGTGCCGACGGCATGGCCGTTGTACGTGCCCGCGAACCAGACGTCGCCGCCCGGATTCGTGTTGAAGCGCATCATATATTCCTTCTTGCCGGCGACGGCGGCGATCGGGAACCCGTTGGCCATCGCTTTGCCCATCGTGGTCAGGTCCGGCGTCACGCCGGCAACCTTCTGGAAGCCGCCGATGTCATGGCGGAAGCCGGTGATGACTTCGTCGAAAATGAGCAGCGTGCCGTTCGCGTCGCACAGCTCGCGCAACCCTTGCAGGAAGCCCGGCTCCGGCAAAATGCAGCCGATGTTGTGCGGGATCGGCTCGACGATCAGCGCGGCGACTTCGCCTTTGTTTTCGTTAAACGTCCGTTCCACGTCGTCAAGATCGTTAAACGTGCAAACGAGCGTGTTGTCGATCGCTTCCTCCATCATGCCGGCCGAACCGGGATCGCGTTTGCCGATCATATCCCAGGCGCTGAGCATATTGCGGGCCACGTAGTCGTGCCAGCCGTGGTAGCAGCCCTGGAACTTGATCAGCTTCGTGCGGCCGGTGATCGCGCGCGTCAAACGAATGGCATGGTAAGTCGCCTCCGAACCGGAGTTGCAGAACAGCACCTGCTCGGCGGAAGGCACGTGGGTCGTGATTTTGCGGGCGGCTTCGACTTCCAGCTCGGTGCAGCCGACGCCGTACAGGTCGGTGCGGCCAAGCGCTTCGATCACTTTGCCGTTGACATACGGGTGGTTGTGGCCGAGAATGAACGGGCCGAAGGCAGCCTGGTAGTCGATGTATTTTTTGCCGTCGGCGTCGTAAATATACGCACCTTCGCCCCGGACGAACACCGGGAACGGATCCACGTTGCGGATCGACGTGTGCACGCCGCCCGGCGTATAAAGCTTCGATTCTTCTTGCAGTTCTTTGTTGCGGGACATATGCGCAAGCCTCCTTGAGTTGAATCGGAACATGAACTCGTTCAATATATTGAACTAAGTTTATAATTTAGCATGATTTTATTATAATTTCCCTTCCGATCTTCGTCAACATGCAAAAAATGTGGCAAAACCTGCCTGCCGATTTATAATTGTCATTCCGAATGTTGAACGATCCGTCATTTTGCGATAAGCTTGCAACAATTTGCCCGCCAAGCGGATATATAGAAGTGACGGCCGTCAGGAGGTGTTGCGCCACGCTGGATGAAACAACGTTGATTATTCGCTTGAAACAGCGGCAGCAAGCCGCGCTTGCGGAAGTTATCGACCGCTATGCGGCTTATGTCGGCACGATCGTGCGCAATGCGATCGGCGACTTCATGAAAGCGGAAGATGTGGAGGAAGTCGTCGCCGACGCTTTCGTTCTGCTCTGGCATCATGCGGAGCGGCTGCAGGAAAGCAGTCCGCTGAAGCCGTACCTCGCGGCGATTGCCCGCAACCAGGCGCGCAAAAAGCTGCGAGGCTACGATCCGCGGCTGAATCCGCTGGACGACGACACGCTCGTTGTCGAAGGAGCCGAGGACGCCCTTGCCCACGCGGAGCGCAAACAACTGCTCGAATGGGCGCTGTCGCAGATGGGCGAAGCGGACCGGGAAATTTTCATTCGCTACTATTATTATATGGAGAAAACGGCTGCGATCGCGGCCCGGCTCGGCATGAAGGAAGCAACGGTTCGAAGCCGGCTGTCCCGCGGGCGCGATAGGTTGCGGCAGCTATTGACGGAGAGAGGAGCACGGCATGAACATTCGCATTTCCGACCTGTTTGACGACAACGAAAACGAGGAAGCGAAGAAGTACGCGGAGAAATTGCAGGTGGATGAAACGAGCGTGGACAAGGAAAAGGTGAAGCGGCTTGTGTTTGCCCGCATCAGCGGCGAGCGGGAGCGGGAGCAGCCGCAGCCGGCGCGGCTCACGGCGCGCAAGCCGGCACGCGCCCTGTTGGTGGCGGCGGTTGTCGCTGCGCTGCTCGGCAGCGCGCTTGCAGCCAACGCGGCCTCCGGCGGCAAGCTGTTCGGCGCCGTTGTGCTTGACAAGAGCAACCGCGGTTTGGCGAAGGAGCCGGCTGTCGCCTCCATGAAGGAAGTGCCGCCAGGCGCCACGCTGCAGCCGGAGCCCAAACCGCGGCTGGAAAGCGGCATCATCCGCCCCGAGCTGCTGCAAGCGGTCAATGCCGCTTCGGTGACCGCGATTCCTGTTGCCGCCGGTTCCGCGAGCGCGTACAGCATCCCGGAACTATTGACCGGCAACGGGCACCTGGTTATTTTCACCAAACCGGACGGCACCGGCTGGCGTTTGCACCAAGGCGACAAGCTGACGATCCGCTACGAGCTCGATTTGCGAACGAACGCGCAATCGGACCCGAACGGCGAATACATGGAGGTTGGTTATGTTCGCAACGGCACGCCCGTCAAGCTCGACGTTCGCAAAGCGCCGTCGTTCGCCTACACCCTGACTGCTGACGAGGGCGGCGACTATTATTTCTACGCCGAGAACTATTCTGCCGGCACGATCATCGTGGCAAAGGGCACGATAGCGTCGTTGCCGTGAGGAAAAGGAAATAGTGTCGGGTGCTGAACATTCTGGATGATTTTTCGGCTATAATTGTTCGATTGGTGCGAATGCTCACCTGCGCCGAAATAAGGCTGATTTCAGCCTTACAGCGACGTTTTGGCGAGCAACGTGCGAAATAAGGCTGATTTCAGCCTTACAGCGGCGTTTCGGCAGGCGGCGGGCGAAATAAGGCTGATTTCAGCCTTACAGCGGCGTTTCGGCGGGCGGCGGGCGAAATAAGGCTGATTTCAGCCTAATATTAGTTCGGTGCAGCCATCACCGCTTAACCTGACAACATTGGCTCACACCCCCTCGCCTCCGTTTACCCCACTCCCCGATACTCGCTCCTGCCTGGCTTCACTCACCATTCCCCTATCTTTCAACTAACACCTTGCAAATAAGCCATGTTTTCTTGCCTATTCCGCCCAAAACGGGCACTTCAAGCGAAATAGCCAGCGATTTCACTGGCTATTTCGCTTAAAGTGCCTACTTGAAGGCGATCCGGAGGAAATAACCAGTGTTTTCACTGGCTATTTCCGTCGAGCCGGGCGATCTGGGGCAAATAGGCCATTTTTTATTGCCTATATTGGTTGCCGGGCACTACATCGGGCCACTTCAGGGGGCAGCCCGCCAGGATCGCTTCTTGCAGTACGAAAATAGCCAGTGTCTCCACTGGCTAATTCGTTGTTGCGCCATTTTTGACGCATCGGCCGGGGTTCACCCTTTAACCGCGCCGAGCGTTGCGCCTTCGATGATCCAGCGCTTGAAGAACACGAACATGAGCACCGACGGCACCATCGCCATCATCACGCCGGCGAACAGCGTGACCCAGTCGGATGTGTACTGCATCATCTGATTGGCGCTGTACATGCTGACGCCGATCGTATACTTCTTCTGATCGCTCAAATAAATGAACGGCGACAGGAAGTTATTGTACAGCGCGAGAAATTTGAAAATCGCCACCGTCACAATGCCCGGCATCGACAGCGGCACGATGATCCGCCGAAACACCTGGAACAAGGTGGCGCCGTCGATATAAGCGCTCTCCTCCAGCTCCTTGGGCAGCGCCTGCATGAAGCCTCCCAGCAGCATGAGGAAAAACACGTTCTCCCCGAAGCTGTCGAGAATAATCAGCCCGGTCAGGCTGTTGGTCAAATGCAGCTCGCGCATGACGACGTACTGGGGGATAAGCGCGTTGATGCCCGGCAGGAACAACGACAGCATAATAACGCCCCAGAGCAGCCGGCGCCCGCGGAATTCCATCCGGGTGAGCGCATAAGCGTTGATGGTCGTGATGAACGTGCCGACGAGCAGCGTGACGCCGACGTAATACAGCGTGTTCACCATCGCGTCGCCGATGCCGTATTTGCTCCACGCTTTCCCGTAATTCGCCCACTGCAGCTGCCCGGGCAGCGACCACACGTCCTGAAAAAACTCGCGGTTCGTTTTTAACGATTCGTACAGCACCCAAACGAGCGGAAACAGGATCGTCAGCGACCAGACAATCAGCACGAGCCACCAGAACCAGTCGATTAAAGAACGTCTTTCCTTCATAGCCGTCTCTGCCCTTTCCAACTGCCAAGTTAGTATTCGACGGACCGGTTCGGCATCGTTTTGTCCATGACGAGCTTGGCAAGCACCAGAATGACGAACAGCAGCATGCCGATCGCGGACGCGTAGCCGTAATTGTGGTAGTCGTTTCCGAAGGCAAGGCTGAACATGTACAGCCCGATCACTTCCGTCGAACCGGCCGGCCCGCCATTGGTCAGGATCAGCACGTGCTCGAACCCTTTCAACGTCCCCAGCACGAGGAACAACACGCCGACGCGAACGATCGGCAGAATCAGCGGCAGCGTAATCCGCACGAATCGCGTGGCGTGACCCGCACCGTCAATGATCGCCGATTCGTAGAACGATCGTGGAATCGTCGTCATGGCATTAACGAAAATAATCACGTACAAGCCAACCCCGCCCCACACGTAAGGAGGGATAACCGCCCACAGCGCGGTGTTCGTTTCGCCGAGCCAATAAAAGCCGCCCGTATCGATGCCGATCATGCGCAAGATTGCGTTCAGAATGCCGAAGCTGCCGTCGTAAATAAAGGCCCACAACAGCGCGATAACGACGGTGGAAAGCACGTTCGGGAAAAAGAACAGCACCTTGAAAAACGACGTGCCGCGATACGTTTTATTGGTCAGCAAATAAGCGAGCAGCAGCGAAATCGCCACAACAAAAAACGGCACCGTCGCCATATAGATCAGGTTGTGCAGCAGTGCGTTCCATACGTTGCGGTCATGCACCATCGTCACGAAGTTGTCGAAACCGACGTATACCGGCTTCGTCATGCCGTCCCAGTTCAGAAACGCATAATACACCGACAACAGATTCGGATACAGCGTAAACAGCAGATAACCGCCAAAAGCGGGCGCAATCGCAACCAGCAAAAAAAGCCGCTTCTGGATGCGGGCCTTCTGCAGCCTGCCTTGGCGCACGGGGTAATGGTCGGTTGAAGCTGCCTTCGGCGAATGCATGGCCGGCCCTCCTTTCTTCGGGCGGAAGCGGAGGAGAATCGACTCCCCCGCCCCTGTTCCCCGCTCCTACTTGGCCTGCGCCTCGACCGCTTTCTTCATCAGCGCTTCCGCTTCCTCCAGCTTCGGCAGCGGATCCTGTTTGCCGGAAGTGATTTCGGTCGTTGCGTCGGTAATGACTTTTTTCGCTTGCGCAAAAGACGGGTCCGTCAAGGTGACAAGGCGGTACTGGCTTTCCATATGCACCTTGTTCGTTTTCGTGTATTCGAGCAGCGCTTTCGGCGCGTCCTGCAGCTTGCTTGCCCGGGCGCTGTCTTCCATGTAGTCCTTGCGCACCGGAAGCTGGCCGCCCTGATCGGCGACGCGCTGCTGGACGTCAAGATTCCACAGCCAGGCGCTGAACTCCTTGGCCCACTTCTTGTTCAGATCCGGCTTGGCCGCCCAGATGTAGAAGCCTTCGCTCAGGTTGTTCTGCACCCAGATCGTCTGGTCCGGGCTGTTGCCCATCGGCACGGCCATGAAGCCCCATTTGAAATCGGCCGGCGTCGAATCCTTCATTTCGTTCTGCACCCACACGCCCGTCGACACCATCGCCGCCTGGTGCTGGATCACCTGCATTTGCGATTGCGTATGAGTCAGTGCGGCTACGCCCTGAGGGAAGAAGCCTTTTTTGGCCAGATCGGCGATCCGCTTCCACAGCTCGATCCGCTCCGGCGACAAGTATTCGGGCAGCTTGAAGTTGCGGTAGTTGTCTTCGAATTTCGCCAGGTTGCCGCTTTGTTCCGCCAGCTCGAACAGCTTGTAATCGCCGAAGCCGGACGAGATGTAGCCGGGGTATTTGCCGGGATACGTAATCGGGATGATGCCTTTTGCCTTGATCGCTTCGCCCAGCTGGACGAATTCGTTCCACGTTTTCGGGTTCTGGTTCCAGCCGTTTTGCTGAAAGAGGTTTTTGTCGAAAAAGAGGCCGCTTCCCGATGCCACGATCGGCAAGGCGTACGTTTTGCCGCTCACGCGCGGAGCGGAAGCGAATTGCCCTTCCAGCGACAGCTCCTTCAACGTTTTGTCGCTGTCGAACGCTTTATGGTTCCATACGTCTTCCTGCGGCTCCACCTTGCCAGCCTTCGACAGCGAAATGATATCGACGCTGTTCGTGGAGAAGATGTCGAACATGTCGTCGTCGTTGCCTGCCGATATTTTCGTCGTAATCAGCTTGGCCATTTCCGGCGAGTACGTAACATCGAAGCTGACGTTCGGAAACTTCTTCTTGAACGTGTCGATCGCATAGTCGATGTACGCCCGGCCCATGCCGCCTTCGAAGAAGCCGACCTTGAGCGTCACCTTCTGATCGTTCGGCAATCCGTTCTCCGGATAACCTTTCGGCGCAGCCGATGCCGTGGGGGCGGCGCTTCCCGTCGCCGTGGGCGAAGGAGAAGCGTTGCCGCTTCCCTGCTTGCTGCTGCAAGCGGCAAGCGACAACGACAGGATAAGAAAAAGCAGCCAAACGGTAACCGCACTCGATTTCCTTTTCAAAACGACCCCTCCTTAAATTGGCTTACCTGGTTATTTGAGGTTCTTTCGTTCGGCATAAAGCTTGTTGGCTTCGTCCGTCGCCGCGAGCAGCCCGGCCTTGTTCAGCAGTGCGACAAAATCGTCGAACCCTTTGGCCGGATCGATGGCGCCGGTAACGAATTTGAGCTCGTATTCCTTGATGAGTTTGGTAATCGCGTCGCTATTGGCCGCCCAACTGGGGAGATACGCCTGCGGCAGCGCGTCGATCAGCCGGATCACGTCGTTCCGTACAATGCCGGCCCGAAAGTCGAGCTGGCTCTTCGGCCGATCCACCGTTGGAAACGTATTCAATTTGAACAACCCGTAATAATAGCCAATGCCGGCAATCGCTCCCGCTTTTTGCTCGTCCGTATACGCCGGCTTCAGCACGGCGGCGCCGTCTATTTCGTCGTAATGAACGCCTTTCTCGCCGTACACGGCGGCACGATACACCTCGGGGTCCATCGCCAACGCGTCCATGATGCGATAAATCGTTTCCCGCTTCTTTACGTCCTTGTGGGCGTCGGCGCTCATGATATAGGGCACCTGGCCGAGCCCTTGCGCACCGGCGTACCGTTTGCCGCCCGGACCTTGCAGCGGCTGTCCGACAACGAACGTCATGCCCGCATTCAGCGCGTCCGCGCCCAGCGTCCCGCTGGGGTCGAGATGATACCAGAGCGCCTGATCGGACATGCCGACTTTGCCGCCGACGAACTTGACCCGGTACTGGTTCCAGTCCATGGTGATGAACTCCGGATCGATCAGCTCCGCCTTGTACCACTTGTTCAGCGTGATGAACGCTTGTTTCGCGCCTTCCAGTGTAATCCCGAACTGCAGCTTGCCGTTCGTTTCCATCCAGGCGTTCGGGTTGATGCCGTACGCGCCGAACACGGTGTTGAAAATCTGGTTGGAACCGAGCGTATCCTTGCCGCGAGCCGAAAAGCCGTACGTATCTTTCTTGCCGTTGCCGTCCGGGTCGTTCTCGCGAAACTTCGTCAGCACGTCCTCCAGCCCGGCAAGCGTCCGCGGCGGCTCGCTGTAGCCGATCGCCCGCAGCCAGGCCGCATTGTAGGCCGGGACAAAATAGGCGTCCCCTTCGGCATACGTTTTCGGGATGCCGTAGTTTTTGCCGTCGATCATCCCGATGTTCCAAAGCGATGGGTCCATGTCGTCGATAAATTTGGCGTACCTTGGCATATAGTGGCGGATTTCTTCCAAGGGGAGCTCCGCCGCAATTCCCTGCTGCACCATGTTGGCATAAGCGTTGATATCGACGTACGGGGGAATGATGTCGGGAATGTCGCCCATGGCCAGCTTCACGTTCAGCTGCTGGGCCGACGCCGTTCGGTCCAGCCTCATGTTTTTGATGGCGACGTGGAATTTCTTTTCCAGGTATTGCTGCACATACGAATTGTCGCTGTCCGGGGGATAGAAGCCGATCCACTTGATTTCAACCGGCTCCTCCGCTGCCTCGGCCGAAACGCCGGACGTCGCCGCGTTCGCCTCCTTCGCGCCGTTCGTCTTGCCGGAACAAGCCGAAAGCGACCAAGCGGCGATCAGCGCCGCCGTCATCACCGTCAACCCCTTGCGGACGTTCATGATAACCTCCCGTTCGATTGGAAACGTACGACACGAATGCCGCTTTCCGGCGCGTCCGCCAGCTCTGTGTCAGGGCCTACTATAACGTAACGCCCGTGCGATTGACTATTTCAAATACCTCGAAAATGCTTCGAAAAGCCACAATTGGCGGAAAAAAACGATCATTCCCCCGCCGCGGACGATTCCGCGGGAATGTACTTTCCTCCGCCGGCCGCTTGCCGGTACTGGATCGGCGTAATGCCGTACTTCGCCTTGAATTTGGTGCAGAAATACGGGACGTTGCGGTACCCCGACTGCGCCGCGATATCCGCCACCGTCGCTCTCGTCTCCTGGAGCAGCTGCGCCGCTTTTTCCAGCCGTACCTTGTTGATGTAGTCGACCACGGATGTGTGCAGCACTTCCCTGAACAGCAAGGACACATAATTGGGCGTAAGCCCCGCCTTGGCCGCCAGCGAATCCAGCGACAGGTCCTCCTCCATATGGCTGTCCACATAAGCTTTCAACTCATGGATCATCCGCGTATGCCCGTTGGTAGCCCGCTGTGCGAACAAGGTGGCTACCGGCAGGCAAATTTCCTTCATCCGCTGCACGGTTTCGGCGAAGGTGGGTTTCTTGACGTCCGCGAACAACGCGGAGCTCGGAAACTCGGCTTGCAGACCGTGGTCGATAATAAACCCGGACAACGACATGACGAATTGCATGATGTTGACTTCGAACGATTCCAGCGACATGTCGGCGACGGCCAGCTCCTCGGCAAATTTGTCGATCATCGGCAGGGCGGCCCGCCAATCGCCGGCGAGCAGCGCGTTCGAGAACGGCTCGAACGGGAACGGCACATGCTGCGGCCTGCGCTCCTTTACATCGTCGTATGCGACGACGGCGGGGCAGCCGAAGATGAAGCTGTACTTGCTGGCATATGCGGCGTTCACCCACGACCGGTGCACCTCTTCCGGGGTTTGCGCCGCGTGCCCGATGCCAACGACGATTTGCCGGTCGCCGGCCGTTTCGAACAACCAGCGCTCCATTTCTTTCCTGACGGCCCGCACCGGCTCCTCCTCCGCGCTGTCGCGGTAGAACAAAATCGCCGTGGATTGCGCGTTGACGCTTACGGTATCGCAACCCGCCGCGCGGGACGGTCCGGCGAATTCGTTCGTGAACCGTTCCCGGACGCCCGCGGCGCCTTTTACATAAACGGCTACGTATTGGCACTGCGTCGGCAAGCTTGTAATGTCGTCGATATCGCCGACGTTCCCGTTGAGCAGATGCACCACGTTGCTGCTGCGGGTTTGTTCGCCCATGCGCAGCACCAGCCGCTTCAGCGGCAAAGAAAACCGGTTCGAGATGAACAACGACGACAACAGGCCGGCAACAAGCACGATCAGGCAGCCGCGCAGAATGTCGTTCTTGAATTGATCCGTCGTCAGCAGGAACGAATTCACCGGCTTGACGAGCACGTAGCTCCATTCGTTGCGTGAATCGCGATTGGGCAAATAGGCGACGATGCTGCCTTCCTTCGTGTCCTTGGTCACGAACGGCTCGGAGCGGTTTTCGCGGACGATGTCCTGCACCAGTCGTTGCGAGCTGTCGCTGCCGGGCTGATTCTGGAAGACGAGCCTGCCGTCTTTGTCGAAAATGAGCAGCCTTTCCTGGGACGAGCTGGTCATCTGGCGGATCATTTTGTTCATATAGTCAAGATCCATATCCAGATACAAATACCCGAGGGCGTATTTATTGATCGATTTGTAGGGAAGCGAATACACATAAGTCAGCACTTCTTTGCCCGTAGAGCCTTTGGTCCGTTTCGTCCAGCGATTGGGCGCCGTTTCGTCCAGCGTGCGGATAAAATCGTAATCCGGCGAGTTGGCGGGGGTGTGATAATAATATTGCTCGTCGATCACGTAATTCGCTTTTTTCAGCAGCACGGTAATGCCGGACATGCCGTCGTTCGCGGAAGCGATCGCACCCATGTCATATATGAAACGCGTAATGCGGTAGGCGTCTTTTTCCGTATCGTGTTCAAGCAGGTATTGCAGTTCATCGAGACTGTCCCGGTTGACGGTCGTCATCACCTTGCTCATGAACGTATCTTCGTATCGCTGCAGAAACGTATTTTCCACGTAATCCTTGATATTGTTCAAATTGTGCTGGCTGTCCTTGAACATTTCGTCGATCATGACCCGATTCGCGCGGTTGAACAAATAGCCGCCTGCAGCGCCGATCAGCAGGACGGCCAACATGCCGTATGAAAGCGCCAAACGAATAAAGTAACGGTTTCTCCACTCCCGGGCGATGATCATGCCGCTTCCTCCTCGGGTGAGATGAGGGGACATGAACCGTCCATGTCCCCTTCTGTTTCTTTATGGTGCAAAATCGGGCGTCGTCGCCAAATGCCACGTATCCCCGCCGTCGTCGGACGTCAGAATCGTCATTTCCGTCGCGGGAATGCTCGCCATCGTGCCGTAAGAGCCGCGCGGCGTTTTGTAGGAGCCGACCGGTCCGGCCACGTTGCGCGGATTCATCAGCTTCTCCCGATCCGGCCAAATGTACGTATAGGCGTCATACTCGTCCTTGTAAATTTGCACCGAACGCGATTGGCCGTAATACGATACGAACAATTTGCCCGTTGTCGGATCGATGGACATCCGCTGGTTCGCCACCTCGTAATACGGCTTGAACCGTTTCACGAGATTGACCGGCCCTTCCCAAGGCTGGCCCGCTTTCTTGCGGAAATACGACTGGTCGAACCGATAGCCGCGCGCCGAATCGCGGGTAACGACATGAATCGTATCGTCCGCGTCCATCGTAATCGCCGCGTAGGAGTTGGCCAACCCGACCAGCTCCGGCACCGACCACGAGGAAATATCGTAGGCGCTGTTCGTTACCGTGTGGGTGAGCGGATTGTGATGGCCGTTGATGAAAGCGTGAAGATGTCCGGTACTGTCGATTTCGATCGCCGGCCAGTCATGGTCGTCGTACGGAACGCTGCCGGCATACCCGATGAAGACGGGAGCGGACACTTGCCCCGTGTTGATGTCGTAGCTGACGACGAACGCGGGAGAGCCGTTTTTGCTCTCGTACGTACGGCCGTTGTACGTCCACGACATCGTATTCGCCGGATGGTTCGCCGGGATCGCCGGACTGCGTTCGATTTCATTTACGCTGTAAGCCAGGTATACCTTGTCTCCTGCCGTTACCGCAATATTGGCGTCGCCGGAATGGTAAACCGTCGTCTGCAGGCAGCTGTCGCAAAACTTCGTGCGCGGCGGAATGACCAGCGTGCCGTCCGGCTGCTTCTGCGGGATGAGGAGGTAGCCGCTTTTGTTCTGTCTGGCGTGATACCAATAATCGTGCAGCGTGATGACGGGCGGCCGATTCAGCGCATCGGCGTTGTTCGAGTCGATGTTCTCGAATTTGGAGAACGGATTCGGCAGCGCGTACGCGGTCCATGTTTTCATCTTGTCGTGCGAATACAGCAGCACCCCGACGATGTCTCCGGTAGTGCCGTTCGCTCTCACTTCCAGCAGCGTGGACAAGATATACGCGTCGCCGTCGTTGTCGAAGCGGATTTTGACATCGTTGTAGAAGCCGTCGTCGCGATGCCAGTAACCGTACCAGCCAAGCGTGTCGGTGACGTACTTGCGATAGACCGGCTCGATGTCATGGTAGAGCCAGCGGTCCGCCCCGGCATGATACGTTTCGATGATCGAATCGCTGTATTTCAGGTACTTGTTGCCGTACACGTCAACCGATACCGGCGCCACCTGGAATTGCGGGTTGTAGCCGTACAGCGCGCGTTCGTTTTTCCAATACGACTGGTATTCGACCGTGCCTCCGGCCGGCGCGGCGTGCAGCTCCGCGAAGCCGTGATTGAGCGCGCCCGGGTCGAACGGCATGACGTCGTGCGACGTGGCGATCGCCGGCTGCGCATCGACGAACTGGTTCAGCGCATAGTCGCCGTCCGTTCCCGCGATGCCGTACTTCGCCAGAATCGCGTTATTTTCCGCCCGGATTTCCAGCTGTCTGGCGGATGCTGCCGTGTCGTACTCGATCTTGTTGTTCACGTACAGCAGGTAGTCCTCCAGCGACACCGCCTTGAAGCCGGCCGGATATTTCGTCATGTAGTTGACCGGCTGCGGCGAAGAAGCGGCAAGCCCGGCCAGCAGCGTGTCCAGCGTCGTCGCCGTTTCGCTGCGCAGATGAATCGCGTCGAGATGAACGACCGTGTCGGGACTCGGCTGCTTGTTTAACGCTTTGGTTGCAAAAGCGAGCTCGCTAACGTCGTTCCAGCCGGCAGGATCGCCGTACGGCGTAAAGGCGGCGAACGGAATGTCGAACGTTTTCCAGCCGGTGAAATCGATCGTGAACGGGAAGTAGTAGAACTCCTCCCAATACGTAGCCGCATTGTCGGAGAAGGCAAGCAGATGGATCGTTTCCCCGGTGGCGACCTCCGAATAAACCGCAAACGAAATCGTGTTGTACGTCGACCAGTCGTGTTCGATCGAACGCGTCGAAATGGTCGGATAATACGGATGATTGCTCCATTTGCCGGAAAGCGCCCCTTCCGCTACATGCTCGTTCGTTTCCACTACGCCGGCGGACAATGCTGCCAGCGAGGTGGTGCGGGATTCCCACAAGTCGGATTCCACGAGATTCGGATTGTCTTCGAGGATATACGCCTCGCTGCGCCATGCCCCGTCCGCCTCGAAGCCCATCGCGTCCGCTGCGGTGAAGTGCGGCGGCGCAACAAACGCCGGATCCGACTCCCACGGCGTAAACTGGCCGATGCTGACATCGTCGAAGAAAACGTTGGCGGTCGAACCGTCCGGCCAAAAGTCGCCCATAGCCAGTCGGGTGAACGCCGTTATCGCCGTTGTCGTCGCCACCTGATGGCCGTCAATGGACAGGGTGACGCCGGTACCGCTGCGATAATCGAACGTCAGGCTGTGCCAGCCGGCCGTACGATCAAGCGTCGTTGCGGTCGTGGTCGCACCGATCCGGTACACGTATTTCGCCGCATTGACCGGCGTGCTTACCCCAAGCCCGACAATGGTAGCGCCGTCGGCGAACGCCATCGCCTGCAGCGTCGGCGCGGCCGTGTCGTAGAACCAGAACGTCGCCGCGCCGTTCGTGCCGGCGACGGTGCGGGTAATCGCGTCGACATCTTCGTTCACCGCGTAGGCGTTATTGCCCGCGTGCTTCTGCGACGAGCTTGCCGAAGGCGTGCCGTACGCTGCCGTCCAGTTGGCAAAGCCGGCTTCGAAGCCGTCGTCGAAGCTGTGAATGACCGGAAGCTGGTCCTGCACCGTCACATCGTCGAAGTACATGCCGTTCGAAGTGACGCCGAGTCCGTAATCGCCAAGCCCGATCCGCGTAAACGATGCCGACGTTGTCGTCGTCGTTACGGTGCGGCCGTCGATATACAGCGTTACGTCGCGGCCGGAGCGGTAATCGAAGACGAAGCTGTGCCAGCCCGGCGTTCGCGGCACCGAAGAAACGCTCTGCGTGCTGCCGATCCGGTAAATATAGTGGGTCGCGCTTGTGGCGCTGACCGCGCCCAGCGCAACCAGCGACGAGCCGTTGTCGACGAAGGCGTACGACTGCACGGCCGAATTGTTGGCCGTATCGTAGAACCAGACGACGGCCACCTTGTTGGCGGAGATGCCCATGTTGTGCTGGATCATCACGACGTCCTGATCGAGCGCGAAGCTCTTCTGCCCGTCATGCGCCTGCGCCGTGCCGAGCGTCGGCGTCCCGGATTGCACGATCCAGTTCGTCAGCCCCGATTCGAAGCTTTCGCGGAACAGCGGCTGTCCGGGCGGAGCAGGAACGGTGTCCTGCACGGCGACATCGTCGAATTCGATATAGCCGGTTACCCCGTCGCTCCAGAAATCGCCGAACGCGATGCGGTTGAACACGGTTTCCGAAGACGAAGCGGCGACTTGTTTGCCGTCGATGTACAGCGTAACGCCGGTTCCGGACGTATAATCGAAGGCGAGGCTGTGCCACCCCGTCTTGCGTGGTACGGAGGAAGCGACGGTTGTGCCGCCGATATGGTACACATAGTTGGCGGCGCTGACGCCCGTATCGACGCCGAGACCGATCGCCGTGACGCCGCGATCGACGAGCGCTTCCGCATGCAGCGCATCCTTCTCGGCATCGTCGTACATCCAGACGACGGCGACTTTGTTCACTTTGTAGCCCATGTTATGCTGCACGGCATCCGTATCTTCGTTCAGCACATAGCTGAAGTTGCCGTTATGGGCGCGCATGGTCGTCGTGTCCGCATGACCGGCTGCAGAGGCCCAGTAGGCGAGCCCGCCGTCGAAGCCGTCGACGAACGGCGCGATTGCCGTATCCCAGGGCAGGCCGTCCTTGACGCTGACGTCGTCGAAATAGACGTTGCTGGTCGTGCCCGACCAATAATCGCCCAGCGCGATGCGATTGAATGCATTGACCGAAGCGGTGGTGCCGACTTGCTCCCCGTCGATGTACAGCACGACGCCGCCCGTCGACCGGTAGTCGAACACGAGCTGGTGCCAGCCGGAGCTGCGCTTGACGGAGGTCGTTGCCGCGGTTGCGCCGATGGCGGAAACATAATACGTTCCGCTGACTGACGTATTGACGCCAAGCCCCACAGCAGCGGACGAATTGTCGACGTAGGCATATGCCGTCGAATTGGCGTTGGCCGCATCGTCAAACAACCAGACGGAGACGACCTTGCGCAAGCTCGATCCCATGTTGTGCTGGATGGCCACCTGGTTCTGGTTCAGAACGAAGCTGTTGCGGCCGTCGTGCGACCGATCCGCGCTGGCGGCGGGAGTTCCCAACTGGGTCGTCCAGGCGGTGAAGCCGTTGTCGAAGCCGTCCATGAATGTGATGCCGGCAGGGGCGGTCGGCGTTTCCCACGGCAAATAGTCCTGTACGGCGACGTCGTCGAAATAGGCGCCGCTCGTGTTCCCGTCCGGCCAGAAATCGCCTAGCGAAATCCGGCTCACGGCAACCTCGGCCGTCGAGGCGGCAATTTGGGTGCCGTCGATATACAAGGTCACGCCGGTTCCCGACCGATAATCGAACGAGAGGCTGTGCCAGCCGGTGCTCCGCGATACGGCGGAAACCGATTCGTCGGTGCCGATCCGGTAAACGTATTTCGTGACGCTTGCGGCACTGTGAACGCCGATGCCGATGAGCGCGAGCGCCGAGCTGTACGCGTCGGCATAAGCCATCACTTGCGTCGACGGTTTCGACGTATCGTCGTAGAACCAGGCGACGACGACTTTATTCGTTTTGGCAATATCGTAGCGAATGGCGCTCTGGTCTTGCGCGACGGCATAACTGGAGGCGCCGCCGTGTTTTTGAGCCGTGCTCGTTGCGGGAGCGCCGTACAAGACGGACCAGCGTCCGAGGCCGTTCTCGAAGTCGTCCCTGATGGTGATGCCGCCCGGCTGGCTCGCCTGCAGCAGCGGAGCCAGCGGCGTCGGATGGTCGACTGTCTCCGGATCCCACGGCAGGCGCTTCTGCACGAAAACATCGTCATAGTACACAGTTCCCGTTTTCCCGTCGGCCCAGAAATCGCCCAGCCCGATCCGGTTGAACGACGTTTCCGCCGTCGTTTCGGCGATCTTCTCGCCGTCCACGTACAGCACCGCCTTGCTGCCGGAGCGGTAATCGTACGACAGGCTGTGCCAGCCGGTCGTTCTCGCGGCGGTCGACACGTACGTGTTGGCGCCGATCCGGTACACGTAGTTCGTCACGCTGACCGTCGTATTGACCCCGATGCCGACGACCGATACATTGCGGTCGGCAAACGCCATCACCGCCATGTCCGAATCGCTCGCGTCGTCGTAAAACCAAACCGCGGCCACTTGATTCGAATTGCTGCCGAGGCTGTATTGAATCGCTTGCTGATTCTGACTGACGGCGAAGCTGTTGCGTCCGTTGTGGGCGCGCACCTTGCTCGTCGCCGGCGTTCCGGCAAGTGTCGTCCAATTCGAGAACCCGTTCTCGAATCCGTCTTGAAACAGTACCGCCGTATCCGAATTATCCGCACTTGCCGGCGTAATCAAAGAAACATTGATAACCCCCGCAAACAAGATGCAAACCAGAAGCCCGGCCAGCTTGCTTTTCCATCGTTTCATCGTCGCGAATTCGTCCTCCTTTAACGCTGATTGTTCGACATTCTCCGCTGCTGCTCGTGCTGTCGACGCAGACGGGACGTCCGTCCCCTTGATGCGCTCCCTCCTTTCGCCCGGATTGGCTTTACTATACCTCTTCCTCCGAACGATTGACTATTTCAATAACCACGAAAACGTTTCGAAATGCACGAAACACGGCGATGTTTCGCCGATGACGAGAGTGGCGGCACCTTGATTGCAAGCGTTTACATCCTTGTGGCAATCGTTGCCGGCTTTAACTGCACCTGCGGCGGATTACATGTAATTTTTATTTATTCTATATAATCATACACTATAAAGAATCCGGTCCGGTTCGTCAATTCTTCCGGTCCCTCCGCGCTGTTTCGCCAAAATAAGCCAAAAAAACGCAGCCTCTCCAAAAGGAGCAGGCTGCGCCATGTGTGCTGCCGTTATTTTTTCACCGTCTTGTACCAATCGTTGACTTCCTTGACGCTGGCGTCGCCGCCCGACGACTTGTACTTCGCCGCAAACGCGTCGTAGTTCGCAAGCGGGTCCGCGCCGACGATGAATTTCACCGTTTGTTCGTTGACCAGCGTATTCAGCGACAGGTTGTTCTTCGAATAGTCGGCCAGGTACGGGCTCAGGCCGAGCGGATCGATTTTGCGCGTGTCGGCCGGCTGCTTCACGTTCAAATATTCCCAAGCCTCGAACAAACGCGGATCCTTGCGCACGCGCGCCTGCCAATACGTCGGGTAATTTTTCTCGTCGACGCCCATCAGGAAGTTGTTCGCGAAGTTGCGCTCATCCGTGAAGATCGGCAGAATCGGCGTATAGGCGCCGTCCTTGAACGTATAATGCTTGTTCTCTTCGCCGATCGCCATCAGCTTGAACGTGGCCGGATCGAGCTTGGCGTTCAGCCATTTGACCGCGTCCTCCGGGTGCTTCGACGCCTTCGGAATGAAGGTCAGGCGATCGAAGCCCGCCGTGGCGGAATAGCCGTATTTGCCGTTCGGCCCCTTCAGCGCGGGGATGTAAACGACCTTGGCGTCGGGAACGGCTTTCTTCAACGCGTCGGAAAGGGTCGGCACGTCGGCCCAGTTGATCGGCGCCATGCCGGCTTTGCCGCTCGAGAACTTCTCCTTCATGTTCGCGTCCTTGTTGATCGCCGCTTCCTTGTCCAGCAGGCCGTCCTTGAACAGGCCGGACAAGTAATTGACGTACTCCTTGTAGCCGGCGTCGAGCGCGCGCGGCACGAGACTGCCGTTTGCGTCGTTCCAGCCGTTCGCCAGCCCGAAGGCGCCGGCGATGCCTTCGATGAACGGCACTTCGCCTTTCATCGTCAGCGGCACGTTTTTGTCGCCGTTGCCGCCCGGATCTTTTTCCTTGAACGCCTTCAGGACTGTCGTCAGTTCGTCCGTCGTCGTCGGCGCCTTGAGCCCGAGCTTGTCGAGCCAGTCTTGCCGGATCATCAGACCGGAGCCGCTGAATTCGAGCGATTTGGTCGGAATGGCGTACAGCTTGCCGTCCACCTTGGCCGCGTCGAGCGAAGCTTGCGAAATGGCCGCTTTAATATTCGGGCCGTACTTGTCGACAAGCGGGCCGAGATCGACAAGCGCGCCGCGTTTCGCATAGTCGGAATAAAGCGCTTTCGCATCGCTGCTGCCCAGCGTCGTAATCGCGTCGTAAGCTTCCCCGGACGCAATCAGCAAATTCAGCTTGTCTTCCGGCTTGTCCGCCGGCAGCATGTCGTATTGCACCTTATAGCCGGTTTTCTCCTCGAGCACTTTGGCGACCGGATACGTGTTGTAGTCGGCGCTTTGCGATATTTGTAGCGAACGAAGCTGCGGCTTGGGCCCTTCGCTCGGTTTCGCCGACGGTGCGGCGGAAGCGGATGTCGCAGCGGAAGGCGACGCGCCGGGGGAATTGCCGGATGACGACTTGTCGGACGAGTTGCCGCAAGCTGCGGCGGAGACGGCCATCGCCGTAATCAGCGACCATGCTGCCGTGCGTTTGACGACTGGTTTCACAGAAAAACCCTCCTTGTTCTGATTCTTACTATATCATTAAGCGCCGGCGTTTGACTTGGCGCATTAATGGCAGCGGGCCATCAGCCCTTGACGGAACCGATCATGACGCCCTTGATAAAATACTTCTGCAAGTACGGATACACCAGCAGAATCGGAATCGTCGACGCGATAATCGTGGCGGCGCGAATGCCTTCGGTCGACACGTTCAAAATATCGTCGGCCGACCGGGTCGCCGTCGTCACCGGAGCGCTCGCTTCCATGACCATATCGCGCAGGTGAAGCTGCAGCGGCTTCAGGTTCGGGCTGTTCAAATACATCATCGGATGGAAAAAATCGTTCCAGTAATACACCGCGTAGAACAGCGCGATCGTCGCCAGCACCGGCATGCTGATCGGCAGAATGATGCGAAACAGCACCGTCAGGTTGCGCGCGCCGTCGATCCGGGCCGATTCCTCCAGCGCTTCCGGCACCGTTTCGAAATAGCTTTTGACGACGAGCAGGTTGAACACGCTAATCATCGCCGGCAGCACAAGCGACCAGAGGCTGTTGATCAGATGCAGCTGCTTCATCAGCAAATAATTCGGAATGATGCCGCCGTTGAACATCATCGTGAACACGAACAGCACCATGATGACGCCGATGCCGGGCAAGTGCCGCTTCGACAGCGGGTATGCGGTGAGCGACGTGATCAGGATCGACAACAACGTGCCCACGACCGTAACCAGGACGGAAATCAGAAAAGCATGCTGGAATTCATGGGAAGTGACGACGAACTTCATCGTCTCCAGTTGGAAGCCGATCGGGTAGATGCCGACTTTGCCGGAGACAACCGCCCATTCCGCGCTGACCGACTTCGACAAAACGTTGGCGAACGGCAGCAGCGTGATCAGCGCGGCAACCAGCAAGCTGCCGTAAATAACCAGGTCCAGGCTCCAATCGCCTCTCGTCCGTTTGCGCATCGTTGCTCCTCCTTACCAGATGCTGCGACGCAGCCATTTTTTGCTGACCAGATTGCCCGACATGATGAGCAGGAAGCCGACCACGGAGTTGAACAAGCCGACCGCCGTGCTGAAGCTGTAGTCCATTTTGCCGAGACCGACGCGGTAGACGTAAGTGCCGATGATGTCCCCGGTTTCGTAGACGACCGGATTGTACATCGTCAAAATTTGCTCCGTACCGGCCTCCAGCAAATTGCCGATCCGCAAAATGAACATCAGCACAATCGTCGGCGCGATTCCCGGCAGCGTAATGTGGAGCATCATCTTGATTCGCCCGGCGCCGTCGACGCGGGCCGCTTCGTACTGGTCCTGATCGATGCCGGCGATGGCGGCGATGAAGATGATCGCGTTCCAGCCGGCTTCCTTCCAGCCCGCCGTAAACACCAGCACGCTGCGAAACCAGTCGTTGTCGATCAGGAACGATACCGGTTTGCCGCCGAGCGCGACGACGAGTTGGTTGACGAGCCCGCCCGAGGGCGACAGGATGTTGACGAACAGCCCCGCAATAATGACCCAGGACAGAAAATGCGGGAGATACACGACCGTTTGCACCGTGCGTTTGAACGCCATGCTTGCCACTTCGTTCAGAAACAGGGCCAGTACGATCGGAACCGGGAACAGCAGCACGATTTTGTAAAAGCTGATGATGAGCGTGTTGCGGAACACCTGCATGAATTCCTCGGAATGGAACAGCTTCTGGAATTGATCCGAGCCGACCCATGCGCTGCCCCGGATGCCGTCGAATATGTTGAAGTCCTGAAAAGCGATGACGACCCCGTACATCGGGGTGTACTTGAACAGCAGCAGGAAAGCGAGCCCGGGCAGGAGCAGCACGTACATCTCGTAATTGTTGCGGAACAGCTTCCAGCGCCGTTTCCGCTCCGCCCGAGCTCGTGCCGGCGCGGCCGGTCGGTTCGGCTCTTCGGCAGCCAAACTCATGTTGTCGCGCTCCTTTCGGTTGTTGGTTACTGGTGTGGAGGTTCGGCGTGATAGTGCCATTATAACGGCGCCGCCGTCCGGGCTTGTAGAAGGCAAACCTTTAATTTCTGGTCGTATTCTTCAACAAACACGCCCCCCACGCACCACGCCGCAGAAATAGGCCATGAAAAATGGCTTATTCGCCCATTTTTCGGCGGTCCGCCGGAAATAACCAGTGAAAACGCTGGTTATTTGGGTCAACTTGCGCCAAAATCAGGCTCCGCGGCCAAATAGCCAGTGAAATCGCTGGCTATTTCGTTGGCAGTCCTTCTTTTTGGCGAAATAGCCAATAAAACATGGCTTATTCCAGCGTCACGTCGAATTGACCCGGCATCCGCCGCTAACATGGCTAAATATGGCGACAAACTGGTGCCTCTGCGGGGCAGATCGTAGCTTAACCGCAAAACACACTTAACCGCCGCCTAAAAACACGTTCGACGTCCGACGCTTCCCGAAGCGCCGCAGTAAGGCTGAAATCGGTCATATGTCGTCCGCTACTCACCAAAATGCTGCTGTAAGGCTGAAATCAGCCTTCGTTTGCCGACATGCCAAGCCATGCTAAAGTGGCTGTCTCAAGTACGTATTTGCTTGTTATCCCATTGACTCAGGCCGGCGCGGCGGCGAGCGCGCGTATACTCAGTAGCAGTTCGCGACTGTTGGTTATCCCATTGGCTCAGGCAGGTTCGGCAGTGAGTGTATGGGAAGAGGAGGGAGCGAGCCGGCGGTGGTCAATGGAAGGCTGTGTTTGCTGGTTATCCCCTTGGCTCAGGTTAACGTTTGGATGTATCAAGTTTGAAGGGGGGTACCTGAATGGTGTCACTGCATCGTAGGGGGTACATTTCTTGAAATGGGATAAAAGTTATTGATGCGTGGGGTTGAGTCAAGGGGATAGCAGGCAGAAAGGAAGTTCCGGAAAGGACAGCCCGGTTCCAGTCTGAGCGAAGGGGATAGCGGGCAGAAAGGAAGTTCCGGAGAGGACAACCCCGTTCCAACGGAGCGAAGGGGATAGCGAGCAGAAGGGGCTGTCCAAAGAAGATATTCCGTTCAGGTCTGAGTCAAGGGGATACCTGACAAAAGAAGCAGGCTCATAAGGGGGCAGGTGCATTGGGAAAGGAGAATGATTGGTTTGTCCGCTAGCGTCTGGCCTGCAGCCGCACGCTGACCGTGGTGCCGACGCCCGGCTCGGACTCGATGGTCAGGCCGTACCTGTCGCCCGCATACAGCTTGATGCGTTCGTTGACGTTGTACAAACCGTACGAGCTGCCCGATTGCCCGGTGCCGGATTTTGCCTGCGGCTCGGCAAGCAGCCGCCGGACCAACTCCGCATCCATGCCGATGCCGTCGTCGGATACGGTCAGCAGCAACTCCTCCCCCCGAATCGCGGCGGAGATGCGGATGACGCCCGTGCGCGACTTCTTCTTGCGGATGCCGTGCATCAGCGCATTTTCAACGATTGGCTGCAGCGTCAGCTTCGGCATCGCATACGCGCCTACGCCCTCCCCGGCGTCGATCTGCAGCTCGAACGAACCGGGAAACCGCGTCATCTGCAGCTCCAGATACACGTTGGCCAGCATCAACTCGTCCTCCACGCTGACTTCGTCGCGTCCGGCGTTCAGGCTCAGGCGGAAATATTTGGCCAGTGCGTCGATCATCTGGCTGATGTCGGTGGCGCCGCGACCGATCGCAATCCAATTGATCGTGTCGAGCGTATTGTACAGAAAGTGCGGGTTGATCTGCGCCTGCAGCGCACGAAGCTGGGCTTCGCGTTCCGTCACGCGCGCCCGGTACGTTTGCTCGACGAGCGACCTGACGCGGTGCACCAGATTGTCGACGCTGCTCTCCAGCATGCCGAAGTCGCCGGAGCCGGCGGACGGCAGATCGGTCAACCCTTCGATGCCTTCGCGCCGGATCACGCCGATCACCTGCTGCACGCGGCGGTTCATGGCCCGGATGATGAAAGCGAGCAAAACGAACACAAGCACGAGAAACAGCGCAAAAATGGCCAGCAACGTGGCGATGCCCGTATACTGCGTCTGGTTCTGCGTGCGGCTGGCGATTTCCGCGGCCGGAATTTCGGCGACGACCCGCAACCCCGCCAGCGGCAAAGCGGCGGACAGCACGTAATCGGCTTGTTTGGCGCCGCCGAGCAGCTTCTGCACCGATTTGCCGGTTGCGAGGGCGCTGGAGGTACGTTCATCCACGGTCGTGCCGATCCGCGCTTCATCCGGATGGTACACGACCGTACCTCTGCCGTCGACCAAATAAACCGCGCTCTGCCAGGTCATCGTCAGCTTATCAAGAAAATCCGCCAACGTTTTCACTTTGACGTCGATCATCATGACGCCGGCAACCCGATCGTACACCAACGGATCGCGCAGCATGCGCGCGCAGGAGATGATGAACGGCGCCGGCTCGTCGAAGCGGTCGACGAACGTTTCCTTGTAGACGCTAGTCCATACGATTTGGCCGTTCCCCTCGATGATGTCGTTATACCATGGGCGCTCCTCCAGGCTGTCCAGCGAAAAAAAATTGATTCGCTCTTCCGCGTACAAACGCGACCGATCGACGAACAAGCGGAATTTGAACACGTCCGCGTTCGTTTGGATCGAATCGACCAGTTGGCGAAAATCTTTGACGATTTCCAGTTGCTTGCCGATCGAGTCGTCGCCGTTGGCGTCGCCCAAATAGGACTGCAGGTTGTAGTTCATCATAGCCGAATTGCTGATGTCCTCCACCCGCTCCATCCGGTTGCCCAGGTTGAGCGCCACCTGTTGCAGCGTTTGCTGCATCGATCGCGTCACTTCCTGCTTCAGGACGGAAGAAGATCGCTGATAGTAAAAATAAAACAGGACCGACGCCGGGACGACGATCAGCAGCACATAGGCGAGCAGCCATTTCCGCGGCATGCTGATGCGGCGGAATAGGCCGCCCGGATGGCGGAACGAGACGTTCTCCTTCAACAAGCTCACCGCCTTACGGAAGTTGATCGCGAAATGCGCTTGGCGTATAGCCGGTCATTTTTTTGAACAGCTTGCTGAAGTAGCTGGGATCCGCATATCCGACCGCGTAACAAATATCGTAGAACTTGTAGCGCGGGTCGCGCAGCAGCTCCTTCGCCTTGTCGATGCGCACCTGCGTGACGTATTCGTTGACCGTTCGGCCCGTTTCCTGCTTGAAGAGCAGCGACACATACGTGTCCGTCAAATAAACCGCCTTGGCGATTTCGGCGACCGTCAGCCCGTTGTCGGCGTATCGTTCCTCGATGACGGAGCGCACGCGTTCGACCACATTGCTCGAGCGGCCGCAGCGCTTCTCGCGAATGTGCGCCGCAGCTCGCAGCAGATACGATTCGAGCCACTCGCGCAGCTCGCCGATCGTCTCCAGTCGGTCCGCTTCCAGCCACAGCGGCGCGGCGGGCTCCTCCAGCCCGGGCGTCCGCACGTTCAGCTCCAGCAGCAGTTGCCCGGCTTGCAGCAGCGCTTGCATACACACATTGCGGGCATATTGAAAACCGTCGCGGCGATGTTGCGCCAGATCGGCGAACAGTTCGTCCGCCGCTTCCCGCAGCGGTTCCTCCTCCGCGGCGCGCAGCGCGGAGACGAGCCGGCCGATGAGGCTTTGATCGGTACGCCGAAACGGTTCTTCCTCCTGCTCCAGGCTGTCCATCGTGATGATCCGGTTTTTGCCGAGGTACCACTTGCGGCTTGCCGCTTCCTTGCCTTGCTCATAAGCATGCGCCAGCCCGGCAAGACCGTCCGCCCGTTCGCCGATGCCGATCGTAACGCTCAGCTTCAGCCACAGCAGCAAATTGCCGCGTATGTCGCCGGCGAGCGCCAGCAATCGTTCCTCCGGACCGCTTTCTTCCGACTGCGCTGGGGCATCCGCATGCAAGATGCCGACGAACTCGCCGCTGTCGTTCTCGAACGCGTACCCGGCCAAGTAGCGATCGATCAGCTCCTGGCAAACGTTCTGCACCGCATAGGAAAGCAGTTGCCGATCCCGCACGGAGCGGGTTTCGTTCCATTCGGCGCTGCCGTCGATCGACACGACGATCACCCAATAAGCCGCCTCCACGGGCAGGGACAGCCCGAGAAAATCGATCCGTTCCTGCAACAGCGCCTGTTTCGGCGCGCCTTCCCGGACAAGCGCCATCAGTTGTTTCTCGCGCAGCAGCGGCATGCCTTCCTTCAATTGCTGCTGCATGTCCTGCAGCAGACGCTGTTCCGAACGTTTCGCATCCAGTTCGGCGACGACCCGCTCGATCACCGCGCGAAGCTCCTGCAGATTGACCGGCTTGAAAATATAATCGACCGCATTGACTTGCAGCGCCGACTTTAAATACTCGGCGTCGTCGTGGCCGCTGATAAACACGATTTTCACATCGGGGTACCGTTCGCGAACGATCCGCGACAGCGTCAGCCCGTCCATGTCGAGCATGCGCACGTCCGTGAGCATAATGTCCGGCCGGCTGCGTTCGATTTCCGCCAGCGCCGGTTCGCCGTCGTCCGCCTCGCCGACAATGCGGATGCCGAAGCGTTCCCATTCGAAATAATAGCGCAGTCCGTAGCGGACAGTAGGTTCGTCGTCCACAATAAGCATGTTGTACATGAGCGCAACCTCCACCTCCCGTCGTCCCTTCATTATAAAAGGTTTTCCCGGAAGACGGCAGTAGACAGTTCTATAGTTTCAGGTGGGAATCTATAGGCAGCCGCCGCGGAATGCACTATAATCGGAGCTAACGATCCGTTTTTTGCGAGGCAGGTGCAGACCCATGATTCTCCGCAGCGAAAATTATTTCGAAAGCGAAGATTATCCGTTTTCCGCCTCGCCCTACCGGGTGCGCGAAAACGAGCCGATCGAACCGCATACGCACGATTTCACCGAACTCGCCTACATCGCCGAAGGCAGCGGACAGCACAGCTACAACGGGCAATCGTCGGCGATTTCGACCGGCGACGTGTTCGTCATCGAGCCGGGCGCCGAACATGGATACATCGTCGACAACGGCTCTTCGCTGCTCGTTTACAACGTCCTGTTCTTCCCGTCGTTTCTTCGCTCCGAGCTGGAAACGCTGTCGGCGGTAACGCCTTTCGTCGACTTCTTCTACGTTGAGCCTTTCGTCCGCAGCATGGCGCACTTTCGGCCGCATCTGAAGCTGCAGCCGCACGAACGAATTGAAATGAAGACGCTGCTCGACCATATCGTAATGGAATTTCAAGCCAAAAAACTCGGTTACCGCATCGTAACGAAAACGCGGCTGATCGAGCTGTTCGTATTCCTCAGCCGCTGCTGCGCGGCAAGCTTGTCCGGCGACCGCGCCGTGCGCGCCGATGACAGCATGCTGCTGCATATCAGCGAATTTATTGCGCGGCATTATGCCGAGCCGCTGACGCTTGCCCAGGTGAGCCGCATGTGCGGGCTCAGCGCCTCCGCTTTTTCCGCCAAATTCAAGCAGCATACCGGCCGCACGTTCATCGAGTACCGCAACGGCGTGCGCGTGCAGCAGGCGATGCGGCTGATCGCCGAAACCGACCGCAAAATGCTGGCGATCGCCCAGGAAGTCGGCTTCGACGACCTCAGCTTCTTCAACAAGCTGTTCAAACAAACGACCGGCCTGTCGCCGGGCGATTATCGCCGCACGTTTCATTAACGAATCAGATCGCCTTCATTCTCTGTAAAATCGACCAAGATCGGCGGCGTCGAAAACCGTATGCTTAAACCAGTTAGTCAACTTCAGGCTGGAAGGGTGCGGAATCGGACATGGCGAACGTACTGACGCAGGAACAGATCGATTTTTACCGGCAAAATGGCTTTTTGCATGTAGAAAACGCTCTCACGGAGGACGAAGTGGATGAGCTCGCCTCCTACATGGATGAAGCGATGGAGGAAACGGACGGCAAGTCCGTCCATAATAGCCGCAATAACGGCTCCTATTACCGTGTGCTTAACCAGAAAGTGAATACGTGGCGCGACCATGCCGGCATGGGGCGTTATGCGACGCATCCGCGGATTTCCCGCATGGCGCTGGAACTGAGCGGCGCGAACGGCATCCGGCTGTTCCACGATCACGCGCTGTGGAAAATGCCGCAGGACTCGAAGCCGACGCCGTGGCACCAGGACTTCCCGTACTGGCCGATGAACGAATCGGGCGCGTTGTCCGCCTGGATTCCGATGCACGACGTCGACGAACACAACGGCTGCATGATGTTCGTGCCGGGCTCGCACAAGGCGGGCAAGCTGACCGGCATCAATCTGGCCGAACCGGAAAACATCTTCGATTTCGTCAAAGGCACGGAGTTCGAAACACGCAAGCCCGTAATCGTGCCGCTGAAAAAAGGCAGCCTGACGTTCCACAACGGGCTCACGTTCCATGCCGCAGGCTCCAATATGTCCGATGCGCCGCGCCGCGTGCTGGCGATCATTTTTATGCCGGACGGCACCACCTACAACGGCAAGCCGCACTTGTGCACGAACGGTCAAAACTTCGTCGAAAACGAACCGCTCCACGGCGGGTTGTTCCCGCTGCTCGCAAAAGCATAGCATCGAAACGAAAAAACTGCCGGAAGCCCCAGGGCCCGGCAGTTTTTTTGCATCAGACTTCCTCTCTCGTGCCGCCATTCCGCCGCGACCGAAGCAGCGCATCGGCCACATAGGTAGGGAAATTGCCGTCCTCGACCGTACATACCGGCTCCGTACCGCGATCGAGAATATCGACGATATGCGCCACCGCGTTCTGGATGTTGCTCGGTTCCCCGTCGACGCCGGTTTCGGTGCGCTCGTGAATCAGATTGTAAAACTGCGGCATATTCGGCACATCGCCCGCACGATAATAGCGGACTTCGTTGCCGGCGTTCGCCATTTCGATTTTGCCGCGCTCCATGTACAGGTCGATTTCGAAAATGCTGTAGTTGCGGTCGTCGAACGCTTCCGCATAACCGGAAACATTGCCGTCAACACCGGCGGCAAACAGAAACGCATATGTCGGATCGACTTCCGCGTTCAGCGCCGTCGCCTGTTCCCGCAGCACTTGCACGCTTGTGATGCCCCCGGTAAAATAACGGACCAAATCGAATAAATGCGAACCGGAGTTGTAAATGCCCCGGGTATAGCGGAGATGAATGGTCAGCAGCCTGCCGTAAAGCTCCTCCCGAACCGCGGCGCGAAGACGGGCCAGCATCTTGTTGTAGCGGCGCGACAAGTTCGGAAGCAGCAGCGTGTTATGACGCTGCAGCAAGCTGACGATGTGCTCCGCTTCCCCGATCGACGTCGCCACCGGCTTCTCGCAGAAAATGACGCGAGGCTTGGCCTGCTCCAGCACCTGCTCGATCAAGTCGTAGCGCACATGGGCCGGTGTGCATATGCTGACGATGTCGAGCTTGTGCCGGCTCATCATTTCGCCGGGGTCCAGATAGAACGCAACATCCGGCGCCACCTTGTGCAGGTTGTCCCGCTGCTCCGTCCGCACGCCGACGGCTGCGGTCAGCTCCACATGCGGATCGCGCAAATAGGCGACCGTATGGCTTAAAGGCTGCTTCCGTTTGCCGTCCAGGTCGAACAGCAGGCCGATTTTTCCAAGTCCGATAACCGCTGCGCTGTACATGGAATTCCTCCTAGGGAACATGGTCGTTCGCAGCCATTATACCGTACATCGCAATTTTAAAACACTGGTTTCATTATTTTTATGACGGGCTGGGCGCCGCCTGCCTATTTGATCGCGCGAAACAGCCGCTCCGTCTCTTCCCGCTGCAGCGACAGCTGAGTCTCGTCCCAACCGAACCGTTCGCTCATGAACGCAAGCACGTCTTCGACCGCTTCCCTGGCCCGATCCGGCTGAAAATACGTCCACCCCGTCCGCAGCCGCAAAAAATCGGCCGCCGTCGCCGTCATCTCCTCTTCCGTCGCATAACGAAGCTGCGCGTACAGCGGCTGTTTCCGCTCGGGCACGCGCTGCTGGCCGGCTTCCAGCCAGTACGCAAGCAGCCGCGACGCATTCGTGCCGTACAGCCCGATCCAGTCCAGCATCGTTTCGCGCGAGACGCCTTGCTGCACTCCTGCCGCGAGCAGCTTGGCGCAGGCGGTTTCGTACGACTCGCCCGCCGTTTCCGCACCGCCTCCGCTGATCGTGATGCGGTCCGTGCTGCAGGCAGCCCGCGCCGAGCCCGCACCGCCTGCCAGTCGCCGCGCGACAAAGTCGACGACCTTCTCCGCCATTTTGCGAAAGCCGGTCAGCTTGCCGCCGGCTATGGTGATGAAACCGCTGGCCGACTCGAACACCTCGTCCTTGCGGGACAGCTCCGACGGCCCTTTCCCTTCCTCGTAAATGAGCGGGCGCAACCCGGCCCAGGCGGAGATAACGTCCTCCGGCCCAAGCCGCGTCTGCGGGAACATGTCATTGACGGCCCGCAGCAAATAGTCCCGATCGCCCGCCGTTGCCGTCGGACGGTCCGTATCGCCCGAGTAAGCCGTGTCCGTCGTGCCGATATAGGTGATGCCGTCGCGCGGGATCACGAAGATCATCCGCCCGTCCGGCGTATCGAAATACGCCGCCTGCCGCACCGGCAGCCGCTCCGCGTGCACAACGAGGTGGACGCCTTTCGTCAGAAACAATCGTTTGCCTTGCAGCGAGCCGTCCATCTCGCGCAGGCCGTCGACCCAAGGCCCGGCCGCGTTGACGATCGTTTTGGCGCGGATGTCGTACGTCTCCCCGCCGATCCGGTCGCGAACGCGCAAGCCGACAACCCGGCCGCCTTCCTTGAGAAGGCCGACTGCCTCCGCATAGTTGACTGCCTTCGCCCCTTGCCGGACGGCCGTTTTCAACGTATCGAGCGTCAGCCGCGCATCGTCGGTGCGGTATTCGACATACAGGCCGCCGCCCCGCAGCCCGTCCCGCCGCAGCAGCGGTTCGCGCTTCGCCGTCTCCGCCGCGCCCAGCATGCGCCTGCGCTCCTTGCGCTTCACGCCGGCGAGCCAGTCGTAGATGGATAAGCCAATGGAAGACGCCCAGTAGCCGTAAGTGCCGCCTTTGTAGATCGGCAGCAGCATCGGCACCGGCTTCACCAGATGCGGCGCGTTGCGGTGCAGAATTGCCCGCTCCCTGCCGACCTCGCGAACAAGCCGCACCTCGCCCTGCTTCAAATAACGCAAGCCGCCGTGCACCAGCTTCGTCGAACGGCTGCTCGTGCCCGAGCCGAAATCGGCCTTGTCGACCAGGCCGATGTTCATGCCGCGGGCGCTTGCGTCCAAGGCGATGCCGGCGCCGGTAATGCCGCCGCCGATAACCAGCAAATCAAGCTCCGCCGTTGCCATCGCGCGCAGCAGCGCGGGACGGCTGGCTGCCGCAAACGGCCGATGGGTCGTCTTCATGAATGTATTCCTCCCGGTTCAGGCTTCGTTCGTCAGCAGCGCCTTCAAGCGCGCCGGATAATCGTTGATGATGCCGGATACGCCGGCCGCGATCAGATCGCGCATCGTTTCCTCGCGATTGACCGTCCACGGATACATCTGAATGCCGCGTTCCGCCGCCTCGCGAATGTCGCTGGCGTGCAGAAGCCGGTAATTCGGGTGCAGCGAATAGACCGGCACCGGCACCGCATCGGCCACTCGCACATGGCTGGCAAAATCGCTTGCATAAAGCAGCCCGATCTTCGCTTCGGGCAACAGGTGCACCAGCTCCACCAGACTTTTGTGGTAAAAGGACGACACCACCACATTTTCCACGCGGTTCGCCCGTTTCATCAGCTCGGCCAGCTTGCGACCCACCTTGCCGTCAAACACCGTATCTTTCGTTTCGACATTGATCATCATATGCGCCGGCAAGGCGGCGAACACTTCCTCAAGCAGCGGCAGCCGCTCCGCCGCGTACTTCTCGCCGAACTTGGCGCCGGCGTCGGCCCGTTTCAGCTCGGCAACGGTCAAATCGCGGATCGTACCCGAACCGGTCGTCGTGCGATCGATCGTTTCGTCGTGACAGACGACGAGCTCCCCGTCCTTCGACAAATGCACGTCGAGTTCGATCGCGTCACAGCCTTGCTCCACGGCGAGCAGAAAGGCGGCAAGCGTATTTTCCGGCGCTTCTCCCGAGGCGCCGCGATGGGCGATATTCAGCGGTTGAGTCATGGTCATGGCAGTAATGCCTCCTTGTGATAGTATGCCGGGCCGTCCGTTCGGCTACGGCGTTTTTGCCGCGGCGGCGACGGCGGCCGGTTTCGCAAGCTGCGGCTGGATCCGGTAAGACTGGACGGAAATGACGCCCTCCTGCAGGGAAATGTCGCCAAGCGCGAGGAGCAATTGGTCGCCGTCATCGCATTTCCCGTCCTTTGTCCAGGCTTACCACAGCTCGGCGCTGCCTACCGACACGGCCAGCGCGCCTGCTTCGAGCGCTTCGTCGATTTCGTGCCGGTAGGCGAACAAACCGCCCGCAATGATCGGCAGCGGCGTCAGCGCCGTCATTTCGCGCACGATGCGCGGCATGATGCCGGGCATTACTTCAATCGCGTCCGGGGTCGCCTGCTCGGCCATCTTGATGCCTTTGCCGATCGCGTTGCGATCGATCAGGAACATGCGCTGGATCGTCAGCAGCTTCAACTCCTTGGCCGTGCGAATCACCTGGCTTCGCGTGGAAATGATGCCGTGCGGCTGCACATGCTGCGCGACGTAAGCGATGCCGCCCCGGTCGGCGGCGATTCCTTCGATGAACTCCATATGAAGGAAAACGACCTTGCCCGCTTCCTTCACCCGGTCGACCATCGCTTTCACATTCAGAATCGACCCCGTCAGCAAAAAAATGACGTTGACCTGGCTCGCAATCGCCTTCGCCAGATCGTCTTCCTTCTGCACGGCGGCAATCGTTTGATGCTCGACCAAATCGACAATCGGATACATGCGTGATCTGCTCCCTTCGGCCGTAAACTAACAAAAAAAGAGCCCCTGCACCGCAGCAAACAAACCTACGACTTTCGTCGCTGATGTGTTTGCCGGTAAGGGTCTCTCTTTGGGCTCCGCCTGACCGTCCTTATTTGATTGCATTATACGGCCGCGGGACGGTTGTTGTCAACCTGGCGAACCGCCTCTCATAAGAAAGGTAAAAAGTAACCTTTGATGCACGCTTCATTTCGAATGCAGATCTGGATATGGTTCTTATCGTGAAATCCAGCCCCCGGGTATAGCTCATCGCCTTCGATAAACATGCCGCGTACACTGTCGTAGGCCGGTTTAGTCAGACTTTCGTTCGCGGCATGAATGAATTGGATTACAGCGCAATCCAGATCCCTGACCAACAGATCGTTCGTATCTCTGCCTCTGCGATTGACCGGGATCGGTTTTTGCTCCTTTTCCAACGTTGCGATCAGAAAGTGGTAATGGGCCTTTATAATCTCCAACGATGCCGCCTCAATCGCATTCAAACAATGTCCCAAATCCAATACGGCTCCAATGACAGCCGGTTCCTTGATCGGAGGCAAACCTTTTTTGCCGCGGTCGGGACGATCCCTCAAATATTCCGCAAAATGCAAAGCCCGATATGGATCGTCCTCCCAAAAATAAACACCATGCCCCAACCAGTCATAACTATTTTCACTCTTCAATAATTTATCTTCGTGCTGCAAAATTTTGTCTGCAACCGATTTGTCGCAACCATGAAACCCTAAAACAAAGCTGGGAAGATTCGCATACAACCGACTTCACTCTCCGGCGTATTGTGGAGCAAGATTGCCCTCTTCGTCAAGTATTCCTGCACAAACAAGCAATGCATTGGCCTTGTCTTCCGAGCTGAGAATTTCACGTTCGAATCGACGAAGTTCCTCCAGGTAAGCGTCCAACTCCTGCTTCGACATGCCGAACACTTCCTTCCCTCCCGTGATCTCTATAGTTTAACACGTTATTACTTTTCAATCTATCGCCTTTTGCATCATCTTCTCTTTATATTTTACGCCAAGTGCCGAAAAAACAACCGAATTGCCGTCACTTTTTGTCCAGAAAGCGGCCGAACAACCATTCGCTGACGCTCGGGAACAGCTGAAACAGGCGCGCGCCGACCCCGGCCGTGCGCGGCAAATCGATTTCGCCTCCGCGCCCGCTGGCGATGGCGCAGACGATCGCGCGCACGACACGCTCCGGCCGCAGCATGTACGGCCGCACCCGCTGCGTGTACTCGCCGCCCGGGTCGGCGCGATCGAAGAATGGTGTGTCAACCGGCCCGGGGTTGACGACCGCCACGGCGATGCCGCTGCCCTTCAGCTCCCGCCGCAGCGCGTTGCTGAAGCCAAGCGCAGCGTGCTTCGACGCCGCGTAGCCGGCCGATTTGGCCGTGGCCAGCTTGCCCGCCAGCGACACGACATTGACGATCGTGCCGCGCCCGGCTTGGCGCATCGCCGGCAGCACCGCTTTCGTGCAGCGGACGACGCCCATATAGTTGACGTCCATCATCGCTTCGAACGACGCGAGCGACGCCGCCTCCACACGTTCGAATTCGCCGAAGCCGGCGTTGTTGACCCAGGCGTCGATGCGGCCGAACCGATCCAGCGTCTTCCGGACGCCCTCCTGCACCTGCTCCGCGGAAGCGACGTCGACGACGTAAGCCGCATGATCGCCGCGCAGTCCGGCCGCCACTTCGCGCAGTTTGCTTTCGCTGCGCGCCATCAGCACCGTCGCCGCACCCAGCCGGTCGAGCTCGCGGCACAGCGCCGCGCCGATGCCGCTCGACGCGCCGGTCACGACGACCACAAGGCCGGCGACGCCACGTTGTCCAGCCATAGTTGACACTTCCTTTTCCGCCCAATTGTCCCGAATAGCGACCGTCACAGGCCAAAACACGCCTCTGGCCGTCTCCCGCCGCCAAAATAGCCCATAAAAAATGGCCTATTCGCACGTTTTCCCCCACCGCGATAAAAATAGCCAGCAAAAACACTGGCTATTCTGACCAAATCGCCCCGGAATCGAACATTTCAGCGAAATAGCCAGCGTTTTCACTGGTTATTTTGCTGCACCCCGCCATTTTGAGACAAATAGCCAATGAAACATGGCTTATTTCATAGCGGGCCCGGCTGGAGCCGTCAAAAAAAGGAACCCCGCCGGATTCCCTTCCTTCTTTCGTTATGTATGGTCCACCGCTTCCGGCAATCGCTGCTATGTAATGACCACTTGAATGTCCAGCTCGCCGATCCCTTCCATAATGAGCGGAATCGTCAGCGCCTTCTTCGGCGTGAAGCCGGCGGCTGTGGCCGATTCGACCAGCTTCGGCGGCGTAATGTCCACCCGCACGCCCTGGTTGAACAGCATCGTGCTCGCATTGCCGCTAATCATATTGCCAAGCTCGGAGATGGCGCTTTTGCCCATTTCGTCCATCTCGCTCAGCACATAACCGCCCATCATGGCGGAAACCAGCTTAAGCGCAACGCTTTCGTGAAGGCCGAACACGATATCACCTTTCATTTGGCCCGTCAAGCCGATCTGGATCCAGATATATTTCTCGGCAAATTTGACGTCTTTGATGCCGAGCTGGCCGGTCGTCGGACGCACGCTGATCATCTGCTCGATGACGATGCGGGCGGATTCCAGGAAAGGATTGATGTATTCTGCCTTCATTACTACGTCTCCTTTTCGACAACGAGTTGTGCGCATGCATAGGATGACGACGCCCCCGAGGGGCACCTCCCGTTCTACCTTTTTCCATTATAATCGAAAAAGGTGCGCCGCGTATACAAGATTTGTAGGATCGTGTCGACGCACCCGGAGGCAGCCGGCGCCGATGGGACGGTCAGCCGGCATGTTGAACGAACCATTCGATCATCCGGTAGGCGTTCTCCTTGCGTTTCGTGTCGAAGCGGAGCACCGCAATTTTCTCCTTGCTGCCGGCGATGCGCACGCCGTCGAACAGGCTGCTGCCGGTCACATCGATGCCGTAAATATGCTCCGACGTGTCGTCCGGCCCTTTGCCTTTGTAAATTTTGTCCTCGGGCAGCGCCTTGACCACGCTTTCCAGCTCATCCATCGGGAAGTAAGCGCCCTGGTTCAGCAGCTTCGAAAAATTCGCCTTGTCGACAAGATACAAGTCGGGTTTGATCTCCATCAGCGAAATCATGCTTTTCTGCTGCATGGCAACGTCAAACTCGTTTTTGGCCTGCTCGGGAAAATAAATCGTGCTCACCTTGACGCGCTGCCAATCGGGGAACGTTTGCAACAAATTGTTCTCCAGCTTGGCGGTTTCATCGCTCTGGTAGTCGCCCATCAACGTCATTTCGAGATTGAGCGGCGGCAGCTTCGCCAGTGCGGCGCGCTCCTGCTGCTTGTCGACAATGCCGATCACGATATACACGATGGCTACGACCAGCACGATCGCGCCGAGCACATGATACTTGTAATAGTGGAAAAAATGATCGATTTTTTCCCGGCGTGCGGAAGAAGAATACGCCTTCTCGTTGAAAGAAGCGTTCGCTTTCTGCTTCTCGAGTCCCATGAGCAGGCGGTACGCCTTGTTCACCTCGTCGAAAGCGGCCTCCGCCGCGGCCGTGTCCCCGCCTTCCTGAACCGCACGCTTATGCTGCTTGACGAGAATAAAATACCGGTTCTCCACCTGCTCTTTCGTCGCGTCCTCCGGTATGCCGAGAACACGATAGGCTTGTTTGTTGTCATCCATCGCGACTTCCACTCCATCCTTTGCGAGTCAGATCGTATTTTAGTAGAAAAGAGGTTCTCTCTCCATTCTACAAAATTACGACCCCCACAAACAAGCGGAGAAAGCAGGAACGCTCTCGCGGCCGTCCCCGGCTACATGCGCGCGCCGATCCGGTTGCCCGAACTGTAGCGCCGCAGGCCGGCGTAGAACAGCCCGCTGCCTCCCGCCGTCAGCACCGCGCAGGCGGTCAGCGCCGCCGCCATGAACGGCGCGTCGAAGCCGCGCAGGAAACCGATCGGCATGTAGCTGATGAAGCCGGCCGGCAGCGCCGTAAACAACAGCACCTTGCCGAAACCGCGGAAAATGTCCGAGGGATAGGTGGAAAAGGTGATGAACGTAATAAAGAACTGGTATCCGAGCCCTTCCGCATTGCCGATGAAAAAGGCGAGCGACTGCGTCAGCACGTGAAAAAACACGTAGATCAGCATCGCCAGGAGCGCCGCGGCGGCGAACTTCAGCGCGCCGACAAGCGACAAGTCGCCGAACCGCAAGTACACCAGCACGCCGAACAAGAAGTCGCCGATCGCCGTAACCGACATCCGGCTGACCAGCACGTGCGGCAGCACCGGCTTCGGCTGGGCGAGGAATGTGTCGAGGTCGCCGCTCGATACAAGGCTCGCGATGCGCAGCGAGTTGCCGAACAGCGTCGCCGACAAACCAAAGCCGGTCGTCGCCACCGCCCACATCATCATCACATCGGCGAACGACCAGCCGTTCACAACCGGGAACCGGTTGAAATAAAGGCCCCAGAAAAAAATCCACACCACATTGTTGACCAGCATCATGCCCGCCGTCAGCAGGAAGCTCAGGCGAAATTCCATCGCGCCGGCCAAATTGAGCTTCCAGCACGTCCACATGAGGCGGCCGAGCTTAACCGCCGTTGACATTGAGCTTCTTCACCCCCTTGCGGTAGACGAACGCAAGCAGCAAGCCGAGCGGCAGCAGCCACGCCGCCTGCGTGCCGAGCATGCGCAGCGCCGCTGCCGCGTCGAACTGCACCATCGTTTTCGCCGGAAAATAGACGATCGCCTGGAACGGCAGCCAGGCGCATACCGCGCGCAGCGCGTCCGGGAACAACTCCAGCGGCAGCATCATGCCGCCGATCGTAAACAGCAGCTTGTCGTACACGAACGTCAGGCCAAGCGTTTCTTCGATCCAGAACGAACACAACGCCAGCGTCATGCGGATAAGGAAATTGATCGTGAAGGCGAGTACGACGACAGGCACGAATACGGCCGGCCCCCAGCCGAACGACGGCGGACCGAACAACAGCAGGCCGAGCAGGCCGCCCATCAGCAGATTGACGGCGAGCCGCACGGACGCTTCCCCGACGTAAGCGGCGTAGCGGTAGCCAATATAGTGCATGGGACGCGTCAGCATATAGGCGACGCTGCCCGACTTGACTTCCTCTTCTACCTCGACCGTCACCCGCGGCGATGCCATGATGATCGATTCGGAAACGATCAAATACCAGATGATCTGCTCGAATGTGTAGCCGGCGATGACCGTTTGACCGACGCCTGCGAAGGTCACCGTCCACAGCTGGACGAAAATGTATAGAATAACAAGCAGAAACAAGGAGCGAACGACCAGGTCAATCGCGTAGGCGAGCTGGTTGCTGACCGTGATGCGGCCGATCGCCGTATATTTGGCCAGCTTGGCGTAAACGTTCATCTCAGCCGGCCCCCTCTTCCTTGCCGAGCCCGGCGGCGTAGATTTGCGTAATGATTTCCTCCATCGGCGGATCTTCGATCGTCACGTCGTCGATCGCATAGTGGCGCACGATACGGCCGAGCACTTCCTCCATCGTCACTGCCGCCGTATCGACGGCCAGCTGCAGCTCCGCGCCGCGGCGATACACGAGCGTGACGCCGTCCATGCCGGCGCCGAACGGCTCCGCATCCGCGGCTTGCCCGCTCCCGCCGGCTTCGTCCGCCCGCAGGTGCAGCCGGATCGTCTTGCGCGTCAAATAATCGCGCTTCAGCCGCGCCACCTTGTCGTCGAGGATAATGCGTCCGTGATTGATCACAATCGCCCGCCGGCACAACTGCTCGATGTCGCCCGCGTCGTGCGACGTCAGGAACAGCGTCGTGCCTTCCTCGCGGTTCATCTCGCGAATCAATTCGCGGATGCGCTGCTTCACGACGACATCGAGCCCGATCGTCGGCTCGTCGAGGAAAATAATCGCCGGCCGATGCAGCAGTGCCGCCACGATTTCGCAGCGCATCCGTTCGCCGAGCGACAATTTGCGCACCGGCGTCTGCAAGTACGGCCCGACCTCGAACCGCCCGACAAGGTCGTCGCGGCGGCGCACGAAGTCGGCGCGGCCGATTTCGTATATTTTGCCCATCAGCTCGAACGAATCGACCGGCGGCAGATGGTACCACAGCTGCGACTTCTGGCCGAACACCGAACCGACGCGGAACGCCAGCCTGCTCCGCTGCTTCCACGGGCACAGACCGAGCACATCGGCTTCTCCCGCCGTCGGATGCAGAATGCCGGTCAGCATCTTGATCGTCGTCGATTTGCCTGCGCCGTTCGGGCCGAGAAACGCCAATACCTCGCCCTGCTCCACGGCAAAATCGATCGGCTGCACCGCCACCTTCGCGGCGAACTGCGGCCGGAACAGCGCTTTGACGCTGCCGGCAAGGCCGGCGGTTTTGGTTTTGACGGCGAACGTTTTGCTCAGCCCGCGCACTTCAATCGCCTTGGCGCTCATACGCCGCTCCCCCTTTGCAAATAGGACCCTTCCGGCGAATCGCCAAATCCGGGTATACCAAATAACCTGCCGCCAGTCCGCACGAATGCGGAGCGTAACGGCAAGCTTAAGCGAAGCTCGGCCTTTGCACGGGCGGCCGGTTTCGGGTTAATTGCTATATATTAACATGGCTTTCCGGCGAGTTCAATGGATTTGTCAAAATTATTTGGCAACTCCGCCGGCGTCTTCGCGATACTCGCCGGGCGGCAAACGCAAACAAACCCCGGGACTCGGGAAGCGAGTTCCCGGGGTTTGTTGTGCCCGCGGCCACTTTCCGCGAGGGCGCGTCAGAACGTGGGCAGTTGGTCGAGGTTGTTGTCTTTCCGTCCATCCGGATCGGAGCGAAGATGTTCGTCGCCGTCGCGGCCGCGGAACACGTTAAGGTGCGCAATTTCGTCGTTTTTGACCATCGTTTGGGCGGTTTTGTAATCGACGACCTTGCCCGACGTCAGCTTGAGCTCGATGATGTCGCCGTCGCCGTTTTTCCGCACCGCCACGACTTGCTCCTGTTGCCGATTCGATTCCATCGCAAATCGCCTCCCGCTATTATTATCGGACAGGCAGCACGCAACTATACCCCCAAAGACCCATTCCATAGTATAGTAAAGATATTCGAACTATGGCGAGTTTTGGCTTTTGAGAGGAGAAGACGATGGCAATTATCGAAGTCGTCAAGTTTGACGGTCCCCCGGACTTGTTGGTGTGGAAATATCCGAACAGCGAACTGGGCACATGGACCCAATTAATCGTCAACGAAACGCAGGAAGCGCTGCTCTTCAAGGGCGGACAGGCGCTTGACCTGTTCCAGGCGGGCAGGCATACGTTGACGACGCAAAACATCCCGTTTCTATCTGCCCTGGTAAATTTGCCATTCGGCGGCAAATCGCCGTTTTCCGCGGAAATTTGGTTTATCAACAAGCTGCTGAGGCTCGATGTCAAGTGGGGAACGCCGACGCCGATTCAACTGCAGGAGCCCAAATACCAGATGGTCGTCTCCGTCCGCGCCTTCGGGCAATTCGGCATCCAGATTGAGGATTCGCGCAAATTTATGCTCAAGCTCATCGGCACGCTGAGCGAATTCGATCAGACGTCGCTGGTCAAATACTTCCGCGGCATTCTGCTGAAACATATGGTGCAGCTGATCTCCTCGTATTTGGTACATAAAAAAATCAGCATTTTCGACATAAACGCCTACCTGTTCGAAATATCCGACCATATGAAGGAACAGGTTGCGCCGGCTTTCGCGGAGTATGGCCTGCGGCTTGTCAACTTTTCGATCGATTCGATCAATTTGCCGGAAAACGATGCCGTCATGTCGCGGATCAAGGAAACGCTGGCCAAAAAAGCGGAAATGGACATTCTCGGCTTCTCGTACGCACAGGAGCGAACGTTCGATACGCTGGAGCATGCGGCGAAAAACGAAGGCCGGCAAGCGGCCTTTATGGACGCCGGCATCGGCTACGGCATGGGACAAGCCGCAGGCGCCGCGTTCGGCGGCACGTTGTCGCATATGACCGGACAAATGGGCATGCCGCCGCAAAACCAAACGTGTCCGAATTGCCGGGCGAACAACGCGACGGGAGCCAACTTTTGCGGCGGATGCGGATATTCGTTCAAACAAGCTGCGGCCCCGATCGTTTCGTGTTACGAGTGCAGGCAGCCGTTGCCTGTCGACGCGAAGTTTTGCACGCATTGCGGGAATCCGTACCGTCCTTGTCCGCAGTGCAAAGCGGATCTTCCGCCGGATGCCGTGAGCTGTCCGAATTGCGGCAGCGGGCTACTGCCGTCCTGCAACCGTTGCGGGAAATCGGCGCAGCCGGGGCAAAAATTTTGTCTCGAATGCGGAAACAACTTGACTCAGTAGGAGAATGCCATGTTGACCAAACGTCTTTCCGGCACCCTGTTCGGCGTTGGCGCGGCAGCAACGCTTGTAGTCTTCCTGTTGCTCATGCGCTCTGTCGGCGATCCGGGGCATGGATGGGTGTCCATGCTTGCCGTCGTTTTTGCCGAGGCGGCGGTTTACGGTAGTTTCGCTTCCGTCGGCAAAGCCCGTCAGGCGCGGGATACGCTCCCCGCCTACTTGCCTCTAGTGATCGTGTCCGCGTTGTACGGGGCCGCCGCCTTGTTCCATACAGTCGTATTCTGGCTGCTCCTGAAGCTGAGCTTTCCGGTTTACGTCTGGATTCATGCAGCCACGTGGATCGTATGGGCAATCGCGGCTACAACTTGTTACCGGATGGCGGGATACATATCGGCTCAGGAGCGGCGAACGGCAAATCGGACGCAGCCGATCAAGCAATTGCAGCAACGCCTCCGGACGATCCGCAACCATCTCGAGCGCGATGCCGCTTCCTCAACAGTCGGCCTGCTGGCCGATATCGGCCAATTGCAGGATCAGCTTGCCTACAGCGATCCGTTCTCTCACCCGTCGCTGTCCGCCCTGGAAGCAAGCATGCAGTGGCAGGCGGAGGAACTGGAGCGCTGCGCGGAGCAAATTGCCCGGAACGGGCCGGATGAAGGCAGCATTGCGCTTTGCCGCAGCCTGGTCGCGGATATCGCCGCCGACCTGGCCAAACGGAGCAAACAAGTGGCGACGGATGAATAAAGCGCGTATTGGCGCCTATAAAAGGGGAAATTACCGTGTACCGTGACGATCGGCCTTCCATTTCGGGGGCATTGCTCTTGCTGATATTCGTTTTGTTTTTTCCTGCCGGCATCGTGATGTTCATTGTTCGCCTTATCAACCATCGCAATCTCAGCTACCAGAGAATCGCGGACTGGAAATTGGCCGGTACCTGGGCGATCGTGCTGTTTCTTGTGTTTGCCATAATGATTTCGTTTCTTCTTGAACCCGAAGACCGAAGCAGCTTGCCCCCTGTGCTCATCTTGTTGGGGATCATGTTTTTATTGCCCGGTCTGCTCCTGCACCTGATGGCGCGGCGAAAAGGAAGACAGCTCGCCGAACGCTACGACAGGTACAGGGATTTGATCTTCAACCAGGGAATCGCATTCCCCGTTAATATGGCGGAGCTGTTGCGCTTGCGGCTGGCCGTCGTGCAAAATGACTTGCGGCGCATGATCGCTTTGGGCTTTGCGAGAGGGGTTTACCTGGATGAATATTCGGGGCAGCTTGTATTTGAGCAGACGTTCTACCACGATCATGTCGACAACCAAGTGTTTGCCAATTCGGTTACGTTCAATGTAAACATGGCCGCAGCCGCGGAGGAAGAACCTGTTCCGTCGTATACGTCGCACAAGCAACCGGAGCCGGTCAAGCGGCCGCCGAAAACCGTAACTTGCTCCGGCTGCGGCTCCAATAGCTTGCTGCAGCCCGACCAGACGCTCTCTTGTCCGTATTGCGACAACAAATTGACTTATCCCGCCTGAAGGAAAGGACGCGTTGCGGATGCGAGGATTTCTGATCGACCTGGACGGCACGATGTACGCGGGGAACCGGCCGATCGAACATGCGGCCGCCTTCATCGACAAGCTGAAAGAAGAAGGTTCGCCGTATTTGTTCGTGACGAACAATTCGTCGCGGCGGCCTGAGGAAGTTGCGGCGCATTTGCGCGAGGTGGCCGGCGTGGAAGCGGCCGGCCGCGACGTGTTTACGTCCGCGCAGGCGGCGGCGCGGTACATCGCGGACCGCAAGCCGGGGGCGCGCGTCCACTTTATCGGCGAAGCCGGGCTTGAGCATGCGCTGCGCGAAGCGGGGCTAACGGTAACGGAGCGGTCGCCCGACTTCGTTGTGCAGGGCATCGACCGCGCCTTCGATTACGCGAAGCTGGAGCTGGCGGCGCGCCTCATTCGCGAAGGCGCCGCTTATGTGTTGACGAACCCGGATCATCTGCTCCCGTCGGACGACGGGCCGAAGCCCGGGGCGGGTTCGATCGCCGCCGCCATCACGACGGCGGCGCAGCAAGAGCCCATAATAATCGGGAAGCCATCCCCGATTATTATGGGCTATGCGGTGGAGCGCCTCGGCTTGCCGGCGTCCGCGATCTGGGCGGTCGGCGACAACGTGCGCACCGATATCGGCGGCGGCGCCGCGGCCGGCTGCCGCACCGCGCTGGTGCTGACGGGCCTGGCGACCGCAGGCAACGCCCTGGCGCACATCGCGGCAGCCGGCGTGCGCCCTGATCTGATCTGCGCGGACCTGCTCGCGCTGCATGAACGGCTGCGCTAAGCCTGCGCCGGCATAAACCGGCGCAGCCACGCGTCGATTTCCCGCATCGCCGCTTCGCGCGCCAGCGGCGGGAACTGATGGCCGACGCCGTCGTACAGCGACAGCGTGTAGCGTTTGCCGGCGTCGTCCAGCGCGCGGCCGAGCAGCCGGGCATGCGCCGCGCTGACGTTGTCGTCGGCGGTGCCGTGAATGAGCAGCACCGGCGGATCGACTTCGCCCGCCCAGGCGACGGGCGAACGCTCCGCGTAGGCCTCGGGATGTTTGCCGGGATGGCCGACGACGCGCCGCAGCATGCGGCGCAGGTCGGTCCGCTCCCGGTACGTGAGCCCGAGATCCGCTACGCCGCTCCATACGACGACGGCGCCTACTTCCGCGCACGTCCTTGCCGCTTGCATCGCCATAATCGCGCCGCGCGAGAAACCGATCAGCGCGACCTTGGCAGCGGCGGCCGCACCGGGCAGCGTTCGCGCCAGCGCTATCGCCGCGGACACGTCATGCCGGTCGGCGCCGCCGAATTCGTCGCGGCCGACGCCGCTGCCGCTGCCGCGGTACAGCGGCGCCAGCACAACATAGCCGCGGCGCGCGAACGGCAGCAGCTGCGCCGGCCCGACCATGCCGACGCTGCCGATGCCGCCGCGGCAATACACGACGACCGGTGCCGGCTGCGCAGCCGGCACCGCAAGCAGAGCCTTGACGCGCAGCCCCTGACTGTCATAGCTTACTTCGTACCAGGCGATGCCCGGCTCCGGATCGGGCAACCGGACGAACGATGCCGCCGGCCGTTCCGTTTCACTCATGATGTTCCTCGAGCGGCCGGCCCACCTCGCGCAGTCGGCCGTCAACGGCGTCGCGGTGGATGCGGCGCAGCCAGTCGAGCTCGAGCCGGGCATGCTCGTAGAAGCCTTTCATGATGTACAGAGACGAGCGCGGCACGAACGGCACATGCTCTTCGTAGTTCGTCTTCAGCATGTCCACACGCTTTTCGGTTTCGGCGATTTTTGCTTCCAGCGCCTCTACAACGAGCTTCTCGTCGCCCAGCGGCGTAAACGCAAGCGCGGCATTGATCGGCTTGTAGAACATCGTGCCGACCGTTATATTTTCATACAGCAGCTCATGGAACTTGGCTTTGCCCGCTTCCGTGATGCCGTAAATCGTTTTGTCCGGCCGGTTCGAATTGTCTTTGACGACATCGACGACGACGATGTTGCCTTCTTTCACCAGTTGGTCGATCGCATAATACAGTGAACCGTCCTGTATTTTAATATAATGGTGCATGTCGCGTTCCTTGATGATTTGGCGAATTTCGTAAGGATGGCGATTTTGGTTCATCAACAGGCCGAGAATGACCAATTTCATCGACAAGACGTTCACCCGATTCTTTTCTTCATAATTTAAGTATAACGTACCGAAGCGGTATTCGTTTCATGCGAACCGCATTTTTCGCCCGGCTTGACAAATTCTGTTTATATGGCTGATAATTTTTGAAAAGAAAAGTTTGTTGACCCAGGGAGTTTCCACCATGAATGTGAACCAGCTCGAAACGTTCATCACCTTGTCCAAGACGATGAGCTTCCGCAAAACCGGAGACGCGCTCAACCTGACCCAGCCGGCCGTCTCCGCGCAAATCCGCAGCCTCGAGGACGAATTCCAGACGACGCTGATCGACCGCAACCAGCCGGTGACCTTGACCGAAAGCGGCAAGCTGTTCCTCGCCCACGCGCAGCAGATCGTCCATATGGTGCGCGAGATGAAGCAGAAGCTGGCCGACCTCGAGAACGTGCCGCAGGGGCATATCGTGCTCGGCACCACGACGTCGATCGCGATGCAGACGCTGCCGCGGGTGCTGTCCTATTTCCAGGACCAGTTTCCTCTGATCAAAATTACGATCCACTCGATGCCGTCCTCGCAGATTGTGACCAGCGTCGAGAACGGTTCGGTCGATATAGGCATCGCTTATTTGTTCGACAAGAACCCGCAGCTCGAAAGCTCCGTGCTGTATTACGATACCTACGAACTGGTCGTATCGCCGAAGCACCCGCTCGCCCGCTCGTCGCACGCAGCGATTCATGAACTGCGCAACATCCCGCTCATCATGCTGTCTCCCGAAACGGCGGGACGGCGTTTTACCGACCACATTTTCCGCAAATTCGACATCGTGCCGCAAGTCGTCATGGAACTGTCGAGCAGCGAGGAAGTGAAACGCATGGTCGAGCTGAATTTGGGCGCGGCGATCATCTCCAAGCTGTCCATCGCCGGCGAAGTCCGGCTTGGCACGCTGAAGATGATCCACGTCAACGAGTTGGACGCGACGCATCCGGTCGGTGTCCTGTATAAGTCGGGCCGATATTTGAGTTCGGCGATGCAGCAGTTTTTGAGCGACTTGCGGGGCATGCCGGAGACGCACTTCCTCGGGACGGAGTAGAACGGGCAGAACGGGCAAACAAGGAGGCCGCACATTCCATGAAATTCGACTTGCATACGCACCACGAACGCTGCGGACATGCCGAGCTAGGCATCCGCGCCTATATCGACGCCGCGGTGAAACGCGGCTTGCAGGTGATTGGCATCTCCGACCATTCCCCTTTTTTCGGGGATGAGCAGGAGCAGCCGTTTCCCGGCATCGCGATGGCAAAGCGCGAGTTTTCGTTTTATGTTTCCGAAGTGCTGAAGCTGAAGGCGGAGTACGAAGGCCGGATCGAAGTGCTGCTCGGCGTGGAGTCGGACTTTTTTCCTGAGCACGCGGGCTTGTACGAAATGATCTACGCCCAGTACCCGTTCGATTATATCATCGGCTCGGTGCATCAATCCGGCGGCACCAGCATCTTTAACAGGAACCGCTGGAAAGACTTGTCCGACGTGCAGAAGATCAAGCAGAAGGAGACGTACTACGACTTGATCGAACAGTCGGCGCGCAGCGGCATGTTCCAGATTCTCGGCCATATCGACGCGATGAAAGGGTACTATCCGGCGTTTTCGGATATCAAGACGAAGGCGGTCGAGCAGGCGCTGCGCACGATCGGCGAATGCGGCGTCGCCATCGAAATCAACACGTCGGGCAGCACCAAAGATTGCGGCGGCTGGTACCCGTCGGACGAAATGCTCGAAATGGCGCTCCGGTACGGCATCGCGGTGACGTTCGGCTCAGACGCCCACAAGCCGGGCCGCGTCGGCGACGAATGGGAGCTAGTGCAGCGGCGGCTGCGGGAAATCGGCTACAAGGAATGGGTATTTTTCCGGCAAAAGCAGCGGGTTTCCGTTCCGCTGTAACCGACCAACCGAGAACTAACCAACCGAGGAGGAATCGGACCGATGGGTTCATTTGCTATTGACCATGTCCATATTTACTGCGAGAACGTCGAAGAAACGGTAACCTTTTACAAAAGCGTGTTCGGCGCCGAGGAAATCCGCCGCGTGCAGGCGGGGGACGCTACCTTGGTGCATTTGCGCATGGGGCAAGGGCGCATCGTCATTTCGCGCGGATCGGAGACGAACCCGACCGGCCTCGGCCACTTCGCGCTGTCGACCGACAATCTGGACGAGGCGATCGCCCGGCTGAAGGAACTCGGCTACACGATGACCGACATCAGGCAGGCAGGTGCGTTTACGAACGTGTTCATGCGCGACCCGGCCGGCGTTTCCGTCGAAATCATGTCGCCGTCCACCGAATAATCGAAAGCCCGCACCGGCGGCAGTTTTGGACCAACATCCGAAGCTGCCGCCTTTTTGTATGACGGCAGATGACAAACTTTTATTCTGGCAAACAAACTTTTCGTTTGAAACTCGTCGCATTCGTGATAGAATACTTCTCGTATTGACGCATTACCGCATATATCCGCATTCCGGGAGGGCACAATACCGTTGGAATCCATCCGCGACGAAATCGGTTTTTTGCAGGATTTGGTGGAAGCCGTCGCCGCGCAGTTCGGCGAAGGATGCGAAGTTGTGCTGCACGACTTGACCGGCTCGTACGAAAGCACCATCGCGGCCATTGCCAATGGGCACGTCACCGGACGCAAAGTCGGCGACCCGGGCACGAACCTGGGCTTGGAACTGCTTCGCGGCACGGAAGCGAACGGCAACAAATACAACTATTTGACGCAAACGAAAGACGGCCGCGTCCTGCGCTCCACCTCGATGTACATGAAAAACCGCAAAGGCGACGTCATCGGTGCGCTGTGCATCAATTACGACATCACGAGCTTGATGGTGGCGGAGAAAACGCTGCAAACGCTGACCCAGGGAGGCTCGCGCGGCATCGTAAACGAAACGTTCGTCAGCAACGTCTCCGATTTGCTCGATGCCCTCATCCAGGAGGCGCAGGAACAGATTGGCAAACCGGTAGCGGTCATGACCAAGGAAGACAAGAGGAACATGATCGGGCTGCTCGACCGCAAAGGCGCCTTCCTGATCAAAAAAGGCGGCGAAAAAATCGGCGCCTACCTGAACATCTCCAAATATACGCTTTACAGCTATTTGGAGGAAAGCAAGCAATAATCTTGCGAAGAAGGCTGGTGCATTCATGAAACCATCGTTTGTTGCGCAGCGCGGTTCGGAGACTTCGTCCGATACCCGGCTGCCGGAAACGCCTTGCGTCGTGATCGACGTCGAGCGGCTGGAACGCAACATCAAGGAAATGGCGGCGCTCGCGGCACGTTCCGGCGTTACGCTGCGCCCGCACGCGAAGACGCACAAGATGCCGGGCGTCGCCCGCATGCAGCTGGAAGCCGGCGCCGTCGGCATCACGGTCGCCAAAGTGTCGGAAGCCGAAGTGATGGCCGAACACGGTATTGCCGACATTTTCATCGCGTACCCGCTCGTGACGCGCACCAAGATCGAGCGGGCCATCCGCATCGCCCGCAGCATCGCGCTTACGCTTGCCGTCGACAGCGCCCGCGGGGCGATGCTTCTGTCGGAGATGGCCGTCGCCCACGATATCGAGCTGAAAGTGCGGCTCGAAATCGATACCGGCCTGCGCCGGACCGGCGTGCCTTACGACGATGCGCTTGACCTGGCGAAGCTGATCGCGGCGATGCCGGGCCTGCGGCTGAACGGCATCTATACGTTCCGCGGCGCGGTGCTGGACGGCAAGCCCACGCTCGACCTCGAGCGCGCCGGCAAGGAAGAAGGCCGCCTTATGGCCAAGCTGGCCGACCGAATGCGTGAAGCCGGCATTCCGATCGTCGACGTCAGCGTCGGTTCGACGCCGACGGCCGCTTATGCCGCCGCGGTGCGCGGCGTAACGGAAATCCGTCCCGGCACATACGTGTTCCAGGACCGGATGCAGGCCCGTTTCGGCGTATGCGGCCTTCACGATTGCGCCGGCACCGTACGCGTCACCGTCGTCAGCCGGCCAACGCCGGAGCTTGCCATCGTCGACGGCGGCAGCAAAACATTTGCCACCGACGTGCAGCCGAACACCGAGCCGTTGCGGCTCGAAGGCTTCGGTCACGTGGCGGAGCTGGAGGACGCGGTGCTGGAGCGGCTGACGGAGGAGCACGGCATGCTGCGGCTCGGGCCGGCAGCGCAGGTGGCCGACCTGCGCATCGGCGACACGCTTCATATCGTGCCGAACCATATATGCAGCACCGTCAATTTGCACAATCGCGTCGCTTTCCGCCATGCGGACGGCAGCGTCGAAGTGGTCCCCGTAGCGGCGCGAGGCATGCTCGAATAAAACCGCGGCCGGCAGTCCGGCCTTAAGTTTACCGGAGGAGAGAAACAACATGCTGGATCTCGTCATCCGCAACGGACGAATCGTCGACGGTACCGGCAACCCGTGGCTTCGCGGCGACGTTGGGGTCAAGGACGGCGTTATCGCCATCGTCGGCCGCGTCGATCAGGAAAGCCGCGAAACGATCGATGCCGGCGGGCTAGCGATCGCCCCTGGCTTTATCGACGGGCATTGCCATTCCGACCTGATGATCTTCGATCACCCGCTGAGCGACATCAAACTTCGCCAGGGCGTCACGACCGAAGTCGTCGGCAATTGCGGCCTGGCCCCCGCCCCGTTCGTCCCATCGCAAGCGGAAGCGCTGCAAACGTATATTCAACCGGTGCTGGGCCGAACCGAATGGGCTTGGCCCTGGGAGACCGTGGAGCAGTACATGGCGAGCGTAGCCGGTTTGGGGCCGGCGGAGAACGTCGCCACTTACGTCGCCCACGGCGCGCTGCGCATTGCTGTCATGGGTTTCGTGAATCGCCCTGCCCGGCCGGATGAACTGGCGCTGATGAAACGGATGCTGGAGCACGGGCTGCAAGCCGGCGCCATTGGCCTGTCGATTGGACTTTTGTACGCCCCGGGCAGTTACACGTCGCGAGAAGAGCTGGCGGAGCTGTGTTCGGTGCTGCCGAAATACAACGGCTTGTTTTCGACGCATATTCGCGGCGAAGGCAACAACCTGATCCCTTCGGTGAAAGAAGTGATCTGGATCGCGGAGCGCGCCGGCGTGTCGCTGCACATCAGCCACTTGAAGGCGGCGGGCAAAGCCAACTGGGGCAAAGTAATTGAGGCGCTGGAGCTGATCGAAGACGCGAGGGCCCGCGGGCTCGACGTGACGACCGATGTGTACCCGTACCATGCCGGCTCGACGACGCTCACCACCGTGCTTCCGCCGTGGGTGCTGGAAGGCGGCATCGAAGCGACGCTGCAAGCGTTCCGCGACCCGGCGCTGCGCAAGCGGATCAAGGAGGAGCTTGGCCGCGAGCAGGAGGCCTGGGACAATCTCGTCTGCTCGACCGGCTGGCAGAGTGTATTCGTATCCGCGGTAATGACCGAAGCGAACAAACCGCTCGAAGGCAAACATATCGCCGAAATCAGCGAAACGCGCGGCGTTCACCCGGTCGATTGCATGATGGACCTGCTGCTTGAAGAAAACGGCCGCGTCTCCATCGTTTATTTTCACATGTCCGATGATGATGTAACTGAGGTCGTCGCTTACGAAAAATCGCTCATCGCCTCGGACAGCCTCACCTGCGAAACGGGCAAACCGCATCCGCGGCTGTATGGCTCATTCCCGCGGCTGTTCGCGCGATATGTGCGGGATAAGCGCGTGTTGTCGCTCGAGCAGGCCGTGCGCAAAGTGACTTCGTTCCCGGTGCAGCGCTTCAAGCTCGGCAAACGCGGGCTGATCGTGCCCGGTTATGCCGCCGATCTGGTCGTGTTCGATCCTGATAAAATTCAGGATCTGGCTACCTTCGAAGAGCCGCGGCAATACCCGCTCGGCATCCCGCACGTTGTTGTAAACGGCAAACTGACGCTGCAGGACGAACAGCACACCGGGACGCGCAGCGGCGGTCTGATCCGTGCCCAGCACCATTGCACTCATCATTCCCATCGTCATTAACATGCTATCTTGAGGAGGAGTCTTTTTATGTCGAAAATCGAACAACGTCTGCAAGAGCTTGGCATCACCCTGCCGCCGTCCCCGGAGCCGCGGTTTACTTACATTCCGTGCAAACGTACGGGCAACCTGCTTTATTTGTCCGGGCAGGATTGCCGGATCGACGGCGAATTGATGTTCGAAGGCAAGCTTGGCGCCGAATTGACCATTGAACAAGGGCAGGCAGCCGCTCGCCAAACGATGATCAACTGTATCGCCGTGCTGAAAGGGTACCTGGGCGATCTGGACCGTGTCGTCGGCATCGTCAAAATGCTCGGCCTGGTCAACAGCGCCCCCGGCTTTGCCAATCAGCCGCTCGTCATTAACGGCGCTTCGAATCTGCTTGTCGACGTGTTCGGCGAAGCCGGCAAACACGCCCGTTCCGCGATCGGCACCAACGAATTGCCGTTCCATACTCCTGTCGAAATTGAAATCATTGTGGAAATTCGCGACTGAACCGTTTCTTAAATTTTCCGCTGTGAGAAAAAAGCGAGGCTGCGCTGGCTGCGGCCTCCTTTTTTATGGAATATTTATGCGATCATGCAAGGGACTTGTCGCCCTCAGCCTCTTTTCAGCCACTATCCCCTTCGATCAGGTGAATGCATGCTTGTTCCCCCCTTTGAAATGACGACCCCCACTACCCACTCCGTCTCCTGCCTCACTCCCCGTTCCGCTGCCTGCCTCACTCTCCCATTCCGTTGCCTGCCTTACTCCCCATTCCGTCGCCTGCCTTACTGCTCATTCCGTTACCTGCTCCATTCCCCACTCCCCATTCCGTTACCTGCTTCACTCTCCCATTCCGTTGCCTGTTTCACAGCCTTCATTTCTCCTTCCCCTCGTCTCACCAGTTGCGACCAAAAGCACATTTATTTTGGAAAATTCACCCTATTACACTTGAAAATAAGAACATACGTTTGTTATAATAAAACCATAACCATTCTGAGTGGGGGGTGTTGTTATGTTTCAAATGCCACAATCGCTGGAGCAAATGAACGAGGAATTTGGCACGGAAGAGAGCTGTATCGAACATCTGATCTGTTGCAAATGGCCGAACGGATTCCTTTGTCCGCGATGCGGCCACACCAGCTGCTACCGGATTGCCTCCCGGCGAATGCCGTTGTTTCAGTGCACCTCCTGCCACTACCAGGCATCGCCGACCAGCGGCACCGTGATGGAGGGAAGCCGCACCCCGCTTTGCAAATGGTTCGTCGCCTTGCACTACATGACAAGGCCTTCGCCTGGAACGAGCGCCATGTTTTTATCCAAGGCAATTAAGGTCACCTACAAGACGGCATGGTTGATGCTGCACAAAATTCGATATGCCATCGGTTTGCAAGATGCCGAAACCCAGCTTTGCGGTTTCGTTCATGTCGATAAAGCTTCTTACGCCCGTCCGGATTTATCGGGATTATTTTTGCATCCGCGGGAAGTGCCTGTTTTCGTCGCCACCACCTCACCCGAATTCGAACACGCTCATGCCGTGAAAATCAAAATCGTTCCGAAGGAATGGCTCTCCCCAACCGGAATCGACAGAACAAGCGTGACCTGGTTCAAGGAACGGCATGTACAACCGGATGCCACCTTTTTTTGTACCGTTGGCAAATACACACACAGAACCGAGAAGCGCGCCCTTCCCTACCACAAAATGGCCGTCTCCTGGATCAACTTGACCTTTCGCGGACTGGGCCGCCGCCATTTGCAGGCTTATTTGAATGAATTTTGTTTCATGATCGGCAGCCATCTGCGCCAGTCGAACCCGTTCGAGTCGATCGCTCGGCTATGCGGCTCCAGCAGAACCATTACCTACCGCAATTTGACCCGACCGGCAAGTTGACACTTGTCGAAAGCAATATTGGTATAGCTATATAAGATTTCTAGTTTTGTCCGTCCGCAAAAAGGTGGGCTTTATTCAGATGCATCAACAGGGATAAACAATCCACCTCTGATAAATGAAGCGAAGACCTCAGCCGAGCAAAAAGCCAGCCTCTAGTAATCGGGGGTAAGGCCCGCCTGTAGCATACTGAGCGAAGGGGATAGCGATCAAAAGCGGCGCGAGCCAGATACATCGCCCCCTCCTCCCAGCCTCCTTCAAAAGAAAAAGCCCGCGATCAATCTTCGCGGACCCGCCTCTATAATCTGCCGCCCTACTTCCGCAGTCTGCCCAACTCCAGCACAATAGCGTCCATTTCGCTGACGCTGAAGTGCGGCTTGCCGTTCACATGATCGTAAATATCCTTCAAATCCTCGTATAAAGCCAGGTTAAAATGTTCCGGCTTGATCGCGGCGCCGGTAGCCACACGCAGTTTCGTTTTGATCGCCTCAATCATGTAGGCCGCGTTCTCGGGTGTTGCCGTCGTTAAATCCATCGTCCCGCCCCCCTCTCCTCATATTTCGTTGTCATGCTCCGCTGCCGTCCAGCGGCTGTGCAACATATCGCGCTTCGCCGCGCGTGATGACCGCCTGACCTTGCGTCAAGTCGGTCATCCAGGCGATGAAGGAAGGCGCTTCCGCCTCCAGCGGCAAACAAAGCAGCGTCACGTTTTCCGCGAACAACGTTTCGCCCATCAAGGTGCCGCGGCCGCGCAGCTCGTTTTCAGCTTTGCCGAGCCACGTGTAATCGAGCGCAACCCGCACTTCGCGGTGCAGCATTTGCGCGATCGGCCGCGCCGCGTCTATGCCCGCCACCGCGCCGTCCGTATACGCGCGAATCAGCCCGCCCGCGCCGAGCATAATGCCGCCGAAATAACGAGTGACGACGACGGCAACATACTTCAGCTTGCGGTGCTTGATGACTTCCAGGATCGGCTTGCCCGCCGTGCCGCTCGGCTCGCCGTCGTCAGACTGCTTCTGAATTTCGTCGCGGTCGCCGATCATGTACGCGAAGCAGTTATGCGTCGCGTTCCAATGCTCCTTGCGCACCGCTTCGATAAACCGCAGCGCTTCCTCCTCGCTGTCCACCGGACGCGCATGGCCGATGAAACGCGACTTTTTGATGACGATTTCGCTGCTCCCCGGTAACTGAACCGTGTGGTATCGTTCCAGCATCCGATCTTCCCCTTAGCCGCGAACGGCGACGGCAAACCGCTCGAGCGCTTCGGTCAGCAACGAACGCGGGCAGGCCAGATTGATGCGCAAATAGCCCTCTCCCTGCTTGCCAAATACCGACCCTTCGCTGAACGCTACACGCGCGCGCCTAAACATCAGTTCCTTCAACTCGGGCACGCTGCGCCCAAGCGCTCGGCAGTCCGTCCACAGCAAATACGTGCCCTGCGGCCGCATCGGTCTCAGCTCCGGCAGCCGCTGCCCAAGAAACGATAACGCATGCTCCGCATTGCCTTGCAAGTAAACGAGCAATTCGTCCAGCCAACGATCGCCATACGTATAAGCCGCCTCCGTCGCCACCGGAGCAAAATAGTTGGACATATGCAACGACAACGCTTTGACCCGCGTTTCGAACGTGCGCCGCATCCGCTCGTTCGGCGTCACGGCAAACGACGACTGCAACCCCGGCAGGTTGAACGATTTGGAAGGAGCCAGGCAAGTAAGCGTAATCGCCGCGATTTCATCCGAAAGCGAAGCGAACGGAATATGCTTATGCCCGGCATACACATGGTCGCAATGAATTTCGTCGGAGACAACGGTAACGCCGTACCGCAGGCACAATTCGCCGAGCCGCAGCAGCTCCTCGCGCGTCCAGACGCGGCCGCCCGGGTTGTGCGGGTTGCATAGCAGCAGCATCGCCGCGCCTTCCTTCAGCAAGCTTTCCAAATGGTCGTAATCCATCTCAAACGCGCCATTACGTTCGATCAGCGGATTGTATGCCAGCTCGCGCCCGTTCATGCGCACAACGTCGAAGAACGGGTAATACACCGGAGGCTGCACGACGATGCGCTGCCCCGGCTCGCTGAAGCATTCCACCGCCAGCGCCAGCGAGGTGACGACTCCGGGCGAATCCGTCACCCACTCCGGCCGAATCGACCAGCGGTGCCGGCGAGCAAACCAACCGGTGATTGCATCAAGGTAACTGTTCATCCGAATCGTATAGCCGTATATCCCCTGTTGCGCCCGTTCCACCAGCGCCTGCTCCACTTCCGGCGGGCTGTTGAAATCCATATCCGCCACCCACAGCGGCAAAATATCCGCATCGCCGAACAGCCGCTCCGATTGGTCCCACTTGTACGAACGCGTCCCGCGCCGGTTCACGATGGCGTCAAAATCGAATGCCATTCCGTCAAACTCCTTTCTTTGGCGAAGAAACGGCCCGCCATCCCTTCCGGTACGGCGTCCGTTTCTCCTGTGCGTTCCTGTTTCCCGACTGTGCTCCTTACTTGGCGAGCCGTGCTTCCAGCTCCGCCTTTTCCTTCTCGAAGCCCGGCTTGCCGAGCAGCGCGAACATGTTCTTCTTGTACGCTTCGACGCCCGGCTGGTCGAACGGATTGACGCCGAGCAGGTAGCCGCTGATGCCGCATGCCTTCTCGAAGAAATACACCATGTAGCCGAACGTATACGCCGACAGATCCGGCAGCGTCACGATCAGGTTCGGCACCCCGCCGTCGGCGTGGGCGAGCATCGTGCCTTCGAACGCTTTTTTATTGACGAAATCCATCGTTTTGCCGCTGAGGAAGTTAAGCCCGTCGAGATTGGCCGCGTCCGTGCCGATCACGATCTGCTCCTTCACTTCGGCTACCTGAATGATCGTCTCGAACAAGTTGCGCGAGCCTTCCTGCACAAACTGGCCCATCGAGTGCAAGTCCGTGGAGAAATCGACCGACGCCGGGAAAATGCCTTTGTTGTCCTTGCCTTCGCTTTCGCCGTAAAGCTGCTTCCACCATTCCGAAACAAAATGCAGCGAAGGTTCGTAGTTAACGAGAATTTCGATCGCTTTCCCTTTGCGATAGAGCGCATTGCGCACCGCCGCATATTGGTAGCTTTCGTTGGCCGTTACGTCGGCAACCGCATAAGCTTCGCGCGCGTCGGCCGCCCCCTGCATGATCGCGTCCACGTCGATCCCGGCTGTGGCGATCGGCAGCAAGCCTACCGCGGTCAGCACGGAGTAACGCCCGCCCACATCGTCCGGAATGACGAACGACTCGTAGCCTTCTTCGGTCGCCAGCTTCTTCAGCGCGCCCCGCTCGCGGTCGGTTGTCGCATAGATGCGCTTGCGCGCCGCTTCTTTGCCGTACTTCTTCTCCAGCACTTCGCGGAAAATGCGGAAGGCGATCGCCGGTTCGGTCGTCGTGCCCGACTTGGAAATGACGTTGACGGAAAAGTCTTTGCCTTCAAGCAGTTGCAGCAGGTGCGTGACATAGGTCGAGCTTATATTTTGGCCGACGAAATAAATTTCCGGCGTCTTGCGGGCGCCTTTCGGCAGCAAATTGTAGAATGAGTGCGACAGCATGTCCAGCGCGGCGCGTGCGCCCAGGTAAGAGCCGCCGATGCCGATGACGACGAGCGCGTCGGAATCTTGCTGAATGCGGCCGGCCGCTTGTTTGATCCGGGCGAATTCCGCCTTGTCGTAGTTTGCCGGCAGGTCGATCCAACCGAGGTAATCGGAGCCGGCGCCGGTACCGGCATGAAGCTGCTCGTGTGCAAGCCCGATCGGGGCCGCCAAATAGTCCACCTCGTGCTGCGAAATAAAACCGAGCGCTTTGCTGTAATCGAATTGAAGCTTGGAACCCATGAATGCAACTCCCCCAACATGATTTTCACAACATTTTCACATAAACCTAGCATACTTAGTAACCTGGTCTTTTGCAAGCTATGTACGCCTTTCCGCAAGTCGGAACGTCCTACTGTACAAGCCGCATAGCTATGATAAAATGTGGGGAGAGGTGATGACAATGAAATCCATCGGGTTTATCGGGCTCGGAACGATGGGGTTGCCGATGGCGACCAATCTGCTGGGCAAAGGTTATCCGCTTACGGTGTACAACCGCACGGCGGCGAAGGCGGCCGAACTCGTCGACAAAGGCGCGGAGCTCGCCGCAAGTCCGGCGGCCGTGGCGCGCAGCGTGGACGTACTGTTCACGAACGTCAGCGACGACCGGGCGCTGCAAGAATTGTTTTACGGATCGAAAGGAATCATGGAAGGCGTTCACCCGGGGCTGACTGTCATCGACTGCAGCACCGTAGCGCCGGAAACGAGCCGCGGCCTGTATGAAGAGCTTGGCGCTCACCTCGTCGATTTTCTCGATGCTCCCGTAACCGGCAGCAAAATGGGAGCGGCGGCGGCAACGCTGTTCTTTATGGTCGGCGGCCGGGAGGAAGTGTTCGAGGAGCAGCGGGAGCTGTTGTCCGCGCTCGGCACGAACGCGCTTTATTTCGGACCGTCCGGATCGGGCTCCTACGCCAAGCTGGCGCATAATACGATTGTCGGCATCAATGCTGCCGGATTCATCGAAGGCATGGCGTTGGCGGCGAAAGCCGGGCTCGATCCGGAAAAGTTCGTGCAAGTAGTCGTAGCCGGCGGAGCAGGCAGCAAACAAGCCGAACTGAAAGGACCAAAAATCATCGGTCGCGATTTCAGCGTACAGTTTGCGCTGCAGCTCATGCTCAAGGATCTGCTGCTGGCCTCGCGCGAAACGAGCCGCTTCCAACTCCCTTCGCCCATGCTGCATTCGGCGTCCAGCCTGTTTCAGATGGGGCTGAGCAAAGGGTTCGGCGCGGAGGATTTAAGCTCGCTGGTTAAAGTATATGAAGAATGGCTGCACTTGACGGTGCAGAAGCACCCTAACGAAACGCCGTCGGACGTGCCGATGCAGCTCAGCATGCCGCTTCCCGCCGCCGCGTCGGCGTCGGAGCGGCGCCGCGCGAACCGCGTCAGCGTCGGCATCAAGCTGCAGCTGTCCGTCTACCAATGGGAACAGGAAGGCGCGTTCACGGGACAAACGATCGAAGGCGTGCTGTACGATTTGTCCGAGAGCGGGCTGCAGATCATTTCTACGTTCCCGCTGGCCAAAGATATGTTCGTCGTCATCCATTTCCCGCAGGAAGCCGATCTGCCCCCGATTACCGGCAAAATCGTCCGCATCGAGGCGAAGGAAGGCAAATTCCGCTACGGCTGCATGCTGTCAGGCATCGCGCCGTATATCCGGCTCAAGCTGGAAGCGTATATCGCCGATCGCGAGAAGGAAGTGGAGTTTCCATAACCGCGTTTCGTCCAGGCTGCCTTCGGGCAGCCTTTTTTGGCGTTCCGCTCCGGTTCGCTTGCAAATGAAGGCAAGATCGGTTATTTTTATATCGACATATCAGTAGGTCAAAATAAGGAGTGGTTTCCTTGTCGCCTCGAACAAAGGAACAGAACGATCAAATTCGCGATAAACGCATCCGGCAAATGCTCGAAGCCGCGGCGGAAGTATATATGGCCAAAGGAATGGCGATGGAAATGCGCGATATCGCCGACAAAGCGGCGCTTGGCTACGGCACGGCGTATCACTATTACCGCAACAAGCTCGATCTGCTGCACGACATGCTGGAGGAAGCGGTCGACCTGGCAAAAGCAGCAGCAGACGACAGTCTTGGCAGCCAAGGGGAACCGGAAATGCGGCTGCGGCGGCATTTTCACAAGCTGACGGAACTGTGGACGGAACGAACCTCCGTCTACATTTTGTATAAACTGATTGCAGATAACTTTCACCATTTGCCTGACGAGCGGTTTGCCCTGCTGTATGACCGGTTTCAGGCGGAATTATACCAACCTGTCGCTCGAACTATGCGAGAATGGGCGCAAGGCCATCCCGACCCGGAGAAGCTGGCGAACTGGACGCTTGGCGCCCTGGTTGGCAGCGCCGGCGTGTATAAGCATTATCGACGGTTCGACGATTCGGCAGCGGAAGCGGTCGATCTGTGGTTCGACGGGCTTCGGTCAACGATCGGCAGCGCCGAGCGGCAGCAATAAGCGAGAATGCGGCAAAAACAGGCGAAGGTGCGGCAGCGCCGAGGGAAGGGGAATTACACGGTGATTATTTTAAAATCGAAGGAAGAAATCGCGGAAATGAAAAAAGCGGGCGCGCTCGTCGCCGCCTGTCACAAGCAAGTGGCAGCAATGATCAAGCCCGGCGTGACGACGCTCGAAATCGACCAGGCCGTCGAACGGTTCATGAGAAGCATGGGCGGCTCGCCGGTCACGAAAGGATACAAAGGCTATCCGTTCGCTACCTGCGCTTCGGTCAACGACGTCATTGCGCACGGTTTCCCGAACCGGCAGCCGCTGCGTAGCGGCGATATCGTCAAGATCGACATCGTCGCCGAATTCGGCGGCTGGGTCGGCGATTCCGCGTGGTGTTACGCGGTGGGCGACATTTCGCCGGCCGCGCGCAAGCTGATGCGGGTGACGAAGGAATGTTTGCTCCGCGGCATCGAAAAGGCGGTCGTCGGCAACCGGATCGGCGACGTGATGCATGCGATCCAGTCGCATGCCGAACAGAACGGCTATTCGTCGGTGCGCGACTTGCTTGCCCACGGCGTAGGCCGTTCGCTGCACGAGGAGCCGAACCTCGTCCATGTCGGCAAACCCGGGCGCGGCTTGCGGCTCAAGGAAGGCATGGTATTTACGCTGGAGCCGATGATTAACGAGGGCACCCATTTGATGTATGTGGACGACGACGGCTGGACGGCGCGCACGTTCGACGGCAAACTGTCGGCCCAGTACGAGCATACGATTGCGATTACGGCGAACGGACCGATTATTTTGACCGCGTAATAAAAGTTATTGGCGGTTTGGCGTGAAAAAACGTTGACAGCGGGGTTGTCAGTGTGTTATTTATTAGTCAATAAATGATTTTGAGCGCCGTAACCGAAAGGAGCCGCCATGACCCCGAAGGAAGAGGAGGCACTCTCCCGCAAGCAGCAAATTCTTGATGCCGCCGCCGCCTTGTTCGCCGAGCTCGGATACTACAAAACGACGACCGCCGCCGTGGCGAAAGCGGTAGGCGTCACTCAACCGTATGTGTTCCACTTTTTCAAAACGAAAGAGGAGCTTTATCTCGCCGTTCTGTCGCAAGCGTCGCAGCGGATTTTGCACGCTTTTGCCACCGTGCAGGCGCCTCCCGAAGAGCTGGTTGAAGCGATGGGGCATGCGTTCATCGACCTGTTGCTCGAATACCGCAACGAAATATTGCTCGTCATGATGGCGTTCGCCACGCCGGAAGAAGCCGTAAGGGACTATACGCGGCGCGAATTCGACGCCGTTTATGAACGGGTAAAAAGCCGCTTCGAGAACGCCGGCATTCCGGAACCGGGCCGCGAGGCAAGCCTGTTTATCAGCCAAGGCCTTATCATCGCCATGTCGGAAACGCTCGGCATGCCGAAGCTTTGCCCCTGGCGGGAAAACGGGCCCAAGAGTTGCACCGGTCCGTCCTCTCCCGCGTAACCGTCGGCATGCGGCCGAATCCTCTGGACGCGCTGCATCGCCGTTTTTTAACCAGATCCATTTATTTATCAATAAATCAAGCTTTCAAAAGGAGATGAAATCACATGTTCACCGCTTCCCGCGTCCGGCTGCTTGTCGTTACTTGCGCCGCCCTGTTCATGGCCATGCTCGACAACCTTGTGCTCGGCGTCGCCCTGCCGGCGATCCAGCAATCGTTCCACGCGACGATGTCCGATCTCGAATGGTTCATGAACGCTTACACGCTCGCTTTCTCCGTCTTGCTTATCCCGTTCAGCCTGCTTGGCGAACGGATCGGCCGCAAGCGGATGTTTCTCGCCGGCGTCGTGCTTTTCACCCTCGGCTCCGCGCTGTCGGGTTTAAGCACGAGTTCGATCGCGCTCATCCTCTCGCGTGCGCTGCAAGGTATTGGCGGCGCCGCCGTTGTGCCGCTCAGCCTGACGCTTGTCAACGCGGCGTTCCCTGCTGACAAACGCGCCGCCGCGCTCGGCATCTGGTCCGGCATATCCGGCCTCGGCTTGTCGGTCGGCCCGCTGGTCGGCGGCATGATCGTCGAAGGCGCGCCGTGGCAGCTTATTTTTTGGGTGAACGTTCCCGTTGGCGTTATTGCCTTCCTGCTCGGTCTGAAATGGCTCGACGAATCGCGCGGCGAACGACGGCCAATCCGCATCTCCAGCGTGCTGCTGGTCGCCGGCGGACTATTCGGCCTCGTCTTCGGCCTCGAGCGCGGCAACGCCGAAGGCTGGGGCTCGGCGCCGGTGCTCGTCTCGCTGCTCGGCGGCGCTGCGTTGCTCGTGTTGTTCTATGTATGGGAGCGGGCGCGCCGTTTGCCGCTCATCCGCTTCGATCTGTTCCGCAACCGCCAATATTCCGCGCTGGTGCTTACCGGCTTCTGGATGAATGCGGGCATCTTCTGCGCCATCTTCCTGTTGACGCTGTTCCTGCAGCAGGCGCAAGGTTATTCCGCGCTTGGCGCCGGCATTCGCGAGATGGCGTGGACCGGCTGCACGATGATCGCCGCTCCGCTGGCCGGGCTCGCCGTCTCGCGCTTCGGCACGCGCTCCGTGCTGTCGGCCGGCCTGCTGCTGCAAGCGGTCGCCATCGCCGGTTTCGCCGTGCTCATCCTGACCGTCGGCGTCGACTTCCCCTTCGGCTACCAGGCGCCGATGATGATGGCCGCGGGCGCCGGCATGGGCCTGAGCTTCACGCCGCTGTCGCACGGCATCCTCTCGTCCGCGCCGGACGGCGCTTCCGGCGAAGCGAGCGGCGTCAGCAACGCGACCCGCGAGCTGGGCGGCGTGTTCGGCATCGCCATCGGCGGCCTCATCTTCCAATCCGGCGCCGCCGTCCGTACTCCCGCCGACTTCGGCGACCATATCGTGCCGTCGCTGTTCGCCGGCTCGGCGATGATCGCCCTGGCGCTGATCGGCGTGCTGCTGTTCGTCCGCGGCGCCGGACGCAAGCCGGCGCCGGGTACGGCAGCCAACCCGTCCGCCGCCTCCGCTCCGCTGCATGCGGAAACGGCGGGCTGACCACCCCAAAATCGGACTTTAACGCGTAATAGCCAGCGATTTCACTGGCTATTTCGTTGCGACCTCCCATTTTTAACGAAATAGCCAAGAAAACATGGCCTATATCCAAACTCACGCCGTACGCTCAACTCTCCTCGCCGCCGCTCAGCCACAACCGGTTCTTTTTCCGCGTTTCGCCGGGCGTTTGCTGGAATTGGCGTTTGTATTCCCTGCTGAAATGCTGCAGGTTGGCAAAGCCGTACCGCTCGGCAATCGACGAGAACGTGTCGGAAGTAGCGCAGATGCGGCGATATGCTTCATGCAGCCGCACTGTCTTCCAGTACTCCATCGGCGTCAGCGCAAAATAGCGATGGAACAGCTTAAACAACGCCGTGCGGGAAATCGGGAACCGCTCGAGCATATCCGCGATGGCAAGCGGTCCCGCCATTCGCTCGCGGATGAAGGCGGCGATAGGCGTCAGCAGCTCGTTGTCGCCGTGCAGCAGCAGCTTGGACCCGGGAGCCGGCGAACTGATCGCCAGAAGCGTCGACAGGATCCGGTAAGCGATCGCCTTGCGCTCGGTCAGGACCGGAATGCCCGGCGGTTCGGCCGCCAGCCGGACCAGCTCGCCGATCCATTCGGCGAGCCAGGCGCCGACGGCGGCATCGGTTTTCGGCGGCAGCGCAAACAACGAAAACACGTCGATCGCTTCATACAAGTAAAACTGGACATGAAGATAACGGAACGTCATCCGCGGGGCTCCCGGCTCCGCGAGGTGCCGGATCGCAAGCGGGGTATCGGCCGCGGCCAAAAACGCCTCGTCCCCCGTCACCCGCGTGCTGCCGCCGGGCGAATTCACTTCATAAGAGCCCGTAACGGCCTGGGCGATTATCGTGTACGGAACGGTTTTTTCGTGCAGCCAGTTGTGCAGCCCCGTCCCGCTGCCAACCTCCAGCAACTGGATCTGCAACGCCCGGTCGGGCAGACGCAGCTTGTCCTCCATTCCGCTCCCCCTCCTGTTTGAATACTTTCAGATAAAAAGTCGGCATTGCAAGACCTAACGATTGTTCGAGAAAATCGTTATGCTAATCCTAGCATATCAATCACGCGAACATAAGGAGGAAAGCATGGCGATGGGATTTGCCGTTTGTTTCACAGGAAAAGAAAAAGCCGATCTGCTGCCGCTGCCCGCACCATCCGCAGCAGCTTCCGGGCATGTGCTCGGCCGGACGATTTGCACGCTGATCAGCCCGGGAACGGAGTTGAACCATGGCTATTTGCACAGCCACGAGAAGGAGTATTTCCCGGGGTACGCGGCGGTGTTCGCGGTCGAGCAAATCGGAGAAGACGTATCCGGCATCAAGCCGGGCGATCTTCTGTTCTGCATGGGGCGTCACCAGAGCTTCCAGCATGTCCCCGCGAAGGACGTCATCCCCGTTCCGGAGGGAATCGCGCCCGAGCAAGCGGTACTCGTCAGGTTGATGAATATCGGACTGACCGCCTTGGCAACGACTGCGGCCAAACCGACCGAGCGGGTCATTATCAGCGGTGCGGGGCCTGTTGGGTTGCTCGCTTCCTGGCTGTTCCGGCAATGCGGATACGAAGTCGGGGTATGCGAACCGGATGAACGACGCAGGGGATTTGCCGCGGCGATGGGAGCGGAACGGGTTTGGCCGGCGTTCCCCGCAGGCGACCCGGCATGGGACGGGCAAACGGCGCTCGTCCTGGAATGCTCCGGCCATGAAGCGGCTGCGCTGGACGGTTGCCGCATCGTTCGTCGCCATGGGGAGGTCGTCCTGTGCGGAGTCCCTTGGAAGCGATATACCGATGCAACCGCGCAGGAACTGCTGTCGCTGGTGTTTCACCGCTACGCCGTGCTGCGCAGCGGCTGGGAGTGGTCGATCCCGCTGCACGCGGACGTTTTCTCTCCCCGCGGCATTTTCGATCATATGCGCCGAGGGCTGCGCTTGCTTGGAGAGCGGCTGCCGGACGTCAGTTCCCTGTCGCATCGTTGTTTGCCGGACCAGGCGCAGCAAGCATACGGCAGCCTGGCGGCCCGGGAAATCAAGGAGCCATTCGTCTTGTTCGATTGGAGCGACCAGCCGGCATCTCGCTTTGCATGAAAATCCCGTTGGACCGGCCTATGAGGCAGAAACGCCTCTCATGGAGCAGACACGTTGCTTCATGCGCGCCATTCCCCCTCCGCCAACTAACCCCTTGCCAATTAGGCCCTATTTTCTTGCCTATTTCGCCAAAAACAGGCACCCCCTTCAAAATAACCAGCGAAATCACTGGTTATTTCGATTGAAATGCCGATTTGAAGGCGATCCAGGACAAATAACCAGTGTTTTCACTGGCTATTTCCGTCGAGCCGCCCGATAAGGAGCAAATAGGCCATTTTTCATGGGCTATTTTCGTTGCCGAGCAATCAATCGGATTCTTACATGTTGAAAAAAAAGGACCTCGTCTTCCAAGGTAGCGGAAGACAAGGTCCTTTTCTTTTGCGGCGGGGGCACCGCCACAATCGCTTATTCGGCGATATAAGAGCAGCAATAGTCGGTTGTGGCGGCTACCTGCAGCTTGAACTTCGCGTTCGCAGGCACCGTAAACTCGCCCGTACCGCTGATCGCGAGCCACTCCGTTTCGCCAGGCAGCAGTACCTTCAGCTCGCCGGCGAGAATTTCCATGATTTCAACCGTATCGGTACCGAACTCGTAGTCGCCCGGCAGCATAATGCCCAGCGTCTTCTTCGTGCCGTCCGGGAACACCACGGTGCGGCTCGTTACTTTGCCGTCAAAATAAATATTCGCTTTCTTGACGACGGAGACTTGCTCAAATTGAGACATGGACTCGAACTCTCCTTCGGATCGATTGAATTAGCCGAGCAGCGCCTTCACGCGGCCGACAACATTCTCCACGGTGAAGCCGTACTCGCGGATCACGACCGGACCCGGCGCCGATGCGCCGTACTTCGTGATGCCGAGCACGTCGCCTTCTTCGCCGACATACCGCTCCCAACCCATCGGGTGGGACATTTCCACGGCGAGACGTGCTTTCACTTGCGGCAGGATGACCGATTGCTTGTATTCCTTCGATTGCTTCTCGAACAGTTCCCAGCTCGTCATGCTGACGACGCGCACGGCGATGCCTTCTTCGGCCAGCTTCTTCTGCGCGTCGATCGCCAGCTGCACTTCCGAGCCGGTGGCGATAATTTGCGCTTGCGGCGCGCCGTTCGGCGCATCCGACAGGACGTAAGCGCCGCGGGCTACGCCTTCGCGCGCCTTCTCCGCCGTGCCTGCGAGGTTCGGCAGCGCCTGGCGGCTAAGCACGAGCGCGACCGGGCCTTGCTTGTTGCTGATCGCGTAGCGCCAGGCTTCGCTCGTTTCGTTGCCGTCCGCGGGACGCAGCACCGTAACGCCCGGGATGACGCGCAGCGCCGGCAATTGCTCGATCGGCTCGTGAGTCGGGCCGTCTTCGCCGACGCCGATGCTGTCGTGTGTCAGCACGAAGACCGACGGAACGTTCATGATCGCCGCAAGCCGCACAGCCGGACGCAGGTAGTCGGAGAACACGAAGAACGTGGCGCCAAAAGCGTGCAAACCGCCGTGCAGCATAATTCCGTTAACCGCGGCGGCCATCGCGAACTCGCGTACGCCGAAGTATACGTTGCGCTCCTGATAGCTGCCCGGCTTGAACTGGCCGATGCCGTTCAGGTGCGTCATCGTCGACACTTCCAGGTCGGCGGAACCGCCGAACAGCGACGGCAGGTTCGGCGCAAGGCCGTTCAGCGCGTTGCCGGAAGCGTTGCGCGTTGCCAGAGCCTTATCCGACGGCTGGTAAACCGGCAGCTTCGCGTCCCAGCCTTCCGGCAGTTCGCCGGCAATGGCCTGCTTCAGCTGCTTCGCCAGTTCCGGATGCGCGGCTGCATAGTCGGCCAGCAGCGCTTCCCAAGCGGCGTCTGCCGCTTCGCCGCGCTCCTTGACGCCGGCGAAATGCGCGCGCACTTCGTCCGGCACGTAGAAATCCGGCTCCGCCGGCCAGCCGAGCGCTTCCTTCGTCAGCTTCGCTTCTTCCGTGCCGAGCGGCGAACCGTGCGGTCCGACGTGGCCGCCTTTGCCCGCCTTGTTCGGGCTGCCGAAGCCGATCGTCGTTTTCACTTCGATCAAGGTCGGACGCGACGTTTCCGCTTGCGCTTCGGCGATGGCGCTATTGATCGCTTCCAGATCGTTTTCGTTGTCGACGCGCAGCACTTGCCAGCCGTAGCCTTCGAAACGCGATTTGATATTTTCCGAGAAGCTTAGTCCAAGCTCCCCGTCCAGCGAAATGTCGTTGGAATCGTAAAGCACGATCAGCTTGCCGAGCTTCAAGTGGCCGGCCAGCGAAGCGGCTTCGCCGGAAATGCCTTCCATCAGGTCGCCGTCGCCGCAAATCGAGTAGGTGTAGTGGTCGACGACTGAGAAGTTCTCCTTGTTGTAAACAGCGCCGAGATGCGCTTCCGCCATCGCCATGCCGACTGCCATCGCAAACCCTTGGCCGAGCGGCCCGGTCGTCGCGTCGACGCCCGCCGTATGGCCGACTTCCGGATGGCCCGGCGTCAAGCTGCCCCATTGGCGGAACTGCTTCAGCTCGTCCATCGGCAAGTCGTAGCCGCACAGATGCAGCAGGCTGTATTGCAGCATCGAGCCGTGGCCGGCGGACAACACGAACCGGTCGCGGTTGAACCACGTCGGGTTCGACGGGTTGTGCTTCATCTGCTTCGTCCAAAGCACATAGCCCATCGGCGCAGCGCCCATCGGCATGCCGGGGTGGCCGGCTTTGGCTTTCTCAATTGCATCGATCGCAAGCGTACGGATCGTATTCACCGCGAGTTGTTCGACTGATTTGCTGGTTACCGTCATTGAATAAAGCCTCCTAATCCATGTTATCGCATTTCCCCATCATATCATGCAGCCGGGATCAATGCCAGCTTCAACCAGGCTTCGTCTAGGCTTCATCCGCCAGTTCGCCGGCCTCTTCCGCATCCGCGTCTACCGTGCCGCGCGCCGCCAGCGGGCCAAAAACGAACAGCAGCACGATCAGCGCAAACGCCGTCAGCGCAAGAATCGGGATCGTAATGAAGCCGAGCCAGTCGATATAGTCGACATTGCACGGCACGCCGATCCGGCACGGCGCAATGTCGGCGAAGCCGGGCAGCTTCTGCTCGAGCACGTGCCAGAGCGAAATGAAGCCGCCGATCACGGCAAGCGGCAGGGTGTACGGCACGATGCGGCGGTCGCCGCGATAAGCGGCAATGCTGAGCACGATGGCGAGCGGGTACATGAAGATGCGCTGGAACCAGCACAGATTGCAGGGAATGTAGTGCATCACTTCGCTGAAATACAAGCTGCCGCCGGTAGCGACGAGCGCCACTACCCAGGCCGCATACAAATACGAGGAACCGAGCAGCCGACGAAACCGGGCGCCGCCGCTCATCGGTTATTGGCCGGCAGCCGCTTTGTCGATCGCGGCCTTCAGCTTGTTGTAATCGAACGGCGAATCGTACATCTTGCCGTTGATGAACAGCGTTGGCGTGCTCGTCACCTTCAGCTTGCCGCCCTTGTCGTTGTCGCTTACGACATCCGGCTGGTACGTCTTGCCGTCAATGTCGCTGCGCAGCTTGTCGAAGTCGATCGGCAAGTTCGCCTGTTTGGCCAAATTGACGAGGAAGTCCGTGGTGGCCCACCGCACCTTTTCGTCGCCCTGGTTTTTGTACACCGCCTCGTAGAACGGCCAGAACGCGTCTTTGTTCTGATGGAACACGGCTTCGCCGGCCAGGGCGGCCGTCACCGAGTCGACATCAATGAACGGCAAATTCATGAAATGAAACTGCACCTTGCCGGTATCGATGTAGTCCTTTTTTAGCTGCGGATAAATTTGTTGTTCGAACGCCTGGCAGGCCGGGCATTTGAAATCGCCGAACTCGACGATTTTGACCGGGGCGGTAGCGCTGCCGATCGCGGGCTGCGCCGCGTAATCGAACTCGGCGGGCTTGTTCTTGGCGGTTGCCGCTTTCACGATGGCGAAAATAACGAATGCCACGATCACGACGGCAATCGTGGAAATGACGGCGATTTTGCGATTGCGCTGCTTAAGCGCCTCCTCGCGGCGGTTCACTTTGCGATTCACCTTAACGGCTGGATTCTTGCCATCCATAATAAAGCCATTTCCCCCTTTCGTTTCTTAACGATAACAAACGTACTTGCGCGGCAAACGGTTCGTGACCGTTTCGTGAACGCGCATGACGCCGGACGGCTGCACAGGCAACCGCCGCGGCGCGCGCGATCGATTCAGTTGAAAACGACGGTTTTGTTGTGGTGCACCAGAATCCGGTCCTCCACATGCCAGGCAACGGCGCGGGCCAGCACGATCCGTTCGATGTGGCGGCCGATCCGCTTCAGATCCTCGACATTGTCGCGGTGGCTGACGCGCTGCACGTCCTGCTCGATGATCGGCCCGCCGTCGAGCTCCTCGGTGACGTAGTGGGCGGTTGCGCCGATGATCTTGACCCCGCGGTCGTAAGCTTGCGCGTACGGCTTGCCGCCGACGAACGCCGGCAGGAAGGAATGGTGGATGTTGATGATCCGGTTGGCGTAATTTTCGATGAAGGTGGGCGAAACGATCTGCATGTACCGCGCCAGCACGATCGCGTCCACCTTGCCGGACACGAGCTCAAGCTGGCGGGCTTCCGCCTCCGCTTTCGTTTCGGCGGTCACCGGCACGTAATGGTACGGGATGCCGAACGACTCGACGCGCTCGCGCATGACATTGTGATTGCTGACCACCATCGCGATGTCGGCGTCGAGATCGCCGGCCTGCCATTGCCACAGCAGTTCGAGCAGGCAATGGTCCTCCTTCGAAACGAAAATCGCCAGCTTCTTCTTCCGATCGGCTCTGGCGATGCTCCACCGCATGTTGAACCGTGCCGCCACAACCTCTTCAAAATCGAGCTCCAGCGCGTCAAGACGGCGCTCCAGCTCGTTCAAGTCAAACTCGATGCGGATAAAAAACATCCCGCCCTCGGGGTCCATCGTATACTGGTCGGACTGCACGATGTTCGCGCCGTGCTCATGCAGGAAGCGCGACACCGCAGCCACGATGCCCGGCTGATCCGGACAGGAGATAAGCATGCGCGCGCGTTCGCGGTTTGCGTCCTTGCTTTTGCGCGTCGATGCGGTTGTCATTCGGTTCATAAAGTTGGGTTCCTCCGCCAAAAATAAACTCGATTGCGCCCTCGCCCCGGCTTAGGCTTATGCCGAAACGAGCGCTTCCTTGCCGGCCAGCCAGCCGGTCAACCGGTGATTGATTTGCTCTTCGCTCAGCTCGGTGAACAGGCGCTCTTCTTCGATCATGTCGTACAAGCGTTCCATCGGCTCGCGGCCGTCCGCTTTTTTCGCTTTGGCGTCGTTCTTGAGCAAGTCCCACGTTTCCAGCACGAAGGCGCGATGATGAATGCTGCGCTTGTCGAAGAAGTAGCCGAGCCGCTCGATGTGGTCGAAAAACTCGCCGCCGAACCGTGTCGTAGCATCCCCGCGCAGCAGCGCGATTTCCGCTTCGTACATCGGGCGTTGTTTGGCGTCGTCCTTGCCGATCCACGGCGTTTCGAGAATCATCGGCACATGCTGCAGCTGCGGATGGTTCACGATATAGTGCATCGCCTTGAAGCCGATCAGACCCGAGCCGACCGGGGCATGGCGGTCCTTGGCGGCGCCGCGCATGTTTTTGCTGTCGTTGAGATGAAGCACGGCCAGCCTGTCCATCCCGACGATGCGGTCGAACTGGTCCAGCACGCCGTCAAAATCGTCCACCACATCGTAGCCGGCATCGTGAATGTGGCACGTGTCCATACAGACGGTCAGCCGGCGGTTGTCTTCGACCTTGGCCATGATGGCGGCGATCTCCTCGAACGAGCGGCCGATTTCCGTGCCTTTGCCTGCCATCGTCTCAAGAGCGATGTTGACGTTCGTGTCGCTTGTGCCGCGCAGCACCTCGTTCAAGCCTTCGGCGATGCGGGCGATGCCGTATTCGGCGTCCTTCTCCGTATAAGCGCCGGGATGAAGCACGATATTGCGCACGCCGAGGTAGTCGGTGCGGCGAATTTCCTCCTGCAGAAAACGGACGGCAAGTTCGAACGTGTCTTCCTTATAAGAGCCAAGATTGATAATGTACGGCGCGTGCACGACAATTTCGCCGATGCCGTTTGCCGTCATGAGTTCCTTGCCTTCAGCGATGAACTGCTCCTCGATCGGCTTGCGTCTCGTATTTTGCGGTGCGCCGGTATAAATCATGAACGTACTGGAACCGTATGAAACCGCTTCTTCCGCCGCGTTCAGCAGCCCTTTGTCGGAGAACGATACATGAGAACCGATTTTGACCATTCGTTATCAACCTTTCGTTACGGGGGAACGCCCGGGATTTGTGATCTCGGCGTCCGCCGGAATCGTTTGGCCGCGGCGCTTGAACGCGCCGGACAAGCCAATTTTGCTGCCTTCTATTTTACTAATATTCTCGAAATAAAGCTAGGAATAGGGTATAATTTCATCGGCGCAGGATAATGAAGCATACAGAGGTGATCCCGCTTGGGCGGTTACGGAATGTTTATGTGGTTTCTCGTTTTTTGGGCGATTGTACTGCTGTTTTTCATGTCGGTGGGCGGCTATTTCATGTTCCGCAAATTTATGAAGGTGCTGCCGAAGGCGGACGGCAAGTCCAAGCTCGATTGGCAAAATCATTACGTCGACGCGTCCCGCCACCTGTGGACCGACGACAGCAAGGCGTTTCTGGAGAAGCTGGTGTCTCCCGTACCGGGCCCGTTCCGCGACATCGCCCGCCACTCCATCGCCGCCCGAATCGGGCAAGTGACGCTGGAGAGCGGCGCGTCGGAAGTGACGCGCGACCATTGCATCGAAGGCTATATTCTGGCGACTCCGAAGCGCGATCACAAGAGCCTGATCGAATTCCTGAACAAAAACGACATCGACTACAGCAACATGCGGCATTTGCTGGAAGCCCCATAAGTCGACTTGCCTAAAACCGATTATTATGTCAAAATTAGATGACGATTATTCGGCTTTACCGCAGGATTCGATCCAAACCCAGCGAACAGGAGATCAGAACTATCATGTTACAGACCGAAACCAACCGCGCCTCCGCAGCGCAAGCGTATGTCGCAGAAGTATTCGAGACGGTGAAACGCCGCAACCCGGGCGAAACGGAATTCCACCAAGCCGTCAAAGAAATCGTGGATTCGCTCGTCCCGGTTTTCGAGAAGCACCCCGTGTACATGGAGCAAGGAATCCTGGAGCGGCTCGTCGAGCCGGAGCGGCTCATCCACTTCCGCGTGCCGTGGACGGACGACAAGGGCAAGGTGCACGTCAACCGCGGCTTCCGCGTCCAGTTCAACAGCTCCATCGGGCCGTACAAGGGCGGTCTTCGTTTCCACCCGTCGGTTAACGCCAGCATCGTCAAGTTCCTCGGCTTCGAGCAAATTTTGAAGAACTCGCTGACCGGCCAACCGATCGGCGGCGGCAAAGGCGGCTCCGACTTCGATCCGAAAGGCAAATCGGACGCCGAAGTGATGCGCTTCTGCCAAAGCTTCATGACTGAGCTCGGCAAGTACATCGGCTCTGACCTCGACGTGCCGGCAGGCGACATCGGCGTCGGCGGCCGCGAAATCGGCTACATGTTCGGCCAGTACAAACGCATTGCCGGCGGCAATGAAGCGGGCGTGCTGACAGGCAAAGGCATCGGCTACGGCGGCAGTCTGGCTCGTACCGAAGCAACCGGCTACGGCTGCATCTACTTCGTGAACGAAATGCTCAAATCGAAAGGCCTCTCCTTCGACGGCAGCAAAGTCGTCGTCTCCGGCTCCGGCAACGTGTCCATCTACGCCATCCAGAAGGCTACCCAGCTCGGCGCTACCGTCGTGGCGTGCAGCGACTCGAACGGCTACATTTACGATCCTACCGGCATCAAATTCGAAACCGTACAGCGTTTGAAAGAAGTGGAACGCAAGCGGATCAGCGAGTATGTAAACGAGCATCCGACAGCGACGTATTTCGAGGGCTGCAGCGGCATCTGGACGATTCCGTGCGAGATTGCCTTGCCGTGCGCCACGCAGAACGAAATCGATGCCGATTCGGCAAGGAAGCTTGTCGCGAATGGCGTGCAAGCGATCGGCGAAGGCGCGAACATGCCGTCGACATTGGAAGCGATCGATATTTTCCACGCGAACGATGTGCTGTTCGGACCGGCCAAAGCGGCCAACGCCGGCGGCGTAGCGGTTTCCGCGCTGGAAATGGCACAGAACAGCATGCGCTACGCTTGGTCTTTCCACGAAGTGGACGACAAGCTGCATGCGATCATGAAGAACATTTATACCAGCAGCGTGAAGGCAGCCGATGAATACGGCCACCCGGGCAATCTGGTGATCGGCGCGAACATCGCCGGCTTCCTGAAAGTCGCCAATGCCATGTTGGCACACGGTATCGTTTAATATATTATCCATGCATAAGAATCCCGGGAGGGCCGATGGGCTCCCCCGGGATTTTTGTAGTTGTTGGCTAGCTGGCGAAGGGATGCGACTCAGATTTCCGGAACAAAGTTGCCTGCCGCATTGCCGTTCGCTTCGGCCGATTTGTTGCCGGCGCTGTCAACCACGGCACCTTCCGCAAGATCGATTGTCACCGGTTGACTGTGCGATATCGGCGTACCCAGCAGCTCGATGACTACGGTTTTGCCGTCGGGATCGCTGCCGTCAAGCGTAATGGTCCGATTCGCTTCCGTAACTTCCACGCCGTCAACGTAGATCGTGATTTTGGCGTCGTCGACGCTATCCAGCCGTTCGTCGAAGATCAGCTTCACTTCGTCGCCGGCTACGTTCGTCATGGCGTCCGTCAGTGTTGGCGGCACCATGTCCAGCGTCACGTTGACGACAGCCGCGCCGTCGTCGCCGATGCCGACGTTGAAGGCACTCGATGTGGCATGCGAGTCGCCTTTGCTGACCTCCAGCGTATAGCCGCTGCCAACCGGCACGTTCGGGATGCGGAAATGACCGCTTGCGTCGGTTTGCGCATCGTAAGTGTCAATCCCCACCGTGACGACTGCTGTCGCTCCGGCCACGGCGACTCCCGCCGTGTCCTTCACGGTGCCGGTGATGGCGGTAACGGCCAGTTCCTCCGGCGGACGAGTGCTATAGCTGCCGTCCGACACCTGAATGCCCCGGACGACATTCGTGACGTAACCGTCCTTGCTGAACTTCAAATCGTATGTGCCTGGATAAATCCAGAACGAATAAGTGCCGGCATCTGCCGTCGTATAGGTGGACATCGCCACGCTTGAAGGCGTATCGACGTTGGTATATACGGCAACCGTTACTCCGGTCAACGGCTGATGATCGGCTTGTGCATATACATAGCCGGTCACGGACCCTGGCGACGGGTCGTACACATCAGGCGTCGGTGTCGGCGTTGGCGTTGGTGTCGGTGTTGGCGTAGGCGTTGGGGACGGCGAGCTTGCCGGAGACGGCGTCGGCGTTGTTGTCGTGCCGTCCGCATGCTCGATGACCGCCGGCTGCGATTCGAACGTCGTGCCTTCCGCTGCGTCGGTCATCACCGCTTTGCTCACGGTGCCGCCGCCGGTAACCGTAACGGGCGCCTCCAGTTGCAGCGTGCCGATCGTTGTGTCCGGGTTCAGATTGATCGTCACCGGTTCCGTCACTGCCATCGTGCCGATCGAAGCGTTCTCGACGTTGATTTCGATTGCCTTCGAATTCACGAAAACGTTCTCGTAGTTTCCGCGCAGCACGACCGTCGTATTGTTGTCGAGCTCACGGGGAAGGATCACTTCGGTAACCGCCGGTTCCTCGCTGCTGCCGGCATTCGCATCGATGACGGCCGGCGTGTTCAGGATAACGCGCGTAATGGTCGAATCGCCTTCCACCGCGACGCGCACTGTGCCTTCCTCGCGGTTGACAGTCGCTTCGCCGAGATTGGAATCCTTAACGTGCACCGACTGGTCGCCGCCGCCTTCAATGTAGGTTTTGCCGTACACTTTGACGTGGTCCAGCATGACATTGCCGTTGCCGATTCCATCGGTAAGCGTCAAGTCGCCGCCGATGACCATGTGCTGCAGCGTCACGTCGGCCGCCGAAACGGTAACGTTGCCGCTGATGATATGTTCGCCGTCGTACGGGCCGTACACTCCTGCCGTTTCGAAGGCAAAGTGCTTCTTGCCAAGCGCCCGTGCCAGCGTGACCACCGTTTCCGCCCGGGAAATGTACGCCGTCGGCTGGAACGTCGTATCCTGGTAGCCCTCCATAATGTTCCACTTGGCTACGGCGCCGATGTAGTCCTTGCTCCATGCGCCCATGAGCGCGGCGTCGCCGAACTTTCCGAGCGAGTCGAGCGCCGGAGGCAGCTGCAGCAGCCGGCTGATGATGACGGCCGTTTCCTGACGGGTGATCGGACTGTTCGGGCGCACCGTGCCGTCTTCGTAGCCTTGGATGTAGCCGGCTTTGACGGCGATTTGCACGTCGGCGTTGGCCCAGTCGGATTCGCTCAAATCCGTAAACGTGGCCGCGGAACGCTCCTTGAAGCTGAAGGAGCGGTTGACCAGCGCCATAAATTCGGCGCGAGTCACGGAAGTGTCCGGATGGAACATCCCGTCATTGTACCCTTGAATATACCCTTTTTCGGTCCAGTCGGTGACCTCCTTTTCGGCCCAATGCCCTTTTACGTCGGGCATCGGCGTCGCTGCAGCAGATGCGATGCCAACCGAAGATACGGTAAGCAGCGAGGCTAGTGCGATCGTAAGTGTTTTGCGCGCAATACGGCTTGGCTTCATCGGAATCCTCCATCCCATTTTTTAATCTGCTGTAAACCGGTTCATTATGGGCTTACCCTGCTCCGCTGGCAAGTGAAACCAGTTGCGCGAAAATTGCCATGCGCCAAAAGAAAACAGGGTTGTCCCCTCGTAATCGGAATGACGGGACAACCCTGTTGTTCCTGCGCTGCGGCGGCTTTGCGGGGGTTGAACGAGCGTTCATCGCACCTGATCGTTCGGCTCGGCGAAATTGGCCATCAAACATGGCTTATTGCCCCCGTTTCGCCTGTCACATCGAAAATAGCCAGTGAAAACACTGGTTATTTGGGCCGTAAAGCCCCAATCCGGGCAGATAGACACGTATAGCCAGCGAAATCACTGGCTATTTTGTGTCGACTGGGTGTTTTTGCCGAAATAGGCCATAAAACATGGCCTATTTTGCAATCCCATTGCCGTTTCCGACGGCGGCGGGCCCGGTCGGGCGCTGTAAGGCCGATACCGGCCTTATTCCACTGGCGCCGGCATGGTTCAGCCGGCGATAAAATGCAGCGCCTGAAGCAGCCGCTTCAGCATAACCGCCGCTTCCGCACGACTGGCCGGCTGCTGCGGCTCGAATGCGCCGCCGTCTGCAGCGCGCACGATGCCGGCGTCGATCGCCTGCGCCACCGCGGGCCGCGCCCATGCGGCGATCGTGTCGCCGTCGACGAACGGCGCCAGCAGCTTGCCGGGCTCGCCGGCATACGGCGTACCGCCCGCGAAGCGAAGCGCCCTCACGAGCATCGCCGCCATCTCTTCGCGCGTAATCGTTGCATCCGGCGCAAATGTGCCATCATCGCGGCCTTGTACGAGCCCGGCTTGCGTTGCCTCCGCAACCGCTGCATAAAACCAATCGTCCGACTTCACATCGATGAAAGCCGGCGCATGCAACGCGTCCGGATCGCTCTCCCCTATTGCCAGCGACCTCACCAGCAGGGCGGCGAATTCGGCTCGCGACACGGCGGCATCCGGGGCAAATGTCGTGTCCGACATCCCTTGCACGATCAGCCGCGAAGCGAGCCGCTCGATGTCGCCGCGCGCCCAGTGGCCTTCCAAGTCGGCGAAGGTGCGCCGCGAATGGGCCAGTGTGTAGATGCTGTTGTGCGGCGCCGTGAGGCGAACGAGCTTGGCGCCATTCACCGTTTCCACGACGGCCGGCACGAAAGTGAACAAACCGGTCAGCGGATCGAAAACAACCGCAATCAAATCGCCTGTTGCTTCGCCTTCGTCCAGTTCCAGGAACCGCGAAACATACACATCGCCGAAGTCGGATATTTCCCACTTCTTGCTGCCCGCTTCCACGGCAATGACGAAGTCGTAAGCTTCGCCCGCCAGCTTCAAGCCGGTCTTCCCGGCTTGTTCGCGGAGCTGTTCCGCCAGCTTGTCGTCCGCTTGGCGCAGCGTCACGCTGACAACCGCGTCAGCCGCGTCGATGGCGTCGCTGCCTGTCACATGCTGCAGCCAATCGCCGCTGAACAGGCGCAATGGCAGTTCAAACGCGGTGAAGCCGGTTTGAAGCGTCACCCGCGCCTCCGGCGCAAGCTTGGCCGCTTCGCTCAGCGCATCGGCGGGAAAGTCCGCGCTGGCGGAGGTGCCGCCGGTGCCCGCGAGCGGCACCGCAAGCTGCAGCGGCGCATCGCCGCCGGCGGCTGCGGCTTCGCGAAGCAGACGCAGCAGCTCTTCGCCGCTGACGGCGAAGTCGGCGCCGTCAGCGCCAGGCGCTTGCGGCTGTAGCGTAGGCGCGTCGGGCAGCGCCAGCAGAAGCGGCTGCGGCGCAGCCGACGGAGCGGGCGTGGCGCTCGGCTGCGGCGTCGGTGTCGGCGTTGGCGTTGGCGTCGCGCTAGGCGCCGCCGACGGGGTGCCTCCTGTCGGCGGAGGTGGAACCGGTCCGCCTCCGCCCCCGCCTCCACCTCCGCCCCCGCCACCATCACCAGGCGACGTACTCGGCGTCGGTGTCGCCAAAGGTGTTGCCGCTGGTGTTGCCGTTGGTGTTGCCGTTGGCGTCGCCGTCGGCGTCGGTGTCGCCGTCGGTGTCGGCGTTGGTGTCGGCGTTGGTGTCGCCGTTGGTGTCGGCGTCGGTGTCGGCGTTGGCGAAGGCGTTGGCGGCGGCGACTCCACGAGCGCATAATCCGTAAATGCGATGGCAACGTCGTTCCTGACCGCAGACGGATACTGCGCCGCATTCCCGCTGGCAAAAGCGGTGTTGCGGAATTCGACGCGAATGTTGCCCACATTGTTCGCAGCGGCATGCGCCGCCGCAACGCCGAGCAATTGAACGCTCACCGAACCATCGCCCGTTTTGATGACGCGCGGCTTCAATCCGCCAGGCACGCCGCTGACGGTCGCTTTGCCCGCCGCGATCAGATCGTCCCCTTTTTGACCGGTGAACGTATCGCCGTTTACTTGCACAGCGACGCCCCCCAATATGGTTCCGTCGTTATTGTAAGATTCATGGAATACAGACCCGTACGGGTATACCAAACTTTTTCCACCTGCAAGCTGTACCCCGTTCAAAGAAAATCGACCGGAAAACACCTCTTTAATTGGCACTCTAAAAAATGCGGTATTTGCTCCCAAACCTTGATCCAGTGTAATCCGAACCGCGGACAATCCTGCTTGCAGCTCCGCTTTTTGCACATGAAACGGACCGCCGTTCAAAATGGGAAGCACAATGTATTGATCCGTGTTTTCGGCATCAGCCCGATCCAGCGGAGCGTCAAACAGAAGCATCGCCGTCGTATCCGAAGTCAGATAAGCTCCCGTTTGACGGGGATAGCCGAATGAGCTGCTCAAATACAACGGGCCAAACGGTTCTACCGGCAAGCCGCTGCGGTAACGCAAGCCGTTCTCCCCGCCCGAATATTGAATGCTTATGTTCTTGTCCGGCGCCAACAGGCCGCTGGTGACCAGGCTGACTGCCGAATCGGAAGCAAAAACGGCGAGCGGCCGCACGTCCGCTCCTCCCGTTTGAATCGTAAACAAATCCGGAGAAACGGTCCCGTTGCGAAACATACCCACCCCTAATTGAATGAGCGTGTCATCGCCGTTGAGATAGTAGCCGGATGTGGATTCCGGAGACAAATTTGGCGTAAACGCAAACGTACGCCGGTTTCCGTTCGGATCGATGGCGTTGCCTTCCGTATCGACAACCGACGTCGTCACCTGCAGCTGCATGGGCGGCAAGCCGTTCAAAGCTGCTGCATCCAGCATTAGCGTCACAACAGTCGGATTATTTTGACGGACAGCCTGCACGATCGAAATCATGCCGGACGTCCCGATATTCTGTGCTTCGTAATTCGCCGTATTGCCTGCCGACAACGGGTCGAGCGGCCGATTGAACGTCAACTGCAACGTCGTGCCGTCGATTTGCTCGGCTTTTTCGAGATGCAACGACGACGACGATGGTTGCGTTCGCGCCACAACGACATTGGAGTATCCGTCTATCGTACCGGGCCTGCCGGCGACCCGCTGCCGGAAGCGATAATCGCGATCCGGCTGCAATCCCGTCACGATCACGGGGGTGCTCGTCGGATTGACGGCAATGGACACATTCGTCCATGAGACACCGTCAGTCGATTGCTGCAAATCGACCCAGTACGCGTCAGTCCAGGACCGCTGCAGGGTCACCGCCGTATCGCTCGTCGACGCAACAGCCAGACTGCCGACCTGCTGCTGCGCGTTCCAATAACCGGTACGCACATGCAACGGCGCAGAAACGACATTGTACGCGCTCCCGTAAACGCGAAGGCGGAAGTAGTAGTCGGTATTTGGCGACAATTCGCTTACCGTCGCTCTTTCATCGACTGCGGCTTCATATTGGGCGGCCGGCGTCCAGTGCGTTCCTCCATCGGTCGATTGCTCGACTACCGCCAGCTTCGCCCCTGCCATAGGCTGCCACGTGAATCGCGCTTTTCCATTCGCCTGATCGGTCAAAATAAACCGCTCAACCGCCGGAGCTTCGCCCAGCGTGACAAGCTCAACCGTATTCGTATATCCCGTCGCAACGCCGCCACCGCCGATCAGTTGCAGCCGGAACCAATACGTCGTGCCTGCTTGCAGCTGCCCTACCGCAGCGAACCCCGCCCCGGGCGTCGGAGCCGCACCGGGCGCCACCGACCAGTTGAGTCCGCCATCCACGGACATCTCGATCCTGACCTGCGAGGCTCCGGACACAGCGCTCCAGTATAATTGCGCCGTATTGTTCGTTGCTCCGCCGGCAGCAAGCTGCGCCGCTCGCGGGACGACCGAAAACGCAACCGTTTGCGGCGACGTGTCCTTGGCGGTGGTAACCGACACGTTGTAGCTCCCCGGTACACCCGGATTGCGCACACCGGCGGCGGAAGTGACGACGATCGTCATTTGGCTGCCGCCCGCAATCGCCACCGGAGTGGCAATCGTCGCCGTTTGCCCGTTTATCGCAATGTTCGATGCCGGCACAACCGCGCCGTTGATGCGCACGACCTCGTTCCACGGCTTAAACGTCGGCACGGATGCTTGCGCCGGAAAGGAAATCGTCACTTTATCGCCAACCGCAAGGCCGCCCGAAGCACTTGTGCGCAGTGTCAACGTGTACACCGGCGCCGCATAAACCGTCGAGTCGCTGACGGCGAGCTTGGCTGTCGACGGCTCCGGTGTAGAAGTCGGGAGGCTGATCATCAGGCTGCGGTACAAATCCGCCATCCCGCCCGTTACCGTTTTGCCCGCTAATGACGATTCCGGTTTGGTCCCGCTCTTGAGTCGCGATATCACTTCCGCGGCCGACATCTGCCGCTGGCCCAGCAGTACGGCGGCAATGCCGGATACGAACGGCGCCGCCATCGACGTCCCGCTCAAAAATGCGTATCCGTGCTCCGTCCCCCCGCCCGCTTGCGGAAATGGATACGTGCTGGCAATATTGACCCCGGGAGCGGCCAAATCGACTTTGCTCGCGCCGTAGTTGGACGATCTCGCCAAATTGCCGTCATTGTCGATCGAGGCCACGCTGACGATGTTGCCGGCGCCAAGCCCCGCAGGCGAGTATGGAGTCGCGTCGATGTTGATGCCGTTCCCGTTCTCGTCCCCATTGCCGGCCGACGCAACGAACACCATGCCGGAAGCGGCGATCGCCTCGTTCAGGGCGGCATCGGACGAACCGGCCGGCGAGCCCCAACTGGCGTTGGCGATTTTGACGCCGAGCGAAGCGGCGTAGTTGATCGCTTGAATCGCATTCGCCGTCGTACCCGACCCGTTCGGACCGCCGAGAAACTTCAGCGGCAAAATTTTGACGTTGGGCGCCACGCCGCGAATCCCGTAATTGTCCGCAGCAGCGGCGATAATGCCGGCGACATGCGTGCCGTGAGCGTCTTCGAATAGACCGCCGAACACCTCACTTGCATCGAACACCGTGCCGTCCCCATGGTAAAAATCTTTGCCGCGAGAATCGATCTTGCCGACCAAATCGGGATGATTGATGTCGACGCCGGTGTCGATCACCGCTACGACAACCTCCTGCAAATTGCCCGCCAATGCCCATCCTTCCGGTGCATCGATATCGACATCTGCCGTACCCGTATCGACGGAAGCTCCTACTGTGAGCGATTGACCGATGTTGTGCAGTCCCCACTGCATGCTCCAAAATGTATCATCAATGGCAGTCGTCTGAACATCGTTGGCATAATACAAATAGTTCGGCTGCGCCGAAACGACCTCTCCGCTCGCCTGCAGTTCGGCGATCGCCTCGGGCACCGAACGTTCGCTGCCGATTTGCAGCACTTCCGTTTCCCCGTCCGCCAGCTTCCCGGCAGCTGCCGACGAGAATCGCGCTTTGACGCTGCTTGCCTTCATGGCGCCGGCTTCCTCCGACTTGAACTTGACGAGCACCTCGCCGGGTACATAGGCCGGCCTGTCTTGCGCGCCGTACACCGCCGCTACTGCGCTGATCGGCCCTTCCGCGATGCCGTGCGGAACGTCGGCTGCTTGCACCACACTTTCGACCGCCCTGCCGCCGAAAGGCTGTATTAGCAGCAAGGCCGCCAGAACGACGCGGGTAAACCCATTTTTGACGAACACCGGATTCCCTCCCAAAAGATAATGATGATACATTTCGTAACTGTACAAAATGTATCTTCTCTGTTTGGTCTCCGTTTCCTGCCAGCGATTTTCCATTCGACAAAGGTTCCCAGCGATTCGCCTTTTGCGACAAAATGCGAACCAGCCTTGTCCCGCCCCCGGCCGCGGCAGCAGAAATCTTGCAAAGCAGGTAAACATGCTGTGCCCCAAACAAATTGTCAGTCAGGTTACGCGACTGCTGCGCAACATACCGGTTGCCGGCTCCAAAGAGGGGCGATGTGGGTTCGCTCAAGCGACAACGTTCTCGTTTCGAACTGCCATTCGAGCACTGGAGCGATTCACCTACCTGATCGTTCTGCTGGACCTGTTGGGCTTGTTGGGCTTGTTAGGCTTGTTGGGCTTGTTGGACCTGTTGGGCTTGTTGGGCTTGTTGGGCTTGTTGGGCTTGTTGGGCTTGTTGGGCTTGTTGGGCGCAAAATAGGCCATGAAAAATGGCTTATTCCTCCCATTTCGGCTTTATCATCCCAAATAGCCAGTGAAAACACTGGTTATTTTGGCGAAACACTCCCAATCCGGGTAGATTGACACGAATAGCCAGTGAAATCACTGGCTATTTTGTGGCGATAGCCCATTTTTGACGAAATAGACCATAAAAGATGGCCTATTTCGCAACCGTATCGTCGTGTCATTCTTCTGAGGGAAGAGGGGAAGCGTGGCTGGAGTGGCTGGAGTGGCGATCATTTTTCGTCCAGTGGGTGGTATGTTTCCGCAGCAACTCGAACACGCGACGAGCAACCCCGGCATGGATTACGCCGGCCGTCAGATGGTCTCCTTACTGCTTAACCGGTTTCTTTGCAAGATTCCCGGCTTATTCGCTCCGCCCTGGGCCGCCGGTTCGCCTGAGCGAATGCGTTCATGCCACAATCGGCCGCCTCTCGGCCGCCACACAAAAAAGCCCCTCCACGGTTCACCACCGGGAGAGGCCTTGCATTTCATGTGACGCTTCGATCAACTGCCGGCGCCAGGGCCGGGATCGATAATTTGCCGCAGCAGCGCGAGTACGTCTTCGCGATCGAACACGCCGTCGTGGTTGACGTCCCGGATCGAATCCGGCGCATGCAGGACGACAGCCATCAGGTCGTTGATCCCGATGCGGCCGTCACCGTTGGCGTCGAGCGCGCGGAACATCGTGACCGGCAACTCGACCGGCGCGGACAGCTTCAAATCGTTGCCGCCGGCGTCGTCCGTCCGATTGCTGACAACGTACACTTTGATGCGGTACGTTGCGCCTGCGGACGATTCCTGCAGGGAGAACTGCGCGGTATACGGCCCGGAGGAGCCGCCGGCAAAAAGCTGCACCCGTCCGGTAGTCCCGGCATCGTCCCAAAGCTCGAAGGCGATCGACTGATCGGCGGTAAGCGTCTGCGACGACACTAGCTGCGCGACCGCGGTAATCGCGCCGTTCGCGGCCTGGAACGCCATAGCCGCACCCGACACGCCGTTCAGCAGCGCCCATTCGCTTGCCGGGCCGCCTACCGATTGCAGCGCGACGTTCGCATAGGTGTACCCGGCTACCGCAACTCGAATCTGGTGCTCGCCGGCTGCCAGCACGCCCGCCTTGATGACCAGCTTGCTCCCGCTGAAGCCATACTGGTTGGCCGACAACTCGTAGGTAACGCCGCCCACCGTATGAGTAACGACAGCCCCTGACGCAGCCGCGGTCCACCAGCCGAGCGCCGCTGTGTCGCCCGTTGCGGTCGTAATCTCGAGCGGCACATCGCTGAACGCGTCGATCGTGTCCGCCTGCAGCGACGGCGCCGCCTGGAAATGCATCGCGGTTGCCACTTGGAAAGCAACGATGCGGCCGCTTGTATCCACCTCGGCAATGCCGATCAACTGATTGGCCGCGGCGGCGATCGCCTGCCCGTTCGTCGCCGTCTGCCAGGAGCCGCCTACCGCGGTTATCGAAGCTCCCGCCTGCGGCGGCTGCACGTCGCCGGTGCCGCTGTAAAGCCTGTATTGGTACGTATTGCCGGCCGCTGAAGGAGTGACGAGCGAAATCACCGTTTTCGCGCTGTCCTCGTACGAGCCCGACAATTGCGCGGCTCCCACCGGCAGCGGCGCAAGCACCGTTTTTGCCGTGCGTTCGCTCGCCTCTTTGCCGGTTTGCCTCAGTTCGACGTAGATCGTGCCGAGCAGCGGGCTCAAGCCGCCCTGAACCGCAACCGCGACACTTCCTGCCAACGTCCCCGTATTGCTCGCTTTTCCCAGCTCCATCTCGCCGCTTGCCGCATCGTACACGTACACGAACGCTCCCGCCGGCACGTTCGCGACCGTCACCGTGTCGGCGCCGCTCGCGTTGTTCACAACGGCGATATCCGCCGCGGCCGGTGCCGCCAGTGCGTCGATCACTACCGCCGTACTTGAGCCGTAGGCCACATACTGCGTACCGCTCAGCACCGCGACCTGAATCAGGTCGCCCTGCGCGACGCCGCCAACAACACCGCTCGTAGCACCGGCAACGCCAAGCGCCGTCCAGCCCGTTCCTGCAGCGCTCCCCGCTTGCGGCTGCGGCACAACGACGCCGCCCGTTCTGTAAACGACAACAGCTCCCGACGGCACGCCTGACACCGTCACTTGCGTCATGCCATTATACGCGGCGCCGGACAGGTCCGCTGTCGTTACCGCAAGCGGCAGCGACAGCACGTCGACAGCCGTGCGCTGGCTCGTCTCTTTGCCTTCCTGCGCCAATTCGACGTAGATCGTGCCAAGCATCGGATCCAGTCCGCCTGCGATCGTTACCGTCACCGCTCCCGCGGCAGCTCCGTTCGTTGCGCTGCCCAGCATCGATCCGCCGCTCGCCGTTCCGTAAACGTTCACCGTCGCTCCTGCCGACACATTCGCCACCGTCACCGTATCGGCGCCGCTCACGTTGTTCGCGACGGCGATGTCCGCCGCAGCCGGAACCGCCAGCGTGTCGATTACCTGAGCCGCAACCGAGCCGAACGCCACATATCGCGTACCGCTCTCGCCAAGCACCGCGGCGTAGATCCGGTCGCCCGGGGCGACGCCCGACACCACTCCGCTGGCAGCGCCGGCAGCGCCCAGCGCCGTCCAGCCCGTTCCGGCCGCTCCTCCCGCTTGTGCCTGCGGCAATACCGATGCGCTGACTTTATACATAACGATCGCATCTGCCGGCGCATCCGCCACCGTAACCTGCACTTTGCCGTTGTTCGCCAAGCCGGGCAGGTCCGCTGTCGACACCGTCAGCGGCCGCGCCGCTACCGCCTTGACCGTTCGTTCGCTCGTCTCCTTGCCTTGCTGCGCCAGTTCGACGTAAATCGCGCCAAGCAGCGGATCCAGCCCGCTCGGAAATGCAACGGCGACGCTGCCGAGAGCGCCGCTGTTGTTCAGCGCTTTCCCCAGCTCCGTCCCGCCGCTTGCCGTATCGTATACATAAACGAAAGCTCCTGCCGGCACGTTCGCAACGGTTACGGAATCCCCGTTATTCCATGTTTTCGAAATGACAATATTGCCTTCCGTCGGCGCAGCCAGAGCGTCAATGACAACAGCAATTCCACTGCCAAAAGCGACAATCCGATTCGACTCGTCCACTTCCACAATATTGACGTACTTGCCGTCCTCCGTTGCGACGAGCCTGTCCAGTCCGAGCGTTGTCCAACTTCCTTCCAGTTCGTCCTGATCGATCACGTACGCCGGTCTCGGAAGTGGCGTTCCGGACGTCACACGGTAGCGGTAGGAATGCCCTTCCGTATTTGCCGCGATCGTCACTTTGGCCAGACCGTCGTTGCCGGCCCCCGGGGCATCCGCAATCGTAAACGGCAATAAACTGGCCGGTATCGAAACTTCGGTGCGTTCGCTCTCTTCCATGTTCGGGTTCGTGAGACTGACATACACCGAACGAAGGTCGGCGCCAAACCCCGATGCAATGGATAGAGTTACCGAATCGGCGCTCCCTTCCGTTTGGAAAGCAGAGCCGATGACGTTGTCTCCGATTGCCGCATCGTATACTTTGACCTGTACATGGGGCAACACTCCAGCCACCGTTACGGTATCGGGCCCTGCCGCGGCATTGGTCAGCGTAATATCGCTGCTTAGAGGCGCGGGTGTTGCGTCCATGGTCACCGCTTGTACGGTGCTGAACCGCACTACCTTGCCTTGCCCGTCGACCTCGGCAATACCGAGCTGCTGCGCTTGCGCCGCGACGATCAAACCGCTGACCAGATCGTCCTGCCATGACTCGAGCGTCAGCTCATTCCATGCTGTCGCGTCGTCTCCGGCATGCGGGTAATCGACCGTATCCCCCGTATTCGCCAGCACGTAGCGATAAGCATTTCCGCTGGATGGCGCGCCCAGGACGATTCTCGTTTTGCCGTCGTTCCCGCTTCCCCCCGCATCGACTGCCGACGGAGCAACCGTCAATGCCGGCGGCAACGTCGTATCGATCGAGCCGATGAAATAGCCGACCGGGTGGTTGTTCGCATCGAACAGGATGACTAGCGGGTGCCAAATCCCTTGAGAAGGCACGCCGACGCTATATCCATACTCCTCGTGATACTCGTTCACATCGGAAATCGTTATCCCGTCATTAACAACCGGCGTTGTCTGCCACGATTGCACTTCGATCTTGCTGAAGCCTCGCACGTCTTCAGGCAAATCTTCTCGGTTGATATACGTCCGGTATCCGCCGCTGGCGGTAAGCTTTTGCACGAAACCCGTCGTGATCGGCATGCCCGGATTCCGCGTCGTATTCACCCGGCCTGCACTGAACCGGATCGCGCGATCGGCGCTGTCCACCTCCGCAATCCCGATGCTTCGCCCGCTGTCCGCCGCGATCGTCTCGCCGTCGGTTATTTCTGTCCAGGAATCAAGCGATTGTCCGATAACAGGAGGCGTTACCGGCGAATAATCCGGCGACAGCACATACCGGTATTTATGGCCTCCCCCGCTCAACTCGCCCAGCCCGATTGTCGACTTGACGACATTGTCACTGCCGCGAACATACGTAAACTCCGGTTCTTCCAGAAGGGCCGGAAGAGAAAGCGCAACACTTGTCGGCAAGCTGTCTTCCATGCCCTCCTTCGTAAAACCGACCCGGATTTCGGCAAGCAGCGGAACAAAACCGCCCGCAATCGCAACTTGCTTCGTCGCCGGCGAGTCATCGGTGTTCACTGCTGCCCCGATTCGTGTGCCGCCGCTTTCGTTGACGAATACCGTAGCCCCTGCCGGCACGTTCGCCACCGTCACCGTATCCTCGCCGCTCGCGTTGTTCACGACAGCGATATCCCCCGCCGCAGGCGCCTGCAGCGCGTTGGCAACAACCGCCATTCGGCCGGCCAAAGCGACCACATTGCCGTCCGCATCCGTTTCCGCAATCGTCACAAATAGTCCCGTCGCATCGGCGATGTATCCGTCGCCTCCGAGCAACTGCCATTCCGGTGCGGCAATGTGGCTGGATATCCCGATACCGCTCAGAGCGCTTTCGCTCAGCTTGTAGTAGAACTTATGCCCGGATGCGCCCGTCCCTGCAACCGTCGCCTTCGTTGTCCCGTCGTTCGCGATGCCTTCTACATCCGCGAGCGTCAAACTCAACTGCGGCGTCGGCACATACTGGAGCGTTCGCTCACTGTCCTCCATCCCGTTCCGCGAATAGCCGACATAGAAACTCGTCCGCAGCGGCTCGAATCCGGCGTTAATCAATACTCGCACATCGGCGGCATACGTTTGTACATTGGCGGCGCTGCCCAGTTTCGTTTCGCCGCTTCCCTCGCTATACACGTTAACGGTTGTGTTTGCCGGTACATTGACTACCTTGACATAATCGACGGCGCCGGCTGCCAGGCTGTTCTCAACCGTGATCTGGGTATCGTTCGGCGAAGCCAAAGCCTCCTTGACGACCGCCTGACTGACACTGTAAGCGATGATCGTGTCTTCATCGTCCACCTCGACCACGATGATATACTGGCCGTTCGCCGCATCAAATTCCTGACCGTTCACAATGGCGCTCCAGCCGGTCGCCTTATCGCCCGAGACGGGGAACGGAATTTCCGTCCCCGTCACCTTCCAATACCGGAACGTATGCCCGGCCACGCTGGGCGAACCGATGGCTGCCTTCGTTTTGCCGTCGCTCGCAGAACCCGGCGCGTCTGTGAAAGACACCGGAGGCACCAAAACCGGCAGCGGCAAACGATACTCCATCCGCTCGCTTTCCGCCAAGCCGTTCGCGTGGTTGGTAAGGCTGATATAGACGACATGCAAGCCGCTTGGGAAGCCGCCGGGGAACGTAAGAACAACGGGAACCCCGCTGGTGCTTCCTTGTGTTTTCGTTGCGATCGGAGTGACTGCATCTGCGGCATCGTACACCCGCACTTCCGCATAAGCCGGCACTTCAAATACATTGACGTTGTCTTCGCCCGTCAACGCATTGACGGCCGATACCGTGTATTCCGTCGGCGATGCCGATCGGCCCAGCACCTGCTGGCTCGCATTAGTCGGCGAATAGCCGTTTGCCAGCACCGTTATGTCGTACTCGCCGCCTGCCGCGAACGTGCCCTTGGCCAGCACCACCTTGCTCTCCAGCACGGAATAGACGGCATTGACGACCGCTTGATCGCTGTGCCGCTTGACCGTCACCGACGTCACGTTCGCACGCCAATCGGCATTGTCCGGGAAGCTGAGCTCAATTGGCTGGTCCACATTATTATCGGTCGCATCCGCGGTCAATGCCGGCGGCTCCTTGGCCACAACGGCGGATACGAAGCTGAGGCCAACCATCTGTCCATTCCCGTCCACTTCCGCAACGGCAAACAACTCATGATTGCTCGCTTCCAGCAGATCGCCCGACTGCACGGCGATCCAGCCGTCGGCCCCGGCCAGCAAGTCGCCCACATGAGGCATCAACGAAGAACCGGACCACCGCTTGTACAGGTACGAATGGCCGGAAGCCGGCTCGCCCAGCACAATCTCCGTTTTGCCGTCGTTTGCCGCGCCGCTGGCGTCAATCATCTGCAACGCGCCCAAGATCGCCGGAGGCGGCAGCGGAAAGCTTGATGTTGCAATCGACGAATACGATCCGTCCTCCGCCTGAACGACCACGTACACCGTATAGATCGTATCGGGTGTCAATTCGTTCAGCGATACGGCAATCGAATCGCCGGCCTGAACTTCGGGTTGCACCGCCGTATAGATCGCCTGCTTGCCCCCATGGCTGCCCGAGAGAATATCCGCCAAATTCCAGGGCCATGCGTCGCTGTCGGTTACCACCACATGCGCCGTGCCGGCGCTTGCAGCCGGAATCGTGAAACCAAGCGAAGTCGCGTTCAAGCTGACGCCGCTGAACGACATGCCGGCCGCATCGATCAACTCGACGTAGGCAGGAGCAGACTCGCCTTGCTCGTTGATTGCGACCGCAACCAGTCGGGCCGCTTGCGCCGGTATGGTCGTATCTCCATCGAAAAGGTAAGCAAGCGGGTCCGCAGACTTCGGCAATGTGGCGATGGTAGCCCCGACCTGCGTCAGATCGCTTTTGGCCCAGTACAGGCGGTATCCTTCTATATCGGACTCGTCCTGCGCCCGGCCGATGGAAACGGCCCCCTGAATGGAACCCGCATACTTGTTCTCATCCGTAAAATGGACCAGCCAAGGAGCGTTGGCCGGCGCCGCGGCGCGGTTCTCCACCGCCTGCCTGTTGATAGCCCCTTGCGGGACGCCATCCATAGAGGTTACCGCGCCGGCGTCAAGCGTAATCGTAACCGTGTCGCTTGCGGCAACATAACCGTCAAGCGCTACGGCAAACGTACGGCCCGAATTGTCGGCAACCGTGTCCTTGCCTGATTCGGCCCAGTTGATAGCAACCTCGCTCATTCCAACGTACACATGAAATTTATCTGTATCCCACGATGACGCAAGGGGACGATTGAAGACCAATTGCACCACGTTGCCGATTCGGTTCGTCGTTGCCCCGGTCAGCGCCGGCGCGTTGACCGTCACCTGGAATTGCTGCGGGAACTGGTGGCCGTGTCCGTCGTCCGCCGTAATCGTAACCGTTGCGGTGCCGGATCCGGCGATCGTCAGTGTAATATAACTGCCGGAAACGGCCCATGTGCCAAAAGCGACGACGGCGTCATCGGATGACGAAGCGGAATAGATCAAGTAATCATCGTCGACATCGGCAAAATAGTTGCCAACATACATGGTGCTGCTCGTCACAGACGAGGATTCGAAAAGAAGATCGGGCATCGTAACAACCGCATGAGGCGATACATTTTCGCCGGAGGCATTGTCAAACCCGCTGTACACCGCGAATTGTCGCGAAAGGCCATACTCATTCCGGGCGTACACGGCAAGAGCGACCGCCCCTCCCGGCACGGGATAATTCGAATAAAATTCGAAGCTCGTATCGTTGTCTTTCGCCAAGCTGGCAATTTCTCCGCCGTAGCCGTTATCGATGATGCGGCCATTCTGATCCAGCCAATAGAACGCGTAGTCGACAATATCCGACTCGTCGGACGGCAGTGCCGGAGTAAAGGAAACGGTACCTTTCACTTGTCCCGCATCGGTATCCAGATCGGTGAATGCGATGCTTAGCGGCCCGTGCTCGGGATAACCGTAAGACAAGCCGTTAAATACATGCTGCAGCGACGCGAATCCGAACGAGTTGACAATCGTCAGCGAGGCGTCCGCGCGCGAGGCCGGATGGGGCAGCGTCACCAGTCCCGGTTGGCCGACATAGCGCAGCGTATACGTTTCATTCGCGTTAAGCGCCCCGCCGAGCGGGAAGCGAAGCACACGAATGCCGAATTCATTCTCCGTTGCCAAATTGCTCGGATTCTCCGCCCACGCCACGATTTCGTCCTGCGCGTTCAGCAGCTCGAAGTCGTCACGCTCGAGATCCTGGGAGAGTAAGGTTTGATTGCCGGCATGCTCGGCAGGCAGCTGCACTTCAAGCGTCATGCCCGGCGAAACTTCCTCCGCCAACCGGAAGACGGCCACGTCTTCGCCGCTTTCCAGCAAGTAGCCGTTGTTGTGATCAGCCGCCGGCATACTGGCGGAAGCAAAATCGTCCGCCGTCGCATTCGTAATCTCAGGCTCGTAAAACGAACCGAGCGGGACGCCCGCCCAGTTGCTAAGGCCGCCCGAGTAAGGCGCCGTATAACCGCCTTCGATTGTTTCGCCGACCGCCGCCGCCGTATCGAATTTCAGCGTCAAATAATTGTTGTAGAACGATGCGGCAATGACGTGGGCCGTCCGGCCGCCGATGCCGTCTACTTTGCCGATGACAAAGTGGAATAGCTCAAACGCGTTCGTGCCCAGACTGGTCACACCCAGCTTCTGGTTGTATCCGAGTACGATCGTATTGCCGTAGACGTTGGCGGACTCAAGCTGCGGCTCCCGGTAGTCGACGTTGAAGTAGCCTTGACCCGACTGGGCCAACTTGCCTTCGGCGGCTGCGTTTGCCGTCACGATGAAACGGGTATATTCGTCCGGCCGCTGCAAGGCCGCATTCGGCAGGGTCCATGTCCAGTTGCCGCTCTCGTCGACTGGCACCTCGAACTCGTTCAGCGGATCGCTTCCGCTGACCCAGGAGTACTCGCCTTCGCCGGTTTGACGCAAATACGGCCCGTATCTTTCGCGGATCGTCAGCTTCACGACCGCTATCTCGCCCGCATCCGCTCCCGACACATGCCCGCTGAACGTAAAATTCGACTGAACCGAAGCATATACGGGGATCGGGATGCCCGACATTTCTTCCATCTCCGGCAGACCGTTGACGCTCAGCTCAATATCGCTGTATAACACGGATTGCTGGATCGCTTCGCTCAGCACGGGCACTCCCGTCGTCACTCCGGTGAGCGAAACAGGCGTCACCAGCACGCGGATATATTTTCCCAGATCGGCGGCGGTTGGATGATACTCGGAACCGTTCGCCCCCGCAATCGGCGTCAGCGATCCATCCGCTTCATTGGCGCGGTACCACTGGATCTGGTGCGTTCCTTCGACATCACCGTCGTCATCCTCTACGTAAAACTGCGCTTCCAGCACAGGACCGAACGCGTCGATCGCCAACTCCCGAACCACGGGAGCGACATTCGGCAGCAAATGCAGCGGCCCGGACGTTCCTGTCAGCGCGACTTGTTCGGCATTTTGAAAATGATTCGACGCCATTGCATTCGGCCTCAGCTCTACTGTATCCGTCGCGCCGAGAGCGCCTGCAAGCCGGGCCACGATGCTGCCGCTCTCGACCCGGACGCTTTCGATGTGAACGTGGGCGGCGGCCGGCGTTAAACGGTTGCCCGCCTCGTCGCGCGCGATCAGCGTGAAGCTGTCGGGGCCGATAGTGGCCGGATTCAGCGCAGCCACAACTTCGCTGGCCAGCATCGCGACCTGCCAGCTGGACAATACCGCCGAAGCAATCCGCGGCGACGGCGGCTCTGCTGAGTCAAGCGAGTCATTAGCATCGCTAATCAGCTCTTGCAAACTCGTCAAATCGAAGGTTTCCGCAGCGGAAGCTAGCCCGATCGCCGCCTGATAGGCGTCGAGACGAGTTGCAGTGACGGCTGTCGCTCCCGCATCCAGCAGGTCCTGCAGCGTAACCTCGGCCGCCAACGTCGCATTGCCTCGCGCATGCGCAATTTTGGCCTGCGGGTTGAAGATCGACAACGGGTACGAGTCCTCATAGCCGCCAAAATCGGTCGTAAGAGTATATATGCCTGTAGGCAGCGTGGCCAAATAGTCGTGTTTGAGCCATACCTCTAGAAATTCATATTGATCGTAAGTTTTCGACTCCAGACGGTACTGGTCGCTTGTCACATCGACACCGTTCAACTGCAGCTTCTGCAAACCCTCAATGTAGGATAGCGTGCCAACATAGAAATCGCCGCCATCGGATATCACAGTGTACGAGTCCATAATCGTCTGCTCGACCGTTGCCTTCTGATAGCCGGGCACCGTCACGCTGATCCACCATTCGCCGGCCGGCAACTGGCCGGGCAATATCGTAATCGTCTTGTCGCGGGCCGTAAACTGCAACCCGTCATCGCCTTCCCCCTCGTCGCCTTCGAAGAAGCTGGCCTCCGACATAACAGGTTCAAAGCTAATCTGGATCTGTTGACCGACTGGCAGTTGATCCAGCCTCGAACCGATATTCGGCAATGTCAACGTGATCGGATGGAACGCATCGCTGTACGTCGAATCGGCCACAAGCTCCGGCTCCGGGTAGTCGGTAATGCCCATAAACGAAATGTATTCCGATGCGTATTCATCACCGAATCCCTGAACGCCCTGAAGCTCAATGGATACCGGCAGCATCGGAGTAATGGCGCCGGTAATATGCACGCGAAACGTATGCGCCAAGGAAGACGGCATGACGGGAAGCGCATCGACAGTATAAAGTCCGTTCCAACCCATATCATCAAGCGCAGAAGCGATCTTCTGCGCAGTCGTGTCACTGTCTACCGGCCGGTCGAAATGAAGCAGCAGCGTATCGCCCTTCTTCAGCTGCAGGTCTCCGGGCATCAGGTAAGGAAACAACGCCTCGTTCGCACTGTGCACCTCGTAAGGATCGGGCCAGCCGACAGATACGGTTCCGGCCTCACGCACATAGAAGAAGCTTGTCAACACAGGGGAAATGTTCCCCTCATCGTCCGTGATGACCGCATAAATCCGCTTCATGGCGAACGGATCGAGCCCAAGCAAATAAAATTCGTTGTCTCCCCCGGCCGTCACGTTGAAGCTGCCCGAAACCTCCACGCTTTCCCATTCGCTGTCCGTACCGGAAGCGATTTGTGTCGGCGAAGGGACCGGATCGACGGAATCCAGCACCAGATAGCGCAGCGTTCCCGTAACGGCGGGGTTCAGCTTGAAGCCGGCAGCCTGGTTGAAGCTGTTCACAAATGTCAGCTCGTGCGTGCGATCCTGCTTGTCGATCTGCACCCGGCCGCTCTCGGCCCACCCGTAATCCGTCAGCGTGACCCACAAGTCTTTCCCTGCCGCCCCCAGATCCTCGTGCAACTGATAAGTGATCGTGCCGTCGAATGCCTGTTCCCCGCCCATCAGCTTGTCGCCGCTCAGTATCCGTCCGCCTTCGGCAGCATCATAAACGCGAACCGTTTTATTCCAGAACGATGACAAGCCGGAGATGACAATCGTATCGCCAGTGCCTGCCGCGGGATAATAGTGCACCTGGCTTGCGGCAAGCGCCGTAGGAGCAGACTCCTCGACCGATAGGTTGAACGTCTGGCTGGCCTGGGCGCCGAACATGTCCGTCGCCGTAACGGTTATTGCTGTCGTCCCGTTCTGCCCGCTTAGCAGACTCAATTTGCCGTTGTCGATAAAATAGGCGCTATTGATTACACTTGTGCTGTAACCTCCGGCAAACGTATAACCCAGCACATCGTCATCGGCAAAATAATTCGCCACATCCAGCGTAAACGAAGAGCCTTGCTGAACATGCTGTACTACGGGCTCCCCTGTGAGAAAAGGCACGGCCTTATTGACCAACTTCGCCACATCAGGATCAATGCCGTAAACCGTCTCGTTGTAGCTGTCGTAGAAGCCGCTGGAATAATTCCCTCCCCGCCCTTGCGCAACGACAACCAACTGCTTGCTCGTATCGTGACTCCCGATGTTGAAACGGAAGGAACCGTCCTCGTTGCTGTATGCCCAAGCGATTTGTTGCAGATGATTGTTGGAGGAATCAATCTTTCCCCCCTCGTCAGTCGCCCCGTCCCAGTCATACAACGCAATCGTCGCGCCGGACTGGTTGACGGCTCCCGCCTGGCCGTAAATCTGCGGCGTCCCGTAATAATCGTCCTGATCGAAACCGATTTTGCCGAGATCCAGCACCGGTCGAACATCGCTCCAATCGCCGACGATGTCGAAAGCGATGTAATCGTCGTTCGTACGACCGGAACGGTTCGTAACGGAGCCCGGCGCAAGCGCAATGCGATGGTCCCCTTCCGTCAAGGAAATCGTGTCAAGGGCGATCACGGTGAACTGGCTGGACCAGCCGGAATCGGTACCGTCCTGGGTCGCAATCCTGCCTGCAAAATCGGACCCCAGCCCCTGCCGAATCGCCTCGGCCGCCTGGCCGTTACGGTTGTCCAGCAGCGAGTTGAACTGCAGCTTGAACGATTGTCCCGGGGCGATCGTTCCTTCCTGTCCCTCCAACGGTTCATATGTATAAATAACCGGAACCCCCGCTGCCCCGGGAGCCGGCTCACCGATATTAATTTGCTCCACGTTCGATATGCCGGACTGCGTACCGCCTGAAGCAACAAGCCGGAACCAGTAGTTCTGTCCGTTTGTCAGCCCGCTTACGCCGACACTCGTGACAGCCGGATTCACCGCCTGCTTCTGTCTGCCGTAGAAAGAGGGATTATCGGCATATTCCAGCGTCACGCTGTCCGCACCGACCGGCGCGAAGAACGCAACGGTCGCCTGACCGTCGCCGCCAGCCGCTTTCAAACTGCTTTGCCAAGCCGCGGCAGGAGCAGGCGGCGCAATCGGAATCGCATCCGACGTCAAACTGCCGCCGCCCGCTCCAAAAGCGCTCGCATTCGCCGTAATCGTCAAGCTGTTCCACGGGCTGGCGATGGCCGATCCCGTATAAGCAAGCTTGACATCCAACACTTTATCGCTAATGCGATACACACTGGCGATCTCCATGCCTTCCGGCGCGCCGTTCAAAACAAAGTCGCCGGCGGCGATATTTGTTTTCCACTTGTATGTGTTGCCGAATATATTCATCCGCACAATCGAGGCATCCAGCTGCGACCCGTTCAACGTCAGCGCGGTACCGTCCGTACGGGTGACGAACAATCCCGCTTGCAGCATGCTTTCGTCGATTGTGACCGGCGTGAAGCGCAGCACCTTGCCTAATGCGTCGACCGTATAAACGCCGACATACGGTTTCGCCCTCAAGTCGGCGCCGGTAATATCGGCACCGCTCGTATAAGCAACCGCTCCTTCAGGCAGAGTCGACTGCAGCCCGGGCAGCTGCTTGAACGGCTGGTTCGAGAACACCAGTTGGAGCGCTTCTCCGCTATCGACGGCGGCGACGATTTTGGCGCTGCCCGGCGCGTTGCCCTTGGACGCGTGCGGGCTGTCGTTCCCTACCGTCACGCTGAAATTCAACGAGGTTTGGTTGCCGTGATGATCGTCCGCGCTGATCGTCACCACCACCGTACCCGGCGAATACGTAGGGGCGAACTCCAGCCCGCCTGTCACAAGATCCATGTGCAGGACACACGGGTTCCCGGTATAGGAGTATGTATAGGAAAGCGTGTCGCCATCTACATCGTCAAACAAATTGTCCAGCGACAGCAGAATCGGCGGTTTTTCGTCGCCACCGTTGGAGTACGCCGCAAGAGTAGCCCATCCGGTATACTTCGCCACCGGCGCGGCGTTGAACTGCACCGGCGTGCGGGCGCTTTCGAAGCCGTTCTCCACGAAGGCAATGTATACGGTGTTCAGCGATGCCAAGGAATCGATAGGCACCGTTGCATGGATTTCGTTTGTTCCGACATTCGGCGCGGTGACAATCGGATACCCGGCGCCGCTCGCCCCCGTCGTGTAAATCGCTACCGACGCGTCGGCAGGCACATTCGGCACGACAAACTCGTAGTCGTCCGCCAGCTTGTTTACGGTAATGCCGGCAGGCAACGGAAAGTCAGACGGTCCCGTCACCGTGGCGACAAACTCGGGCAGATACGCACTCCACCTGTGAAGATCGTTCACATGTAGGGGAGAATAATTCACCTCATAAGAAGCATTGCGCATCAACGTCTTCTCCAGCGTGAGCGTAACAACCGCTCCGGCGACGTGTACACTTTGGACGTCCACCGGGGTGTTCCCTCGCTTGACGGTAAACGCATTCTTGTCGGCGTCGATGCCATCAAGCGGCGTGGTCATCACCAAATGAAGGACATTCGGATACGCACTGTCCGTGTCGTCGATAATCGGCAGTTCCCCCGTGTATACTGCCACTCCCGAGAATCCCGGCACGTACAGACCGATGTTGGCGAACACCAACTTATTCTCTGTCGGCGGCGTATAGGACAAGGTCAGTGCTTCGCCGGGTACCATAGCGCGACTGAGGACCAGTTGCATCCTCCCGCCGATAATAGCCGCCGATGCAACATGAATTTCGTCCGCCCCGGTCAGCGCAAAATCCGTTGCCGAAATCGTCCCCGAATTGGCTGCAATCTCATCATTGAAGACCACCTCGATGGAGAGGCTTTCGATCGCCTCTGTCTGGGCGGCAATATCAGTGAACCCAAGGGAAATGCCGTCCAATTCCGCCCCCTCCGACGTGTAGGGAACGACAAACAATCCCGTCGCCCCGTCGGGAATCGCAACACCGTCCATAACATCATTCAAATCGCCGGAGCTGGCCGTCAAACCCGTCCATTCCCGAATCGGGTCCCCCCGCTTAATCCCGCTGTAATCCGCCCAATACAGCCGGTACCCTACAATGCCTTGCGCCGTCTCGGCGGCATAAGTCAACCGTGACACGGTTACCGTCGTGCTCAGGTAACCGAGACGACCGTCCGCGTCGCCGCTCATCAGCACCGAAATCGGCGCCGAACCTCCCTCGTCCAGCAGTACCTCTTCCGCCACCGCCGTTCCCGGCAATATCGGCAGCGCCGCAACGATCGGCGATACCGCCATCGTTGCCGCCATCAGCTGGGAGACCGTTCGCGCGGTTGCCGATGCTTTCGTCCTTCTCTTTTTCGCCATGCACATTCACTCCTCTATTGGGGTAACCGGCTTCTTTTTCCGCTTTCGTCTTTTTCGCCTGACTCATTATCCGCTCAGCTTATCTCGCGAGCTTGACCCGTCTCCATCTCCCTCACCTGAAAAACGCGCCATCCGTCATCCCCAAACCGGATCATGCTGATCCGATATCCTTTCGTGGAACGCCCCGTCTCCGCGTCCTGCCAGAACGCCGACAACTGACATCGCACCATCTCGCTCCCGCGCCGATCCTGCGAAACGACAGAGACGAACACTTCGTTATCGATCGCAAACCCCAGCCTCCAGGAAACCAGTCCCGGATCAGTAGGAAACACATACTCTTCAAGATGCTTCCGAGCCTTATGGATAATCTGAAGCTGTTCCTCCAGCGCAAGAAAAGCCTTGTTCCGCACCACTTCATCCGCCGCAAGCGTCTTTGGATCCGGCAGCGGCGCGCCGTCCCCGGCTTTATCGCCCGTCGACTCGCGATTAGCCAGCCGCTTCTTCCATGCCGCCCAGAAGCTTTTTTGCTCCGCCATTGCCGTCCTCCGCCCCTTCTCCTGCTTTATCAACTGGCCACCCCGGCTTCTTCCGGGTGAATATTCCTTGCCGAAGGCATATCGTCGCGGGTAGCCTCAACCACTTCGCGAACGAATCGCAATCCAATTCCGCCGGTCAGTTCGCCGTCCATCTCGTGAAATCTCCGCCACGTTTCCGCTTCAAACGCCACAATCGGATTGCGCTGCGCGTACCCCATATAGGGAATGCCTTGCCGAACTTGCTCCACTTTGTCCAGATGGTCCATCCACAACCTGTCCAGCTCCCGGATCAGCGCAAGCCGCCATCGCTCCAGCCATTGCTCCGCATCGGTCGCAGCGGCAAGATAACGCTCCAACCGCTCGTGCCAGATTCGAACGAGCCGCGTTTCCGCTTCGTCCGGATTTTCCAACACACCCAGCTCCAACCGAACACTATCGGCAAAAGACAACGCACTGCACAACCCGGCCATATCCCAATCTTCCGGCACCTCGCCAATCGGGCAATACCGTCCTACCGCATCGCCGATCGTTAAAGCCGCAAGCTCCGCCATCATTTCCCGCCGATCCGCGTCCCGCGCGATCAGCTTGTCCCGCCGCTCATAAAAGTGCTGCCGCTGCTCGTGAACGATCGTATCCAGCGCATACACCGACTGGCGAATGCCGTACATGAACTGCTCGACACGCCTTTGTACGGTCGTCACCCATGCCGCAAGGCGCCGCTGCCTTTTGGCATCGTCGTCTCCCGGAGTTCCTCCGACTCCCTCCGCTTTCCTCCAACGCTCGCGTTGCCGCTCCGTCTCCTCCGGCTCGAAGCGTTCCAACCATTCGTCCTCCAGCGACACCACAAACTGCGACGAGCCGGGGTCCCCTTGCCGCCCGGCCCTTCCGCGCAGCTGTTGGTCGACGCGGCCGCTTTCGTGCCGTTCCGTACCGATCACATACAAACCGCCAAGCTCCGCTACGCCTTCGCCCAGCTTGATATCCGTGCCGCGTCCCGCCATATTCGTCGCGATCGTAATCGCGCCCCGCTGTCCGGCGTCCGCGATAATTGCCGCTTCTTCGGCTTCCGTCAGCGCATTCAGCACCCGGTGGGCCATCCCCTTGCCGGCCAAAAAACGGGAGAGCTCCTCCGACTGCCGCACCGAAGCAGTCCCGATTAGCACCGGCTGACCATTATGATGACAGCGCTCGATCAATGCCGTTACATACTCGTATTTCTCCTGCTCCGTGAGCACGATCCGGTCCGGTTCGTCCACGCGCACGACCGGTTCATGCGTCGGAATCGCTACCGTCTCCAGTCCGTAAATGCGGGCAAACTCCGCCGACTCCGACAGAACCGTCCCGCTCATGCCGGTAATTTGCCAGTAGAGGCTCCAATACTTCTGTACCGTAATCGTCGCATGCGTACGAATTTCCGGGCTGAGCGGCACCTTCTCTTTCGCTTCGATGGCTTGCTGCAAGCCGTCGCCGTACTGCCGTCCGGTCAGAATCCGCCCGGTGAACGGGTCGATCAGACGAACCTCGTCCTCTTCCACGATATAATCCACATTCCGTTTATATAGCGTATGCGCCCGCAAACTCTGCAGCAGCGCGTGATACACGTCCGCGTGCTCCGTATCGAACAAATTCTCGATCCCGAAAACCGTCTCCATTCGCCGGATCTCGTCATCCGTGAACATGACTTGCCTCGTTTCCGGGTCAATCTCGTAATCGCGCTCCTCGCGCCAGCCTGCCGCATAATGGGCACAAATCGTATACGTATCGGGAGCCGCCTTCGTCTGCCCTGCAATAATAAGCGGCGTCCGCGCTTCGTCGATCAGAATACTATCCAATTCGTCAATTACCGCATAGGCCAGTTCCCGCTGCACCTGCTGACCGGCATCGCTGACAAGATGGTCGCGCAAATAGTCGAATCCGAACTCCGTACAAGTCCCGTATGTAATGTCGGCCGCGTAGGCGGCTTGTTTGCTCCGAATCGACGCCCCGGCTGTTGTCAGTCCCGCCGACAAGCCCAGCAGGTTCCAGACGCCGGCCATCGCTTCATAATCCCGCCGAGCCAAATATTCGTTCACCGTCGCCAGATGGACGCCTTCCCCTTGCAAAGCGAACCAGAAGGCGGGAATCAGCGATACCAGCGACTTTCCTTCGCCTGTTTTGATCTCGGCGGCGCAGCCGTCGCACAGCAGCCATCCGCCGATCAGCTGCACATCGTGCAACTGCAGACCCAGCTTGCGGCGAACGGCCTCCTTCAGCAGCGCAAGCGTCGCTTGCCGCTCCTCAAGACCTAGTTCCCCTTGCCGTGCCTTCACTTTGAGTTCATTCACAATATCGGCCAGTTGGTCGTCTGCAAGCGATTGATAGATCTGATAGACCCGCTCCACGCCAGGCAACAATGCCAACACCCGCGCTGTCGATATTTGCGATTCATAGCTTTGCCACCGTGCCAGCCAATTTCGCAACCGTTGCTCACTCCCCGGACCCATGTCCGCCCGAACCGTATGTATCCCTGGCACCTTGATAATCCCGTGTCAATACGAAGCTGATAGCAAAAATTATACCGTAATCTGTCGAAAATAGGAATAAAGGCTGGCGCGGCGGAAGCGTTTACGTGAAAATTTACAAAGTAAAAAACCGCCCGGTTGCGGACGGTTTTGCTATATGGCCTTCTATTTGTAATTGCTTAACTGTTTCTCCTTCTCGTTTGCATACCCGCTTTCGTATGTGGCGATGATCGAAGTATCGTATCCGTTGGCCGTCAACTGACTACGAAGCGAGTCCATAATTCCGGCGAACTCGGCGTCGAAGCCGCTCAACGCAGCCGATCCCTGGCTCCTCAGTTGGTTCCTCTCCTCTTGACTGGATGCGAATAAATATCGTAACGCCAAATCTTTAAAATAATCTTGGGCTCGATCGTGCAAAGACGAAATCCGTCCCTCGGCAGCCGACGTCAGCTCGCTATAGCTCGGCTTGCTCGCCGGGCCGGACGCCCCGGCTCCTCCCGGAGCGCCTCCGCCGACAGGAACTCCGCCACCAACCGCTGCCCCTCCGGGCGCAGTTGATGCGGACGGCTTTGGCGACGCCGTCGGCGATGCCGTTGGTGTCGGAGTCGGCGAGGGCGACGGCTTTGGTGTAGCCTTAGCCTCGTCATTCTCCGTCTGAACCGTTGTTTCCACCTTCACCGAATAAGTCTTCGGATCCCAGTCAATTTGCCTGCCCACCGACTGCGAGAAAAAACGCAGCGGCACATACAAACTGTCATTCACAATCAACCCGGGCTGATCCTTCGGCGGCTCCTTGACCTTCCCGTCGAATACATACGTCACATCTTCGAAATACGCCTCAATCCTTTCCGGCTTCAATTGCGCCGCATCCACCGGCTCGGCCTCACCCGGGTTGCTTTCCACTTCATGGTTGGCCCGATACGCGTCAACTTCCTTCTGCCCAAGCCCCACCGGCTTCGAAATCGAAACCGTATACGTCTCGCCGTCCCAAGCAATATCTTTATTCAGCGCGTACGTAATGAACCGAAGCGGAACGTAAGTGCTGTCATTATATAGAAATCCTTCCTGCCCTCCCGGAGGCGCATACTGCTTCCCGTCAAACAACAGCTTCAGCGGGGCAAAATATACCTCCACCCGCTCCGGCGTTTGCGCCGCCGTTGCCGAATACATGCTGATGTTGCCCGTCGCCACGAGCGCCGCCAGCAACCCAGCCAATTTTACCGCCACTCTCCCCTTCTTCATCCATTCACGCAACTTTCGCTTTCAATTTGTGGCCGTTATTGATTTTCCAGCCATTGCTCCTCGGGAACAGCGCGCAGCTTCTTGGCCGGCGCCCCTGCGACAATTTCCCGGGACTGGACATCGCGGGTTACCACACTGCCCGCCGCCACGACCCCATCTTCCTCAATCAGTCGGCCGGGCAGAATCGTCGCGTTGACCCCGATCCTTCCGCCGCGCTTCACCGTCACGCCTTTAAACTTATCGAATCGCGCCTTTGTCCGCGCCATATAATTGTCGTTCGAAGTTACCACGCAGGGGGCAATGAATACATCGTCTTCCAACGTGGAGTAAGCCGTTATGTAACAATTCGTTTCCAGCTTGCATTTCGCACCGATTTGGCAATCATTTTCGATGGCTACGCCGCGGCCCACGATCGTTTTCGCGCCGACCGTAACCCGTTCCCGGATCGTGGCCAGATCCGCAACGAACACATCGTTCCGGAGCTCCGCCCCGGCATATACAATAGCCGACGTGCCGATCGTGCAGCCGGAATGAATAACCGCGGGGGTCAGCGCCGCCCTCGATCCGGACAGAGCTGAATTTTTCGCGCGCATCGGCTGCTTGCCAATTACCGCATGATCGTGAATCGTCACATTGTCCCCGATCCGGGTACCTTCATAGATGATGACATGATTGCCAATGACGACATTTTCGCCCATTTCCACATCATCTTTAATCAATACATATTCACCAGCGGTGACCTTCATCAACTCTGCCTCCTGTCGTGTGCCGCGGCCATTCCCGGCTGCGCCTCTCCCTATTACATTACGGGATCGACAGGCGAATTCCTTCCAGTCTCAACCATTTTCGTTGAAGTGATCTTCTTGCCGGCCTATTTCAAATTCTCTTTGAGCGAGTTTTGATAGTCTTTCCCTTCGCTCAGGCCCAGCTTGGCGGCAATGCCGATCAGTTGATTGTATTCACTCTCCGACAGCTTCTCGAGGAAAACCTTCTTCGCTTCCTTCTTCTCTTCAACCGACAGCCCGCCGCTGGCCAACTTGGCGAACATATTCAGCTCCGAAGAACTGAACCGCTTCATAATCACCGACGTGATGAACGCCTTGTCCTTTAGCGTAATTTGCTCTTCGACCTGTTTCGCCTTATCCGTCGAAATTTCGGCGGAGTAGGTTAATTTGTCGTCTTTTGTCGGCGCCGCGGACGACTGCGCAGGCGCCTGACTCACAGCGCCTCCTTGCTGCGTGTTGCCTCCGCTGCTCTGCTGCGTACTTCCGCCCGAGCCGTTATTCGGCGAAGCGGACGCACCACTTGCTGCTCCATTCGCTTTATCTCCGGCACCAGCAACATTGCCGCTCCCCCCAGCCGGTGCCGTCACTCCATTCTTCTCATCCATGCGTACATTCCCTACACCCTGCAACTCCCGATCCAACGAATCGAGATCGATTCCCTCTGCCATCATGTGAATCATCCGATTTACGGCGTAATTCATTGCGAAATAGCCGCCGACTGCCAACACAATAAGAATAGCCCCTGTCCATAATAGAAGCTTTTTGATTGTTTTTTTCTTCATTGTGTTGGCTCCTTCCGTGAAAATATACATCATACCTAACCAAAAAAATTTATTTGCCGATCAACCTTCGTAACCATTAGGATTATTTTTCTGCCAACGCCACGCATCACGACACATGTCCGAAAGAGTCTTTCTCGCGACCCAGTCTAGTTCAACCTTCGCTTTTGTCGGATCCGCATAACACTTATCAATATCTCCTGGCCTCCGATTAGTTAATGAATAAGGGATATTACGACCCGTGACGGACTCGAACATTTTAATTACCTCAAGTACGCTATGTCCCCTGCCGGTTCCAAGATTATAATAATTGATCCCGGAAACACGATTGATTTTCTCTAGTGCTTTCAGATGCCCTTTTGCCAAATCGACGACATGAATATAATCACGAACCCCTGTACCATCAGGCGTATCATAATCACTGCCGAATATAGACAACCTATCGCTCCTCCCCACAGCAACTCTTGAAATATGTGGCATCAAATTATTCGGAATACCATGAGGGTCCTCACCAATCCTACCGCTTTCATGAGCACCAACTGGATTAAAGTATCTTAAGATTGATATGTACCAATCCGGATTAGATCGATACAAATCACCTAATATTTCCTCTATCATTAATTTTGACCGGCCATATGGATTGTTGGCTTTTAGAGGTGAGTCTTCCGAATTGGGAACGCTTGAGGAAGCCCCGTATACTGTAGCGGAGGAACTGAAAACCATTTTATTCACTTTGTACTTATTCATTATTTCCAAGAGATTCAAAGTACCAGTAATATTATTTTTATAATACCATAGGGGATTATCAACCGACTCCCCTACCGCCTTAAGCCCCGCAAGATGAATTACAGCTTCTATGGCATTTACCTCAAAAACACCTTCCAACGCCTCTCTATGTAACAAATCAATTGCATATAACTTTAACGGCTTACCGGTTATACTCTCTATTCGATTAAGTACCACAGACTTGCTGTTAGAAAAATTATCAACGACAATTACTTCAAAACCCGCATCTAATAGTTCAACGCAGGTATGACTCCCAATATATCCTGCCCCTCCTGTTACTAAAATCGACATATGCACTCTTCTCCCATAACATAGTACCCTAGTTGTATGCCTTTGTAAGGCGTGAAATCGATACTCTTAAAATTCTATGTCCAATCAGCAAAAGCCGATTTATTTGGAAGTCATTCTTCATACTGTAAATTGCCAGAACTTATTAAATTAAGTGTTTCAACAATAACCTAAGTCTTGCTTTATCTTTGTTGTTGAAATTTCAGGAGTTCTATTTAGATAGACTACTTCACAGTAGGTTCGAAGAAAATCAAATTTCCCTTCCCAGTCACTCCCCATAACGAACGTGTCAATTTTGAACTCATGTACATCGTTTATTTTCTGTTCCCAGTTATTTTCAGGAATAACTAAATCAACGAACCGTATGGATTCGAGGAGAGTCTTTCTTTCATTATAGGAAAAATAGCACTTCTTCCCTTTAGTCTCATTGAATTCATTGGTTGAAAGTGCAACAATCAAATATTCACCAAGTGCTTTTGCTCGCTTAAGTAAATTTATATGTCCATAATGTAACAAATCAAATGTCCCATAAGTAATTATTTTTTTCATATTTTCTCCTTAAGCAAGTTTATCGGTAATCATCATTGAGAGTTCAAATCTAGCGTTTCCACGAATTCACATGTTTTTCGATAAGCTTAGCTTTCAAACGGTATTTCAAGTAATAGGTAGCAACAGAGTCTCCTGCTATATCCTATCATATAGATTTGTTGGATTCAGCGGATAAGTTCACTCATACAGGCAATAAACAGTTATTCATGCCTTCCTCACTCTATCTTTTAATAACTTAAATACTTGCAAGTCTCCGACTCTCATAAAATAAATAATCAACCAATAAACAAACACTCCAGCAACAATTGATATGAGTAAAGATAAATTCATATTTTTTGTATAAGAACTTAAAGAATTAAAACATAACTTTGTAATGACCCCCATGATCAATGAAGCAAATACAATCTTTAAACATGATACTGCCACTCGCTTCAAGTTGAAAAAACCTATTTTTCTTACTAGACTAAAAAACATTAGAATTGTAGTAACAATTGCTGAAATACTTGTAGCTAATGCTAGTCCTCCGATTCCCATATACCTAGTTAATATAACATTCAAGACTATGTTTAAAAACATTCCCAGCCCTGCATTGATCATTGGCGTTTTTGTATCCTGCATTGAATAGAAAACCCTTGCCAACACTTCTCTTAAACCAAAACCAATCATTCCAATTGAGAAAAAAAATAGTGCTTCAGATGTTAAGTTTGCCGCCTGAATATCAAAGGCTCCTCTGCCAAATAGCATCACTACAATCGGTTTAGCGAAGAACATAAAACCAACTGTAGCAGGAATCACCAACAAATTTATCCCCGTAATCATATCAAATATTGCTTTTTGAATTCCGGTCTTATTATTATCTACAGCCAACTTTGAAATTATTGGGTACATGACAGTAACCAATGGCATCACGAGTACGCTTTGAACAAACCCATTTAGTGTATTGGCATAATTTAAAGCAGATATCCCACCTTCAATTGTTTGAGAAGCGAGCGTCCTATCAATTAAAATATTTATCTGATTCATTGAAATTCCAATAATCAATGGAACGGAAATCACTGCCATTTCAATCAAGTATTTATTTTTTATTTCAAATGTAAACCTAAACCGATAGCCTATTTTATATAAAAACGGGATCAAAAAAAGTAATTGGGACGCTAACGCTATGACGGTTCCTATTGACAATATTAATACATGCACTTTTACACTTAATAATAATGACAAAATTATCACTATATTAAGTGGAAATCCAATCAGTGCAGGAACTATGTATTTCCCCTTCACTTGCAGTAATCCGCTATATATATATATAATCCCAGTAAAATACATACCATATAGACTTATTCTAGTGAATTTGATTGCTAATTTTAATGTTTCGCCTTCAAATCCAGAAGCAAATAATTTTACAACTTCTTCAATGAAAATATTTCCTAATATACATATAATTGAACATAAAATGACCAAGATTGTAACCAGATTGTTAGTGAATTTCAGGCTTTCTTTTTCTCCATGTTTCTGTTGGATTTTACTGATCATAGGAATATATCCAGTGGATATCCCTATACCAATAAATCCAAATATTGCAGTAGGAATGCTTAATGAAACAAGGTATGCATCAGTAACGTTAGTGGCACCATAAAGATAAGAGAGTATGATATCTCTAAAAAATCCAATCACCTTGGAGAAAACGGTTACCAACATAATTATTATAGTGATTCTACTCATATAGTTACTCCAAACATCTCATCTCTACCCTTAAGTCATTTCTAATTGCTTTTTAATTATTTGTACAGCTTTCTCCGCAGCTATTCCTTCTTCTTTATTTCCAATTTGATTTAAAAGCAAAGACGTTCTTTCTATTAAATTTTCTTTATCAATAGAACGAATCAGATAAACCAGTTGCTCAGATGTTTCAGAACTGAATAGCGGGAGTTCGTTGACATCTAAATACAAACCTCGCTCATCATAATAATTATTTTTGTCAGGAGTAAAAATAAATATCGGCCTTTTTAATATTGAATAATCAAAGAATACAGAAGAATAATCAGTTATTAGCGCATCTGCGGCACATAACAATTCTTGCATGTCCCACATAACAGACACATCACGTACTCTTTCCCCATATTCCATTATTATTGCTTTCATATTTATTGTGTCAGCGACGTTTGGGTGAAATCTCAAAAACAACACACATTTTTTGTTATATTTCTTTTCATATGCGTCTAAAATTACGTTTGGGTCTAACTTTTTGAGTTGTTCCAAACCATTTTTTTCTATATCATTACGATAAGTAGGAGCAAATAACAGTACAGCTTGATTTTCGCAATTAAGTTTTTTTCGAACCTGCAGACCAATTTGTTCACAATTATTCAACAAGAGATCATTCCTAGGTGTCCCACACTCCAGCATTTCACCTTCGTATTCAAAAGCTTTCCTGAAAATTGCAGTAGAATATTGATTACCTGACAATAATATGCTAATATTCTTCGAGTCTCGCTTAGCATATTTTCTATATTTTTTTCCAAGCTTATCTCCTGCATCTGCCTCAATAAGCTTTAACGGTGTTCCATGCCATGTTTGTAAGTAAAATTGCTTTTTTCTTTTTCTAAAGAATAGCGGCTTTCTTATATTGTCCACCCAAACCTTAGAGGTAAACAATTCATATGCAGCGGCAAAAGATTCATATTCCACTACTTTTACATAATCGGGAAGAAGCTGATTTACCTTTCTTGCACCTTTCATTAACCATACAATTTCAGCTTCAGGATGGATATTATGTAGTTTTTCTGATATTGCCTTGGGGTTATCGGCATACTGCTTCCCTGCAAAGCTGCTAAAAACTACTTTTCGCTGATTGATAGGAAACACCATAATAATCAAAGGATATACATTCCTATGTAAAAACTTCTTAATTTTGATTAACAATGATTATACCTCTCGTTCATGAGATTCTAACCTTCTTAAATAACATGGAAAAGATTCTGCATCGCGCCATATGTTTCGGTAACCCAGGAAACATGAGGAAGGCAATTGTCAAAACTTTGATCAGTACTTTCATCCTTTTTTCTACAATAGTTTCTTTGTAATATAATTTTATCACATTAGTACATCTTTCAAATGCCGCATTATCTTCATAATAATTACTTTTTATCATCATGAATAACATTCGTATTGAAGCATAAACATATCTCCCCCGGACTACTCCAGCTAGTTTAGGGTAGTAATTATCAATAAATTTAATAAGTTCTTCATGGATGGTGAAAGAATCAAATTTTTTATTGTTAAAAGTCGATTGTATTATGCTATTCTCCCTTAAAAAATAGTGGTATTTGGTTGATTCATTCACTACGATGCTCTCGCAATTATGTATCAACTTGTAGGTAGTGGCCTTATCTTCCATCAACATTCCTTCGGGATATCTTACTCCAAAGAAAAGCTCTGACCTATACAATTTATTAACTGCAGAATACCCTATGTAATTATTCGCAAATAATAATTCCATAGCTTCATTTTTATTAAAACATCTCCAAATTTTTATTTCATCTGTTTGAAAGGCGATTTTATCAAAATCGCTAACTTTCTTAAAATGTAAAACAGCTATATCAGCCCCATATGTCACTAATCCTTGATACAAGAGTTGATAAAAATCAGGCTCGATCCAATCATCACTATCAACAAATCCTATGAAATTTCCTGTTACGACCTCAAGGCCAGCGTTTCTAGCAGAAGATAATCCCCCGTTAGTTTTGTGAATTACAATGACTCTATCGTCTTTTCTTTTATACATCTCACAAATTTCACCTGAACGATCATTTGATCCATCATTTACAAGTATCAATTCAATATTTTTCATGGTTTGATTTAATATGGAATCTATACAATTACTTAAATATCGCTCTACATTATATACAGGAACGATAACAGATATTTTCACTGTTTAATCCTCCATGAATCAAAACAGATCCATTATAAGATTATTGGGCATTTCTAGGTAATTGGTATATACATATTTATAAGACTTCTAACCGTCACAGAAGAGAACATTTGAGAAATATTTGTTACTTTATCTAAAAATATTATTTGCTGAATCAATCCGCCAATTGCGCCTGACAATATTCCAAATGAAATTATTTGTTTGGATATCTTACTCTTAATCCACTGATGATATCGCAATAAGACTAAAAATGAAAGCATGATTGCCGGAAAAGTAAATCGAAGATATACAGTAATTACAATCGGAGCCGTTCCTACAACTGTTAAACAAACTAAGCTATAAAAAGATAGCATTTTTTTGTGTTTTTCATTTAAAGCTAAAATCGAAGACTGCCGTCTAATTATGAATAGCAACATTAAAAAAAACAACACAATTGATACAAAATAATATTTCTGTAGGTTCATAAATAAATTACTTTGTAGATAAATTGCATAAGCGCTATCATTATTAGTAGCGTAATTATCAGCTTTTATAAAAAAGGCCTGAATAACACGATTAGGTAACCCTGATTTCTCAACAATTTCTGAAAACTGTGTAATGAAAAAAGCCACGCTTGCAATTCCCAATGAAATAACAATACTCCTTTTTTTATTAAAATCATAAATGGAAACGATAATTCTTAATAGCAGTAAGCTTACAGTCGCAATATGGATAAACACTGGTATCATATAAAGGATATATGTCAATACATTTCTTTTCCCTTGTTCAAATTCTCTGTAAGCGCCAAAAATGAAAATTGAAAAGGCCATAATATTACGCACATTGCTGACTAGAATTGGAAAAGGCAAGACACATAATATAAAAATCAATGTCCCAAACATTTCCCTTGATCGAACATTGTTCTTATTAGAGTAGTCTGTAATTATATAAAATAGAATGAAATACGAAATAAAAATCGATATAGCGGGTAGCAAGTGATAGTTTTGCGATTGGGCAATGAAATAAAACAGCAATTCTTGTATAACTAGTAGTTGTTTACTTAATATAATTTCATAAAAGCTATCCCAAGATAGTGTACTATAAGACTTAAGTTGTGCAAAATACCTAGTTAAATCCATCTCATGCTTTGGAATGAACCAATACGCAAAGGACGAGCACAACAATGCCATCATCGCTGAGTAGTGGATATTCCTTTTTCTGTCGCTAAACAATCCGATAGAAGAGAATATCGAGCCAATCAATGGATTTAGGATAAACACTAACCAAGTAAATGCAACCATTTTTACACCCGCCTACTTACTTTATCGCCAGTACAATTACAATATTACTTCTTCAGGCAAATGACCGAACTGTTTTTCCTTCGGAGGCAATTTCATATAATCCCCAAAGTTTTTCCTTAAAAATTCATGTGTCATGCCTGGTACTGGAAGAAATCTTCCCTCAAATTCAATATACTCTGGTGTTCCAAAAAATTCTCTTGGAATAAAGGCATTTTTGAATCTAACATTTCCAAATAGAATCCCTAATCTTTTTGTCTCTTCCTTATTATATCTTCTGACCTGGTTGATTAAAACCTTTTCCAAAGCCCTATTGGATATGCGCTTTATTATTGACATGACTACCCTTTTACCGAAAGTTGCAGTCATATAGCCCCGCTGGGCAAGAGTTCGCGCAATTACTATTTTGCTACATATATACTGCCATGTCGAAGCCACAATACCATCCGCAATATTTTCAAGGCTGAATACATCAATAAAAATCCCCATGTGCGATTCACACATGGCATCTGGTTCTCTAAACACTGTACCATTCATTCTAATTTTAGTGAAGTATAAGGGCCATTTCTCACTAGCTTCTCTTTGAAAAAAATACCTATCTTTATCCAGTTGTTCTTCGCACACTTTTAAAAACTTCAGGTAGTTCTCATTAGTCATTGCAATATCAAAATCGTCATCCCACGGAATGAACCCTTTGTGTCTAACAGCACCTAACGCGGAACCGCCAATTAAAAAATATTGAATCTTGTTTTTTTTGCACAATTCATCAATATAATCTATAATATCCAGTAATTTTAACTGTATATCTCTTATGGATACTTTTTGAGTTTTCACTTCATTGATCCCCCAACCAGTTGATAGTCTATTCAACTTCTAGCAAGTTTTTTAAATAGATATCCACGAATGCTATTTGGTACTAGCACTTGAAAAATAAATCGTATCCAACTATTCCACAAATATTGTTTGTAGCTTATTATTTTCTTTTTATACATATATTTTTGAAGTTCTTTTTCACTTTTGTAGTATCTTTTTCCACCACGGCGCTTATACATATCTGGCCCTACACGCACATACACTAGCGTTTCAGCGAGATTTGCAAATTTGCTTCCATACTCGTACATTCTGATCCATAGATAATAATCTTCGTTGCAGTACCAATCACAATAACTCCCTGCTTTAATAACTTCATTCTTTTTGAACATTACTGAAACATGATTAAATGGACATCTCTTTTTTAAGTATGCTTTAATCTCATTATCTCTTGTCGGGACAATTCTTCTGCCAATGATGTTAGTTTCTATATCAATAAATTCTGAAATAGTCCCGCCGATTAAGCTTATTTCCTTGTTTTTTTGAAATTCTTTTAATTGCTTCTCACATCTTTCAGGCAAAGAAATATCATCTGTATCCATTCGTGCTACTAATTCATTTTTACAATGATTTAGTCCTGTGCTTAATGACATACCTAACCCGAGTTGCTGTTCATTGGTAATTATTTTAAATAACGACGGATATGCACTTGCATATCCATCCAAGACGGAATCTAACTGTTCAGTCAGTGGCCCATCTTTAACAATTACAATCTCATCCGGAAAAACTGTCTGATTCAACATGCTATCTATGCTTTGTTTTAAATACTGCGGTTGTTCTTTTATGTAGACCGACATTAGCACACTATACCGATTCATAATAACTCCTAATGCTAAAGGATATAATATTTTGCAGCTAATCACTCTACTGTCTCAGAACAAATCAATTTTAACAAGATTAGTTCCAGACGGAGGATGTCTACCAGCTTGGGGGACTGATAAAGTGATGTTGTTCATTTTCTACGTACTATGTGTTGAAAATGAGTACAATAGATAGGGTTGGATGATTTCAGCGAAAGTACTTGCTTGACCTTGACAAGAAAATCATCACAAAGATCGACTTTAGACCCTCTACCTTAATATATTCCACTGAAATATTCCAGTTAAGCACATTACTTAAGGATTTGTATGACGATGAGAAAGCTTTGTTATTTACAACTTTCAATAGCAATACGATATTCATCCCAACTAATTTTTTTTTCTCGTAACAGATAGTCTCCAAAATCTTCTGATGTAACCATGCCTTCAGAATTAATATTTTCTCGGCTCAATACTTTTACAAATGTCCTTGCTATTATTTTGAAATCATACAAAAAACTTATGTGATTAAGATATATTAAATCTAAATCAAGTTTATCCTCCCAGCTAAGATTATTACGTCCATTTACTTGAGCCCAGCCTGTCAGCCCAGGCAGAACACTATGTCGTTTCCTATGTTCAGAAGTCATAAACACTACATCTCTTAACAATTGCGGTCTCGGACCCACCAACGACATCTCTCCACGAATTACATTCCAAAGTTCAGGTAACTCATCAAGACTTGTTGATCTCAGAAATTTCCCGAATTTAGTTAACCTTAAATTATCAGGAAGAAATTCCCCATATTCATCTCTGTCATTAGTCATTGTCCTGAATTTATACATTGTAAATACTTTTTCGTGTAGACCCGGTCGATTTTGTTTGAATATAACAGGATTCCCAAGTTTTATTTTTATTAAAATACAAAGGCATATCAAAATTGGACTTAAAATAAAAAGCAATAAACAAGCTATTATCAGGTCAAACAGTCTTTTCATTTTTCTTTCGTACCATCTTTCATTTTTTTCATAATCCATCATTGCCTTAGTATTTTGCATTACCAATCCCCATTCCTTTTTCATGTTTTAATTGGGATTTAGAAAAATTTTTCTATTTTGCAATTAATCTAATTATTCTTACTATTCTTTCGAGATCGCTAACTGTCATCTTCGTATCACTCGGCAAGCAAACTCCAAACTCAAAGATTCGTTCCGACCTACCGTCGCCAACAAAATCATACTTTTCAAATAACGGTTGCATATGCATCGGCTTCCAGACTGGCCTGCTTTCTATATTCTCCGCATCCAATGCTTCCATTACATCAATCGGCCTGATTTTGCCCCACAAAGTAATGCAGCTCAACCAATAATTCGGCTCGTTCCACTCATTTACGGGCATAAATGATAATCCTTTCAGCCCTTCTAGTCTATCTTTATAGAACTCAAATATTTTTCGTTTTTGCTGGATCCTGCGATTCAACACATTCAATTGGCCTCTGCCTATTCCCGCGACAATATTACTCATTCTATAATTGAAACCTAATTCGCTATGTTGATAGTGCCTAGCCGGATCTCTCGCTTGGGTTGCCCAAAACTTTACTTTTGCAATCCGTTCTTCATTGTTGCTTATAAGCATCCCACCGCCTGAGGTGGTTATAATTTTGTTTCCATTAAATGAAAAGATGCCATAATCGCCAAGGGTGCCTGTGTGTTTCCCTCTATACAAACTTCCCAGGCTTTCAGCGGCATCTTCAATCAACGGTACACCGCGCATCGCACAAATTTTTACTATTTTCTCCATATCCGCAGTTAACCCGTAAAGATGAACCACGATGACGGCTTTGGGAGTATATTTTTTAAATGCCTCTTCGAGTAACTCCGGACTCATGTTCCATGTATCTTCATCACTATCGATAAACACAGGGATAGCATTCAAATAAATGATCGGGTTAGCAGTCGCTGCAAATGTAAGTGTAGGGCAAAAAACAATATCTCCCTCTCCTACTCCCGCAGCCATTAATGCCATGTGAATTGCAGCCGTACCAGAAGAGAGCGCTGCGGCAGACTTAATACCAACAAGAGATGCAAGCTCTCTTTCGAAACCATCTATATTGCCACCGATCGGAGCAATCCAATTCGATTCAAATGCTTCATGTATGTACTGCTGTTCATATCCTTCTTCACTCATATGGGGAGAAGCAAGGTAGATCTTCTTATGAGTCATGGTGTCGGTTTGAATTGCCACCTATCCTTACCCCTTTTCCAGTTGCTAAGTTCAATACTGCGTTAAGAAGCATCCCGATAACTAGGCACAATCATTTTCACAGCCTCTTGTATCACTTGCTGCTCCGCATCGAGCACGCGCTCGAGCCGTTTGATCTCAAACTCCAGCTCGCTGCGGTTGATATTCATCGGCTTCCCGACGAAGATCCGTTCCATCGTGGTCGCTGTCGCGCCCTCTTCACTGAGCAGCAGCTCTTCGTACAGCTTCTCGCCCGGCCGCATGCCGGTGAATTCGATCTTGATGTCCACGCCTGGCTCGAAGCCTGAGAGGCGGATCAAGTCCTGGGCCAGGTCGAGTATCCGGACCGGCTTGCCCATGTCGAGGATGAAGATCTCGCCGCCCTGGGCCAGGGAACCGGCCTGGATGACGAGCTGCACGGCCTCGGGAATGGTCATAAAATAGCGAATCATGTCGGGATGTGTCACGGTAACCGGACCGCCATGAGCAATCTGTTCCTTGAAGCGCGGGATGACGCTGCCGCGGCTGCCCAGGACATTGCCGAAGCGTACGGCGACGAACTTGGTCTTGCTCGTGCGATCGAGACACTGGATCAGCATCTCGGCAATGCGTTTGGTCGCCCCCATGATGCTTGTCGGGTTGACGGCTTTATCGGTCGAGATCAGCACGAAACGTTCGGCTCCGTATTGATCGGCGCACTCTGCAACATTTTTGGTGCCGAATACGTTATTCTTAATAGCTTCCGCCGGGTTGCTCTCCATTAAAGGAACATGCTTGTGCGCCGCGGCGTGAAAGACGACTTGCGGTTGGTATGTATGAAAGATCTCTTCGATTCGCGGCCTGTCGCGAATATCGGCGATGATGCTTTGAATGTTCAAGGTCGGGTAAGTGCGCCGCATCTCCATCTCGATGTCGTAAATGCTGTTCTCGCCATGCCCCAGCAGCAACAGTTTCTCCGGTTGGAAACGGGCAATCTGTCTGCAGAGCTCGGATCCGATCGATCCGCCGGCACCGGTAACGAGGATGCGTTTTTCGGTTATGTAACTGGCAATCAGCGCCAAATCCGTTTTCACCGGATCGCGTCCGAGCAAGTCCTCCACTTCCACATTGCGTATGTGATTGATCGAAACTTTGCCCTGGATAATATCATTGATTCTCGGGATGATCTTCAAGGTTGCTTTGGTCTTCTTGCAAATGTCGATGATGTCGGAAATGTCTTTCCTCGATGCGGAAGGAATCGCGATAATGATCTCGTCGATTTCGAACAGCTCGACGATTTCGATGATTCGATGGCGACCGCCCACTACGGTAATCCCATGTACCTGCATCCGATGCTTCTTGATGTCGTCGTCGATAAATGCGACTGGCATCGTCCGGGAAGCGGAGTTGAACTTGAGCTCCTTCAGGATCAAGGTGCCGCAATCCCCCGCACCTATAATCAACGCCTTCAGTTGGTTGGTCTTGCGGTTCAAGTATTTGTCGCGCAGGACTCGCCAAGCAAATCGTGTACCGCCGATCAGAAGAACCAACGTTTCGAAGTTGCGAATGACGATGGATAGCGGGATGCGTTGCCCGCTGATCAGGTAGGTCAGGAAGTAGGTCACGATTGAGAAGGTGACGACCACCTTGAGTACGGAAATCAATTCGCCGATGCTGGCATATTGCCAGATCCGGTTGTACAGCTTGAACAAGATCAGGCAGGCCGCTCCGACAACGGTCGAGACGCCGCCGAAAATAACCATCTGTTGCACATATTCCGTCGGAATTTCACTTCCGAATCGAAACCAATAAGAGGAAACGATACTGACCCAGACCATGGCAATATCCAACATTAGCAAAGAGTACATGCGAATCCGGTAATTCATAGCGTTCCCCCAGTATGCTTCGACCCGTCATCCTTGCTTAACCTGCTTAATGACATTGGGTATATCCTACCGCCTGATCATCTCTCTGGCTAGTGGACATTATTGTGTCTACTAACTGCGAATGCCCATAACGGCACCAATACGCCGGCCGCCACAAAGGTCGAAAGTTGACAACGATAGTCGAAGGGGTACGCAACGAATCAAAGTTGTCGGCAATCGCTACTTCTGGTCTGCCTGGTTTCCGTAGTAATAGTAGTAGTAATAATTTTCGCTCGTCTTGCGGTCGATATTGTTGAGCACCACGCCAAGCAATCTCGCTTTGACATGCTCCAGATTGGATTTTACCTTCATTGCCGCTTCGCGTTTCACTTTGCCGGAATCGATAACGAGCACGACACCGTCCGAATAGGTGGAGACGATCTGCGCGTCGGTCACAACCAGCGCCGGCGGCGTATCGATAATAATCATGTCGTAAAATTGTTTGAGGTGCTCGACGAGCGACAGCATTTTTCGGGAACCCAACATTTCGGACGGGTTGGGCGGACTGCTTCCCGCCGTCAGTACGTCGAGATTCGGGACGAATGAACTGCGTACCACCTCATCCACTCCCGCTTGCCCGGTCAAATAGTTCGTCAACCCGATCCGGTTGGTAAGCAGGAACGTTCGATGCGCGGTCGGCTTGCGCAGATCGGCGTCGATCAGCAGCACCTTCTTCTCCGCCTGTGCGCTGACGACAGCCAGGTTGGAGGCCGTTGTCGACTTCCCTTCCCCAGGTCCCGCCGATGTAATGACAATAACCCGCAAATCCTCGTCGATCGCCGAAAACTGGATGTTCGTTCGCAGCGTACGATAAGCCTCCGAGATCGGAGACTTCGGATTGATTTCGGAGATGATCAGCCTTCTATCGGATCGTTGCATTCGTCGTTTCACCTACCTGTCTCTTCGATGACTGCTGCTCTTGTTTGGCCACAAGTTCATCGTGACTGACTCTCGTAATCATGGCCAATGTAGGAACGCCCAAATATTTCTCCACGTCGGCGTCGGTTTTGATCGAATCGTCCAGGTACTCAAGCAAAAAAACGATGCCGATTGCAATCATAAGCGCAACGATCATCGCAATGGCAATGTTCAGCTTCGGATTCGGTTTGACCGGCGACGGATGCTCCAGCATTTTGGCCTGGTTGAGGATGGAGACGTTGTCGACTTTATAGATTTTGGAAATTTCCGCCTGGAACACGGTCGAGATGGCATTGACGATATCGGCCGCGCGTTCGTAAGACTTGTCCTGCACGATAACGGTCATCACCTGCGTGTTGTTGACCGAGCTCACGCGAACCTTGTCGATCAGCTGTTCGGCCGTCAAGTTGAACTGCGGGAACTGACTCGCCACGATGTCCATGATGGCCGGCGTTTTGATAATTTCCTTGTAGGTATCGATCAACCGAATGTTCAAATTGATATCGTTCAAGTTCAATTGATCGTTCGACATCACTTTGGCGTCCGACTTGTTGACGATCAGTTTGGTCGAAGCCTGGTATATCTTTTCAATGAACATATAACTGTAAATGCCGGAGGCTGCTCCGGCAAGCAAAACGATGCCAATGAGCAGTATCCAGCGTTTGCGGATGATGCGAAAATAATCTTTTAACTCCAGTTCCATAATGCCCTCCATTCATCTCAAGCCTGCCGGCAAACGCCTGGTGAAAAATTCCTCCTCCCATCTGCATGAGAGGAGGAATGGTTTCGTGTTGGTTATTTGTTCAGCAGTCGATAGATGACAACCGCCGCTTGCGCGCGGGTGGAGTCGGCATTCGGATTGAAATTGCCGCTCGGATCGCCGATGACGATACCGGATTTGGCAGCGAGCGCTACCCCGTCCTTCAAGCTTGGATTGATCGACGCCGCATCGCCGAATCCTTTCAAGGCTGCATCCGGCGCGGAAACCTTGACGGCCTTGGATGCGAAAATCAGTGCGCGCGATGCGATTGTTGCCATCTCTGCGCGGGTAATCGTATCGTTCGGCGCAAAGGTGCTTTCGTCGCGGCCGTTGATCAGGCCTGCCTTCACTGCGGAAGCGACGTACGGTTTAAACCAGTCCGTATCGTTCACGTCGGCAAAGTTTTCTTTGGCCGTTGCGCTTTCGAGTCCGAATGTTTTGACGATCATTTTCGTAAATTCGGCGCGGGTCACTTTATCGTTCGGGACGAAGGCGCCTTCGGCGCGCCCTTCGACAATCCCCTTGGCAGCGGCGACTTCGATCTGCCGGCCGGCCCATTGCTTCACGTCGGCGATGTCGCCGAAGCTGACTTTGTGCTCGACGACCGTAAACGTGCCGCCTGCCGAAATCGGCGTTCTGAACGTCTGGGTGGACGGGTTGTAGACGCCTCCCAAATAATCGACCGTTCCGTTGTCGTTCACTCGCACCAGCGACAGCAGCTCGGGATCGACCTTCGTATCGGCCGCCAGTGCTTGTACGGCGCCTTTGCCGGCTGCGATCGAGGCGCCGGCACCGTTCTCTCCGGCCAGGGTGAAGGTAACCGGCATATCGAACGGAATTGGATCGAAGCTAATAGGAACCGTTCCGCCAGGCATAACCATATTGAATCCGACTACAGGAGCAACGGGCGGACTGCTGACAGCCGTCAGAACGGTTTCGTCATTGTCCTTCTTCTCCATCTTGACGGTTGTCCCCGGCTGGTAATCGCTGAGACTGATCGTGACGGATACCCCGTTTACTGTAACGGCGACGGAATCGACGCCGCTTGCTTTGGCCGCTTCGATGAAATCGTCGGGAAGCGAAATTTCGGCTTCGGCTGCGTCCACGTTGCCCAAGTCAAGCGTCAGCACGACAGGAGCCGGAGGCGTGTCGGGATTGGCTTCCTGGGATTTGGCATTCAGCGTATCTGCCGTTTGCTTCAAGCTGCTCATCTTGTCCAGCAGCGAATTGGTATCGAGCGAAAGCGTCGCCTTGTTGCCATCCACCTTCACGCTGCCGGATACATCGGTTGTACCTGCCGCCTTAATAGCGGCTCCCGTTGCTGCAGCAAGCTCGGATGCGTCGCCCGCTCCGTTCTTCAGCAGGTCGTCCAGCTTCTCGGCTGCCGATGTAGGCGCCGGTGTTGCCGAAGGACCTGGCGTTGCCGAAGGCGCTGGTGTTGCCGAAGGTGCCGGTGTTGCGGACGGCGTCGGCGTGCCCGGCGTGATAGGGCTGGGATCGGGACTGGTATTTGGATTAATTACCGACAATTGCACACCATCTTGATGGGACAATTCGCGGTTGTTCCACGTGCTTCCGCTCAGTTTGATCTTGGCAGTTAATGTCGTTGTTTCCGTTGAATGCCCGGATGCCAGTGTCACATAGACATTCGGCTCGTTGTCATCCCCGACCGGGGTAACCGTGATCGCGGAATTGCTAGAATACCAGCTTACATATTTATACGGAATAGAAAGACCAAAAATTTTCAATTTGTACTGTTTGGTCCGACCGTCCGAAGACTCCGTCCCAGGCGCGAAGGCGATTGAAATATCGCCGGCGACATTCATCTCTGCGAACAGGATCACTTTCAGCGCTTCATAGTTGGTGTCTGCTGCCGCAACGATCCCTTGAAGCGTATCGGCAAGAAGATTGGAAGTGATCGGGATTCCCGAGCGGACACCTAATGCGGTGAAAAATTTACCTACATCCGTGGTGGTCGAAACCGCATCAAAGGCGTTCTTGAAGATCGTTTTTGCCGTTGCGCTTATATCGCCCGAATCCATGATCGCAAACATATTGGTAATCGTAATCTGGTTTCTCAACGCGCTCTCGAGAGCAGTGGCGTACGCCTCGACATCCGCCGCGTCGATCCGCTCGTTCGAATCGACAGCGCCGTTCAACAGGTTGATGGTCGCCAGTTGGCCCTGTACTAAATCATGAAGCGTCGCCCCGCCCGGCACAAAGTGTGAATAGGGGACGGCAATGGTGGTAATCAGCCTCAGCAATCCTTCTTCGTCCAGTCCGGAAATCGGACTGCTTCCATTCACCGCGCTCAGCAGACTGGTAATTAGACTGTAATTGCTAGAATTGTTCGCAAGGACCATCGCTTTATCCCGCGCGTCTCTCACCACTTGCTTGTCCGAGTCTGCAATTTTGGCATAAATCGCTTCAATGTTACTGATAATTCCCGTTGCATGAGCAGTCCCGACAAAGGACGAAGTACCTACTCCAAATACCGACGAAACCAGCAGTCCTGCTGACAGAGCCGTCGCCATGATCGGCTTTATGTATGATTTTCTCATAGTTCCTCCTTCGTAGACCTGTTAAAATTTTACCATGACTGGAAGCAAAGAATCAATTATTTTGTCATATTATGTAGGAATTTTTGCTTAATACGGGATTGAGCCTGTCGGAAATCGGTCGCTTCTTGTCACCTCCAGAATAAAATAGGGTGCTTCTTCGGTTTCATGGCCAGATGGGCATCGATCGGATGCCCCGTTAAGACGGCTTCGGCATTAAAGCGATAATAGTCCGCATAGGACTTGCCCAGCCGACTGTCAATCGCCGCGTATGCCTGCCGCAATCCGAAAGGGCGAAATATCGGATCGTGCGCGTCCGAGGCGATGAAATGAACCAGATTGCGGCGGCACAGCTGCAGGGTGACGTCTCGTATTTTTTTGCCCATGCCGCCGTTCACCGACTGCGCCGTCACCTGGCATAATGCGCCACGGGCAATTAACGCCAGCAATTTGTCCGGGTCTTTGGCGATTTCCCGGTTGCGTTCCGGATGGGCGATAATCGGCGTAATCCCCAGCAATTCCAGTTCATGAATCGTTTCGGCAGCGGAGTCGGGAATGCGGGAGGATGGGAATTCAAGCAGCAAGTAAGGCGAACCGCCGAGCGGGATGACGATCCCCTCCGACAAATCGCGAATCAGCTCGTCGTACAGACGCACTTCCTGTCCGGCAAGCACCTGCAGCGGAATGCCTCGGGAAAACAAAGCTTGAGCGAAGTTATCTACGGCAAACAAAATTTCGTCCCGCTCATTCGAAAATTTGCCATTGGCGTGATGCGGTGTGGCGACAATCGTTGAAATTCCTTCTTCAACGGCCAATGTTGCCATATGGATTGCCTGGTCCATGTCGCTCGCTCCATCATCCAGACCAGGCAATATATGGCAATGAATATCAATCATGCTTGCTCCAACCTTCGCTGTCTGATGTACCTCCCTCCTATTATCGCACATTTTGTCACGATATTTTGTACCTTTTGTAACAAAATGCGACAGAGGCGCAAAAATGAATAGTTGGACCTACGACAATCGGCCGGGAATCGTTCATACCTCCTCTTGACGTTTATGTGGTACAATCGTTAGTAAATGGCCATTTACTCCACGATGGAATCACACTTAGGGGGAACGTCGCGTGAAGGAAGTAGTGTTGGGGGAAGAAGCGGCATTCGGCAATTTGCCGGCGGAAGTAAACGTGGGCAATGACCCGTATTTTCTCGTTCGTGACGAAAGCGGAGACTACAAACTGCTGTCGCGCTTGTGTCCGCATGCAGGCGGGTATGTGATGAATTTCGGCGGCGGCGCGCTCGTCTGTCCGCTGCATTACTGGGAGTTCGACGCCTGCACGGGCAGTTGCACGACGGTCAAGGGCGCCTCGCTCGACGCTTATCCGGTGACGGTGCGCGAAGGCGTGCTGGTAGCCGACATGGCGTAGCCAGCGCTCGAAACAGGAAAGGCACATGCTGACCGGCATGTGCCTTTTGCTGTCGAAGAACGTCGCATTTCCCGGGCAATATCGTTTATTGCAGTTCCGTGGACGGCACGACGGGAACGAACTCGTATGGCTCAATTTCCTCGAGCGCATATCGAATATCTTCGCGGTCGGCGAGGCCGTCCTGGTTCAAATCCCAACCGAAGGCTGCCTGATGGCGGGCAAGCCATAACGCGTCGACAATCGAGAATCGCCCGATTGTCCCGTCATATTTGCGCGGCGCCACGGCAAGTGTTCCCTGCAGAAACGTACTGTCGCCGGCCACGGTCAGCGCAAGCCGGGAAGTCGGAATGACTGCAGGAGCGTACCCGCCGAAGATGGAGCCGGTCGTCGAAAACGTCCATTCGCCGGCAGGCAGCGCTTCGAATATTGCCGTGCCGCCATATGCAACGGCCGTATGCGTCTCTTCCCCGTCCACTTTCTGCGCAAGTACGGTTACGCCGTTCGGCAGATCGCCGCTCAGCCCGCTTCCCGGCGCAGCCTGCAGCGTGATGGCGGTCATGTTGGAAGAAGCGGTTGCTCCGACTTTGATAAAGCCGGCCAGCGGCTGAATCGGCAAGATGCTGTCCGATACATCGAACGAAATCGCGTAGACGCCTTCCGTATTCGGAACGGCGACACTCGCGCCGGCAATACGCTGCACTTGCCTCTCTACTGACGTCTCGGCATTCGTGAAAATAACAGTCCCGCTCACGTCGGAGAAATTCTGGTGTCTGACATCGATGGCGTTGCCGTAACTGTCGAGGATGCGCAGGTCGTTGTACGCAAGCCAGCTCCCCGGAAAATAGTAAGGCGACGACGATGTAAAATGCGCGGCCAGGTTCGTATCCAAATGCAGCTCGCGATTTTGGGTCACGTTCCCGTACAGGGTGTTGTCGACGCTGTAGCCGTACACATTTTGCCCCGGGATGGTGTAGTAGGCGGTAATTCCGTAATAAGCAAGCTTGCTGAGATACAGCTTCGTCAGCCCCGACCCGCCCGGCACGCTCAAATGATAAAACGTGTTGAAGCCGTTTGAATAGATCGCCGCGAACGAAGTGAGCGTCATTGCCGGGTAGTCGGGCGCGCTCAAGCGGAAATCGTACTCCGCGATATCGCTGGCCGGGAAAACGATTGTCCCGCCGCCTGCGGGCAGAACGGCGCCATTGCGGAACAGCACGTAAGCGTGCCCGCTGTCCGTCGCATTGACTTGCAGGCCGAACGCCTGCCCCGGCTCCATCAGCGCGCCCGTTGCTACCGGCAGCGTAAGGATCGGCGTGCCGGTCCCGTCCTGGAACGTGACGACGGTATTGCTGAAAGCGAAGGTGCCGGTTCGCAGCGAATCGTCCACTTGGACTTGCAGCGGAACCGATTCGTCTCCTTTGATGACGATCGTGCCGCCAACGTCGCTCTGCGCGACATTCCGGGCATAAGCAAATTTCGACGAGGCAAAACCGAAGGTGTACGCCTCCGACAACCCCCAGTCGACGTTCGGGAACGTCACCAGCACCCCGTATGAGGTAGTCGTCCATACCGCCTGCGGCGCCGGCGACACCCCCGTATACATGTATCCGTTGCCGTAGCCGGCTTGCCGGTAGCTGACCGCAGTACTGTAAAGCCCGTTCCCGGCGGTTGCGCCTTTGACCATAAAGGAAAGGCCGGGGACGGTCGCCGCTTGCACGGTGACGGCGCAACTCGCGGTATCTCCTCCGTCGGTCAGCGTTGCCGTAATGACGGCGGAGCCGGGTCCCATGGCGACAACTTCGCCGTTGGACGCAACAACGGCGACTGCCGGGTTGGACGAACTCCAGGTCACCGCCGGATTCGTGAGGCCGGATTGCACGTTGGCCGTCAGTTGGAAGACGCGTCCGGCGGCGCTGCTCATATCGAGCGTGCGTGCGCTTGCGTCAAGCGTTATTCTGGCCGGCGCTTCCGCGCGGCTTGTCCCGGACGGGATGAACAGCGCGAACAGGAGCAGCATAAAAACAGCAAGCAATAAGGCATTCTTCTTCGTAGCCAATCGTGATCGTTGCTCGATTGCCATAGGGCCTCCCGTGGTAGATGATATGGATCCCGGAATTGCGATTCCGGGTGACAGCGGGTAATCATTCGACAAATGATGACAAACTCCTGCATGGGCGGCGGCGTCTTCCGAAAAAGGCAACAAAAAGCCGACCGGTTGTCGGCGACAACACGATCGGCTTCGGGCCGGGCAAGTTATTTCAGCGGCACCACGCCCACGGTCAGCAGCAGGTTGGCGTAAATGCGCTGTTCGCCGGTGGCGATGGCGATTTTGACGTTGGCTTCGCGGCAAGCGTCATAAAAGGCGAACCGGCCGATGCCGTCCAGCTGCAGGCTGCCGCCGAGCAGCGAGCGAAACTCGGCGAAAATCGCCGGCTCGTCGCCGGAGTCGGGCAGCATGACTTCCGCTTTTTCAATCGGGATGGTCTGGTCGAGCACTTTCAATACGTCGGTAACAAGCGGGATGCCGTGCGTCAGGTTCAAGTACACGCGCTGCGCCATAACGTTCGAGCCGGAATCGAGCGGGTAGTTGCCGTCGGCGATCAGCACTTTGTCGCCGTGGCCGCAAGCGGCAAGCGCGCGCAGCAGTTCGGGATGAAGACAAGCGGTTTTGAGCATTGGTTATTGTTCCCCTTTCATAAATGATTCCACTTCGTTGCGATGCGGCAGCGAAGGAATCGCCCCTTGCCGCGTCACGGTCAGGGCGCCGACGGCATTGGCGAAACGAGCGGCTTCCGCCAGCGATTTGCCTTCGGTCAGCTGCACCGCCAGCGCGCCGTTAAACGAGTCGCCCGCCGCCACCGTATCGACCGGGGTCACCCGGAAGCCGGGAACGTGGCGGCTGCCGTCGGCGCCGACGATCAGCGCGCCTTTGGCCGCAAGCGTCACGACGACTTGGCCGACGCCTTTGGCCAGCAGCTGTTTGGCGGCGTTCTCCGCGTCTTCGATCGTTGCGACTTTGACGCCCGTCAGCAATTCCAGTTCCGTTTCGTTCGGGGTCAAAATGGTCGTGGCCGCCAGCAGCTCGTCGCTTAGCGGCTGCGCCGGCGCCGGATTGAGGATCAGCGGCACGCCGTGGCGCTTCGCCATTTGGGCGGCGCTTTCGATAGTGGCGATGTCCATTTCGAGCTGCATGACGACGACTTGGGCGTTCTGCACCACCGCTTCGACTTCCGCCAGCTCTTCCACGGTATAATGAAGATTCGCGCCGGGAACGACGATGATCCGGTTCTCGCCGCTTTCCTCGACCACGATCGAACCGATGCCGGTCGCATGCCGCTCGTCGGTGCGCACATGAGTGTCATCAATGCCCTCTTGCCGCAGCACGTCGCGAAAATCGTCGCCGAACGGGTCCTTGCCCAGCTTGCCGATCATCGCCACCCGTCCGCCGAGGCGCGCGGCGGCGGCAGCCTGATTCGCCCCCTTGCCTCCGGGAAACCGGCCGAAGCTGTTGCCGATAATCGTTTCCCCCGCGCCCGGCGCCCGTTTCGTACGGACGACCAAATCCATCATAAAACTGCCGATCACAACGATGCTCATGCGCCCTGCTCCTCCTTGGTCGATACGTCAGCCGCTAGTTGTTTGCCAAGGCTGCCGCCGGGATGATACAAATGAAAGTCCGCGTTCGTAAATTGCTTCAACTCGCACAACGCCACCGCCAGCGCGTCGCCGATCGCCAGCTGCAGCAGCGCGCTTGTCGTCGGCGCAAGACCGAGATGATCGGCTTCCTTCTCGTAGCCGTAAGTCAAGGCGACATCGGAGCCGAGGGCCAGCGTCGATTGCGCGTTCTTCGTGATCGCGATGCGCGGCGCGCCGATGCGCTTGACGATGGCGAGGGCGTTCAGCACTTCGGCCGTTTCTCCGCTGTTCGACAGCAGGATGACGACGTCGCGCGCTTCGATCATGCCGCTGTCGCCGTGCACCGACTCCGCCGCATGCACGAAAAACGCCGGCGTTCCCGTGCTCGACAGGGAAGCGGCGATTTTGCGGCCGACATGGCCCGACTTGCCGATGCCGACGACGACAACCTTGCCGGTCGCCCGGCGAATCAGCTCGACCGCTTGTTCATATTGTTCGCCCGCTTGCTCGGCGAGCCGCTGCAGCGCGGCTGCTTCCAGCGCCAGCGATTGCCGGACCGTTTGCCGGACATCCATCGGACTTCACTCCTCATTTTCCTGTGTGTTATCGTTTACATATAAGCCATGCCTTGCTCGGCCGGTAGTTCAAGAGCCGCCTGTCAACGACACTCCAGCTTCGGATAAAGCACGCGCTTCTCCCTGCCTGCGGCCGCCTCGCCGCTCCCTTCTCCCCGACGCCGCATCACCAGTTCGCCGACTTCTTCGCCGAGCCGCTCCGGATTTTGCCGGATGACGGTCAGGCGCTGGTGGAACAGCGAAGAAAACTCCAGGTCGCCGAACGACACGATGTCGAGCTCGTCAAGCGGAAAACCAAGTTCCTGCAAGCCGAGATAGACGCCGAACGTCATTTCGTTGTTGGCGCAGTATACCGCCGTCGGCCGCCCGGGCCGCGTCATCAAGGCGCGGATCGCCGCTATGCCGCCTTGCCGCGTGTAATCGCCTTCGATGATCAGTTCCGGCTCCGCCTGGAGACCGGCTTGCGCAAATCCGGCGCATACCCCGGCATAACGCTCGCGCGCGGTGCTGATCGTCTGCCTGCCGTTGATGACGGCAATGCGCCGATGGCCGCGGCCGGCCAAATAAACGATCGCTTCGCGCGACACGTCGACGTTGTCTTCGGCGACAACATCGAGCGACAGACCGTCGATCGTCCGGTCCGCCAGCACGACATGGGTGCCGCCATCGCTGGCTGCCTGCACGAGCTCCCGGTTGCCGCCGGTTCCCGCCAGCACGATCGCCTCGACCCGCTTCTCCAGCAAAAAGTGCAGCGCCTCGCGCTCCTTCTCCCGATCTTCCGCCGAATCCATGATGAGCAGGTGGTAGCCCGCCCCTTCCCGCTCGATGCGCCGCTGCACCGCCCGCGCCACGGTCATGAAGTACGGGTTCGTCATATCCGGCACGATCAGGCCGATGCTGCGCGACTTTTCCTGCTTCAGGCTGCGGGCGATCGCGTTTGGCCGATAGCCCAGCGCGCGGATCGTCGACTGCACATGCTCGCGAACCTCGGCACTGACATAGCCGGAGCCGTTCAGCACGCGCGAAATCGTCGCGGTCGACACGCCGGCGGCTTGCGCCACGTCGCGTATGGTCAGTTTTGGCACCGCTGCCCCTCCTTCAGCCCGCTGCGGCCGGCAGCGCACTCCCTCCGCAAGCTCCTGCGCAAGCGGAAACACCCGTTGCGTTGCGTGTGTTATCGTTTACACATTTCACAAAATCATTATAAGGCATGGGATTTGCTGTTGTACAGCCTGGTAAAAAGGAAGCGTTTCGAAAAATAGTCGAACGTCCCTTGTGGAGCCGGCACAGCGCCGCTGCGGCAAGGAGCGTCGCTTCGTTGCCATGATTGCCTGTTCAGCTGCGTTGCGCGTTTACATCCGCATCGCGCTCCAATCGTGCAGGTCGAGGACGCCTAATGGAGTATGCGCAGCACAGATCAGGCGCGTTGCAGCCGGAGGGGAGGATGGTTATAGTAATATTTCCCTATATGATAAATAAGTATCCTATTGTTCAACCCAAATCCTATTTGCTGCGAGCGTGAGAATTTTGGGGAGGAGCATCGTTATCAGTTTAAGGCAAAGTAAGTTAGCATTGCTTGGAATGCCAGCGAAATAAGGCTGATTTCAGCCTTACAGCGGCCGTTCGGCGAGTGACGGACGAAATAAGGCTGATTTCAGCCTTACAGCGGCCGTTTGACTAGTGGCGGACGAAATAAGGCTGATTTCAGCCTTACAGTGGCCGTTCGGCGAGTTGCGGACGAAATAAGGCTGATTTCAGCCTTACAGCGGCCGTTTGACTAGTGGCGGACGAAATAAGGCTGATTTCAGCCTTACAGTGGCCGTTCGGCGAGTTGCGGACGAAATAAGGCTGATTTCAGCCTTACAGCGGCCGTTTGACTAGTGGCGGACGAAATAAGGCTGATTTCAGCCTTACAGCGGCCGTTTGACTAGTGGCGGACGAAATAAGGCTGATTTCAGCCTTACAGTAGATCCGGGACAGCTGCCGTCGCTTAACCTGATAACATAAGGGAGCTACTTTAATTTAAGTGCATTTATACGCTTAAAGGTCCGGGCTCGTATGCTGGTTCTGTCACTGGTTCTACTACTGGTTCTGCTACTGGTTCTGCTACTGGTTCTGTTACCGGTTCGGTTATTGGTTCTGTTACTGGTTCAGCTGCTGGTTCTGTTATTGGTTCTGTTATTGGTTCTGTTATTGGTTCTGTTATTGGTTCTGTTATTGGTTCTGTTATTGGTTCTGTTATTGGTTCTGTTATTGGTTCTGTTATTGGTTCTGTTATTGGTTCTGTTACTGGTTCTACTACTGGTTCTGCTGCTGGTTCTGCTACTTGTTCTGCTACTGGTTCTGCTACTTGTTCTGCTGCTGATTTTTGTTACTGGTTCTACTACTGGTTCTGCTGCTGATTTTTGTTACTGGTTCTACTACTGGTTCTGCTGCTGATTTTTGTTACTGGTTCTGCTACTGGTTCTGGTAAAGAGCCGTCGATCGACTTGCTATTGTTTCACGGTACAACATTTCATGAATATGCAGCGAACAGCATACAACGTCGGAGTGAGCCCCGCAATATAGCGCATGAAGCATGCGCTGCAACGCCCGCCGGAGCCCCGCGCGACGCATATTGCGCATGTTTCATGCGCTGCAGCACCCGCCGGAGCCCCACGCGGAGCATATAGCGCATGTTTCAAGCGCTGCAGCGCCCGCCGGAGCCCCATGCGGCGCATATAGCGCATGTTTCATGCGCTGCAGCACCCGCCGGAGCCCCGCGCGGCGCATATTGCGCATGTTTCATGCGCTGCAGCACCGCCGGAGCCCCGATCGGCACTCACTGCCGTGCAGCCACAGCCGCATCCGGGCTCGCCGTCGCGCACGCGTCCATCAGGCACGGATACCGCAGTGTCAGCTTGCGGATTTCTGCCCGCTGCCGGGCGGACAGCTGCTGGATCGGCTTGCGCGGCTTGCCGACGTCAAAGCCTTGCAGTCGAAGAATTTCCCGCTCGAAGGCGATAAAATCGTATTTCAACAGTTCGACGATGCCGCGGTTCACCTCGAACTGCATTTGTCTGGCCCGCCGGATGTTTCCTTGCTTGAACTGCCGGTACAGCTCGACGAACAGGCCCGGCATGATGTTGTAGGTGCTGCCGATCGCCCCGCAGCAGCCGATCACAAGTCCGGAAAGGCATATCTCGTCCGGGCCGTTGAACACGAGGAACTGTTCCCCGCAGCTGTCGATCGTCTGCTGCAGCTCAAACATATCGGTCGAGGTGAACTTGACGCCGATGATGCCGTCCACTTGCGACAGTTCCCGGAAGAACGCCGCGTTGGAGTGGATCCCTGTATTAGCAGGAAAGTGGTAAATGATGAGCGGAATGTCCGCAGCGTTCACAATATCCAGGTAATGCTGCTTGATCTCCTCCTGCCGGTGCTTGTAATAGAACGGCGCCACCGACGATACGGCCGACGCGCCGACACGAGCCGCATGTTCGGTCAATTCGACGCTCGTGGCGGTGTCCATCGCGCCGACATGAGTGATGACCGGAATCCGCCGGTCGACAACATTCAGCACGATCTCCAGCAGCTGCTTGCGCTCCCCGATCGTCTGCAGGAAGCCTTCGCCCGTGCTGCCGCACAAATATAATCCTGCCACCCCCTTCGCAATCAGATGCTCCACCAACTGGCGGGTAACCGGCTCGTTGATCGAGCCTGTGCTCGTATACGGGGTAATCAGGGCGGGGATGATGCCTCCCCACTGTTCGTATGGTTTCTCCATCATGTTCTCTCCCTCCTCAGGCAATCCGCAGCCGAATCCAGCGAATGACGCTGACGCCGTCTTCGACCGCCCAGAACGATACGAAGTAACACCCGTCGTTCATCCGGCATATCGACGGCGCTCCGAACCGGAGCTCGTGGAAATTGTCCACCATGTTGTCCCGGGGGGCGAATGCCGTCAATTCGCGTGCTCCCCAAAGCGGCAGCTCCGTTTCGTTCACCCACTCGTCGCCGTCCAGGCGGGACAGGTTGGCCCACAGCCCATGCCTGTCCGTTCGCCTGTATACGGTCAGAACGCCGCCGGCATCCGTTAACGCAATTGCCGGCGTCTGTCCGATCAAACCGGTCGAGCGCGGATTCGTAAACGTTCGGCCGCCGTCGGCGCTAATCGCATAATGCTCGGGCAAGTCGCAGCCCTCCGCTTCGTTGTAGGTCCATGCCACGGCAAGCAGCCGCCGGTCTATCAACTCGAGCAGCTTCGATTCCCAATAAATCACCCGCTCCCTCCCACCGTCCATCACATCGGAATAGGCGGGCCACGTTCGCCCGCGGTCCGCGGAAACGAAAGCAACCATCTTCATCCCGTTCGGGCATTCGCCATCCCAGCCTCTCCACGTGGAAGTGGCGAGCAGCCAGCGGCCATCCTGCACCGACACGATCGGAGCGTTCATCTCGAAGCTGGGGCCGACAAGCGGCGGCTTGATTGGTTCGGGCGCGCTCCATGTACGCCCGCGGTTCGCCGAGCGGAGCAGCAGCAGCTCCGTCTCCACGAAGCCGAGGTTGTCTGGATTGGCCAAACCGAAGTCTTCCCGCGAACGGTCGTGCCGGATCATGAAGGCGACCAATTCGCCGTCCAGCAAGGCGATTCGGCAGCAATCGGACGTTTTCCTGGGCCCCGTGCCGGGGTACATGCGCCCTTCCATCGACCAGTTGGTTCCGCGATCGAACGAACGGGCAATGCACGAATGCAGATCGGGCGCTTCGAACGCCTGCCCGATCGTAAACGCCGCCACCATCTCCCCGTCCGGATATTGCACGACGGACGGCCAATAAGCATGTTTGCTGTATACATGCGGCACCGGGTTGCGGTACAGGATGCCGGAGTCCAACACTTCCATCGCGCTCATCTCGATTTCTCCTTGTAAAGGTCGTTCAGAAAGCCGACTTTTTGAACAAGCCCTTATAATGAAGTTTGCCTGGTCTGGCCAAAACCAGCTTGGCGAATCACCGTTCCGGGCTGCAGAAGCGAAAGCCGTACAAATTCGCATCTTCCATTTCCACCAGCAACCGAACCCGCTTGCCTCTCAGCGCGGACAGTTCCCCCTGGAAGCGAACCGGATGCGCGATGCTGTTCGTGTGCACCGGCTCGCAATCCGCAAACGCAAACCCCGGCAAAAAATGATCCGCATAACCGGCATGAGGCAAGTGGTTGCCGTGGTTCGGCCGCGTCGGCGCAAGCAAATGCGGGGCCGTCGAAGGCGTTGTGCCGCCGAACGTCATCACCGGCTCGGCCGGCCCGATCGCCACGCGAATGGCTCCGCGCGATGCGTCGACATTAAGCTCCAGGCAATCGCCGGTCACCTCGATCGGTTTCGTAATCAGCACCTCGCGCTGGATCCCGGCCTTCAGGCTGACGTAGCGGTTATGCTTCTGGGTGTACAGCGCAATGTTATGCGTTGACCACCGGTCCGAATAATAAGGTGTTTGCGCCGGATTGTTGCGGATGACCAGGTGGTCCCCGTCGACCACATCCGCATAAAACCAGTCCTCGTCCCGGACCCGGACCGGCGGCGTCATGCCGATCACCAGCCGGTCGTAGCTGTCTTCCTCAGTGCCGTGCGGCACCCATGCTTCCCGGCTCGACGTTCTGTCCCATGTTTTGCCGCCGTCGCGGCTGATCGCGATGCGCATTTCGTTGGTGCCCTTGCGGCACCACGGCCACCGGTTCGGATGCTCGGGCGACGTTTCGAAGATCGGCCCGCCTTCCGGATGCGTACGATCCGAATGGAACCAACTCAGCAAACCGAAGACAACCCCCTCCGCACAAAACGGCGTCAGCCCCATCGGCTCGTCGTACCGCTCCGGCGAATGTGAATCGGCGCAATCCGGATACAGCACCGTATCCGACGTCCAGTTGTTCAAATCGGCGGAGGCGAAGCGGGCAATGTCCCGGGAAGGGATCCAGTGCCCGATTACGCCCTGCGACATGGCCACCCATTCGTCATGGATGTCGTCCCAGAAGTGCAGCGCGTGATGCCGCGGATCCAGTTCGCTGCCGATATCCGTCAACCGCTCCTGCCAGGAGTCGTCGTTGCGGAAATCGGGCAACTCGCCGGCGAAATAGTTGCGGGCTGCGCTGTTGTGCGACGACCCCAGGTCGTCGCTGCCCTTGCGCAACGTCACCGAACGGAGCGCAAATCGCCTGGCCGGGTCGGCGACGTTGCCGTAAGCGCCGAGATCGGCCAACACAACGAACGGCACGCCCAGATTGTTGTCCGTCGAGACGCCGGATGGCGTCGGGAACGGCGCATGCTTGTGCATGTCGGTTCCCGACGGCGCCTCCGTCAGGTGAAGCGCCGGTTTCTCCCAATGAATGCCGTCGCTGCTGGTCGCGTACCCGATGCCATGGAACATGTGATGGGCGCGATCCCGGCGATACCCGGCATTTTCGATTGTTGCGCTGCGTTCGATATCCCACCAGTAAGCGTGGTAGATCGCTTCGAATGTGCCGTCATCGCGCCGGCGAACGAAGCCAGGGGCGACGCCGGCGGTTTCCCACGGCCGGTCGGCCGCGATGACGACGCCCCGCTGCTTCGGATGATGCACCACCCGGGTGAGGCCGGTAGACCGCGCAATGATCCCATCGTCGATAAACAGCTGCCAATGATCGGCCGCCCCGCGCAATGTCATGATACGTTGCTCCCTTCCTTTTTCGCTCCCGCTTCCCGTTCCATCACGGCTAGGACTGTGCATAATCAACACGAATTTCGGTTACCCGCGGGCTGTTGCCGCCGTTGACCGCGCCAAGCGCCAGCCGGTATTGGATCCATCGCCCGGCAAGCGGCAGCCGCGCTGCTGACTGGCCGTTCCCGAACCAACCCTCCTGCCCGTTGGGCCCGCACCAATCGGCCGCTGCCAACTGCTCGCGGGAGGCGGCGGAACGAAGCTGCGCCTTGACCCACGTCTTGACCGGCACCTCCGCCTCCCAGCCGATGCGCTCCACCGCTGCTCCTTCGGGCAGCTCGAAGGCGGCGGACACGTAATACTCCTCCGGTCCGCGGTCCATGATGTTGCCGGCGTCTACCGACATAATGCCGTGCGGTCCCGAGGTCGGCAGCTTCGTTGTCCTGCTCTCCGCAAAACCTTCCGGCCCGTTCCACCAAATTTCCGACAGCCCCTGGTGATTGCCGTACGTTTTGTGATTGGCGACAGCCAGATCGATCCAGCCGTCCTCATTGAAATCCATGGCCAGACAACCCGACGACGAATGCGTAAACAGCCGCGTATGATGCCGATACGAATAAACCCCGCCCGGCTGGCCCCAGTATATATAAGCATCCAGATCGCGGTCACGGCCCGAATGATACGAGGTCGTAAAAATATCGAGGATGCCGTCGCGATTAAAATCGGCTACTGTAAGCGAGTTCGATGTATGGCCGGGAAGCACGGTTTTGCGATCTTCCCGGTAGCCTTGCGGACCGCCCCAATAAATCGTGACGTTCGAGTCGTACGTCCAGCGTTTGCTCGGCGAACAATGCCCGCCGATAATGAGCTCCAGCCAGCCGTCGTTGTCGAGATCGGCCGCCTGGGCGCAAATGCCGCCTTCGGCCGCCAGCCAGGTCGACCGCTCCATGCTGAACCCGTCCGGGCCGCCCCACAAAATGAACGTAAACGTTCCGTACGTTTGCGACACGTACAAGTCAAGCCAGCCGTCATTGTTGAAGTCGGCCGCCAGCAGCCAGCGCGGTTCGCGGTATTCTCCCCCCTCGGAGCTGCCGTCCGGCGCGATGCCATGCGCAAGCTCCCTCAGGTTCGGGTCCATCATGATGCGCTGCGGATGGTCCAGATCGAGCCCGTTCGGGCCTCCCCTGAACACAAGCAGCTCCGGATTGGTAATGCCGGCGAACACAACGTCCAGATAGCCGCTTCGGCGAAAATCGCCTACCGCGCAGCCGTGCGCGCGCATCGTTGGAATCACCTGCCGGTTGGCCGGATCGAATCCGTCAGGAGCGCCCCAGTACAGGAACGAGCCAGGGTCGAGATGGAACGCGTTCTCCGAGCAGTTGACGAGCAGCATATCGTGAAAGCCGTCGTCGTTGAAATCGCAGCAGATCGCATCGACTGCGCCTTGCCCCGGAAATTCGATTCTGCGCTCCGGCGCAAAGCCGTCCGGCCCGCCAAGATAGGCGAGGGCGGGAATGTCTCCCCTGACCCTGCCGGTAATACGGTTGACGAAGATCAGCTGCGGACGCGGATCGTCGGACGTTCTTCCGGCGAGCGCCACCGTCGCGTCGTGCGTCGCCAGCCGTACGGGATTGTCGACGCCGATCCCGTCGGGGGCGCAGCGGTACACAAGCGATTCGGTCGAATTCAGGATGTCGGTGCGGCCCTGGCAAATCACGATGTCCAGGGTGCCGCTGCCGTCAAGGTCCGCCAGCAGCACATCCCTTGCGCTTACAGTCGGCAGGCCGGTCCGACAGCCGTTATCGAAGCCGGTTGCGGTAGGCCAATACACCCACGAAAGCTCCTCTTCCTCGCCCGCATTGTCGACCGATCGTTCGTGCCGCTTGCCGCATACGGCGATGACGAGCTCTTCGCGGCCGTCCGCGTTCAAATCCCCGGCCGCTGCGGCGATCGCATGCGGACAATCGACGATCAGCGGCACCCCGAGCGTGCGATCGGAGTTCGCCGGGTACAAATACACGGCGTTATTCTCGTCGCGGAACAAATGCGCTCTTCCGCCGAGCCGAACGATCTTCGGCGTCCAGCCTTCGACAAACGTCGTATACCCGGGCGTTGAGCTGGGCAGCGCAACCGCCGCCGTGTCATCGCCGCCGACAACGGTAAACCGCTGCGAATCGAGGCCGGTCTTGCCGCCCCAAAGCACGCGTGGCGCGCCGTCGCCGCGGATATACAGGTCGGCGCAGCCGTCGCCGTCGATGTCGCCTGCCGCCATATGTGTAATTTCGATGTCGAGCGTAACCGATTGCGCAGGAACGAACCCGCGCTCCGTTTGATAAAAGATTTTCAGCTTGCTTTCGCTGCCGAAGGCGATGTCCGGACGCCCGTCGCCATTGAAATCGCCAATAGCCACCGACCGGCAGTTCGGCGCCGGCAATTCGATTTTGTACCGCTCGCTCAGGCCCTCCGGCGAACCGTAGTACACATAAGCGACAACGTCGGAATGCGTGCCGTTGTTCTGGTTCGCCACGACGAAATCGGCATAGCCGTCGCCGTTCAAGTCGCCAAGCGCGCCGTAATACGCGCCCAGCGTCGGCAGTTCGGTCCGTTCGGAGCTGTCGAGCGGACTGCGGTATACATAAGCGGGCGGCGCTTCGTCCATATCCTGACTGGTCGCGAACAACACGTCGGCGTAACCGTCGCCGTCGAAATCGAAGCGATACACCCGCTGCAGGACGCCGCCTCGCGATACGTACAGGTTTTGCCCGCCGTTGCCGAACGTTCCTTGCGACAATTGCTCGTAGCCCGCGTCAATCCAAGTTCCCATACCTTCTCCTCACAGCCGATTATTTTTTCCTGCCGAGCGCTCCGTTGTAGATGGCCACCACGTCATCGGCTTTCATCGCGTTCGCCTTGGCAACAAAATCGCTCCATTCGCCCAGCGGCCGCTGCCCGTTGATAAACTTGACGATGTTCTCCTGCACGAACGTATCGAGCGGCGTCTTCAGGTTGTTTTTCTTTTCGTTCTCGTCGGCGGTCAGTACGATCGGCGGCGCCGTATACGTGTATACCTTTTCGTTGTAAAGCTTCTTGGCTACCTCAAACAGACCGCCGATCGGGTTGCGGGCATAATCGAACAGCTCCGAATTGCGAGCCAGCATGTACCAGTTGCCGTTTTGCCCGTAACCGTCCACCTCGTAAGCTTTTTTCGCGTCATCGGGCTTGTTCACATCCCACAGCAGCTTATACGTGCCGTCGGCATTTTTCGTATACGTTTCGCCTTGCACGCCGTACACGAACTTGTCGGTATTGTTGACGTCGTACGCGTAGTTCCATGCCGTCAATATCTCGTCGATCGCCTTCGACTTGGCGCTGATCGTGCGTGCCCACATCGTGTTCATGCTGAAGCTGGCCGACCACGGATACATCTTGCCGTTATATGTCGGAGGCAGGATGCCGGCAAACTTCGCGTCCTTGACGCCGCCCTCCTTCAGCGCGCCCGACAGCGTAGGCAACAGCTGCATATTGTCCGTAAACGCAAGCAGTTTGCCCGTCGCCACCATCTGGTTCCAAACCTGGTCGGTCATCGTCGCCCAGTCTTTGTGCAGCAACCCCGCCTTGTACCAGCCGTTCAGATACGTGACGAGATCCTTCAAATTGGCCGTATTCAGCGGATTGACCACTTTTTTGGAATCGTTGTTGTACGTATTGAAAAAGAACGAAGTACCGAACACTTTCGCCACGTTCTCCAGCGTGTTCAAACCGGCGCGGGCGCTGATGACCGGGTCGCCGTTATTGGCCTTCTGCAGCACCTTGAGCGCCGCCGTCAAATCGTCCGTCGTTTTGATCGTGTTGATATCGAAATTGTTATTTTTCAGCAAATCTTCGCGAATGCCGATCCCGTTGTTGCCGGAAGGGAAGTCGTTGATGTTGGGCAGAAAATAGATTTTGCCGTCCGTCGCGCGCAAGCTGTCGGCCGATTCCGGGTATTTGTCCACCCATTTTTTGAAATTGGGAATTTTGTCGTAATGGTCGCTGATCGGCACGAACAAACCTTTTGGACCGTACTCCTTGACCGCATCTCCGCCGGTGCCGTACACGGACAAAATATCGGGCAAACTGCCGGAGGATAGCGTAATATTGAACTTCTCCGCGAAGGCGTCGAGCGGAACCGGCGTAATCTCGAACTTGATGTTGCCGGCCTTCTCCAGCAATTGGTATACCTTCAAGTCGTTCGTATACTTGAACGGGCCGTACTCGACCAGCGTCCATTTCACCGTTTTCGGCTGCGCTGCGGCAGTCGGGGAAGCGCTCGCGGACGAAGCAACGCTTGCCGGCGGGGAAGCCGACGGGCTCGTACTCGCCGATCCCGATTTGCCGCTGCCCGAGCAGGCGGCAAGCAGCGATGCCATGCCGACAACCATCGCAAGTCCTGTGGTTCCATAAGTTTTCGCTCTCATTTGTTACCCTCCCGTTAACGTGTAATCCATTGCCCCTTGTTCGTTGCGCCATATGGCCGTGCCGATCTTCCCACTTGCTTGCGCCAACCGGAAATCCGCCTACATAACGACCACCACCTTACCCTTTGATCGAACCAATCAGCACGCCCTTGACAAAATATTTCTGGATGAACGGATAAACGAGCAGGATCGGTCCGGTGCTTACAATGACCGCTGCCATTTTGAGACTTTCGTAGAACCCGTTCCGATCGCCGCCCGTTTCGGCAAAGTCCGACACGCCCTGCTCGATCGCCCGTCCCCGCATCTCTCCCACAATAATGAGCTTGCGCAGCACCACCTGCAGAGGGGCTTTGGCGGGATCGTTCAGGTACAGCAGCGGCGCGAAGAAGCTGTTCCAGAAGCCGACGATCGTAAACAGCCCGATCGTGGCGATAATCGGCTTCGACAGCGGCAGCACGATGCGGAACAGGATGCGCCAGTTGCCGGCGCCGTCGATATAAGCGGACTCGCGCAGTTCTTCCGGAATGTTCTGGAAATTGGTGCGGAATATGATCACGTTCCATACGCCGATCGAACCGGGAATGATCAGCGCCCAAATCGTATTCATCATGCCCAAGGTCTGAATAAGCAAGTAGGACGGGATCAGACCGCCGCTGAAAAACATCGTGATCGTCAAATAAACCGTGATGACGTTGCGGCCGTAAAACCGTTTGAGCGAAAGCGGATAAGCGGTAAGGCTCGTGAACAGCAAGGTCATGAAGGTGCCGGAAACCGAATACAGGATCGTATTGTAATAGGCCCGAAGAATGCTTTCGTCACCAAGCACGACCTTGTAAGCGAACAAATCGAAGCCGACGGGAAACACCGTCACCTTGCCTCTGTAGACCGCATGCGTGTCGCTGATCGATATCGAAAATACGTACAGGAACGGGTAAATGAATGCGCATGTAAGCAATAAAAGCGCGACGAAATTGAATATGTCGAACGCGCGGGAGCCGATGCCGCTTCTATGGCCGACCACCTTCATGACTTGCGTTCCTCCTTTTGCGATTACCAGAGGCTTTCCTGGCCCAATTTTTTGCTCATCTGGTTCACAGTCACCAGGAGGATAAACGCCACCACGGAATCGAACAGCCCGATTGCCGCCGCGTAGCCGAAATCAAGCCCCTGTATCCCTCGCCGGTACACGTAGGTGGAAATGACGTCGGCGGTATCGTAAATGGCCGGGTTGTACATGAGATACACTTTTTCGAAGCCGACTTCGAGCATATGGCCCATGTTCAAAATGAACAGGATGACGATGGTCGGCATAATGCCGGGCAAGGTGATGTGCTTCATCTGCTGCCAGCGGTTCGCCCCGTCGATGACAGCGGCCTCGTATCGATCGAGCGGCACTCCTGTAAGCGCTGCCAAATACAAGATCGAACCCCAGCCGACTCCCTGCCAAATATCGGAGGAGATGTACAGCGTCCGAAACCAGCGGGCGTCTCCGAAGAAGCTTTGTTCGGGCAGGCCCAGCGAGCCGAGCAAGGCGTTGATCACGCCGTCGGTCGCGGCCAGCTTCATCAGGATGCCGACAACGACCACAGTGGAGATGAAGTGAGGCAAGTAGCTGAACGACTGCGCGATCCGCTTGAGCCTCTCGCTCTTCAGCTCGTTCAGCAGCAGCGCGAGCACAATCGGCGCCGGGAAGACGAAAATGAGCGAATACACATTGATCATCAGCGTGTTCTTCACGATTCTGAAAAAATAGGGATCGTTAAAAAATTGCACGAAGTACTTGAATCCCACCCAATCGCTGGCGAAAATTCCTTTGACGAGATCGTACTTTTTAAAAGCGATCGTCACCCCGTACATCGGAATGTATTTAAAGATGAAGAACAGCACGATCGCAGGCAGAATCATCACGTACAAGTCCCAATCGTTCTTCAAATAGTAAAAGAACGTTCTTCGCTTCGCCGTTCTGTTCATGGCATTGTCCTTTACCCGATAATTTGTCATACGTTCGTTTTGTCGAGCAGGCGGTTGAGCTGAATAATCGATTAAACGCGATTCGTAAACCTAGTATAAATCAATCCGACTGATTAATCAATAATCGTTTATTACTTCCTTTTTTAGGATACCTGTCGTACAGCATTTGATGGACTTCATCCGATGAAATAGGCATACAGCACACTTTTGCAGCCGGTCACCTCGAAAACAATCGCCGTCGCCTCCGGCCCCGCTGCGGGCAACGCGCCTTTCGACCAGCGGATCGGCACATCCGTCCCCGAGCGCCGAACGGCTGCGCAATCCGCGAACCCGCAACCGGTCACCTCGTTGCCGTCGCGGTCCGTCAACGCCGCTTTCACATAGCCGCCTTCGCCGATCTCAGCGGTCACGTAAAGCTCGCCGTCCGGACAATCCTCGTGCCGATAATGGACGGCAATGCGGCCCGGACGGTTCGGATCCGCCGCCCTGTAGCCGGCAAACCGGTCCGCGCCGAGCCTGGCGAGCAGCAGCGACGTTTCCCGGAATGCGGTGTGCCGCCCGTTCCCGCCCCCGTAATACAACTTCATCTCGTCGCCGCGGATGACGGGAACCGAAGCGTAAATCGCCCCGCAGTCGGCATCGCCCGTCGGATAGCTGCCGGCGCCGAGCGGGAGAAACGACTGTCCCGGACAGACGCGATGCCACTCGACTGTGTCGGGGCTCCATGCCAGCTCGCACGTAACGGAATCGAAATCCTGGGCGTCTTGGTCGGTATGGAAAATCGCCGGCAGCCCGATATAGATGTCGCCGTACGGAAAAACGGGCATCGAATATACCTGCGTATGCGGATCGTTTCCCGCCAGCACAACTTCCGGCTTCGTCCAATCCGTGAAGTTGCCGCTTTGCGTTCTTGCGACGACCCGCACCCCGTCGATCCATTCCCGCGTAAAGGCGATGTACTGGCCGGATCTTTCGTCGTAGAAGGCGTTGTTGTGCGTGTCTCCCCTGGCATTGTATCGCGGCCACGGCGTCGGCGGCTCCCAGCGCAACCCGTCGGGCGAGAAGCTTACCGCCATGGCGTCCGGGCCGCGCTCCCCGTGTTTCATGAACATTTTGTAGCGGCGGCGCGGATTCGTTTCGTGCGTGTCCTTGAACACGCCGGCGCCGTGCACGCCGCGCAAGACGATATTGTTGCGCTTGCTGCCGTCAAATTCGACAAGGCCGAGGTCCGGTTTGACCCATTCCAGCCCATCGCGCGAATACGCGTATAAAACGGCCATTTCCCGGTTCCGGTATCCCGCGTACGGTTGGTGCGGGCGGGCGGACAGCGGCGTGGCGGCGCTGACCTCGTCGATGACGAAGCAGGTGTACCACAGCTTGAACAAGCCGTCCGCGTCATCGTACATGACGTTCGGATACATGTTGTCGATCCGCGTCTCCCATCGCTTCGGCGGATCGGCAAAATATTGCTCCGGCAGCAGCGGATTGCTCGCTTCCTTGCGGACACGGCCCAGTTCGAGCGCAACATTGTCTTTCGTGCGGATCAACCGGTCGTCCAGCAGCAGTTTTGTCTCCCGCATCGTTCTCCCCTTTCGTGCCGACTCATGGCCGGCCCCCTCTCTTGTGACTGTAGGACAGCGAAGCTTATCATTATTATAAATCTGTCGGACAACTTGGTCAATATCAAATGTAAACTTCGTAATATTGCTCATTTTTTGTGAATAATCACTTTCTGTCCGACTGATATAGCGCAGAATAAGACGTTTCATGCCCATTCTTATGAGGTGACAAAAAATCCCGAACCGTTCGCGATGCGATGTTCGGGATCTTTCGGCAAACCCTGGGTTCGTGTGAAACGTTACGGCATTTTGACCAGCTTGCAGCTTTGGCGCACGATCAACTGCGGCTGCAATACAATAACGTAGTTCGGGTCGACCTTCTCTCCTGCAATCATCTTCAGCAAAATTTCCGCCGCTTTGCTGCCGGTTTCGTATTTCGGGTAACGCACGCTTGTCAGCTTCACCGGCAGCGTTTCGCACAGCTTGCTGTCGTCGTATCCGACGACGCCCAGGTCGACGCCGATTTGCAAACCGAACTCCCCGGCCGCATCGTATAAACCTTTGGCCACTTTGTCGTTAAAGCAGAACACCGCATCCGGCTTCGAGTCGAGCCGCAGCAGCCGTTTGCCCGTCTCGAAGCCGGGATTTTCAATATGAAGCTTGTCCTCGAATATGACGTAGTCCATGTTGACGTCCAGCCCCGCCTCGTACATCGCCCCCAAATAACCCTGATACCGCTGTTCCGAGCCCGAATATCGCGGCAGGGAAAGAAAGGCGATGCGCGTGTAGCCGAGCTTGATCAAATGTTTGGTTGCCGTGTACGCGCCGAAGAAGTTGTTGGAAATGACTCTGGGCGCCTTGATATCGGAAATGCCGCGGTTGCAGAAGACGAACGGAATCCCCTTCTGGGTCAACAGCTGGAAGCTGGCGGTCGCGGGCTCGTCCGTCACGGCGGGAACGATAATCATCCCCTGGATATCGGAATTCACCAGCTTCTGAATATACTGCTCCTGCTTCTCGTTGCTGTGATCGGTGTTGCAGATGACGACGTTGATGTTGTGGTCGTTGGCGACGTCCTCGATGCTGCGAAGAATTTCCGGATACGTGTCGGATACGATATTCGGCAAAATAACCCCCCACGACGCGACGGACTGATTGACGGGCTGATCGGTCCGCTCGGCGATGTAGGTGCCGCTTCCGTCAATCGAGTACAAATAATTTTCGCCGATCAGTGCGGAAATGGCCTTTTCGATCGTGGTGCGGGTCACATTGTACTTCTTCATCATCTTCACCCGCGTGTCTATACGGGTGTTCGGGGGCAGGTGCAGCGTTTCTTCCTTGATCTTGTCCTTGATTTCATGATACAGATAAGCGTTATTACTGCTTTTTGTCACACCAATTCTACCTCCGGGTCCGAATCTGTCAGTTTGATTACTAAAATTATAGCCCATATTCGGATATGTGGCAACGCAAGGCGGACTGACCCGGCCGAATCGGGGTGTGGTATAATGGGCGTGCGGTATTTATTTCCCGTGGCCCGTACGGCTGCGGGCGGGAGGATGTTCTCGTGCGCGCGCTGGATATCGGCACATCGATCGTCGGCCATGACGCCGATTGGAATATGGGGTTTCACCAGCATCTCGGCTTCGAAATATCCGCCGTTCTCGAAGGCAGCGGCAAGTTCGCGTTCGGCGACGAGGTGCATCGCATCGAAGCCGGCCACATCGTGTTGATTCCTTCCAACCTTCGCCACGCCTATTGGGCCGAAACGCCGATTCGTTTCGCCGTCAATATGGTGTATCCGATGCCGGAGCAGGCATACCGGTTGTTCCGCCAACTCGTGCCCGGCGACCGGCCGGAGCTGATCCGGTTGTCTCCGTTCGACCTCGAGCACTACCTTTCGTTATTCCGCGTATGGATGCGCGAAGTGTCGGGAGCGCCAGGGGCGGAGGAAGCTTACGTCGCCGGGTGGCTGCAGCTGTTCCTGCTGTTTCTCGCCGAGCATACCAAGCCGGGGCAAAGCACGCTCAGCATCGGCGCGGCGGCGGATTACATCCGCGGGCATCTGCAGGACGAGCTGTCGCTCGCCGAAGTCGCCAAGTCGACGGGGCTGTCGGAAACCGCTTTTCGCGGCCTGTTCAAAAAGACGTACGGCATGACGCCCAAAAGCTACCTTCACGCCTGCCGCATGGCCGAAGCGAAGCTGCAGTTGCGCGCTACGGACAAGCCGTTGCAGCAGATCGCCGAGCGGATCGGCTTCTCCGGCATCCATTCGTTCAGCGCCTGGTTCCAGCGGCTCGAAGGGCTGCCTCCGTCGGAATGGCGGAAGCGGCAGCAGCAAACATAACGGCGCGTTTTTCATTAAGCTTTGCTCCGTTTTCGACAAATACGGGTCCGCTTCCGGCATGTATACTGGCCTTAAACACCAGCATTTGACGGAGGGACAACGATGAACGTAACGATTGGCCAGCGAGAGCTCGAGATGGGCGGACGGTATATGACGGAGCTGCGCAGCTCGAACGATATTATGCACGATACGGAGGCGCTGCGGCAGCGCATGGAGGAAGACGGGTACTTGCTGCTTCGCGACTTCCATGACCGCGACACGGTGCTGCGCACGCGGACGGCGGCGCTGAAGCAGCTGGCGGAGAAAGGCCGGCTGGCGCCGGACACGAACCTCGAGGACGGCATCATCGGTCCCGAAAACAAGGGAGCCGAGTTCGGTTCGATGCCCGAGCTGCTTGACATCGTCAACGCGCCGTGGGTGATGTCGTTTTTCGATCGTTTCCTCGGCGGGGAATCGATGACGTTCGACTACAAATGGTCGCGCGCCGTGCCCCGCGGCGGCTTCAGCGGAGCGCATTACGACGTCGTCTACATGGGGCGCGGCACCAAACAGCTGTACACGATGTGGACGCCGATAGGCGACATTTCGTACGAAATGGGCGGCCTGGCCGTCTGCCTCGGCTCGCACCGCTTCGACAAAATCAAGGCCACTTACGGCCGCATGGACGTCGACCGCGATCTGGTGGCCGGCTGGTTCTCGAACGACCCGGTCGAAATCGTCGACCAGTTCGGCGGCAGATGGGCAACGACCGAATTCCGTGCCGGCGATGTGATGATTTTCGGCATGTACTTGATGCACGGCTCGCTGACGAATACGACCGACCGCTTCCGGCTCAGCTGCGACACGCGTTACCAGCTCAAGAGCGAGCCGGTCGACGAGCGCTGGATGGGCAAAAAACCGAAGGCCCACGCCGAATCGTCGGGCAAATCCGTACTTCCGATCGATGAAGCCCGCAAAGCGTGGGGCGTTTAGAATTGCGACAAAATCGGCCACGGCAGCAATTGCCGTGGCCGATCCCATTCCCAATCCCGTTCCCGGTTAGATCAATCCCGATTGCTTCAGTAAGCGCTGAATCGTTGCCGCCACTTCGGCGCGGGTCATGTAAGCCTTCGGCGCCAGCGTATCCGCGCTTCTACCCGATACGATGCCCGCTTGCACGGTGTCGGCAACGCCGTTCTTCGCCCATGCCGCCACCGCAAGCGCATCCCCGAACGCATGAAGCGTTGCGTCCGCCGATTGCGCAGCGAGTTTGTCCCGCAGTCCGGTCAGTTTCATCGCTTTGGCGATGATCGCCATCGCCTGCTCGCGCGTGATCCTGTCGTCCGGCCGGAACGTCCCGTCGTCATACCCGTCGATCAAACCGTTGGCATTGGCGGTTTGAATGACACTGTCGAACCAGTCCGTCGCTTTCACGTCCGAGAAGGAGGCGGAACCGCTCTCCAGCTTCAGCCCCAGTCCACGAACGATAATCGCTGCAAATTCAGCACGGGTGATGTCCTGGTCGGGGCTGAACCGGCCGCCTCCCGTTCCATCGATGACCAAACGCGAGCTCATATCGTTGATGGCATCCTTCGCCCAATGCGTCGCCACGTCGCTGAATTCCAGCGGATGCCAGACCACCGAATACGTGCTGTTCGTCAAGCTGTTGATGACCGCAAAGTACTTGCCATCGACTGACTTCACCTGGGTCGGCACATGACGCACCGTGCCATCGGCTTCGACGACAACGCCGGTCGTGATCTTGCCTGGATCAACGCCGTCCGGAATCGCGATGGCGCGCTCCACGTAGGCGGTAAACTTCGACACGTCGACGGTTGTGTCGCCATACACCGCTCGGACCTTGAAATCTACCGAAGGGACGACAAGCGTAAACGAACCTTTTTCGGCTGCGTTTTCGATGACCTTCACCTGTTCCTCCGTCGGAGCGGCGATCTCGATCTGAATTCTGATGTCCTGGGGCGCTGCGCTCTGGCCAATCTGATTCGAGATGGCATCAATATTGACTTGTCCCGCAGGCAGCGTATAGCTGGCATTCCCCGTTTGAATTACCAGTATCGCTTGCTTCTGCTCCATGTTCTTTACCATTTGCCCGTTCAGTTCGCCAATGAGAACATCGGATTTTGAAGCAATGGGAAGGGTGACAACCGCATGTTGCCCTGCCGCCGCGAGCCTTTCATCCAGTTTCTTCGGATCGATGGTGATCGTCGTGACGATCTGGTTGTTCCGTTCCGTTGTCGTCTCGATTCCCGCACTTTCGGCTTTGCCATTGACCAGCACATTTACTCCTGACGGTTTCGTTGACGGCGACGAAGGGGCGCCTGTATTGCCGACTGCAGGCTCGCCCGGTTCAGAATGATCGATTGGCGGTGTGGCGTTGACCGTAAATTTTGCCTCTATCGTCGTTTCCGTATTGCTTTCCGTATCAACCGTGATCGTCTCGTCATAATTGCCTATCGCCAAGGCGTCTTTGGGTCTTATCGTGAACGTTGCCGTATCCTGCGGGTCAATTCTCGTCTCACTCAGCGTACCGACTGCGTAATGGACGGCGTCGGGTTGCTTGAGCGTTACCGGTTTATTGCCCGTGTTTGTGATCGTAACGATCTTATCGACCTGTGCCGGATACCCTTCCGTAACGGCACCGAAGTTCGCCACCGTTATATCCGGTGAAATGGTGAAGCTTTGGGCCCAGAGCAGCGCTGAATTGGGCGTACCCGTCGACACCGTCCCTTCGTATCCCGTGCCTCCGATCTCGACATAAACGGAGTGGATCTCCTCCGGCCAATAAACATACAATTTCCCGGCGTCGTCAGTCCGCATTCCTTGGACGCCATAGTCATAGCCAAGCTCTGGCGTCGCGAGCGAATATACAGCGGCATTCACCGTGGCCGGCGTGCCGATGGTCAGCACGTATAACACCAATTCCTTCTCGCCGTTGTCGGATCCGTTGGAGAAACCATTGCTCGTCCCGGCATTGCCGTTGCCCCCCCCTGCACCGGCTGTTCCGTTGGACACGCCGTTGCTGCCCTCCACGCCCGTCCTTCCTGTTGAGTCGCCGGCACCGGCCACCCCCCCGAAACCTCCAATACCCAAAAAGCCTCCCGCGCCGGCCGCGCCACCCGTACCGCCACTGCCGCCGCGCGGGCCGGCCGTATTCACTGTTCCGCCGGTGACGACGACCGTCCCGCCGGCTCCACCGACTCCGCCAGATGCCCCATTGCCGCCGTTGCTGCCGTAGCCACCGACTCCGCCAAATCCGCCATTGCCGCCGTTGCCGCCATCGCTACTGCCAATACCGCCCGCGCCGCCCATGCCGCCCGCGCCGGCATTGCCCCCTGCGCCACCGGCGCCGCCTGCGGCTCCGTTACCGCCGCCGAAGCTCGCTGCGACGACCGTTCCGCCGGCAATGGTCACAGCGCCGCCATTCCCCCCCAGACCCCCTGCACCGCCGACTCCGCCGACTCCGCCGACTCCGCCAAACCCGCCGTTGCCGCCATCGCCGCCGCCCGCGCCGCCCGCGCCGCCCATGCCGCCCGCGCCGCCCGCGCCGCCGAAGCCGCCCGCGCCGGCATTGCCCCCTGCGCCGCCTGCGGCTCCGTTACCGCCGCCGATGCCCGCTGCGACGACCGTTCCGCCGGTAATGGTCACAACGCCGCCATTCCCCCCCGGCCCCCCTGCACCGCCGTCTCCGCCTAATCCGCCGACTCCGCCAAACCCGGCGTGGCCGCCGTTGCCGCCATCGCCACTCGCATTGTCAAATCCGGACGCCCCATAGCCGCCAATTCCGCCGTTACCGCCAGATCCGCTGGCACCGCCGAATCCGGCGGCACCGCCGCCGATATCCGCACTGCCGCCGGAACCCGATGCGCGAACAATCCCTCCGGCTACTGCGATCGTACCGCCATCGCCTCCGGCTCCGCCTTTGCCGCCGGCGCCGCCAGAACCGCCTTCTCCGCCGTGATTGCCGTCTCCGCCGTTCATAAATACGATATCAGAGGAGGCGCCATCCGCGCCATTCAGGCCAACCACGCCATTGCCGCCCGCTCCACCCGCACCGCCTGCGCCGCCACCGATGCCGGAGCCGCCGCCATTTCCCGTCGCGATAACCGTACCGCCCTGGATCGTGATATCGCCGGCGGCATCGCCGTCGCCGCCGTCTTGTCCTGGGGATCCGTTAATGTCTATTAAACTTCCGTCACTGCCGTCACTGCCATCGCTGCCGCCATTGCCGCCTATCCCCGAACCGCCATCAGGGCCGCCCGTTGCAGTCATACGGTCTTCATCTGTTCCATGAATCACAAGTTTCGCGGTTCCGGGCACATTCAACCCCGCGCAGCCGCCGCCGCTCACCAGCGAATTGTCGCCTCGCAACGTCAGATCCACCGTTGCATTCCCAATGATTTCGAACGCGCAGCCGCCAACGCCGCTGACGTTAATGTTCACATTGTCCAGAACAAGGTTGGCGGAAATTCCGCCTTCCACCACAATCTTATGTATCAGCGTCGACCCGGATATCTCCAAAACATCGGATCCCTGTATGAATAAAGTCCCGGCCCCCACGTCAAAACGGTAACTTCCCGTATTGCCCTGTACCGTGAAATCGCCGGCTTGCGCCGGTCGACCGTCCGTATCCGCGAAAACCGCCCCAAAAGAATAAGTAAACACCATACTCATGATCACAAAAAGGTAAAAGACTTTTTTGCCCATCCCCAAACGTCCTCTCCGATCGGAATAAATTTCCGGCATAATAGCAACCGCTTTCAGAATAAAGTGGAAATCGGGATCACCTTCAGCCTTCGATTCATGAACCCCGTATTTCGGTCCAAAACTCCGTCCTCCTCTGTTTTCTAAGACCTCCGTCCCTGTGTCTGCAGACCTATTCGTTTCTATTATAACATCCTTCTGAATGAAGTCGATCCCGATATCAAAGACCTGCCGGGCACGGTGCCCCCGTGTTTCTGTTCTGATTTCCTGTCGTCGGCGACGAAGCTCGCCCTACAAAAAAAACAAGCCGCGTCCCCCCTTGGGAGGATCGCAGCTTGTTCCCTTTGGCGCCGGCTTACGCTTGCCCGGTCCAGGCAAAACCGACGCTGTCCAGAAACGCCCGGGCCAGCACCATGTGACCAACCTGGTTCGGGTGAACGCGGTCCCAGGCGAGCGACGCCGGATACAGATGCTCGAGCACCCGGTTCATCGCCGCTTGCGTATCGACGAAGATGGCGCCGTGCGCAGCGGCGACTTTCTTCACCGCCTGGCCGTAGCGGTCCATCGTCGCCCGCATCGCGTCATTCGCATTCGGCTCGATGTAGAACGGCGTCATGAGCACAAGCCCTTTCAGCTGCGGCTTGGCGCTGCGCACGAGCTCGTCCAGCGTCGCCTCGTACTCTTCGATCAGCACGTGCTTCTCCGACTGGCGCGGCAAGTCGTACTGGCGCCACACGTCGTTGATCCCGATCATGACCGACAGCCAGTCCGGCTTCAGGTCGATCACGTCGGTTTGCCAGCGCTCCTTCAAATCGCGCACCGTGTTCCCGCTCGTGCCGACATTGACGACTCGAACCGCCAGCTCCGGGTATACCGCGCCAAGCAGCGCGTCGATCTGGGCGACGTAGCCCTTGCCGATCGCCTCAAACAAGCCTTCTCCAACCGGTTTCGCGCGGCCGCAATCGGTGATGGAGTCGCCGATCATAACCAATTTATCGTGCTTCTGCAGCTTCATGTTTCGTTGCACACCTTTCAGGGCAAATGAAATCCTCTTCTATTTTCCCCTCCGGCTTCCGCTTCGTCAATATGATTGTTATAGTAGAAGCAACCTGCTTACCATCGAAAAAAGGAGCACGTCCCCCCTATGGCAAAATCGCGCGGACGCGGGCCGACGCTTGCGAAAGATATGAACCGGCTCGCCCTGTACCGCCAAATCAAACGGCAGCGCGTTGCCACGCGGGCGGAGCTGGCCCGCCGGCTCGAGCTGAACAAAAACACGGTCGGCGCCATCGTGGACGAACTGATCCGGGCCGGCTACGTGCGCGAAACCGGCCCGCAAACGACCGGCGGCGCCGGGCGCAATCCGCGCGGCATCGAGTTCCACGCCGCGAACAAGTGGGCGATCGGCGCGCAAGTCACCGCCGATGCGCTGCACCTGGCAGCGGCGGATCTGTACGGCGAGCCGCTGGCGACCCGCACCGTGCCGCTCGGCGAGCATACGCCGGACGCGGTAGCGGACGCGCTCGCCCTCGCGGCGGAAGCGCTGCTGCGCGAGCATGGCGCGGGCGCAGCCTGCATCGGCATGGGCATCGGCGTGCCCGCGCTGCTGGACGAAGCTCGCGCGGCGGTGCTTCGCTCCAGCCATCTCGGCTGGAGCGAAGTGCCGCTCGCCGCGATGCTGCAGCCGCGCGTGCCGGTGCCGCTGCTGTTCGACAACAGCGTCAAGCTGTCGACGCTGGGCGAAGCGGAGCGCGGCGCGGGCGCAGGCTGCGCCGATTTCGTGTACGCCCACTTCGGCGGCGGCGTGGGCTGCGGCATTATCGCCGGCGGCGCGCTCGTGCGCGGGCAGACGAACGCCGCCGGCGAGCTCGGCCACATTGCGCTGCAGCCGGACGGGCCGCTGTGCGGCTGCGGCAACCGCGGCTGCCTGGAGACGCTCGTCAGCGTGCCGGCGCTTGCGGCGCAAATTGGCGCGCGCGCGGGCGTACCGGCCGAAACGGTGACGATGCCGTGGATCGTCGCCAGACTGGCGAGCGGCGACGCAATCGTTGCATCCGTCATGGAAGAAGCCGGGAAGCGGATCGGGCAAGCGCTGGGCGCGCTTGCCGCGATTCTCAATCCCCGGCTGATTGTGTGCGACGGATCGCTTATGGAGGCTGCCGCTTACCTGTTCCCGATCATCCGCGGCGAAATGGAACGCTGCGGCATCCCCGCTTCCGCGCGGCAGGCGGCGCTTGTGCGCTCCTCCCTTACGCCTTGGGCCGGCGCGCTGGGCGCAGCCGCGGCGGTCATTCGCGGCTGGGAGGACACGATCGATCCGCTGGCGCTCGTTACGGACTGACAGCGACGCCGCTCTTGTAGACCGAGGCGATCGTCGGCGGCTCGCCGTCCGGCCACTCGAGCAGGACGAGGTCCGCCGGCGCGCCGGCGGCAAGCCCTGCCGCCGCCGGCAGCTTGAACGCCGCGGCAGGCCGGAGCGACGCCAGGTCCCAGGCGTCGGCGGGTTCGTTCAAGCCGGCGCGGACGAGCGTCGTGACGCCGGCAAGCAGCATTTGCGCCGAGCCGGCCAGCACCTGCGGATGCTCCGCCAGGTGGAGCCGGCCTTCCGGCGTCAGCACGACGCGGCCGCCGATATGCGTCTCGTATTCGCCGGGCGGCATGCCGGCCAGGTGGACGGCGTCGCTGACCAGCATGAACCGGTGCTGCTTCGCGCGCTGGAACACCTTGAGCAGCGACACCGGCAAATGGAAGCCGTCGGCGATCACCATCGCCTGCAGCTCGTCGCAAGCAAGCTGCTCGTAGATGTAGTTGGCATGCCGCGGCTGCATCGCGTGCGAGCCGTTGCCCAGGTGCGTCGACATCGACGCGCCGGCGCGCACGGCTTCGCGAATTTGTTCGGGCGTCGCCGACGTATGCCCGATCGACACAACGACGCCGCTGGCCGTGCACTTTGCGATAAAGGCACGCGCGCCGTCCCATTCCGGCGACAGCGTCAGCAGGCGGATCCGGCCTTCGGCCGCTTCCTGCCAGCGCTGGAACTGCTCCCAGTCGGGAGCGGCGACATAAGCGGCGTTATGCGCGCCGCGGGCGCCGTCCTGCGGCGAAATGTACGGCCCTTCCAGATGGATGCCGGCAATGGTGGCATCGATCATGGCATCGTCGCGGCAAGCGCGGACAATAGCGCGCAGCGCCTCCGTAATCGCTTGCGGCGAATTGGTGATGATCGTCGGCAAATACGACGTCACCCCTTCCCGCCACAGCAGCCGCGTCAGCCGCGCGACATCGTCCGGCGTCACGCCGCCGTCCGCATTGATGTCGATGCCGGCGAAGCCGTTGATTTGCAAATCGACAAAGCCTGGGGCAACCAGCGGCAGACTTGCCGTCTCCGCTGCCGCCGCGACCAGCGGCTCGATGGCGGCGATGCGCCCGCCTTGCAACGTCAGCCGCAGCGGCTCGCCGCTGCGGTAGTGTCTCGCATGCACGACCGTTTCCTCGATCTCCATCTCGTTCCCCGTCCCGTTAACCGCCTCATTATACGCCATATCGACCGCTCCATCCCAGCCCGTAGGAGTCTTCATCGACATACAAGGTGCAAGCGGGATGCGTGCGCAAAATCGTGGCCGGGCACGCCGTGCCGATCGGTCCTTCGAGCGTGTGGCGTACCGCGTCGCGTTTCGTCGGCCCCGGCACCATGCAGAACAGACGACCGCCCGCCATCAGCGTCGGAATCGTCAGCGTCATCGCATGCGTCGGCACATCGGCCAGCTTGGCGAAACAACCGTCGTTCACTTGCTGCTTGCGGCACGCCTCGTCGAGCTCAACCGCCTTCACGGCAAACGGGTCGGAGAAATCGGCCACCGGCGGATCGTTGAAAGCGATATGCCCGTTCTCGCCGATGCCGAGGCAAACGATATCGATCGGCGCCTCCGCCAACAAGCCGGCGTAACGCCGCATCTCCGTTTCCGCGTCGACGGACGCGTCGAGCAAATGCACCGTGCCGGGCCGCACCCGGTCGAACAGTCCTTCGCGCAGGAAGCGGCTGAACAGCTGCGGCGCATCCGTGCTCAGGCCGATGTATTCGTCCATGTGAAAGACGGTGATCCGCGACCAATCGATTTCCGCATCGGCCGCCAGCGTCTGCAGAAATTCGTTCTGCGACGGAGCCGCGGCGAAAATGATTCGCGCCGTTCCCGCTTCGCGCAGCCTTTCCTTGATCGCTTCCGCCGCTTCCCGTCCCGCGGCCTCTCCCATCGCTTGACGGTCCGCGTATACGCGAACGTGCAGCCGATCGACTTGCCTTGTCAATTTGAGCGTCATGTCATAGCCTCCTACAATTCGTATAATATTTATACGATTAGCATAATCGATTTTAATCATAATTTCCATGATAAAATTACCGGGTTGTCCTTTCGGCAAATCGGCGGACTTTTTGGCAGTTTGCGCCATCTGGACGGAAATAGCCGGATAATCGCCCGGCTTTCTCCCACCTTCGTTCGGAAGCGGCAATGGAGCCAGCGATAGCCGGGTTGCGACGCGACCTCAACAAAGCTATAATGAATGAAGATCACTTACGTGCTAGGAATCGGCAGGCGTCCGCATATCTGGATGCCTTATTTTTTGCCGTCCGCTCCGAGTGCATTTCTGCGTGCGGCGGCAATGAGCTGAAAGGTTGATGTCCGCTTGAAACCGACTTTGCGTGCCGCGCTGACGAGTCCGTTTGTCGTCTTCACGGTTTTCATGCTGGGCAAGATATACTTGTCCTGGTTCGTTATTTTCGAATCTGCGTTTTCCTGGCTGCCGCTGCTGACCGGTCTGCCGACGGTGTGGGCCGCATTCGCGCCGATCGAGCTGTTTGCCCGCAAGCGCAAGCTGATGCTGTATATGATCGTCAACGTTGTGTTCACGTCGGTCTATTTTGCCGCTATCATGTACTATAAATATTTTGGGGTAATCGTTACGTACCACGCGCTTCAGCAGGTGGGCCAGGTTACGGAAGTCAAGGGAAGCGTCTTTTCGCTGCTGCATCCCTACTTTCTTTTCATTTATACCGATATCGTGCTGTTCGGCTTGCTGCTGACGTTTCGCAGAACGTTCCGCAGTTGGGCCGTACGCGGCATGACCCTGAACCGGGCGGCAGCCGGTCTTATCTTCCCGTTGGCGCTGATGGTCAGCATCTTCTGCATGTGGACGAACCGCGACAGCATCAACGAAATCAAACAGGCGCAGCACATGGGCATTCTCAACTACGAGTTGTACGCCATTTTTGCCAAGCGCAGCGAACCGCTTCTGGACGAAAGCGAAATTACCGCGGAAGCGATCATGAAAGCGAAGGGGCTTGCGGCGAACCCGTCGCCGAATTACTGGCGAGCGGCGGAAGGGAAGAACATTGTCGTGCTGCAGCTGGAGGCGTTCCAGAACTTCCTGCTCGGCCTGAGCGTCGACGGGCAGGAAATTACGCCGAACATGAACAGTTTGATGAAGCAAAACTTCTACTTCCCGCATATCTTTCAAATGGTGTCGCAAGGCAACACTTCCGACGCCGAATATATGCTGAACACGTCGTTCTACGTTCCGCCTTACGGCGCGGCGGCGCAAGATTACGGCGACCGGGCGCTGCCGAGTCTTCCGAAGGAATTCCGGGGCATTGGCTACGAGGCGCTGACGTTCCATACGAACGACGTCGTGTTCTGGAACCGCGAAGAGTTGTACAAGGCGCTTGGCTTCACCCGCTACTACGACAAATCGTTCTACGGAGACGCGGACACGGTGGCGTTCGGCGCTTCCGACGAAGTGCTCTACGACAAAACCGTGACCGAGATGGCTCGGCTGCAGGGCGAAGGCAAACGGTTCTACGCCAACATCATTTCGATGTCCGGCCACCATCCGTTCAACCTGCCCGATCGCAAGAAGAAGATCGAGTTGCCCGATCGTTTCGACGACACGCTTGTCGGCGATTACTTGACCGCCCAGCAGTATGCCGATTACGCGATCGGCCAGTTCATCGACAAACTGAAGGAAACCGGATTGTGGGATCAGACGGTGCTGTTCATTTACGGCGACCATATGGGACTGCCGATTTATTCGCTTTCGTCCAAAGAGCACGCACTGATGAAAGATATGCTCGGCCGCGACTATTCTTATCCCGATATGCTTAATATCCCGCTGATTATCGCCGGCGGCGGCGTCACCAGCCCGCAGGTATTTCCACAAATCGGCGGCCATGTCGACTTCATGCCGACCATCGCCAACCTGGCGGGCATATCGCTTGCGGACCATCTGCATTTCGGTCAGGATCTGCTCAATACGCAGCACAATTTGCTGCCGGAACGCTACTATTTGCCTTCGGGCTCGCTGATCAACGACACGACGATTTACGTGCCCGGCCGCGGATACGCCGACGGCGTTACTTATGCGCTGCCGACCGGGGACGGGGCGATGCCGAGCGAGGACGAATACAAGCGGGCGCTGGAACTGCTTCACATGTCGGACAGCTACGTCAATCAGCTTCCGAAACACGACTGACGGTTGATGTCCAACTATTTTGGATCGGTTAAGGGGGAAACTGGTTATGCTTATACCTAAACTGCAGCAACGAATGCAGACGCTGTCCTGGAAGAGATTCGCTCCGCTGCTCGGGATGCTCATTTTTCCCGTGCTCGGCGCGCTGTATGCTTTTGTCAACCGGCCAAACGATCAAGTATATACGATTTTAACGTCGCTCGACGATTCGATTCCGTTCATCAAATTTTTTGCGCTGCCTTATTCGATCTGGATTTTTTACATCTATGCCTGTCTCGTTTATTTTTTCTTCAAGGACGTCAAAGTATACTACCGTTCGCTCATCACGTACACCGTCTGCGCGCTCGTATGCTACTTGATCTACATGGTGTTCCAGACGACGGTGCCGCGGCCGTTCCTTACCGGCGACGACCCGTTTACGCAAATTGTCCGGTTTATCTATAACCGCGATCAGCCGTACAACTGTTTCCCGAGCATTCATTGCTTTTCCAGTTACATGGTCATGAAAGCTTTATACACCAGCAACTTCCGCAACCGGATCAACCAGACGCTCATTTACGGCATGTCGATCACGATCATCCTGTCGACGTTTTTCATCAAGCAGCATGCGGTTCTCGACGCGGCTGCGGCGTTCATTCTGGTGGAGCTCGTGTACCGCTTCGCAATGCGCGGAGAGAAGGCAGCCAAAACCGCCTACAACCGTTCGCTTGGCGCTTGACCCTCATCATCCTGTGCAAAAAAAAGACTGTCCCGAACTCATACGGGCAGTCTTTTTTCGCTTTCAGCGGGCGTCGCGGTAAGCCGACGGCGAAGCCCCTTTGAGCTGGCGAAACACGCGGGTAAACGTACGATAGTTGGCAAAGCCGGCTTCCAGCGCCACTTCGGTCAGCGGCATCGACGTCGTGGCGAGAAGTGTCGCGGCGCGGGTGACCCGCAGTTGGTGCAGGTACGCTTGAAACGAATGGCCGGTGTACAGCTTGAACATCCGGCTCATGGACGACACGTGCCGGCTGTAGCGGTGCGCAACGGTGCCGAGCGTAATCGGCTCGTTGTAGTGCATATGCACAAATTGCAGCGCCTGCGACAACTGCTCCTTGTCGACCGCTTCCTCGTCCCCGGTTCCTTTGGGCTGCAGTTCGAGCATCCGGCGCAGCACGATCGTCACCGTCTCGAACAGTTTGGCGCGCATGACGGCATCCCTGCCGAAGCGGTCCCCGTCGTACTCGGCCTGCAGCTCCTCGAGCACCCTGACCGCATCGGCGAAGCCCGCCTTGTCCAGGTCGCAATACGACGGCAGCGCGGTGCCAAGCTTGAACAGCGTGCGATTGATCGCGGACTCGTATTTCGAACCGGTCATCAGTTCGATATCGAACATGCAGCAGAACAGCCTGAGCGGCGTCTCCGACTCGCAGCGCAGCTCGTGCATATGATGCGGCAGCAGCAGCGTTACGGTGCCCGGTCTCAGCGCATGCGTCTTGCCGTTGACGGTTTCGGTCCCGAAGCCGTCGATAACCAGCGACAGCTCGGCAAAATCGTGGTGATGCAGCTTGCAAAGCGTTCCGATCGGGTTGACGGAAATATAAAGAGGCAATTGGCCTTTCTTGAATTTATTTAATGCCAGCGCATCCTGGTATTCGGGAAACATGACGGCACCTCGCCCAGTACGGTAAAATCACCTGTTATTTTACCATACCGGGCGAGGTGCGGAGAAATAAAAATATGGTTAGCGGGCTACCGCTGCTTTAGCCCCGCTGGCAATCGATTCGAACGCGGCCAGCGCGACGGCGGCCGAAGCCAAACCGTCTTCTCCGCTGATCGGCACCGGCGTTCCGTTCAACACCGCATCCACGAAGTCGGCGACCAAATATTGGTCCATGCTGTCGCCCCATCCGCTCCATTCGGCTTTGTTCGCGCCATTGCGGTACACCTGGTTCGCCTGCGCGAACGAATCGACGCTGATCGTCCCGTTCGTCCCGACGAACTCCAGCGTCACATCGCCCCATGTCGGGAACGAAGGCAGGCGCGACCAACTGGTGTCGAGCACGACCGGAATGCCGCCGCTGAACGTGGCGTGCACCATGCCGGCGTCTTCCACTTGCAGCTCCGGATGAAACAGCGTGCCCGACTCGGCATACACTTCTTCCGGCTCCGCGCGCAGGATCCAGCGCAACAAGTCCATGACATGGACCGTATGGTCCAGCACGGCACCGCCGCCGGACAATGCCGGATCGACGAACCAGTTGCCCGGCATCGAGCCGCGGTTCGTGCCTTTGACCGCAATCACCTGGCCGATATCGCCGCGGTCGATCGAAGCTTTGGCTTCTATGACCGCCGGCAAGTAGCGGCACGGGAACGCGGTCATCAGCTGCACGCCGCGCTCCTTGCAGACGCGGATCATCTCATGCATGCTCTCCAGCGTAACGCCGAGCGGCTTCTCGCACAATACGTGCTTGCCGGCTTCGGCGGCCAGAATGGTCAGCTCGGCATGGCTCGCGTTCTCCGAGCAGATGACGACGGCGTCGATGCCTTTGGCCAGCAGCTCGCGGTAATCGGCGTAAAAAGGCAAGCCATACGGCTTGAGGCCGGCTTCGGCGCGTTCGCGGTTGTTGTCCCAGCCGCCGACCACATGTACGTCCTCGTTGTTCATGAGCGCAGACAAATAACTATTGACATGCCCATGGGCGAAGCTTGCGATTCCGACGTTTAATTTAGGCACGGCTCGCGCCTCCTTTCAGCGTTACGGGCGCACCCGTTTGCGCCGACTGCACTGCGGCGAGAGCAACTTCGACGGCGGCTAGCGCGTCTTCGGCCGTCACGATCGGCGTGTCGCCGGTTTCGATGCACCGAAGAAAATGCGCCAGCTGCCGCTCGTACGGCCCGAGCAGCAGCGGCGACAACCGCTCGCTGCCGGCCGGTTTCGCGGCGATATCCGCCGCATCCCCTTGCCGCGGCGCGCGGACGATTTCGAGCGTCGCGGACTCGCGGCTGCCGCCGCGCACGACGCCTTCCGAGCCGGCCAGTTCCGCCGAGTAGGCGAAGCCTGGCGTGTTCCCCCAATGCGCCGACAAGTTGGCGATCGCGCCGCTTTCATAGCGAATCGTTACATTCGCATGCTGAATGCCGGGCGCCTTGGCGATGGTTGCATATACACGCGTCGCTTCGCCAAGCGTCCACCGCAGGAAATCGATGTCGTGAATCATCAAATCGAGCACAACCCCGCCGCTGCGCTCATCCTCCCAGAACCAGCTGCCGGCGGCCGGACCTGCGCCCGCGCGTTTCGTATGCGCGACGCCGATTCTGCCGAGACGGCCGGACTGCACATGACCGCGCATGTTCGCATAGTCCTGGAAAAACCGCAGCACTTGGCCGATAAACAGCCGTTTGCCGGTTTGCCGGCTCGTTTCGATCATTTCGCGCGCATCCGCCGGGTTAAGCGCGATCGGCTTTTCGCAGATGACGTGTTTCCCGCCTTGAAGCGCCCGCACCGTAAATTCGCGGTGCAGAAAAGTAGGCAGCGTCACGCAAACCGCTTCCACTTCCTCGTCGGCAAGCAGCTCCTCGAACGTGCCGTACTGCTTTACCTTGTGCAGGTCGGCGACGCGCTTCGCCCGGTCTTCCTGCAAATCATACACGCCCGCCAGATCGGCGCCGCGAATATTGACAATGCTTGCGGCATGCGTCATTCCCATCGCGCCGCAGCCAATGACCGCCACTTTCACTTTCATTCCTCCCGTGAAGCTGAATTTGCCCATGCTCGTTCTGGCTCATTGCTCAATCGACCATGCTACAATTTTAGCTTTCCCAAGCGATGCCCTAAGGTCATTTTCATGCGGGAAACGGACAAATTTTGACCAACGCAACAGTTGAAATGACTCATGATTCGGCGCAAAATAACGTAAGCTGGAGTGGAATGGCCAAAATTCGGACAAGGGGGCTTACCCATGAAAATCGGCATCAGCTCATACAGTTTGCAACAGGCGATTCGCTCGGGTGAAATGGATATTTTCGGCGTCATCGACTGGATTGCGGACAACGGCGGCGAGCACGTGGAAATCGTGCCGATCGGCTTTGACCTGATCGAAGACGCGTCGCTGGCCGGCAAAATCGCGGCCAAAGCGGCCGAACGCGCCATCGACGTGTCCAACTATGCGATCGGCGCGCAGTTTCTGCAGCCTTCGGACGAAGCATACGAGAACGAAATCGCCCGCGTCATGCGCCACGTCGACGTCGCGCACAAGCTCGGCGTGACCCGAATGCGCCATGACGTTGCGTCGCGGCCGTTTGCGGAGGGCACGGACGAGCAGTTCGCCTCCGACCTGCCGCGCCTTGCGGAAGCGTGCCGCCGCATCGCCGACTATGCCGCACCGCTCGGCATCACAACCAGCGTCGAAAACCACGGCTACTACATCCAGCGCAGCGACCGCGTTCGCGAGCTGGTGAAAGCGGTCGACCGGACCAATTTCCGCACGACGATCGACGTCGGCAATTTCCTGTGCGCGGACGATTCGCCGGTTGAAGCGGTGCGCGGCAATTTGCCGTACGCTTCGATGGTGCATGTCAAAGATTTTTACGTGCGTCCGGCGCAGCGCGATTACCTTGGAGCCGGCTGGTTCCGCTCCGGCGGCGGCAACTTCCTGCGCGGCGCGATCGTCGGCGAAGGCGACATCGACATGCCGGAAGTGATCCGCGCCATCAAGGAGTCCGGCTACGACGGTTATCTCTCGATCGAATTCGAAGGCGTCGAAGCGTGCAGAGGCGCCGTGATCTCGGCGCTGGCGAACTTGCGCAAGCTGCTGGCGCACTAGCGCTCTCGAGCGACGGCGAGTCATCCTTATCGGCCCTGGCCGAAGGGATGGCTTTTTGCGTTGCAGAAAAATTCGTTTTATCGAAAATATCGCTTCCATTTCGAGGCAGCGATCATTATAATATAGAAACATGCGTTCGATTAGATGGAGGTATTCATGACCTTTCTGGCCAAACTCAATTGGTTTTTCCGCGAGAAGGCGGGCGCTTACATCCTTGCCGTCGGCCTGTTGACGCTCGTCAATCTGCTGAACATGATCCCGCCGAAAATTGTCGGCGACACGATCGACAGCATCAAGACGGGCGATTTGACGCGAGCCGGCCTTACCGGAACGGTGGTGCTGCTCGTGGCGCTTGCCTTCTTCCTGTACGGCATCAGCTATGTGTGGGTCACGCGCCTGTTCAGCAGCTCGTTCCTGCTGGAGAAGGTGCTGCGCGGCAGGCTGCTGGCGCAATGGACGAAGATGACTCCCTCCTTCTTCCATCGCAACCGGACCGGCGACCTGATGGCGCTCGCCACCAACGACGTGCTTGCCGTTGGCCAAACGGCCGGCTACGGCGTGCTGACGCTCGTCAGCACGGTTGTCGGCACGACAGTCGTCATCGTGACGATGGTTCTGTTCACCAGCTACAAGCTGATGCTCGCTTCGCTGCTTCCTCTGCCGCTCGTCGCTTACGCCATGGGCCGTCTCGGCAAAATGATGCGCAAGCGGTTCATCGCGTCGCAGGCGGCGTTCGGCACGATGAACGATCATGCGCTGGAATCGATCTCCGGCATGCGCGTCATTCGTTCTTATGTGCAGGAGAGAGCCGACACCGATGCCTTCGAACGCGTCACGACGGACGTGATGGAGAAGAACAGCAAGGTCGCTTTCATCGGCTCGTTGTTCCAGCCTGTCATTGCGTCGATCGTGGGACTCAGCTTTTCCATCAGCCTCGGCTACGGCGCCTATCTCGTCTTTCACGACGAGCTGTCGCTCGGACAGCTGGTTGCGTTCAATATTTATTTGGGCCAGCTCATCTGGCCGATGATATCGTTCGGCGAGTTCATCAACGTGCTGCAGCGGGGCACCGCTTCCGTCGAACGGCTGGACAATGTGTACGCGCAGAAGACGGACGTCGCCGACGCCGCCGATCCGATCGACTTGGCCGAACCCGGTACGATCGAACTGCGCGAGCTAAACTTCCGCTACCCGGGAGCGGCGGCGGACACGCTGAGCCAGATCCGGCTCTCCGTCGAGCCGGGGCAGACGATCGGCATTGTCGGCCGCACCGGCAGCGGCAAGTCGACGCTGCTGAAGCAGCTGCTGCGGCAATATCCGATCGCGGAGGAGCGGCTGCTTGTCTCGGGCGTTCCGATCGAACGCATCCCGCTGACGCGCGTGCGCAGCTGGATCGGTTACGTGCCGCAGGAGCACATGCTGCTGTCGAAGTCGATTCGCGACAACATCGCGCTCGGACGCCAGGACGCCAGCGAGGCGGACATCGTCCGTGCCGTCGAGCTTGCTTCTTTCACCCGCGACATCGCGCAGATGAAAGACGGCCTCGACACGATTATCGGCGAGAACGGCGTCATGCTGTCGGGCGGCCAGAAGCAGCGCGTCGCCATCGCGCGGGCGCTGCTGGCGGAGCCGGACATTCTGGTGCTCGACGACGCGCTGTCCGCCGTCGACGCCCGCACGGAGCACGCGATTCTTCATCATATCCGCGAGACGCGCAGCGGCAAAACAACCTGGATTGCCACCCACCGGCTGTCCGCAGTAAGCCACGCCGGCTGGATCGTTGTGCTGGACGACGGGCGCATCGTCGAAGAAGGCACGCATGACCAGCTTATGCTGTTCGGCGGCTGGTACAAAACGCAATATGAGCGCCAGCAAGCCGAAGCGAAGCTGCTGGAAGAAAAGGAGGGCTGACATGACCGCCAAACCGAGACCCGTCGCTCCTCCAACGCTGGAATCCAAAGGGTCGGTCGTACTCAAGCGGCTGATGCGCTACGTGCTCGCCTACAAGCTGCGCATGGCGTCAGCCATGCTGATCCTTCTGGCCGCAACCGCCGCGCAGCTGCTCGGACCGTACATCGCCAAAATCGTCATCGACCGCCATATCGCCGTGGCGGACAGCAGCGAGCGCGACATGGGCGCCGTGCTTTGGCTGATCGCGCTTTATGTCGGCATCCTGGTGTTGTCGAGCGCGTTGACGTTCGCCCAGTCGTATTTGCTGCAGACGACTGCACTGCGCATCATCCGCAAGCTGCGGATGGACGTAATGCGGCATGTGCAGCGGATTCCGCTGCGCTATTTTGACAACACGCCGGTCGGCCAGGTCGTTTCCCGCATCGCTAACGATACCGAAGCGGTGAAAGAACTGTTCATGAGCTTCATGGCCACCTTCGTCGTCAGCGGCGTGACGATGCTCGGCATCGTGGTCGCCATGTTCATTCTCGACGTTCGGCTCGCCTTGCTCACTCTGGTGATGTTCCCGCTGTTCGCCGTGTTCATGTACTTCCATCTCAAATATTCCAAAGGGTTCATCGCCATCATGCGGGCCCGGCTCAGCGACATGAACGCGAAGCTGAACGAATCGATTATCGTCATGCCGATCATTCAGGCGTTCCGCAAGGAGAAGGCGACCATCGACGAATTCGAAGCGCTGAACGAGGACCGTTATGCCAATCAGCGCAAGCAGATGCGCATTTACGGCTTGTCGACGCGCAACATCACCAGCCTTGTCAGCGGACTGATGATCGCTGCCGTCATTTGGCATTTTGGCGGCATGTCGCTCCACGGGGCCATTTCGTTCGGCGTGTTTTACGCCTTTATCGATTATTTGGGCCGGTTCTACCAGCCAATCATCGGGATCTTCGAGCAGTTGACGAACGCGCAGCGGGCGATCGTGTCGGCGGAGCGCATCTTTCATCTGATGGATGAGCAGGCCGAGCCGGAAATCGCCGAAACGGTCACCGTGCCGCGTCCAAGGGGCAACGTCGTTTTTCGCGATATCACCTTCGGTTACAAGGAAGGCCAGGATGTGCTAAAACAAATATCCTTCGAAGCGAAGACGGGCGAAACCATCGCGCTCGTTGGCCATACTGGCTCCGGCAAAAGCTCGATCATGAACCTGCTGCTCGGCTTCTACGAACCGAACGGCGGTTCGATCACCATCGACGGAACGGACATTCGCACGATGTCAAAGCAGGCGCTGCGCAAGCATATGGGCATTGTGCTGCAAGATCCTTTCCTGTTTGCGGGCGATATCAAATTCAACGTCAGCCTGTATGACAAATCGATCACGCCGGAGCGTGTCAAGGATGCGCTTCGCGAAGTCGGCGCCTCGACGTTTGTCGAGCGGTTGCCGCATGGCTACGATGAACCGGTGGTAGAGCGCGGCAGTACACTGTCCGCCGGCCAGCGACAGCTTATTTCGTTCGCGCGGGCGCTCGTCTACGATCCGGCAATTCTGATCCTCGACGAGGCGACTTCCAGCATCGACAGCGAAACCGAAGGGTTGATCCAGCAGGCGCTCCAAGTGCTCAGTCGTGGGCGCACGACATTCATCATTGCCCATCGGTTATCGACGATCAAGGATGCCGACCGTATCCTGGTGCTGCACCGCGGCGAAATCGTCGAGCGCGGCACGCACGAAGAACTGATGCAGCTCGGCGGACGCTACAATCGAATGTACCAGATGCAAACCGGTGAAACCGTAGGTGCCTAGGGTGCCTGCGTTAACCCTCAGAAACGATTGCCTGTTATCCGACAGATGGATGACGGCAATCGTTTTTGTTATAAATCTGTCGCTCGCAGACCTGATTAGCAATACTTCCGGAACCCTGCCTGACCTCTGCCCGGCCACTGTCTCCTACGTACCGCATGCCTGCGGTCCCCTCCTGCCTGCCGTCGCTTGAATACCACCTGCCCCCGGACCACCTTCATGCCTGCCGTCGCCTGAGTACCCGACTGCCAGTGTTCCACCTTCCTGGCTACCGTCGCCTGGCCGCCTGGGTACCGACTGTCTGCTGTCCATTGTATGTCCGTTGGCTTCTCTCATTCCCCTAACTCTTATCCTACAGCGGGCCTGAAGTGCCCTGTACATCTCCCACCAACTCCTTCTGTCCGTTATCCCATTGACTCAACAAATTGAACATCATTTATTTGGCCTGGCTCAACTTGAAATAAGAACACATGTTTGGTAGAATGAAAATATTGGAATACCGATCAAGTGAAATATTACAAATATAGATGTTTTACTGTGAGTGGTAGCGCAACTCGTCACCGAGGAGGAGCATTTATGCAGCACATAACAGTACCTGTATCGCTACAATTGGATGCCGCCTTGTCTCGCGAACAGTTCGATCAACAGTTTCCGACAGAAACCGCTTGCATCGACTATCTTGTCCAACTTCGTTGGCCGGACGGGTATGCATGCTTGCGCTGCGAATCGAAGCACTATACCCGCCTCGAAACACGGCGGTTGCCTTTATTTGTGTGCAGGGACTGCCGCTATCAAGCTTCACCGATCGTCGGAAGCGTGATGGAGGGGAGCCGGACTCAGCTGCGCATTTGGTTTTTAATCTATTTCCTCTCCTCGCAATCTGCATTCCGGATGAATGCCCTGGCAATCAGTCGTCAAGCTCGTGTAACCTATAAAACTGCTTGGCTCATCCTGATGAAGCTCCGTCAAGCCATCGCCGGGTGTGATGCTCAGACTCCACTTTCCGGTTCGGTGACAGTAAATAACGGCTTTGCATCGGAACGCGACCATTATTCGAATCAAACTGATAGGCAAGACGCCCCCGTATTAATGGGGGGTTCATGGGATGCATCGGGTTCGCTCAACCATTTGAAAATCAAACTTGTTTCGAAAGAGCATATGTTGGAGAAACGAGTGCTCTCCGAAGGAGTCGCCGACTTCACCCAACGACATGCGGCTCCAGAAGCTATTGTCAGCAGCGTGAACGCTCGCTTTACAGCGCGGTGGATCAAGCGACTCCTTCCTTATTTTGAGCAAGCTATTCAATGGCTTCACTTCACCTATGGCAGCATCGGCAAACGTCATTTGCAGTTGTACCTTGACGAAGTCTGTTATCGATTGTGCAACACATACCGCGGCGAGTCATGTTTTGCTCCCTTTGTTCGACTATGCAGCAAATCCAAACCGACACCATATGCATCTATAGTCGCTTGACTTAGTCACAGAGCAGATATTGTTCAAGTTCATTCCACACGGACTAGTTAGACGTTTACGCGCGACTAGAGCGTGTATTTATACATGTACTTGTTCGATTTGTTCGGAACTTATTTTGGGCAGTGGTTCGTGTGTTGATTCGTGTATTTCGTTCGTGTGTTGGTTCGCATGTTGGTTCGTTGTTAGTTCGTGTGTTGGTTCGTGTTTGGTTCGTGTGTTGGTTCGTTTGTTGGTTCGTTTGTTGGTTCGTTTGTTGGTTCGTTTGTTGGTTCGTTTGTTGGTTCGTGTGTTGGTTCGTGTGTTGGTTCGTGTTTGGTTCGTGTGTTGGTTCGTGTGTTGGTTCGTTTGTTGGTTCGTTTGTTGGTTCGTTTGTTGGTTCGTGTGTTGGTTCGTGTGTTGGTTCGTGTTTGGTTCGTGTGTTGGTTCGTTTGTTGGTTCGTTTGTTGGTTCGTGTGTTGGTTCGTTTGTTGGTTCGTT
>NZ_SHLX01000013.1 GCF_004764705.1 Paenibacillus cymbidii | reverse complement strand
AAAGAGAAACTGTCCAACCATTTCCGGAATGAGTGTCCAATACTTTTCGGAATGACTGTCTACATATTACCGGAATAGGTGTCCAAATCTTTTCGGAATGAGTGTCCAAACATTACCGGAATACGCAAAATCCACAACCGCGTGAGGTTGTGGATTCTTGATGTTGCTGGGAAAATTGATAATATATGTATCGGGTACGATCCACGTGGTGACAAACCCCTTGAACTCGGCGAAAAGCTGGCGAAGGACGTCCTCGGTGATTACGGTTTTCGATTCGTCGTCCAGCCTGCACGCAGCGATTCTCACTTCGAGCCGCACTTTCTCGCCCTCCAGATCGGTCATCTTGAATACGCGCCTAGCCCGACTAGGAACAATTGGCATGCCGTAACAAAACGGCGAATTAAAGCTCAATAGAGTCAAAGATCTTTTGCGCTGCCATACATATTTCCACTTGCTTGGCGCCAAAGCCAACTGTGCACTTCAACGGACCGACTCGGGCGGTACGGCAAAAATCGTTGAACCCATACACTTGATATTTGTCGATCCCTTTTGCTGCGGCTAACGTTTCCGCTAACCGTATCATCATCGTCGGCAACGGTGCTTTGATCGGCAACTCCATAAGCGCTGTTAGCTTCTCCACAATTTGTGTGCGTCGCACCTTCCGCGGCGGCAATCCCCCCACACCTAGCATACGTCCCAACGAATAGATCGTTTTGTCAGGGATGGAGTTAATCATATGTGTGCATTTTTCTTCGTGTTTACTGTCGTTGGAAAAATAATATTTCTCTCCCAGCAATTGCTCGAGTTGACGCTTGGCGTCAAAGTAACCCATCTTCAGGTTGCGTTGAATGAGCTCGTTATTGAAATTCATCATTCCCCCCAAATTTTCCGAGGGAACAATTTGCGTTACTGAGACGTCGGGGTACGCGATTTTTCGCGTAATTCCGAGTCCAAGCGTCCTAATCGCGATAATATGCTTGAATCCTTTGCGTGCGACCATATTGATCGGGCAATTGTCATAAAAACCGCCATCGAGGAAAAGCTTATCATCGATTTTAGCCGGCTGAAATCCTGGAAAGGATGCGCTAGCAATGAGGTAGTCGATCATTTTACCATGTGGAATATCCTCTTTATAAAGCTCTAATGGCGAGCGGTCCGTAATGGACACAGTAACAAGGCCGAAGTCAATCGGAGTCTCACGTAACCGGCGTTCATCGATAACTTTGAGAATTAATTTCCGGATTTTGCTCGTATCCATACCGCGACTGGCGATCAGTTTTTTCGTTGTGGCCGCCATTTGCCGAAGTGTGCTTCTGTCGATTTTCAGTTGAGTCAATTGTTGGTATTCGGACTCTTCCAAGTCAAAGATCGATAGCGGGTCCATCTCTTCCCACATGCGGTAACCAGCTTCGAAGTTACCTTGGGCGATGACAGCTCCGTTCAGTGCGCCGATCGATGTCCCGGTAATCGCGCCGAAAGTATATCCTTCTTCCAAGTAAGCTTTCACAACGCCCATATGATATGCACCTTTCGCGCCGCCACCTTCAAGGGCTAGACCAAGCGGGGCTGTACCTGCTGCCGTCATTGCTCACGATTCCTCTCTTCGTTCTGTGTTACATTTTTCAAGTTGGATTATACCATAATTGTCAGACCCTGAAGCTCGAAGCGGCGCCGTCCATCACCACTTCAACTACCTATAAAATTTCGCCCAATGTTACCCGATTATAAGGATCAATCTGAAATCGCAAATTGTGCCAAACAAGCCGTCGCGGCTCATTTGTTAGACAAACGGGATTACGTTATGATGAAAGGGAAGAAAGAGCGGGCGAAACCTGAAATCGATCTTGCGATACGAATGATACATTGGAGGGCTTCATTTGACGAAAGTACGCATCTATTCCAAAAGGTATCGGGAGATTGCCAAGGTTTTGTTCAAACACGGATTCGGGCTGTTGATCAATCGATTGGGATTAAGCCAACTGGTTCCGGTTCACGGTGACAACGCCCGACATACGACGACTGAGGAGTCTCTTACGCAACCCAGGCATCTGAGGGAGGCATTCGAAGAGCTCGGAACGACTTTTATTAAAATGGGGCAGATTTTGAGCACCCGTTCGGATCTGCTGCCGTCGGCGTACATCGAGGAACTATCCAAGTTGCAGTCCTCCGTGCCCGCACTTGATTTTGACGTCATCGCAGCGCATATGGCAGAGGAATACGGAGAAGGGTGGCAGTCGTTGTTTGCCGCCTTTGACGAAACGCCGTTAGCCTCAGCGTCCATTGCCCAAGTTTATCGTGCTGTGCTGATCACAGGTGAACGGGTTATCGTAAAAGTGCAAAGGCCAGGTATCGAGCATAAAATCAGGGAGGATCTGGAGATCATCGGCGAGATCGCTCGATTGGCGCAAAATCGGTTGCGTCTGGGCAAAGTTGTCGATATTCCGGATCTGGTTCAACAATTCGGGATATCTCTGCTGAAAGAATTGGATTATAAACAGGAAGCCAACAATATGGAGCGATTCCGCGAAAATTTCCGTGGAAGCTCGAAGCTTTATATTCCTAAAGTTTATTTGGAACTCATGACGAAGAGAATCATCGTGATGGAAGAAATCGAAGGATATCATGTTCACGATGCAGCGGCCATGACCGAAGCTGGCATAAACACTCCATTACTGGCGCAGAATTGTGCGGAAGTTCTCCTGAAAATGATTTTTGAAGATGGCCTTTTCCATGCCGATCTGCATCCGGGCAATGTGTTTATTCAAAGAGACGGAACCCTTGCGCTCATTGACTTCGGCTTGGTCGGGGAGGTCGACGAAGAAAGCCGTTCGAAGCTGGTTTCCTTGTTTTTGGCCATTTCCAAAAGGGACGAAGATCAAATTTCCGAAATTTTAATCAGCCTTGACAACGAACAAAATCAAGCCACTCGTGGAAAGCTGAGTCGGGAAATTCATGACTTCCTGGAATTGCACCTTCGAGGAACGTTGAAAGAAATCGATATGAGCCGGGCCATTCAGAATCTGCTGCAATTGCTGTATCGCAATCAAATCCATGTCCCGGGTCAGTTCGCTCTTTTGGCGAAAACGATCATGATGGGCGAGGAAATCGGAAAGCGTCTGGACCCCGAATTCAACTTGACCGAGTTTATATCCGTCCAAACTCCACGTCTGTATTTACGCAAGCTGCGTTCGGGACGGAAGGGGAAGCTCAAGCAAACGGCATTCGATTGGCTAACTTTATCCTCAGAGGCGCCGCATCTGCTTCTTAAGGCATTAAAAAAGGTCAGTGCCGACGATCTTGAAGTACAAATCAATATGGAGCAAGTGAAACCGATCATCCGAGAAGTCAACAAGATGTTTAACCGCCTTGCCTTAAGCATATTGACGAGCGCTATCCTCATCAGTCTGGCCCTGGTGTTATTGGTTTATCGTCCCGTAGCGATGACCAGCAATTTCGGCTGGCTGTTTGCCATCGGATTTGCAGTTGCGATCATCTTCGGCATAGCGATCATGATATTCATTTGGCGATCGAATAAGAAAATCGGTTGAATATACACACAAACCTGAAATGTTCATAGCTATGTGAGTTGTGTGGTTTAGTCGGGAATGAAAGGGGATATCGCCTTCGGAAAGTATAGGCTTGAAATCTTAGCCACCTCCTCTAACATCTTTGACAGTCATGAAAGCCGCTCGCTCTATTCCTTAATCAGACTTTCTACGGCGTAAAGCCGTGGTGCCTGTATGCCGTGCTTTCTGGCTTCCGATATAACTTCCTTTACGGCATAACCAACCTTGAAGTGGTTATGCGCGACAAGTGCATAGGCCATGCTATTAGGTGAAAAAATAACGTTACTCATAAGAAATCCAACAACTCTCGGCGGGAGGGCACTCACGACCCTTGTCATAACATCAAGTTTGGAGCCTTTAGCTTTCAAAACAGGGATCATTTCTTTCACATTACGACCTATTCCAGCGAGCGCTTCGGGTGAAGAAATTACTTTTTTAAAACTGCCACTCTTTAATACTTCGACTTCCATTGCAACGTTGAATGCGAAGTGATTCCAGAGCCAACTTTGAAGATTCTTTTTAACCACTATTTTGAAACCTGCCTCAGCAAAAAGCTTGCGAACCTCCAAATCTCTTCTGGTAGGCGCGTATTCAAATGTTCCAAACTGAACCGTCTTGTAAACACCGCCGTAAAGATTGTTTCCTTCAAATCCACCGCCACCGCCGGGGAAGCCAAAAACAACTTGACTGACCGGAATCGGCTGAACAGCTAGTCGAGGATCTTGCCAAAAGTTATTGAAAAACAGAACGGTTGCATTTCCCACTCGTGGCGCAAGGTAATTTACCACACTTGATACTTGCTCGGGGTTGACACTCATAAAAATGAGGTCATAGTCGTGATCTTCCTTTATTTCTTCATGTGTTACAATAGGCCATTTTTCTTTGACTAGCCGATCCTTTTTACTCCGCCTCGCATCCCATATTTCTAGGTTTACATGGGAGCCATATTGCATTTTCCTACCTTCACGGACATAAAACTCAACGGTATGGCCTGCATTTTCAAACGCCCAAGCGTACAGTGTCCCTATAGTGCCGCGGCCCAAAAATAGTATTTTCATCATCCATTCCCCTCAATGAACACGAGTTGAATTTTCAACAAGTGTTTGATATTATTAGCGTACTGATTTGTGGGGAGTATTTCAATAGTTGCATTTGCTCTAACTGTTGAGAACTCAACGCATTGCGCTAATTTGTTGAATGGCCGGGGGGAAATGTTGTGGATAGAAGAATACAAAAAACAAGGCAGTCGATTATGAATGCCTTCATCGATCTTCTGGCTGAAAAAGGTTTTGAGAAAATAACCATCCATGACATTGCCGAACGCGCAAACATAAACCGAGGGACTGTTTATCTACATTACGTGGATAAATTCGACTTGCTTGACAAGTGCATTGAAACATACGTTGAGCGGCTATTGAATCACTGTGCCAATAGTGCTGACACCACTCTAAACGCAAGCGCATTTCAAAGCATATTTGAATATTTGGAGAAAAATTTCACCATATACAAGTTGCTTCTTAGCAATGAGGGATTTGGATTTTTCCGCAACCGCTTATATGCCGTCATTGCTCAAACAGTAACCGAGGTTATCGGTAAAAAGTCGGAAAACAGCGCATTTTCAAATGATGTAACCACTCATTTTTTGGCTTCTGGGTTTATTGGCGTATTGGAATGGTGGATCAATAACTCTATGCCTGGCAATGTGCAGGAAACTACGGAGCAACTTTTGTTTTTGCTGGAACCATACACGAAGCACCTTGTATCACTTTAATCCTAATCTCCAGTTCTAATTTTGAAATTACGCCACCTCCCCAAACTTCCGGAACATTACGCGACGGAGGATTGTAATTTTGCATAGCCACGGCTCGGCTCCACCATGATGAAACCGACCGAATGAGGTCGGTTTTTTTCATGGTGAAATCGAGGGTCCTAGGAGAACCCCTGAGGGGTTCGTCCGCGCGCAGAGAGTGAAGCGGACGAGCACGGGATTGAAATCTACCGCCAAGGTAGTCAACATCGAGTTGGCTTTGGCAGCAAGTTCAATGGAGATTTCAATGCTCCCCTCGGCTCCACCAACCTTATCAGAAGAGGCACCTGGTGGGTGTCTTGTTTGTTTCGTTCTCTATTCGTGGCGATTGTGGAAGCCTTGACATGCTTGGAGTTTGGTCACCCTATGAAGGGCATTAGAAGTATTTTGGCCGCCCGTTTATTGGATACCGCCATTCAAATGATTATGAATGTTAAGCTGTATTAATGATTTAGTGATTCAAATTCTCCTTAAAAAAGGATTTGAAACGTGGCTTGAATTCCAAATGGAGGGTTTGCATTATGTCATCATGAATCAACGTCAAGAGAAGAGCCATGCGTTCTTTGTTATCAGCCAAAATCTCCAGTTTGTCCACTCGTTGAAGATCGAACAGAATCACGACCTCTTGGTTAACGAGATCGGTTACAGTCAGTTGGAATTGATCTGAGGCTGGGAAAATGATTACACAGAATCCCTCTCGTTCGTTAGAAAATCGATATGTTGCTTGATTGTATTCGAACGGCAACGATTCGGTTACTGTATCCAAAAGCTCGGGTTCCGTCCCGAAGGCCGACAAAAGCTCAAGTGCGGTTGGTATATACAAAACTGTTTGTCCTTTCGTAGTTAATCTTCATGAAACTGAAAGGTATCCGTACAGTGTTGAATGAATGCATTTAATGTGGGGAATGTCTGGAATACGGGGGACGTATCATTGTTGCTCCGATTCCAAGTCAAATGTATAAGGTAATATTGATCGGTACTGGCTTCGTGGAACAGCACATCTTCGGACGCATAGCTTCGTGCCACTGCTGTCAATTTCCTGTGATACAGCGGATGCGCCGAACTTAATTCATGCTCCAACTCTTTCTCAAACGTACCCTGTATTTGAGCGTCAAGATAACGCCATGGCTCCTTAATATCAATGCTCACGTGTATCGTATCCCCGATCTTTCTGGCATAAATTGTCTTCCGCGAGGTGATTCGAAGGGCTTGAAACGCTTGTTTTGTAGCCCGTGAAGCAGTATCAAAGAGCGAAGCGGTGCTTAATGAAATGAATGACTTGATCTATTAGGAGATCCCCCACCCTCCAGTAATTCTTGTACTATACCAGAAGGCAGGGGATATCGATCAAGGGCGCATGGCTTTCCCCTCATTATAATCGAACTGACCGATAACGATAAGACATAGTTAAGAGGAGATGCACAATAAGTGTCGAAATCTGTAATTCACAGCCAATCTGCACACTGAGTGTATGAACAAGAACCCGTGGAGGTATTAGGATGTCAATTAACAATGTGAAAGCAGCAGCGAAGTATGCCGTTTCATCCGTTATACCAGGAGCTTCAATTGCGAATTTGATTTATGATGTTGCTGTAGCAAGCATTAACAAATCAAAGGAAATAGCTGAAAAAGGTAACCCTGAAGAACTTAAGCTAGAAGCTGAGCGTCTTAAGCTTGAAAGTAGAATTGCTGAATATCAGGCTCGCATTGCACAAGAAGTAGCAATTGCACGACGAATTGAGAATGCATTAGAGGTCGAAATCGAAGAATTCTACGATACCAGTGGTGAAGGAAGCCTTGGAGTTAATGTTAAGGATGGAAGCGCAGGGGCCAGTGGATCGGGGAGAAAGGTCACAAGCAGAGTTTATCGCTTCAAAGGGTTTGCTAGTAATGATGAGGTTGAACAAAAACAACTCTCACAGGAATCGGAGTAGAGGTACTGTGACTAGGCCTATAGAATTTCATAGGGATTTTCTGTGTTTGTTACTGTTATTCAGTAAAGCTCATGTCGCTAATGAAGTGGGCTTTATTACATTTTATAGGCAATAGGTGGAAGGATAATGGAAGGCTTTGTCGAAAGCTGTATAGGTCAATAGGCATGGTCATTAGCCGCGGCGAAAGAAATACATCATTATTTTATTGGAGTAGAAACATAATGGCCAAGAAGAACATTCCTGTCTCAAAGCAGCTCGTTTTTGTTCTAAGATTTGCCTTCGTTATTGGTAGCCTTGTATTGTATCGCAGCTTACCAAGTCCCCATTGGATTATTCTGATTGGATTATTGATTGGGTCTGTCGTCCTCGCAGAGATCATAGGTGGGGTCTGTACTTCCTGAAGTTTTATGTCGTCAATCTCAGGGGGAGTAACAACTTTAACGCCATCGATCCAGTCGACGGAAATAATTATATCTGTCACATCAGGCTTATGTTCAAGTGTATATTCAATCGTTGAATTGCCGTACTTGTATTCGGGCATTAAGAAGCCACCTCTTTAGTAGATTAACACAATCTTATGACTGGATATTACGATTTGTCAAAGTGATGGAGTGCGAACAATTTAGAAAAGGCGGTGTCCTATGAATTCTGTAACTACATTCGATAGCACAAAGGAATCTCTACTGGATTTATTACGAAACATTAAAGAAGGCAAGACACAACTTCCTGATTTTCAGAGAGGTTGGGTTTGGGATGACGAGCATATCCGTAGTTTATTAGCAAGTATATCTCTGTCATATCCGATCGGCGCAGTTATGATGCTTCAAACAGGAAATTCTGAAGTGCGTTTTAAGCCACGTTTAGTCGAAGGAGTCATTTTAGAACATCCTCCAGAGCCAGAAAGGTTGATACTTGATGGTCAGCAGCGTTTGACTTCATTGTTCCAATCGTTATTTTCAGGTAAACCAGTACTTACACGAGATCCTAGAGGTAAGGATATCATACGTTGGTATTATCTGGATATCAACAAAGCTCTTGATCCACTAGGTGATAGAGAGGAAGCTATTGTCGGATTATCTGAAGATAAAAAGACTCGGAATTTCAGAGGGGAAATCATCCATGACTATTCTACGATGTTCCAAGAGTGCAATGCTGGGTACTTCCCATTGTCATTAGTATTTGACCTCAATGCATTGACAGAATGGCAAATGTGCTACACGATCCACTCTGTAAATTCAGATGCAGCATTGATGCAACAAAGAATGACAAAATGGACGATGTTGCTTCAACAAGTGATACAACGCTTTCAACAGTATCAAGTGCCTCTTATCCAGTTACGTAAAGAAAATCCCAAAGAAGCGGTCTGCCAAGTATTTGAGAAAGTAAATACAGGCGGTGTGTCCCTAACTGCGTTTGAATTGCTGACAGCAACATATGCAGCAGAAGACTTCAATTTACGATCAGATTGGCAGTTTAAAGAGAAGCGCATCCATAAATTCAAAGTGTTAGAATCCATTGAAAATACGGATTTCTTACAGACCGTTACCTTACTTGCAACGTACTCACGGAAGCAATCTAATCCTGAATTAGCGATTAGTTGCAAGCGGAAGGACGTTCTGAGGCTCACATTAAGTGAATACCAAGATTGGTCAGAGTTGGCGACCAAAGGATTCGAGCAAGTTGCAAAGTTTCTTTATGCACAGCGGATCTTCACGTCTAGAGATTTACCATATCGCACACAAACTGTTCCACTTGCGGCTATCTTCGCGATCTTGAGAGATCGTGCTGAGAATGATGGTATACGCACAAAGCTTGCTCAATGGTACTGGTGTGGTGTTCTAGGTGAGCTGTATGGTGGAGCTATCGAGACAAGGTTCTCGAAGGATCTGCCTGATGTAATTGCCTGGATCGAAGGGAAGGACGCGCCATCAACAATTCAGGATGCTAACTTTTCTCCTTCTCGTCTGTTAACTTTACGGACAAGAAACAGTGCTGCTTATAAGGGGATCTCTGCGATATTATTAAGGGAAGGTGCTCTTGACTTCCGCAGTGGAGATACTATCGATTTGCAAATGTACTTTGACGAGCGTATCGATATTCATCACATTTTTCCGAGAGCATACTGTCAAACAAATGGGATCGATTGGCGGAAATGCGATTGTATTGTTAACAAGACTCCGATATCGGCTAAGACAAATCGAATGATCGGTGGGAATGCTCCTAGCTCATATATGGATCGGCTTCAAAAAAGCGCGGGTATTACGACTGATCGTATGGTTGTTATATTGGAATCGCATGTGATCAATAATGACTCTCTCTATCAAAATGATTTTGATAAATTCTATAGTCTTAGGCAAAATGCATTACTAGACAGAATCGAGAAGGCAATGGGTAAAGCGATTAGCAGAGACAATATAGCTGATGTTGCTGAGATGGATGGTAATGAAGCTGAACCCGTCAATGATGAAGCAAGCTAAATTACTTTCATGGTAGCACGGTGTTAGCAGACTACAGATTTCGTGTGAGAATGGTAGGTAACACTAGGGAAAAGGCGAAAGCCCAAAAGCCTTATTACAATAGGCTTCCGAGAATTCGTACATACTGGGTGCATCTGTTCTATCGTGGCTGCAACCCCGAATTATACGAGGAAAACCAAGGTCATACGAGGAGAGAACAATATCCGAAAACCCGCACTACAGCAGGCTTTCGGATACCTCGGTACATTGCAGGACACCGCACATACCACACTGGCAGCATGGGGGTCAACAGTGTACGGAATAGACATTGTTGTGGCCGCTTACTTTCGAGCTCAAATCATTATGGTAATTCTTATTGATGTGTGCCGCGGCGAAAATATTAAAATGATCATATCCGCGCATGCGTTGATGATTGAAGTGAGGAGTTAAACAACAAAATGAAAGAAGGCCCAGAAATGCATCGTGAAAAAGCATTTCAATTTCAATACCTTGGGATGAGTGGGGATACCTTTTCTTGTTTAGAAGCAATAATCACAACACTTCGTAGTCCTAAACCACCTTCCCACTACACAGTAGTCATAGCAGATTGGTCTAGAAGAATTGAAGATCATACTAAAGTTTTATTTATTGCATGGGATTGGATTGGTACCCAAGTAACCATTATTCCTGATGGGTTTGGAACCCATGCAGGGACGGGTGGTTGGGGATTATCTATGGCATTAGCGCTGATACAGTCATCTGGTCAAAGAATTGAAGAAGTAATAGTTCCCCAAGTAGTGTTCGAACGTATTGTTAAAGGAAAACCAACTCAAAAGGATATTTCGATTTTAGGTGCAAGGCAGTCTGGTTCATCATGGTGGGAGGTCTTTGTTAGAACTGAGCATGAAAAAGGCATTAAAGATGGAACGGTTTGGGGAATGAGTAGAATATCCAATATGACGGAGTCATTACCCAAGTGGGGTTTAAGCTCAGATACATTTGTTGTATCGCGTACATTCGATGTTGATCCAAAGGGCGCTGTCACTTCAGTACTAACTAAGCTGGAGGATACTGTTAGAAGATTATCTGGTGCTTCTCGTGGATCAGTCGGTGTAAAACTAATGGGAGATGCTTTTGGAAAAGAAGGTAAGCTTAGGTTTAAAAGAGAAGTTGAAGATGAAGCTGATGGTTGGGCCTCTTTATTTCGAGGAATATTCTCTGCGGTCAGGAATCCATTGAGCCACCATGAGTCACCGTTAAGTAAAGATGAGGCTGTTCGGTACATCCTTATTTGCGACTTGTTGTTTAGAAAGCTTAGAGAGGAAACTCAATCAGAACATGATATGCCTCCAAATTCAGATGATGTAATAAATGCATGAATTAAGGAGTTAAATGATCGAAAGAACTAGAGCATTTTATGCATAAAGAGGGGGGGGGCGAGCACGCTCGAATGGTCCTAAATAGTAACCCTCTTACGTCTTATTTTTTCGATAAGTATTGATCGGGGGACAGACTACTCCCGTCACATCCCGCATGGGGAGCTAGTCAGCGTTCTTGATTCCGTTTAATTTCTTTTGCGACCCGTTCGGCGCTTTCCTCGAAGACAGGCTTCACGGAAGTGGTGTTGGAGGCTGTATCGTTCTTAAGGGATTGAATCGTCTGGTCGATGGTCATGCCTCCTTGCGCAAAAGTGTACAGATTTATATTCCGCATCGGCCACAAGGCGTATTCCGTAAAGATATCCCCCATTGGCCACAAGGCGTATGCCGAAGAGAAGCGCCAGGACAAGTCGTATTTGCTGAGCGGTTGTTTTGGTTGTTGATAGGAGGCCGCATACAGGGCAGCGACATTTTTGCCGGAAAATCCGGGCAGGTTCGCCCCGTAACTGGCGTGGATATCTTTGTTTCGCAGCACCGTCGCCTCTCCGTTCCTCGCGTTCTCGGCTTGAAACGGTTCGGACAGCATATACGCAATAATCCTCATGGCTTCGTTCTTGTGGTTGCTTGTCGGGCTTACAGCGAGCACCCACTTCAGGTGATTCACTCTGGGAGTTTCGCCGCTGTCATCAGCAGGATAAGGCAATAGGTCCCAATTCGTCATCAAGTTCGGTCTTGCCTCCATGCGTCCTGCATACATAGCCGGCTGAGACAATGCGTAATCTTTGGAGATGTTATTGCTGTTGCCCGGAATTTCCAAGACATCGCTCCATAAGTTGAGAGCTTTGCGCCAATTTCCTTCGTCCGGCATCGGCTCTCCGGTTCTCGAATCGACATAATGCAAGTCATAACGCGATTCCAGTCCTAACCAATCGACGGCCAGCCCCTCTCCTTTGCCTGTGTTGAACGCTCTGGACAAGGCGATGAGCTCGCGCCACGTCATGCCTTTGCGTGGATAAGGGACCCCGGCCCGGTCAAAGCGTTCCTTGTCGTAGATCAGGCCGTACAGCTCGGTTCGATAAGGGATTCCGTACAGCTGCCCGCTTTCCGAATAGGCTCTTGTTGTTTCCAGCAAAGCGGTCTCGATCGTCCCGAGATCAAGACCAGCGCTTCTGGCAAGCTGAGTATGATCCATTGTCAGTCCCGCCTGTACATATTGGGGAACGATGTGGGCCTCGTCCAGGAGCAGATCAGGAAAGACGCCGTCACGAATCACTGCCTCAAAGTTCCTATTACGATTCCCGTTTTCAAAACTACCCACGGGGGATATAAAGCGCAAGTTGTATTCGGGAAATTTGGCTTGAAGCCGCTCGATCAAAGCATTTCTCGAATCGTTGCTGCTCCGCCCCACGTTTAAGAAAAAGTTGAGCGTAACGTCGTCGTTTTTATGACGATCGCTTCCAAACGAGCATCCGGCGACGAAAATGAAAAAGATCAGCGTCACCACTCGCTTCGTCCATTTCATATTCATGTGATCACTCCTCAAAAAGACTGGATGCATGATTCGTCCCATAACTGGCTTGGTAGCTACATCTATGCTTATGGAACTTCTTGACGATCAGCGGCCCCTCGGCTCCACCAAGAGAAACCCGACCGCGTGAGGTCGGGTTTTTGCCATGCTTACTAAGGCCTGCAAGGAGTCCCAATAATAGCGAGGAGCTCTTGAAACGAATACTTATGATTAACCATGTCCACAGTCAAGTCTTCCGCTGCTTTCTGATTCATCACAAATAGGCGTCCGTTCAACCGAAGAAACACGACTAACGCTGTGAAAGCCGTTCGTTTGTTCGCATTCTGAAATGGTTGGTTTTGCCCTAAAGATACGAATAATGCGGCAGCTTTATCGTAAAGGTCAGGATATGCATCTTCACCGAATGCAGAAGACTGAGAACGTAGTACAGCAGATTCCAACAACCCGCTGTCTTTGATGCCAATCTGCTCGCCAGGACTATTGTTCAGAATCATAGCTACATTTGATGGCAATCGCTTCTTGAACGGTTAGATAACGAATCTCCATATCAACGATCCTTTAGATTTTTAAGCGTGTCATCGTATTGGTTCATAACTTGAGTTAGGGTATCGAGGAAGTCAGGTCCAATTCCAGCGGGCAATGCCTAGGCTGTTCCCAAACTTCGTCACTTTCCGTTCGATCCCAATCACCTTCCCCACTCGTCTTCCCTCCTAACATCATATTCAATCGTTATAACAATCGGGAGACGGACCTACCAAATAATAAGTGCTCATTTGGCCTTTTCCCTTGATATCCACATGGCCGCGATGCTTAAACGAGTAGCTATCCTTGAGCTCCTGGTAGATGGCTTCCGTGACTTGAATGGAGTCGCGCTCGCCGCTCGATTCCATCCGACTGGCCAAATTCACGGTATCGCCCCAAATGTCGTATGAAAATTTGCTCGATCCGATTACGCCTGCGACGGCTGCACCGCGGTGGATCCCGATACGAATTCCTATAGGATGAGAAACTTCAATTGAAATCGTTTGTATGGCCCGAATCATGTCCAACGCCATATCCGCCATCCGTTTCGTATGGTTGACTGAGGGATGAGGGATACCGCCAACGACCATGTAAGCATCCCCGATGGTTTTAATTTTCTCTAATTGATGATAGGAAGTCAGTTCATCAAACAAGAGAAAGATGCGGTTCAAGAATTGGACCAGCTTATGAGGAGCCAGCTCAGCGCTTAAGGGGGTAAAGCCTACAATATCCGCAAAAAGAACGGTGACCTCAGCATAGCTATCGGCTATCAAAGTCTCGCCGTTTTTAAGTCGCTCGGCGATCGGCTGGGGCAAAATATTTACTAACAATTGGTCGGATTTTTGTTTTTCTTGATCCAGTTCGATGTTTGTTCTCTCCAACTTGTCGTTCAGGTCGGCGAGCACCTTATTTTGTGCTTTGGCAAGCTGGAATTCTCGTTCGGCTTGCTCCGCCTGATGACTGAGACGGATATTGTTCAGCCTGGCCTCCGCCGAGCTTTGGTCGGTTTCAATTTTCATGTGGTGAAAAGCTTTAAAGTCATGATAAGCCTGCTCGAAGTCGTTCCTTTTCTCATTGATTACGGACAATAGCTCATAAGCCCTTTGCACTTTTGGTTTGTAGTCATATGCTTTAGCCAAAGCCAGTGCTTGGTTAACGATACCTTCAGCCCGACCATAATCGCTATTCGTCAAGTAGAAAAAAGCCATATCCAGCAGCGTAGTTATAACGCCTTGCGGTTGTTTGAGCTGTTCACGGATTTCCAAGCTTTGCTTGTAATATCGGATTGCCTTCTCTCCATCATTCATCGCGAAATAAGTGTTGGCCAAGTCATTATAGGCGCGGCCCAAGAGTGTTTGGCTATTGATGCTCCTACTCAATTCCGCTCCCTGATGCAGGTATTGAAGCGCTTGTCCATAATCGCCCAATTCTTTATAAATACATCCTGTCGTGATGATGAATCGTACCGACATGGAGTGAGCGGGCAACCCTTCGTACATCGTAAAGGCCTGTTTGAAGTAAGTTAGGGCAAGTTCATATTCGTTAACGTCATAATAGCTGGTCGCGAGAAATCCGAGCGCCCTGCCTTCCAACTCCGTAAATTGATTGGTTTTCGCAATATCGTGTCCTTTCGTCAGGTAATCGATTCCTTTGTCACGGGACCCGAGATCCCAATAAATTTTGCCTGATAACAGGTAGCATCTGCATAACCCGTCGAGATGGTTTCTGTCTTCCTGTTCACTGAAAAATGCCATCGCTTCCATGCATAGTTGTATGGCAAGCTCCAACGAACCTTGCTGATAATGAACAATAGCCATATTGACTTTGTACTTGGCGATGCCAACGGGATCTTGAATGCTTAATGATAATTCATAGGCATGTTGAATCACTTTGACTGCTTCTTTCATGTTCACGAAAATGAGATTCCAACCTTGATCGTAGAGAGCGTAGCTTTGTTCTTGAACGCTGGAGTTGCTCATCGGATTCCCTCGATATGCTATGGATTTTTTGGCGGAAAATCATAAAAATTCGGGGGAGTTTCTCTGCTCATCTTGGTGATTCCCATTTGACTTTATTGTACCACGGGGAGTTATCGAGGGTCATCCACACAGATGGGGGCTATTTTGCGTACATTGCTTTCACCATTTTTTCACCAAACGCTCTTAATATGAAGGTAGGGAGCGAAGCGAAAGGAATGGAAAAGGGATGAAAGAAAGAGAGCGTCGTTGGAAATGGAATGGATGGATTGGGATATGGATGCTGGTCATCAGTATGGTTGCTTCGTTGCTGCCCGTGCAGCGGGTGACGGTTCAGGCGGCTACTGTCATGAGTTGGCAGCCTGTAGGCAGTCCAGGCATTACGACAGACAAGGGACTATTTACATCGATAGCGATCGACAGCAATGACACCCCTTATATTGCCTTTGAGGATTATGGAAATGCCAATAAAGTGACAGTGATGAAATACGATGGGAGCAGTTGGGTGGTCGTAGGGAATGCGGGCTTTTCGGTAGGTAATGCGGTGGAAATATCGATAGTGATCGACCGCAGCGGCACCCCGTATGTTGCGTACGAGGATACGGGAATTTCGGGAAAAACGACCGTGAAGAAATACGACGTGAGCAGCAACAGTTGGGTGGCTGTTGGCAGTGAGGGCTTTTCGCCAGGTCAGGCTCGATCTCACTCGATAGCGATCGATAGCAGCGGCATCCCCTATGTTGCGTATAATGCCGGAATTATGATGAAATACGACGTGAGCAGCAATAGTTGGGTGTATGTGGGGAATGGAGCCTTTTCGGCAGGTTCGACACTTAATTCTACATCGATGGCGTTCGACAGCAGCGACACCCCGTATGTTGTCTATGAGGATGTTGAAAACTCCGATAAAGCGACCGTGAAGAAATACGACAAGAGCAGTAACAGTTGGGTGACCGTAGGGAATGCGGGCTTTTCGGCATCTACAGCTTCGTTTACATCGATAAAGCTAGACAGTAGCGGTACCCCTTATGTTGTGTATAGGGATGCCGGAATCTCCAATAAAGCGACCGTGAAGAAATACGATGTGAGCAGTAATAGTTGGGTGACCGTAGGCAATGCAGGCTTTTCGTTGGGTGTAGCTTCCTATACATCGATAGCAATCGACGGCAGCGGCATCCCTTATGTTGGATATACGGACGGTGGATACTTAGGTAAAGTGAATGTGATGTCATACGACAGTAGCAGTAACAGTTGGGTGAACGTAGGCAACGGGGGCTTGTCGGCAGGTAGTTCTCAACATACTAATATAGCGCTGGACAGCTACGGCAACCCATATGTGGTCTATGCGGATGGCGGGTATTCGGGTAAATCGACCGTAATGAAGTATCCTCCGATACCCAAGTATACGGTGAGCGCATCTGCTGCAACAGTGACGCCTGGAGTCGGAGCGGACGACGCGATCACGCTGAAGGTGTGGGACTCGAAAGGAGGCACGGATAAGATGTTCAGCGGGGCGCATGATGTAACGGTTTCCGGCTACGCGCAGGCGCCTGACGGCTCTTATGGCAGCTTCAACGGAACGGCATTAACGGCCGGGTCGAGCACAATCAGCGTCACGTTCGCGAATGGCGTGGCCACACCGAATCTGCGGCTGAACAAGGCGGCGGCGCAAACAATTGGGTTCAGTGTGGCGGACGTGGAGACGCCAGCGACGAATACGGTGAGCATTACGCCATCGGCGGGCAGTGCAGCTTCGATGGCGCTGACCACGGACATTACCGCTCCAGCGAGCAATGGAAGCGGGTTCTTGCAGCAGCCGGTCGTGACGCTGCTTGATGCTTACGGGAATACGAGCACGGGCGACAGCAGCACGGTTGTGACGGTATCGAAGAAAGACACAGGCGTTTGGACATTGACGGGGACGCTGACGGCGACGGCGAGTGCGGGTGTTGCGACCTTTACCGGTCTTGGCGCAACGAACGAAGTCGAGGTGACGGGGGCGCAGCTTGCCTTTGATGCGGCAGGCTTGACGCAGATTACGAGTACGACCGTAACACTTCCTTCCCCTGCGCCAGCGCAAACCGCTAGCGCATCCGCCGCTACGACGACGCCCGGAGTCGGGGTGAATGTTGTGACAACGCTGACGGTGAAGAACGCATTGGGCAACACGGATACGACGTTCAGCGGGGCGCATAATGTGACAGTTTCCGGCTACGCGCAAGCGCCGGATAACTCTTATGGCAGCTTTAACGGGACGGACTTGACGGCAGGACCGAATACGATCAGCGTCACGTTCGCGAATGGCGTGGCCACACCGAATCTGAAGCTGAACAAGGCGGCAGCGCAAACGATTGGGTTCAGCGTGGCGGATGTAGCAACGCCGGCGACGAACACGGTGAGCATCACGCCATCGGCGGGCAGTGCAGCTTCGATGGCGCTGACCACGGACATTACCGCTCCGGCGAGCAATGGAGGCGGGTTCTTGCAGCAGCCGGTCGTGACGCTGCTTGATGCTTACGGGAATACGAGCACGGGTGACAGCAGCACGGTCGTGACGGTATCGAAGAAAGACGCCGGTACGTGGGTGTTGTCAGGAACGGTCTCTGCGACGGCGAGCGCGGGTGTGGCGACCTTTACCGGTCTTGGCGCAACGAACGCAGCTGAGGTGACGGGAGCGCAGCTCGCCTTTGATGCGGCAGGCTTGACGCAGATTGCGAGCACGACCGTCACGCTTCCGGCTCCTGCGCCAGCGCAGACGGTCAGCGCATCCGCCGCCGCGACGACGCCTGAAACCGGCGAGGAAGATGCGATTACACTGACGGTGAAGAACGCGCTGGGCAACACGGATACGACGTTCAGCGGGGCGCATAATGTGACAGTTTCCGGCTACGCGCAAGCGCCGGACAACTCTTATGGCAGCTTCAACGGAACGGCCCTGACCGCCGGGCCGAATACGATCAGCGTCACGTTTGTAAGTGGCGTGGCCACACCGAATCTGAAGCTGAACAAGGCGGCGACGTCGCAAACGATCGGGTTCAGCGTGACGGGCGTGGCAACGCCAGCGACGAACACGGTGAGCATCACGCCAACAGTGGGCAACACGGCTTCGATGGCGCTGACCACGGACATTACCGCTCCGGTGAGCAATGGAGGCGCGTTCGTGCAGCAGCCGGTCGTGACGCTGCTTGATGCTTATGGAAATACGAGTACCGGCGACAGCAGCACGGTCGTGACGGTATCGAAGAAAGATACCGGTACGTGGACGCTGACAGGTACGGCCACAGCAACGGCAAGCGCGGGTGTTGCGACCTTTACCGGTCTTGGCGCAACGAATACGGCTGAGGTGACGGGAGCGCAGCTCGCCTTTGATGCGGCAGGCTTGACGCAGATTGCGAGCACGACCGTCACGCTTCCGGCCCCTGCGCCAGCACAAACGGTCAGCGCATCCGCCGCCGCGGCGACGCCCGGAGTCGGGGTGGATGATGCGATTACGCTGACGGTGAAGAACGCGCTGGGCAACACGGATACGACGTTCAGCGGGGCGCATAATGTGACAGTTTCCGGCTACGCGCAAGCGCCGGACAACTCTTATGGCAGCTTCAACGGAACGGCCCTGACCGCCGGGCCGAATACGATCAGCGTCACGTTTGTAAGTGGCGTGGCCACACCGAATCTGAAGCTGAACAAGGCGGCGACGTCGCAAACGATCGGGTTCAGCGTGACGGGCGTGGCAACGCCAGCGACGAATACGGTGAGCATCACGCCAACAGTGGGCAACACGGCTTCGATGGCGCTGACCACGGACATTACCGCTCCGGCGAGCAATGGAGGCACGTTCGCGCAGCAGCCGGTCGTGACGCTGCTTGATGCTTACGGGAATACGAGCACGGGCGACAGCAGCACAGTTGTGACGGTATCGAAGAAAGATGCCGGTACATGGACGCTGACGGGAACGGCCACCGCGACGGCGAGCGTGGGTGTTGCGACCTTTACCGGTCTTGGCGCAACGAACGAAGCCGAGGTGACGGGAGCGCAGCTCGCATTTGATGCGGCAGGCTTGACGCAGATTGCGAGCATGACCGTCACGCTTCCTGCTCCTGCACCGGCGCAAACGGTCAGCGCATCCGCCGCCGCGACGACGCCTGAAACCGGCGAGGACGATGCGATCACGCTGACGGTGAAGAACGCGCTGGGCAACACGGATACGACGTTCAGCGGGGCGCATGATGTGACGATTTCCGGCTACGCGCAAGCGCCGGACAATTCTTATGGCAGCTTTAACGGGGCGGCCCTGACCGCCGGGCCGAATACGATCAGTGTTACGTTCACGAATGGCATGGCCACACCGAATTTGCAGCTGAACAAGGCGGAGACGTCGCAAACGATTGGGTTCAGCGTGGCGGATGTGGCAACGCCGGCGACAAACATGCTGAGCATCACGCCAATAGTGGGCGCTGCTGCTTCGATGAAGCTGACCACAGACATTACCGCTCCAGCGAGCAATGGAGGTGTGTTCGCGCAGCAGCCGGTCGTAACGCTGCTTGATGCTTACGGGAATACGAGCACGGGCGACAGCAGCACGGTTGTGACGGTATCGAAGAAAGATGCCGGTGCATGGACGCTGACGGGAACGGCCACCGCGACGGCGAGTGCGGGTGTGGCGACCTTTACCGGTCTTGGCGCAACAAATTCCGCCGAGGTGACTGGAGCGCAGCTCGCTTTTGATGCGGCAGGCTTGGCGCAGATTGCGAGCCGGTCTGTGACACTCCCGTGGCCCATACCTGGAGCGCCAATACTCGCGCCTGCCACACTGGGGGATAGTCGAATAAGCCTAACGTGGGATCCGGTAATCGGCTCTACAGGTTATCAAATTTTCAAAAGCACGACTTCTGGAGCTTATGGATTAGAAGAAGCTTCCGTCAGCGGTTCTGTATACAGTTATGAGGCAACGGGATTAGCGAATGGCACGATGTACTATTTTGTCATCAAAGCTACGAACCCGGCAGGAGACAGCGCAGCGTCCAATGAAGTAAGCACAACGCCGCGAACCGTTCCGGCAGCCCCGGCAGATGTAACCGCGGCGGCTGGCAATGGGCAGGCTATCGTCAGCTTCACCGCGCCGGCGAATGGAGGAAGCGCCATCACTTCCTACGAGGTTACAGCCATGCCGGGGAATCATACGGTCACTGGGACGGGAAGCCCGATTACGGTAACGGGGCTATCCAACGGAACAACGTATACATTTACAGTGAAAGCTTTTAATAGCGCGGGTGGCAGCACGGCTTCCGGGACCTCTAATCCGGTGACGCCAAGCGCACCGTTCGTGAATAGCAGTAGTTCATCAACACCGACTTCATCGTCAACGCCTGTTCCGCAACCGGAGCCTCCTTTGCAACCGGAACCTGCTTCACAACCGGAGCCTGCTCTTGAGCAGCCAATGACGGATGTATTTAGCAGCATTATTGATTTCGCCGCGTTCATCCAAAGAATCGAAGCCAAAGTAGCGGAAGCGAAGAAAGCAAATAAGCAAATCGATTTTGTCGACATTCAAGGGCACTGGGCGGAACAAACAGCGGATATATTCACTAAATTGCGCATAATTGAAGGCTACGCAGATGGCACGTTTAAGCCGGATGCTTCAATTACACGCGCAGAATTTGCAGTGATTCTGAATCGCGTATTCGAAATTCAAGGTGGCAACAGTTCGGGTGTTGTGTTGAATGACATTGGAGGCAACTGGGCAAAAGATGCTATCCAGAACCTTGTAGCGGTGGGGATTATCTACGGTTATGAGGACGGTACGTTCAGGCCGGATAACACGATTACCCGCGAAGAAATGGTCGTCATGATATCCCGTATTCTAAACATAAACAACGTGCCGAAGGACACGGCGCAAGGAAAATTCACTGATTTGAATGACTCTTATGCAGCAAACGAGATACGGGCTGCAGCGCAAGCTGGCGTCCTTAGCGGCAAAGGGAATGGTATATTTGATCCCAAAGGTAATGCCACCCGCAGGGAAGCGTTGCAGATCATCTTGAATATGCTGGAGCTTGATCCGCAATTGAAAACGTTGTTGGAATCACTGGGCTGATTTCAATAACCTCAGCATAATGCGGATCAACTAATGAAAAGACGGTTAGGCGTTCAAGCTTAACTGGCTTTTCATTTTTGGAAGGTATTGATAATATTTTGTTTTGTCGATACACTTCATTTTGTAGGATACATTTTTTTGAAAAGAGGCTTATGTATGTCACCGGGCTTTCGTTTCATTAAGTTGAGGGAGTAAGGCGCTTATCATCTTAAATCCTGATACAGGTTTTTTTGATTTGGCCTTTTTTCAACTAATGAGATAGGAGGCTTTTTTATGAAAAGCAAGGATTATATCGATAATGAGGTACTCGAAAATGCAGTAGGACATTTTAGCTCAAGGAATTCCCAAGTTTCTTTTGTTGGAGGGCATCAGAATCTCGTTTACGAGTATAGGCAGGATGAAAAAAGCTTTATTTTGAGATTGACTCCAAGTACAAATCGATCAGAAAACTTAGTTCAAAGTGAATTGGATTGGATTTCATTCCTTGCAAATAAAGGGGTTTCGGTTTCAAAACCAATACTCTCGAAGAAGGGTTAATTGACTGAAGCGATTCTTTTATCTGAAGGATCTTTCACCTGTACCGTATTTGAAAAGGCTTGTGGAAGAAGGGTCGAATATCCGGAGTGCCTACAAGACAATACCTTGTATGAGCGGCTCGGTCGGCTTACGGGAAAACTGCATGCTTTGTCGAAATCGTATCAACCTCAAGAACGTAATGGCACCAGACATGATTGGAGCCAAAATTGGTTTCTGCAAAATATCGATTTAATTCCCAAATCTCAAGTTGGGGTTCGCACCAGCTGCTCCAGTTTGATTAAGACGATCTGTTCATTACCTAAAGATGGAAGAGTTTACGGACTTATTCACGGCGACATCAACGTTGGCAACTTCCGAGTAGATGATTATGGAGAAATTACCCTGTTTGATTTTGATGAAGCCCAGTACAGTTGGTTTGTAGAGGACATAGCGATACAACTGTACTATTTGGTATATGTCTATGGTGGAAAGGATGGAAAGGGGTTGCGAGAGGAGCAAGCTCGCCGATTCATGAATCATTTTATGGAGGGGTATACTCTTGAGCATTCGCTAGACGAGTATTGGATCAAACAAATCCCGTTATTTCTGAAGCTAAGGGAACTTATCGTTTACATTGGTGCTTTTAGAAACTGGGATGGGGATGAAACCTTCAGTAGTTCGGACAATCCATGGTTTAAGGACTGGATCGCTGAAAGTAAAGTAAGGATAGAAAACGACATACCCATTGTTAATATTTGGGGTTAGCGATTATCTTGACAGTGAAAAGTTCCCGCGTTTAAGAGGCAAGTGAATCCGCGTGTGAATGCGCAAGTAAGCTGCGAGTGTCGCTTCGGACACGATGGACGGGATAGAACAGCGTGACGATTGAACTGATTTTTTGTGTATAATGAAGAAGTAAGCAGGCAGGAAAAACAGCCTGAAAGGAGAGTATCTCAGAATGCTTCCCAAGGGAGAAGAACTGCAAACCATTCTTGATCGAGCTGCCGAACAAGCGAGGAAGGAAGCCAAGGAAGCAGGGGCATCCATTTACTATATTCGGGAAGAGAAGAGAATCCGTGAGTCTGCGGATGGCCAGCAGTATGAAATATTGATTGACGAATCGGGCAAACGGATCGAACGAGTTCTTCATGAACAGTAAACAGGTCATGACGGTTTTTGCCGGCACGAACGGAGCGGGGAAAAGCACGTTGAGCAGGCTCATGGGCCAAATTGTCGGGACAATTATTGACCCCGATAAAATTGCAAAGGAACTGAATCCGGAAAGCCCACGGAGTGCCGACTTGGCAGCGGGACGAGAAGCAGTGAAACGAATTCGAGCGCTCCTTGCCGCTAATATGAACTTTGCAATCGAAACGACGTTGTCGGGCAGCTTTGCACTTCGGCATATGCAGATGGCCAAGGAACAAGGCTATTGGATTGCACTCTACTACATCGGACTCATGGACGTCCAGATGCATATCGACCGGGTCGCATCCAGAGTCGAGCAGGGAGGTCACTGGATCTCCGAGACGGACATCCGGTGGAGATATGGGCAATCTCTTCAGAATTTGAGTCCGGCCTTGGGGATCGCTGACGAGGTCATTATCATCGATAATACGGATGCGCCTACAATCATTGCCGAAATCGCCTTGGATCAACTGCTACATTGTGTTGAAGAGCCTCCGGTTTGGGCGATGCGGGTCTTGGATAGGTATAAATAGTTGTTCGAGATCATTGCGAAGAGGGCAAGGTCAGAAGAGGCACCTCGTGAGGGCCTTTTTGTTTTGTTCTTTATTCGTGGTGCTTCACCGCCATATGTTCGCTATCATGCAAATAGCCCAATTCCAGTAGTGGAACCAAGCGTAGTAGACCAAGGGGTACGTTAGATTGGTGACATGCGACAAAACATTGGGAGCGGGAGATGAAAGGCCGGGGCTTCGAACGCGTCATGACGTCCACGCTGACGAACGAGGACGCGCAACAGTTCTATCGGAAATTGGGCTATCGTGATGCGGGATGTTTGCTGCTTGAGCACGAACCGCTGGAGATTTTCTTTTATAAAAGTTTGACCCATTAACGGATCAGAGATGAGGAGCTGCGATGCCGGACGCCGCAATACACATCAGAGTCATGTCCATCTCGGAAGCCGATCAAATCGGAGGTATCGACCGATCGGAATGGATTGAAGCCACTTATCGCATGGTGAATGGGCAATTGGAACGATCGGACGCGGGGCACGAATGTTCGACTTGGAGCGCAGAGCAGGTCAAGGCGTTGATAACCCGATTTAAAGAAGAAGTGGGCCGCGGCGGCTATGCCGTTGGCGCATACCACGAAAGTCATCTTGTCGGCTTCGGGGTGCTTGGGCATAAGCTTCGCGGCAGCAACTCGGATCAAGTGCATGTCGATTTGCTTTATGTCTCCCGAAATTACCGCAGGCGGGGAACCGGAACGAGGATTATGGTTGAACTGGAAAAGGTGGCCAGAGCAAGAGGAGCAGCTTTCCTGTATATCTCCTCGACAGAGACACAATCTGCCGTCGGCTTCTACAGCCATTATGGCAGCGAACTGGCTGGGCAGGCCGATCCCGAGCTGTATGCGTTGGAGCCTAATGACATTCATATGCTAAAGAAGCTTTAAGCCTGATCTCGATAGGGGGTCAGGCTTTTGCATTCATTCATACGGTTGCCATTTCTCGAATTTGCGCTACTGATGCGTTGGGCGAATTCTCGCTTTCGTTAGTTCATTAGTCCCGGTTAAAATAACTAATGTTTTTATCGTAATTTGCCGACAATTAGTGATAGAAGTAACTCTAGTATGAATTTTTTTGGGAACATAGGGGGAACGTGTGGGTATGCAAATCAAACGCATTATTTCTTTATTAATTGTTGTGCTGTTATTTACGACAATTGCCCCTGTGTTTACATTTGCAAGTCAACCATCCAGTCTGACATGGAGCGATCAATCCAGTAATACTACGAATGTCTTAAACGGTGTAACTTATGGAAATGGCACCTTTGTGGCGGTGGGGGAATCCGGGACGATATTGACTTCCAGCGATGCTTCCAGTTGGACTACCCGAACAAGTGGAACAGCAGAAAGCCTTTATGGGGTAACCTATGGAAATAATACCTTTGTGGCAATAGGAGACAGCACTATTTATACTTCAGCCAATGGAACAAGCTGGGCTAGCCATTCCAGCGGCACCTCAGGCATTGGAAGTATAACTTATGGAAACGGTACTTTTATGATATCTACAATATACGGTAGTATATTATCTTCAACGGATGGGATCAGTTGGAGTACGGTCAGCAGCGGAAATGTAAAACTACCGCGCGTTAGCTACGTAAATGGTCAATTTATGGCTGTGGGTGGCGAGGGTACTGTAATGTCCTCTAGCGACGGAACAAGCTGGAGCAAAATACAACTCAGCATCAGAGCTATGCTTTATGGCATTAGTTACGCGAATGATACCTATGTGGTTGTTGGATACAACGGTAATATAATCACAAATGTAACTACGTTATTTGATGGTACTTACTGGGAAAGGCGGTCTGGGCTTGAATCCTATCCGAACCTGTACGATATCATTTACGATGAAGACAGATTTGTTACTGTAGGGGATAATAATAGGATTCTTATTTCATATGATGGACTAAGCTGGGATGCTCAAAATGGTATTAGCGGCTCCTTTTATGGCATCACTCATGGCAATAACACTTTTGTAGCGGTTGGTTCCGGCGGCAAAATTTTAACAGGAACAACAGCAACGCCAACGCCAACACCGACAGCAACACCAACACCAACCCCGACACCAACGCCAACACCGACAGCAACACCGACATCGACACCCACAGCAACACCCACACCAACAGCGACACCAACAGCGACACCAACAGCGTCACCTGGTCCTGCCGACTCCATCTCGCTAGACGCAACAAAATACACGCTGGGCATAGGCGGCACTCATACGACTATTGTGCGCGCCAATAATGACGATAACAGCGTTAGTGAGATTACGAGCGGCTTGACTTTCGCATCCTCCAATTCGACGGTCGCTTCAGTCGATGCCAGCGGTTTAGTCACCGGCTTGAGCAAAGGTACAGCGACGATCAGAGCTTCGTACACCGCTGATGGAGCGGTGAATACACGTTATGCAACAGTCAACGTTGCTGCAACTGTACCAACGTATCTGAAATCGACCGATGCGAAAGCAGGAGCCGTATACTTGAATGTCTATGAAGACGGTGTTCCCGCTCAGAATGCGGTTGTGAAGATTTCGCAGGGCGCTAAAGTCTGGCCTTTAACGAATACAGACAGCAAGGGGAATGTGCTGGCTTATGTGCCGGCCGGTAAATACAATGTAGTCGTATACGCTTTGAACGGCACGACAATGAAGAATTATACGATCAAGAGCCTGAATGTAATCGCGGGTCAGCGCAGTCAACCTTTTGCACAGCAGCAAATCATCGCCGGTACAGTTGGGCTGTCTGTCAATACGATAAGCGGCGGGGACAAGAAAATTACGGGTACTACAGTGGCAGGTTCAACCGTTACGGCTCGTGATGGAGTTGTGACACTTGGCACGGCAAAGGCGGATAAATCAGGCAATTTCTCGATCAGTCTGAAAAAGCCTCAGCCTGGCAAGACGATTACCTTAACGGCTGTCGATACAGCAGAGAATGAGAAAAATGTGGATGTACAAGTTCCGCTTGTTGCAGCAGTGACGTTGACAGCCGCAACAAAAAGCAATGATGTCGGGCACGATTTTGTAATTACCTTCAAAGATAAGGTTGGACTACTGGTCAACACGGTGACCTCCGTAACGTATGACGGGTTTGCGCTTGCCAAGGATACGGACTATAAGCTCGCGGCAGGCAAGCTTACCATTATGGCAGGAGCAGTCAAGGCGGCAGGCACGCATACGTTTGTCGTGAAATCAAGCGCTTATGAGGATGCGACCGTTATACAGGTGATTAAAGCAGGAGCAGCCAATGGCCAAAATCGACCTATTCATTGAGAGGGCCACTGGCAGCAGGACCAACCTCGACAGCAACAGTGACCGCGAGAGAGACAAGTACAATAACCTGGTAGCAGGAAAGTAAGGGCGGGGCGGGAAGCGGTGAGACGAATTCGAGCGCTCTTGCCGCTAACGCTAAGATGAACTTGGCCATCGAAACGACGTTGTCGGCCGGTTTTGACCTGCAACATATGCGGATGGTCAAGGAACAAAAATGGCAACTTTATTCGTTGCCATACTTTCACCCTGTTCGCGGCCCTGGATTTCGGCGAAAATCAGTTTATGAAGCCGAGGTCATACGGCAGCGGATTCACGAAAACATCGATTTTGAAAATAGTGGTTGACATGGTTGAACCTGAGGTGTTAGGATAACCATCACTATTCAAACCGAGAAAGGAGTGTTGAAGCATGTTGCAGATGAATCGTCGAGAATGGGCCCATTCGTTCCATGAACAGCCAAATTTCTATCAGAAGCAAGAGATTAAACATCCGCATGACTTCTTCATCCAATCTCACACAGGCATTCTTTACAGACGCAAATCCGGTTTGGTTCGACGGTTGTACTCAACCGCCTGATCCCTATCATGGGTTACCTACATAAGCGTATGCGTAAAGACTGCTTGATGCCGAGCGGTCTTTTTCTATGGCTGAATTTGCCGTAGGGAAGGATCGGGGAGCAACAGGGGTCTTTTTTTGATCCCTTCAAAGTACATATCGCAATGAACATGCAACGAAAGGAGGTGCGGGAAATGAGAAATTACGAATGGCAACGTCAGGATAAGAACCATCCGGAGACAATGGTTCGGGATAGCCGATTCGACATAGAGGACGGTACTTTGCCCGCAGGGTGAAGGCGCGCTCTGCTGCTTGAATCGAGCTATCTGGAATCCGGATACCTTCCTTGCCGATCGGCGGGGGGCGGAGACAGATAGCTTTTGTTTTTTTGTGGAGGCCATGGCGAAAAGGCGAACGCGGCGGATTGTGACTCCGCAAGTACCCGTTCGATTCTGGTTGGTCTCCCCAAAGCAATGTTCGGTAGCCTCCATCGGGACGTAGCTCAGCTTGGCTGGAGCGCTTGCCTTGGGAGCAAGAGGTCGCAGGTTCGAGTCCTGTCGTCCCGACCATCATTCGGCGTGGTGGTGAAATTGGTGTAACACACGGGCCTTTCAAGTCCGGATGTGCGGGTTCGAGCCCCGTCCACGCCTCCATCATTCAGGGGAATAGCCAAGCGGTAAGGCACCCGGCTGTTAACCGGCTAGCGCAGGTTCGAATCCTGCTTCCCCTGCCAATAAGAGTCGGTAGCGAAGCGGTCGAACGCGGCAGACTGTAAATCTGCTCCTCTCCGGAGGCTCGTTGGTTCAAATCCAACCCGGCTCACCATCACTCATCTCACTAGGAAAGGAAGAAGCCAAGCTTGCGTTGAAGGCGACACTCATGAAAAGACGACCATTCCCCATGATCCACGAAAAGGTATTCCGCAACTTATCCGAACGAAACATGACGCTGGACGAGGTTTTCGGACGCATTCAGAGCTTTATGAAAAGCGACCCGCGAGTACCGTACCGACTCATTATCGGAACGGACGCGCAAGTTCACGTCGGACATACGAAGTTTATTACTTCCATTGTCATCCATCGGCCTGGGCGCGGCGCATGGTTCTGTTATCGGCAAGTCATCGTTCCCCGGGAGATCGGTTCGATTCGAGAAAAGCTTGGCTTGGAGACGACATTCAGCCAAGAGATTGCAACTTATTTTAATCCCGCTAGGCGCGCAGTCCTTGAAGATATCGTGATGCCCCATGTGTATCACGGCGCCGAGTTGCAATTGTTCATCGATATCGATGCGGGAACGGACGCCAAACGAAACCAGACATCGGCGTTTGTAGCCGATCTGGTCGGCAGAATCGAAGCGATGGGAATGTCGGCAAGAGTGAAACCGGAGGCGATTGTGGCTTCGTCCATATCGAACCGATATACGAAGACTCCTTATCGCGGTCCCAAAGCCGAAAAATTCTTCGTTGAGGCGCATGGAAGCCATTTTGCTTGAAGGGGTGGAGCAGTAAGCGAAGATAGCGTCACGTATTCCGTGCTGCTATGCTTGCAGCATGGAAATAAATGAATTCATCCAACGGGAGTGTTGAACAATATGGCTTACCAAACGATCCATGGCGTGCGCGTCTGGGGCAATCCCGACGCCGGCGCGCTGGCGCAGGCGAAAACTTGCGCAGAGCACGGGAACGTCGTGCAGACGCTGCTTATGGCCGACCACCATAAAGGGTACAGCCAACCGATCGGCGGCGTGGTCGCCTATGACGGACAGATCTCGCCTTCGGGCGTCGGTTACGATATCGGCTGCGGCAACAAGGCGGTAAGGACGAAGCTGATGGCTTCGGATATAAAATCGCAGCTATCTGCGATTATGAATCAAATCGCGCGAAAAATTTCCTTTGGCGTCGGACGAGTGAACAGTGAGAAAGTCGATCACGAGTTGTTCGACGATCCGGATTGGAGCGTTTACGCGACGGTCGGCCGCCAGGAGCACGACAAGCTCAAAGCGTTGGCACGCGAGCAGCTTGGAACGGTCGGAAGCGGCAATCATTACGTCGATCTGTTCGAAGAGATCGGCACAGGTCGTTTGTGGATCGGCAACCACTTCGGCAGCCGCGGCTTCGGCCACAAGACGGCGAGCGGGTTTTTAAATCTCGCCGCCGGACGGGAGTTTCTCGCGAACGCGCCGGGAGAGTCGATGGACCAGCCGCCCGTGTTGCTCGATCTGGGCAGCGAGCTTGGCGACATGTACTACCGCGCTATGAAGCTGGCGGGTCGTTACGCATACGCCGGACGGGATTACGTCATTGCGCAACTGCTGGCCATCCTCGGAACCGAGGCGGATTTCGAAGTGCATAACCATCACAATTACGCTTGGCGGGAAAGGCATGAAGGCAAAGAGACGATCGTCGTCCGCAAAGGCGCGACACCATCGGCACCGGGCCAACTCGGCTTTATCGGCGGCAGCATGGGCGACATCTCGGTCATCGTGCAGGGCAAAGATACGATCGAAAATCGAGAATCTTTTTACAGCACCGTGCATGGGGCCGGTCGGATCATGAGCCGTACGCAAGCCGCGGGCAAAATGAATTGGAAAACCCGCACTCGCTCCGGAGGTCTAATTTCCGCCGAGCAGATGGATAAAGCCGTTCGCGATTTCGGCGTCGAACTTCGTGGTGCCGGAACGGACGAAAGCCCATTCGTGTACCGTAAGCTTCAGGAGGTGCTGGATGCCCATGCGGAGACGATCGAGGTGCTGCACGTGCTTAAGCCGATCGGCGTATGCATGGCCGGCGCGGATGAATTCGATCCGTACAAAGACTGATGATGGAATCAATACTCCTCTCGGCTCAACAACCATGAACACCATCCGCATAAGGATGGTGTTGCTGCTTTATTTTTATTAATACGTACATACGTTATAAAAGTTATTACGATTATAAGGTATAATGGAATAAGCGTGGATAATACTTATAGAGAGCAGAATAGTAATGGAAGGTGTGGCCAAAGTGGCAAACGATAAATCAAATGCGATGCGTTATTCCCGCAAAATAGGACGAATGGGCAACAGCCTGGGAGTAAGCTTGCCCAAAAGCCTGGCCGAAAAATTGAATGTTTCACAAGGCGATGAGATCGAATTTGTGGAAAATGATCGCGGTGAAGTGGTATTGAAAAAGGTTCGGCAAGCTCAACTTCCCGAAAATGTAAGACTGGAAGTTCTTGAAGCGTTTTTTGATGTGTTTGAAGAAGACGAGGGTATTCTCGAAGACTTAAGGAATCGGTGAAATGATCCTATTTCTAACGAAAGAAGAGGTTATTTCAGCCCACTATTTCATGATGCGAAAAATGAACGACGCAGACCAGGCAGGAGTGAAGGATCACGGCTTGCTGGAATCTGCGGTACATAGACCGCAACAAAGTGTTTTTGGAGAAGATGCTTATCCCGATTTATTTGACAAAGCTGCGGCCTTGCTAGAGTCACTGGTAAAGAATCATTGCTTCCACAATGGGAACAAACGGACAGCCTATTTGGTTACCAAATCGTTTCTTATGGTTAATGGCAAACAGGTAAGAATGGAACGTGAATACGCCGTGGAGTTTATGGTGGATATTGCAAAAGGAATTCATTCGTTGGAGGCTGCTGCAAGGATTTTGAAGGAATTTTCTGTAGACCGTAGGAGGCCCAAATGAACGAAACCGCACTGCAGCATGGTGGACCGGAGCTTCAGTTATTTGACAGCTTAAAACCGGAGTTGACATCGTTCTGTTATCGAATGCTGGGATCGATCGATGACGCAGACGATGCCGTTCAGGAAACCTTTATTCGGGTCTGGCAAAGCTGGAGCTCATTCCGACAGGAATCCTCGCCCAAAACATGGGTTTATCGGATTGCCTCCAATATATGCCTGGACAAGCTGAGACAAGTGAAACGGCGAATTCGTCCCGTTGACTTTTCCGGCCCCGCGGCGTCCATTATCGTACCCAGTGAAACGCTCCCCGACTCATCCTGGGTCTGGCCTGCCCCGGCATTTTCGGACAATCCGGAAGATGTACTCATCCGCAAAGATACGCTTCAACTCTGTTTTATTACCCTTTTGCAAATGTTGCCTCCACGCCAACGTGCCGTTCTTCTTTTAAAAGACGTATTTGAGTGGTCCGCCAAACAGATTGCAGAATCGTTGGGAATGACGCCGGCAGCAGTGAACAGCGCCTTGCAAAGAGCCAGAGAAACGATGGACCGGGCGAAGCTCCGTTCGGAGGAATACAGCTTGATGGAGGAACAGCCTGATCAGGAGCTGGTTTCACGGTATGTGGAAGCTTTTGAACGATTTGATATCCATGCGCTGGTAGCCTTGTTTCATGAAGAAGGCCATATGTCGATGCCGCCTTTCCCTATGTGGGTACGAGGCAAGGACGATTTGTTCCAATTTTTCTCGCTTACACGCTGGCATTGTGTCGGGTCGCGGTTTCTGCCGACTCAGGTGAATGGCGGTTATCCGGCTTTGGCGCAGTATATGCCGAGTCCTGACCAAACCTGCTTGATCCCCTGGGGAATTCATGTCATGGTGATGAAGGACAAGAAGATCTTTCACCTTCAAAACTTCATCAACACCCCATTATTTTCGCGATTTGGGCTTCCGGAACGATTAGAAAAATAATTACCTAGTATCTGATAGCCATTCAAAGACGAAAGGCACTTCCTATTAGGGGAGTGCTTTTTATGCTCCATAGGACATTTTCAGACGGGATATAAGGGGTCGTGCCGGTGCAAAAATTATTAAGGACCTCAAGGGTAAAGAAAATGACAATTTATATGAATTGAGACCTCTAGACGAAAGAATATTTATGTGCCTATGGAATGGAAATCACTTTATCATGTTATCTCATTACACGAAGGACGATGATGAGACAGACAAGCTCGAGCTGGCGAAAGCAAGACGGTTAAGGGATACATACATAAGAGAAGATCCAATAGAAGATGTTGGGGAAAAAATGAAGAAGGGTAAGAAAAGGAGGTGATTCTCATGAAAACTTGGGACGATATGATAAACGATATGAGCCCCGAGAGTCAAAGGGAGATTGAGATTATTCGCAAGCGGGCTGAAATGGTTGTTGCGCTGATCAAGATAAGGGAGAGCAACGGGTGGACTCAAGCTGAGTTGGCGAGAATAGCAGGAATGAAGCAATCTGCAATCGCTCGATTTGAGAGTGATACAACTGCGCCCCGTATTGATACGATTATCAGGGTGGCTATGGCCCTTGGGGTCGATCTTACCTTGATGCCATCAAATAATGCCGGTCATCATCAAGCAGCGACAGCGGCAATGGTTTAGAACGTGGGAAATTGTTTATCTGCTCTGCCGCGCTTCAGCTCCACCAACCTTGCTAAAAACAAACACCATATACTTAGTTGGTGGATTTTCAGTAATCGTTTGGCTTAATTCGTAAAAAGAAAGTTAGGGCACATGGAGAAGCCTTAACTTTCTTTTTATTCATAATGATGAAGGGTATTTCAGGGGAATTCACGTCATGGTGATGAAGGACAAGAAGATCTTTCACCTTCAAGATTTCATCAACACCCCATTATTTTCGCGATTTGGGCTTCCGGAACAATTAGACCGATGAATATAGCAATGGGACGGCGTCTAAATAAATAAGAATCCCAAAAACAAATTTCTGAGGTGAGTGAAATGGCATTGACCGCCACGCAATTTTTTGTGAACTTGCATGTGCGGAATGTAAAACAATCCGTGGCGTTTTTCACGGGGCTCGGCTTTGCGTTTGATATGCGGTTCGCCCTCGAGGAAAAGTCGGCTTGCATTGTGATTGGCGAGAAAACGTTTGTTATGCTGACAACGGAAGATTTCTTCCAGACTCTTACGAATAAAGAAATCGTCGACACCAACAAGCATGCGCAGTTGACCATCGCCATGTTCGTTGAAAGCCGGGAGAAAGTCGACGAAATCGTCAAAACGGCGGCATCATTGGGCGGGAAAATCGTTACCGAACCGGAAGATCACGGTTTCATGTATCAATGGGGATTCCAGGACCTGGATGGCCATTTGTGGGCGATCGGGGCCGAATGAGCATGAATAATGTGGTTGAAGATCAGGATCGAACGTAAGATCATACGACATCGGATCTGAAAATTAGGCAAAGACAAAAGGCTCTCCTCTTAGTGGGGGGCCTTTTTTGGCATTTCACTCGTCGGTGGGAGCGTGGGTGCCGGACAAATCGACAAAAAACCGGAAAGGCGAGTAATGACGGCGCCGCTTTTATCGCGGATAATGAGGGGGAATGGCAACATAACCTTAGCAGAGGAATCGATAAAAGGAGGAGCCTGCCGTGAGTATTGCACACAAGGAACCGTTGCACGAACAGTTGGTTGCGCTCGGCGTGAGCGAGTCGCTGTTGACGGAAGAAGAGAAAGCAAGTCTTGATACAAGAGGGTTCGTCGTGTTCGAACGATTGATGGAGCCGGCATTTCTGGAGCGGCTGCGCGAACGGTACGAAGCAATCATGTCGGACGAAGGGATCACGGACAAGGACGAGGAGCCGGGCACGCGCCGTCCGCACGATCTGGTCAACAAGGGCGAAGAGTTCGACGGGCCGTATACGCATCCGCAAGTGCTGGCCGCCGTCTACCACGTGCTGCAGCGCAACTTCAAGCTGTCCAACTATTGCGGCCGCGACGCATTGCCGAAGCAAGGCCAGCAGCACTTCCATTCCGACTGGGCCGAACCGCGGCGCAGCGAAGACGATCCGTTTCACGTCGTCAATACCGTATGGCTGCTGGACGATTTCAGTGCAGCCAACGGCGCGACGAGGGTCGTCCCCGGCAGCCACAGGCTGCTCGGTAAGATAGGCGATCACTTCTCCTTCGAAGGCATCGAACAACCGCACCCGGAGCAGATCATCCTGGAAGCGCCGGCCGGTTCGGTAATCGTGTTCAACAGCCACCTGTGGCACAGCGGCACGCGTAACACGAGCGATGCTGCGCGGCGGGGCGTGTTCGCTTACTTCTGCGCTCGCGAGCATGAGCCGTACATCAATCACCAGGTAAAAACGTCGGCGGAGACGAGAGCGCGGCTGTCGGCGCCGGCCCGCTATTTGCTCGGTCTGGAGGAGTAGCATGGCGCAGCCAACGGAGCAGCCGGCGGCGGCAATGCCGTTCTTCCGCTTCTCGCTGCGGTACATCATGTCGCCGGGCGAGATCCACGGTCCGCGAACGACATATATCCAGTCGTTCAACCTGATCGAGTCCGGCACCGGTACGCTGCATACGGACGACGGGCCGCTGCCGCTGTTCCCCGGCGTGCACGCTTACGTGCCGTCGGGAAAGCCGCATCGCTGGGAGGCGTCACGCGACAATCCTTTCATCTATCGCATCGTCTACTTCGAATGGAACTACCGGGAGCGGCCGGGCGTTGTCTATCCGAGCGATTTTCTCGCTGACCGCGGCAGTCCGGTTAATGCGTCGTTCATCGAGCCGGCCGTGCACGAGCCGTTGGTGGAGTACACCGTGCTGGACGATGCCGACGCGGCGGAATGGAACCGGCTGTTCGCGCCGATTTTGTCCAACTACGACGTTTACGATGCCGGCCGGTTTCCCGGTTCGCTGCGGATACAGGGGCAGTTTTTGCTGTTTCTCGATTTCGTCATCAATACAGCGATGCAGCCGAAGACGTTCGCCGATCGGCGGGTGAAGGCATTCATGCAGGCGGCGCAAGCCGGTGAGCCGGAGCTGACTCATGACAACATCGAGCATCGGGCTGAGCGCCACGGGCTAAGCCGCAGCCACTTCCACGACTTATTCAAACGCCAGACTGGCACGACGCCCAATGCATACTGGTCCGAACAACGGATCAAACGGACGTTCCGCGAGCTGATCGAGACAACCGAGACGATTACGCGGATCGCCGAACGGCATCGGTTCGAGTCGGTTCATTATTACGCCAAGCTGTTCCGTAAAGTGGTTGGTTTGACGCCGGGGGAGTTTCGAAGGCGGAATCGGGTTTAAGCCGTGCTCGGTTGTTCGCAAGCTGCCCGATTAATCAAATTTATATTGAATTTTGTATAAGGTGCCACCGACGTGCAAATTATCGGGGTAGAAGTGGCTCGCCAAACATCCTTAATATCACTCGGTGGCCGATTGTGGTTTTGCCAAGCGATGGCCTGCCTCCATCATCTAAAAACTTGGCTACATAAGGTTGGGTTTTAAATGGTGTAAACGAGGGTTCGTCAGCGCACAGGGAGCGAAGTGGACGAGCAAGAGATGTGGCTGGTGTCAAGTAGGCTTTGGGAGCAAGTTCAATGTAGATTTCAAAATTTACCTACAAGGTTGTCACAAAAGTATTCATATTGGTATGAGAACATCCCGAATCATACGCGTAAGGGCTCCAAATTCCACTATAGAGTGGGGACTGGAGTCCATTTTTATGTTTTAAAAAGTAACACGGCCCTAAGTAGGCACAAAATTCCAAGATATCTCTTGGGACAGCCCCATGTGTGGATTAGGTCTTCAGACCAAAAGCGATACGGACGAATAAGGGATTAGCCACCGCTAATAGAGGTGTCTGTAAATATATTTAACTTATTGTCAATTATTATTGAAAATTTCGTCGAATTGTGCTTAAAATGACAATAGTTGTATTTTTACGATGAGGATATACCACTAGAAAATATAAAACTCCGGGTCTAATATGATAGTGGGATATAGTCGAATATACCCATAGTAGTGGGACGTAATGGATCTTTAATCATAGAAGTAATCGATAAACATTGTAAAGCACTAACTTATGATGTCGGAGACATTATAGGAGTTGTTCTTTAAGTGAATAAATACCTGTGAGGATAGATTATATGACTGCAATAGAGCCATTCATTAGATGGGCTGGTGGAAAGACTTGGATAGTAAAGTCACTGGTTCAGATAATAGGGAATTTGCAATACCGAAAATATTATGAACCTTTTCTTGGTGGAGGAGCAATCTTTTTTGCAATGGACCATTCCCATAATTGTTACCTATCAGACCTTAATAATGAGTTAATAGAGACATATATAGCAGTAAGGGACATGCCTCATGCGGTAATAGATCATTTCGTGAAGTATAACAATACGTCTGAGGATTATTACAGAATACGTTCAATGAATTTTGATGACCCGGCAGAAAGAGCTGCCAGATTTATTTTCCTTAATCAAACCTCATATAATGGCCTTTACCGCGTAAATAGAAAAGGACAATATAATGTTCCCTATGGTCGTAGAGAACATTGGAATTACAATTGCACAAAAATAGTTGCTGCAAGTCAAAAGCTTCAAAAAGTAAAGTTACAATGTTTTGATTTTGAAGGCTACAAGAATCGAATTAACGAGAATGATCTGGTATTTTTAGATCCACCATACACCGTATCACACAATAGTAATGGGTTTATCAAGTATAACCAAAATTTATTTTCTATTGAAGATCAACACCGCCTAAGTCAATTTATCGACTTTATTAAACGAAAGGGTGCGTACTACATCTTAACAAATGCAGCCCACCCTGTAATAAGAGAAATCTTCCAAAAAAACGGTGACCGGATATTAGAACTTAACAGGAGCAGTTTAATTGGCGGGAAAAAGGCTGCAAGAACTATTGTTTCAGAGTACATATTCACAAATATTCCAGAAGAGGCGGAAAATGATGAGTAAGACAAGGTGGGATAAAATTGTATCCGGTAGAGAGCTTTCATCAACTAAGGCAAACAGAAACAAGACATTTATTACAATGAAAGAGAGGCTTCTTGCACTTCCGGATTTAGTCGAAGAAGGTTGGATAAAATATAAAGATTACAAAGACCCGAAATTTATTGGTGTAAAAAAAGACAAGCCTTTTGATGAACAGTTTGAGGATAAAGTATGGCTATTATTAGCAAGCATGGGTTTCACGGAAATGAATTCTGATAGGAATTTTGAAATGTCATATGATTTTCAAAATCCAGCGTTCACACAACAGATTGATGTTTTTGCTTCTGATGATGAAACGGTTCTCATTGTGGAGTGTAAGTCGGCAGAGAACATAAAGGACGGCGTATTCAAAAAATCAATAGAAGCATTACGTGGTCAAATGGATGGACTACGAAAAGAGGCATTGAAGAAATACCCCGGAAGAAAAGTGAAGTTTATTTGGGCAACGCATAATTTCATTATGAGCAAAAGCGATTTAGTAAAGCTTAGTGAATGGGGAATTGTACATTTTAGTGATGCAGTTATAGATTACTACGTGGAATTGGTTAAACATCTTGGGTCCTGTGCAAAATACCAATTATTAGGTAATCTTTTTGCAAATACAGAAATCCGAAATATGGAGGAAAAAATACCTGCTATACAGGGTAAGATGGGAGGATATACATATTATTCTTTTTCAATCGAGCCAGAACGTTTGTTGAAAATCGGATACGTGCTGCATCGCAATGAAGCAAATAAGAATATGATGCCAACATATCAGCGGATCATCAAGAAAAAACGTTTGCAAGATGTTCGAACTTTTATCGATAAAGGCGGATATTTTCCTAATTCACTGATAATAAGTATCGATACCAATGGAAAGGGACTACAATTTGATCAATCCGCAACAAAAGTAGATGATTCGATCTCCAAATTAGGTATTTTACATTTACCTAAGAGGTACAGATCTGCCTACATTATTGATGGACAACATCGTTTGTATGGATATTCTGATTCTCAATACGCATCAAAGAACTCTATACCTGTGGTCGCCTTTGTAGATTTAGATCGTAAAGAGCAAGTAAAGTTGTTTATGGACATTAACGAGAATCAAAAGTCAGTTCCAAAAACATTGAGAGTGACACTTAACTCTGACATGTTGTGGGAGTCTGAAAATTATAATGAACGAAGGCAAGCACTCAGATCAAAGATCGCCCAAATGCTAGGGGAAGAAGAGACATCGCCGTTACTTTCTAGAGTGGTTGTTGGTGAAGATGAAACTTCTCCATTAAAGTGTATTACTGTTGAAGCGATTCAATCCGCGTTGAAAAGATGTCATTTTTTTACGATATTTGGAAAGAGAAATGTAATTGTTAAAGACGGGACTTTTGACCTTGGGACCAATCAGGAAACCTGCGACCTATTTTATCCGTTTATAGAGAATTGCTTCAGGTATATTAAAACTTTCAGTGAAGGGGAATGGATAAAGGGAGAATTGGACAATGGCATTTTAACAATAAATCGTGGTATCCAAGCGGTAATTCGTACTATTAATGACGTCGTAAATATGTTATTAGCCAATGCCGAGATTGCACCTAAAACAGAAAAAGCAGAAGATGTCTTTGCAAAGGTATATTATTATTTAGATCCACTAATTGAATATATTAATAACATTTCTCCTGAGCAGCGGAAAGATCTTCGAAGTTATTTTGGTGGTGGTGCTGATACACGCTTTTGGAGAGCATTCCAGAGGGCCATAGCAGATACTAGAGAAGATTTTAAACCAGATGGACTTGAAAAGTACTGGGAAGACGAAGCAAAAACGTTTAACGAAGAATCGTTGAAATATCTGCGTGAAATAGAAGTTAGTGTTAAAAGTATTATTGCTCAAAAGCTAAAGGAAAAATGTGGCGATAATTGGCAAATAAAAGGGTTGCCAAAGACTGTTTATTCTAGAGCGAAAAAAGATGCTGATAATCAAAATTATGATTCGATCACAAGTGGGGGCGTAGGAAATGTAACCATTTGGGATTGTGTTAAGTTTTTAGAATGTAAAGAAATTATATTGTACGGTAAAAACTGGTCTGAAACTTTTGAAAGTGTTGTAGTTCGCCCGGAAGATTCGAAAATTACTGGAGGACGTGAAGCAAAGACCGAATGGTTCGTTAAATTAAACACGATATCCAATAAGCTTCAAAAAGCAGCCTATAGTGTTTCTACAGAAGAATACAGCTTTATTAAGTCCATCTATAACTGGATTTGTGCATAAAGAATATGGAGAACCCAAAACAACTCAAACTTATCATCAGCCTCTGGTGAAATGTCACCCTAACACACGCACGTATCGTGCGTCACATTGCAACAGAGAACCCGAAGCATCTATCGGCTCACTTCTAGTAGAAAACGAGATCTGGGCTCGGACGATCCCGTTCGTTTCAATGATATTGTAACATATGGCATATATAAATAATGGTGCAGGGTTAGCCGCGGCGGGCTTTTGTAGGCCCGCAAAAGTATCAGGGTAAAGCTGCTGCAACTTGGAGGTTTCTCGTTCATTAAGTGGTTGAAAATAATGTTTGTTCACAATCCGGAAGCCGAAAGGCTTCTTTTCTTTTTTCAGTACTATCACATGCCGATCGGGAAGTAAATAGACCTTTTCGAATTGAAACCAGTGATGATCGTCGTATTCGTCGGAAAGGATGATGTCATGAATATTCTCGATCGAAGTCATTGGCGAATTGCACCCCACAAGTGTATATTTTACAATTATTTCTCCAATAATAACACTTATAAGTTATATATTCAAATAATGAAAGAAGTAAGGGGATTTATCTTTCTGCTGATATCTATACGCTATAAATACTGAGGGGTGTAGATGATGCCGGATTTGAAAATCATGATCGGGGATCGAATTCGATCCATCCGTAAAATGAGAGGACTAACGCAGGCCCAGTTGGGGGAATTGGCGGGTACGAAGTTTTCCTACATCGGGGATATCGAACGCGGCAAACGCAACGTTTCGTTAAATACTTTGGAGAAAATCATGGTTGCACTTGATGTGGATTCGGAGCAGTTTTTTCGATTTTCCGGGATGGATATTCATCAGGAGAAGCTTGGGATTACCGGGACTTTGGCGATTCACGTCAGTTATCTGAAAGGGCGCGATCCGGAAGAGATCAAGCTTGTGCATCGCATTGCGAAAGATATGTTGGAGACGTTCGAGCAAAAATTGAAATAGGATCTTGATAACCGATCTCCTCACAAGGTCGGTTTTTTGATGCCCGATCAATTGGAGGAACTCCCCACCCCGGTGACGAATACTTACCCATACACGCTGTAAAATAATGCCGGAATTTGTAGAGGGAATGCCGATGAATGCCGAGGAACTGAAGCGGAAGGTTGCGACGCTGTCGATATGGAAGAAGAACGGGCAGCGGGCGCCGCATAAGCCGTTGCTGCTTTTGCTTGCCCTGAGCAAGCTGCAGGACGATGTGACCTTGCTGCCCTATGAAGACATTCGCTTGAAGCTGAAGCAGCTGCTGAGGGAGTTCGGCCCGGCACGAACGTCGTATCATCCGGAGGAACCGTTCGTCCGGCTAACGACTGATGGTATCTGGCATTTGAGCGTCTCGATCGACAAGATGCGGTTCAGCGATAAGCAGCTCGTCACCGATCAGGTGGTCGGCGGGTTCAGCGAAGAGGTCCTGCACCTGCTCCGCGGCAATGAGAAGCTTGTGCAAGAGGTCGCCGAGCAGCTGTTGAACGATCATTTTCCGGAGACGATGCATGCGGATCTGCTCGAGGAAGTGGGGCTGCGCCTGTCGCCGGTGGTCAAACGGAGAAGAGATCCCGAATTCCGCAACAAAATATTGCGGGCTTACGAATTCAGCTGCGCGATCTGCGGGTTTAACGTCCGACTCGGCCATCAACTGATTGCGGTCGATGCCGCCCATATTCAGTGGCACCAAGCCGGCGGCCCCGACGTGGAGGAGAACGGCGTCGCCTTATGCTCCTTGCACCACAAGCTGTTCGATCGCGGCGTGTTCACGATCACGCCCGACAGGAAAATGCTTGTTGCGGAAGAGGCGCACGGGACGCGTGGTTTTGACGAATGGCTGATGCGGTATCACGGACGAACGGTCCGTTCCCCGATCCGGCCATTGTACCAACCGAATGAAAGCTATATCATCTGGCACGTCCGGGAAGTGTTCCGCGGACCGGCACGTTATCGAGTGGGCGAAGGATCCTGAGTTCGTCCGGGAAAGGAACGATCCCCATGAAGCAAGGGCTCTACGAACAAGTCATCAACCGATTGACATCGCAGCAGTTGGCCGAGGTGGACGCCTCGCGGTTCGAGATTGGCAAGGAGAAGCTGGATCTGGAAGAGGCGCGCAAGCTGCTGGCCAATTACATCGGTCTGGTGACACGCAGAGCCTTAAAATTGGTGCGGGAGCAAACGAGCAATGACGACGAGCTCATTCTGAAGCAGATCCAGGCCTGCAATGCGATGATTGCGACGCTGAAGGACAGTCTCGGCCCGGAAGAGTGCCGATTGCTTCAACTGGACGAGCGGGGCGAAGTGTTGACGTATATTTACGCCAAGCTCAATCATATTCGTTCGTTCAAAGACGCGGCTATCGTCCGTCCGACGACGCCGTTGTCGCAAAGTTCCTTGTTCACTGGCTCTCATGCCGAGCCGAATATGCTGCACGAGCTCCAATGCGAAATCGTGACCGCCGACCGTATCAATTTGCTTGTTTCCTTCATCAAGTGGAGCGGGATTCGAATTCTCATGGAGCAGTTGGAAATGTTCACGAAGAACGGCGGCCGGCTCCGGATCATCACCACGACGTATATGGAAGCAACCGACTACAAGGCTATTATCGAACTGGGCAAGCTGCCCAACACGGAGATCAAGATTTCCTATGATACGGACCGCACCCGGCTGCACGCCAAAGCGTATGTGTTCGAACGCGACACCGGATTTACGACCGCCTATGTCGGGTCCTCCAATCTGTCCAATTCCGCGCTCACCAGCGGGCTGGAATGGAATCTTAAGGTGACGGAGAAGGACTCTTACGACGTGCTGAAGAAAATCGAAGCGACGTTCGAAAGCTATTGGAACGATCGCGAGTTTCGTCCCTTCGTCGGTTCCGATCCGGAGCAGGAACAACTTCTGCAGCGGGCGCTTCGCAAGCCCAAGGCCGGCGAACAGGGCACGCTTTATTTTCCATTCGAGATTACGCCCTACGACTACCAGAAGGAGATTCTGGAGAAGCTGGACGCCGAGCGCACGTTGTATGGGCGCATGTACAATCTGATCGTGGCGGCAACCGGCGTCGGCAAAACGGTCGTTTCGGCGTTCGATTACAAACGGTTCGCGGAGCGGCGCGTCCAGGCCAATCTGCTGTTCGTTGCGCACAGGGAGGAAATCCTTCGCCAGAGCCGGGATACGTTTCGCTATATTCTGAAGGATTTGAATTATGGCGAGCTGCATGTCGGCGGGGAGCAGGCACAAGGGCTGAATCATCTGTTCATCAGCATCCAGAGCTTCAATTCCATGCGACTGACGGACCACACGACGCCGACGTTCTACGATTATATTGTCGTGGACGAGTTTCATCATGCCGCGGCGCCCTCTTACCGGAAGCTGCTGGAGTATTACAAGCCGCAGGTCATGCTGGGGCTTACGGCGACGCCGGAGCGGATGGACGGCAAAGACGTGCTCGGCTATTTCGGCGACCGTATCGCCGCGGAAATTCGGCTGACGGACGCGATCGATCGGAAGCTGCTTTGTCCGTTTCAATATTTTGGCGTGACTGATCAGGTCGATCTGACGCAGGTGAAATGGTCGCGGCGCGGCTACGATTTGGCGGAGCTCGAGCATCTATACACGAACAACAAGATTCGGGCCGTGCAAATTCTGAACAGCATGAAGAAGTATGTCACCGACATGGAGCAGGTTAAAGGACTCGGGTTCTGCGTTGGGGTCGACCACGCGATCTATATGGCCAAGGTGTTCAACGAAGCCGGCATCCCGGCTATTGCGCTGCACGGACAATCGAACGACGAAGAACGTCGCGAGGCCAAGGTGCGCCTGACGAATGGCGAGATCAAGCTGATTTTTGTCGTCGATCTGTATAACGAAGGTGTCGACATTCCGGCGGTGAACACGATTCTGTTCCTGCGGCCGACGGAAAGTTTGACGGTGTTCCTTCAGCAGTTGGGGCGCGGCCTGCGGCTTGCGGAGGGCAAAGAGTGTCTGACGGTGCTGGATTTTATCGGGCAGGCGCATCAGGAGTACAACTTCCAGGAGAAGTTTCGTGCCTTGATCGGACATGCGAAACATTCGGTGCAGCACTACGTGGAGCAAGGCTTCTCCAGTTTGCCGCGGGGAAGCTTCATTCAGTTGGAAAAGCAGGCTCGCGACTATATTCTCCGCAACCTGAAGCAAACCGCTACCAACCGCAGGAGCTTGGTTCAGAAGCTGAAATATTTTGCCGCCGATACGGGGATGGAGCTTACGCTCGATAGTTTTCTGCGCTACCACGGGATGAGCTTGTATGAGTTCTATGGCGGAAGGACGGGGAACCGGACGTTTACCGGGCTGCTGATGGAGGCAGGTGTGGCGGAGAATCGTGGAGATGGCGAATGGCACCATGCCGATTTCGTCGCGAAGCGAGTGCCGGCGCTGCTTCATCTCGATTCCCGCAGGCAGCTTCGGTACCTGATCGCTTTTCTCGAGGGAGGGATGAACCCTCCGGAATCGGAAGAGGAACGGCTCATGCTGAGCCAGTTGTATTACACGTTCTATCGCGTCGAACCGGGCAAACAAGGGTATGCGAGCGTGATCGCAGCCTTGCGGGATACGCTGGCTTATCCGGCATTCCGCCGGGAAGTGATTGCTATTTTCACGTATAAGCTGGCTCATCTCGACTTTGTGGACAAGCCGCATGCGTTTCCTTACGTTTGTCCGCTGGCGGTTCATTGCCGTTATTCGATGGACCAGATCCTGGCCGCCTTCGGGTATTGGAATGAAGAGAAAGCGCCCAGCTTCCGGGAAGGCGTCAAATATTTCGAGGACAAGAAGACCGACATTTTCTTTATTACGCTCAACAAGTCGGATAAGGATTTTTCGCCGTCGACGTTGTATGAAGACTATGCGATCAACGAACGGCTGTTTCATTGGCAGACGCAGAGCCGGACCGCCGAGGATTCCCCGACGGCGCAGCGTTATATCCATCATCGGCGGTTGGGGACGCGGGTCGTCTTGTTTGTAAGGGAATACAAAGAGGAGCATAACTATACGGCGCCTTATGTGTTTCTTGGCGAGGCGGAGTATGTGAAGCATGAAGGGAACAAGCCGATGAGCTTCGTCTGGCGGCTGAAGGTCGAGATGCCTCCGGCGATGGTGCCGGCGGCAAATAAAGTGATTGTGTAGGGCAGGAGGCACGATGATCGAAATAGCCAGGCCAAACGAATCATGCAGCCATATGAACATCGCAAGTATACGCCGTTTGGTCCGGCGCAGCCATGCCTCAAAAGGAGTGTTTTTTATGCGGGTTCGAGGAGCAGCCGCCGACCCGTGAGTCAGGAGCACCGTGTCAGGTGCTCCTGGTACTTGCATACACCTTCTCCAGGTAGGCGGTTGCAGCGTGTTCCGCTTCCTCTTTAGCAAGTACATCGGAGTGTTGGCGCAAGCGCCGATAGAGGCGGATCGTGCTTCTTAACGCATGGCAGCAGCTCTCGAAGCTGTATTGAGGGATTGTTTCCTTCAGTTCTTCCCATCCTTCGACGTCGGATTGCTCCAATTTTCTGACGCCTCTTGGAAGCTGCCTGTTGCCTATTGAAAACAACGGACCCAATACGGCACTGCGAATAAAGGCAAGATGATTGATCAATTCAAACCATTCTCCTCTTCCCAGCTTCGTGGCGCCGTAATGAATCCAGACCCAGAAACGGTCTTCTATCCATTGCCGATCGGGGTATGGATAGGAAGGGGAGGTGCTTTCCAGCATTTTGCTGATTGCTTGTTCTCGTTCCCATAAAATAAGCGGATCTTCCATTCGTGTGGCGAGCTCTTCCAGCGCAACAAACTTCAGATCGACATGCAGTGGCTCCGGCCCGTATAAACAAATCACCACACGCGGCTCGCCAACGTGTTCGCCTGTGAAGCCGGAGAGCAGTTTGCCCAGTCCTTCCGCAATGAGGAGCCGTTGATTCATGATCGGCTCCCGGTAGGCGGCGTCATATACGATGATAAGGTCCAAATCGCTGTACTCGTCCATGGTTCCTGTCGCCAGAGAACCGCCGGCAAGAAGACCCCGAACTCTCAGGTCTTGACGGAGTTTTTCCTTTGCTTGATCCAGGAAACGTTGGTGGATGGGCAACAACATATAAGCCCCCCTTTCAAGATGACCCATGGAAATGGGTATTACGCCAAGTTATCATTTCAAGCGGGCTATTGTCAAACGCCGCCCTGCCATCGCGACCCATGCGGCCAGGCAGGCGAGCTTTTGCTCTTTGCGCCAGGGCCGCCCGACGGCCGCGCCAAGCGCCTTCAGGCGCGCATCGATCTCAGCCGCCGATATGCCGAGCGTTTCCGCTGCGAGATCGGGAAGAGATTTCTCGTCCAATTCGGCGACCTCGACATTGCATTGACGAAAGGCAAACCGAAGCGCGTCGCGCACGGCGAGGGCTTCCGCAACAGGCACATGCTCGGGCCAAGCAAGACTGTACGCGAGGAGGTCGGTGACCCAGCCGGCACGATTGACGAGCAGCGCCGCGACGACGGGTGTATGATTCGTTTTCCCCAGTTGACGAATGATGTTCTGCAAAGCCTGCGCTGCCAGTCGGTCCTGGCGCTTGCGTCCCTCCGCTACGGCGGCGGCCGCTTCGGTCGAAGCGCCGCTTTGCGGATCGCGACGGGCTATTTCGGCTGCGACACGGTAGGGCTCGAAGGAAAGCCGGTCGCCGTCCGTGCAGGTTTCAAGCAAGGTGGAGAGCACGACACGAGGTTCGCCCTCCCCGACGGCGAGGCCGACGACCACGGCGCCTCCCTGGTGCGCGCGGAAGCCGAGGCCGGCAAGCGGCGCGGCGTCTTCCCGATTTGTGACCATGTTCGAATCCTCCCGCATCCTCCGGACTTGAATATACTTTACTATGAACACTACCAAAGTTTAGGCTCATTTGCCATGTCTATGCTATAGTATTCATGTGGATTTTTGCCGGATGGCAATGATAAATAAGGAAAGGTCGATAACGATGTTTACTCGCGAGCATGTAAAGGGTTTTATCCTGCACCCCGAATCGGTTGTTTGCAATGCGGCACTTGGCTTTTTTGCGGAAAGCTTCCTATATGAGAACGATGTTACCCTGATGCCGCTTGTCCTGGAAAGGCTAAGGCTGCAGCCCAAGGAAGCAAGATCCGTCCACCTGTTCCATGCGTACTGTTTTCCCCAAACCGAGGAAACCGTCCAGGGACTGGTTGAATTAATCCGCTCGCCGGCTGTGGATAGCAACACGAAATTTCACTTGTTTAACATTCTTATCAGAAGTGACCTTCCGTTGCTGGAACCTTACACCACGCTCATCGAAAAAGAGCGGGAGTGGAACAAGCGTATACAGGACAGGATTCATATTGCAAGCCTTGAGGATGGCCGTTTGGCGGATGAGTTTGAACATTTTATCAAAGACTGCTATGGAAAATATATCGACGAGTTCGATTCGTTCTATGGAGACGAACTCGTACGCGAGCTGGCACGCCGGCAATGCATCGCCTCCGAAGGTGTGCTGCACAAGCTTGACGCTCATGACCCGGATGACGAGATGGGCTATGAAACCATCTATTTCGCTCAACTGGCAGGAGCATTGAAACTGGAAGCCGCGGTCCCTTTATTGTGCGGATTTTTGGGATCCGAGGATGACTTGCTTCCGTCGAAGGCCGTGGAGGCCCTGGTTCGTATTGGCAAGCCATCCGTTATTGCTGCGTTGACGGAGCGGTATTCGCCTGCTTCCGAGAGGGACTACCGTCTCTTTGCTTCCGATGTGTTCGGCAAAATCAAGCTCCCCGAATCCGAAACCGCCTTGCTTTCGTTGCTGCCGGCCGAAGAAGATTTTACATTCGCAACCAAGCTGGCGGACGCACTATGCGAGCTTGGATCCGAGCAAGGTTTTCCGCTCGTTCTGCGGATGGTGGAAGAAGGCTATGACGACGGGTATTTGAACCTTACGAAATCGTTGTATGCCTTCTGTGTCATTTCGAATACCGAGCATCCGCTGCTGCCCGAGTGGAGAAGCGAGCTTGAAGCCGAAGAACGAAGGATGGCCAAGCTGGACGCGCAATCGAGCCGGATGTCGAAGGGGAGCAATCGCGTGACCGGGGGGCGGCAATTGTTCGGCGTGAAAGCCCAGCCGCACGTAAATACGAATAAAGTAGGCCGCAATGACCCTTGCCCTTGCGGCAGCGGGAAGAAGTATAAGAAGTGCTGCGGCAGTTAATCATGCTGCTTCAGTCGTTCGCGATGAACCTGCTAAGCGTTTTTGTAAAGACTGCTTGAAGCTGAGCGGTCTTTTTCTATGGCTATTATTGCTGTAGGGAAGGATCTTGGGCGACAGGGGTCTTTTTTCGTTCCCTGCAAAGTACATATCGTAGTGAAATTTCTCTGTCGTCATACTTCCGCCATGTTCGGGAGGAAGGAGATAAGCGAAGATAGGGGCATGAAGCCGATGCCGGATGGTCATGAATGTCTGCAGATTGGTGGCCATGCGGTTGGGAGGGAGGAGTCAGGTATGGTTGACATGCATAGAATCATAACCGAACAACTGGATCGTTTGGAGCGCGAAGAACAAATCCGCATCCTGTACGCCTGCGAATCGGGCAGCCGTGCTTGGGGGTTCCCGTCGCAAGACAGCGATTACGATGTACGGTTCCTTTATATCCGTCGGCCGGAATGGTACTTGTCTATCTTCGATAAGCGGGATGTCATCGAGCGCCCGATCAGCGAGAAGCTCGACATCGGCGGTTGGGATTTGCGCAAAGCGTTGAACTTGTATCGCAAATCGAATCCGCCGCTGCTCGAATGGCTGCAATCGCCGATCCGTTACAGTGAGAAGTATGGGGTAGCGGAGCAGCTTCGGGGGATCGCTTCTCTTGCTTTTTCGCCGAAATCTTGCGTGTATCACTACTTTCATATGGCGCGTGGGAACTATCGCGGCTGGTCCCGATCAACGATTATTTGGAGGAGCGGCTGCGGCATTTCGAGCAAATCGCGGCCTCGTTAAGCACGGCGGAGAATAAGCTGGACGGACAACTCGATGCTTGGTTCCGCTTGTCTTTGCAGGAAGTATGGGGCTGAATGTTAGGGAATAGCCGATGCACTGCTCCAATAAAAAAAATCAATTATACAGAAAGGAGGCCGGCGGACATGACCGGAACGTTCAATCGTCGCAATGTCGTCAAGCCGCAATCGAATATTGCGTTCATTGTCCATCGGCCTTTACGGGCCCAAGCAAGGGAAAGACAAGGATAAAGCCGCTTCCCGCCTCTATTGTGAGGGGGAAGGCACGCGGCATCCGCTGTTTTCACATTGCGCGAAGACCGTAAGCGAATGGGCTTGCGGTCTTTTTGCGTTTTTATTTAGGCTGAATATTTCAAATGTAGAGAGGAATTTATCGACTATATGAATAACAATGCTAATTATTATCGGCGAATCGATCTCCCCGCGGGGGATCTGCACGTATTCGCTCGCGACGATCTTTTTCATGCCATGGGGGCCAAGGTGCTCGAAATGGCGAACAACAATTTGCAAATTCCGAACATCCGCTACATGAGCTACACGCCCGACGCCCATGTCGGAGTCGGTACGTGCATCGGCACGACCGCGGTATGGGGGATGGAGGACGGTTTTGTTTCTCCGTCGATCGTCGGGAGCGATATCGGGTGCGGCATGCGGGTGCAGTTGACGAATTTACAGGCCGAGGACTTGCACGATGTGAAGCTCCGCCGCAAGCTGGTCAAGGCGATCGAGAAGCGGATTCCGGTCGAAAATCACCAGCGGGGCCATTTTTCCGACATTCGGCTGGAGGATGTATTGCGTAAAGGGCTTCACGGCTTGCCGGGCAAATACGTCCCGGACGCATACACGCCGCGTAAAGCAACTTCGCTTACGCATGTGGAATGCAGCCGGCTCCGGTTCGATGAGAGCGAGTTGGAGCGGATTCCGGAGCCGGTCTGGCACAGAGCGCATCGCCAGCTTGGCACGCTCGGCAATGGGAATCATTTTATCGAGATGCAGGCTATAAGCGTTAACGAAGAAAACCGCCGTATTGCCGAGCAATGGGGTTTGCGGGACGGGCAGGTTGTCGTGATGATTCATTCCGGCTCCCGTTCCTGGGGCGGCGCGGTCAACCAGCATTGCGGCTCGTTGGTCGCCAAAACGATGAGCAAGCTCGGGCTGGGCACAGCCGACCCGAAGCTCGCCTTTGCGCCGCTCGATAGTGTTGCCGGCCGGACGTATACGAATCTGATGTATGCCGCGCTCAACTACGCTGTCGCCAATCGGCACTTGATGGCTTTTGCTGTCCGTGACGCTTTGCGGGAATTATTCGGTTCCCAGGCGGAGACGAGCACGTTATACGACTTGATGCACAATTATGCCTGCGAAGAAAACCACGGCGAAGCCCCCGTGCTTGTTCACCGCAAAGGGGCGACGCGCGCCCTGCCGGCCGGACATTCCGGAAACCCGGCGCCGTATCGCGAGACGGGGCATCCCGCGCTGATTCCCGGCTCGATGGGAACGGCTTCGTATCTGATGGTCGGAGCGCCCGAAGGCTTGCGGAATTATTATTCCATCTGCCATGGGGCAGGGCGGGTTCGCTCTCGCAGTGCGACGAAACAGCTGGTCACGGTAGACGAATTCGCTTCGTCGCTGCGCATCGGGCAGGAGGACGAAATCGTGCTCAATCACCGGGCTCTGGAATCGCTGGTTGACGAGTCGCCACAAGCTTACAAGGATGTCGATCAAATTATCGACAGCGTCGTCCAGGCGCGGCTGGCTTCCGTTGTAGCCAAATGCCGTCCGCTGGCGACGGTGAAGGGGGTGTGATGCCGAATATGACGATACCATTCAAAATGAAAGAGCGTCCTTTTATCATACGGACGGATCATGCGGACGGTGGCGGCAGGCTTGATGCGGCAAGTTATTTCAACTATGTAACTGTCGTGCAGACTATCCTGGATTTTCTGCGGGAACGGTTCGGAGGCGATCTTCGCCTTTATTATCAAGATGACGGCAATGAGGTTTGGCACGGACTTGGGGAAGATCTTCGCAACGGATTCTCTGGCGTCGAGCATGCAGCCAGTCTGTTCGATCTCGTGGAAACCAGTGTGTTCGAGTACGCTTCCATCGCCGATCCGAAGCGGGGCGATCATGCGATCAGGCCGGCTGTACGCAACAATCTGTTCGTTTATCCGGATTATCCGGTCGCGCTTTCTCGGGTGCCGCGGGTGTCAGAGCATGGGAGGGGTTGCGAGAATCTGATCTTCTGCAAATCCGATGACGGGCTCATGCGATTTCTGAAAGAGATGAGAGCACGCCTGCTTGCCGATCCGAAGATTGCCGTGTTTACCGACACCCCGGACGGACTGGAGCAAACCCGCGAACCGGTGGCATACTCTGTCGGTCGGAGCGAAGTGTTCCTGGAGGAGAAGCTGAAGACGCAAATTTACCGCTCTATCGACGAGTTTTTCTCCAAGGACCGGGCGTTTTTTCAATCCTACGGCATTCCTTACAAGAGAGGCATTCTGCTATACGGCAAGCCGGGCAACGGCAAGACGACATTGGTCAAATCGATCTCGTCGACGACCAACGCGCCGATTGCCTACTGGCAGATTACGGAGCATACGGGCAGCGGGTCGATTAAGGAAATATTCGACACGGCGGCCCGCATGGCGCCGATGGTGCTCGTTATCGAGGATATCGATTCGATGCCGGCCGGTTGCCGCTCCTATTTCCTGAATACGCTGGATGGCGCGACGTCGAAGGAAGGGATCTATCTGATCGGCACGACCAACTATCCTGAGAAAATCGATCCCGCGCTGATGAATCGAGCGGGCCGATTCGACCGGGCGTACGAGGTGAAGTCGCCGGATGAGGCGCTGCGCCGCGCGTACTTGGTGCATATCGGCATGCCGCGTCTTGCGGACGAGGAGACGATCGCCCGGGCCGCCCGCGGGACGGAAGGATTTACGCTGGCACAGCTTAGCGAGCTCTATGCTTCCGCCGCGCTGCAGATGCATTACGAGCAGGAAACCGATCTCGACCGGCTGATTTCCGGTATGAAATCGGACTACGCCAAAGGACGCAGCCGCGAATGGATCACGGACGGACAGTCCCGGAAGATGGGGTTCATGCAAGAGGAGTAAAACGAAAGCGTCATACTTGCTGCTGCGTGAAGGCGCGGCGGGAGGTAGGGCGCTTTTTTGGTGCTGGGTATAACGTGGCGAATGAGAGCCGACCCTTCGAGGGAATCAGAGCTGCTTGATGGGTATTCTTGTTTTGTTTATTTGGTAGACACTCAGAACCGTAACCCGAACCCGAACCAACCACCTTTAAGTGCAGGCCGCGGCATCATGCCGGCCGGGTAAAGAAAATAGCCCACGAAAAATGGCTTATTTGCCCGATTTCGCACGGTTCATCCGAAATAGCCAGTGCAATCATGGCTTATTTGTTCCGCCAGGCCCTGAATCGGGCTTCTTGGACAAAATAGCCAGCGATTTCACTGGCTATTTTGGAGAGGCGGCCCGTTTTTGGCGAAATAGGCAATAAAACATCGCCTATTTTTCAGGACGCTTGATCGGAGCGGCATAAAAAGCGAAGTAGTTAGTTGGCGGAGGGGAGAATGTCGCGTCTTGTGCAACATGTCTGCTTTGCGATGGTTAAGACAAGGGCGAATCGCGCTCGGCACGTTGTACGTTTTGGCCCGTTCGGGCACCACTTTCAAGGTCCGATTCGATTCGGGATCAATGAAATCTTAATTATGAAGGACTCATCATAAGTATTGCGCATTCACCTGAAGGGAATCCCGCCTTATGATGAAGGGGAGTACACACCGGCTTCATGATGTAAAGGCGCAGGAAGTCAGACAGCCACGCGAAAACGAGGTGACAAAAAGTAATCGATTACTAACGAGGTTCAAAATACAACTAATCCGGGATGTGACCCCAATGTCCGGCTTGCATGTATCGACGAGTAGCGGCAGCAAGGAGACCAGGCGCAACCTCATGAAGGGGTTGCTGTTCATCTCTCCGTGGCTGATCGGTTTTATCGCATTTACGTTAATACCGTTTGCGTTATCGATTTATTACAGTTTTACTACCTATGACATTATTAACTCTCCCCGGTGGACGGGGATGAGCAATTTCAACAATCTGTTGCACGATTCTTTGTTTTGGAAGGCGCTTTATAACACCATGTTTTACACGATTTTTTCCGTTCCATTAAGTGTGGTTGCCGGAATTATTTTGGCCTTGATCTTGAATATGAAGGTTAAGGGAATAGGGATCTATCGCACGATTTTTTATTTGCCGACAATTGTGCCGATCGTCGCTTCATCTTTGCTCTGGCAGTGGCTGTTCGATTCCCAGTTTGGCGTAATCAACTCTTTGCTTTATTTCTTCGGTATTGAAGGGCCTGGATGGCTTGTTGATCCCCATTGGTCAAAACCGGCGCTAATCCTCATGGGACTCTGGGGAGTCGGGGGAGCGATGGTTATTTACCTTGCGGGACTTCAAGATGTTCCGCAAGAAATGTACGAATCGGCGGAGCTTGACGGCTGCACGTGGCGGCAAAAAATTTATTACATCACGCTGCCGATGATTACACCCGTTATTTTCTTTAACCTGATTATGGGCTTGATAGGGTCGTTTCAGTATTTTACGGAATCGTACATCATCACGGAGGGAGGTCCAAACGATTCCACGCTGTTCTATTCGCTTTATTTGTACAAAAACGGATTTACCTATTTTCATATGGGATACGCATCGGCTATGGCCTGGGTGTTATTCCTCGTTATCCTGGTTTCCACAATAGTTGTCTTTAAATCGTCTGCACGGTGGGTATATTACGGCGGCGAACGATAGCCGGCAGTTGATTTGATAGCATTTCCAATTAAAGATAAAGGCGGATGCAGCGATGTTAAAGGCTATTAATCATTGGAGTTTTCCATCCACTATGCCGCTCCGTGATGTCTTTGCGCACACCAGAAAGGCCGGGTATGACGCAATCGAATTAACGCTTAACAATCCCGATCGGGTTGGTTTTACTCTTGATTCATCTGAAATGGAGATCCGGGAAGTGGGAGAGATCGCCCAATCCCATGGTATTCAATTGCGCAGCTTGTCCTGTGGTCTTATGTGGGATCATTCATTGTCGTCTCCGAATCCGCAAGTAAGGGAGAAGGGACGTGATATTGTTAAAAAGCAGCTTGAAATCGCCTCGATTCTCGGTATGGATACGGTGTTGGTAGTTCCGGCTTATTGTACGGAAGAAGTAACCTATGACCAATGCTACGACAGAAGTCAGGAAGAGCTTGCCAAGCTGTTGCCTTATGCCGAGCAGGTCAAAATCACTATTGGGATTGAGAATGTGTGGAACAAGTTTTTGCTGTCGCCGCTTGAAATGATCCGCTATATGGATGAGATCGGCTCGGCGTTTATTAAGGTTTACTTCGATATTGGCAACGTGATGCTGTTCGGTCACCCGGAGCAATGGATTCGCATGTTGGGTAAGCACATTTGTAAAATTCATGCCAAGGATTTCATACGGGCCGTGGGAAACTCGAAAGGTTTCGTCCCGCTATTGGCGGGAGACGTGCCGTGGCGCGCGGTGATGCAGGCTCTGAAGGATATTGGCTATGATGACGTAATAACGGCGGAGATAACTGCTTATTGTGAAAGCGCTCTCCAAGCGGTCTATGATACATCTCGTCATTTGGATGCCATCATTCGCGGAGAATCATTTTAGGGGGAATACGAATGGTAAAAGTAGCCATTGTCGGGGCCGGAGGTATCGCTCAGACTCATTTAAAAGTATTGGCTGAGAATGAGGATGTGCGAATGGTCGCGGTTTGTGATGTAGTAAAGGAAAGTGCAGAGAAAGCGGCGCTCGCTTATGGAATGAAATCTTACACGGATTTCGATTCGATGCTTGATCGTGAGCAGATTGATGCGCTGTTTGTCTGTGTTCCCCCTTTTGGTCATGAAGATATAGAAGAAAAAGCGGCGGCAAAAAATATTCATCTATTGGTCGAGAAACCTATTGGTCTTGATATGGCCTCGGCTCGCCGGAAAGCGGAAGCGATCAAAAGCTCAGGTATAATCGCTGCCTCCGGCTACTGCTTGCGGTACATCGATGTTGTCGAACAAGCACGCCATTATTTGGCGGATAAACCGATTGGCATGGTCAGCGCTCATTATTTATCCGGTTTCGTGAATACGCCTTGGTGGCGGGATCTTGCCAAATCGGGAGGGCAATTGATTGAACAGGCCACGCATACGGTCGATCTGGTTCGGTATTTGGCGGGCGAGATAAGATCCGTTTACGGTTTAATGGGATATGGCCTGTTGGAGGATAAAGCGGGAGCGACGATCCCATCCGTTGTTACGGTTGGATTGGATTTTGTTTCCGGAGCGGTTGGCCATATCGACACGGCATGCATTCAACCGGATTGGCGAAATGCGGTAGAGGTAATGGGGAAAGATTATCGCTTGACCCTGTCCGGGAAAAGTCTGACTATCACGGAACCCAATCGAACGACAACATTGGAAGGGAAAACTCAAAACATGTATAAAGAGCAGGATGATGCCTTCATCGAAGCGGTCCGAACCCATAATCCGGCTCTCCCGCGTTCGTCCTATGCAAATGCGTTGCATACCTTGGAGGTCTCACTGGCAGCCTATGAATCCGCGAGGGATGAAAGAAGAGTGAAGCTCCATTTCTAAAAGAATACTGGCGGCATCAGCCGCGGCGAACGCAGATAGGCGATCCATAAACGGGAGGAAAAATCAAATGAAATTTTTTTCAAAGAAAATGCTTTTTTTATCCACGAGTGTCGTTTTGTTTGCGATGGCAGGGTGCGGCAGCTCCAAGGGCGCCAACCCATCCGCAAGCGTGGAACCATCTGCTTCGGTTGCGCCCAAGGCGTCGGGCAAGGAAGCTGTCGAGCTCGTTTACTGGCATTTTTGGACGGGTGACGATGCCAAGATGATCGACGGAATTGTCGACGAGTTTAATAAAACTCATCCGGGTATCAAAGTGAAAAGTGTTTCGATTCCAGGCGACATTGATACGAAATTTCTGACCGCCAATGCCGGGGGCAACCCGCCGGATATCATAACGGAAGGGAGTTCGGTTGTTCCGGCCTGGGCCGACTCGGGGGCTATCATGCCGCTTGATAAATATCAAAGTGCCGACGCTCCCGATTTTAAGGACTGGCTGTATCCTGTTGTTAAAAACATGGGGTCATACAACAATCAATTGTATGCCGTTGCTTTTTCGATGGATGCGCATGCGATGATCTATAACAAAGATATCTTTAAAGCCGCGGGGCTTGATCCGGAGAAGCCGCCGGTCACGATTGAAGAATTGGACGCCATGCAAGATAAATTGTGGCAAAAGGATGACCGGGGCTTTATCCAGCGAATTGGTTATATGCCGAATAACATAAGAAGCTGGAATCCCTCTTTCGACGGTCATTGGGTGGATGAAGCAGGCAATCCTACTGCGACGAATGAGCATAATCTGAAGCTGTTCCAATGGTTTCAATCTTATGCCAAAAAATATGATGCCACCAAACTTGCAGCGTTCAAGAACAGTCTGAAGGAGAGCGGAGGATCGACGAATCCTTTCTTTAGCGGTAAACAGGCTATCATCATTGACGGGATGTGGGCGCTGCCGGATATTAAAAAGTATGCGCCAAATATGAATTATGGCGTTGCTCCGATGCCATATCCAGCAGGTTATGGAAAAGCAAACGCCGATTTAAGCGACGGCAATTTCAACATGATTCCCAGTAAAGCGAAGCATCCCGAGGAAGCCTGGCAGTTTGTCAAATGGATGAGCGGATATGGCAATGAGAAATATGCGGCCAATATGCTCACCCAGGGCGGCTGGATTCCTGCATCGCCGAAGATCGCCGTGCAACCCGACTACCAAGCGTTTATCAATGAAATTCCTGTGCGCAAAATATTCGTAGACACGCTGGGAAGCAAAAATGCGAAGCCTCTCCCGGGAATCGCCAAAGGAATGTATTATAGCGACCGCATTAAAGCTGCCGAAGAGGCCGTCATGACGCTGGCTAAAACACCCGAAAAGGCACTTCAGGATTTACAAGCCGAAATAGAGAAGGAAATAAAAAATAAATAACGTTTTCCTAATATATGGATGGCATGAATAGTGGGAGAGGAAACTCTCCCACTATTATTTGAGCATAGGAGGTTGTCTTATGGGTACGGCTAGCGCTGCACAATGGAAGGTTAGACGTAGAACGACAGGCGCAATTCGCGGGATTATTACCCACATCTTGCTAATCGTTCTCGGGATTTCATTTCTGCTTCCTTTCGTATGGATGATCTCTACCTCGCTAAAGCCTGACGAACAACTATTCATCTTTCCTCCCGAATGGATTCCAAGCCAATTCATGTGGTCCAATTACCCGGATGCATTATCCTTCTTTCCCTTCTTCAAATATCTCAAAAATACGTTGATCATCTGTTTATGGACGTTGCTCGGGACAACGCTGTCTTCCGCTATTGTTGCGTACGGGTTCTCCCGAATTCAATGGCCCGGACGCAACTTCCTCTTTTTGATCCTGCTTAGTACGATGATGCTTCCCTATCAAGTGACGATGATCCCGCTGTTCGTCCTGTTTAAACAACTGGGATGGGTAGGGTCGTTCAAACCGCTGATTATTCCTTCTTTTTTCGGCGGCGCTTTCTCTATTTTTCTGGTAAGACAGTTCTATTTAACCATTCCTTATGAATTATCGGACGCTGCCCGCATCGATGGCTGTTCGGAATTTCGGATTTTCTGGCAGATTATCCTTCCGCTTGCCAAACCTGCGTTGGCTACGGTGGCTTTGTTTACTTTCATCGGCGGCTGGAACGATTTCCTTGGTCCATTAATATATTTAAACGACGAATCCAAATTTACGATTTCGCTTGGGCTGCAGCAGTTCGTTGGTGTGTATGGCACCGAGTGGAGCAAGCTCATGTCGGCATCTGTGGTCACAACGGTGCCTATCATACTCCTGTTCTTTTTCGGACAGAAAATGTTCATTCAAGGGATTTCGACCACGGGACTCAAGGGGTAGAATACCTGTAGAGGGGGCCGGGGAAGGGATTTCCGCAAGGAAAGCGGCCGAGCGCACGGTCAATCTTGACAACAGGCAACAATTCTTAATTCTAGCCCATATGAAATAAACGGGGCGGCTCATAAGATTAGCGTGTAGTTGATGACTACAAACCAGGGAGGTTAACGCAACAGTGAACATGATTAACACAAGGAATATCGGCATCACAGCTGTCGTTCTGGCTTTGGCGGCGACCAGTGTCGCCGGCTGCAGCAGCGGCAGTGGCAGCGGCAGCGGCAGCGACAAACAGCCGGCAAGCGAATCCAAAGCGCCGGCGGCAAGCGCGCCCGCAGCCCAGTCAGACTATAAGCTGCCCTTTGTCGAACCGGGCACCGTTTCATTACGGGTATCGGCTTCTGACAACCTGTACGCCCCGAAGAGCTTGACCCAAGGGTTGCCCGTATGGAACGAAATTGAGAAACGGACGGGGGTCAAAATCAACTGGGAGGTCGTTCCGGACTCGCAGTACCTCGAATTCATTAATGTACGCCTTGCTGCCGGGCGCAACCTGCCGGACTTGTTCCGGCTGCCGGGAAGTCCCGTTAAAGCCGCGGCGGACGGCAGCATCATTCCGCTTGACGACCTGATCGCCAAAAACGCGCCGAATATTCGCAAGCTGTTTGCGGAAAATCCGTCTATTGAAAGCGGCATGAGGGCGCCGGACGGAAAAATTTACGCGATTTCGTCCATCAGCGACGGAGCTTACGTGAACGATCCTTTCGGCTGGCTGATCCGCAAAGACTGGCTGGACAAGCTGGGCTTGAAGGAGCCGCAGACGCTTGACGAGTGGTATACCGTATTGAAGGCGTTTAAGGAAAAAGACCCGAACGGGAATGGCAGACAGGATGAAATTCCGCTGTCGCCCGATTATTCCTATCGCGGCTTGGGCATTTTCGGCAGTGTGTTCGGGCTCCACTTGTTCGTCTACAGCAACGGCTATTTCCCCGACAAGAACAACAAGGTGGAATACCAGTGGCTGAAGCCGGAAGCGAAGGAACTGGTGACCTGGTTTAATAAGCTGTATAACGAAGGCTTGATCGACAGTCAGTTTGCCGTTAATAAATCGGAGCAGATCGACTCGGGCATATCCCGCAACGTAGTCGGGGTAACGAATCACTTCGTGAACAACGTCAATCGCTTCAATACGATGATGAAGCAGGCGGGCGTCCAATCGGATTGGACGATTACGAATCCGCCGAAAGGTCCGAACGCGGAACCGTTCTACGAAATGGGACCGCCGATCGGCCAGGCGTTCGGCATCTCCAAGGATGCGAAGAACCCGGATATCGCGATGAAATGGCTGGATTACATCTATGCAAGCGAAGAGGGCGCGCGACTGGTCACGTTCGGGGTCGAAGGGCTCAGCTACACGGTAGAGAACGGTAAGCCGAAATATACGGATTGGGTATCCAATAACCCGGATAAACTGGCGTTTAACGATGCGCTGCGTTCGCTGGGCGCGTTGCCGACAACACCGTTTCTGCGCATGAGGGAAGGGTTCCATTCCGCGCAACCGGTTGCCGCGCTGGAGAAGGATCCGCCGCTTGCCGCGCAAGTCAATAAAGTGAAGAAATATATCGTTCCTTCGTATCCGAAAATACTCGGAACACAGGAAGAAGTGGAAGAGCTGACCCGACTCGAAAGCGACGTCAATACGTTCGTGGAAGAAACGATAGTGAAATTCATCACCGGACGTTCTCCGCTGACGGAATGGGATACGTTCGTCAAAAACACCAAGTCGATGGGAGTCGACCGTATTCTGACGATCCGCCAGGCACAGTATGACCGCTATCTGAAAGCGCTCAAGAAGTAAACGGTCCGGTCGGTTATTCGGACGGCTCGAATGCCGGACTGGGGGATTCCCGGTCCGGCATTCTTGACATCATGCATGCGAGGAGTCTATTCCATGGAACCAGGGGTTGAAGTCAAGGCGGGAGGCGGAGCGAACAGTCTGTTAACCCGGACCCGGAAGGCGTTCGGAAGGGATAAATACCTGCTATTGTTGATCAGCCCGGTGATTGTTTACTATTTGGTGTTTCACTATTTTCCGATGTACGGCATTGTCATCGCCTTTAAAAACTTCCGGCCGGTGGACGGCATTCTGGGCAGCGGCTGGGCGGGCTTCAAATATTTCCAGCAGTTTTTTGACTCGGTCTATTTCTGGAGGCTGCTGCGCAATACCGTGCTGCTCAGCTTGTATTCGCTGATTTGGGGATTTCCGGTTCCGATCGTCTTCGCGCTGTTGCTGAATGAATTAAGAAGCCGCTATTTCAAACGAATCGTGCAAACGATCAGTTATTTGCCGCATTTTATTTCCATCGTGGTGATCGCAGGCATCATCGTTACGTTCACGCATCCGGTCGACGGCATCGTGAATATATTGTTGACGCGGCTGGGGTTCGAGCCGATCGGGTTTATTACGGAACCGGGCTGGTTCCGCACGCTGTTCGTTTCGTCCGGCATCTGGCAGCAATTCGGCTGGGGTTCGATCATCTATTTGGCGGCGATTGCCGGCATCAATCCGCAGCTGTATGAAGCGGCCGATATCGACGGAGCAAGAAGACGGCATAAAATCATGTTCATCACCTTGCCGGGAATTTTGCCTACCATCGTCATTTTATTTATTTTGAGCATGGGCAATTTGATGGACGTAGGCTTCGAGAAGGTTTTGCTGCTGTACAGCCCGGCTACCTACGAAACGGCCGATGTCATCGGCACCTTCGTCTACAGGCGGGGCATCATCAACGCCGATTTCAGCTTCGCGGCGGCGATCAACCTGTTTAACAATATGATCAACATTGTATTACTAGTAACCGTCAATCAGATCAGCCGCCGGCTGTCGGATTCGTCGTTATGGTAAGGGGCGCCGATGAGAACGATTCGTAAAACGTGGGGCGAACATTTGGCAGATGGATGGATTTATTTGACGATGGCGTTTGTTATCGTGGTTACCTTGTATCCGTTCGTATTTGTGTTCAGCATGTCGATCAGCAAGCCGATCCATGTGATCGAACAATCGGTCTGGCTGTTTCCCAAAGGCTTTTCGCTCGGGGCGTACAAGAAGGTTTTCGAGAACGAGATGGTGTGGAGGTCCTACTACAATACGCTGTTTTATACGGTGGTCGGGACGGCCATTAATGTGGTCATGACCGCATTGGCCGCTTATCCCCTGGCCCGGCGCAGCTTTTCGCTGCGGCGGCCGATGATGGTATTCATCGTCATTACGATGTTTTTTGGCGGCGGGATTATCCCGATGTTTATTTTGATTCAGGAGCTCGGCATCTACAATACCAGATGGGCGATCCTGTTGCCGAGCGCGGTGAGCGCTTTTCTGATTATTATTGCCCGAACCTTCTTCCAGACGATTCCGGAAAGTTTGCACGAATCGGCCAAGCTGGACGGCGCCAACGACATTTCCATTCTGGTTCGAATTGTGCTGCCGCTCTCCCAACCGATTCTGGCCGTGCTGACGTTGTTTTATGCCGTCAATCACTGGAACAGTTTTTTTCCGGCGATGATGTACCTTCCGGAACAGAAGCTGCAGCCGCTATCGCTGTACCTGGTCAAAATACTGGTGCAAAATCAGGAGATCATGTCGGAAGGCATGCTGGATTCGTTCGACCGTGCTTTGTATGCGATTCAATTGAAATACGCGATGATCATCATCACAGTATTGCCGATCATGGCGATCTATCCGTTCTTGCAGAAGTATTTCGTTCAAGGCGTGATGATCGGTTCTTTAAAAGAATAACGATTCCTGGAGGTACCATGAAACGCTACGCAATTGTCGGAACCGGCGCCAGAGCGCGTTACATGTTCGCCAAGCCGATTGTCGAGACTTGGAATGAGACGGCATGTTTGGCAGGGCTGTACGATTCGAACCGCATTCGCGCGGAGCGGCTCAGCGAGGAATGCGGCGGGGTGCCCGTCTTTGCGACTTTCGCGGACATGCTGGAGCAGGCGAAGCCGGATTATGTCATTGTAGCCACGGTGGATAGCGTTCACCACGAATATATTATCCGCGCTCTCCATGCCGGATGCGACGTCATTACGGAAAAGCCGATTACGATCGACGCCGAAAAATGCATTGCCATTCTGGAAGCGGAGAAGCAAACCGGCAGAAAGGTGACGGTTACGTTCAACGCGCGATATAACCCGTACGTGACAAGGATCAAGGAGCTGCTGGACGCAGGGGCGGTTGGCGCCATTACCCATCTTCACTACCAATCGAGCCTGGACCTTTCCCATGGCGCCGACTATTACCGGCGCTGGCACAGGCGGCAGGAGAACAGCGGCGGGCTGCTCGTTCACAAGTCCACGCATCAATTCGACGTCATCAACTGGTGGCTCGGCCAACAACCGGAGGAAGTGTTCGCTTACGGCGACCGCTTGTTCTACGGCCCTACCCGGACGAATACGGGACAGCGCTGCGGCACGTGCGATTACAAGCGGGACTGCGAGTTTTATTTGGCGATCGACAAGGACCCCTTCTTGACGAAATATTACAAAGAGGCCGAGGTCGACGACGGGTATATCAGGGACGGCTGCGTGTTTAGCGACGAGATTACGATTCACGATTCGATGTCGGTTACCGTTCGTTACCGCGGTCGTGCGCTGCTCAACTATTCGCTCGTGTCGTACAGCCCGTTCGAAGGGTGGCGGGCAACGATTCACGGCACCAAGGGCAGGCTGCAAGCGGAGACTTTCGCCAGCGGGCAGCAAGCGGGCGAACCCTCCCAGTCGATCACGATTTATCCGCACGACGGGGAAGTTGTCACGCATCGGGTTATGAAACGAAGCGGCGGGCACGGCGGCAGCGACGCGCTGCTGCAGCGGATGCTGTTCGAGCCGGGTCATCCCGATCCGCTCGGCCATCAGGCCGATTCGCTGGCCGGCGCCTACTCCTTGTTCGTCGGGGCGGCGGCGAACATCTCGATCGCGGAGAGACGGCCGGTCACGATGCAAGAATGGATGGGCAGCTACCCCGGCATAAAGAGGTGACACATGATGAGTGAACAGTCAGCCGAATGGACCGGCCGTCATTATCTCCACGGCGGCACCGTCAAAATCACGGCAACCGATGGCGTCATCACGGCTATTGAGGAGCAGCTTTCGTCCACGTCAGATCTGTGGATCTCTCCCGGACTGATTGACGTTCAATTAAACGGCATTCAGGGCATCGATTTTAACGATCCGCAAACGTCCCCCGAGCAGATTTTGCAGGCGGTGCGATACTTGCATGTCCGCGGCGTCGTTCATTTTTGCCCGACGGTGGTAACCTCGGACAGCGAGGGAATGTCGACTTGCATCCGCACGATCGGGCAGGCTTGCGACAGATACGACGAAGTCCGTTATTCCGTGCTCGGGATCCATGTGGAGGGGCCTTATATTTCCGATGAGGATGGGCCGCGGGGCGCTCATTCCCGGGAATACGTGCGCGACCCCGATTGGCGGGAGTTCGCCGCGTGGCAGCAGCTGTCCGGCAATCGGATTCGCATGCTGACATTGGCGCCGGAACGCAAGGGAGCGGTTGCCTTCATCGAGCGATTGACTCGCGAAGGCGTCGTAGCGGCAATCGGCCATACCCGGGCAACGGAAGCGGAGCTCGATCAAGCTGTCGTCGCCGGCGCCGCCATGTCGACCCACCTGGGAAACGGCGCCCATCCCGTTATTCCGCGTCATCCCAACTATATTTGGTCGCAGCTGGCCGACGACAGGCTGTGGGCCGGGCTGATTGCCGACGGCCACCATCTGCCTCCCGCCACCTTGAAGTCGATGATTCGGGCCAAGGGGGAGAAGGCGATTCTGGTCAGCGACGCCAATCATTTCGAGGGTTTCCCTCCGGGAAGGTACTTGAAACGGCGGCAGCATGAGGTCCTTCTGGACGCGGACGGGCGTCTCGTAATGGCCGACAATCCGGCCATATTCTCCGGGGCGGCGACACCGCTCAACCGATGTGTGGAGAACGTGGCCCGCTTCGGCATCTGTCCGCTGGGAGAAGCGATCCGAATGGCCTCGGAGCATCCGGCCCGGATGCTTGGCGCTTCCGCGAGAGGAACGGGGCGATTGGCGGTTGGCGCGCCTGCCGACCTGCTTCTGTATGAGCAATCGGCCGATCGCCGGTTCCACATCAGAGCCGCCGTCTCGCAAGGCCGGACGGTATATAGCCATTAATTTCTCTAAGCATGCCCGATTTCGCTTATAATGAATCGCATGGAACGGTTATTCTGCAGGCATGGGCGGATGAATGATGATGAATAGACGAATGAATTTGTTTCTGGCTTTATTTCTGGCCTTTATTCTTGTTCTGCTATTTCCGGTATTCATTCATACCGCTCTGTATCAAAATATGTACGCCATTATCAAGGAGGATACGCTGCATTCCAACCAGGCGGTCCTGAATCAGATCGACCAAGTGATCGACAGCCGTCTGCGGGAAGTGGAGCAAATGGCGGTTCAGCTTTCCTATCATCCCAAGATCCAACAGATGCTGAATCGGAACGATGCGGTGGAGAATTGGGTGCCGACCTACGAGCAATATGCGGAAATCATGGACCTCCTGGTGCAGCCGGTCAACAAGAACGAGCTGATGCACGACTATTATGTTTATTTCCGGCAGCAGGGGGCGATCGTCACCCCGTTTATCAAAACGGATCCCGGAACCTTCTACCGCAACTATTACACCTATCAGGATCTCAGTCAGGCCGAGTGGATCAAGGCATTGTCCCAGGTCGGAGCGAATGCGTTTTATTTGCCCGCCATGGAAATGAGGGAAAATTCCTCGCGCAGCACCGAACGCTTCCTGACCTATATCCACCCCTTCCCGGCGGCCGATTGGGGAGCGTCCAAGGGAGCGTTGGTCATCCTGATCAAGGAAAGCCGGTTGCGATCGATGCTTGCGCATATCATAGCGCCAATGGAAGGGAAATTCATTATTACCGACAAGAACCACCTGGTGCTTGCGACATCCACCGACATTTTGCGGGATGAGCTCACGCTTGTCAGCGATCATAACCTTCGGGCGGGAGCGAACGATTTTGTCCGGACGTCCGACGGCGAAGAGTTCATGATGACCTCCATCGCTTCGGAGGAGAACGATTGGGTGTATTATTCGCTGGTGCCCAAGGCCATCTTCATGAGCAAAGTGAATCGCGTGCAGGTGTGGGCGTTGTCGCTGCTGTTCATTTGTTTATGCTTCGGCATCTGCGGGGCATTTATGTTTGCCAAAATTTTTTACAAGCCCGTGCATAAGCTGGTTCACTATATTCAGAAAAACCGCAATCTGAACAAAGGCGAGTATGCGGACGAATATCGGCTGATCGAGGAGACCATTCTGAAATCGTGGGATTCGGAGAAGGAGCTTCAGAACATGCTCAGCCGGCAAACGCCCGCGATCCAGGCGAATTTGTTAAGCCGGTTGCTCAAGGGGCTGGTCGATCCTGATTCCTTGAGCGCGGAAGCCTTTGCGCATATGGGCATTCGGTTCGAATCGGCAAGGTTTGCCGTCGCCGTGATCGATATCGAAGACTGCTCGACCTTTCCCGATATGGAGACAGAGCGGCGCTGGGCCATCATACGGGACATCCTGACCAATATTTGCCGGGAGTTCGTGAATCACAACCATACTTCCTATGTGCTCGAAATGGATCGCAATCGGCTCGCGGTGCTGATCAACGTCAGGACGGAGCCGGACCATAAGGCAATGGCGGAGCTTGAATCGGCGCTGGGTCAGGCGATGCAGTTCCTTTCGGCAAAGTTCGGCATGATGACCAGTCTCGGCATCGGCGACATTCATCACGGCTTTTCCGAGATCGGCACTTGTTACGAGGAGGCGCTGCAAGCGCTGGAATACCGGATTATTGCCGGCAAGGGCCATTTGATCCGTTATACGGACTTGCAGCACGCCGATCCGCAATATTTTTACCCGATCGATGTCGAGCTGCAGCTGATGAATTCGATCAAGAACGGCGATTTCGCTGCAGCCGACCGTTTGCTGGACACCATTTATGCGATGAACTTTCAATCGCGCAGCATTTCGCTGGAGCTCGGGAAATGCCTCTATTTCAATATGGTGAGCACGCTGCTCCGAATCTGGAACGACTTGTCGAGGAGAATCGTGATCGAAGGGTTGGGAGCGGATTTTAACCCGTTGAAGCGCGTATCGGAATGCAATACGGTAGCGGATATGCACGAGGAAATGAAAGCCATCTACAAAGCCATCTGCCTCTCCGTAAGCGCTGCGCAGAAGGATCCCGGCGGGAGACTGGCAGACGATATCGCCCGGTATATCGAGGAACATTACGCGGACAATTCGCTGAGCCTGAATTCGATTTCGGAAGCCTTCGGGTTGACCCCGCAGTATGTATCGCATTATTTCAAAAGATGGAAGGGCCAGAACCTGGGCGACTTTATGGCGAAAATTCGGGTGGGCCAAGCCAAACGGCTGCTGCGGGACAATGCGCTTACGCTGAATCAGATTGCCGAAGCGGTTGGATACGCCAACGATGCCGTCCTGATTCGCGTATTCAAGAAGTTCGAAACCGTTACGCCGGGCAAGTACCGGGAGTCCGCCTTCCAGGAGGCGCCATGAGCCGAAAATTCAATTTTTTCCTGACGTTGTTCCTGACCTTTATCCTGATGCTGACGTTTCCTACCTTGCTGACGATTGCGCTCTATCACAATATGAATGCGATCATTAAGGAGGACGTGCGCAACTCCAGCCAGGCGATGCTGAAGCAAGTCAGTCTGATGATCGACAGCCGGTTGCATGAAGTGGAGCAACTGGCTGTTCAGCTTTCCTTTCACCCCAAAGTGCTGCAGATGCTGCACCGCCAGGAAGCGCTGGGCCCTCCGGCTCCACAAGAATTTCTGGATATTATGAATGCGCTTGCTTCCTACAGCTCCGTGAATGAGTTCATCCGCGACCGCTACGTCTATTTTCAGGATCAAGACGCAGTCGTCACCCCTTATGTGAAAAGCCAGGCGAGTACGTTCTATCGGTTGTATCACCACTATGAAACGCTGGACGAGCGGCAGTGGCTGGACTTCCTGCAGCGCAGCGGCAACGAAGCCGGGTTTCTGCCAGCCATGAATATCGCCGGACGGGTGAGCGGCGGAACGGAGCGGATGATCACGTACAGCCGTCCGATCCCATACGGGGAACCGGGGCCGTCCAAGGGCGCCGTCGTATTCATGATCAATGAGCAGCAGATCCGCAGTATGCTGGACAACCTGGAGGGCGCGCATCAGGCGACAATCCTGATCGCGGACAAGGAGGGGCGGTTGCTGACCCAATCGGGCAGCGGCGAGCGGTATCGCGGAATCGAGAAGGACCTGGATGCCATCCTGCATTCCACGCTCACCGAATATGCCGAGTCTGTCAGCGGGGAGCGAATGATGGTGACGAAGTTCGTTTCGCCGGAGACAGGCTGGCACTATATTTCCCTCGTTCCCCACTCGATCATGATGGCCAAGGTGAATCGCGTGGAAAAGTGGGCGCTGACGCTGCTCGGCATCTGCATTTTGTTCGGTTTGACGGGGGCTTATTTCCTCTCCAGGCGGCTGTACAGCCCGATCCGCTCGCTCGTCGCCTCCATTCTCAAGCGGGACAACAAGGAAGGCGGGAGGGGCATCGCCGAGTTCTCCCTGATCGAAGAAACGCTGTCGAATACCTGGAAATCGGAAGCGGCGCTGCAGGAGCTCGTCGATCGCCAGGCGCCCGTGATCCAGTCCAACTTCCTGAACCGGCTGCTGAAAGGGCTGGTCGATCCCGAAGCGCTGAATGCGGAGTCGCTCCGGTTCATGGGCATCCGGTTCGAGTCCGACCGCTTCGCCGTGATCGTGATGGAGGTGGACGACTTCCTCCAGCTGGTGCGGGGCGAAACCGAACAGCAGTGGGCCATGATCCGCTTCATTATTTCCAACATCAGCCAGGAGCTGCTGGGGGAGCGCCACGAGGTTTATGTCGTGGAGACCGATCTGCATCGGCTTGTGCTGCTGGTGAATCGGAAGCCGGGCGACTCGGCCGATCGTGGCCTTCCGCTTGAAGCGGCCATCGGAGAGATCAAATCGGTAATCGAGCTTAAATTCAATATCCGAATGAGTATCGGCGTGAGCGAGATCCGCGAGCAGGTGCGGGCCGTCCCGGGCTGTTATACGGAGGCGCTCGAGGCGCTGGAATATCGGATCGTCAAAGGCAAGAGCAGCGTGACTTATTATCGGGAAATCGATCAGGCGCGGGATCGGGCCCGCTATTATTACCCGCTGGACGTGGAGATGAGGCTGACCAACGCGATCCGCGCCGGCGACTTCGAACAGGCGGACCAGCTTCTGAAGCATATCGAACAGATGAACTTCCACGCGCGGCAAATTTCGCTGGAGATGGGACGGCTGCTGTACTTCAACATGATGAGCACGCTGATCAAAATCTGGAACGACGCTTCGGAGCGGGTCCAGGGCTTGTTCGCGGACGGCTTCGAACCGCTGCAGCGGCTGTCGGCCTGCACCACGCTTGCCGAGATGCAGGAGCAGATCCGCCTCATTTACCAGAAGATCTGCGACAGCGTCGTCGCGTCCCAGCGCGACCCCGGCGCGGTTCTGGCGGAGCAGATCGCCGGATACATCGAGGATCATTACGCGGAGCATTCGCTGAGCCTTAATTCCCTGGCCGACCAATTTCGGCTGACCCCGCAGTATTTGTCCGGCTTCTTCAAGAAGCATACCGGCTACAATCTGGCCGACTACATGACCCGGGTAAGGGTCGAGCGGGCCAAGACGCTGCTGGGGGACGACTCGCTCAGCCTGAACCGGATCGCCGAGCTGGTCGGATACGCCAAGGACGCCGGTTTGATTCGGGTGTTCAAGAAATATGTGGGCGTCACCCCGGGCAAATACCGGGAGCATATGAAGGATTAACCCGCCGAACTTAAGATTGGATCATGAAACGGAAGCATGGAGCATACCCAACGACCCTCCGCGTGGGGCATGATGGTTTCGGGGGAAGCGCAACCGCAGGGTGCTCCCTACACGATGTGGTGAATTGAAGGAGGAAGCAGTATGAAAGGGAAGGTCAATGGTTTATTCCGCTGGCGGGCCGCGGCAGCGGTGCCCCTGATCGTCGCGGTGGTCGGCTGCAGCAGCTCGGATGGGGGAGGGACCACAGCCGCGACCGCGACGGCGCCCGGTACAAGCACGAGCCCGTCGGCATCGGCATCGGCAAAGCCGTCGGAAGCGCCCAAAGTAGAGAAGCTGGACAAATTGACCTACTATGTCTATTTGAACAGCAATGCGGCCGCCAGCATCAAAAATTTGGGCGAACACGAGGCCTACAAAAAGAAAAAGGAATTGACCGGCGTAGACGCCGAGTTCATCCACCCGCAGAGCGACGAATCGTTCAACCTGATGATGGCTTCCAAAAACTTGCCGGATATTATCGAGGAAGGCTGGATCTCCCTTGCCGGCGGACCGGAAAAATACATCAAAGACGGCAAAATCATCCGACTGAACGATTATATCGACCAATACGCGCCGAACCTCACCAAGCTACTGAAGGATAATCCGGAGATGCGGAAACTCATCAGCACGGACAACGGCTCGATCTTTGCCTTTCCCTTCTACCGCGGAGACGCTTATTTGCTGACGTATAGCGGCATCGCGCTGCGCAAGGACTGGCTGGACAACCTGGGGCTGAAGATGCCGGAGACGATCGACGAATGGTACACCGTCTTGAAAGCGTTTAAGAACGGAGATCCGAACAAAAACGGCAAAGCCGACGAAATACCGCTATATTACAAATGGAGTCAGTTTGGGTTCCAGGCGGCGTGGGGGATCAAGAACGATTTCTACCAGGAGAACGGCGTCGTCAAGTACGGCATGCTTCAGCCGGAATTTAAGGAATACATCACCCTGCTGAACAAATGGTACAAGGAAGGTCTGATCGACCCGGATTATGTGACGATGGACAACAAGCTGCGCGATGCCAAGCTGACGGGAGACCAACTGGGCACCCTGGTTCAGAATACGGTAGGCAAAGAAAATGCGCTCATGAAGGATAAGCACCCGACCTTTGAAATCAAGGCGGCGCCGTATCCGGTATTGGTCAAGGGAACGAAGCCGATCATCGGCCAGCAGGACCCGTACTTCGATGGCACAGGCGCGGCGATCACCACATCGGCCAAAAACGTTCCCGCCCTCGTGCAGTGGCTGGATTTCAATTACGGTGACGTGGGGCATAAGCTGTTCAATTTCGGGATTGAAGGCATGACTTACAACATGGTGAACGGCGAACCCAAGTTCATTGCCAGCGCTCTCGCCGACACGAGTCTGATGGGCCGCACGACGCTCTCCTCCGCATACGGTCCGTTCGTTCAGGATAAACGCTGGATGGAGCAAAGATCGGCAGCCATGAAGAACGGCGCCGATTCGCTGACCACCTGGATGAATGCGGATAATAAAAAGCATCTGCCGCGCCTCACCCCGACCGCGGAGGAGAGCACGGAATACGCCACGATCATGAACGATATCAACACGTTTACCAAAGAGAAGCTGGACAAATTCGTCATGGGCGTAGAGCCGATGGAGAAGTTCGACGCCTTTGTCAAAACGCTTAAGGATATGGGGATCGAACGCGCGGTCGCCATCCAGCAAGCGGCGTATAAGCGCTACCAACGGCGTTGATCACCCGCGAATCGGAGACGACTATGCAACTGCCTATGCGAAACGGAAATCGGGCGACAAGGAAAGGGGCGGGCGGCGCGACCGCCCTTCCTCCTTACCGGACGCGGCTGCTGCGCGATTTGGGACGAAACCGGCACATCTATCTCATGGCGCTCCCGGTCGTGGCGTATTACCTGATCTTTCACTATTATCCGATCTACGGGCTCCAGATCGCATTTCGCGATTACAGCCCCAGCGTCGGGTTTCTTTCCAGCCCGTTTGTAGGCTTCAAGCATTTCCTGACCTTTTTTCACAGCTATTACTTCTGGCGGCTGATCAAAAATACGCTGCTGATCAACTTTTACGAGCTGCTCTTCGGTTTCCCGCTGCCGATTGTGTTCGCCCTGCTCTTGAATGAAATCCGCCGAAACTGGTTCAAACGAACGGTTCAGACGATCTCCTATCTGCCGCATTTCATCGCGGTCGTGATCATCGCGGGGATGATTACGGACTTCACGGCCCGGGACGGGCTGATCAATCAACTCATCGTTCTGCTCGGCGGCGAAGCGATCCCGTTCCTGCAGAAGCCCGAATGGTTCCGCACGATCTATGTCGGCTCCGGAGTCTGGCAAGGGCTCGGCTGGTCGACGATCATCTACCTCGCGGCGATCGCGAATATCGATCCGACGCTGTATGAAGCGGCCAAGGTGGACGGGGCCGGACGGGGCAGGCAGGCGCTGCATATCACGCTGCCGGGCATCATGCCGATCTGCATCATCATGCTGATCATGCAATTCGGCTACATGATGAGCGTCGGCAGCGACAAGATCATTCTGCTGTACAATCCGCTTACCTATGAAACAGGGGATGTTATTTCATCCTATGTTTATCGCAAGGGGATTCTGGAAGCCAACTACAGCTTCAGCACGGCAGTCTCCGTGTTTAATTCCGTCATTAATTTCACGCTGCTGATTCTGGCGAACAAAGTCAGCCGACGCGTCTCCGAGACGAGTCTATGGTAAAGGGGAGATCGAGATGAAGATGAAACGCAGCCCGGGCGAAATCTCCTTTGACGCGGCCAACACGATTTTCATGCTGGCGCTCATCGCCGTGACGTTGTATCCCTTTCTATACATCGCCTTCGCCTCCGTCAGCGACGCATTGGAATTGATGAAGCACCGCGGACTATTGCTTTCGCCGCTGGGCTTTTCCCTTGACGCCTATAAGACCGTATTCGCCAACAGCCGGATTCTCACCGGTTATCAGAACACGATCTTCTACGTAGCGGTCGGCTCCGTCTTTAATCTGTTCATGACGAGTCTCGGAGCATACGTGCTGTCAAGGCGCAATCTGCTGCTGAAAAACCAACTGATGATCATGATCACGATCACGATGTTTTTCAGCGGGGGGCTTATCCCGATGTACCTGCTGATCCGCGACCTCGGGCTTTACAACACGCGCTGGGCGCTTATTGTTCCGGGTGCGATCAGCACATGGAATTTGATCGTCATGAAGACTTCCTTCCAGGCCGTGCCGCACAGTCTGGAGGAATCGGCGAAGATTGACGGAGCCCATGATTTCACGATTCTGTTTCGCATCATCATCCCTCTCTCATTGCCGGTCATGGCCGTTATGCTGCTCTTTTATGCGGTTGGCCACTGGAACGCTTACTTCGCCGCCTTGGTCTATTTGACCGATGCCGACAAGTTTCCGCTGCAGCTTATCCTGCGCGAATTGCTGCTGACCAACAATATGATGCAGGAGATGCTGACCGGCGTCGATTCGACGGAGCGTTATCAGGTCGCCCAGACGATCAAGTACGCGACGGTAATGGTGGCGACATTGCCGATCTTGCTGCTCTATCCGTTTCTGCAAAAATATTTTGTCAAAGGCGTTATGATCGGATCGTTGAAGGAATAGGTATTTTCAGGCGAAGGAGTCGGGATTAGTGCAGAAATCGGTTAATCATGGGACCTCGGTGCATTCGTCATGACGGGGGAGCTCGCGATACAGGTTCGCCCGGTCGCCCGGGACGATTGGGCCCAGGCGATCCGGCTCGTGAACGAGGTGTTCCGCGAAGAAGGGGAACGCACGATGGAGATCGCGTTCGCCCGTTCGTTCTCCGATTCGCTCGGCCAGTCGATCGGCGCCTTCGCGGGGGACCGGATCGTCGGCTTTATGGGCCTCGTGCCGTCTGTCATGCGGATCGGACCGGCTTTCGTCTCCGTGTACCAGTTGGGCCAGGTGTGCACGCATCCCGAATGGCAGGGGCGCGGCGTGGCGAATCGGATGATGGAGGCGGCGATCGCCCGGATCGAAGAAGCCGGGGCGTCGTTGTTATTCGTGTCCGGCGCCCGCAGCCTGTACGCCCGGCACCGCTGCTTGCGCTACGGCGGGATGGTGAAGGCGGCGCTGGGACGAGAAAGCGCGGAACGGCTGGGACGGCTGACGGACAGCGAAGAAGTGGTGCTGCGGGAGAGAGTGGCGGCCGATTGGTTTCGTTTGCATGAGCTAGACCGGGGAACGGCGGTGCGGTTCGAGCGCAGCATATGGGATCTGGCCGATCTGATCGCCTCCGAGGCGTTTGCCAGCGGCGAGCGGCAACGGCATCGCGTGTATGTGGCAGAGCGCGACGGTGACCTGCTCGCCTGCATCGTCGTCCGTGTGGCACGTGATCGGGAGCGCGGAAACCGGATGGGGCTGGTGGAGTGGGCGGGCGATACGGAGCGGGTGGCCGCGCTGGTCGGCTATGCCATGAAGCTGCATGCTGCGGAGGCATGCGAAGTACCGTTTGGCTGGCAGGAGGAGGCGTTGCGGAGGCAGCTGGAGGCTGCAGCCTGCATCGGCGACTCGCAACGGATGCCCGGTACGATCCGGGTGATCGACTCGGCGCGGCTGCTGGAGCAGTTGGAACCGTTCTATCTGGCGCAAGGAGCTGTCGGGAGGTTGAAGCTCGTACAGACCTGGCAGGACGGGAGTGTAACGATCGGATGGACGAAGGGCATCGGCAAGGGAGCGCGTGCACCGGGCGAAAGTGAGGATGGCAGTGAAGGATTGGCGACACTGAGCGCCCAGCAATGGAGCGATTGGCTGTTTTCACCGGCGGAGAGCGAGTTGGACGCGGTATTGCGCGAGCTCGAGGCGCGGTGGGGGCGAATTCCTGTGCCGCTGCCGTATCCCGGCGGGTTGAACTATGTCTAGCTATGAAAGAAGGGCATCCCGAGCGGATGCCCTTTTTCATGTGTGACGCGGAACCGCAACTTGTCGTTAATGATAGTGAATTTCGACGTCTCCTCGGTCGATTGCCTGCAGCAAGTTCAATATCAATACGACGGCTTCCGCTCGAGTCGAGTTGTCGTTCGGGGCGAATGTGTGATCGTCTCTGCCTTGAACGAGGCCAACGGTTGTTGCGGTAGCTGCCGCATCATGCCCCCAAGCCGGGATTCGATCGGCATCGACGTAAGCCAAGCCGCCGGTTGCCGATTTTACGCCGACCGTTCGCGCGATGATCGCGGTCATTTCCATGCGGGTAATCGAACGATCGGCACGGAAGGTATCATCCTCGTAACCGACGATCCACCCTTTATCGATTGCCGCATAAATATAAGGTTGGGCCCATTCGGGCAACAGGCTGTCATCCGCCAAGGGCTGCCGTTTGCTTCCCGGCATCTCCAGATGAAGCGCCCGCCCCAGCAGCGTAACGAATTCGCTTCGCGACACTTCCCGCTGCGGACGGAATGTGCCATCGGGGTACCCCTCGACGAACCCGAGGCCGACAGCCTGCACGATAGCCTGGGCCGCCCAGTGTCCGGCGATGTCGGTCAATGAAACCGGCACGAACGGATCTTCCACCTGCAATTCGTTGTCGGTCTCGTAAACCGTCTTGCTCAAATCCGAGGCGATCAAGCTGACTTGATGCAGACGAATCGCGGAATCCCCATTATGCAGCAGCTTGAATACGAAAGTGACGAGCTTCAGATCCCCCGACTGGCCCGGTATTCGGCCAAGCTGGGTATGGGCGAATCGAATCTGTTGCCCGCTTGGGACAGGTTCGGTCGACATGCCCGGAAGCTCGCTGTGCGCATCGATCAGCTGCAAGTTCCGAGGTTCAACCTCCAGCCTGACTTCGAAGGCATACACATCCGAAGCGTGCCGAGCGAACAGGCTAACGACGAGTTCGTCTTTCGTTTCGGAATTGGCAGGATCGAGACGAAACAGAACATCTTCCCGGATAGCGGCGTTGTCGGCGTTATCGGCCATAAGCGCAACAGGCGATGCCGCGCAGCAACACAAGGCCGCTATGCATACAAGGAAGAGGATTCGGGAGGGTAATCTTATTTTCATTGGGAAGCGCTCCTATCCTGTTCAGCTTGAATGGAAAAAGGGGGAAGACGAAGCATCTTCCCCCCATAAACCTTTCGAACTACTCGAGCAGCCAATCGTCCAGAATCATCTGGGCAATCGCAGCAATCGCCTGAATCGTAATTTCCCCTTCGTTCAGCACGTCCGCCCGCTCGATTTCACTCCAACTCGGGTCGTCGTGAGTTACGCCAAAGTAACGCAGGATGATGGACAAGTCGGTAATGGTAACGGCTGTTGCGCCCGGCACAAGCGTGACGATCTTGGTTGAGAATGTCGACAGAGCCGTCTTCAACGCCGCATCGGCTTGATTGACCTGCGTCTGATTCGCGGATGGAAGCGCGTATATACCGCTCGCCGTTGCGATTACGCCAAGCAGAGCGTCTCTCGAACCGGTCTGGTAGAGTCCGACCCGGTTGCCTTCCGCCGTTCTATTGTAGCGATTCTGCGCCGAGGCAATGGTTTCGGCCAAGATCGTTCTGTCAACGGCGTCAATTGGAATGACGGCCAGATGGAACGTATCGATTGCCTGCAACAGCGCTTGCAGAGCCGCATTCACATCGGTTTGTTCCGCATGAATATTCACGCTCACGGTTGTTGCGGCATTGATCGCAGCCAACAAAATCGTTTTGGAGCCTTCGGCGTATTGACCCGGCAGCTCGCCTTCCGTCGCTTCATCGTGAAGGGCTTGCGCGTTGCCGATAGCCGCAACGAGCGCAGCGTTGTCCGCCAGGCGAATCTCGAACGAATAGCCTGCCTCGCCGGTGTCTAGCGAAACCGACGTGTTGAATAAAGACACATCGAATTTCTCCAAGGTCACGTCGGTATCGCCTAACGTTGCGCCATCCTTCACTGCGCCATGCAGCTTGAATAACGAGCCGACGTTCCGGACGGCGTTCTGCTCATCTTGAGTGAACGCAAGGATGCGAATTTTCCCCTTGGCTTCATTGACGGCGCTCATGACCGTATAGTTCGGCTTCAGCAGCTCCAATGCCGATTCGGCCAACGATACGGAAGCCCCGTTCGTTACCGTGGCGAAGGAGAGATCAGCCGGATCGTAGTCGAGAATCGCATCCAATGCAGTGAAGCTGCCATTCAACGCGGCCACCCCGACGGTCAAATCCAGGTCGCTGCCCAAGGGCAAGGAGTCATGGTTGCCGGTGATGCTGGCCGCTCCAGCGGTCGGCGGCAGCAGCGGGCCGTCGTTCATCTTGTGGAGAACGATATAATCCAGGTTTAAGCCGGACGATACGTTGGTCATTCGAATCTTGTGCGTGCCTGCCGCCAGATCGAACAGAAGATCGTTGCCTTCGCTATCCTGCAGCAGGGCGTTGTCGAAATCGCCCCAGCCGCCGAGCGTCCTTGGATAGTGGAACGTATACGTTTCTCCTCCGTCTACTTGAAGGTCTCTAAGCGACAGGGGCACCGAGGATGAATATTTCATCCCGATTCGATAGCTGCCGGATTCCGGAACGTTAAATTCCCATTCCAGCAGATGACCGGCATTGTCCCAGTTGTAGAACATGTTCCCGAGCGGATTCCCGGTCGTATGCGATTGCCCCCGATCGGCGATCGTTACGGTTCCGCCGCTCTGGAAGGTGAAATCTTCGGCTTCGATAAGAACCCCTTGCTTGAATTCCGCGTCTTCGGTTGCCACCGGCGTGATTTTGACGCTGCCTGGCACTACCGTATTGGATGCAGCGGAGGACAAGCCGGACCCCACGTCATTGACCGCTTTCACCGTGAAGGTGTAGGCCGTATTGTTCGTCAAGCCGGTGAACACGATAGGGCTTCCCGTGCCGCTCTGAACCAGATTTCCCGGCGAGGCCGTCACGGTGTATCCCGTAATCGCGCTCCCCCCGTCGTTCACCGGCGCCGTGAAGGTGACGGTCGCCTTGCCGTTGCCCGCTGCGGCGGTTACGTCGGTTGGCGCCCCGGGTGCGGTTGCCGGCGGGACCGTAATGTTATCTTGCAGTTGTCCAATATAAATAGGATTGTTGTTCGCATCATGCAGATGCACATATTTTCCAACCAGCGTCTCCTGATAAAAAATCCCTTTGCGAATCTTCGCGCTTACTTCATGGTTTGCCCAGTTCTGGATATCCAGGATCGTAATCTTCGTCGATGCATTATAATCGGCGTTGTCCGTAATCTCAATCCGGGCTGCCGCTCCGGGTCCAACCGCCTGGTAAATATCGGCGAAGTAAAGCTCGGTGTGGTCGGCGATATTGAATTGTTCCACAAAACCGGGTATCGTAAGCCGGTCGTAGCCAACGACAGGCGCATTGGCTGCGGTCCACTGCCCAATGTCCTTGTAGCTCTTGGAATCAACCATCCCCGTGCTCGTATCGGTCAATCGATACAAGCCGTCCGATCCTGCCGCCGAACCGGGAGTTGGACCGCTCTTCACCCAGAATTGCTTGAGCATCGGCGATGATCTCCATCTTTGGAGGTCATTGGGATCGCGCATGCGGCTTCTTGACGTGGTGTCAAAATAAGAGATGGGGCTATCGTTGGACATAACCTTCCATCCGTCCGAGAAATATTTTCCGTTAATGTCCCATCCGGGCGAACTGGAGAAAACGTCGGATTTAGTATTCGAATTATATCCATCTGCATCCAGATAGTGCCAAATCCCCTTGATTCCCCAGCTTCTCGTGGCCGCAAGCAATTTGTCCTTCGCATTGTCCTGATGCTCGGCAGGCCAGTAGACATAGTAGTGCTCGTAAAATTCGGTATGCACCTGATTATCATAAACATAGATCTTCTTGACAGGCGTCCCTATCTCGAGCCCCTTGCCGTAAGGCAGCTCCGGCACAGCTCTTACGTAAGGCGAACCGACTTCATTCGCAGGCTGTACCGTTCCTCGTCCTACGGGGACGTTCGCCGACAGCTGCGTACCCGGAACCTCATCCGACAACGATTGCCGATAGAGCATCGTCGGACCGAGGTTGCCGAAGTCATACGTTCCATCCGTGGATACGACGAGCTCGCCGCCTTCGACCAGGCCGCCTTCCGCATGCCAGCCGAGCTGGGCATTGCCGCCGGATACGTACGCCGGATTCACGTCGTAGTCCTTGTCGATCTTCTGGGTGCTGATGACGATATTGTCGAAGTACCGATTCTGATCCTGGGGAGCCCCGTTGTTCCAGAAGTTCTCGAACAGGACCGTATTGATGCCGTACGCATCATAATTGCCTACCCAGTTCATTCCTGTCTTGCTTGCCTGCAGCGTATTATTGATCCAATATTCGAACACGCCGTTCGATTGTCCCGCGTCATTCAGCTTAATATGCACTTCAATGCTGTACCACTTGCCGACGTAGTCCGAACTGAAGATCGGGGTTAGTCCCTTTTTTTGGTTCAGCCAGCGCAAATGGTCAAAATCATTGTATTCGGTGCTCAGCAGATTGCCGGTCTCATCCGTTCCCGATGCGGGGTCCAGGAGCAAGTAATCCTTGTCCGGATTTCCAGGTACGCTGTTGCCGCTCCATACATGACCGATGAACGGCTGTGCCCAATTCTCGGCAAGCGAAGTGACCCTTGACAGCTTGTAACCGCCGCCGCCAATCCAATTCGCATCATTTTTCAGATACATCCGGTAATAAAGTTCACGTATCTTTTCTCCGTTGTGCGAGACAGGCGCTTCATAGGAGCTCGGCGTTTTGCCGAAAGCGACCTTCATGCCGCCCGCGCTCTCGATGCCTTGTTTGAATGCCCCTTTTACAGCCGTAGAGCCGTTCCAGCCGGCACCGGCTGTCCGATTATTGCTGACGAAACTTTTCCCCTCAAAATATTGCGCGCTGCGATCCTGTTCGAAATCGTCGCAGAAGATCCAGGCCGGATCGGGATTGGCGCACTCATTGACAGGCGCAGGCTGAATCCATTCGGTGCCGGGAATATTCGGCAGCTGCAAATCTTCCGAGTATGACACGCCGCTTGCTTGCGCCGAGGGCAGGGCGGGAGGATTGACAACCATTCCGGCCATCAGGGCGCCAATGACGATGAACATTTTAAGCATATGAAAAAGCTTGTTACCCTTCCTGGTTTGTAACGACACTCACTTGTTCACTCCCTCCAATTTTTCATACAACGGGACAAGGCCACATCGATATCGGCTGCCGTTTTGCGGGCAACTTTCCTCCTTTCACCCTGTGTAATCGCTTACCTCGCCAGTATAAGGGATGGTTTCCAGCCAATTAAATGCCCAACTTTTATGATTGATTCCCTATAATTAATTCGGGACGATTGGAACTCGGTAAGAGAAGCTTGCGGGGTGGGGAAGAGAGTGCCGCGGCGGAGGAAGGATCGTGCGCACGCAAAATAGCCAGGCAAGGGAGCTGCCTCCCGCCTCGCTTGTGAGGGTGTAGGTGCGCGGAATCGTCTGGTTCACCGAATGCCGAGCTGCTTGCGATAATCGGAGGGGGAATAGCCGACGACTCTTTTGAAGACGCGAACGAAATAACCGTAATCCGTATAGCCGACCGCGTCCGCCACTTCATACACTTTGGCATTCGGGTCGCTGAGCATCGAACGGGCTTTGGAGATGCGCAGCTCGGTTACGTATTCCACAAAGGTTTGTCCCGTCTCCTCCTTGAACATGCGGCTCAAATAGGGGGAGGACAGGCCGCTCTTCTCGGCCGCTTCCAGCAAGGACATGTCGGGATCGGCAAAGTGCGCTTCGATGTAGTCGAGCGCTTTGACCACCATATGGTTTTTGCGCCAATTGCGCCGGGTGAGCAGCGACTTGATGACCGCCCGCAGCAGCTCCCGGATACACTCGGCATCCCGCGGCAGGTCGCCGGTAAAATCAAGCGGATGAAAGGCCTGATCCGGCAGCCGGGCGCCATAGCTTTCGTGAATATGCTCATTCATCGTATAGAGCAGCAGATGAAGAAACTCGTAGGCATCTTCGGCGTGCCGATCGAGCTGGAGCCACTCGCCGGCCAGCGCTTCCCACTCCGCCTCGAAACGAGGCAGATCCGCGAGCCAGATCGCTTCGGCCAGACGCTTCGTACGGTCGCGCCACATCCCCAGCCGTTCGAATTGCCGGGGCAACCGATCCTGCTTCTGGACGATCTTGCGCTCCAGTTGACGAATGACCCGTTCCAGGTCATCCGGCTGAACAGGCTTCAGGAGATAATCGTGGACTCCCAGCCGCAGCCCTTCGCGTACGTAATCGAAATCGTTGTGACCGGAAAACAGTACAATTTCCAGGTTCGGGAGCAGTTGGCGCGCCTCGCCGACAAGCTGCAGGCCGTCCATCACCGGCATGCGGATATCGGTCATCAGGATGTGCGTTCCCCCCGTCTCCCGCAGCAAACGCAGCGCTTCCCGCCCGTCCCGCGCTTCGCCGGCAATCCGGCAGCGGGGAATCTGTTCGAGCATCCTGCATATGCTTTGCCGAATCCAGCGCTCGTCCTCAACCACAACTATTTGCAGCATGCTTACACCGCCTCGTTGTTGTCCGGGATCACGATACGTACGACGGTACCGCCTGTCCCCGAATCTTCAATCCATATGCCGTATGGTTCTCCGTACACAAGCCTGAGCCGTTTATGCACATTGTACAAGCCGATGCTTCCCGCTATCGCCCACTGGGCATCGTCCACAAGCGTGTCTTCCGTCATTCCGCGAAATTGCGCATTGTACCGTTCCCGCACATCGGCGGGCATGCCCTGTCCGTGATCGATCACGCGAATTTCGTAGCAGGCTCCGGCGCTCCGGCCGATCACCGCCACATAGCCCGGATGTTGTCCGTATTGCTGGTAGCCGTGAAGCAGCGCGTTTTCCACCAGCGGCTGCAGCATAAGCCGAAGGCAGGGAATCGCCTTGAGCCGCGCCTCCGCCTCCATTTCGATCACCGTTTGCAAGTCCTCGTACCGTTCTTTCTGAATATCCAGGTACATTTCGATGTAGCGAATTTCCTCCTGCAGGGACACCATTTGCGTATCGCTTTCCAGGCTGTACCGGAACAGGTTGGCGAGGTTGGCGGCGATCCGGCTGATCGGCCGCACCCCCTCCAGAATGGCGATGGAGTGAACCGTTCCCAGCGTGTTGTATAGAAAATGCGGGTTGACTTGCGACTGCAGCGCGATGAGCATCGATTCCTTTTGCCGCACCTGCATTTCCTTTGCCTTCAATTGCGAGGTATGCTCGACGCGAATCAGCCGGCGGTATTCGTCCATCATCGTATTAAAACTGTGGAAAAGCATGCCGATTTCGTCGCTGGCTTTCTCCGGGGCGCGCACGTTCAGGTTGCCGGCTGCCGCCCGTTTCATCAACTGCTGGATAAACGACAGCGAACGGATCAAATAGTACGTAAAGCTGCCCATCATCAGCAAAACCACGATGGCGATGCAGCCGAAGATGAGAAAAGCCGCCGTTCTCAATCGAACGAGCCCGGAAGTGAGGTGCGCCATCGGCGTTTCCAGCACCAGTGTCCACCCTGTCAGCGCGGAGGTGCTGTAGCTGACGATGCTCTTCTGCCCGTCGCTCCCGTTCACCCGGAAACCGTTCTTGTCCGCGAATTGGCCCATCATGGTTTTGTCGGCGAATGTGCCGATCAGGCTGTTTTGCGGGTGGTAGTAATATTGACCCGATTCGTTCACGATGAAGGCTTCGCCAACCCCGTCGACCGAAAGGTTGCTCATGATCTCCTGAATCTTGGTCAATTTCAGATCCACGATCAGAATCCCGCGATGGGCGGACTGGTTGGGATCGGAAATGATTTTATAGAAGGTCATGACGGGCATGCCGTCGATCCGGTTGATGCCCTCAACGGTAAATTTATCCGTGTCCGTCTCGCGATCGAGGAGCTTTAAATAGCTGCGGTTGCGTTCCCCCATCAGGGAATTGTCCCGGCTGCTCAGGTCGAGGCCTTCATGCATGATAATGGTGAAGTTGTAAATATCTCTGCGGCTGGAATACAGGTCCTTATAAAGCTCGCTTCTTATTTTCTGCTGCAACAGGAACTGGCCGTAATAATCGTCGGGCTCCAGGCTGAGAAAGCTCTGGATCGCCGGATTGAGCAGGAACGGAATGGCCAGGCGGTCCAGTTCGGAAAGATAGGAGTCGATCGATTTATTCGCTTGCTCCAGCAGCACTTTGCCGTAATAAGAAGCGTTCTGCTCGATCGTTCGCTCCGTGCGGTCGTACCATAAATAACCCAGCAGCAAGAAAGGCAGAAACAAACTGACCGTGACGACCAGGGTAAGCTTCTGTTTCAGCGATAATTTCATGGGTTTCCGCCTCGGAGGTTGGTTTGCTGACGCATGTCCTTTCGCAAAATCATACCACGCGGGCAGATCGTTATAAACACGCGGGGCTCATTCTTTTACCGCTCCCAACATGGCCCCTTTGACAAAGTATCGCTGAATGAACGGGTAAACCAGAAGAATGGGAGCCGTCGCGAACAGGATCGTGCCGGCCTTGATCATCTCGGGAGTGGTGTGGCTTGTCGCTTCAACGGTGTTTAGCGTGTTCTGCGCCATATCGTTCACAATCATATTGCGCAGGATGATCTGCATCGGATACAGCGTCGGCTTGCTGATGAATACCAGGGCATTAAAGTAGTTGTTCCATTGATAGACGGCGTGGAACAAGGCTATCGTCGCCAGCACCGCCTTGGACAACGGCAGCACCATCCGCGTAAAAATGCCGAGCTCGGTGCAGCCGTCGATTTTCGCGGATTCAAACACTTCGACCGAAATGCCTTCAAAGAACGATTTCAGGATCAAAATATAAAAAGCGCTGAGCGCGCTGGGGATCATGAGCGCCCATAACGTATTCTTCATCCCGAGCGCCGTCACGAGCAAATAACTCGGAATCAGCGGAACGGAAAAAATAAACGTGATGATAATGGCCGTCAGGATCAGCTTGCGGCCTTTCATCCGCGGCCGCGACAGGGAGAAGGCCAGCGTCGAGCCCAGGCATAAGGTAATCAAGGTGCCTGCGGCCGTAATGATCAAGCTGATCTCCAGCGATCTCCATATGGACGATAAACCGAACAACTTCTCGTAGACGCCCCAACTGAATCCTTTCGGCCAAAAGGCAACTTCCTTCGTATTGACATATCGCGGGGAACTGAGCGAGATCGCCAGCAGATTCACCATCGGAGCAATCATCAAGAGGCTGACCAGCAAAAAGAACAGATTGTTGAGCGTCTGGAATACTCGCTCCGACTTGTTCGATACCATCGATGCCGCTCCTTTCTAATAGATGCTTTCCCCGGTCATTCGTTTGCTCAGTTGATTCAGGCTGACAATCATGAAGAACCCGATGACCGACTTGAACAAGCCGACGGCGGTTGTAAAGCTGAATTGTCCGCCGAGCAATCCGGACCGGTACACGTACGTATCGATGACTTCTCCTACCGGGCGAACGAGCGGATTAAGCAGCACCAGCAGCTGCTCTACATTCGCGTCCAGGATGCCGCCGATCCGGAGCAGGAACAGCGTAATGATCGCCGGCGAGATGGAGGGGATGGTGATCGACCACATCCGCCTCCAGCGGTTGGCGCCATCGATGACGGCCGATTCGTACAATTGCGGATTGACGGCGCTCATTGCAGCCAAATAAATGATCATGCCCCATCCGACTTCTTTCCAGATGCCCGAGCCTACGACAATCGTGCGAAAAAAACCTTTTTGCAGCATAAAATCAATGGTGGGCAGGTCCAGGAAATGGAGCAGCCGGTTGAACACGCCATCGATCGTCAACAGATTGATAAAGATGCCGCCGACAATGACCCAGGACAAAAAATGCGGCAAATACAGCAACGTCTGCACGACGCGCTTATAGGACGAGAAGCGAATCTCGTTCAGCAGCAAGGCGAATATCAACGGCGCCGGAAAACCCGCCACGATCTGATACACCCCGAGCAGGACCGTGTTTTTCAATATATTGACAAACTCTTCGTAACGAAACATGAAGGCGAAATGCTTCCATCCGACAAAATGGCTATGCATGATTCCCTGAAAGATGTTGTAATCCTGGAAAGCGATCACATTTCCGAACAAGGGGATGTACTTGAAAATGACAAAATAAAGCAAGCCGGGCAACGCGATCAGCCAAAGAATCGCCGTGTCGTTCGTATAGAGTCTGTTTCTCGTGTTCTTCATCGGTTATTCCACCAATCCGTTTCGTGCTGGAAAAGCAGGGGATGCCCCGTGAGGCACCCCGGCGTTCATCATTTGCGGAAATTCGCGGCGTTGTCAGTTGCCGTAAAACTGCTTGTGCCATGCCGTTGCTTGCTTGATCGCTTCGTCGCCGCCACGGCTTTTCCATTCCTTCACGAACTTGTCGAACTCGGCGTCGATGTCTACATTGCTGGTAATGACCTTCGCGAACATTTCCATCAGCAGCGTGTTGCCGCTTCCGAAGTTCGGCAGCAATTCCGGCCGTGTTTTGAATGCTTCCATGACCGGCATGTACATGGCTTCGGATTTGATTTTGTATTTCTCGGCAATCTCATAGCCTTTGATCAGTTTCGGCGCGAATGGATTCAGCTTGATTTGTTCATCGTTATTTCTGCTGACGCCCGAAAAATTCATATTGTACATATACAGCAGATTTTCTTCATTTTTGGCGTTGTTGGGCGAGGTGATATCCCATTTGACCTTGCCGTCGACCATATCGTAGTTATAGCCTTCGATGCCGAAGGTGAAGAACTTCTGCACTTCCGGGCTGCCCCAGACGAAGTCGAGGAATTTGATCAATCGTTCCGGATTTTTCTCCTTCGACGGAATGACCCATACCCGGTAAAGTCCCGTGGTCTCCGGATACGTCCCTTGTCCTCCCGGCCCGAGCGGAGGTTCGACAATAACCGGATCGGCATTCGGATTGCTGAAGTTCGACGGCGCCCACCACGTTGCCGCGTTGTCCACGAAATGCAGCCAGCTGCCGGCCTTATCCTTATAGATGGCCGCCTGCCAATCGGCGAGTTTGTTCGTGAACGAATTCGGCGGAATGTAACCGTTCTTGTACATCATTCTCCAGAACGCCAGGGCGTCTTTCATCTTCGGGGTAATGACGGACGGAACGAACTGGCCGTCCTGCATCACCCAGTAATCCAGCGCAACGCCGAATTGATAGAAAAACTCCGCGCTGCTGCTGAAGTTTTCCCGCACCTCGAAGCCGTACTCGTTGTTCGGATCGCCGTCGCCATCCATGTCCTCGACCTTGACCTTCTCGAAATAGGCGAGCCAGTCATCCAATGTTTTCGGCATGGGCATATTCAATTTTTTCAGCCAGTCCTGGCGAATGTACAGCGCTCCCAGCTCCGAATGCGGCGACAGCAACGGAATCGCGTAAATCTTTCCATCGACGGATACTTGCGGCGACTTCCATACTTTTTCCGGTATTTTCGCTTTCAGGTTCGGACCGTATTTATCGATCAAGTCGTTCAATTGCAGGAAGGCTCCTTGCTTCACCGCATTCGGGTGCGCCGGCGAATCGATCCCGGTTGTAGCGATCAGGTCTTTCAACTCGTTGGAGGCGAAGCGAAGCGTCAATTGCGTGCTGTAATCGGCTGCATTCAGAAACTCGAATTCAAGATCGGTTCCGGTTAGCTCCTCCAGTTTTTTGACATAAATGTTTTCATTCCAGTTGCTCACGTTCGGCGTATTGCCCGCCAGGTTGTAGGACAGGACGCTGATTTTCGGTCTTTCCGCCGGCGTTGCGGAAGAGGACGGTTTCGAGGAGACTGCCGCCGAGCCGCTCGCCGCGGGAGAGGTGGCGGACGGTGTGCCGCCGCCCGAACAAGCCGAGACCAATAGCAAGACGCTTAACGTGCCTGGTGCGAGCAACTGAATCCGCTTACTTTTCATCGCGCTAACCCCTTTGTTTACATTTTGCTTGCAAGTTCATCCTACCAAACAAGGCGAACGGGAAATAAGGCAATAATTTATAAAACTATGGTTGTTTTTTTTCATGAAATCATAATTTCCTGCATACCGGCCGTCCAAGCGGCTTGGTACAATCAGATTGATCGGACCGAAACAACGAGGAATGCAGGGAGGAAGCGTGCATGGGGAGTATCCCGGAAACAGGGTTGTTTTTTGATGCGACCTGCAGAGTCGGCCGGAGAGCCATTGTTCATCCCGGGTCGTTCTATGAAACGGATGTGCTGTTGGAACGAATGAAAGCGTGCGGAATCGGGGAAGCGCTTGTGTATCACAACATGGCGCGGGAATATAGCCCGGAAGTCGGCAACGAGCTATTGGCTCAAGAAACGGCAGGGCATGCGGAGCTGCACGGCGTATGGGTGGCGCTTCCTCACCATACCGCAGAATTTCCGGAGCCGGAAGCGCTCGTCAGCCGGATGAAACTGGCCGGCATCAAGGCGGTACGCATGTTTCCGGCGGCAGCGGAGCATAACTTCAGTCTGGAAGCGTGGAGCTGCGGGGAGTTGCTTGAATCGCTGGAGCACTGCCGGATTCCGTTGTTCCTTGGCATGGACCAGCTTGGCTGGAACGATCTGTTCGAGTTGTGCCGAAGCTATCCCGCGCTTCCGATCGTTCTGACCGAGGTTAATTATCGCATGGACAGGCGGCTTTATCCGTTGCTGGAGCGTTTCCCGCAGCTGCGGATCGAGACGATCGGCTATAAAGTGCACCTCGGCATCGAGGAGTTATGCAAGCGCTTCGGCGCCGAGCGGTTGCTGTTCGGCAGCGGAATGCCGCTTTATTCCGGGGCTGCCGCGGTAAGCATGGTTCGTTACGCGGGCATTGGCGAACGGGAGAAGCGATTGATTGCGGGAGACAACTTGCGCGCCATGTTGAAGGAGGTGCGGTTATGACGATGCGATCCATTGCGGACCGGGCAAGAGCAGGCGAGCCGCTTCGCGACGTATTGATTATCGACTGCCACACCCATATGGGGCGTTGGCCCAATTTTCATATTCCGCACGGCGGCAATGCCGAGAGCATGCTGCAGGCCATGGACACGGTCGGCATTGATGTCGCCTGCGTTACCGCCATGGCGTCCGTTGGCCCCGATTATCGATACGGCAACGATCTGGTCATGGACGCGCTGCGCCGTTATCCCGAACGTTTCGTTGGTTATGTGACGATTAATCCCCATTATCCGGACGGGGTGAAAGCGGAGCTTGACCGGTGTTTCGCGGTTCCCGGCATGAAGGGGATCAAGGTGCATCAGTCGTTTCACGGAGTGACGATCGATTATAAAACCTATCATCCTGCTTATGAAACGGCGGAGGAGCGCGGTTGTCCGGTGCTTATTCATGTATGGGGGCACGCCGATGTAGCGGCGGCATCCCGCATTGCAGCGCATTATCCGGGAGCGCAGATCATCATGGCGCACGCGGGAGCGGAGGTTCGCGCGATGGAAGAAGCGATTGCGGCAGTCAACCGCCTCGACAATGCTTATGTGGATTTGGCGCTTTCCCTCGCTTACGAAGGCAACGTGGAATGGTTTGTGCGGGAGATGGGGGCTCACAAAATATTGTTCGGCACCGACATGCCGTTCTTCGACCCGCGCCCGACCTTTGGCAGGGTAGCCCTCGCCGATATCCAAGAGGAGGAGAAGCGGGCTATATTCGGTCTCAACATGAAACGACTGCTGAAGCTGGAATAGGAGGGGGCGGACCAGGGGAGGACCCGCGCCTCCTCACGGAGGCGATAAGGAAGCCTCATTTCACGATCCGGAACGAAACGGTCGTGCCGTGGCCCGGCCGGCTCTCGATATGGAGACCTTGCCCATACAACTGCTTCAACCGTCGGTCGGTGTTGATCAGCCCGATCCCGTTTCGCTCCGCGGCGGACCGGCGCTCCAGAATGCGCTGAAGGGTCGCGTCGTCCATCCCCGCGCCGTCGTCGGCGACGCTGACCTCCGCATGCCGCTCGTATTCGGCGATCCGGATGCCGATAGTCCCGCCGCGGGTTCGTTTCAGAATGCCGTGGCGAGCCGCATTTTCGACCAGGGGCTGAATGGATAGCGGCGGGACAAGCAGCTGCGAAGAGGCATTGACGTCCCATTGCACCTCAAGACGTTCCCCGAAACGCTCCTTTTCGATCGACAAATAGGCCCGGACCAGCTCCAGTTCGTCGTGCAAGGGAACCCGTTTGTCGGAGTTTTTGAAATCGTAGCTGGCGCGCAAATAGACGCCGAACGTATCCGCCAGCTTGCGCATGCGGTCCGTATCGGTTTCGCCGAGCGAAACGATGGCGCTGAGCGTGTTGAACAGAAAGTGCGGCCTGATTTGCGCTTGCAGCCAGGCTGCTTCCATGTGCATGCGGTCGCGGATGGACAGCGTCAGGTCGGTGAGCGCGCGAATGCGCGATTTGATTTCCAGCGCGTTCATCGGCTTGACGATATAGTCGTTGGCCCCGGCGAGGAAGCCGGTCTGGATGTCTTCGGGCTGGCTGCGCGCCGTCAGCAGCAGAATCGGCAGCTCGGACAAGGTATATCTCTCGCGGATGCGCCGCGTCAGCTCGTAGCCGGACATGCCGGGCATCATGACGTCGACGATCACCACGTCCCAATGGACCGCGTCCAGCATGGCCAACGCCTCGGTGCCGTTTGTCGCGGTGCCGAGCCGGTAGAGCTCGGAGGATAACGTTCGGGCCAGCACCCGCAGGTTGACCGGATCGTCGTCGACCGCCAGAATGCGGATTCCGTCGGTGCCGAGGGTTGGCATTTCTCCGGCAGCTTCGGGCGGAAGCGCGGAAATGTTGGCGGCTGCGGCCGCGACTTCTTCGCGGGCCGATGCGAAGGCGGCTTCCGGCGAAGGGGCGGCCGCCTCCGTTACATCCGCAGCCGAAGCTGCCGCAAGCGGCAGCTCGATCGTAAATATCGATCCGTTGTTTGGCGCCGATTCCGCTCGGATCGTGCCGCCGTGCAGCTCGACCAGCTGCTTGCAGATGCTCAGGCCGAGCCCGATGCCGCCGCCCGGCGACGTGATGCTCGAATCGGCTTGCTCGTAAGACTGGAAAATCCGGCGCAACGTCGCTTCGTCCATCCCGATTCCCGTATCGGATACGGTGATGCGCGCTCGTCCGTCTTGCGCCGTGGCGTCGATGACGACCTGGCCGGCCGCCGTAAATTTGACCGCGTTATGCAGCAGGTTGAATACGATTTGCATCAGCCGGTTCTCGTCCGCCCATAGCGGCGGGAAAGAATCCGGGATGCGGTTGACGAGCCGGATCGGTTTGCCTTCCGTCATGAACCGCAGCATGTCGAGGACGCCGGAAGCCAGCGCCTGCACGCGAACGGGAGACAGGTGCAGGATGACGGCATTGTCCCGCAGCCGGCCGATGTCGAGCAAATCGCTCAGCAGAAACGACATGCGCTGGCCAACGGTAATGAGCAGGCGCAGGCTGTCTTGGTGGTTCCCGTCCTTCCGGACACTTTCGTCGTCAAGCACCGCCTGGGCGATATTCAGCATGCCGTGAAGCGGGTTGCGCAGCTCGTGGGACGTGTGGGCGAGAAAGTCGTCCTTGCGCTTGTCCGCTTCCTGCAGCTTTTCGGCCAGCAGCTTCGTCTGCCTCGCGGAGCTGATGTGACGATTGAACCAGTACGCGGCCACCGCGAGCACAGTGAAAATCAGATCCAGCGGGTAGTTGCCGATTTCGCTAAAATATCCCGTCTTCAAGATGCCCCATAGCGCGTTTACGGCAATGGTCGCCCCGCCGATCAGCAGGAAGATCGCGTTCCGCTCGCCGCGCCTGACGGCGCGAAACGCAAGCGTCGGCACGGCCAGAATGGTGAAGAGATACAGGGGCAGATTGAAATAGCCCAGCCGCATCAGCGTATGCAGCGGCAGGAACAAGGCAATGCCGGCCGACAGCGCGCAGGCGATGCCGAACCAGCGGAAGCGGCGGGAGAAAGCCGGTCCGCCCAGCAGCTGTCCGGCATAACGGAACAGGAAATAAATGATGCCTTGATAGGAGAGGTGAAACAGCCTGTACGACCATTCGAAATCGATTGGCAGCCAGACGAGCAGCAGACGGTCGGTGTCGATCAGGATCGACACGACTTCGCTCACGATGAGCAGGAAGAAGCTGATCAGACCGGGCATTCTGCCGCCGATGAACAGCAGAAGGCATACATAGAAGGCATGCATCAGCAGAATGGTGCAAACCAGCAGCTGCAAGCTCCGGGAAAACCATACCTCTTTTTCGACCGCCTGTTGGGTGCCGAATTTGACCGGCAAGGTGATGCCTCCCGTGGAGGCATAATCGAAATTGGCGACCTGGATGACGATTTCTATCGTATCGCCGGCAACGGAGAAGCTGGCCGAGTAGGGTACCCGGCGCGGCGTGTAGGTGTCGGCGTCGGTTCCCGGCGTGCCGGAATGGGCCAGCAAGCGTCCGTTCACGTACAATTCGGATGCGTTCTTGATCTGAGGAATCCGCAGGGCGAATAACCGTTCGCCGGCGTCGGGGATCCGGATCACGAGCCGATACGAGCCGTAGCCGATCGACGAGTCGCCTTCCGGGGTCAGCGCCTGCTTCCAGTTTCCGGGGACGCGAATATAAGTCGGCTTCGGCGGTGCAGGTTGCATGCTCTCCTGGCTATAGAAGGCGAACGGGTAAAACTCCCATTCGCCGTTCAGCGGGAACGTTCGGTTCGACGACTTGTCCCATGCCTTCAGGTCGAGGGTGCCCAGGGCCGCATCGGGATGGGGAGCGGGCGCCTGCCAAACGCTCCATGCCAGGCGAATGCCGGTGATGACCAACAGATAAATGCCGAGAATGAGAAAAATCCGTTTCGTTGTCATGACTGTTACGTTCGACAATCGGACCGGGTTTTCCTCTGTTGCGCGGGGCAGGAAGCTTGGGAGAAGATGAAGATATTGCAAGTATTTCTTGTCCCATGCTATACTGACGTCAACTTGCATAATTTTGGCAAACTAGAGGAACGTATCTTATCCCCGCATGCGGATTTGGATGCGTTCTCTTTGTGTATGCGGGGCGGCGGAAAACGGCAAACGCTGGAGGGAGCGCGGCTCGAACATTAACGGGGAGGTTCACTGTGGAAGAGTTTACGCCTGTGAAGAAAACGAATTTTTACCGTCGGCGGAATACGCCGGCCTATAGCTTTATGGCCTGGGCGGCTTTCGTCCTGGCGGCCGGGTTTGAATTTGTCGGCATTTATTCGCTCAAGCAGCCGCTATCCGTGCAAGGGTATTACGGCGTTTGCGGCATCCTTCTCATCCTGAGCTCGTTTACGCTGCAGAAGGTGGTTCGCGACAACGACGAGGACAAATTCATCAAGGATTCGATCAATGCCAACCACCGGATGAGAAATACGGGCGCCTTCACCTTTCTCGCCTGGGGAGGCTTTGTGATCGCGGTGCTTGCGGAGTACATCGGACTTTCCACGCTGGAAGAGCCGCTTTATGTCAAAGGGTACTATGCGATCGCCGGAGCGTTTCTGATCGTATCTTGCTTCGTGCTGCAGAAGACGATCCGCGACAATGAAGAGGACAACTACCATACGAACGCGGACGCGTAAAAGGGAGCGGCGTTTCCCCGAGAGAGCGGCCGCTTCGAAGAGAGCCACGATTTCGCACGGAGCGGCAGGCCGTGCGGTTCGGGCTTTTTTTTCGTCATATGCAGGCGATGCCCGGCGAAGGGGCGGCTTCTTGGCGCGAAACGAGAGGCTTAGACTTGCGTAACATACTTGGCGCGTGCGCGTTACTGGAGGTGGAAAGCGGCCATGGCGGAAAAAGCCGAAAAACGAATCAGCGATACGCGGGCATGGGCGTACGTGGTGCTGGGCGGACTGTTGGAGATTGTATGGGCAAGCGGGTTCAAATATGACGAGGTTCCCGGCATTGTTGTGCTTGCCGCCTTGTTGACCAGCTTCGATCTGATTATTCGCGCCAGCAAGGTGCTGCCGGTCGGCACGGTGTATGCCGTTTTCGCCGGGATGGGAACGCTCGGGACGACAGTGGTGGAAATGGCGATGTCCGGCGGCAACGTCAGCGGGTGGCGAATCCTGTTCATTCTGACTCTGCTGGCTTGCATCATCGGCCTGAAATTGTCGAGCAAGGAAGGGGGAGCGTAATGGACTGGATGCTGCTCGTAGCGGCCGGGCTGCTGGAGGTGGTCGGGGTCATCGGCATCAAACGCGTCGCCCGCCAAAACAACTGGCCCAACAATCTGATCCTGATCGTCGGCTTCCTCCTCAGTTTCCAACTGCTGGTCAAAGCGATGGATACGATCCCGCTCGCCACCGCTTATGCCGTCTGGACGGGCATCGGCACGGTCGGCGCCGCTGTTGTCGGCATGCTCTTTTTCAAAGAGTCGAGGAGTTGGCTGCGGATCGGCTGTATGTTGGGCGTTATTTTTTCGGTCGTTGGCTTAAAGCTGGTCGGTTGACGGGACTGCGCGGAAGATTCGCTTCTCCGATCGCGAAGCAAGTCATCTCGTGTGCGCCTGGTAACGAAAATAGCCCATAATAAATGGCTTATTTGCCCGATTTGGGGTGTCTCGTCGGAAATAGCCAGTGAAAATAGGGCTTATTTGCTCCGCCAGGCCCCCAAATCAGGCATTTCAGCCGAAATAGCCAGTGATTTCACTGGTTATTTTGGAGGGGCGGCCGTTTTTGGTGAAATAGGCAATAAAACAGGGCCTATTTTCAGGACGCTTGATCGGAGCGGCATGAAAAGCAAATTTGTTGGTTGGCGGAGGGGAGAATGCTGCGCTTTGTGCGAGAGGAGAGTGAGGCATCCAGCGCCTTGCTTTCGTCTCTCAATCGGGGTGTTGGGACCCGGGAGCTTGCCGCCGCTATGGAGCGGGCCAAGCTTCCGGGTTTTATTTGCGTACCCTCACAACGAATCCAAAGAGTTGGGCAGCACCTGCTTCTCGGCCGTCTCCAGGCAGATGACGGGAATCAGGTCGCCCGGCGGGTTCGGCGGGAGCGTGGCGTCTTTCCACCATGGTTGCCCGCAATCTTTGCCCGCCGATCATGCTGGTGTACCCGTTTCTGCAAAAGCATTTTGCCAAAGGCATGCTGCTTGGCTCGGTGAAAGGATGAGGCGGCGAGAGTGCGGACGATACGAGGCTGGTTTGCCGAAGTGGATGACGGTTCGGGGCCAGCTTTTTTCGTTGCAGCGCGGGTGATTGGTTATAATGGTTATGTAAATCCAATAGGCAAAGAGTTGATACAGAGATGGGAAAAAGAATTCGGGCGTTGCCCGACGCCGAACTGCGGGCGATTCTCCGGGCCGCCGACGACCTCATTGGCCAAGCCGGACGGTCGATGCTCGCCAACATACTGAAGGGCTCTCGCAACAAAAAACTGCTTGAGCTCGGCCTGGAGCGAAACCCTTCCTACGGGTTTTACCAGGACCTGAGCCTGGAGCAGGTCATGGCCAAAGTCGATCATATGATTAAAACCGATTTTTTGGAGATTCAGTACAGCGGCAAGCTTCCGATGATTGTGTCCACTCCGCGCGGGTGGGCGCTTGAGCGGGAAAGGCGTGCCGAAGAGTTTCTGCAGGAGTGGGACAACTGGATTGCGAACGGCGTGGTTCCGGTCAGTATGGAGTATTTGAAGGAACGGAATCGCGGCATGATCCTGCTGATCCTGTACAAGGTGTTGTGCACCGGGGATCCGAAGTATATTCCCTTCTTGGCCATATGGGAACGCACGGCATTCAAAAAGGTGCAGGCCGAAATCCGCAAAGTAGCCGACGCGCTGAGCCGGCGGCATGAAATGGAGCATGCGGAATGGGAACGTGTAACGAAGGAGCAGGCCGCCTCGTTGATCGTTCGATTGGAGGATCCGATTTTCCAGGTGTGTCATCGCTGTGGGGAACTGTTTATTTTCGATGAGGAGAATCCGGCTCACTATACGAGAGAAGCAGGACTGCGATTTCCGGATTGGTGCCCGGAATGTGTGGAGGGGAAGGGTTGAGTCGGGTGATAGCGGCGGCTGGGAGAGGCTCTGCCCATTGTTCTTGGTGAGTGCGGCGAATAACTGAAGCTAACATACGCATGCTGCGTGATTCGCCAAGATATTTTAGAGGGCAGTAGGAAGTGAGGAGCGGAAGGCTTGAACAGACAAGAATTGCAGCGAAAGGTTCGTCATGCGATGCATCAATTAGTGTGGGAGAAAGGATATGCCAGCCCGCTGGAGTTGTTCCTGAAGCTGGACAAGCTGACGCCCAAGCTCGTGGAAGAATGGCGGTTCGGCAGGGTTCCTTATCTGGAGCGTGTGATTCATGGCAACTTGGGTCAGTTCAGCTTCATCATGAAGGAGTTCAGGAAAATGGCAAAGGAAATGGGCCTTAAGGAATCTGTCACCGCCTACATGTCATGGGGAAAAGGGCCGAAGCGTCCGCTGCGATTTTCCAAATCGGGCGAAGCGCAAATTGAAAAGCACTATTCGACCCACTATGTCAAGGTTCGTATCGAGCAAAAGCCCGAGCAGCGCTCTGTTGCTATTGCGGAATAGATTAACGTATAGGGCTAAAAACAGCCAAAAGGCGCCCGCCCGGATTGCCGGGAAGGACGCCTTTTCGCGCATGGCGGAAGCGTTATTTCGCGTTCGGGTCCGGCTGGTGAATGCCGAACACATTGCCTTCCGTGTCCACGAAGTAGCCTTGCCATGCCATTCCGGGCAGTGCATGCTTCGGCACCGCAACTTTGCCGCCCAGCCGCATAATGCCGGCTTCGGCAGCGTCGTAATCGCCCACCCCCATCGTACAGGCGTAGCCGTTCATCGCTTGGCCCGGCGCGGGCGCGGCGCCGCGGCGCTGCATCAGCGCCCCGTTGATGCCCATTTCATTGGCATCGCCCGTAATGGCGCCCCAATAAGGTGTTCCCGCGTATTCGCTCCAATCTTCAAACGTCCATCCGAATACTTCGCCGTAAAACTTCTTTGCGCGCTCCATGTCGTCGACATGGATTTCAAAATGAATCAATCGGCCCATCGATCTTTCCTCCCAGGTGTGGCTTGTCTCTTTTTCGTCGTGCTCCTCCCCATTATACTTTCCATGCCGGAGTGATTTGTATAAATATTTTGAAAAATCCGGCTTCCCATTCGATTGTTTATATGGTAAAATAAAGCATCATACACAGAGGCGAAGCACGCCCTGACTCGACGTCCATGATGACGTCGGGTTGGGGCTTTTTGCTTTTCCCGGGAAAAGGAGGCAAGTTGAGATGAAGGTTGTGCGATTGTACAATACGCCGGAAGAGTTTGCGGAAATGATGGTGCAGCATTTGAAGGAGAGTCTGAAGATGAGCGTGCGCCGAAAAGCGAAGGAACCCTTGCTGCTGGAGATCGGAATCGATCCGAACAAGCCGGACCACCAGGTCCGCGTGAGTCTTCACGACACGTATCGCCTGTATCGGGCGAGCGGAGATTTGAATGTGACGATCGATTACCTGAACGATGTGGTCCGAACCTCCCGTTACATGAGCGGGTTGGAAGAGGGGTATCAAATCGATCCCGCCTATCTTTATCCCGCGATTAGGGACACGAGATATGTGGAGGAGGCAGGCGAGGAAATGCCCTTCGTCTCGGACGATTATTTGCCCGGGCTTCGGCAAATTTATCTGGAAATCAAGGGAGGCTGCTCCAAGATCGTAACCCATTCCCTCCTGGCGGCAAATCCTCATCTGACGGAAGCGGAGGTGAAGCGTCAGGCGTACCGCAATTTGCAAAAGGGAGGCTGGCAATCGCCGCGTTTGCGCTTGCGCAGCCCGCTGCGATCCACCTGTACGGTCGATGTTTATTTGGAGCCGCCGTTTCCGATGGAGTGCCAATTCCTGCAGGCGGAGCTGGTGAAGAACCGCATGCCGAGCCACTACGTGATTGCTTTTCCCAATCGGCAGTGCACGCTGGTGCTGCGTTCGAAGGAGCCGATGGAGACGATGCTTCAGGCGGCGGAGCTGGTGCGCGAATCGGGGTTTGACTCGATTGTGCATCGCAACGTTCACCTTTATCCTTATCCGGTGTCCGGCAATATGTTTTTGGTGAGGCACGGGAAAGCGAGGCTGCTGAAGTAATACAGAAAGAGATCAACAGTCTGCTGCTAGTATGGCAATGCAGGTTATTTGAGGAATTCGAGGAGGTTTATTCGTGTCGTTTGGGGCGATAGATTGTGGTATAATAAGGAGAAGCTGTAAACGATGAAGGGGAAGCGGCTCAAGCCGAAAAATGATTTCATTTTTCAGCGGTTGTTCGGCGAACGGGAAACGAAAGAAAGCTTGATTTCCCTGTTGAACGCGATTCTCCGGCTTGAGGATCATCGTCGCATTGTCGACCTCACTGTGGTGGAGAAGAACAAGGAACTATTGAAAGAACTCGTAACCGACAAAACGGGCCGACTGGACATCCGCGCAGAAACGTTGGATCGGGTGCAAATCAATATCGAAGTGCAATTGATCGATCGGCAAAATATGATCAAACGTACTTTGTTCTATCTTAGCAAAATGTATGTGGAGTCGATCAAGTCCGGCGGCAAATACGAAAATTTGAAAAAGACGATCACCATCAATCTGCTCGATTTCAATCTGTTCGCTTTCGAGCGGTTTCATAGTACGTATCATTTTTACGAGGATCACGAACAGCGGTTTATGATGACGGACGTGTTCGAAGTGCATATGATCGAATGTCCGAAGTTTGCCGCGGCGCATAAAAATTTGCAAGATCCTTTGCACAGATGGTTGTTGTTTCTGGATGATCAATTGCCGGAAAATCAGTTGGAGGAGTTGATTCGTATGGATCCGGTCATACAGAAAACAGAGGCATGGTTGGAATGGCTTAGCGGCGACGAGGAGACATTGCGATTGTATGAGGCGCGCGAGTTTTCGCGCATCGAGCATGACAGCCTGATGGCAGAGGCGGAAGCCAAAGGCCTCAAAAAAGGCATCGAACAAGGCATCGAACAAGGTATCGAAAAGGGTATCGAACAAGGCATCGAAAAAGTGGCGCTGAGTATGTTGAGTAAAGGTTTTGCGGTAAGCCTGATTGCCGAAATGACAGGCTTATCCGAGGAAGAAATTGCACGTCTGGGCGAATAGCCCTGGCAAGCCCTAGAATGAAGCCGCAGCCGGAGTATTCCGCTGCGGTTTTTTCGCTGCAGCGGATTTGTCTACAATGTTTGTTATAATGATTAGGTCAAACGGGACTTTTTCCGAGGAAGTGAAAGCGAATGGACAACATGCGGCAAAAGTACGAAGCGGCCTTGCTCGAGATCGAATCGCTGAAACGAGAAGTGGCTTCTTTGCAGCTCCAAATAAAGCTCATGTCCCCGATCACAGAACCGGCTACGGCGGAGGCGGTGGAACAGAGCCGGGTTCAGATCCGCGATGAGGGGCAGGTCCGCCACGAGGAGCAAACGCAAGAACCCGCAGCTTCTGTTCATCAATATTCCAAAGTGGAAGACAAGCTGGCTTTGTTTCGAAGTTATTTTCGCGGCAGGGAGGATGTTTATCCGGTTCGTTGGAACAGCAAACAGGGAAAGTCGGGCTACTCGCCCGCATGCGGCAACTCGGTCTCGACTCCTACGACCGGCTGTTTCCCAACCAGGATACGCTGCCCAGAGGAGGCTTCGGCAATCTCATCGCGCTCCCGCTTCAAGGAGGACCACGGAAACAAGGGAACAGTGTATTCGTTGATGAAAACCTTGTGCCTTACGAGGACCAGTGGCGCTTTCTTTCCGGGGTCCGGAAATTATCGGAGGAGGAAGTATCCCGCTTCATGCAAATGAATCGGGAAGACGAACATTTCGGCGCCGGATGGGGTGAAAAAGAGGGAGAAGGCGATCCTGCAGAAGACAGCGGCATGCCGTCTGTTGCTGCCGGGTTGTTGGATGAACCGCTGCCGCCGCAGATTGCGGTTACGCTTTCCGATCGGCTGTATGTTTCCAAGAAGGATTTATCGGCTCGTGCAATCAACGCCATCATGCGGCTGGCGGCTTTTGCCAACCCGGAATTTTACAAGGCACAGGCGATGCGGCTTTCCACTTACGGCATACCAAGGGTAATCGCCTGCGCCGAAGATTTGCCTCGCCACATCGCGTTGCCGAGAGGCTGTTATCAGGCGGTGACGGATTTCGCCACGCAAAATAACGCAACTGTAGCGCTGGAGGACAAACGATTCGCAGGAGTAACGATCGGAGCCTCTTTTGTCGGACAGTTGACCACGTTGCAGGACGCAGCGGCAAGGGCCATGCTCGCGCATGAAACGGGAATTTTGTCGGCGGCAACCGGCTTCGGCAAAACGGTCGTTGCCGCAAACATCATCGCAAAACGTCAAGTCAATACGTTGATTCTGGTGCATCGACGAGAGCTGATGGAGCAATGGAAGGAACGGCTGCAAACGTTCTTGGACTTGCCGAAAGGTGCCGTTGGCGTCATTGGCGGCGGGAAAGACAAACGCACGGGCATGGTCGATATTGCCGTCATCCAGAGCCTGAATCGAAAGGGCAATGTAAATGAAGTCATCGCGGAATACGGTAACATCATCGTCGACGAATGTCACCATCTCTCCGCCTTCAGCTTCGAACAGGTGCTCATGAAAGCGACAGCTCGATATGTGCTCGGTCTGACAGCCACGCTTAAACGGCAAGACGGACAAGAACCGATCGTCACGATGCAGCTCGGTCCGGTCCGGATGAAGATTGATGCCAGGATGCTGAGCGGCTCCCGCGGATTTTCGCTGACGGTCATTCCGCGGTATACCACGTTTGCGATGCAGCCGGAGCACGCTTCGAACCCGGGCATCCAGGAAATTTACCAATACCTGGTGCGGGATGAGGAGCGGAACACGATGATTTTTGATGATTTGCTGAAATGTCTGGATGAAGGACGTTCGCCGCTGCTGTTGGTGGAACGGACGGCGCATGCGGAATATTTCGAGCAGCGTTTGCGCAACTTTGCCAAAAATGTGATTGTCCTTCGCGGAGGGATGGGAAAAAAGGAGCGGGAGGCCATTCGCCGGCAAATTGCGGAAATTGGGGATCGCGAAGAGCGGGTGTTTATCGCGACGGGAAAATTGATCGGCGAAGGGTTCGACGATGCCCGGCTGGATACGTTGTTTCTCGTCCACCCGATTTCCTGGTCCGGAACGCTGCAGCAATATGCCGGCCGGCTGCATCGATCGCATGCGAACAAGGAAGAGGTGCGGATTTACGACTATATCGATTTTCAAGTCCCGATGCTGATGGGGATGTTCAAGAAACGGGTCAAAGGATACCGGAAAATGGGCTACCGCGGCGTGGAATGACGATGTGGCAGCGGGGGAGCGAAATAGGCCATTTTTCATGGCCTATTTCGGGAAGGAACGCGGCTCCCGCCGCACGAAAACGAAAAAGCCTGCCGCTGCATAGCGACAGGCTTTTCAGCAACGCAGCCGGAGGCAGTACCGCTCCAGCTCGTGGAACGGCACCGTGACCAGCGCCAACTGATTGACGAACGTTTGGCTCGCCCCGGGAAGGGCGAGGAATTTGGCGAATAGCCGTCCGGCTGCATCCGCTGCGGCGATCCAGAACTGCACCTGGCTCACCTCGGGATTGCCGGCCCGAATCGCCTCGACCAGCGCGCGCAAGCCATGTGCGAACAAGGGCGAGCGCCGCCATTCCCGCTCGATGAAAGCTACTTCGATCTGGCAAATATGCTTGTCCTCGTAGTTGCCGGGGCCGGTCCCGTAGCCGAAGCCGGCGGCGCCGACCAACTCGTACGACTCTTCGTTGATGGCAAGCATCGCTTGGCCGAGGAAAAGCGGACTGCTGATGAAGCTGAGCTTCATGGCGAACGGGTAAGGCAAGTTCAGCTCGTCGTGATGACGGAGCAGGAAGTCAATGTAGGCTTCATGATCCATCTCGAATTCGACGGCGCGAAACACAAACGGCATTATGACTGCACAATCACGCGAAGGGAGTCGTTGTCTTTGACGATTCTGCCGAAGCCGCTTCCTTTGACGATTTCTTTAACATCTGGTTTTGCCGGGTACATAGGGATCGCCTCCTGTTGTAATTAGTCTCTTCCATTATACCTTGGCCCATTTGTTTAGGGTACCCTTAAGAGTGTTAATTTTCACACAAAATACGATTTCTTTGCCGTGACTGCCCTCCCGTTCGTAACCGGGTTTGGCAAATTTGGCGTACAGCCGGCACAAATAATCGTTGTCGGCGAGGGCGGCGAGCCGGAGTTCTTGTACTTCCGGTTCCTTCTCGATTATCGACTGCACCATGTAAACAAGCCCCTGAAGGAACAGCCGCGCCCCCCGATAGGCCGGATCGGCGATAGCCACATCCAGCAGCGCCACGTCCCGATCCATGAAATCGCGCTCCGGCGTTCCGATATAGTAGGCCGATACGCCTACCACGCAGCGATTGTCGTCCATGGCGCTGACGATGCGGCCCTTGGTTGCGTACGAGTAGATCAGCGTCACCATTTCGAGCGTGGTGTAAGCGGGATGCAAGTCGCGCTTGTGGGCCAGCAGAAACAAACTCGCCCGGGCAAAATCGTCCTCGCTGGCACATAGATGGCATGTTGTCGTCATTGTGTATCGCCTCCCTGGGGCGTATTTGAACACTCGCTCAGGTGCAATCTGCTGTCTTCGGAGTATTCAAACACGCCCTGGCATTTGTTGTCATCCGATTCTGGTAAGGAGGATGCGCTCCAAGGCAAGCTTCAGGTTCGGGTGCTCGTCCATCAGCCGGTGAAACGCTTCTTGCCGAAGGGACAGCAGCACGGAAGGCCCGAGCGCCTTCACCGTAGCTGTCCGCGGGATGTTGTGCAGCAGCGCGATTTCGCCGAAATGATCCCCGTCCTGGAGCACGGCGACTCTTCGTTCCGCCCCGTTCTCCATCCGTTTCAGCACTTCGAATTTGCCCCGCACGATCATGTAAAACTTGTTGCCTTGCTCGCCTTCGCTCACGACAGGCTCGCCTTCCTTGCACGTTTCGGTGGCGAACAGCGAGGCGATGTCCTGCAGCAGCGGAAGCGCAACTCCTTCGAAGAACGGGAATTTGGCCAACCGCTCCAGTTCCACTGTGGCATGGAGACCGTCCTGGGACAAGTGGAAGCCGAATTGCTTCTCCCACAGGCTGCGATACAGCTCGCTCCGGTCAAGCAGCTCCCGGTGCGTGCCGGAATCCGCGATGCGGCCGTCCCGGAACACATAGATGCAGTCGGCATGCTGCACGGAGGCGAGCCGGTGAGTGACGGCGACGATCGTTGTTTTCGAACGGAGCCGCTCCAGCAGCCCGTTGATGTCCGCTTCGGTGGCCGGATCGAGCGCCGACGTCACTTCGTCGAGCAGCAGCAGCTTCGGCCGCCGCAGCAGCGCCCGGGCGATGGCAATGCGCTGGCGTTCGCCGCCGGACAACGAGCCGCCGCCGTGGTGCACCATCGTATCGTAGCCGTCCGGCCAGCCGGCAATCACTTCATGGATATTCGCCTGCTTCGCCGCTTCGATCATGTCTTCCTCCGACACGCCGCTGCCTTGCAGCAAATTGTCGCGGATGGTCGTATGGAACAGGAACGTATCCTGGGTGACGAGCGTCACCGTGTTTCTTAGCGACGCTTCGCTGACGGTGCGCAGGTCGTGTTCGCCGATCGCCACCGTACCTTGCCGCGGATCGTAGAAGCGCGACAGCAGCTGGAGCGCGGTGCTTTTACCGGAGCCGCTCGTGCCGATGAACGCCGCATAACTTCCAGGCGCAATGCGCAGGTTCACCTGCTTGAGCTGCTCGGTTTCCTCGCTGTAGCCGAACGTCACCTCGTCCATCCGCACGCCGGGGAGCGACGGTGGGAGCGCCAGCGGATGCGGAGCCTCCGGCACGCTCGGCGGCTGGTCCAGCACGTCGCGAATGCGCCGGAAGCTGATCGACGAATCGATCAGGTTCGGGATCAGGAACGACAGGCTCGATCCGGACTGGCCCACGCTCAGGAACAAGGTGAAGAACGCCATGAACCCGCCGACCGTCATCTGGTCATGAAAAATCAAATAACCGCCGAAGCCGATCATAATCCCGTTCAGCAGAAGCAGCGCCATCAGCGGGAGCCGCTCCATCAGGGAGCCGGCCAGATGGACGTTCAGGCCGAAGGAGAACAGCTCGTGCGCCTGCTTCCGGGCGCGCTCCTGGAACCGCTCCTGCAGGTGCAGGCTGCGGATCGTTTTGTGCCCTTTGACCATCTCGTCGATCGTATTGGTGAAGCGTTCCTGCGCTTCCTTGTAGCGAACATTGGCGGTTTCCGTACGTCTCTGCATCAGCCGCGGACCGACGAACATCAGCGTGGAGCCGGCGAGCATGGCCAGCGTAAGTTTCCACTCGATGGAGAACAGAAGAATCAAGCCGAGCACAACCCCAAGCGCCTCCTTCAGGAAAAAGGGAAGCGCCACGCGTACGACCCGCTCGACGGCGTTCATATCGGTGGAAAAGCGGGTGACGAGATCGCCGATTTGGTAATGCTGGTAGAAAGGGAGCGATTGCCGCTGCAGATGGGTGAACAGGTCGATGCGCAGCTTGCGGATCATTCGCCCGCCCAGGTTGCCCAGCGCATAATCCCCGCCGAAGCTGGCGCCGATGTTAAGCAATCCGCCGCCGAGCAACAGCAGCAGGATGACGAGAAAAGCATGAAAGTTCCGTGGCGTGAACGCTTCGTCCACCATATATTTCAAGCTCAAGGGGGCCGCCGCCGCATAGGCGACTTCGACGAGCAGGCACAGCACGAACATCCAGCCCAGCGCCTTGTACGGCAGCATGAGGCGCATCAGGGTTCCAATAAAACGCAAACACAATCACCCCTCTCGGCAGTAGTGGTTCATAGGCGGGGTTCGTTAGTGGGCGGAAAAGAAGCTCATCCCGAGTAATCGCAAACGCCTACGCGCGGCGAGTTGACGACCGGAAGCAGCATTTCTTCTCCGCATTCGTGCTCTTCGGCGCAGGATTCGCACAACCAGCCGGACTCGTCATACTGGCAATCCGAGCAGACGTAGGCCGCCTCCGCATTTTTGCATGCGGTGCAGGTGAGGACGGGGGCATCGTTGCGAGCGAGAAGCTCGATGCCGGAAGCGCGTTTGGCGCCGGATCGTTCTCCGACCACCTTCAGCGTCAATTCGGTCGTTGAGCCCATATCGTACTCGTGCCGGAAGGTCAAGCCTTTGTGCAGCAAGCGGCCCAGCTTGATTCGCATGCTTTTGTCGCCATAGTCCGGGTCGGGGGCGGAAGAGTAGGTTTCATCCGCGAACTCGAACATGCTCATTCCAGCCACGTATCGCGCAGGAAATCGTCCAGCTTCGCCAGCGTTTCGTCCGCGCTTGCCTCGAAATAGAGCCAGTATTCCGGCGAATACCGCCCTTGCGCGCTCAGCAGAAAATACGGACTGGTCCCGGCTTTCGGCGCCCTGCCGGGGCAGTTTTGCAAATGCCTCGCAATGGCCATTTTGCTGAATGTTTTATTGCAGGATGCGCAAACGCCGTTGTTCGTTTTTGCCATGGCAACCACCTTTACATGGGATAGATAGGCTTTGTCCATTATAAACGATTCGTTCGGACTTATCTCCCGTAAAAATTTTGTTTGCCCAAAAACCGCTATTTTACCGATTGCCGCTAAAATGAAGCTAAAGACGTCGTTTCCGGCGGCTGTTCGCCGTGGGACGAGTCGCAAGGAAAGCGAATCATCATGGGATCGGAAGGCGGGAATATTGATGCAAAAGAAATGCTTGGGATGGAGAAAACGGGCGGGTGTCGTGGCGCTTGTCCTGTCATTGCTCGCCTCGTTCGTGGCGGTTCCCGGCCAGCGGGAGACGTCGTATGCGGAGGCGGCGATGGCCGCCGAACGACTGGCTGCAGCGACGGCTGCGGCAATAACGCCAACGCCCGAGGCCGGAGCACCGGCGGCAGAGGCGTCCGCGGGCTCATTGCCGGCAGCAGCCGACATCGCCGGGCACTGGGCGGAGCCTGCCATAACGGCCTGGCTGCGGCAGGGGCTGGCGAACGGGTTCCCGGACGGCAGCTTCCGCCCGGACGGCCAAGTGACCCGCGTGGAGTTGGCCGCGCTGGTAAACCGGGCGTTCCGTTATACGAAGGCGGCGGCGGTCCCGTTCGCCGACGTAGCGGAGACGGACTGGTATGCGCCGGAGGTGGCGCGGGCGCTGGAAGCCGGGTACATGCAGGGCGGCGGCGACGGTTTGTTCCGTCCGGAAGCATCCATTACCCGGCAGGAGGCGGCGGTTGTCATCGCGCGGTTGCTGAAGCTGGACGCCGAAGGCGCAGCTGCTGCCGCTCCGTTCGCGGACGCGCAGGAGATGGCGGCGTGGAGCCGGGGCGCGATCGGCGCCGTGACCGCAGCCGGCATCATGGAAGGATACGACGGCAACGTATTTCGTGCCGGCCGGCCGCTGACGCGGGCCGAAGCGGTCGTGCTGCTGGAACGCGTGCGCAAGATGGCCGAAAGCGAAACGACTCCGCCACCCGGACTGGCTTCCTCCATCGACACGGCGGGAACGTACGGGCCGGCTTCCGGCACGGAAACGTTTGAAGGCGACATGGCGATCAACGTGCCGAACGTCGTGCTGCGCAACGTGACGATCACCGGCGATTTGCTGCTTGGCGAAGGCATTGGCGAAGGCGATGTTGCGCTGGACGGCGTTGTCGTCAAGGGCACAACGACCGTCAAAGGCGGCGGCCGCAACAGCGTGCACGTGCTGGACTCGACGTTGACCCGCGTCTTCATTACGAAGGTGGACGGGCAAGTGCGGGTAGTGATCGAAGGTTCGACGGCCGTCGATCAAGTGACGGTCGCATCCGGCGCCACGCTGCAGGTAGCCAGCGGCAGCGGAGCCAGCTACGGCACCGTAACGGTGTCGACGACAGGGGAAGTGACGCTCGACGGCGACTTCCCGAACGTCGTCCTCGTTGCGCCGGCGCAGCTGAACGTCACCAGCGGCAAGGTCGACAATTTGACGCTGACGGAGCAAGCGGCGGGAGCCGGCGTCACGCTGCAAAAAAATACGCAGGTCGGCATTGTCAACGCGGGCGCAGCGGCTACGATCAAAGGCGACGGCGCGATCAACACGGTGTCGATCACTTCGGCGGGCGTCACCGTCGCCCAGAAGCCGGCGCAAACGATCGTGGCAGGCGGTATTTCCGCGAATGTCGGCGGAACGACAACGAACGGCGCGCCGGCGGGGGGAGCAGGTGCGGGAGCCGGGAACGCCGCCGGCGGGGGAGACGGAGGAGACAGCGGGCCGTCGGTGATTTGGGCGACGGCAACGGTCGGCAACCCGGCGGCGAACGGCTTCGATCTGTCGCTGTCGCCGGCGGTTCCGAACCTGTCGATCGCCAATCTTGTCATGGTGAATGCCGACGGCATGCCCGCCCTCGTCTCCAAGCTGCGCAGCACGGATGACGGCGCGACCTACCGGGTAGACGGTTTCCTGACCGGGGGCGCCTCCTACGCGTTGACGCTGGCGATGCCGGGGTATGTGTTCAGCAGCGGCATGAAGGTTGTCGTGCCCGACGTGCCGGCGGTCACCGGAGCCATGACGAGCCCCGATCAACGCAAGCTTGTGGTGCTGTTCAGCAAAACGATGGCCGACTTGCCCGAAGCGCCGGCCGGCTTCACGCTCACCGACTCCGGCGCGCCGGTGGCGATTACGGGTGCGGCGCTGTCGGCGTCGGCGACGCGGATCGAGTTCGCGCTGGGCGCGCCTGTTCACCCGAACACGCTGGAGCTGCGTTATGCGCCGGGTACGGTCCGTTCCGCCGACGACAAGGCGCTGCCCGCTTTCACCTGGCGGGTGTTTGCCAACGGCGGCACGCCGGGCGGCCGGGCGGCTTACGACAGGATGCTCGGGATGACCGCCGTGCAGACGGCGACCGATTTGAAGAACAATGCGGGTATCAATGCGGACGACGCGGTGAAAGCGATCTTGGGCGGCGGCTACAATACGAATGCGCTGGTCAAAGCGCTGAATACCGTGTACGGGATCAGCAATGAGAACATGCCCGGCATGCTGCTGCCCTACGGGATCAGCGTCTATCATCTGCTGATCGGGATGAAGGAAGCGGGGATTCTGAATGTCAACAACCTGGGCAAAAACTTCAGCTACCTGAACGGCAATTCCGACGATTGGATCAGGGCGTTGAAGGAGGGGGGATACACCGACGAGCAAGTTGTGGCCATCAGTTGGTTTTATCCGACTCTTCAGCTGGCCGCGTCGATGCGAACCTTTTACGGGACGAGCAACGACAGAGCCGCAAAATTATTGAGCGTCTATTCGAATTTCCGCGCCGATGTCGGACAAGTGTTGTACCAGGTGTACCAGAACGATGACAGACAGGCCGCAGCCGCGATGAAAGCAGCCGGCATCGATACCGGGAAGGCGGGGGAAGTGCTGCGAGCCGTTTACGGCGTCGACCGGGACCGGGCGACGGACTTGCTGCGCGAAGCCGGTTACGCGGCTGCGGATATCGGAGTCATGCTTCTGCAAACTTACGAGGCGACGCCGGAGCAAACGGCCCAGACGCTGCGCAAGGCAGGATACGCGGCCCAGCAGGTTTGGGAAGGACTGCTTACGGTAGACAATCCGTATGCCGCCTTGAAGAGCGCCTTCACGGCGCCGGAATATTTCGACCTCATGAACAGGCTCACCGGGGCGCGGCTGAATTACACGGTTTATTTTATGAACAAGGCCGGATATTCGGCGGTGGAAACGACAAGAGCGCTGCTCGGCAACGCCGAAATCCATACCAAAGCGGATATGGTGGCGCAGCTGTTCCAGATCGACCCGATGCCGGCAAGCGTTCCCCAGGCGTACAATCCGGGCGAAGTGGCCACAGCGCTGCGTCAGGTGTACGGCGCTCCCATCGCCGAGATCGCGTCCTTGCTCGCCCAGTTCGGCGTTCCGACGGCAACGACGAGGCAGCCGGGGCAAATGACGATCGCCGCCGCTCTCGGCGCCGCCAATTTCAGCGCTGCGGATATCGTCTCTTATTTGGCTCCGCAATCGACGCTGACGGAGGCGCAGGCAAGCGCCGTTATTCTCGAGCTGCGGGCGAGCGGATTCCAACTGGCGAGCATGAAAAGCATCCTGGGCGCGCTGCTCTACAAGGTGTATCGAAGCGCGTCCAATAGCGGGTATACGAAGCTGCTGGCGATGAGCGGCACGAATACGGCGACAAACCAGCCGATTCCGGGCTGCTCCGCGGATGAAATCGCCGCTTTCCTGATCGGCGCGGGGCTGGCGAACAACATCAGTCTGGTGAACGATCTGCAGCCCGCATTCGCCAAAATGGATGCGGTCGGCGCCATGGTGAACGTCAGCGGCTCGACGATGGTCGACACGATCCGGATTTTGCAGGACGCCGGTCTGTTTCGAGGCTCCTTGCCTGACATGCTGTTCGTGGGCCAGGTGCTGAAAGACAAGTACGGGGCGACTGCGGTGGAAGCCGTCCGAGCGTTAAGAGGCTCCTACGTTCCCGATTTGACCGGCATATATGCGGTATCGCAAATCTTGAAACAAGTATATGGCCATACCGATACGACCACCTTGATTCTCGATCTGGCTTCCGCGGGCTATACGACGAATCAGATCGGCGAGGGCCTGACGCTGAACGGCCAGTCGTTCAAGGCAGCGGGCTACAGCGCGACGGACGTGGCCTGGTTCCTCTACGGCAAACGGAATGTGCGGCTCGAGGACATGGCGCTGGCGTTGAAAAACCTCGGCTATGCCTTGAACGAAGTGACAATGGCGCTCCGCAACATGTTCGGCTCCGGCAGCAACTACGCCGTGCAGGTGACGAACATGCTGAACGCTCCCGGCGTCGGTTATGCGCCGGCGGACGTGGCCGCAGCGGTGACCGACGCATTCGGCGTCGATCCGTTTGCGGTGCTGGCCAAGGACCTGTTCGACCGCAACCATGACGGACCGGATTCGGCGACGTTCGCGGCGACATCCTTGAAAGCCTCGTTTGGCGTCGCCGATCCTGTCGTTATGGCGAGCGGGCTCAAAACGGCCGGCTTCTCGCAGAACAACGTATTGATCGCGATTTTCCAGACGTATTGCGACGGTTATATTTACGCAACGGGCGCCATCGCGAAGATGGACGCCGTCATTGCCGCCGTGTATCCGGAAGTGTCGAACCGGCTGGAAACCACGCTGCAAGCTTCGGACGCGCGCACGGCAAAATATGCGATCTCCGTGCTGCAGTCGCTGAACAGTCCGCTGAGCGATACGATCGACATTCTCGACCATGTGTACCATTTGAATGCGGTCGATATGCTGAGCGCCATGCTGCAGAATCGGTCGCACGCGCTTGCGAAGGATGTCGCGGGTGCGGTCGGCAGCCATTTTGGCCAAGCGGGCGTCGACCTTTATGTCAGCATGCTGGCCGCCCAGTATTACAGCGCTTCCGACGCATTCCCGCTGCTGCAGGGGTATTTCGGCGTGAACGACGGCGTGCAGATCGCGCTGCTGTTGAAGAAGGCCGGCTATACGCAAACGAGTATACTTTACGCGCTCGGTTACGATTATCACGGGGACGCGGCGCCGCAAATTGCGCTCGCCATGGTGCAGCTGTATGGCGCCACGGATGTGCAGACCGTTGCGAAGGAGATGGCCAAGCGGAACTACCGCGCGCTTGACGCTTACCTGGCGATCAGGGGCGCGCTTCCGGCCAGCGCGCAAGGCGACATTCTCATTGCCTTGCAGCAGAGCGGGTACTTCTACACCGAATTGGAAAAAGCCATGCTCGATTCGGACTTCGGCCGGGGAGACGCGACGGCGGCCGCGCAGCTGCGCAATCTCGGCCTGCCGGCGAACGAGGCGCGCCGCGTCCTGCAGGACGCCTGGCGCTACAGCGCGCAGGAAACGCTGCGCCTGCTGTTCCAGCTCGGGTATGCGCCTGCCGATATCGGCCGTACGGTGGGGAGCGACGAACTCACTCCCGTCCAGGCCGTGGCTTATCTGCGGTCGTGGAACGGCACGCTGGAACAAGCCGCTGTCATGGCGTTTGCCATGGACAGCCGCACGAGCATGATGCTCAAGAACCTGTACGACGGCGGCTGGCGGAGCATCGACGACATGGCCAAGGCGCTGGTGGCGATCAAGGACGACCCGCGGTATTACGTCACCGATATGTGGGAAGGCAAGCAGGCGATCGGCGCCTCGTGGACGCTCGCGCAGGTCGGGGATGCGATTGCCCGGAACTCGCCGTTGACGCTAACCCAACTGGGGCGTTCGATGCTGGAAGCGCAGATTCACTTTCAGCGCTATTTTACGGATATGCAGGTGTATGAAGCGTTGAAGTCGCTGGCCACCAATATCGGCGTAAGCTTCATTCAAGCGGACCTGGACAGCGCCATCAGCGCCATGCTGACCGACCTCCGCGAAGGCATCCCGTTCGCGATCATGCGCGAAGCGGGCATGAGCGGCAACGACGCCGCCCGCATCATGAAGCGGCTCGGCTGGGACTGGATCCCGGCGTGCATCCAGCTGGTGCAGGCCGGCTACGGCGCAAGCGACACCTGGGACGCGTTGTGGGACATCTATCATAACGAGCTCGGCTGGCAAATTCTCAATATCATGACGGCCGTCGCGCCGCTCGCCTCGCTTGGCCTGGCCGACAATTTGACGACCTTCCAGTCTGTGCTGCGGGGCGCGATGAACAAGGCGATGATGTACTATTTCACCCACTGATCGGCGGGTTCACAGAACAAGCGGCATCCCCCGGGGATGCCGCTTGTTTCCGCATTGGAACGGACAAGTATCCGGATGCGGCGGAAAAAGATTATTCGGAAGTGGCGGCCGGCTCCACGGCGCCGTACGGATTGAACTTGTAGCCCAGCCGTCCCGCCGTGATGATATACCGGGGGAGCGACGGCAGGGGTTCTATTTTTTTGCGCAGGTTGAAGATGTGGGCTTTGACGGTGTCTTTGGAATAGTTGGCTTCGTCCTCCCACACCTGGCGATAGAGCTGGCGCGGGTGGAACACCTGGTTGGGGTTTTTGGCCAGCGCGACCAGCAGTTGAAAATCTTTGGCCAGGAGCGGCACCGGTTGGCGGTTGACCGTTACCGTCATCCGCTCCAGATCGATGCTGAGCCCGGGAAATTCCAGCTTCGTTTCCTTTGCGGGAGCTTGGCCGAGCAACCGGCTCCAGCGCAGATTCGCTTTTACCCGCAGCATCAGATCTTCGGGATCGAACGGTTTGGCAATAAAGTCGTCGCCGCCCGACTTCAGGGACAGCGTCTTCTGCTCCTGCTGCAGCGTACCGGACACGAACAGGATAGGCCGTTGGTACTGCTTGCGAATATTGTGGCACAGCGTAATGCCGTCCATATCGGGGATCCCGATATCCAGCACGATCAGATCCGGTTCTTCGATCGCAAGCCATTCCAGCGCCGCGGCGGCGCTGAGCGCATTGCGCACGACATACCCTTCGTGGGTCAGAAAGGCCGTCACCACCTGCTGAATATCCGGGTCGTCGTCAATGACGAAAATGATCGGATGCTCCACTTCCGCCAAACTCCTCTCCACTTGCGAAACTGGCTTGCGGAATGGTTCTATCGGTATAGTAACATTTTTCCGCGGGTGGTGGTACTATGGGAGGGAAGAGATAATCGGCCAGTATTCGGGAAAGAATTGAGGTCCGTTCATGAGCAAGACCTTAGCGGAGCGCAACCGGTTGTTCCTGCTCGCCATCCTGCTGTTCGTCGTCGGCATTGCGTTTGTATGGTTCTTCTTTATGCCGGACGAGCGGGAGAAGGCGCCGGACAATGGGCGGGGGGACGAGGTGCGGCTGACCGCAGCGTCTGCTACCGTCAGCTTGAACGCCGGCATGCAGGTGCTGCCCGATCCGGAAGGGGCGCTGACTTATGCGGGGGCACAGGCGTCGCCGGCAGCGGAGCGTTTCGTTCCCGCGGCGGGGCGATCCGCCTTCGGGCTGGACGGGAGCACGTACTGGATGCGGGCGACGATCCGCAATGAAAGCCAGCAGGAGCGCTGGGTGCTGCGGTTGTCGAACGCGACCGTCGATACGGTCGAGGTGTACGTGGACGGACAGGCATTGTCCGGGGAAACGGGCGGCGCAGCCGGTTTCCGGCTGGACGATCACTACTGGGCGTACGAGCTGGCGCTGCCCGAGGGGCGGGACGTGACGCTCTACCTGCGGGCGACGACCGGAGGTTCGATGATTTTGCCGCTCGACTTGATGCGGCCGATGGCATACCAGGGCCAGCTTCGCACGGAATACGTGCTGTTCGGCTTGTACTACGGCTTCGTGCTGCTTATGGCGGCGTACATGTTCTCCCTTTTCGTTTTTATGCGGAATGCCGCTTACGTATTTTATGCGTTGTATGTGTTTTTCTTTGCGCTGTCCCAGCTGATTTGGAACGGATTGCCGCAGGAGCTGTTCGGCGAACGCAGCGGGGTCATCCGACTGCTGTTGCGCACGTTCGATACGTCTGAAGGCGTGTTTCTCATCCTTTTTATTATGTGCTTGTGGTTTGCGTTGTTGTTCCTGCGCCGGATGCTTCAGCTGGACAAGTACGCTCCCGGGCTGCGTTATGCGGCGCAGGCGGTGCAATGGGTGTCGCCGTTCGTTATTCTGGCGCTGCTGTTTCATTGGCCGGGCTTCTCGACGATCGCCATCTGGTACGAGATGGCCGTTGGGCTGACGCTGATCGCGTCGATTTTCTTCAGCGTGTTCCAGGGCAATATTGCGGCAAGATACATGGTGCTCGGGGGGATGGCCATTATCGGCTGCGCGGCGCCTTCCGTGCTGTATACGTTCGGTCTGGCCGATTACAGCGTGCTCACGCATTACGGCTACCAGATCGGTTCGATTGCGGAGTTTATTATTCTGGCTGCCGCGTTGTCCTACCAAACCAGACAGATCGAACGGGAAAAAAATCAGGCGCAGCGGCAAATGATCGCCAATCAGGAGAAGCTGGTGCGCACGCTGGAACGGTGGAACGAGGAACTGGAGATGACCGTGCACGAGCGCACGGAGAAGCTGGTGCAATCGCAGCGGCGGCGCAGCGAGCTATTGCAGAATATCTCGCATGACGTAAGGTCGCCGCTGACCGTCGTGCAGGCCGGCATCCGGGCGATGATGCTCGGCATCCAGGTGCAGCCCGGGGAGCAGAACAAGCACCTGGAAAATCTGTACGGCAAGGTACGCTATATCACGCGGTTCATCGACGACTTGTTCCGGCTGAGCCTGGCCGAGCAGGAAACGGCGGCGGCGTACGAGTCGACCGAAGCGCTGCACATGAAGCAATGGATCGTGCAGGAGTTCGTTTTCCTGGAGGAATTCGTGCAGATCGCCGGGCTGCAATGCTCAAAGACGGTGCTCGCCAACTGCGATCCCGTGATGACGATCGACCCGCACGGCATGCGGCGGGTGCTGTCGAATCTCGTGCACAACGCCTGCAAATATTCGCCGGCTGGCCGGCAGGTCAGGCTGGAGGCGAAGATCGACGCGGGCGGGGTGCAGATCGCCGTCGAAGACGAAGGGAACGGGATCGGGGCGGAGGCGCTGCGCGGCATATTCGACCGCGCCAACCGCGGCGAGCAAACCGACCCGTCGACGGGGAGCGGCCTCGGCCTGGCGATCGCCAGGGAGATCGTCGACCGGCACGGCGGCACGATCACGGCGTCGAGCGAACCGGGGCGGGGGAGCCGGTTTGTGGTGGTTTTGCCGGCGGCGAAAGCGGCGGCTGGCGGGGAGTAAGGCCATGTTGTCAGGTTAATCGGAAATCAGCCTTATTTTGTTCGCCACTCGCCGAAACGCTTCTGTAAGGCTGAAATCGGCCTTAGTTCGCTGACGTTTCAAGCATCTCTTATTTGCTTGCACGCGGGCCGTGGCAATAAGCCGCCGCCCACACTGAACAACTCTATCAACTGCCCGCCTCGCGCCGAAAGTTATAGAGTAGCTCCACCAACTGCCCGTCCCGCGCCGAAAGTTATAGAATAGCTCCACCAACTGTCCACCACGCGCGAACGTTCGAGCAACTCCACCAACTGTACGACTCCACACCGCAGGCTCGACGCGGCAGGCTCGACGCGGGATGCACGGTATAACACACCGGGGTGTTCTAACCCGGCGGTGTCAGAAAAGTTATTTTGTTTACAATAGTGTGCTCCGGACGGGATAATGAGAGAGAGTCGGAAAATGCTATCGTTGGAAGTGGTGCGACAAGTTTGGGTTGAAGCCATACCGAACGGGAGGAAACGATGATGAGGTTTATGATGATGGTTCGGGCGAACCAGGATACGGAAGCGGGCATTCCGCCCAGCCCGGAGCTGATTGAAGCGTTCATGCGCTACAACGAGGAGCTGGCGCGCGCCGGGGTGCTGCTGGCCGCGGACGGGCTGGCGCCAAGCTCCAGCGGCATTCGCATCGCTTTTCCGGAGCCGGGCGGCAAGCCGAAGGTGATCGACGGGCCGTTTACGGAAGCGAAGGAACTGATCGCCGGTTTTACGCTGATCGAAGTGAAGTCGCGCGAGGAAGCGATCGAGTGGGCGATGCGCATGCCCGATCCGCACGGCTTCGGCGAAGGTGTCATCGAGCTGCGGCAAGTGATGGGAGCGGCCGATATCACGGACGATGAAGAGGCGCTGGCGAAGGATGCGGCAGTGCGCGAAATCGTGGCGAGGCAAAAACAATCGTGACGGCGATCGACGCCCGCCGGAAAATCGATGCGGTCTGGCGCATCGAGTCGGCCCGGCTGATCGCCGGGTTGGCGCGGATGGTGCGGGATGTCGGCATCGCCGAGGATTTGGCTCAGGACGCGCTGGTCATCGCGCTGGAGAAGTGGCCGCAAACCGGCATACCGGATAACCCCGGCGCCTGGCTGATGGCGACCGCCAAGCGGCGGGCGATCGATCTGCTGCGCCGCAACAAGGTGCGCGACCGGAAGTACGAAGAAGTCGGGCGCGGCAGCGACCTGTACGAAGAGCCCGATCTGGAATCGGCGATGGGCGGAATCGGCGACGATCTGCTGCGGCTGATATTCACGACGTGCCATCCGGCGCTGTCGCAAGAGGCCCGTGTCGCGCTGACGCTGCGGCTGCTCGGCGGGCTGACGACGGACGAAATCGCCCACGCCTTCCTGATCCCCGAGGCAACGGTTGCCCAGCGGATCGTCCGCGCGAAGCGGACGTTGACCGCGGCGCGCGCCGACTTCGAGGTGCCGGCGGGCGACGAGCTGCAGGAACGGCTGGCGTCCGTGCTTGAGGTGTTGTATCTCATGTTCAACGAAGGCTACACGGCGACGGCCGGCGGCGACTGGATGCGGCCGATGTTGTGCCAGGAGGCGCTGCGGCTCGGCCGCGTCCTGGCGGAAATCGCGGCGGACGAGCCGGAGGTGCACGGGCTGGTCGCGCTGATGGAAATCCAGTCGTCGCGGCTGGCCACGCGGGTCGGACCGGACGGCGAGCCGGTCCTGCTGCTGGACCAGAACCGGGCGCGTTGGGACCGACTGCTGATCCGCCGCGGCCTCGCCGCGCTGGAGCGCGCCCGCCAGCTCGGCCGTCCGCTCGGGCCGTATGCGCTGCAAGCGTCAATCGCCGCCTGCCATGGGCAGGCCCGCACGGCGGCGGAGACCGACTGGCCGCGCATCGCGGCGCTCTACGAAGCGCTGCTGCTCGTCGCGCCGTCGCCGATCGTGGCGCTGAACCGCGCCGTCGCCATTGCCATGGCGTTCGGCCCGGCGTTCGGCTTGCGGCTCGTCGATGAACTGGCGGACGAGCCGTCCCTGCAGCAGTACCACCTGCTGCCGAGCGTACGCGGCGACTTGCTGGCGAAGGTGGGGCGGATTGAAGAGGCGCGCGAGCAGTTCGAACGCGCCGCGGCGATGACGCGCAACGCCCGCGAGCGCGAGCTGCTGCTGCGGCGCGCCGCAGATTGCGCGGCGCCCGCGGGGGAACGCGGCTGAAAGCCGTGAATCGCCGCGCCAACGGCGCCGGGAAGCGGGCATCCGCGGAAATAGGCCCGATTTTATTGGTTATTCCGCCCCAAATGGCCGGTCGCCGCAAAATAGCCAGCGATTTCGCTGGCTATTCGCCGGCAAAACCCGATTTCGGGGCTGCATGTAGCACAATAGCCAGTGATTTCACTGGCTATTTCCAACCGGGCAGCTGAAATCGGGCGAATAAGCCATTTTTCATGGCCTATTTCGCCGACGCGCCGCCGATCCGGCCGGCCCCACGCATTTTGCAAAAAAAATTTTCTTCACCCGTGTCGATTTGGTCGATGGCCGTTCGTTGTCCGTATAGAGGCCGGCATTCAAGCCTGCCGAACAGGCCGCAACAGGCCACTATATCGATCAAAGAGAGGTTGAAGAAAATGAAAGCTCAATTGACTCCCTATGTATTGTCGGAAGACGCAAGAACGCAAGCGGAAACGTATATCCAGGCGCTCGGCGGCGAGGTCGTGTCGGTGATGACGTTCGGCCAACTGCCCGGAACGCCCGACGCACTCAAAGACCGCGTCATGCACATGGCGATCACGGTAGCGGGCGGCAACGCGCTGTTCCTGACCGACGCCGCCGCGCCGGCAGCCGGCAATCGCGCGATCGCGCTGGCGCTCTCGTTCGCAGACGAGGCCGATGCGCGCCAGGCGTTCGCCAGGCTAGGCGAAGGCGGCAGCATCAAGTTCCCGTTCGAGCCGCAGCCATGGGGCGCCAACTACGGCGAAATCGAAGACCGGTTTGGCGTAACCTGGCAAATCGTGCAGCAATAGACACTCAGGGCGTGTCGAACGAGGGGAGAACAACGATGAACCGAAACCCGGAAGTAACAGACTATTTGGCCGCGATCGCGGAGCCTTGGCAGGCGAAGCTGGCGGGCGAATTGCACGAGCTGGTGCATGCGACGGTGCCGGATGCGCAGGAGCGCATGCAGTACAAGAAGCCGCATTTTCTAAAAAACGGCAAATATGCCGCCGTCATGTCGCTTTCCAAGGATGCGGTCAGCTTTACGATTTTTAACGCGGCCGGCCTGACCGTTCCGGACAAGCTGTTCGACGGACCGCCCGAACGCAAAACGATCAAGCTGCGCAAAGACCAGTCGGTCGACAGCGAGCTGCTTGCGCCGCTGCTGGCGCAGGCTTCCGCCACGCTGTAGCCGGCGGCCAGTCGCCAAACGCCATTTCAAACGGAGGAGTGGGGACTCGTGGCCCACGTCATTTCCAAAGACGGCACCGCCATCGCTTATGACCGCATCGGCCGGGGGCCGGCGCTCATTCTCGTCGACGGCGCGCTCTGCTACCGCGCGTCCGGGCCGAACGGGCCGCTGGCCGCGCTGCTGGCGGAGCATTTCACCGTCTACACCTACGACCGTCGCGGTCGGGGCGAAAGCGGCAACGAGCCGCTGTATGCGATCGGGCGCGAAGTCGAGGACATCGAAGCGCTTCTGAACGAAGCCGGCGGTTCGGCCGGCGTTTACGGCATTTCGTCGGGGGCGGCGCTCGCCCTCGAAGCGGCCAAACGGCTGCCGCAGATTGCGAAGCTGGCGCTGTACGAGGCGCCGTTCGTCGTCGACGGCAGCCGGCCTCCCGTGCCGGAGTCGTATGCCAGGCGCATGGACGAGCTTGTCGCCGCAGGCAGCCGCGGCGCCGCGGTCAAACATTTTATGCGCCGGGGAGTCGGGCTGCCGGCGTTCGTCGTGGCGATCATGCCGCTGATGCCGGCCTGGAAGAAGCTGAAAGGCGTCGCGCACACGCTGCCTTACGACACCGAGCTGACAGCGGCGTTCCAGCGCGGCAAACCGCTGCCGACGGACTATTGGGCCGACGTGACGGCGCCGACTCTTGTGGCATCCGGTTCGAAGAGCCCGGCCTGGATGCGGAACGCGATGCAGGCGCTGGCAAATGCGCTGCCGCACGCGGAGCACCGGACGCTGGCCGGCCAGACGCATATCGTCAAACCGGCGGCGCTTGCGCCGGTGTTAACGCATTTTTTTGCAGGGAAATAAGGGAAGACGTCGGACGAGGGGGAAAACGGATGAAGCGCCCACAATCAGGATGCCAGCGCTTCGTTCGTGATCTGCTCGATATCGATTGGCGAGCGGGCTCCTTCGCTGACCAGATCCGGCAAAATATGCTGAAGGAAATAATCGACGCAATGCAGCTTGATCTGTTTGATCTTGATGATGGCGTTGCGGTACATCGCGATAAACTCCTTCTCCGTGTTGCCTTTCTGCATTTCGGCGAACGCCTCGTAAATTTGATCCAGCTTGTCGGCGACTTCAAGAATGCGCCCTTCGACCGAACCGTCTTTGCCTTCGCGCAGCTGGCGGCGGAAAATCGGTTTGAACTCCTCGGGGATGTGGTTGTCGATGTAGTGGGCGACCATGCCGTCCTCGACCTTCTGCAGCATCGCTTTCAGCTCGACCGAATAGTGCTTGACCGGCGTTTTGATGTCGCCGATGAAAATTTCGCCGTAATCGTGGCTGCTCGTAATTTCATAAAGCTTCTTCCAGTCGACGGCGACGCCGTTGTATTCCTCGATGTCGGCCAGCGTTTTGGCGTACTGCACGACTTTCCACGAATGGGCGGAAACGCTGTGCTCCTGAAATTTGAATTTCCCCGGGCAGCGAATGATGCGCTCCAAATCCGTCAGCGATTGAAAATAAGAATGAATCCCCATGTATCAAGCTCCTTTCCCGGTTGGATAAAATGGCGATGGCGGTTGTCCCGACCATCCAATGTTAGTTTACCCTGCAATTGTTAAGGGACGATTAACCGCAAGACGGAAGTTGCTGGTTCGCCTGTAACCCGGCCGGCCCCGCCGCATCGTCTCTTTCTCCTACCATATGTCATTTTGCCGCAGAAGTCACGGCTTTGCCCCGCTCTTCGCTGCGCTCGGCCCCGGCGAAGCTTCCGCTCATAAAGCATATGCCCCGCGAATAAGCTGTAAGGATGCCGGGAAACGGCGTTTTCCGCGAGGGGAGGCTCCTCCATGCAAATTCATGTGATTCAGCCCGGACAATCGCTCTATCAACTGTCGCAATTATACGGAGTATCCGTGGAAACGATAACGGAAGCGAACGAAATTTCGCCGAAAGACGCGCTGGTTGTCGGGCAGACGCTGGTCATTCCGATCGTCGGCTCCTATTACTGGGTGAAGCCGGGCGATACGCTGACGAGTATTGCCCGCCAATTCGGCACTACCGCGCAGACGCTGGCGGACGTTAACGGCATCCCGCCGGAAGGCACGCTGGCGACGGGCACGCGCCTGTACATCCCGCCTCGTCCGCGCCGGGACGCCGAATTCAACGCCTACGTCGAGCCGCGCGGCGGCAGCGTGTCGGCGGAGCTGCGCCGGGCTTCCCGCGAAGCGGCCCCGCACCTCACGTATTTGGCGCCGTTCAGCTTCCGCATCAACCGCGACGGCACGCTGACGCCGCCGCCGCTGGACGATCTCGCCTCCATCGCCGCGGAGCAGCAAGCGGTGCTCATGATGGTGGTAACCAATCTGGAGAACGATCAGTTCAGCGCGGAGCTGGGGCAGGTGATCCTGAACGTCGAGCAGGTGCAGAACCGGCTGCTCGACACGATTATCCGAACCGCGCATGAGCACAACTTCCGCGACATTCACTTCGATCTGGAGCACCTGCGGCCGGAGGATCGCGGAGCGTACAACCGCTTCTTGCGCAAGGCGGCGGACCGCATCCATAACGAAGGGCTGCTGATTTCGACGGCGCTTGCGCCGAAGACGAGCGCGGAGCAGACCGGCGCCTGGTATACGGCGCACGATTACAAGGCGCACGGCGAAATCGCCGACTTCGTCGTCATCATGACGTACGAATGGGGCTACAGCGGCGGGCCGCCGATGCCGGTGTCGCCGATCGGCCCGGTGCGCAAGGTGCTCGAATACGCCATCACGGAAATGCCCGCGAACAAAATCATGATGGGCCAAAACCTGTACGGCTACGACTGGACGCTGCCTTACAAGCCGGGCGGCGCTTACGCCAAGGCGCTCAGCCCGCAGCAGGCGATCGCGCTCGCCCGCAAGCGGAACGCCTCGATCGCGTACGACGAGGAGGCGCAGGCGCCCCACTTTGCCTATTGGGACGATAACGGCAAGGAGCACCGGGTCTGGTTCGAGGATGCGCGTTCGATCCAGGCCAAGTTCGATCTGGTCAAGGAGCTGGGGCTGCGCGGCGTCAGCTACTGGAAGCTTGGCCTGAGCTTCCCGCAGAACTGGCTGCTGATCGAGGACAATTTCAACGTGACGAAGAAGCAGGAGCGGCGCCGGATTGTTCGCCGGACTCAGCCGCCGTCGCCGAAAGCGCCATTCCAAGGGCGCTATTGACAAATGGCGAAGCTGTCCCCTACAGTAAGATGTAAATAACAGGCCACCCAACATTTACGCCCGGCCGCGGCTTGTTTTTAAGACCGGCATTCGTTGCAGCAAAAGGGGCGATCGCAAGAGATGAGCAGCAGACCGACGATAGCAAGTGTCCGGACCGGGCTCGCGATCGCGCTTCTGGCGATCGCCCTGGCCGCTTGCGACTACGCTTCCACCCCGCAACAGCCAAGCGGCGGCGACAGGCTCGCCAACCTGAACGAAACCGGGTTCCCCATTGTCGAAGAGCCGATCCGCCTGACCTTCTTCTCCCACAAGTCGAATTCGAATACCGGCAATTGGAACGACACGCTGATCTGGCGGGAATACGCCAGAATGACGAATATGACGATCGATTTTCAACTGACGAATGTCGACGTGCTGCCCGAGAAACGCAACCTTGTCTTCGCCAGCGGCGAATTGCCGGACGCGTTCCACACCGCGGTGCTGCCGACCAGCGATCTGGTGACGTACGGCAGCCAGGGCGTGCTGATCCGGCTGAACGAGCTGATCGACAAGTACGCGCCCAATCTCAAGGCTTACATGAACCGCTACCCGGAAATCCGCAAAGGCATGACGATGCCCGACGGCAACATCTACGCGTTCCCGAGCTTGATCGACCCGGGCTTCACGTCGGCGATCATCGGCTCGCAGCTCTGGATCAACGAACCGTTCCTGAAGGCGCTCGGCATGAGCGAGCCGCAGACGACGGAGGAGCTGTACCGGTATTTCCAGGCGGTGAAGACGAAGGACCCGAACGGCAACGGGCTGGCCGACGAAATTCCGCTGGCGCTGTACGACATGTCCTGGCTGATCGATCAGCTGAAAGGCGCATGGGGGCTGGGCAACCGCGGCAACAACCATCCGAAGGTCGACGTCGACCCGGCCGGCGGCAAGCTGCGCTACATCCCGGCCGATCCGAAATACAAGGAAGTGCTGCAATACCTCAATCGCTTCTATGCCGAAGGCTTCTTCTACAAGGACGTGTTTACGATCAAACCGGCGGAAGTGAACGCCAAGTTCCCGGACGGGCTGTTCGGCGGCACGCTCGGCGTCAATCCGAACGTTTCGCTGCAGGGCGTGTCCGGCTACATCGGCGTCGGCGCGCTGGCGGGACCGGGAGGCGAGCGGCTGTTTTCGCGGGCGAAGTCGCCGATGCCGCTGGTCGGCGGCATGGCGATCACGCGCAAAAACCCGTACCCCGAAGCGACCGTGCGTTGGGCCGATTATTTCTACGGGGACGAAGGCATCAAGCTGTTCCTGCTCGGCGTCAAGGACAAGAGCTATACGGAAAAGAACGGGAAGCCGGAGTGGATCGACGAAATCCGCACCGACCCGGGCGCCATCGGCAAATACGTCACGTGGGCGGGCGGCTGGTACCCGTCGGTGCTGAAGCAGCAATATTTTCTCGGGCACGAGTCCAGTCCGGAAAATGTGCGCGTCTCCGAGCGGATCAAGCCGTATTTTCCGCAGGAGCTGTGGCCGCCGTTCAGCTTCACGAAGGAAGAGGTTGGCGAATATGCGGAGCTCGAGACGGATTTGAACGCCTACGTCAGCGAAATGGCGATGAAATTCATTACCGGCAGCGTGCCGTTTCTGAAATGGGACGAGTATGTAGCGACGTTGAAAAGGATGGGCATGAACCGGTACCTGGAGCTGTACGACGCCGCCTACCGGCGCTACAAAACGAATTGACCGCGAGCCGGGCGGGCGCATCGGCGCAGCGCAGCCGGCGAAACGGCTTTATTTTTTCCAATCCGAAGCTTTACTTTATGGAATGACGAAACGGCGTTTCCGGTTTATAACGGGAGCAAGGGCCGCGCCAACTTGAATGACCGGGAGCCATGCGCATGAAAATGAAACCGCTGTCTTTCGGCAAGCCCGCCTTTCCGCTTCGCTCCGTGCCGAAAGCGAATTTGCGCGCCAAGCTGGTGCTGCTGTACATGCTGACGATTGTGCTGCCGCTGGCCGTGATCGGGTATATCGGCATTTCGGTCTACGGCGGCAAGGTGATCGAGCAGACGTCGAGCATCACGCGGGAAAATACGCTGCAGACGGCCCGCAACCTGCAGGCGCTGCTGGCGCAATACGTCGACATCGTCAACCGGTTCAGCTACGACCAGCAGTTGAACGACTATTTGACCCCCTCGCGGGTGTACAAGACCGATCTGGAGAGCATTGACGCGTACGAGCTGTATTTGCGGCCGGCCACGTTCTACGACTACAACTACAAGGAACCGGACGCGCAGTTGAAAATCTTTTTTCACAACGAAACGCTGCTGCAGGACGGCATCATCTTCGTCCGCGCCGACTTCGAGGCGCAAAATTTGCCCGAATACCGGGCGGCCCGCGCCGCGGAAGGCCGGCTCGTCTGGGGCACGTCCCGCGGCCGCATCTATGTCGCCCGGGCGATGTACGCCACGCAGGGCCAGCTGTCCGCCGTCGTGTCGCTGCAGATTCCGGAGAGCCGGCTGTTCGCGCTGCTCGCCGAAAGCGAAAAAAGCGGCAAAACCGAGCTGATCGCCGACAGCCGGGGCACCGTCATTACGTCCAGCGACCGCGAGCTGGTCGGCAGCTCGCTGCTGGGCGAAGCCTATTTCCGCCCGCAGGCGGCGGCGTCCGATACGTTCGATTTTGTCGATGCGGTGTCCGGCCGCACGTTCAAGGTGATCGAAACGAGCCTCGGCGACGGGCAGCAGTTTCTCGACTGGCGGCTGCTGACGCTGGTGCCGCTCGATCGCATCATGGACGAGGAGCAGCGGATCCGCCGGCTGTTCCTGCTGGCGATGGCCGGCGCGGTTGCGGCGTCGTGCGTCGTGTTCCTGTTCGTGCTCGGTCGGATTACGGCGCGAATCAAGCAACTCGTGCGCAAGATGCAGACGGTGAAAAACGGCAAGCTGTCGGTCATGCCGAACACCGGCGCCTCCGACGAAATCGGCGCGCTCGCCCGCAGCTTCAACGACATGATCGTCGACCTGCAGCGTTCGATTCACGACAATTACGTCGTTAATCTCGAGCTGAAGGACATTACGATCCGCAAGCAGGAAGCCGAGCTGTACGCGCTGCAGAACCAGATCAACCCGCATTTTCTGTTCAATACACTGGAGTCGATCCGCATGGGGCTGCACAACAAAGGCGACGCGGAGACGTCGGTCATCGTGCTGAAGCTGTCGAAGCTGTTCCGCAACACGCTGTATACGCAAGGGGAGTTCGTTGCGCTCGGCGAGGAACTGGCGATGATCGACCACTATTTGTCCATCCAGCGGTACCGGTTCGGCGATCGCATCCGCTACGAGCTGGAGCTGCCGGAGGAGCTGGCCGAAGCGCGCATCCCGAAGCTGACGATCCAGCCGCTCGTCGAAAACGCGATGAAGCACGGCATCGAAACGATCGCGGGGCCGGGGCGCATCGCCATCGTCGTTCGGGCGATCGGCGCCGATGCGATGACGATCGAAGTAAGCGACAATGGAGCGGGCATGTCTCCCGAACGGCTGGCCGAGCTGCAGCAGCAGCTGGCCGTCCGGGACATCCGAAAGTCCGGCAGCATCGGGCTGAAAAACGTGCAGGACCGGCTGCTGCTGCAATACGGGCCGCCTTACGGGCTGTCTCTTGCCAGCGGCGCGGTCGGCGTCCGCGTGACGATTACGATCCCGATCCGGTTCGCGGATGAGGGAAGAACGGGGGATGACGACCATGTTCAAAGCACTCATCGTGGACGATGAGCCGCACATTCGCAAAGGCCTCCGGACGATCATCGAATGGGAGCGCTACGGCTTCACCGTCGTCGGAGAAGCGGCCGACGGCGCCGACGCCCTGGACGCGGCGGGCGAGCGCAGGCCGGACCTTGTCATCACGGATGTCAGAATGCCGCGGATGAACGGCATCGAGCTGGCGCGCGAGCTGCGAGGGCGCTCGCCGGCGACGCAGGTGCTGATGCTGAGCGGCTACAACGAATTCGCTTACGCCAAGGAAGCGCTGCAGCACGGCGTGTCCGATTATTTGCTGAAGCCGGTCGATCCGGACGAGCTTGGCCGCTCGCTCGGGCGCGTGTACGACCGGCTGTGGGGCAGCCTGCAGCAGCAGATGAAGGAGAACGAGCAGGCCGGCAAGCTGCGCGACTTTTTCCTCGGCAAGTTGATGCGCGGGGAAATATACGGCGATCCGGTCGCCGCTGCCGGCCCTTACGGCGTGAACCTGCAGGCGGAGCGGTTCGCGGTTATGGTCGTGTCGATCGACCGCTACGGCGATTTTCTCCTCTCCCTTCCGGGAGAGGAGATCGGCTGGAAGCGGTATGCGATCGGCAACGTCATTGCGGAGCTGCTGCCGCCGGGCAGCTACTTGTTCGACCTGAGCGAGCAGCGGTTCGGCGTGCTGCTGACCGGTGCGGCGGAGCGGTTCGAGGAAGCCGGGAAGGCGGCGGCGGATGCGATCGCGCGGCAAATGCCGCGGTTCGTCAAGGAAGAAGTGACGGTCGGCCTCGGCGAAACCGTGCGGTCGCCGAATGCGATCCGACACGCGTGCCGGACGGCGTTGCAGGCGCTCGAATACAAGTTCCTCGTCGATACGGAGCGGGTGTTCGTGTATGCGCCGGAGGAGCAAAGCGCCGCGCGGCAGGACATCGCCTGGGACGACGCCGGCTTGCTGCTGGCGATCCGCGACGGGGAGGAGGAGCGGCTGCGCGCGGAAACGACGCGTCTGCTTGCGCCGCTCGAAGGCCGGTATATGTCGCGCGAGCTGCTGAAATATACGCTGATGTCCACGCTGCTGCGGCTGGCGAAGCTGACGGAGGAGTTTCACGGCGAATGGCAGTCGCTATACGCCGGGAAGTTCGGGGAGCTCGAGCGCATTCTCGAGCGCGGGGCGATGAAGCAGCTCGACGCTTTCCTGTACGGGCTGGCGCTGCCGCTTTGCCGGCACGTCGCGACGGTGCGCACTCGCGTCATGGACAGCCGCGTGCGCGACATCCTCGCTCACATTGAGCAGCACTACGCCAGCGAACTGAACCTGAAGGAGCTGTCGCGGCTGTTTTACATCAACCCGGTGTACCTCGGGCAGCTGTTCAAGAAGGAAACGGGTGAATATTTCAACGATTTCATCAATAAATTGCGGATCGAGCACGCTTGCCGGCTGCTGCTGGACACGAGCCTGGCCGCCGCGGAAATCGCCGAGAAGGTCGGGTACAAGTACGTCGACCACTTCTACCGGCAATTCAAAACGGCGCGCGGAATGAACCCCGGCGAATTCCGCCGCTCCCGTCCCGCCGTCGGTGCGAAAGACGCTTTAATTTAACCAATCGGTTCCTATACTTTATGGAGTGCCGCTGGCGCCTGCCGGTTCTATAATCGAGTCAGGAAGCGGCCCCGCTTGCGTTCGGAGGGCGAATCGGATGGCGGATTGGAGAACGTGCGCCCGGCGAATCCCGCCGGCGATCGCGCTGCTCGGGCTTGTTGCCGGCTGCTTCGGAGTTCACGAGGAAACGGAGGGAGATCGCGCGACCAAAGGCGCGGAAGCAACCGCGGCCGTGGAGGGCGGCTTCGCGCTGACCGTATTCGGAGCGGCGAACACCGCCGTGCTGCGGCAGGCTTTCCAGGACGACGAGGTCATGAAGGAGCTGCAGCGAAGGACGGGGGTCCGGCTCGATTTCAGCCCCGGGCTGAACGTCGCCGATCCGTCCGTGAAGCTGTCCGTCATGCTGGCGAACAAGGAGTTGCCGGACATCGTCATCTACAACGCCATGACCGACCGTTCGAAGGTGCTCGCCGCCAAGGTGGCGATGCCGCTGGATGAGCTCATCGACAAGTACGGCGCCGACATTCGGCGCAACGCCGCTTCGGCCATCAGCATCTCGAAGGCGAACAATTCCGACGACACGCACAGCTTGTACGTGCTGCCCGGCGGCGTGGGCGACGTCGAATTTTCGCCGCTGACGAACGATTACGCCTGGAACGTGCGCTGGGATTTGTACAAGGCGCTTGGTTATCCTCCGCTTGCGACGCTGGACGATCTGCTGACGGCGCTCGGGCGGATGCAGCAGCTGGAGCCGACGAATCGCGACCGGAAGCGGACGTACGGTTTGGGGCTCGGTTTGGCCGATGCGTCCGGGCATCTGATACTGGACCGGGCGATCGCCAACCTGCAGGGATACGTGCAAACGTCCTCCAACGACGCGTATCTCGACATGGGCACCGGCAAGCTCGTCCCGCGCGTATCCGATCCGGGCAGCATGTTCTGGAAGGCGATGGCGTTCTACAATCGCGCGTATCGCCAAGGCTTGCTCGATCCGGAATCGGCGACGATGAAGGCGGTCACGCTGAGCGAAAAGTACAAGACAGGCCGCTATTTGGCCGCGCCGTCCTATACGCTTCTCGGCGGCGCGGATTCGGTGTTCCAGTCCAACGGCGATACGGAAAAAGGGTTCGTGCCGCTCCTTGTCGACGCGAATCCGGAACGCATTTTTGCCGGCCAGTCGACCTACAACGGGAATACGTACGAGCTGTTCATTCCGAAGACGAGCAAACATGCGGAAGCGGCGATGAAGGTCGTCAATTATTTGTACTCCTACGAAGGCGCCGAGCTGCTCTTGAACGGCGTGGAGGGCAAACATTACGACATGGTCGGCGGCGTTCCTGTCGTCCGCGCGTCCGAGCTGGAGGGACGGCGGAACGACCCGAATTACATGCTGCGGACGGGAATCGGCAAATATGCCGGTCTGATCCGGTTCAGCCCGCTCAACGACCCGCACGGGTATCCGGCCAAGTTCGACAACGTGCCGGAGACGCTGCAGCGGATTTTGACTCCGGCGCAGCGGGATTTTAAGGCGCATTACGGCTACAAGACGGTGACCGAGCCGTTCACCCGGGTGCCGACCTACGTGTTCGATACGTCGGTGATCGCCAATTTGTCCGCGAAGCCGGGAAGCGACGTGCAGGCGCAGGAGCAGCAGCTCAACGCCTATTTGATCGCGAACGTGGCCCGGGTTATTTTCCAGCGGTCGGATGCGGAATTTGCGGCGGCGAAAGCGAAGTTTCTCGAGGAATACAAGGCCAAGGGAGCGGCGGCCGTATTCGCGTATTACGAAACGAAATACAAGGAAGCGTTGGCGGCTATCGGCCCTTAGCGGGCGGTAGGCGCATGCGATTTGTGAAAGCGGTTTCAATTTGTGGAGGCACAGGAACACCAAACGTTGGAAAAAGGAGCGATTCTTCATGTCGAAACGACTTGCGCGATTCGCCAGACAAGCGTTCACCCTGCTGGCGGCCGCCGTGCTGCTGCTGTCCGGTTTCGGTTTTCCCGGCGCAGCGGGGCCGGGCCGCGCTTATGCCAGCTCGACCGTGCCCGCGCTGACGGTAACGGAAATACTCGCCAACTCGAACGGCGATTCCGGCTCGATCACGGATTCCTACGAATACGTCGAGCTGCGCAACAATACGGGCGGCAGCATCGATCTTGCCGGCTACAAGTTTATTTTCTGGTACACGCCGACGGCGTCCGTGACCTGGGATTTGACGACGAGCCAGACGCTAGCTGCCGGCGCGGTGCGGGTCGTCTGGATCAAGAACACGTACGCCCAAGGCAAAACGCTGGCCAATTTCAACAGCCATTACGGCACGAGCTTCACCTCCTCGACCTTGTACACACTCGATCTCGGCGCGAACGGCGGGCTCGGCAACACCGGGTTCAAGAAGCTGATCGTGGCGACGGACGCCGGGACCGAAGTCAGCATCGCCAAATACAACGATCGCATCGCGACCAGCACCACGCTTGACGAAGATGCACTCGTGGAAAACAGCTCCGTCGTATACGAGTTTCCCGACTACCTCGTCGACGGCAACATCACGATGCGCAAAGTCGCCGTCAACCAGAAGCCGACGCCGGGCACGGTGCCGACGCCGCCGAACCTGTGGATCACCGAGTTGATGGTCAACTCGTCAAGTCCGGTCGACGACCTGGAGGCGTTCGAGTTCATCGAGCTGTACAACAATACCGACGCGGCGATCGATTTGTCGGCCTATACGATCCGGTATTATTGGGACTACGCCAATTTGGCCAATTACTACGACTACAACCTGACCGCCAGCAAAAGCATTCCCGCCCGCGGCTACATGGTCGTCTGGACGCGGGGCACGCAAAGCACCGGTCCGGCGTACACGCTGGCGCAGTTCGCCGACCATTTTGACCTCGCCAGCACGTATCTGACTTCGTCCAAGGTTTACGAGCAGACCGTAACGCAGACGCAGGGCATGGGCAACGGCGGGCAGAAAAAAATCGAGCTGCGCACTGACGGGGGTACCGTTATCGTCGACGCGACGTACAACGACGGTACGGCGAGCCCGGGCAGCACGACGATCGATACGGCTTCGGACACCAGCGTCATGTACGGCTATCCGGTCGACGGCACGAAAAGCATGCGCAAACTGGCCAGCGGCCAATATCCGACGCCGGGCATCCCGTACGAATACTATAACGGCCAGCTGCACAACCACACGAAGCATTCGCACGAAGGTTCGACTGCGGCGACGAACACGCCGGCCAACGCTTACCTGGCGGCCAAGGCGCAGGACGGCGATTTTTACGGCTTGAGCGACCATTCGGAGCGGATGGACGGGGGCGACCCGAACGTCGCGAACGGCGAGTGGGCGGACAACAAATACCAGGCCGATTACGCGACGGTGCCGTACCAGTTTTCCGCCTTCGCCGGCTTCGAGATGACGTACAATACGGAGTCCGGCATTTGGGGCCACGCCAACGTGTTCAACGTGCCGTGGATCGTCGACCGGTACGACACGATCGGCGGCGAGCAGTACAACATGCACGACCTGTGGGACGACATGGCGGAATACCCGGAAGCGGTTATGCAGATGAACCATCCGAGCGGGTATTGGGGCGACTTTGAGGACTTCGATTATTATAACCAGGCGGCGGACGATCAGGTTGCGCTTTACGAGCTGCAGGCCGGCTCGCTGATGCTGGAGCATTTCGACAAGTATTTCCGCGCGCTGGATAAAGGCTGGCATGTATCGCCGACGCTGAACAGCGACATTCACAACGAAACGTGGATGCAGAACAACGACCGCACGATCGTGCTGGCGAAGGAGAACACGCGCGAGGGAATCATGGACGCCATTCGCGAGCGGCGCACGTACGCCACGTTCGGCGACCGCGACTTCAAGCTGAATTTCGAAATCAACGGCAAACCGATGGGCTCGCGGCTGAGCAATCCCGGGTCGACGCTTAACGTATCGGTGATGGCTTCCAACCCGACCAACGATACGATTTCGAAAATTACGCTTTACGGCCCGGGCGGTCAGGTGATCGGTTCCCAGACTTACAGCTCGCGCATCGCTCACTATACGACTTCGATTGCGCCTACGTACAAGTATTATTTTGCCAAGGTGGAGCAAACGGACGGCGATTGGGCGGTATCCGCGCCGATCTGGATCGAAGATTCGTCGGGGCTGGAACTGACGATGAGCACGCAGTCGACGGCGACCGCGGGCGTGCCGGTGCAAATCAACGCAGGCGTGAAGAACACGACCGGCAGCACACTGTCGAACGTGAAGGTGGAGTTTTACAAGGATGATTTTACGACGTCTACCGACAACTACGCGGCGGCGAACAAGCTGGGCGAAGTGACGCTTTCTTCGATCGGGGCCGGGGCGACGCAGACCGCGTCTTCGACCTGGGCGCCGACCGGCGGCGCGGGCACGTATACGATTCTCGTCCGCGTGACGGCAACGGTCGGCGGGGTCGTAAAGGGAGTTACCGGCGGCATCCACCTGCCGGAAATATACATCACCGAAATCGTCGCCAACTCGCCAGGCAACACCGGCGTCGACGACGGCTCCGGCCATGGCGATTATATTGACGAGGATTACGATTTCGTCGAGGTGTACAACAACTCCAAGAACACCGTCAATTTGAAGGATTACAAGCTGAAGGATACGTATGAAACGCCGGTCGACATTACGACGAACTTCTACATTCCGGCCAAGAGCGCCAAGGTAATCTGGTTCAAAAAGACGGGCAGCACGAAGACGTTGGCCCAATTCAACACCGCCTATGGCACGAGCCTGACGTCGAGCGACGTGCTCGAGCTGTACCAGACGAGCGTGGCGCGGGCAGACAATCCGCTGCGATTCAACGGCATGGCGCGCATCGAGCTGGTGCGCGACTCGGATGGCGTCAGCATCCTGCAGGCGCGGTACAACAACGGAACGGATACGCGCGAAGTGAACGGGCCGGTCGGCACGCACGGCGCCGATCCTTCCGTCGACGGCAAGGCGCTGAAGTTCAAATATCCGGTGAACGGGTCGTATTATTTGCAGGAGATGAGCAAAGGGAATACCCCGACGCCGGGCACGGTGACGAGCGATCAGATCGCGCCGTAAGGCAGGTTGGCAAAAGCGCAGCTCCGCCGGATTCGGCGGGGCTGCAGGCGGGTGGATGAGCGGGCGGATGGAGCGAGAAGGGCGGCCAATGTCGTCAGGTTAACGCGGAACAGGTGGCTGGTGGCGGAATAGGCCACCTTTTATGGCCTATTTCGCCAGAAATTGGCCTTGACTCCGAAATAGCCAGTGATTTCACTGGCTATTCGTGTCAATCTGCCCGGATTGGCGCTACTTGGCCCAAATAGCCAGTGTTTTCACTGGCTATTTTCGATGAGATCGCCGAAAAGAAGCAAATAAGCCACTTTTCATGGCCTATTTTTCCTTTTGTCAAACGGATCGGGGGCGGCCTGCATATCGCCGACGCTCATTTTCTGAGCGATGTGCCTATATGCACGTCGCTCAGAAGGAGCTCTCGCCCGACCGCTGACCGCCGTCCTCGCCATTCGCGCCTCTGCCCCATCGCCCCATTGCGCCGCTCCCCAAACTCGCTATATATCGCAGGTGCCCATTTTCTGAACGATGTGCATATATGCACATCGCTCAGAAGCTTGCTACCTTCCGACTGTCGTCCGCCGCCCTCACCGTTCTTGCATCTGCCCCATTGCGCCGCTCTCCATGCTCACTATATATCGCCGGCACCCGTTTTCTGATCGATGTGCCTATATGCAGCACCTTACTCCAGACATAAAGCTCCCTCACGGGCGTTCTCTACACGATGGTCAGTTAGGGTTTACGATTAACGGGAAAACCTCCTGTTATTTCTAGAAAAAAACGTCATTTTACCAAAATAACAGGAAAACCTCACGTTAATTTTCGCCATTTACCCGAAAATCGGGATTTGGCAAGAAATTAGCAGGAGGTTTTCCCGCTATTTCTCATTTTTCCGTAAAAAACGAAAAAATAACAGGAGGTTTTCCCGCTAAGACTGCTGGGCTGTCGGGATAACCGGGGCTGGCTGCGGATGGTCGGAGCAAGAGCGGTTATTTTGAACATTGACATTGTGAAATCATGCACGAGTGTGCTGCTGCCGATACTTCGTCGCATTTTTGGATTGTCTCCCGCCATACGATATATGCACAAGGCTCAGAAACCGGGTTCTCGCGAAATATCGCCCTCATCGCACGTTCAAGATCAGAAGCGCCGGAGTAGCGGAAGGGGAGTGATCGGAGCAAGTGTGGCAGAGTAGCGGGAGGGGATGCGGAGCAGGTGCAGCAAAGTAGCGGAAGGGGAGGGATACGGAGCAAGTGTAGCAGAGTAGCGGAAGGGGAGAGATATGGAGCAGGTGCAGCAAAGTAGCGGAGGGGGAGGGATACGGAGCAAGTGTAGCAGAGTAGCGGAAGCGAGGGATGCGGAGCAGAAGCGCCGGAGTAGCGGAAGGGGAGTGGTGGTGCTCAGGCGGCTGCAGCAAAGCAGCACAACAAAACTACTAAAATTATTCCATGCCGGTGCTTTAATTTGTGGAATGTGCCGGATCCGCCCGCTTCGTATACTGGACCTATCCACTACGAAAGGGTCGATCGCATTCATGGAGCATTCCGTCCGTCACTCGGGAACCGGCCCCGCCTCGTCCGACCAGCACGCCCGGCACCAGCGCCAGCGCCAGCATCAGCGGCGTTCCTCCCGGGCAAGCAAACGAATCCGCAAATACTGGCAGCTGTACCTGCTGCTGGCGCCGGTGATCGCCTACTACGTGATTTTTCACTATATCCCGATGTACGGCGTGCAAATCGCATTCAAAAATTTCCTCGCCGTCAAAGGCATCGCCGGCAGCGATTGGATCGGCTTCGCCCATTTCGAACGCTTCTTCAACAGCTACTACTTGTGGCGGCTGCTGCGCAATACGATCGGCATCAGCCTGTACGAGCTGGCCGTGTCGTTTCCGATCCCGATCGTGCTCGCCCTGTTCCTCAACGAAGTGCGCCACCAAGGGTTCAAACGGTTCGTGCAAACGGTCACGTACGCGCCGCATTTCCTGTCCACGGTTGTGCTGGTCGGGATTTTGTTCCTGTTCCTTTCGCCGTACGGAGGAATGGTCAATCAGGTGCTCGGCCTGTTCGGCGCGAAGCCCGTCTCCTTCATGACTGATCCTTCCTGGTTCAAAACGGTGTATGTGTTTTCCGGCGTCTGGCAGCAAATGGGCTGGAGCTCGATCATTTATTTGGCCGCCTTGTCCTCGGTCGACCCCCAGCTGCACGAGGCCGCCCGGGTGGACGGCGCCAGCCGCCTGCAGCGTATTGTGCACATCAATCTGCCCTGCATCATGCCGACGATTGTCGTGCTGCTGATCTTGAACACGGGGACGATCATGGGCGTCGGCTTCGAGAAGGTGTTCCTGATGCAGAACACGGTCAATATCGAGGCGTCGGAAGTCATTTCGACCTACGTGTACAAAACCGGCATCATCGGCTCGCAATTCAGTTATTCCGCCGCGATCGGGCTGTTCAACGCCGTCGCCAATTTCATTCTGCTCATCATCGTCAATCAGCTGGCCAAGCGGATGAACGAAACGAGCCTGTGGTAGGAGGAATCCCGCATGTCAACGTCTTCCGGCGATCGCCTGTTCGGCCTGTTCGTCTACGCCGTCCTGGCGCTGATCGTTCTGCTGGTGCTGTATCCGCTTGTGTTTATCGTCGCCGCTTCGGTCAGCGATGCCAACGCCATTTTGCGGGGGGAGGTATGGCTGTGGCCTCGCGGCTTTCACTGGGGCGGCTACACGAAGGTGCTGACGAACAACGAGGTGCTGGTCGGCTACGGCAATACGCTGCTGTACACCGCGCTCGGCACGGCGCTGAATGTCGCCATGACGGTTTGCGCCGCCTATCCGCTGTCCCGCAAGCAGCTGTGGGGTCGCAATATGGTGACGGTGTTTCTGGTGTTTACGATGTTTTTCAGCGGGGGGCTCATCCCGACTTACCTGTTGATCAAAAGCCTCGGCATGCTCAACACGATGTGGGCGATGATCGTGCCGGGCGCGGTGTCGATGTGGAACATCATTATTATGCGCACGTTCTTCCAGGCAAGCATCCCGGGGGAAATTCTCGAGTCGGCCGAAATCGACGGCTGCTCGGAGCTGCGCATGCTGATGCGGATTGTTCTGCCGCTGTCGATGCCGATTATTGCGGTGATGATTCTTTTCTACAGTGTGGGGCATTGGAATTCCTACTTCAGCGCGCTGATTTATTTGAACGACCGGCACAAATTCCCGCTGCAGCTGTTTCTGCGCGAGATGCTCGTCCAGGATACGATGACCGACTCGATCTCTTATTTGAACAAGGATCTGGTCGCCCAGATGATGAAAGCGGAAACGGCCAAATACGCCGCCGTCATCATCGCCAATCTGCCGATTCTGATGCTGTACCCGTTCCTGCAGAAGTATTTCACCAAAGGCATGCTGGTCGGCGCGATCAAAGGCTGACCCCGGCTTGACGGCTTGGCTTGCTTGCACTTGCATCCGGCGTTAAAACCTTCCTGCAGAGCAGCCCGCCTGTCCGCGGGGCGGCAGCGCAGGAGGTTTTCAATAGCGATATAAACAGGAGGTCCGAATCAGAATGAACAAGAGGAAAGTGGTTTACGGCGGTCTGGCGACCGCAGTGGCAATGTCGTTGCTCGTTGCGTGCAGCGGCAACAAGGAAAGCGGCGGCGCGTCCCCGGCGTCTTCGTCCTCGCCCGCATCCGCATCCGCGTCGCCGACGGCGGGCAAAAAGGACGAGCCGGCAACCAACCTGAACGCGACCGGCTTCCCGATTGTGAAGGAGCCGATCAAGCTCACTTTTTTTGGCAGCAAGTCGAATTCGAACCTGGGCAACTGGAACGACACGACCGTCTGGAAAGAGTACAAAAAAATGACGAACGTCGACGTCGACTTCCAGCTCGTCCCGGTCGACGCGCTCGTCGAGAAGCGCAATCTGGCGCTGGCCGGCGGCAGTTTGCCGGATGCGTTCCACACCGCCCGGCTGTCGTCTGTCGACGTGGCGAATTACGGCGGGCAGGGCATTTTCATCAAGCTGAACGACTTGATCGACAAGTACGCCCCGAACCTGAAAAAAATTCTCGACAAGTACCCCGAGGTGAAAAAAGGGCTGACGATGCCCGACGGCAACATCTATTCGTTCCCGACGCTGCTTGATCCGGAGCATACGTCGAGCATCATCGGCTCGCAGCTGTGGGTCAACCAAAGCTTCCTCGACGCGCTTGGCATGAAGATGCCGACGACGACCGAAGAGTATTACAACTACTTGAAGGCGGTCAAAACGCAGGACCCGAACAAAAACGGCAAAGCCGACGAAATCCCGTTCCTTGCCAGCGGCATTACGATGCTGTACGACCATCTGAAAGGCGCCTGGGGACTCGGCACGCGCGGCAACACGCACCCGCGGGTGGACGTCGACCCGGCAACGAACAAGCTGCGGTATATTCCGGCCGATCCGAAATACAAGGAAGTGCTGCAATATTTGAACAAGCTGTATACGGAAGGACTGTTCTACAAGGACATCTTCACCGTAACGCTTAACGATGTAACGGCCGCGTACGTGCCCGGCGCCGTCGGCAGCTCGTTGTACACGAACCCGAACATGACGTACCCGAACATTACCGGGATGAAAGGCGTGGCGACGCTGGCCGGACCGCACGGCGACAAGCTGTTCTCGCGCGCCCGCTCGTTTATGGTGCTGACCGGCGGCATGGCGATTACGAAAGCGAACAAGTACCCGGCGGAAACGGTGCGTTGGGTCGACTACTTCTACAGCGACGAAGGCAGCAAGCTGTTCCGCCTCGGCGTCAAGGACGTCAGCTACACGGAAAAAGACGGCAAGTTCGACTACGTCGACGCGCTCAAGAAGGACTCGAGCCAGCTCGGCAAACACGTCACCTGGGCCGGCGGCTGGTACCCGGGCATGGACAATCCGAAATACATCATCAGTTCCGAAAGCGATCCGGAAAACATGCGCGTGTCCGAGCTGATCAAGCCGACTTTCCCGAAAGAGCTGTGGCCCGAGTTCACGTACTCGACGACGGAAATGACGGAGTTCAAGGCGCTGGAAACGGATCTCGGCACTTATGTCGATGAAATGATGGCGAAGTTCGTCAAAGGCACGGCGCCGTTCAGCGAATTCGACAACTATGTGGCGACGCTGAAGAAGATGGGGCTGGACCGTTATATGAAAATTTACGAAGCCGCCTACGAGCGGTACAAAAAATGACGCGCCCGTTCCCCAAGCTGTTCGTCACCGATCTGGACGGCACGGCGCTCGGCGGCGGCTATCGGCCCTATGCGCGGTTCCCCGACCGCTTCGCGGCTTTCCTCGACCAGCTGGCCGGGCGGGGATGCGGCTGGGCGACCTGCACGACGTGGGAGCTGCCGCCGCAGCTGAACTTGCTGCACGCCAGCACGGTGCAAACGCCGCCGACCTATGTGGTCGGCGGTTCCGGCCTGTACCTGACCCGGCCGCTTGACGGGACGCTGGTCAAGGTGCAGCCGTACACGGGCGAAATGGAGCGGCGGCTGGCCGTAGCGGTGCAAGCCGAGCTGTATCCGCTAATGCGCGAAACGGCAAGCCGGTTCGACCCGGCGGCGATGAGCTTCAACGGCTACTGGTACGCGATGACCGCCTTGGATCGGGATGCGGAGCGGCTGCTTGCGTTTATGGAGGAGCAGGCGCTGCGCCGCCCGGAGCTGCGGATCGAAACGATCGCGGAGGAGCGTCGGTTTTATGCCCATCCGGCGTTTCTGCGCAAAGGCACGGCGGTGCGCGAGATGGCGCGGCTGCTCGGCTTGGCGCCGGACGAGATCGTCGTCGCGGGCGACGAACGAATGGATTTGAGCATGATGGCGGCGGATGTGGCGACGCACGCGATTGGTCCGGCCAACGCCCACGAAGAGGTAAAAGAGCGCGTTCGCGCGACTGGCGGCTTCGTCGGCGAAGCGGCCTGCTCGGACGGCGTCATCGACGCGTTCCGGCAGCTGGCGGAGGCGAACGGCTGGGACCGTTTGCCGGCGCACGACCCGACGACCGGAGCCGGGGCCGGGTCGCGATAGCGCGTATGAAGCTCGTAATGATATCGGCAGCGGGGGCGGAATGTCCCGGGCTGCCGATTTTTTGTCTCCACTAAATAATGTACAACATTAAATATATATTATATACTATTTAAGGCTATTCACCTTGAATAGGAGTGAATATATGACAACCATTTCCGAATTTCGTAAAATATTGGTCGCCAACCGCGGCGAAATCGCCACGCGTATTTTCCGCGCCTGCACGGAGCTGAACAAACGTACGGTGGCGATTTATTCCGACGAGGACAGCTTGTCGCTGCACCGCTACAAGGCGGACGAGTCGTATTTGGTCGGCGAAGGCAAAGGCCCGATCGAAGCGTACCTCGACATCGAAGGCATTATCGAAATCGCCGTGCGCAACCAGGTCGATGCGATTCATCCGGGCTACGGCTTCCTCGCCGAGAACGAAACGTTCGCCCGGCGGTGCGAAGAAGCGGGGATCGCCTTCATCGGCCCGCGACCGGCCCAGCTGCGCATGTTCGGCGACAAGATGGAAGCGCGCAAAACGGCGATCGAAGCGAATGTGCCGGTCGTGCCGGGCACACAGGAGCCGATCGAAGAGCTGCAGGACGCGATGAAGTTCGCCAAGGAGCACGGCTATCCGGTCATCATCAAGGCGGCGTCCGGCGGCGGCGGGCGGGGTATGCGGATCGTGCGCGAGCAGGACGAGCTGAAGGAAGCGTTCAACCGGGCGCGTTCGGAAGCGCAGAAGGCGTTCGGCAATTCTCAGGTCTACATCGAAAAATATATCGACAACCCGAAGCACATCGAGGTGCAAATTATCGCCGACCGCCACGGCAACACGGTGCACCTGTTCGAGCGCGACTGCTCGATCCAGCGCCGGCACCAGAAAATCGTCGAAGTGGCCCCCGGCGTATCGCTGAGCGGCGAGCTGCGGGAGGCAATCTGCCAGTCGGCCATCCGGCTGATGAAGCATGCCGACTATATCAACGCCGGCACGGTCGAATATTTGGTGACGCCGGACGGCCAGTTTTATTTCATCGAAGTGAATCCGCGCATCCAGGTCGAGCATACGATTACGGAGCTGGTAACGGACATCGACATCGTGCATTCGCAGATTCGCATCGCGGAAGGCTACAAGCTGACCGATCCGGAAGTGGCCATCGGCGAGCAAGAGGACATCCGGCTGCGCGGCTTCGCGATCCAGTGCAGGATTACGACGGAGGACCCGATGAACGGCTTCCTGCCGGATTCGGGCAAAATTTCCGTCTACCGCGACGGCGGCGGCTACGGCATCCGGCTCGATTCGAGCAACGCCTACGCCGGGGCGACGATTACGCCGCACTACGATTCGCTGCTGGTCAAAATTTGCTCAAGCGCAACTACGTTCGAGAAGGCCGCGGCCAAGATGCGCCGCGCGCTTCAGGAATTCCGCATTCGCGGCGTCAAAACGAATATCCCGTTCCTCGAAAACGTGATCGATCACCCGCGGTTTCTCGACGGCAATTATACGACTGCTTTTATCGACACGGCGACGGAGCTGTTCGAATTCCCCGAGCGGCGCGACCGGGCGACGAAGCTGCTGACGTTCATCGGCAACACGGTCGTCAACGGCTATCCGGGTTTGCCGAAGAAAGAGAAAAAGCCGCACGCGCCGAAGCCGCGCCTGCCGAAGCTGCCGTTCGACATGCCGTTCGCGGACGGCACGAAGCAGCTGCTTGACCGGCTCGGCCCGGAAGGCCTCGCCGCGTGGATTTTGGAGCAGCCGCGGGTGCTGCTCACGGACACGACGTTCCGCGACGCCCATCAGTCGCTGCTGGCGACGCGCGTCCGCACGTACGACCTGCTGCAGGTCGCCGAAACGACGGCGAAGCTGGCTCCCGGGCTCTTTTCGCTGGAAATGTGGGGCGGGGCCACGTTCGACACGAGCATGCGCTTCCTCAAGGAAAGCCCGTGGGACCGCCTGCGCCAGCTGCGGGAGAAGGTGCCGAACGTGCTGTTCCAGATGCTGCTGCGCGGCGCGAACGCCGTCGGCTACTCCAACTATCCGGACAATGTCACGGACCGGTTCGTTCGCGCGTCGGCGTCGGCGGGCATCGATGTGTTCCGGATTTTTGACAGCCTGAACTGGGTGGAAGGCATGAAGGGCGCAATCGACAGCGTGCGCAGCTGCGGCAAAATCGCCGAAGCGGCGATCTGCTACACCGGCGACATTCTCGATCCGCAGAAGACCAAATACAGCCTCGACTACTACGTCAAGCTGGCGCTCGAGCTTGAAGCGGCGGGCGCGCATGTGCTCGGCATCAAGGATATGGCCGGGCTGCTGAAGCCGTATGCGGCTTACGAACTGGTCAAGGCGCTGAAGGCGGAGCTGCGCATCCCGGTGCATCTGCACACCCACGATACGAGCGGGAACGGCGTGGCGATTCTGCTGAAGGCGGCGGAAGCCGGCGTCGATATCGTCGACGCGGCGATCGGCTCGATGTCGGGTTCGACTTCGCAGCCGAGCCTTAATGCATTTGCGGCGGCGATGGCGTACGACGAGCGTTCGCCGGAGCTGGACCGGGACGGCCTCGAGTCGATCGGCCGCTACTGGGAAGACGTGCGCGGCTACTACCATGGCTTCGAAAGCCAGCTGAAGGGCAGCCACACCGACGTGTACCACCACGAGATGCCGGGCGGGCAATACAGCAACCTGCAGCAGCAGGCGCAAGGCGTGGGGCTCGGCGAGCGCTGGCAGGAGGTCGTCGACATGTACGCGGTCGTCAACCGGATGTTCGGCGATATCGTCAAGGTGACGCCTTCCTCCAAGGTCGTCGGCGACATGGCGCTCTTTATGGTGCAAAATCACCTCGACGAGCAGGCTGTTTACGAGCAGGGGGAGACGCTTCATTTTCCCGATTCGGTCGTGCAGCTGTTCCAGGGTTATCTCGGCCAGCCGTACCAGGGGTTCCCGGAGCGGCTGCAGCGCATCGTGCTGAAGGACCGCGAGCGCATCACCTGCCGGCCGGGCGACTTGCTGCCGCCGGTCGATTGGGCCAAGCTCGGCGCCGAGCTGGAAGAGAAGCTGGGGCGCAAGCTCGGTACGGAGGATTTGCTTTCCTATGTCATGTACCCGCAAGTGTATCTGGACTTTGACGCCCATTTGAAAGAGTACAGCGAAGTGGCCGTCATGGATACGCCGACGTTCTTCTATGGCCTCCGCCAGGGGGAAACGACGACGATCGAGATCGAAAAAGGGAAAACGCTGATCGTCAAGCTGCTGTCGATCGGTCCGGTCCAGTCGGACGGCACGCGGATCGTGTACTTCGAGCTGAACGGCACGCCGCGGGAAGTGGCAATCGCCGACCGGGAGGCGAATGTGGCGGTCAAGAAGCGGGCCAAGGTGCAGCCGGGCAACGCCAGCCAGGTCGGCGCGACGATGCCGGGCAAGGTGCTCAAAATCATGGTCGAGGAAGGCGACTCGGTCAAGAAGGGCGAGCATCTGTTCGTCACGGAAGCGATGAAGATGGAGACGACCGTACAGGCGCCGAAAGACGCGCGGATCAAACGGATCCACGTCAAGGAAGGCGACGCGATCGAAGTGAAGGATTTGCTTCTGGAGCTGGAGTAGGAGCTGGAGGGCGCTAGGCGCCGCTTGGCGATGCGGGGAAACCTGCGCGTCGGCGGCGTTTTTTTGTCGCTGCGGGGAGAGAGGCGAGCTTGTGGAATCGGACAAGTATGCTAGAATACCAGTGAACCCGGTCGCGCGTCAGGCAGGGAAACAGCAAACGGGCGGCTGACCCAATTTTCAGTGGATGGCGGGATGACGATGACGGACTCGTTGGCGAATCGCATGTGATCGTCGCCCGCATCACGGAACGGCTCGACGGCGCAGCGGCGGCGGAGCGTTACATCATGGAGCATCTGGACGCGGTGGAAATGCGGCGAATGGCCGTCGAGCGCGCCATGGCGGCGAAGCAATACGAGGCGGCGGAGAAGCTGTGCCTGGACGGGCTGAGGCAGGAAGGGTACTATCGCGTCCATGAATCCGAGTGGGCTTGCGTGGGGGCAAGCGCCACTACGGCAAGCTGAAAGAGCTTTATCAGGCCCAGCTGATCCAAAGCTATTTCGACGCGGGGGCGAAAACGGAGGCGCGGGAGTCGATTCGGCTGCTGGGCGAAAAATACCCGCGCCGCGCCGCCTTGCTGGATGAGCTGAAGACGCTGGACGCCAAGCTGGCCAAAGCGCATTGAGCGCTTCCGACGCCAGGAAGGAGGTTCGCCTTGTTCACGATCTTCATCGTCGAAGACGATCCCAACATCAGCCGGCTGCTGCAGGCGCACCTTCAGCGGTACGGGTATGCGGCTGTCGTGGCGGCGGACTTCGATCGCGTGCTGGAGCAGTTTCAGCAGCTGCGGCCCGAGCTGGTGCTGCTCGACGTCAGCCTGCCGAAGTTCGACGGCTACTACTGGTGCCGGCAGATCCGGCTGTTGTCCCACTGCCCGATCCTGTTCATTTCCGCGCGGGAAGGGAAGATGGACCAGGTCATGGCGCTGGAGAACGGGGCGGACGATTACATCACGAAGCCGTTTCATTATGAAGTGGTCGTGGCCAAGATTGGCAGCCATCTCCGCCGATCGTACGGCGATTATTCGGGCAAGCGGGGCGAACGGACCGTCGAAGTTGCCGGCTTGACGTTGTACCCGGAGCGGCTGGAGGCGGCGCTGGACGGGAACAGGACCGAGCTCGGGCACAAGGAAGCGTTGCTGCTGGAAACGCTGATGCAGCGCGCCGGCCGCGTGGTCAGCCGGGAGCGCCTGCTGGAGAAGCTGTGGGACGATCAGAGGTTCGTCGACGACAACACGCTGAACGTTTACGTGACGCGCGTTCGCCGGAAGCTGCGGGAGTTGAACATCGAAGAAGCGCTGGAGACGGTGCGCGGGCAAGGCTACCTGCTGCGCGTCGTCTGGAGGGCGCCGTCGTGAAGCTGTTTGTGCGCGAGCAGTTCCCGCTGATCGCCGCGTATGCGGCGCAGCTGGCGGTTGTTACGCTGATCTACTGGCTTGGCGGGTTCACGGACGGCGCCATTATCGGCTACGCCGCTCTCGTCAGCGGCTCCATCCTTGCCGGCTATCTTGGCTATCGTTTCGTATCGCAGCGCGCGCTGTATGGCCGGTTGTCCGCGCAGCCGCAAGCGCCGGAGGAAACGGCGCCGCCGGACCTCGGGCCAACCCCGCTCGCCGAAGCGGTGAGCCGGCTGACGACCGCACAATACGCCGGGTATGCGCAACGAATCGGCCAACTGGAGGAGAAGCTGCTCGCGCGGGACACGTTCATCACCCAATGGGCGCACCAGATGAAGACGCCGCTGTCGGTCATCCAGATGACGGTACAGGAGGAAGACGGCCCGCCGTTTCTCGGCATCCAGGAGGAGGCCGAACGGCTGCAGAAAGGGTTGGAGACGGTGCTCTACACGTCCCGGCTCGACCGGTTCGAGCACGACTTTGTCGTGGAGCCCGTGTCGCTGCTGCGGATCGCCCGGCAGGCGGTGACGGCGAACCGGCGGCTGTTTATCCGCAACCGGGTGTACCCGGACGTGCGGATCGCGGAGACGGCGCTCGTCTACTCCGACGAGAAGTGGCTGGCGTTTGCGCTGGATCAGCTCGTCACGAATGCCGTCAAATACTCGTCCGGCTCGGGGCGGAACGTCGAGATTTCGGCGGACGAACGGGAGCTGCAGACGGTGCTGCAAGTCCGGGACTACGGCATCGGCATCCCGAAGCACGACATTCGCCGCGTGTTTGAGCCTTATTTTACGGGGAGCCGCGGAAGGGAGTTCAGTGAATCGACGGGTATGGGGCTGTACCTCGTGCGCGAAATTTGCGCCCGGCTCGGCCACGCGGTGGAGCTGGAATCGGAAGTCGGCGCCGGCACGACGGTGCGTATTGTATTTGCAGCGAAAGATCGCTCCTGTTGAGGGGCGGTTTTTTTTTGCTTACAAAAAAACGATTGGCGTCCGGGGCCCCTGCAATCATGGAGCTTGATCATCGAAATAGCCAATGAAAAATGGCTTATTTCCTCATTTCCCTCCATTTCCTCAAAAATAGCCAGTGAAAACATGGTCTATTCGCGCAAAATCGCTCCAAATCCGAATGTTACAGGGAAATAACCAGTGTTTTCACTGGCTATTTCTCCCTAAACGAGTGTAATGGCACGAATAAGCAAGTTTTTATGGGCTATTTGGTGACAGGGGGTACCGAGCGACGCACCTGGCTTTTTGAAGCGCAGCGACAACGCCGCCTTACACCGGTGTAAGGTTCGCGTAAGACGATTCGATGGTTCGCGGGCGGCGGATGGGATACGATAGAAACAACCGAAAGCGGGAAGGAGAGAACAAAGCGGATGGAGATGCTCCGTATCCACAAGCTGAGCAAAGTATACGAAGGCCAGGTGTTGACCCGGGCGCTGGCCGACATCAGCCTCGTCATCGAACAAGGCGAGTTCGTCGGCATCATGGGGCCGTCGGGAAGCGGCAAAACGACGCTGCTCAACATGGTGGCCACGATCGACGCCCCGAGCGCGGGCGAGCTGCTGATCGGCGGAAACAACCCGTTTCGGCTGGGCAAAAACGAGCTTGCCCGCTTTCGCCGCCGGAACCTCGGCTTCGTGTTTCAGGAGTTCAATCTTCTCGACACGCTGACGATCGCGGAAAACATCGTCCTGCCGCTGACGCTCGACAACGTCAAGCTGCGCGAGATGGAAGCGAAGCTGCAGGAGGTCGCGGACAAGCTGGGAATTGCCGATATTTTGCGCAAACGGACGTACGAAGTGTCGGGCGGTCAGCGCCAGCGGGCCGCGATTGCCCGGGCGGTCATCCACGCTCCGTCGCTGCTGCTCGCCGACGAGCCGACGGGAGCGCTCGATTCCCGGTCGTCCCGCACCGTGATGGAGCTGATGGCGAAGCTGAACGAAACCGACGGCACGACCACGATGCTGGTCACCCACGATCCGCTGGCGGCCAGCTTCTGCCACCGCGTCCTGTTCATCAAGGACGGCCGATTGTACAACGAACTTCATCGCGGCGACAACCGTCAAACGTTTTTTCAGTCGATTCTCGACATGCTGTCGTTTCTGGGAGGGAATGCGCATGAGCTTTCGCCGGTTCGCGTTCCTTAACGTAAAGCGCAATGCCAGGGCGTACGCCGCCTTTTTTCTGAGCAGCGGGTTTTCGGTGACGATTTTCTTCATGTACGCGATGTTCATGTTTCATCCGGACTTCGACAAGGAGCTGCTGGGGGCCAGCGTGCGCATGGGCATGCAGGCGGCGGAAGCGGTCGTGTTTCTGTTCTCGTTCCTGTTCGTGCTGTACTCGACAAGCGCTTTCCTGAAGGCGCGTTCGAAGGAATTGGGCCTGCTGACGCTGCTCGGCGCGACGGGCAGCCAGCTCAACCGGCTCATCTGGCTCGAAAATATGGCGATCGGCGCGGCGTCAATCGTCTCCGGCATCGCCGCGGGTGTCGTCCTGTCCAAGCTGTTTCTGCTGTACGGGGCCAAGGTGATCGAAATGAAGCCGCTGCCGTTTTACTGGTCGTGGCAAGCCGCTCTGCTGACGGTGGCGGCGTTCGCTGCCCTGTTTATGCTCGTATCGCTGTTTACGGCGGCGTTCATCCGGCGCAGCCGCTCGCTCGAGTTGCTGCAGGGCGCGCATAAGCCGAAGCCGGAGCCCCGCGTGTCCATATGGCTGGGGGCGCTGTCGGCCCTTTGTTTTGCCGCGGCGTTCTACTTGCTCGGCACGAACGAACTGGAACAGCTGCCGGTCGTACTGCTGCTGATCGGGTTCATGCTGATCGGCACTTACTTGTTCTACACCCAGCTCAGCGTGCTGCTGATCCGGCTGCTGAAGCGGAACCGGCCGCTCTTCTGGCGCGGCGTCAACCTGCTCTGGATATCGGAAATGGCCTATAAAATCAAGGACAATGCGCGGATGTTTTTTATGGTGACGGCAGTCATGGCGATGGCGTGCGTGGCGGCGGGCATTGTCATCACCCAGGAGGAAGTCGGCAAGAAGGAGTATCGGCAAAATCCTTTCGCCTTCCGCTACGACGCCTTCCCCGGGGACGGCTGGAAGGGCGATATCGCCGCATTCGAGCAGGGACTGGCCGAACGAGGAGTGGCGTTTGCGTCCGTTGCGGTTCCCTACGTCCACCCTGTCGTTCGCGAATATGATGCGATAGCGGATTTTGAGCTCGCCACCGTCATTGGCAAGTCTGCGTTCGATCGGCTGGCGCCTTATTTGTTGGCGGAGCCGTCCGGTCCGCTTAGGGATGCGGAGGCGATTCGGCTCGTGTCGAAGCGTTCGACGAACGACAAGGACGCGGCGCGGCGGCAAATCGACCGGCTGACGGTGGGCGAAAGGCAGGAAACGATCCGCGTGGTTCAGCAGTGGGAGCCGGAAGCGCTGCCGTACGTTGCCGAGAGCGATGTGCTCGTCGTGTCGGACTCCGTATTCGAGCGGCTGAAGCGGTCGGAGCGGGAGAGCCGGAGGGGACAGGAGACGGTGTTCTACTCTGTCCCGGGATGGGGCAAAGGCATGCCGCGAATGGATGACGACGAAACCCGGATCAGCGTCGAGTGGCAGGACAAGCTGGGGCCGCGACTCGAGATCGGCGTGCAGCCGCGCGGCTTCCTTCACGCCCGCGCCGCATCGTACGCGGACATGACCCGGCCGACCAACGTGTTGACGTTTATCGGGATGTTCGTAGCCGCGATTTTTTCGCTCTCTTCCGTCAGCTTCCTGTATTTCAAGCTGTACGCGGAATTGAATCAGGACCGCCGGCTGTACAACGGTCTGTCCCGCATCGGGCTCAGCCTGCGGGAAATGAGGCGCTCCGCCACCATCCAGCTCGGCGTGTTGTTCTTCCTGCCGGTGCTGGTCGCGGCGCTCCTGGCCATGGCTGCGCTGTATGTGCTGCAATCGCAGCATGCGATCGCATACGCCTTCGCGCCGTCGATCCGGGGCATCGGCTTGTTCGCGCTGGCGCAGCTGGCGTATTTCCTGGCGGTGCGCAGCCGCTACTTGCGCCATCTGGGGCGCGCGATGGTGTAGCGGCAGGCGCGTTGCCGGGAGTTTCGACGCAGGAAAACGGGCGCTGCGAGCCGGAGGGTTGCGCCGGAAGGCATATTTTGGCGGGGAGGGAAGGAAATCGGGCGGCGGAAGTCGAAGCTAGGGGGAGCGAAAGGGGAGCGATGCTTCCTTCAGCGGAGAACAGACGATCGCATCATGACGGGAGGGATATGATGTACACCACTTCGCGCAGGCCGAACCGGGCAACGCGCTCCGCTCCGACCCCCACGGGCCGCAAGGCCGGCGGGGGCGCGCCCGAATCGGCCGTCGCCGAGATGCAGCGCAAGCTCGGCAACCGGGGCACGATGCAGCTGATGACGTCGCTAGCCGGCGCTGCGGCGCCGACGACGGCGTCCGCGGACGGCTCCGGTATGCCGGAAGAGCTGCAGGCCGGGCTGGAGCATCTATCCGGCATGGATTTGTCGGACGTGAACGTGCACCGCAATTCGCCCGAGCCGGCCAAGCTGGACGCGCTTGCTTATGCGCAGGGCGACGACATCCACCTCGGGCCGGGGCAGGAGACGCACCTGCCGCACGAAGCGTGGCATGTCGTCCAGCAGCGGCAAGGCCGTGTGCAGCCGTCGATGCAGATGGGCGACACGGCGATCAACGACGACGCAACGCTTGAGCAGGAAGCGAGCGACATGGGCGCGCAGGCGCAAGCGGCCGGCCATGACGGCGCGCTGCCGGAGAGCGCTGCCGATTCGGCGCCGGGCGAGCGCTCCGCAGCCGCCGCATCGCCCGGCCCGGCTACCGGCGGACCGGCGCAGCTGATGTGGAACGGCACCGGCAACAAAAAGATTACGACGTTCGCCGCGCTTAACACGGAGTTGTCGACGCTCGGGCTGCCGAACGTGACGCTGGCGGGCGACTTTAATGGCGCGACGCAGACGGCGGCGGACCAGTTCATCGCCGGCTCCGACATGAACGCTTACGACGTGCAGGACAATTTGGCTGCTGCGGTGGCGTCTCATTTCGTCCCGCCGGCCAATTGCACGCTGCAAACGAACAGCGGCATGCAGGCGTGGGTCAATACGAACGGCAAGGGCGTGACGCCCAAGGCGTTGAAGGATTTGATCGACATCGCCAATGGCGACACGTCGAAGATCCACCGCTCGGATAAAATGTCCGGCGCCCCCAAACAAACGCCGTACGTGCACGATTTGGGCAGCAACTACGTCTGCACGTTTACGCAGCTCGGCACCAACTGGGACGGGCATCCGATTATTCGCGTCGATCTCGACGGGGACGTGAGCAGCGGTACGCACCGGTTCTCGTAAGCGGCAAGCCGGCGGCAGTCCGGAGCGGCGGCGCTCCCGGCGTTGCATACGGGCTGCGGGGAGAGAAACGCGATCGGATCGTGTCGATCCGATAGCGGATTATTCGGGAGGGTTGCTCCGCATGCATGTTTTGGCAAGCTGCATCGGTGGGGACAAACCCGATCGCAGTCCTGTAGGTGGCGAGCCGGCCAGTTTCTTCGCGAGAAACGTTTCCAGGCGAACTTGACGCGACCTCTCTCGGAAAATAGGCCCTAAAAAATGGCTTATCGGCCCATTTTTCGGCACTTCGTCGAAAATAGCCAGTGAAAACACTGGCTATTCGGGCCAACCAGCCGCCAAATCGATCTTTTCTACGAAATAGCCAGCGACTTCACTGGCTATTTTGTTGTGGAGGGCCATTATTGGTGAAATAACCAATAAAACATGGCCTATTTCTGCAATGCCGGTGATGATATGGTGATTTGTCATGAATTAGGCCAAGTCTGCCTAATAGGTTGTGATTCGAGGCTGTCGATTAACTGTGGATCGATTGGCGAGAACGGATGGATGCAGAGAATATAGATGATTTTTCGCATATAATTTCGTGCGCCTCGCGGATTTCAGAAGTGATAAACAGTTAATCGAAAGCCTCGATTCATCCGCTATTTTTTGATGAAGGGGATTGGTTAGAGGTTTGGAAGGCTGGAGGTTTGAACGGATGGCGGTTTGAAAGGCTGGTGGTTTGCAAGGTTGCAAAGGTTGTTTGGGGGGAGCTGCCGCCAGTGAGCCGGGCTGGCATGTGCGGGGCGGGTTGTTTGGGGTATCCGTGCTTTGCGCCGCTTGGTGCCGAACCGATCGTCGGATTGTCCGGCAGCCGACCGCCGGATTGTCCGGCGAAAATCGCCCGATCGTCTGTGTCCAAACGGAGAAGAATGCGGTATACTCTTCATTGATAATAAGAATCAATATCAATTTGGAGGGAAATGCTGTGCGTCGATTTGCAACTTCCATTACGATCGCGGGGCTCATGCTCATGCTGGCGCTCCTGTCGGCCTGCGGAACAAAAGAAAGGACCGCATCCCCGCCTGCGTCCGCCGCGCCGGCATCCCCGGCATCGAGCGCCGCATCCCCGGCCGCCGGCGCCGCGTCTCCGGCCGCCAGCGCGTCGCCGTCTCCGTCGGTCGCCGTCGTCAAGGACGACTACGGCCGCGAGGTCAAGCTGCCGCTCAAGCCGCAGCGGCTGATCGCGCCCGGCTTCGAGGACCCGCTGCTCGTGCTCGGCATGAAGCCGGTGGCGCAATACGCGCTCGGCACGGCGGTCAAGACGTACCTGCAGCAATGGCTGTCGGACGTACCGCCGCTCGACTACACCGGCGGTTTGAAGCCGGAACCGGTGCTGGCGCTGAACCCGGACCTCATCATCCTGAGCAACAGCGGCTGGCTGAAGCCGGAAATGTTCGATACGTTCGGCAAAATCGCGCCGACCTACATCTTCAACGAGGAAGCGACAAGCACCGAAAAATGGTCGAACAACTGGCGAAAGACGCTGCTGAAATTCGGCGAGTTGTTCGGCAAGAAGGACGTGGCCGAAAAGGCGATCGCCGAATACGAGCAGAAGGCGAAGGATGCCAAAAACCGGCTGCAGGCGACGGTCGGCGGCAAGAAGGTAGCGATTCTGTACCTTTCCGGCAAAACGCTCGGCATGATGGGAACCGGCTGGTGGAACAGCGCGCCGGTGCTGTACGAGGATCTTGGCCTCGCCGCGCCGGAAATAGCCAAGGGCAAGTCGTACGAAACGCTTTCCACCGAGGCGATTGCCAAGCTGGACGCGGACTACATCTTCTTCATCGTTGCCGATCCGAATGAAGATCTGAACAAAAATCCGCTGCTGGATAATGCGCTATGGCGGGATCATCCGGCCGTAAAAGCCGGCCACGTCATCAAGGTCAGCCGGGACGGCAGTTTCTTCGGCAGCGGCCCGACGACGAACAAGCTGACGATCGACGCCGTGCTGAAGGCGCTGGCGCCATAACGATACAGGCAAGAAGCGGTTCGACTGCGGTCGGGCGGCTTCTTTTGCACATGGTTCGAGCGGGGGTGGAGAAGTGATGAACGACGGGGAAACGAAGGAGCGCATGTTTCCGGAAAATTGTTATGCGCCGAAGGCACTGGATTGGTTGCGCCCGGGCGACGAGTGGAAGTGCGGCGGCTCGTACGCGCTGCTGGCGGCCGAGCGCGGCAGCGGCACGCTGCGGCTGGGCATGCGTCGCATCGGGATGAAGCGCGGCGAATGCCTGCTGCTGGCCGGCTCGGAAACGCTGGCGCTCGAAGCGGAGCCAGCCGCCGACTGGCGGCTGTACGCGCTGGCGTTCGACGTCGCGCGCGTGTCCGGCTATGGAGCGGAACAGGCTGCGCTTCCGCCTCAATTGCCGCTGTACGATCTGCTGCGGCTGCGTCCGCCGGAGCAAGTCGAACGCGAGCTGCGGATGAAGCAGGACCGGTTCAAGACGATCATCGCGCTGCACCAGCTGCCGGATTACGCCGCCGACCGGCTGATCCTGCTGGTGTCGGACGAAGAGGAGACGCAGCTTACGTTGCGGCGGGTGATGGCGAGCCACTACTGGGCCGCCTATCCCGCCGTACAAAGCGGCCGGGTCGCGATATGCGACGCGGCGCCGTGGTACCCGAGCGACCCGCTGTCGATCGAAGCGCAGCTGCGCGAAACGGTTGCGCTGCACGAAGCGCATCTTCATTAATCGCAAGGTCGGAATCATTCACCAAATAGCCAAGCGTTCGTTCGTGGTGTAAAATGACGTTGGGCGTGTCTGAAAACCCGCTCAGTGGCATCTTGCACCGCCTTTTCGCCCCCTGCTGCGTCACTTTTGCTTGACTTACCCCCGGTAAGCCTGCGCAAAACTTCCTTGCATGGAACGAAAATTCGGCCCAATTTGCTGCCCTCGGGGTTTCCAGTCACGCCCCGGACTACTGTCCGGCAACGACACTACGAACGAAAAGAATGTGATCCCTTGAGACCAGTGCGAATCAAATGGCCCGGCCGCGGATTCCTGGCGAACTATTTGACCGGCGAATCGATGGATCACCGGCAAATTGCCGCCTTGTTTGTGCCGATCCTGATCGATCAGGCATTCATTATTATTCTTAACCTGTTCAACACCGCGATGATCAGCTCGTCGGGAGTGGCGGCCATCAGCGCGGTCAGCATGGTCGATTCCCTGAACATGTTTCTCATCAACGTGTTCGTCGCCGTAGCTACCGGAGGCACCGTCATCGTCGCCCAGTACAAGGGAAGCGGCAACGAAGCGATGGTCGCCAAGGCGTCGGCCGGTTCGGTGGCAACCGTTTCGCTGCTTGCGCTCGGGCTCGGCCTGCTGCTGACGGCGGCGCACAACCCGATGCTGAAGCTGCTGTTCGGCGCCGCGTCGGAGGAAGTGTTCGCGAATGCCAAGCTGTATTTCATCGGCAGCTGCGCCTCCTATCTGGGCATCGGCATCGTGCAGGCCGTGAGCGGCGCGATGCGCGGCATCGGGAAAACGCGCGTATCGCTGGCGCTTTCCCTCATTATGAACCTGACTTACGTCCTGCTGAACGTGCTGTTCATCACCGTCCTCGATATGGGCGTGCTCGGATTGACCGTCGCGATGAACATTGCCCGCTACGCGGCGGCGTTGTGCGCGCTCTATTACGTGCTGCGGCTGGACGCCACGATGCGCCTGCGCCTGCGCGAGCTCGTCATCGTGCCGTGGTCCATGCTGCGCAAAATCATGTCGATCGGCTTGCCGTTCGCGGCGGAGCAAATGTTTTTCAACGGTGGCAAGATGCTGACGCAAGTGTTCATCGTCAGCCTCGGAACCGGCGCGATTGCCGCCAACGCGATCGGGAACACGCTGGCGATGGTATACCAGATTCCGGCCGGCGCCTTGTCGCTGACGATCGTCACCGTAGTCGGCCAATGCATGGGCCGGCAGGACGTGGCCGACGCCCGCAAATTCATCCGGGCTTTCGTCGTTCTGTCGTCCGTATCGCTGCTGCTGATGGCGCTTATTTTGCTGCCGCTGACGTATCCGCTGATGGATTTGTTCCAACCGCCGGTCGAGATCCGGCGCGAGCTGTTCTGGTTGATCGTGATTAATGCGATCGCACAGGTGCCGCTGTGGTCGATCAGCTTTATTTTGCCGGCGGGGCTGCGGGCTGCGGGGGACGCACGGTTCACCTCGATCACGTCGATGCTGTCCATGTGGCTGTTCCGCGTCGTGCTCGGCTACGTGTTCGGCATTACGCTCGGCTTCGGCATCATCGGGGTGTGGGCGGCGATGAACTGCGAATGGGGCGTGCGCGGCGCCATCTTCCTCTGGCGGATTCGCGGCAAGAAGTGGTATGCCCACCGACTGATCGGCTGACACGCCCGGCGCATTCAGTCGAGAAATTCCAGGCCCGTGTTTCGCAGATCGATATGAAACCGGTAGCTGATCCGGGCGGACTTGAACAGCACCGGCCACCGGTCGGCCTGCTCCGGCCCGAGCCGGCTGCGGAAACGATTGCCGAAGCCGAAGATGTCGGCTTCCGCCTGCCGGGTTTTGCGGAACATGGAATCGGCGAGAGCGGACAATCTGGCGTCCAGCTCGGCCGTAATATCGGCGGCCGTTTGCCGCTGCGAGCGGGAGCTGTCGATCAGCGTCGCCACAAGCGAACAATCGAGCCCGATGATCGGCGCGCCGTCCTTCCACGCGGTGGACACGCGGGTACGGTTGTGCACGATGCGCACGTCCGACCGGTTCATCAGTTCGACCTCCGAATCGTGAAACCGGCGCGTGAACATTTCGTACAGCAGCGACTCGTCCTTGTCCAGCTCTCCGACCATCTTCCCGCCGGCAAAGATCGCGTTGCCGGTAAACTCAAACGAATTTTGCGCGCTTTCGGTCAGGATGGGAATCAGGTTGGACTGGTACGGGTTGGTCACTTTGGCATATACTTCCCAAAGCCTCGTCACGTTTTTGCGCGGAATGCCGCCTGCATACGGCTCAAAAAACAGCTTCGTATAAATACCCGACAGCTCTCCTGTCGGATTCCGCCCCCGGAAGATGCGCTCCATGTCGCCTCTGACGATGGCGACAAGCGCATCGAGCGGAACGGAGCGCTCCCGGATCGCAAACTCCAGATACGGATCCAGGTTCGACGAGGCAAGCGATTCGCTCAGCAAAATCGCGCGCGTGGAAGTGGCGTCGAGCGACTTGGGCAGCTTGTATTTGACCCTGTTCAGCGCATCCGGCACGGTGCGCCCGTCCTGGCTGATCGTAAAAAAATCGCTTGACGACGGCTCCTGCGTCGATTTGGGCAGCGGGAACCGGAACCATACCCGCAAACCGGACGGCGCCGTTCGTTCCAGCCCGATCGCCCCGACGAGAAGGCGATTGTCGACATCCTTGGAATCCCAGCATCCGGTTGCCATTGCCGCCATCAGGCAGCATGCGGCTGCCGTCCTCCACAAGCGCCATTTGGCGGTCATGCTTCATCCCCCTTCCCCAGCCTGCCGGGCGACCGGCGCAGGATCAGCAAGCCGAGCAGCGGGAACGCGAACATCATGTAGACGCGGAAGCCGATCGCCACGATCGCAAGCTGTTCGAGCTCTCGCCAGGACGCCAGAGCCGTTGCCGCTGCATATACGACGACGAGCAGCGCGCCGTAGATCGGCCCGGACTTCGCGCGGGGCGCGAGCGGCCGAATCGTTTCTCCCAGGGCGTGCACCATCAGCGCCATGACGAACAGCACATTCAGCATGGCCACGGAAACGAAGATGGCGGTCACATTCTCGAAGACGACCCAATAATGGGTGATCGTATCCATTTTCGAGATAAACGGAAGCGTCATGCGCTGGCTCAATTCCCTGCCGAACGTCAGTACAGGCAAATAAATGTAGCAGGCAAGTATCGGCAGCGACACAAGCAGCGCAAGGGCGTAAATGCTCCAGGCGCTCCGCGCCGTCTGCCGCGTATACGGGCCGGTCAGCGCCACGATCGCAAAGCCCATCCAGAGGAACGACCCGGCATAGAAACGTTTGTCGGCAAGGAAATCCCCGTTCGTCCGCAGCCACGGCGCTCCCAACGACCAATGGATATCGCTTAGGCCGAGGAGCAGAAGCGCCACGGTGAACAGCAGCGAGATGAGGAAGAACAGCTTGGCCGTGCGCACGATCGGCATCATGCCGGCCATCGCCAGCGCGACGGGCGCAAGCGCCATGCCGTTCAGAAACGAGATCGGCGTCGTCGGCAGCATCGTCATCGTCACCATTTCCGAGTAGGCCCGCAGCGTGACGACCAGCGCGCCGAGCAGGCACAGCGCGATGGGGAGGCAGAGCAGCCCGGTCCCAAAGGCGCCGATCGACGAACGGAAAGACTCGATCAGCCTGCCGCCTTTGAGCCGCCCCAGCATTCGGCTGTACAGCCACGAGCTGAGCAGCGCGCTTGCCGTCCAGACGACGATCGGAATCCAGTAAGCTCCCGCCGTGCTGCGGATCAGAAAGCCGGGGTAAATAAATCCTGCGGCAGCGCCGAAATAAAGCGTCTGCACCGCAAGCATCTCGTAAGGCTTGAGAGCCGCCGCGCTTTTCATGGACTTGCTCCGTTTCTTTCCGGCCGCTTCTTCCGGGGCCATATGGAAGTGAGATAAGGCGCGCCGAACGATTCCAGGCAGCTCGCATAAATGATCAGGCAGGCGCAGATGAACACAATGCCGAGAAGGCCGGCAACCGTCGCCCCGATCACGGTAAAATATTTCAAAATGCGCTGTACCAGTCCCATTTGATAATCGACCACGATAAAGTTCGTAATGGCCGTAATCGCCACCACGATGACGAGCAGATGGCTGACGATATGAGCCTGGATGATCGCTTGCCCCAGAACGACGCCGCCGACCATCGTGACGGTCGAACTGATCGTCTTCGGCAGACGCAAACCGGCTTCGGTGACAAAATCGATCACAATCAGCATCAGCAGCGTCTCCATGAATACCGGGTACGGGACGCCCTCCCGGCTGGCGGCGGCAGCAAGGCTGATCTCCAGTCGATTGACGTCGACGTTGACGGACGTAATCGCCACATACATCGCCGGCAGAAACAAATTGATCAGCATGGCCAAAAATCGCAGCGCCAGCAAAAAGTAGGTCACGTACGGGTTCACGTAACGATCCTCCGGCGAATGCCAGAAGTCGGTGTACACGGACGGCACGATCAGTGCAAACGGCGAACCGTCGATCATGATCGCGGCTTTGCCCGCCAGCAGCTCGGCCGATACGCGGTCGGGCCGTTCGGTCGAGACGGCAAGCGGGAACAGCGTCAGCCGTTTGTCGGCATTCAGCAGCCGCAGCAGCTGGCCGGTGTCCTGGACGCCGTCCGTGCGGATGCGGTCTATTTTGGCTTGCAGACGGACCAGCAGGTCGGGATCGACCGCGCCCGCATAGGAAAACACGGCCACCCGGGTGAGGCTGTCCGTCCCGACGACCGTCTCCCACAGATTCAGCCGCGAGGAGCGAATTTGCTGCCGGATCAGCGCGGTGTTGATGTCGAGGCTTTCGATGAAGGCGTTCATCGGGCCTTGAAGCACATTTTCGGTAATGGGCGTCGAGACGGAGCGGTGCCGGCTTTCCGCCAAATCCAGAATGAGCCCGGAAGACGACCGCTGCCGGCAAATAACGGCATATCCGTCGCAGATCGCCTGCTTGCAGCGGAGGAAGCTTCCTTCGGCAAGTTCGTTGCCGGTGTAGCGTTCCAGTCGCGCCGACCAAACGCCGTCGGCCGGCGCATCGAGCCAGTAGCCCAGTTTCTGCGTCGAACAGAGCGACTGGAGCAGGCACAGGTGCCATTCGTCTCCGTCCGTCGTTGCGATCGGTATTGTCGTATAGTCGGACGAGCCTGCAAACGCTTCGCCGAGCCGTTCGAACAACGAAAGCGGGTCGCCCGGATCGGAGAGGCGGGACAGGTCGGCAGGAATATCGCGCAAGAGCGTCCTCCGGACAGTTCGGCATAGGGTGCGGCAAATGTAGGTTGCCCGGGCAATTGCCAAATGATGTATGGGGAGTTTGGCGAAAATGCAGCTATAAAATGCGGCTGAACATCCGGCGGAAGGGCAAAAAAGTACAACAGGCAGCACAAACGGATATGGCATTAATAATGAAGCAGGTTTAGGGGCCTTTTGTCGGTTGAGGGGCGCCAAAATGCCAGTCGCGCGCCGATGACGATCAGCAGGAGCAGCCACACTTGCAGCGCATGAGCGTTCAGGTCGGCGGCGAACGGCACGCCGGTCCATTCGAGCACGCCGGCCATCGTGCCGACGCCGCACGCGATGCCGAGGATCGGTACGATCCGGTGCATGAAGCGGGTTTGTTGCATCGCGACGGAGACGGCAAGCATCCCATATTCCCGTGCTGATAGCCCAGCGTTTCGCCGACGGAGACGCCGAAATACGCGTTCATCACTTGTCATCAACCCCGTCCAACTGCCTGCAATCAGCAGCGAAAACACGATCATCAACCAACCTGCGCTTTTAGCTGCGGCTGGAGACAACTTTTGCCGAAATGGTAAGCCACGCGATCGTCAAACAGTTCGACGGCACCGTCCCCCGCATCGGCGACATCAGCCGCAAGCTTGGCGTAAGCGTTCGTTCGCTACAGTCGCAGCTGCAGCAAGAGCGGACGACGTTTCAGGAGCTGCTTGCGGCCGTGCGGCGCGGCATGGCGGAGAGCATGCTGCGCAACCGGTCCTTGTCGATCGGCGAAATTGCGTATGCGCTCGGCTTTTCGGACCCGGTCGCATTTCACAACGCGTTCAAGAAGTGGACCGGCCAAACGGCAGGCAGCTACCGCAAAATGGATTCATTTCCTCCCGTGTCGCCGGGCGGGCACATTTTCAGGAATAGCCAGTGAAATCATGGGCTATTTTTCGGTTATAGCCCATATTTGGCGAAATAAGCCATAAAAAATGGCCTATTTCGCCATCCTCTTCCGGTTCCGCGTTAACCTGCGCAACATCGCCACGATGCCGCCAAAACCTCAAGCCGAAAACAGGCGATTCTCTTCCGAGACTTCCAGCACTACCGAAACTACCAGCCTTTCCGACACGGGGGACGAGGAAGGGGATTTTTGCTTGTTCATTTCATTTGTTGGCTTTGCCGGAGTTGTGATAGGATGATCGATAGACTCTCGGCTGCGGAACGGACAGGCCGGCCGGCTTTCGCCGGGCGGACGTGGATTCGCAAGCGAACGACAGAGGAAGAGTCGCAGAAGACGGAACAAGGAACAGGAGACGGGAGACGCTATACGATGACCAACCAGAATCAACCGCATGTATTCAGATTGGCTTTGCTGCTCGGTTTATTTTCCACACTGGGGCCTTTTACGATTGATATGTATTTGCCGGCATTCCCGGAGATTGTGCAGCGCTTCGATACAACCGCTTCGCTGGTGCAGCTCAGCCTGACCGCCTGTTTGCTCGGGCTCGGCATCGGCCAACTCGTGACCGGTTCGCTCAGCGACGTTTACGGCAGACGCAATCCGCTGCTGATCGGCATGGCCGTGTATGTCGCTGCCTCGCTCGCCTGCGCCCTATCGCCGCATATCGGACTATTGATCGCTTTCCGCTTCATCCAGGGCTTTGCCGCTTCGGCAGGGATCGTCATTTCCCGGGCCATCGCCCGCGACCTGTACAGCGGCCATGAGTTGACCAAGTTTTTTTCGCTGCTGCTGCTGGTCGGCAATTTGGGTCCGCTCGTCGCGCCGGTAACCGGCAGCGGAGTGCTTGCCATCGCCGCGTGGACCGGCGTGTTTGTCGCGTTGGCCGCGCTCGGCGGCTACCTGCAGGCGATGACCAAATGGAGCCTGCGCGAAACGCTGCCGGCGGAGCGCCGCCGGCCCGCCGATTTCGTGCAGCAGCTGCGCAATTACGGCTCGCTTTTGCGCGATCGCCAGTTTGTCGGCTATATGCTGGTGCAGGGCATTATGATCGCCGGCGTGTTCGCCTATGTGTCGGGGACGCCGTTTATTTACCAGACGATCTACGGCGTTTCGCCGACTGTGTTTGCGCTGCTGTTCGGCTCGAACGGCATCAGCCTGATCATCGGCTCCCAGTTGGTCGGCCGGATGGCGCATCGCGTACAGGAGCATACGTTTCTGCTGCTCGGCCTGAGCCTCTCCGGCGCGGCAAGCCTCGCCGTCCTGGCGGTGGCGATTGCGCACGGACCGCTGTACGCGCTGGTTATTCCGCTGTTCTTCTTCGTCGCGGCGATCGGCATTACGTCCACGGCGGCGTTCCCGCTGGCGATGGAAAGCCAGGGCGACATGGCCGGCAGCGCCGCCGCGCTGCTCGGCGTTATTCCGTTCCTGCTCGGCGCCGTGGTGACGCCGCTGGTTGGCATTGCCGGCGAGCATACGGCCGTTCCGCTCGGCGTCATTATTTTAATGACCAGCGCGATTGCGATGGCGGCGTACTTCTGGCTCGTCCGCAGCAGCCGGCAACGGCAAACAAGCTGACGGTACGTGCCGCAAAATTAAAGACGCCTACTCGAATGTTCCATTCGGGTAGGCGTCTTTAATTTTGCCGCCGCAGTCCCGGGTTCCCCGCCCCCCATCGTGTTTGATCAAGGAGATGCTCCATGAGCGCCGGATCGCCATGGCGAAACGGCTGCTGACCGAAACCGCCGCCAAGGTGGGCGATATTGCCGAACAAGTGGGCTACTTGTCGCTGCAATCGTTCGCCAAGGCGTTCGTTTCGCATCTGCTCCCTTGTCGTTTGCTGCGGCAAGGGAGTAGACTCGTTATAAGAGGAGGTTGTTGTCTGGTGGATGAGCAGAAAAGCTGGCAAGCCAAATGGATCCAAGACGCAAGCTTCGGCGGTTTCGCGCCGCTGCAGCTGCTGCATAAGGAAATGGAGCCAATCGCACTGCCGGAACACCCGGCCGATTTGCTGAACCGGCACATGCTGGTGCGGCGCGTATTCACGCTCGGAGCGGATGAGTGCGCGGGCAAACGAATGTGGCTCGATATAACGGCCGACGACTATTTCAAGCTGTACATGAACGGCGCGTTCGTCGCGCAGGGTCCTGCGCAAGGATATGCGTTTCATTACCCGTACTTGCGTCTCGATGTCACGGAATGGCTGAGTCCGGGCGAAAATGCAATCGCCGTGCATGTATATTACCAGGGGCTAATCAATCGCGCTTACAACAGCGGCGACTTGCGGCAGGGCATGATCGCCGAGCTGTTCGCGGACGATCGGCTGCTGCTGGCGAGCGACGATACCTGGAAATATACCGTTGCCCGCCAATACGGCGACGGAAGCGCGGAGACGGTCGGTTACAAGACGCAGTTTCTCGAGCATATCGACAGCAGGCTGGAAAACCGCGGCTGGCGGGAGCCGGCATACGACGACAGCGACTGGAGCGCGTGTCATCCGGCGCCGTATGACGATCATGAGTTGGTGCTGCAATCAACCCCTCCGCTTGCCGTGTATCGGCGCACTCCGGCATCGGTTGTTAATCCGGAGCCGGGGCGTTATTTGATCGATTTCGGCACGGAGCTGACCGGCCAGTTCACGATGGAAGCGTGCGGCGAACCCGGCGAACGGCTGGAAATTCGCTGCGGAGAAGAACTGGACGAGACCGGCGGGCAGGTGCGGTATGAGATGCGCTGCAACTGCAAGTACAGCGAATGGTGGACGCTGTCGGGCGGGCTTGACATGCTGGAGCCGTTCGAATACAAGGCGTTTCGTTATGTCGAGGTGATCGGCTCGCCGGCGGCGATTCGGGCGGCATCGTTCGCCGCTGTCGTGCGCCACTATCCATTGGACAGCGACAGCTGCCGGCTCGACACCTCGGACGCGATGTTCGATCGGGTCTGGACGATCTGCCGGAACGGTCTGCAATACGGCACGCAGGAACAATTCGTCGATTGCCCGAGCCGCGAAAAAGGCCAATACCTGGGCGACAACACGGTGATCATGCATGCCCATATGTACGCAAACGGCGATTTGCGGATGGTGAGGAAGGCGCTCGCCGATTTTGCGCTTGCCGCGCAGCATATTTGTCCGGGCGGCATGGCGGTGGCGCCGGGGAGCTTCATGCAGGAGATCGCCGACTTCTCCTTCCAGTGGCCGATGCAGCTGCTCGAATATTATCGCCATAGCGGCGACATTGAGTTCCTGCGCGAGATGGAGCCGATCGCCGGGGCGATGATGCGATATTTCGATCGCTACCGCCAGGCCGGCGGGCTGCTCGAGCATGTCAGCGACAAGTGGAACCTTGTCGACTGGCCGGAAGGGCTGCGCGACGGCTACGATTTCCCCTTGACGCGTCCGGTTGGACCCGGCTGCCACAATGTGGTCAACGCCTTCTATTATGGCGCGTGCAAGGCGCTTGCCGACATTCGCGCGGCACTGGGGATGGATGCGGGAGCGGATGGGGCGGCGGCCGAGTTGGAGCAATTTCGCGACAAGTTTGTGCGGGCGTTCTACGACGCGGACAACCGGCGATTCGTCGACGCGGTCGGTTCGAAGCACGCCTCGCTGCACGCGAACGCGCTGCCGCTGCTGTTCGGGCTTGTGCCGGACGAGGCGGTTTCGTCCGTCGCTTCCTGGCTCAAGAGCCGCAATATGAATTGCGGCGTGTATTTTTCCTACTTCCTGCTGAAAGCGCTGGCGGCGGCCGGCGAAATGGAGTACGTGTACGCCAGACTGACGGCGGATGACGAGCATTCATGGGGCAATATGGTCAAAGAAGGCGCAACCACTTGCTTCGAGGCGTGGGGCAAGGAGCAGAAATGGAACACCAGCCTGTGCCATCCATGGGCGAGCGGGCCGATCCCGCTGTTTATTGAAGAGATCATGGGGCTGAAGCCCGGAGCGCCGGGGTGGGAAACGATCAAGCTGACGCCGCGTATCCCGGATTCGCTGGAGCGCTTCGACTTTGCCTGCCGCGTGCGGACGGGGACGATCCGGATTGCATACGCACACGGGAAACTGCAGGTTGAGGCGCCGGAAGGGGTGCCGGTTGTTAGCGGGTAATGGCTTCCGTGGAGAGTGGGGGAGCCGTCCCTTGCTTCTATGGCATCCGCGGCACAGAATAAGCCATGTTTTGTGGGCTATTTCGCCCAAAATAGGGCGGAGCAACGAAATAGCCAGTGAAAACGCTGGCTATTCCGCTGAAATGCTCGATTTGGAGTTGATTTGCAGAGAATAACCAGTGTTTTGGCTGGTTATTTTTGTTGTGCCGCGGGAAAATGGGCGAATAGGCCATTTTTTGCGGGCTATTTTGGCGGCGGCATGTTTCGGAGGGGGATTGCGGACGAGAACCGTCTTGCTCACGGACATAGAAGCCGATTACCTGCCGTTATGACGGATCGACGGACGGGCGAAACCACTTTTTGCGGTATTGGTGCGGGGTGATGCCCATGTGCGCTTTGAAAAACTGGCAAAAATACGAGCTGTTGGTGATCCCGATTCGTTCGCCGATTTGCGGCAGGGGCAGGCGGGTCGTCGTGAGCAGCTGCACCGCCTTGTGAATGCGCTGGGCGGCCATGTAGTCGGAGATGCTGACGCCGATCGCTTCCTTGAACAGATGCGACAGATGGAACGTGGAAAGATGCAGCTCGCGCGCCACATGCTCCAGACGGAACGGTTCGTCCAGGTGGCGGCGGATCCACTCCAGCACGGCTTCGGCCTGGTGCGTCTTGCGCGGCACGGCGGGAAGCGGGCGGGTTTCGTGCTGCAGCCAAATTTGTTTCAAACTGCGGATGAATACCACGATGGCCAGCGAGATTTGTTCGAGCTGGTCTTTTTTGTCGACGGCGGGCAGCCAGCTGTTGACGTCTTCCCAGAAGCCGGCCAGGCCGGCATGCTCGGCCGCGTCGTACAGGCACGGAAACGGGAGCTTGCTGCCGACAAGACGGTTGAAGAAGGCGTGCAGCTCGGGCCACGGCCGGAAATACGTCTCGTACAGCGACGGCTCGAACAGCAGGATGCTGCGGACGAACGGGGCGTCGGCATTTGTCGCCACCTGCAGATGGTGCGACTGGTAGGGCTGGTACACAATCAGCATGCCCGGCTTGATTTCGTACGTTTTATGGTCGATGACCAGGGTGCCGGTGCCCTGGTGGACGAACAGGAATTCGATGCCCTGATGGGAGTGGAAAATTTCGTGATCGTCGTTCGTTTCGCGGCTCGTTCGCCGGTAGGCAAAATAGACCAGGCTCTCGTTCATTTCGAACGGTTGAATGTTCATGTCGGCACGTCCTTCCCCTTGTCCTCACCATAATAAAAAAACCGCAAAGTAGCAACATTTTTTCCGCATTCCGGCGCGACATGGCCGGCGTTTGTTTTGCTACAGTTGACGTATTGCGCGGACGAAGAGGAGAAGGGGTAGAACCATGAGCGATCATCATGTGCAAGGCATTGTCGATGTGGCGCGGGAGCAGGCGGGGGACGCCGTCCGGCGGTCGCCGTTTCTGCGGCCGAGCGACACGGCGCGGCTGCTGAAGCCGCTGCTGTGGCACGAATTTGAATTGTCCCGGGCGGCGGCGGGCTGGGTTACGGCAGTCAAGCCATACGAAACGAAGCTGAAGCTGGGGCGCTGGACGTATGTGCATATCCGGCATGTGGAAGCGCTGGAGAAACGGTTGCGCGAGCTGCCGGGCGGCCTTGGCGAGGAGCGTAGTCCGGCGCCGATTCGCGAGGCGTACGAGCGGCTCGCCTCGGCGCCGTCGACGGCGGCTTTTCTGGCGGGGTACGAACTATTTTACCGGCAGGTGCTGGCCGCTTGCGACCGGCTGCTGCAGCAGGCCGATCCGGTGCTCGACGCGCCGACCGTCGACCAGCTTCGCATCGTTCTGCTGGACCGCGGCGACATCCTTGCCTGGCTCGCCGAGCAGCAGCGGTTCGTTGGCCTGGACAGCGCGGAAGCGCAGCGGGCCGACGAATGGAAGGCATACGCGGCCGGGCTGTGGACGGCGCTGGAGACGGCGTCGGCCGCAGGACAGGCGCCGTCGTTCCCGCCCGCTCCGGCGTACGAGCCGGCCGGCCCGATTCCGGCGGTGCCGGTTATGGACGAAGCGCGGTTTCCGCCGCTGGAAAGCCATGCCGGCCCGGCGACCGCTTATTCGGACGAAGGCATGTCGCCGCTGTTCCATTCGGTTCGGCAGATGGTGTACATCAACGCCACGGAAATTGCCCCGGCGGAGACCATGACGTATTTATACTATTCGGTCCAGCAGATGCCACTGGCGTTTTATTACGATTTTGCCCGGCACATGTGGGACGAATTCCGCCACAGCGAGATGGGCATGCGACGGTTGGGGCAGTACGGCTACGCGACGACGGACTTCAAGTGGCTGCGCACCTCCGTGCTGCCGGAGGATAGCGACGCGCGTTACGCGGATATGTACGCCTGGCTGACGATGGTTGCGGAGGCTTGTTCGTTCGCGAAGAAGCGCAAGGCCGTCGAGGCGTTTTGGTCATTCGGCGACGCCATGGCGGCGATCCAGAGCGAGTTCGACATCGTGGACGAACGGCTGCACGTCGACTTCGGCACCAAGTGGGGGCCGGAGCTGTACAAGCAAATCGGCGATATGGTGACGCCGCAAGTGATGGCCGAGCGGGCGCGCAAACGCCGGCTGGAGGAGCTGCAGCACGTGCTGCCGGACGAAATCGACAAGCTGTCGCGCAATTTTCCGGCGTTCTGCGGCTTCCATACGAGCAAACTGGAGTATGGGAACTATTAAGGCGGGGCGCCGCATGCACGTAAGCAGTGGCTGGCCGCTTCTCAGGGCAATCGCTTACGAAAGTAAACCCAAGCTGGAAAAAGACAAGGGGAGTTGCCGATGATCAAACAAGCAATGAAAGCACCTGCTCGATCTCAAAAGAAGGATCGTCACGATTGATGCGATGCGCACTCAAAAAGAGAGTGCAGCCACGATCATCGAACAAGGGGCCGACTATGTCCCGCAAGTCAATCCTGCAAGTCAACGATAGGAACACGAAGTGCTCCCCAAGCGAAAGCTCCGTTGCAAGCCGCGGGACAATGGGAGCACAATCGGGTGAAACCAGCTATTTCATTCACAGTGAAAAGGGGCAACCGCCGAGCCACTCTTGCAGGTCCGCCGCAGTCACCGGAGGAGTGAAAGCACCCTGCACGAGACGCTGGACATGACCTGTGCGAAGCGGAACATTTGCGGCTTGGACCCCAATAACGTACGGAACGTCCTCCAGCTTCCTGAAAAGGTATCGTTACGATTCGCAGCCAGCCATAGTCCAGGGCCTCAAAGACACCTTGGCGCAATAGCGGAACCGACTTCCGCTAAGGCGTGTTGGAAGGCCAACGTTGGAGGAATAGCGGAACCTCCTTCCGCTACTTCATGGAATCGTGTCTCAGGAGCAGGGGGACGGTGAATCGTAACCATTCGTAAGCGTTTGCCCTGGGCCGCTTATCGCGATAATTGACAGGGCAACGGCTGCTGTATACAATGAGATTATATGATTTGCAGCGAGGAAGCACCTTGCCAAAGCCTGACACACCAGTGTGTTGCTTTGTCGGGGTGCTTTTATTTTGAACGAGGAGGCGTGCTGCATGTCCAATCGCAAAGAAAACAAGGATAAAGTGAAAGAGTCGCCGGTCACTTACGAGGTTTACGCGGAAATGCCGGATGACGGCAACCGGTATGAAATTCTCGACGGCGAGCTGGAGATGATGTCTCCGGGTCCGTCGACGGTTCATCAGGGAGTCAGCGGGAAACTGTACCTGCTCATGCAGAGCTGCGCCGAGGATTACGTCATCTTTATGGCGCCGCTGGATATCATCCTGACCCGGACGAATGTGCTGCAGCCGGATTTGGTGATGATTCATCGCGATCGGCTCAACATCGTAACCCTTCGGGGCATCGAAGGTGCTCCCGATCTTGTCGTCGAAGTGCTGTCGCCGAGCTCCCGCAAACGCGACAAGGTCAGAAAGGCGGCGATCTACGCCAGACACGGCGTGCCTGAATACTGGATTATCGATGCTTGGGCGCGCACATTGGAACGATATGTACTTAGCGGGGAGCAATATGTGATCGCCGACCTGTTTGAGGAGGGGGACAAGGTAGTGTCAGACAAGCTTCCTTGCGTGTCGTTTACGGTCGGCGAGCTGCTTCAGGACCCTGTTGTCCGCAAACTGCTCACCTGATTCTGTGTAACGATAAGAAGCGGCAGGCCGTCGAAGCGTTGGAGGCGATCCCTAGCAGCCGTAATAGTGGTTTTCGTTTTTGTGCTGCAGGTCCTTCAGGACGCGGGAGACGACGACGAACAGGCCGAGCTCCCGCCCGTTGCCGCCGCTGACGCGCTGCGGCTCGTCCCGGCTGACGACGATTGACAGAATATGACGGTCATGCTACATTTAAAACCAAGTAAATAGGTATGAATTATTGGTAAAACAACATCGATTCAAAGGGGAGCTTATTATGAAACGCGACGACGACACATTCGCACGGAAACCGCTCGCCTTCCTGGCGGCCGGCTTGAAGCCGGGCATCTGGCTGCTCGGCCGCCTGTCCTTCGGCCGCAAGTTCGCTTTGATCGGGCTTGTCGTCCTGATCCCGCTGCTGGTGCTCGCCGGCCGTTCGGCGCTGGAGTCGCGGCAATCGTTTGCCCGGGTGAATCAGCAGTTGGACGCTTTGGCAGCCGTTCGCGCCCTGAGCGAATTCGTCGCCGTTGCGGAGACGCATCGCGACTTGGGGGAACGTGCCCGCGCCGGCGCGCCGGACGACGCGAAGCGGAAAGCAATCGAAGCGAACGGCGACCGGTCGCTTGCGGTGGTGGAAGCGTATATCGGACAACAGGCCGACGATTCGTCGCTGCTGCCGACATGGGACGAGCTCGCCAGGCAATGGAGCGAATTGAAAGCGAAGAGCGCCGGTTGGAGCCGCATCGAAAGCGCCAACGCACATGCCTCGCTGATGAAATCGGCCGTCAAGCTGATCGATCAGGCGGGCCAATCGTCCGGGCTGCTGCTCGATACGCGGGCGGAGCTGTTCCAGACGAAAAATGAAGTCATCCGCCTGTTCCCGTCGCTGCTCGTACAATGGAGCAGCCTTCAGGCCGACCTCCAGTGGGCGTTTACCCAAACGGGCATCGGAGCGGACGACAAAAACAGGATCGCCGCCGAAGGCGAAGCGGTCCGCACGGAATGGGCGGCCATTTACGAACATGCCGGGGAAACCGTCGCGGGAAGTACGGCAGGCGACGAAGCCGCGCAGGAAGCGATTGCGCGGCTGCTGGAGGACATTCGCTCGAAGCTGCTGATGCCGATCAAGCCGTTATGGACTCGGGAGGAGTGGCAGCAGCAAGCGGAAACGGCGAATCGGCTGATCGAGGAGCAGCGGGAGAGCCGGTTCGTTTGGCTCGATCGGGAGTTGAACGAACAGGCGTCGAGCTACCGGAAGTCGGCGCTGTTGATTCAATCGCTGGCCGTACTGGCGGTGCTGGCGTCCGTTTATTTGTTCGTGGCGCTGTACCGGGCGATCGCGCAAGCCGTGCGCGAATTGGAGCGGGCGGCCGTTCGACTGGCAAGCGGCGACTTGACGGCCGGCTTCGCGATTCGGTCCAGGGACGAGTTTCAGGCGATCGCCGGCAGCTTCAGCCGCGTCGGCGAATCGTTCCGCGCCGTTCTGGCGCAAATCGGCGAGTCGTCCCATCAACTGGCCGCCTCCTCGGACCAACTGTCGGCGAGCGCCGAACAAACTTCCCGCGCGACCGAACATATCGCCGGCATTGTCGAACGGATGGCGAACGGGGCCAATCTTCAAGTGGCATCCGTCGAAGAGAGCGCCCGCACGGTGCGCGAGGTGTCGGGCCGCATCGAACAAATCGCCGCCCGCGCCCAGTCGGTCGCCGCAAGCACGGTGCAGGCGTCGGAGAAATCGACGCAAGGCCGGCGCGCCATCCAGACGGCCGCGGGACAAATGAATGCGATCAGCGGCTCGGTCGACGCGTTGGCGCTGGTCATCGCCCGCCTTGCCGACACTTCCCGGGAAATCGGCGACATTACGGAAGCGATCAACCAAGTGGCGCAGCAAACGAACCTGCTGTCGCTCAACGCCGCGATTGAAGCGGCAAGAGCGGGCGAAGAAGGCAGAGGGTTCGCCGTGGTGGCGGGCGAAGTGCGCAAGCTGGCCGAACAGTCCGCGCGGTCGGCGGAGCGGATTGCCGGCCTCGTGCACAGCATCCGAGCGGAAATCCGCAGCGCGCATCAGTCGATGCAGCTGGCGACAAGCGAAGTCGGCATCGGACTGGAGGTCGTGCAGACCGCGGGCGGATTGTTCGCCGACATCGAGCGCCACGTAGGCGGCGTCAGCGGCGAAGTGAACGAGGTTGCGGCCGCGGCCCGGCACATGGCGCAGGAGACCGAGCGGGTCGTGCAGTCGATCGCCGCCATCGCCGATGTGGCGCAATCATCTGCAGCCGGCACGCAGCACGTATCGGCCGCCGCACAGGAGCAGCTCGCTTCGATGGAAGACATCGCCGCGTCCTCCGTCCATTTGACCGCTATGGCCGGTCGTCTGCAAACGCTGGTGGAGCCGTTCAAGTTATAGGGGCGCGCCTTCCGATTGCATGGACAATCGGAAAGGCGGATGCTAAGATAGGGGGGCAAACAACTTCATAGTTTCATAGATTCGGGTGCTGCGTGTCAGCTTAATAGGGAAGTCCGGTGCAACGCCGGCACGGTCCCGCCACTGTATGCGAGGAGCGCTTCCGCAATCGATGCCACTGTTCGGCGATGGGCCGGATGGGAAGGCGAAGGAAGCCGCGATGATTTGCGAGTCAGGAGACCTGCCCGAATCGACAACATGGAGCCTACGAGGAATAGGTTATGTGTGCGAGGGAACCCGTCCGGCGGTTTGCTGTCCGCTTCTTTAACGTTCATTCGCTAGCATAGTCGAGCATTCCCGGTGCGGGGGTGCTTTTTTTGTTCGTGCGGGGAAACCGGCGCGCTCGGTTGTTTGCGCAAGCAGGAATTTCGGCGGAGGAGAGGATCGAAGAATGGTTGGTTGGACGGCACGACAGGTGAAAAAGAGGGCGGCACTCGCGCTGCTTGCGCTGCTGGTGGCGCTGCATGCGTTCGCCGGGGTGGCGGCCGCGGCGCGGACGGATTCGGCTGCGCCGACGACGGAAGAGGCGATTGCGGGGGCAGCCGCCTGGCTGCAGCGCTCGGGCGCGGAGTTGTCCGACTGGTCGGCGTTTGCGCTGGCGCGCGCCGGGTACGAGGTGCCGCAGGCTTATAAAGACAAGCTCGAGCAAACGATCGGCAAAACGGGCGGCAAATTCGCCAGTGTCACCGACGCCGAGCGTTATGCCTTGGTCGTGAAGGCGATCGGGGAGAACCCGGCGTCATTCGCCGGGGTAAACTTGATCCGGGCGATTGCCGCGGAAGGCAATATCGCCAAGTCGGGGGCGATGGGCGCGATTTTTGGCTTGCTGGCGCTGAACAGCGGCAGCCACACGCTTCCCGAGGGAGCGGTCAATACGCCGGACAGCCTGGCCAAATGGCTGCTCGCGCAGCAGGCGGCGGACGGCGGCTGGTCGTATATTACCGGCGAAGCGAGCACGGTCGACGTCACGGCTATGGCGGTCGCGGCGCTGGCGCCGTTGTACGGCCAGCAGGAAGAAGTCAAGCAAGCCGCCGACAAGGCGGTTGCCTGGATGGCCGCGCAGCAGAAAGACAACGGCGGCTTCGACGGCATGAGCAACAGCAGCGAAAGCGCGGCGCAAGCCATTGTGGGGCTGACGAGCCTGGGGCTCGATCCGGCGGGCGAAACGTTCGCGAAGCAAGCGAGTCTGCTCGAGCACCTGGCGAGCTATCGCCAGGCGGACGGCGGTTATGCGCATGCGGCCGGAGGCGCGTCTTCCGCCATGTCGACGGAGCAGGCGCTGGAAGCGCTCGTGGCCTATCGCCTGTACGCCGCGAAGCAAGGCACGCTGTTTCATCATATCCGCACGAATGCGGCCGTTTCGCTGCGGATCGAAGGTCCGCAAAGCACGCTCGCAACCGGCGACGCGTCGGCAAGCAATGCGATGGAAGCTTTGCAGAAATTTGCCGGTCAGCAGAAGCTGGATCTCGACATTGTTACTGCCTCTTTCGGCAGCTATGTGAATGGCATCAACGGCATTGCCGCGTCGGGATTTGACGGCTGGCAGTACGCAGTCGAGCGCGGCGGAGTTTGGGTTTATCCGCAGGTGGGGATGAGCGATTTCGAGCTGCAGCCGAACGACCGGCTGATCGTCTACTACGGCGGCACGACGAAATTCGTGCACGACGTCAACGTGAAGCCGGCCGCGCCGAAAGCGGGGCAACCGTTTACGGTGACGGTTTACCAGTCGTCGTGGGATTGGACGGCGAACAAGGAAGCGGTCGAACCGGCGGCGGGAGCAACCGTACAAATCGGCGGCAAAAAAGCGACAACGGACGAGCGCGGCGTGGCGGCGTTCGACGGCGTTTCGGCCGCGGGAGCAGCGGCGGTTACGATTACAGGCTATCAGGAAGGCGCGGCGCCGTCGTTGTTGAAAGCGGTCGCCAGCCTGAACGTGATCCCGGCGGGCGTAAATGTGACGCTGCACGTCGAAGGGCCAAAAGGGCCGATCGCGGAAGGCGTCGTTACTGCCGTTTATGCGCTGGATGCCCTGCAGCGGTTGGCCGCCGCAAACGGCGTCAACGTGGAAATGAAGTCATCCGCATACGGCAATTACGTCGCGGCTATCGGCGACGCCGCTGCCGACGCGGCGGACGGCTGGATGTTCGCCGTCTTGCGCGACGGTGCCTGGGAGTATCCGTCGCTTGCCATGGATCAGTTTGATTTGCGTCCGAACGACCGCATATACATCTACTACGGATATTCCGCCGCTTACGTTCATGAGGTGGCCGTCGCTCCCGAGCAGCCGAAGGCGGGAGAAAGCATTCAGCTTGCCGTAACCCAGGAAACATGGGACTGGACGAAAAATGAGCGCGTCATCAAACCGGGAACCGGGCTCGCGGTGGAAGTGGACGGCAAGTCGTATACGACGGACGCGGCAGGCAAGGCGACGATCGCCGGCGGATTGCCGAACGGCAATTACACCATCGTGGTGACCGGTTACCAGCCGAACGGTTCGCCAAGCGTGGTCCGATATGCGCAGCCGCTGAACTTGTACGCCGATTACGAGCAAGCGGCAGACTGGGCAAAGCCGTACATTGCGGAAGCAAGCAAGCTCGGCTTGCTGCAAGGCACCGGCGGCGAAGGCTTCTCGCCGAACAAGGAGCTGACCCGCGCGGAGCTGGCGGCATCGCTCGTGCGCGCGCTGGGCATCCCGGTCGACGGCTCGGCCAAGTCGGCCTTCGCCGATGTGCCGGCGGACAGCTGGTATGCCGGCTATATCGAAGCGGCGCGCAAGCAAGGCATCGTGCAAGGCGTCGATGACGACCGGTTCGCGCCGGAGGCGAAAGTGACGCGCGAGCAGCTTGCGCTGATGCTGACCCGTGCGCTGCAGCTTCAGGCGGAGCACGTCGCGGTTCCGCGGTTCCGCGATGCCGCCGAAGCGGCGGACTACTCGCAGGACGCGCTGCTTGCGGTCGAACAGGCCGGGCTGATGACCGGCGTGGACGACACGCATTTTGCGCCGAAAGCGACGGTGACGCGCGAGATGTTGGCCGTTGTGGCGGTTCGCGCTTACGAAAGCGTGCGATAAGCGGTTGTGGACGGGGAGCCTGACGTCAGTTTGGGGCTCCCTACCGCGCTGTTAGGCTGGGCCTGGCGAAATAAGCCGGAAAATCGGCTTAAATCGGCGTCGTCGCTCCGGGCAGGTTGGGCCAGACGAAATAAGCCGCTTTTTATGGCCTATTTCGCCCAAAACGGCCGGTCTCGCGGAAATAGCCAGCGATTTCACTGGCTATTCGCTGCGAAAGTTCGAATGGGGGCCGTTTTGGTCCAAATAGGCCATGATTTCGCTGGCTATTTTTGATGAGGCGGGCGAAATGGCGGCAATAAGCCATTTTATGTGGCTTATTTTGCTGGCGGGTCGCGGGGGGCAGTTGGATGGGCTGCTACAGGTTTTCAAGGCGCGGGTGCATCGCGGATAGTGGCTATTTTGCGGGAAAGCGGAAAGGGGATCGTTCTTGACCAGAGGGTATGCAAGGAGAACCGCAGCCGTATGGGCGGCGCTGATCGTTGTTTTGTTCATGCTTGTTGGCTGCGCCGGCGCCAAGTCCGGCGATGCGGCGGGGCCGTCGGCTTCGGCCGCGCCAGGGGCTGCATCGGCATCGCCGCCTGCGGCAACGGCGCAGCCGCCCGCGAGCGCGGCCACGCCGGCCTCCGCCGCGCCAACGCCAACGCAGCCCGCGCCAAGCGCGTCGGCAAGCGCGACGCCAATGCCGTCGGCGCCGCCTGCGGCCGCAACGGCCACGCCGCCGGCTTCAGCGGCAGCGAGCACAGCCGCCGCGCCGTCCGCAGCGGCAAGCGCGCCGCCATCGGCCGCCCCGGCGGCCACGCCGGCTGTCGAAGCGGTGACGCTGCGCATCGTCGGCGATGACAAGCACGGCGAGATCCTGAAGGAAACGTCAGTCCCCGTTAAAGGCGAAACGACGGTATTGGCCGTCCTGAGTGAAGCGACTCGCGCCCGAAAGCTGCAGATGGAGTACTCCGGCAAGGGAGCCATGGCGTACGTGAAAGGGATCGACAACCTGTACGAATACGACCGCGGCGCCAAAAGCGGTTGGCTGTTCCGCGTCAACGACGTATTCGCCGGCAAGGGTGCGGGGACTTACGAGGTGAAGGCCGGCGATCGCATCGAATGGCTGTATACGCTCGACCTCGGCAAAGATATCGGAGCGAAGCCATGAACGCCGGGCTTCGTTTCGTGCATCCGGCGGCCGTCCTGTTTTACTACATCGGCGTTGTCGTGTCGCTGTTCGTGTTCAAGCAGCCGCTGTACTTGCTGGCGGCGGTCGCCGCAGGCCTGCTGCTGGTCGCCCTGCAGGGAGGGTTGGCCTCGCGGCGCAGAACGATCCGTTTCTTCCTGCTGGTCGCCTTGGCGACGGCTTTGCTCAATCCGCTGATTTCTCACCGCGGCTCGCACATTTTGTTTTACTGGCTGGACCAGCCGTTTACGCTGGAATCGTTTGCGTACGGCGCGTTGTCGGCGGTTTCGCTGTTTGCCGTGATGATTTGGTTTCTTTCGATCCAGCACGTCTTCACCTCGGACAAAATCATGCACCTGTTCGGCGCCGTTTCGCCAAAAGGAGCGCTGCTGCTGGCAATGGCGCTGCGGAGCTTGCCCTTGCTCGCCGCAAGGTTCGGGCAAATTGCCGCCGTGCAGCGGACGAAAGGCGTCAACCCGCTGGAAGGCCCGCTGCGCAAACGGGCGCGCGACGGCATGGCGTTCGTGCAGCTGATGCTGACCTGGACGCTGGAGGAAGGGCTGCAAACCGCCGATTCGATGAAAGCGCGCGGCTACGGCAGCGGGCCGCGAACGTTGTTCTGGCCGTATCGGTGGCGGCGGCGGGACGGCCGGTTTGCGGCCGCGTTCGCCGCGGCCGGCGCGTTGTGCGCCGTCGGCTGGGCGCTGGGCCGCACGAGGTACGAGGTGTATCCGACGCTGCCGACGACGGTGATGCCGCAAGGAACGGAAGTTATTTTTTGGGCGGGGTATGCGGCGTACTTATGCATTCCGCTCGCGATGGAAGGCAGGGATCGTCTCCGATGGCGCAAATTGCGATAACCGATGCGGCGTATACGTACCCGGGCCAGCGGCAAGCCGCGCTCGCCGGCGCCACCTTGGCGGCGGAAGCCGGTGAATTCGTCGTCGTTTGCGGCCCGTCGGGCAGCGGCAAATCGACCTTGCTCAAGCTGCTGAAGCCCGACCTGCTTCCGGCTGGCCGACTCACGGGCGCAGTCCGTTTCAATGGCAGCCCGCTGGCGTCGTTCCGGCCGCTTGAACTGAGCCAGCGCATCGGCATGGTGATGCAAAATCCGGAAAGCCAGATCGTGATGGAGCGCGTCATGGAGGAGTTGACGTTTTCGCTGGAAAATGTCGGCGTTGCGCCGATGCACATGCGCAAGCGGGTGGCGGAAATCGCCCAGCTGTTCGATCTGGAGCCGCTGCTCGCGAGGCCGACGCTGGAGCTGTCCGGCGGCCAGCGGCAGCTGATCAACCTGGCGGCGGTGCTGGTGCTCCAGCCGGAGGTGCTGCTGCTCGACGAACCGACGGCCGAGCTCGATCCGGTCGCCGCGCGCGAGTTTCTGCAGCTGGTACGCCGCGTGAACGAAGAATTCGGCATTACGGTCATTGTCACGGAGCATCGGATGGAAGAGGTGTGGCCGCTGGCGGACCGGATCGTCATCGTCCAGGACGGCCGGGTGACGGCGCAAGGAACACCCGCGGAGCTGGCGCGGACGGACGACCCGGCCGCGGCCGCTTTCCTGCCGGAGGCGGGGAAGCTGTTCCGCGCGCTTGGCATCGGCGGCGCGCCGTTTCTGCGTGCGAAAGAGGCGCGGCAAGCGCTGCGCGCGCATCTTGGCGCGCCGCCGGCTGCCGCCGATGGCGGCGCGCGCGGTGCGGCGGACAGGAGATCGCGCGGCCGCACGGCGCCGGAGCTGCACGCGGACGACGTCTGGTTCCGTTACGGCAAAGCGGCGCCGATTTTGCGCGGGGTGTCGCTCGATGTCGCCGCCGGCGAGCTGCTCGTGTTGTTCGGCGCGAACGGCAGCGGCAAATCGACGCTGCTGCAGGCGTTGTGCGGGCTGCTGCCGGTTCAATCGGGGCAGGTCGCGTTCGCCGGCAAGCCGCTCAAACGAATCGACGAGCGGGAGCGATATGTGCGGATCGGCTATTTGGCGCAAAATCCGCTGCTCCACTTCCTCGGCGAAACGGTGGAAACGGAGCTGCGCACGGCCGCGGCCCGCGCGCATTCGCTTGGCTTGCCGGCGGCGGAAGATCAACTGCTCGCGCCGTTCGCCGCGGCGGGCCTGCTGCAGCGCCACCCTTATGACTTGAGCGGAGGAGAGCGGCAGCAGCTCGCGCTGAGCGGCATTCTGGCGACGCAGCCGAAGCTGCTGCTGCTCGACGAGCCGACCAAAGGGCTCGACCCCGAAGCGAAGCGTGCGCTGGCCGTGCGGCTGCGTGCGGAATGCGACAAAGGCGGCGCGATCGTGATGGCCAGCCACGACGTAGAATTTGCGGCGGCGCATGCGACGCGCTGCGCGATGCTGTTCGACGGGCTGATCGTTGCCGATGCCGAGCCTGCCGCGTTCTTCAGCGGCAACTATTTCTACACGACGGCGGTCAACCGGCTTATCCGCGAGTGGCAGCCGAACGCGATAACCGTGAAGGATGTGATCGGCGCGTGCGCTCCCGCGTTCTCTTCATAACCGGACTTGTGGTGCTGTACGCCGCGGGTTTGGCCGCATCGCTGTCGGAGGCGATGGAAGATCACTTTTTGCTGATCAGCCTGATGCTGGTCGTCACCGCGCTCGTGCCGTTCTACGTGCGGCTCGAGCGCCAATCGTTCGGCACGCGGCAGCTGGTGCTGGTCGCCGCGATGGCCGCGCTCGCCGCAGCGAGCCGTATTCCGTTCGCGTCGCTGCCGAGCGTCAAGCCGACTTCGTTCGTGATCATCGCGTCGGCGCTTGTGTTCGGCCCCGAGGCCGGCTTCCTGATCGGGGCGACGGCGGCGCTCGTGTCGAACATGTTTTTCGGGCAAGGCCCGTGGACGCCGTGGCAGATGTTCGGATGGGGCATGATGGGCTTCACCGCCGGCTTGCTGCGGCACACATTGCTCATGAGGTTGACCTGGGGCCGGGCGGCGTTCGGCTTCGTGTGGGGGTTTCTTTTCGGCTGGATCATGAACGTGACGTTCGTGCTCGGCTACCTCTCCGACATCACCTGGCGCTCCGTTGCCGCCGCCTATGCGGCCAGCTTCTACTTCGACCTGGCGCATGCGCTCAGCAATGTTTTTTTCCTTACCGTCTTCGGCGCGATGTGGGTGCGCATTTTGCAGCGGTACCAGGTCAAGTACGGCCTGGAGCCGTAGGCGGGGCGGGGGGCGGGGGTCAATGTTGTCAGGTTAAGCAAGGAGCGAATCTATCGTTGAGTATATGGTAAAATTTGGTATGATGGAGGTGAACAATCCGGCGCGGACGAACTGAGCTATGACGTGAGCAAGCCTTTGTATTTCAAGCGATGGGGCGTGGAAAAGCATCGGCAGCTTTTATCCCGTTTCAAGAAAAGCGCCCCTACGATGCAGGGACGCCATTCAGGTATACACTTCAAACTCGATACGCCCAAACGCCAACTTGAGCCAACGGGATAACCAGCAAACACTTCCTTCAGTCGACCACCGCCCCCTCGCCATCGCGCCAGCTTGAGTCGGTGGGATAACCAGCCAGCAGACACGTAATTTTGCATTGTATTGGAATGTCAGCGAACCCAATTTCTACTTGCTATGTCAGACGACCATCCCGCCATCTTCTGAGATCGGGCAAGTCAAAATACCGCAGCATACCCGGCAACAGAATACTGCGGCTGTCCCGGGGGTCGTAATATTTCGTCTGCACCCATTCCGTCAAGCTGGCCAGCGGCTGCTCCAGGCGAAGCGGCGGGAACGCGTCCTCCACCGCAGCTGCGAGCTCCGCATACATGCCTTGACGACCGCAAGCGTAGACCGTTACATCCCGTCCATCGGTCAGCGGCAGCTCAGCCGCCAGCCGCACCGCCCTGACGACATCGTAAGCGCGCATCGCGGCCACGCTGTCCCCGAGCCAGATCATATCGTCGGCCAGCTTGTGCGCCATGCCGAAGAGAGCAAGCGGGTCGTGCAGGGCGTTCGTTTCCGGCTGCAGCGCTCCCGAGCCGGTGACGTCCAAGACCATCACGCTTCTTCCCGAACGGCATTCCGTGCGGATCCATTCCCAGTGCCGCTGCAGGCTTTGCGTGCCGCCTTCCCAAACCGCGAGCGTGAGCGGAAGGTTCATATCGCGAAACCGGTGATCGCGGAACAGCATGCCATGATTCATCAATCGTTTCTGCGACCACCAGATCGCGTTATCGACATCGATCTCATGCACATGCTCGCGCAGCATGTGCAGTTTGGGATGGAACGGAACCGGTTGCCGGTTGGCGTAAATGGCATTCTTCAGCCAACGCAGCGCCGACTCCCGGCGCTCCGGCTCCGGGACCGATTCCCTTGACGCATGAAGCTGGCGGGCGCGGTGCGCGATTTCATCATGAAGCGTCAACTGCGGCTGCGGCAATGCCGTGTCGATCAGCACCTGACCGCGCCCCGTGCACCAGAGCTGCGGCGGATCGACAACCGCAGCAGCCGGTTCGTAGCGCTCCGGCAGCGCGCCGTTCAGATGCTCGGCCAGGAATGCGGCCGCTCCCCGCGCCAGACGAGGCGTATAGCGGTGCGGCGAATCGTCGATCAGCAGGCCGAGCCGCGACTCTTCGCCCATCAGCCGCCAGTAATTCCGCGCGTGGTCGACCGTTTCCTTCGTTCCTTCAATGGGAAAAAAATCGTAGGCGCAAGCGAGCACCAGCACAGGCTTTGGCGCCACCGCAAGCAAAATGTCCGCGTGATCCAGCCCCTTCGCGCTGAAGGAAGGCCAGATCTGCTCCGCATCCTGGGCTTGATCGGCATACAGATACGACTGGCGGCTCATGATAAAGGTGCCTGGCGCAGCCGCAGCAATACGCGGATCCGCCATCATCATCATGGACGTTTGCAGCCCACCGCCCGAATTGCCGGTCACTCCGATCCGGGAAGGATCGACCTCGGGCCGGGATATTAAATAATCGACCGCCCGCATCGCATCGTGCAGAAAGTACCGCGCCAGACAGTCGCCGAGCGGCAGGCACGGGGCTCCCGCGTAGTCGTGCTCGCTGACGCCGATCCCGCTGCGGGGCGCTCCTGCTTGATCGACATATTGCAACCGCTCTCCTTGCCCGGGAGGATCGATCGCCAGTACGACCAAGCCGGCCTGAACAAGGTATTGGCAAACCATCTGGTATTCGGGAGCATGCTTCGCCCGGTCGTAATGGCCGCACAGGAACAGAACGGCGCCGCCGGGGCCATTCCGGTCGTCCGGAACGTACAGATTGGCCGTCACCCATACGCCATCCCTCGATGAAAAGACTACTTTTTCGATTCGGAAGCCTTCGAGCGGAACAACTCCCGTAATGAAGGACTGCTGCGGAACGCCGGGGTCATGCGTCGGCAGCCCTCCGATGCAGGACAGAAACGCCGAGCGAATAAATCGCTGGCGCTCCCTGACCCGCTCAACCGTACGGATGTGCTCCCGCTCAGTCTTGCCGCGTCGGAACGATTCCTCCGACAGCTCGTAAACGATCCGCTTCCACTGATCCTTCACCTGATGCAGATGAATCGAATACCGCTCCAATTCACGCACGTTCATCGTGGGTCTGCCTCCTGGCTATAGTCGCTTGCGTAAGGCGGGCGTTCCCCCGCCATGTCGTGCACATCGTGAACGATCATGATCGCTGCCGGATCCGCTTTCCTGATTTCCCGCCTCAAGCGATACCATTCCGAACGGGAAACCAGGCAGCGGATCGCTTGCATGCGCTGCCCGCCGGGCTCGAATGTGACCTCGAACACGGCATAGCCATGAGCGAGACCGCCGAACAGCTGCGACGCCCATTCGGAACCGGCCTTGGCATATACCGTCATTTCTTTGACCGGGCACTGTTCCTTGTTGACCAGATGAATGACGCGGGAAGCCACGTAAACCATCACCAATGTGTACAGCACTTTGTCCAGCGGGATATACAGAGCGGCGGCTCCGATGACGACGACGTCGAACAGCAGAATCATTTTGCTCGGATGCCAGCCGAATGATAAATGAAGCATCCGGGCGAGCAGTGTCGTTCCGCCCGTCGACCCCCCGTACCGCAGAATCAAGCCAAGACCGAGACCGCTGGTCAGACCGGCGTATAAAGCGGCCAGCAAATAGTCGCCGGCAACGAACGGAACCAGCCAGCCCTCATGCTGCAAATACTCCAGCACCCAGAGGAAGAATGACAAACCGCAGGCGCCGATGGCCGAAAACCCGATTCCACGCCCCCCCAGCACCTTCCAGCCTGCAATAAAAACCGGGATATTCAGGAGAAACGTCGTCAACGACGGCTTGAAGCCGAATGCATAATGGAGCAGCAGCACAATGCCCGTGGCGCCGCCTTCGACAAACTGATTGGGAATGGCGAACAACTGGATCGCCAGCGCGAACAATGCCGCACCGATTAGAATCATGATCGAGTGGGTGATGAACAAATGACGATCCAGCACGGCTCTGGCAGCGTCGATCACGGTCAATCACCGCGCGACAGAAGCCGGTATTCCACCGCGTAATACGCGTCTGGAGGCAGAACCGGCTGGAAGGAATCGAGCTTCGACACCGTCTTGCCCGCCGGAATCGCCAGATCGGCGTAGAGCCGCTCGGCAACGACCTTGCGTTCAGCGTCAAGAACGGCAATGTGCAGATCGACGCGGCAAGCGGAGCCCGTGTGAATGACCACCGGCCGGATTGCGTCGCCGGGGCCGTAAACGACGTCGACGTCGCCGCTTCCCGCCAGCATTTTCTGATAGGCCATGCCGACGGCGTAATACGCCATTTTTCCGTACCCGTAATAATCGGTCAGCGGCTTCATATAGGTGGCGTTGTTTCCGCCGCCGCGAAGCGTGCACCAGGCGAAGCCGTCATAACCAAGCCAGCGTTTCTTGCGAATCGACTCATAGGCGCTGAACGCTTGCCATGCTTGGCTCTCCTCCCACTCGGAAAAGTCAAGCTCGCGCCCGATCGAGCCGCGGTCATAGTCCCATTCATACGACTTGATCCGGTATTCCGGCTTGCCGCCGTGAAGCGTCCAATTCGTCTGCCCGACAGACTCTTCGTTCTCGTATTCGAAGTAGGCGCGTTCCGCACTGTTCAAATAATCGGCTTTGTAGGTCGGATCCCGCCAGCCGTCCTGACCTTCCCACTCCGGCGGGAACGGCCACTTGCGCAATACGCTCCATTCCGCGCCGTAACCGGTTGCGCCGTCCATGTTGCCTCTGGTCAGATTGGGCGCCGTCCATACCGCAATCGGGTGAACGGTTCGCCCCTCGTAATCCAGCGTCCCGTCGTCGTTGCGCGCTTTGAGGCGGGTCAGATTGGCCGAGGGAGCAATCAGCCTGCTCGGATCTTCCTTCATCAGCGTCTCGTACACCCGCTCGTACCAGGGCATGCCCGCCTCGAAGCCGGCGAAGGACGGGTGGTTGGCCGGCTGCCACATGACGATGCTGGGGTGGTTCCGCACTTGCCGGACATACTTGGGCAAGCCGTCAAAGTCGAGCAGCCACGGACTCGCGTCGCGAACCCAGGACGACGTGGCCCATTGAAACAGAATGCCGAGTTGATCGCCGATTTCGGCATATCGCGGGTCGTTGATCCCGCCGACCATGCTGTTATGATGACTCATGCGCGCCGTATTGCCGTTCATGCGCTTCAGCATCAGCAAGTCGCGCACGATCCACTCCGGCGGCGAACAGCGATCCCAGGCCGCAATCTTGTCGATCGGGTAACGGAATCCGAACAGCAGCGCACCGTTCATCATTTCCGGCTTGCCGTTGATCCGGAACACGCCGCCTTCCTGACCGACCGTACGAAGCCCCGTCGTTGCGACCGACTCGTCCAGCTCATGGCCGCTTTCATCGTAGAGCGTGACGCGCACCTTGTACAAGCAAGGGCTTTCCGGCGTCCAGACCAACGGATTCGGGATTCGCATCGCTTTCGACAGGACGAGGCTTCGGCCCATCTCTACTTCGACCGGGAAACCGATCTCCGCAGCAACCGTTTCCGACTCGTCCGGGAACCACGGCGTCCACTGTACCCGCACCGTGCCGGCAAAGCTCAGATTGTCCAGCGCTTCCCGCGAGGTCGACGGATGCCTGTCGTTTCGCAGCGTAAGCTGCACCTGCGCTACGGCAAGATCCTCGTGCAGCGAGCGGCAATGGACGAAGACATCCTCGATATGCCGGTCCGCGGTCAAGTCGAGCGACATTCTCCCCGCGAACCAGCCGGTATGCCGGTCGGTGGACGTATGCCGCATGTTCGTCTCCGCTTCGTTCGGGAATACTTTCACGCATAGCAAATTCGGCTCCGTCTTCGACAGGAAGCGAGTGACGTCGAGCCGGCCCGGATGGCGGTCGAAGCGAACGGCAATCACTTCGCCGTTGATCCATATTTCGCCCCCCGGATCCAGACATTCCACATTCAGATAAGCGCGCGCGAAATCGCCGGTTTCCACCACGCTGCGCAAATATAGCCTCTCGCCCGCATAACGCTCGCCGCCGTGAACGCAGGGAAGGTCCGTCTGTACCCATAACCGGTCATCATACGCCTTCGTCGTCCACCCCTGCAGATCGGGATGCGCGACGAACGGCTCGTCCAGGAAGGTAGCGATCGTAAACGGTTTGTCGCCGCCGTTCCCATTCTCCTCGAGCTCCTTGGGCGCAAACCCGATTCCGAGCAACTCGCCGAACGTCGTGCCTGCCCCTCCCTCCAGGCGGAGGGAGTCAACCGGTTCGACCGAAGGCCATGGCGCAAAATCCGCCCCTTGCCGATCGCCGATCCATAAGTTGAACCGGCTTGACGCCAGATCGATCTCCGCCTTATAGACCGTCCATTGCCCAGCCGCCGCCGGACCGCAATCGATGTTGTCTCCATCCGTCCGGTAATAGTGACGGCCCCGTTCGTCGCAGCCCGCTTCCAGCGCATGACCGATCAGGCACCGCGCCGCTTTGCCGGCAGCATGCTTAACCCGCCACTCCAGCCACAATCGCCACGATTGCCCGTCAAACCGAACCTCCGCATGTGCGCCATCCTCCGTCAGGCATAACGTACCTTCCTCAACCATGACGCCGGAAAATTGGCGCCAGTGGGCCAGCCTGGCCTCCCGCAAGTCGCGCTTGCCTTCCTTGCTGCCGATCCGCCGCCATTGCCGAAGCGTAATGTGGCGGCGGATGCCGGGAATCGGCTGCGGCTTGATGGCGGCGGCAACCCGTGCGACCTCTTCATCGGTCACCGCCAGGCGATTCCATTGCGGATTGCCGAAGAAATGGCGGGCATGCCGGGCATACTGGCGCAAGTACTCCACCCGCTGCTCCGTATCGAAAACCGACGTTTGCCCTTTGAAATCCGTCTCCCCGTCAGCGGCAGGATCGCTGCTGAAATAGCGGAGCTCGAACGATCGCGAGACGATAGTTGTCATGTCGTTTCCACCTTGTATGCGATATTGGCCAGCCCCGATTCAATCGATCACATATACGCTTCGGCGGCCTTCGTGCGAGGAATCGAACGAAATGGCGGTGCCGGAACGGTTCCACCGCGGATGAAGATCGCAGCGAATATCCCCGGCTGCCGTCGGATAGGAATAAAAGTTGCCCAACCGGCTCCCCATCCGGCTCTCAAGATCATAGACGAGCAGCTGCCTCATTCTGTCCTTGCCCGGATAGCTGTCATACAAGATTTGCCGCCGATCCGGGGAATAACTGCAATGGCCGTCGAAGCGGAAAAATTGCGTATCCACCGCAGCGACTTCGCGGGTTTTGTCCTTCAGCACATAGAGCTGATGGCCTTCCGGACTTGCCGGCAGTCCCGACGAATGGATCAGAATGTGATCCTTGTCGCGCCAGTGATAGTGGGAAGCATATCCGAAATCGGCAAGCAGGAACGGATCGCTGCCGTCCGTATTCGCCGTTATGAGCGCCGTTTGCCAATTCTCTCCCTCGCGAGGGAAGTAGCGGACCAGACAAAGAAACCGGCTGCCGTCCGTATTGAAGGTGATATGATTAATCAGAATTTTGCGGTCCTGCCCGTGAAAATAGGTTTCTACTATTCTCCAAATATCGTCGAGCGATAAAATCAGTTTGCCGGTTCCATTCGCCAAGTCTACCAGATGCACGCCGTCATCCGCGGGATGGTTCGAATCGAAGCGAGGATCCTCTATTCCCGCGTAGCCGTAACCGGGACGGAAATCGAACATGCGTTCGAAGCTGACGCTCAGCGCGTATTTGCCGGCAGCGTCCACGTTGGCTACCGGGCGATCGAGCAACAGTCTGGCGCCGGTGCGAATATTCAGCCTGACGCCTGCGAATCGGCCGTTCTCTTTCGTATTGTAGATAATTTCGTCCTCCGGCGATCCCGGATGCCACTGCAGCATCGAGCCTTGCTGGAAGTTCCAGGCCGTTGTTTCCGCAACCGCCCGGAACCCCCCGTGCAGATCCAGCACCCCCAGCTCCGCGCGGTCCTCCGGCCCGGGAAGACGATCCCAGAATTGCACCCGGTGGCACAAATGAAGCTTGTCGCTCACATGCCAGGCCGGATTGTCGTAATACCCGTAAAAGTAGTGGCCGTCGTCGCCTGTAATCCGTTTGACGCCAACCGTACCGCGATCTATCGCAAACATGTCGTTCCTCCTGTTATTCCCGATGAATGGTTATTCTTTCAGAGCGCCGATCAGTACCCCTTTGACAAAATAGCGCTGCACGAACGGAAACACGATCAGCAGCGGAGCCACAGCGACGACCATAATGGCGTATTTTAACGTCAGGGCATACATCGCCCGGTTATCGCTCACCGCCCCCATCATTTCGCTATTCTGATCCAGAATGAGTATTTCCCGCAAAAACACCTGAAGCGGATAAAGCGAACGATCGCGCAAATAAATCAGCGCGCCGAAATAGGCGTTCCACTGGCTGGCGCCGTAAAAAAGCGCGATCACCGCAATGATCGGCTTCGACAGCGGCAGTACGATTCTGGCGAAAAACGTTATTTCCGACGCCCCGTCCACCTCCGCCGCATCGCGCAGCTCGCCGGGCACGTTCGTTTCCAGATAGGACTTGGCAATAAGCAGGTTCCAGGTCGTCATCAACGTCGGAATGATCATGGCCCACCTCGTATCCAGCAGCCCGAGCGACTTGACGACCAGGAAGAGCGGGATCATGCCGCCGCTGAAGAACATCGTCAAGACGACAATGAACACGATGGCGCCTCGCCCCGCCAGGTCCCTGCGGGAGAGCGAATGGGCCGCCAGCAGCGTAACGGCGGTGCTGAGCGCTGTCCCGCCGATGGTGTATAGCGTACTGTTGGCGTACCCGGTCCATACCGCGCGGAAGCCGAGCAAAATATCGTATGACTCCAGCGTAAAGCCCCTGGGGTACAACAGCAGCGGATCGTTGAACACCCGTACCGGGTCGCTGAGCGATGCCGCCAGGATATAGAGAAACGGATAGACGAAAACCAGCGATACCAATAAAAGCACGGCATAGACCGCGACGTCGAATAATGTCGTTTTGCCCATTCGGGGATTCAATTTACGCTCACCTGCTTTCGTGTCGTGCTACCAGAGCGAATAGCCGCTTAGTTTGCGTGCAAGCCGGTTGCACGAAACAATCACCACAAGGGAAAGCACGGAATTGAACAATCCCACCGCCGCGGCAAAGCTGTACTGCTGGTCGACTAGTCCCGCCCTGTACACGTACGTGCTCAGCACGTCTCCGGTTGAATAGGTGCTCGTGTTGTGCAGCAGGAATACTTTCTCGAAGCCTACCTCCATGACATGGCCCAGATCCAGCAGCAGAATCGTGATTACCGTGGGCAGGATACCCGGAAGGCTGATATGCCGTATTTTGCGCCACCGGCTTGCGCCGTCAATTTCTGCCGCTTCGTACAGGCTCGGGCTGATGCTTGACAAGGAGGCATAATAAATGATGGAGCTCCACCCCAAATGCTGCCAAATGCCGGAGGAAGTATAAATCGTGCGAAACCACGAAGGTTCTCTCATGAAGTCGATGGGGGACAGCCCTGCCGCCTTCATCAAGCTGTTGACCATGCCGGTCGAAGGGGAAAGGAACGTTACCACCAGTCCGGCAATGACGACGGTAGAGATGAAGTGGGGCAAATAACTGATCGACTGCGCCACCGTACGCATGCCGCGATGCTTCGCCTCCCGCAGCAGAAGCGCGAACGCGACCGGGAAGGCGAACCCGAACACGACATTGTACAGCCCCAGCAGGAACGTGTTGCGCATAAGCCGGAAAAAGTAAATCGACTGCACGAAGCTTTCGAAATGCTTCAGTCCTACCCAGTCGCTGTGCCGCATGCCGCGAAACGGATTGTACTCCTGAAACGCGATCAGAGCGCCGTACATCGGAACGTAATGAAAGATGACGTAATAGCACAACGCCGGCAGCAGAAACAAATACAACACTTTATGCCGCATGAGCGCCCGCGTAATTGGACTGCGCACTGGTATTCATTCCCCTTCCCAACAACCTGAAAGCGGGCGGCAGCGGTCCACATGGACGAGCCGCCGACCGCTTCGCTTCCTGATGGAAATGCCCTGATGCCCGGACGGATTATTTGCCGCCTTTGACGGATAAGAACCGTTCATATGCGGTTTCGTACAATTTCTGCAGCTTATCGCTGCCGATCTTTTGCAGCCCAGCCACAAACTTGTCATAGTCGCCGATCGGCTGCTTGCCCCGGATGAACGCCTGCACATTCTCGTCCACAAAGGTATCGATATCGCGCTGCAGCCCCTGCACTTCCTTGAGCTCGGCCTGGGTGAAGTTGAGCAGCGGCGGCTTCTTGTTGCCGACATTGGCTACTGTCACCGCATTCGACTGCTTGCCCGCATCGCTGATCGTCGCAAGGTAGTGTTCGGGAATAACCGACGATGCCCATGTGCTGACCTGGCCGACATAGGCGTTCATGTAGTTCAGCACCGACAGCTTGGGATCCTTGGCTACTTTGTCCGTGTATGCGGGAACGCCGTCCTTCATCGTATACGTCACGCCCTCTTTGCCGAAATAAAGCAGCAAGCTGCCTTCCTTGGTATAGAAATAGTCCATCATCTTGACCAGTTCCGCGCCGTACTTCGATGTGCTGGCGATCGATACGCCAACGCCCGGGTCGATTTCCGTATGCTTGCCCAGGATATTCCTTTCGCCCGTCGGGCCCTTCGGCGGGATCACCCCGGCCAGGCCGGGCTTCTTGCCTGCGCCTTCCAGCAAGGAATTGTACCGGGTCAGCACGCCCGCATGGGAGCCGTAGGTAAAGCCGGACAATTCATTCGTGAACCGTGCGGTATAATTGTCCGAGGTTTGCCCCAGATACTCGTTGTCCAGCAGCCCCTCGGTATACAGTTTGTTGATGTAGGCCAGCGCATCCTTGAACCGCGGGTCGGTCGGCCCGTATTTGATTTTGCCGCCTTCCACGAAGAAATCGTTGGCGCTGCCGTTGCCCCGGCTGCCTACCCCAAACGCCCAAATGAGCGGCCGCGGATCGCCGGCCATCGGCACCTCATCCTTCTGGCCGTTGCCGTTGGCGTCCTTCTCCTTGAACGTTTTCAGCACATTGTACAAATCGTCGGTCGTATCCGGCGACTTCAGGCCCAGCCGGTCGAGCCAGTCCTTGCGAATGAAGAAGCCGTTAAATGCCTGCGTGCGCGGGTCAAACAGCAGGCGGGGGAAGAAATAGATGTGGCCTTCCGGCGTTGTCAGCTGCGCTTTGATCTGCGGATTGTCGTTCAAGATCTTCTGCAGATTGGGCGCATGCTGCTTGATCAGGCTTTCCAGCGGCATCAATGCGCCCTGGCTTCCGTACTGGGCAGCAAGCTGCGGATCGATGCGGCCGATCAGGTCGGGCAAATTGCCCGAAGCGGTAATGAGACCAAGCTGGGTTTTGTAATCGTCGGTTGTAGCGGTCCAATCCACCTTCACGTTCGTGATCTTCGGGAGCTCCTTCCAGACGAGATGATCGTTGTAGGTCGAAACTCCTTCCGACCCTGTCGGGGGGGTAAACGCAGCCCAACCTTTAACGGTGATCAGCTTATCCGAAGCTTTGGCCGTATTCTGCCCTTGCGACGGTTGTGCGGATGCCTGCGGCGAATTCGACGCGCTCGGAGCGCTTGAGGCGCTTGGCGCGCCCGACGAATCGCCGCTGCCGTTCGAGCATCCGGCAAACAGAAGCGAGGCGGTCACCAAACCGGAGACGATCCCCGCGCCCAACCCTTTTTTCGTCAATGTCACTACCCCCTGGATGGTATTTTTTTGCACGATCCGATATAATGAGTTTTACTCAATGCTTGCGCTTACATCATTCATTATACGGAAGTCGATCCCTGATTTACATTGAGGAACGAATCATCAATTTGTATAATCGGCTACAATAGAAGGCGAATGAGGCGATGTTTCGATGAAAGGCAATGCCATTGTGACCGATCTGCCCGAACCGTACCAGAATGCCACTCTGTTTCTACGGAGAGGAGGCTGGTCCATTCATGAGCATGACCATCTCTTCTATCAACTGATCTATGTCATCGACGGCGTTGTGTTTATTGCCCTGAACGGCCAGCATGTCGGCGTTTCGCGCGGACAGCTTGCGGTCATCCCGCCTCTGCTGAAACATTCGCTGCATACTGCCGACAACGGATACCAGCAGCTCGGCATCGATCTGAATGCGGAGCCGGACAGCCGCGGGTTAAGCGAGTTGCTCGGCAATCGCTTCAAGGATTTCACGCTGCTGAATAAACCCGACTTGCTGTACGCCGTATCCGAGTTGGTGAAGGAAATCGAGAACCAAACCATTTACGCCCGATTGAAAATGGCGAGCATGATGGATCAGTTCCTGCTCTCTTGCATGGAAGACTCGGACAACCGGGCGCAAATCGACTTCCGCAACAAGCTGCTCCACTTGCTGAGCGGCAATCTGTCGGAGAAAGTGACGCTGCACGGCATTGCCCGGGAGTTTTCCATCAGCACTTCCCAACTGGAGAAGCTGACCAAGCAGCAATTCGGCTCCGGAGTCATTGCGCTGCACAACAATCTGCGCATCAACAAGGCGTGCTCCCTGCTGATCAACTCCGAAATGTCGATCGAGGCGATCGCCAACCGGCTCGGGTATTACGACCTGTCTCATTTCTCGCACGTGTTCAAAACGAAGATGAAAATGAGCGCCAGCGATTATCGGAAGCATAAAGCCATCGAATGGTAGACAATCGGCCTTCATCGGCCGGCGATAAAAGCAAAAAAGAAAAGCTTCATCAAGAGAAGCGCCATCTTTACAGCAGGAGAGAGGCATGATATGCTCGTAGCCATAGAAAAGTAATCGATTACTATATGGAAATATCGGGATTTTTTTCTGAGAAAAGCGTACGCGGCTTTGGACGAGGCAGCGGAAAATGAGGAGGAGGAACCGGATTGACTAAAATAGCGATCGTCGGTGCCGGAAGCCGGGCTTATCACATGTTTAGCGGTCCACTGACCAATGAGCTGCAAGGGGTTGCGGCGCTCGTAGGCATATGCGACACAAATCCTGAACGCGCGAGATTGATGAGCGAGCAATGCGGAGGCGTGCCAGCATTCGGCGATTTCGATGCGATGATCGAACGGACGAAGCCGGATGCGGTCATCGTCACGACGCCGGACAGTTTGCACGACATCTTCATTATTCGCGCCCTGGAAGCGGGCTGCGACGTTATCGCCGAGAAGCCGATGACGACGAACGCGGCCAAATGCCGTGCCATTCTCGACGCGGAACGGCGAACGGGCAAAAGGGTGATTGTCACGTTCAACTGCCGGTTTATGCCTTATGTCGTTCGCGTCAAAGAGCTGCTTCGGGAAGGAGCGATCGGCGACGTATATGGCGTAACGCTGGAATGGTCGCTCGATACGCGCCATGGTGCCGATTATTTTCGCCGCTGGCACCGGCGGATGGAGAATAGCGGAGGGCTGCTTGTTCACAAGTCGACGCATCATTTTGACATGGTGAACTGGTGGCTGGACGACGAGCCGGAGTACGTATTTGCGAACGGCTCCAGGCAATTTTACGGGCCGACGCGCGAGTCGAGGGGCGAACGTTGCGCAACGTGCGAGCATAAAACAACGTGCGCGTTCTACTACGATGTCGCGGCGGATGCGTTTACGCAATCGTTCTATCTCGGAGCGGAGCGACACGATGGATATTACCGCGATCAATGCGTATTCGGCGACAATATCGATATTTACGACACGATGTCGGTTGCCGTCAAGTACGGCCGCGGGGCGCTGCTGACGTATTCGCTGAATGCTTACAGTCCCTATGAAGGCTGGCGGGCGACTTTCGTCGGCTCAAAGGGACGCCTGGAGGCAGGGGAGACGTACAGCGGTCCCGGCAGCGCCGATACGACGGACGAGATCCGGCTGTACAATCACCGCGGCGAATTATCGACGCTGCGCATGGCCAAATCCTCCGGAGAGCACGGCGGCGGCGACCGGCGACTGCGCCGCATGCTGTTCGCGCAGGATGTGCCGGACGTGCTGGGCCAACAAGCAGGCTCAAGAGCCGGCGCCATGTCTTTGCTGATCGGAGCCGCTGCCAACCAATCGATCCTGGAGCTCCGGCCTGTCCGCATTGAAGAGCTGTTGTCCGCAGCGGATTGTGCCATGCATTGAGGAATCAGACGTCGCCGATCCCGTAGCGTTCCAGCGCGCGTGCGGCCGATTCCCGCATGCGCCGGCGGAGGTGGTCGCCTTCGAGCACGCGGACCCGCAGGCCGAGGAAGCGGATTTTCGACAGCAGAAATTCGCTTTCGTCGGCCAAATAATGGACCCGGACGCGGTAGACGTGCGTCGCTTCATCGTAGTCGACGGATTTGTCGAAGCAGCTGAAAGCGTACAGGATGCGGGACAACTCGGCGTTGTACAGCCGGACGACTTCGATCACGGCGCTCTCCCGCCGCTCCTCCAGCATCGCCGCTGCGCACGTTTTCAGTTGGGCGGCCCGTTCGGGCGGAAGCGCCGTTTCTTCCGCGGCGACGATATGCTGCAGCTTCGTGGCATAAAGCGCGCGGCTGCGCATGTGGTACCAGAGCAGATACCATTCTCTTTTGACCATGCTGTATTCGAGCTTGAGCGGCAGCCCGGCTTGGCCGTCTTTCACGCCCCCGTGCTTGATCCGGTAGGTGATGCGGATGCCCGCGCCGCGCATGATGAGCCGGCGGAGCGGACGCAGCAGCGGATGGTACACTTGCCGCTCGCGGCTTTTGGCTTTTTCCGCGACAATGCCGCGGAAGTCGGCGGAAGCGGCGGCGCGTAGCAGCTCGCGGAGCTTGTCCAGCGTGGCGGGGGCGAAGGCGTCGGCGGAAGCCTCGTGCGCCAGCATCGCCTGCAGCCAGGACCGCTCCTGCGACGTCAGGGCGATCGCGCTCGACTCGTCCAGGCGGGAGATCAGCTGGTAGTTAAATATTTTCTCGAACGGATTCATAATAAGCGCGAAGCTCCTTCCATTCGGCGATGAACTCCTCGCGCAGCGAGGCGGGCTCCAGCACTTCGCAGCTCGAGCCGAAGCTGCGCAGCCACGGCTTGATTTCGCTCGTCCCGTTGACCGTAATCTCATAACGAAACGCCGCTTCGCTCTCTTCCGTCAGCGTCCCCCACTGCCCTTGCGCCTCCACGCGCTCGCGGATGAAGTTCGCGCCGGCGCGCTCGGGATTGTAGAACCGGGCGACGACCTTGACCGGACGAGTCGTGTCGGTGACCCAGCTCCGCTCCGTACGCCGCTCCATCTCGCGTTGCCTTGCGGCGAAATCCGCTTCCGGCACCGCTTCGCCCTCGGCGATCTGCGTCATGCCTTCCATCCGGTAGCTGACCGTGCCCGCTCCGCTCTTGTATCCGATCAAATACCAGCGTCCGTATTGGTGGTCGTAGACGACCCGGAGCGGCAGCGCGGCGATCGTTTTGCCTTCGGTGTCGCGTTCGAACAGCGGATTGGTGTTTTTGGAAGCGTACGTTTTGCCCCGTTTGGGCGACAGGTACAGGAAATGCAGCATGCGTCGCGAGCGAATGGCGGAGGCGATCGGGAACAGATGCGCTTCGTCGAGGATACGCGAGTGGTAGTGGTATTTGTACAGGTGGGTTTCCGTTGCGGCCGCGTCGAAGCCGCGCCTCCGCAGCGCCTTCTTCAGCGTATCGCGCAGCAAGTAGCCCTGCACGGCCGGCACTTGCGTGCCCGCCAGCACGTCGACGTAATCGTACAGATCGAGCAGTTCCTCGTCCGTCAGCCGGTCGATCAGCTCGTTGGCCGCCCGGTACCGGTAAGGCCGCCCGCCGTCCGCACGCGCAAGCACGCCCACTTCCTCCAAATACTTCAGGTCCGCGCGGATCGTCTTTTCGTCGGGGCACGGGAGGTCGGGCGGCATGCCGTCGCTGCAGGCGTCGAGAATCTCGCTTGCGGTCAGCGCCTGCTCCTGCAGCAGGGCAACGATGAGGGAGAGCCGGGCGCTTTCCGACGCTTTGACCGCTTTGGCGCGAAACAGAAAAAGCAGCAGCGGGTCGGCGGTTTCGTAATAATTGTAGCGGAAGCCGTCCGTCAAATCGGTCTCCTGCGCAGAGGACAACGTTTGCCGGCCGAGCGAGGCTCTCATGTCTTTGAGGTAACGCAGCGTTTTGTCGTAGGTGTGAACGGAAATGCCCAGGCGGGAAGCGAACTGCTGCCTGGAGTACGCGCCCCCGGCCAGCGCCAGCAAGCGCAGAAACTGGATCTCTTTATCGAAGCTTTCCCGGGCCACGCGTTTTCCTCCCGTTATGCGGCTGATCGTTCTCGTTTTATTGTAGCAACTGCCGGTCTGGATGGAAATGGGGAAAAATGATTCGGTTTCCACGAGGCGAGGAGGGAGAAGCGGCGAATAGGCAATAAAAAATGGCCTATTTGCCCGTTTTCCCATGCTGCGCCGAAAATAGCCAGCGAAAACACTGGCTATTACGATGGAACTGGCCCTGAATCGGCGTTTTCGGCCAAATAGCCAGCGAAATCATGGGCTATTTCGGAGTGACCGCCCCCTTTTAGCGAAATAGGCCATAAAAAATGGCTTATTTCCGAAAACCCTGCCAAAGCACAAACCCCAAAAAGAGGAGCCGCCTTTCGGCAAGCTCCTCTTCCGCAACTGCTCTTTAAACGAACCGCATCATCCGCATGGAGGACGCGAAGGTGGGTAATAGATTTCATCGGGAGCGGTACAAAAGCGAATTTGTTGGTTGGCGGTGCAACGTGTCTGCTTGGCGATGGTTCAAACAGGGAGAGCGGAGGTGGTATGGAAAAGCTGAGCGGAATCCCAACTCCCGCGCGCAGCGGGAGTTGGTTTGCGAACGAAGCCTTCGCTACAGATCGAAACGGTCTGCATTCATCACTTTTACCCAGGCGGCGATAAAGTCGCGGACAAACTTCTCGCAGTTATCGTTCTGGGCGTACACTTCCGCAATGGCGCGCAGAATCGAATTGGAGCCGAATACAAGGTCGACGGTAGTTGCGGTGCGGACGACTTTGCCGGTTTTGCGATCGCGGCCTTCATATACGTCGTTGCCGACAGGAGCCCACTGCACGCCCATGTCGAGCAGGTTGACGAAGAAGTCGTTGGTGAGCGTGCCTACGCGATCCGTAAAAACGCCATGTGCGGCGCCGCCGAAGTTGGCGCCGAGCACGCGCATGCCGCCAACCAGGACGGTCATCTCCGGCGCCGTAAGATCCAGCAGATGGGCTCTGTCGACAAGCCGTTCCGCCGCGTTTGCGCGATCCTGCTGCTTCCGGTAGTTGCGGAAGCCGTCCGCGGCCGGCTCGAGCACGGCGAAGCTTTCCGGATCGGTCTGTTCCTGCGTGGCGTCGCCGCGCCCGGGAGCGAAAGGAACGGTTGCTTCGTAGCCTGCATCCCGCGCAGCTTTTTCGACTGCGGCGCTGCCGCCAAGTACGATGAGATCGGCCAGGCTGACGCTTGAGCCGAGATCGTTCCGAATGGCTTCCAGGACGGCAAGCACCTTGGCCAGTTGGGCGGGTTCGTTCGCTTCCCAGTCATTCTGCGGGGCGAGGCGAATGCGAGCGCCGTTGGCGCCGCCGCGTTTATCCGTTGCGCGGAATGTGCCGGCCGAAGCCCAGGCTGTTGCGACCAGTTCGCCGACGGTAAGATCGGCGTTCAGCAATTTCGTCTTGATCGCTTCGATCTCCGCAGCGGACAAGTTGTTGTTTCCGGCAGGAACCGGATCTTGCCAGATTAGCTCCTCCTCGGGGACTTCCGGCCCCAGATAGCGGGAACGAGGACCCATGTCGCGGTGCGTGAGCTTGAACCAGGCGCGGGCGAACGCGTCGGCGAATTGCTCCGGATGCTCATGGTAGCGACGGGCGATCTTCTCGTAAGCGGGATCCAGGCGCAGCGCCATATCCGCTGTCGTCATGATCGTCGGTACGCGAATCGACGCATCTTCGGCGTCCGGCGCGAGATGCTCGGGCGCGGGGTTTACGGGAGCCCACTGATGGGCGCCTGCCGGGCTCTTCGTCAGCTGCCACTCATAGCCGAACAGCAGATCGAAGAAGCCGTTGTCCCACTGTGTCGGATTCGCGGTCCAGGCCCCTTCGACGCCGCTCGTAATGGTGTCGCGGCCCTTGCCCGAACCGTGCCCGCTCAGCCAGCCGAGGCCCTGCGCTTCGATCGGAGCGCCTTCCGGCTCGCGGCCGACGAGGCTGGCGCTCCCTGCGCCGTGCGCCTTGCCGAACGTATGGCCGCCGGCGATAAGGGCGACGGTTTCTTCATCGTTCATGCCCATGCGCTTGAAGGTTTCACGAATATCGCGTCCGCTGCCCAGCGGGTCGGGATTGCCGTTCGGGCCTTCCGGATTGACATAAATCAGCCCCATCTGAACGGCGGCAAGCGGGTTCTCCAGTTCGCGGTCGCCCGTGTAACGTTTGTCGCCCAGCCATTCCGCCTCGGGTCCCCAGTAAATGTCCTCTTCCGGATGCCAGACGTCCTTGCGTCCGCCGCCGAACCCGAATGTTTTGCCGCCCATCGATTCGATTGCGACATTCCCCGTCAGAACGAGCAGGTCCGCCCAGGAGATATTGTTTCCGTATTTTTGCTTGATGGGCCACAGCAGCCGGCGGGCCTTGTCCAGGTTGCCGTTATCCGGCCAGCTGCCCAGCGGGGCGAAGCGCTGCGAGCCGCTTCCGGCGCCGCCGCGCCCGTCCCCCGTGCGGTATGTGCCCGCCGCATGCCAGGCCATCCGGATGAACAGCGGGCCGTAATGTCCGTAGTCGGCCGGCCACCAGTCCTGACTGTCTGTCATGAGCGTGCGAAGGTCTTGTTTTAACGCCTGGTAATCCAGCTTGCCGAATTGTTCGGCATAGTCGAAATCATCGCCGAGCGGGTTGGATTTGATGTCATGCTGACGGAGAAGGTTCAAGCTTACCTGATTCGGCCACCAATCTCGATTCGACACGCTGCTTGGCCTTTGACTCGCGTTGTTGCCGTGATGCACCGGGCATTTTCCGACGTCGGCGGCATTCTTAGTTTCCATCCATACCTCTCCCGTCAATGAATCGTAATGAGCGAATCATACTCATTCCATTATACAAGAGAAGGGGTAGCGCAAGGATTAATTTTCATCGGCAAGGTGCGGCGATAATTGACGCGGTGAAAGATTCGCCTGTCCAATGGATCGCAAACCTAGTATTATAATTAGTTAAGGACAACGTTCCACGTTCTACTTTAAATCGACCCAAGCGGGAGGCAGCACAAATGAATCGCGAGTTGTACGAACAGTTGAAAACGGAAGCCGGCTACAAGCCGGCGCCGGGAACGAAGGCGCCGGGTCCGGTGATGGGCGTCCGCATTGACGGCCATATCGCGTACGTGTCGGGGCACGTCGCTTTCGCCAGCGGCGAACTCCAGTACAAGGGGCGCATCGGCGCCGACGTTTCGATCGAGGACGGCAAAAAATCGGCCGCCCTGTCGATCATCAATTGCCTGGAATCGCTCGATAGCGTCATCGGTCTCGACAAGCTGGACAAAGTGCTGAAGGTGACCGGCTACCTGAGCTGCGCCGAACATGTGACGGAGCACCCGTCGATCATGAACGCCGCAAGCGACGTGCTGGTCGGCGTGTTCGGCGATGACGGCCGCCATGCCCGCGCGGCGCTCGGCATCCATACGCTGCCGCTCGGCGCGTCGACGGAAGTCGAAATGATCGTTTCGTTCAAAGCTTAGTTCGGATCTGCCCGACAGGGCGGTTAAATGACGATGAGCCTGCTTCCTCGGAGAAGGAAACAGGCTCATCGTCATTTTTAACAGAATCAGAAAGGATAAGCTTCGGAGCGGAACTTCCTGATTCGGCATGAAAAGTTACCGCTAAAGCCGGGCCGACTTCTTCGGAGTGCTTCGATAGAAGCTTTTCTTATTTTGTATTCAATGTATACAATTTGGAATATAACAATGGAAATCGTTGGATTCCCTCATAGGCGGACATTATCCCATTTGGTATGATTTAGGTTGTCGATGGGGCTGCGGCTTGTTTTACAGGAGTTGGGCTCCTTCGTGAAAGCGGTTTATTTTTAATCCCCAATTAGAGGAGGAAAGTGATGAAGAGGTTGTGCAGTGCAGTGTTGAGTCTTGCGTTGGTATGGGCGCTTCTGCTGCCCGGAGGGAAACAGGCGCAGGCAAGCGCGCCGCTCCGGATTATTGCGCCGTATGCTGCCGGTACGGCGACCTACAGCACGTATTTTCCGATGGAGAACGCATTTGACAGCACGGACATTCATTGGGATGCAGTGACGGGCGAGCCGGTTGGCGATGACGGAGCCGTCTTCGCTCCTTACTATTCGGACCGGTACGGGTACATCGATTTCGGACCGGATTGGGCCGACATCCGGATTTCGTCGACCTGGACCAAGTATCGTCCCTACAGCGCGGGCAATCATACCCCGTACAGCCAGCTTTGGTGGGATGACGACAAGGATACGACGAACGACAGCGGCCTGACCGAAACGAGATTCAACTTCAACAGCGCGCAGAGCTTGCCGTTCCTTGCAACGGCGCAGTGGAAAATGGACACCAACGCCAATGCCGTTCCGATTGTGCCCCAGGCGCGGTATCTGGTGCTGAAGTCTCCCTCTGGCATGACGAACCGGGCCAGCGAATATGCGATCGTCGGCACGAGCCAGAAGCTGGTGACCGGCATCACGGTGACGGGGGCAGGCGGAGTCGACTCGATCGATACCTACCACGGCTCGCTGCAGATGTCGGCGGCGATTGCGCCCTCCAATGCAACCGACCAAGCGGTGACCTGGTCGGTGGAATACGGAACGGGAAGGGCGACCATCGATGCGGGGGGCCTGCTGACGGCAGTGTCGAACGGCATCGTAACGGTGCGGGCGACAGCACAGGACGGATCCGGCGTTTCCGGCACGAAGCAGGTGACGCTGACCGAGCAGGGCAATGAGGTGCTGCAGCTCATTACTCCCGTCGACGCCGGCACGACAACCGGTTCCGGCAGTCAGTTTTTTCCGATGAACTACGCTTTCGACGGTCAACCGACCTACGATGCGAACTACGGCAAACCGACGGACGGCGCGGGGACGAACGATGGCCCGTATTACAGCAACCGGTACGGCTATATCGATTTTGGCCCCGATTGGAGCAAGGTCAGAATCACGTCGACCTGGACCCAATATCGCGCCTCGTCCGTCGGCAACCAGACGCCTTATCAGGAATTGTGGTGGGACAATGACAAGAACATCGTCAATGACAGCGGGTTCACGGAAATCGCGATCAATTTCAACACCGCGCAAGGACTGAATACCGGAACGACGACGCCGTGGCGCAAGGATAGCGAGGTTGGCGGAAGCCCGGTTGCGCCGAAGGCGCGGTATTTGATCCTGCATTCCGCCGCTTCCATGACGAATCGGGCGAAGGAATACGCCATCATCGGCTGGATCGACGCCAACGGAAACGGCATTCAGGACGCGCCGACAATTCCGGTCACGCAAATTACCGTAACGGGCGTCGGCGGCGCAACCAGCGTGCTGAAAGGCGAAACGCTGCAAATGACGGCCGAAGTGTTCCCCTACACGGCTACGGACAGCACATATACCTGGTCGGTCGCGAACGGAACCGGCAGCGCCACCATCAGTTCGACCGGCTTGTTGTCTGCGGTGACGGACGGCACGGTAACCGTCACGGCAACCGCCCAGGACGGCTCAAACGTAGTGGGATCGGTCGTAATCGAGATTACCAAATTCAGGTCGTATGTGCTTCCGGTGCAGGGCCATAATGACATTTTTTTCGGAGACATTACAAAAGATTTACCCGATGTCGATTGGGAGAACCTCGAGCGTTTGTATATACCCGCAGGCACTTATCAGTATCTCAAGCTTGACGGTTTGCCTAAGCGCGCAGCCAACAAACCGCCGCTTATTATTACCAATTACGGCGGGCAGGTGAAGGTGACCGGCATCTTCACATACTCGGTCGTGCTCGGCGGAGGATCGAACTGGATATTGACCGGCGAATACGACAGTGACCTGAAGACGGGCAATGTCAATTATCCCGGCCATAAGGGCGGCGATTACGCCAATTCCCCGGGCCACTACGGCATTGAGGTGGGCCGCAGCAATACCAACGGCGTCAGCATCGGCAACTATGCGACGAACTTCGAGCTGTCCTACATGGAAGTGGCCGATTCCGGTTTTGCCGGCCTGTTGATCAAAACAGACAAAAAACCGGATGCCACGATGGACGGCGTCAAAATTCACGACATGTACATCCACGATACCGACTCGGAAGGGATGTATATCGGCAACACGGGTGCCACCGACAACCAGCATCTGTTCACCAATCTGGAAATTTACAACAACCGCGTGCTGCGCACGGGAACGGAAGGCATTCAGTTGACCAACATGGGGGACGGCGTCAAGGTTCACAATAACGTCGTCGTCATGTGCGCAACCGATTGGAAAAGTCCGTTCGATTTGTTCCAGGACGGCTGTCTCCAGTATTCGCAACGCAGCGGCAGCGCCGAAATCGACCACAATGTGTTCATCGGCGGCGCCAGCAAAACGTTCGAGCTATGGTTCACGGCCGCTACCGGCGAAACGCTTGACCCGAACGACGAAGTGTATGTGCACGACAACTACTTCTCGCACGGGCGGAGCGTACTGTCCTACATTCACAATATGGATACGAACTATTCGACGACATTGAGGTTCGAGGATAATATTATCCGGCAGTACAATTACCAGTATGACGAGCTGCCCGGCCATACCGACGAGAACCGGCTGTTCTACGCCAGCCACAATACGCACAACCCGCTTCTGTTCAACGACAACGTCCATGACGGCAGCAAGGACTTCATCGACACGATCGGCGGCGACAACGCCGTGACGGGGAACGTATACGCGGCGGGGAACTCGACCAACCTCACTCTGGCTCCGATCGTATTCAAGGACATTACGTTCCCGGCCAATTTCGATTGGACCTTGGTCGAGCGTTGGGACGATTATTCGGATCTGTACAATATGCCGGATCTGTCCGATATGCACATCTATTACAATGAAGGCGATTACGTCTATTATCAGCCTACGGACGCGCTGTACGTTTGCATCGAACCGGGCACGCACACCGGCAAAAACCCGACGACGAATCCGCTCACCTGGCAGCTGGTGTCGCCGATGCACGACGATTTCCGCTCGGATGCGACCTCTCCGTATCCCGGCATCGGTTTGTCGCAATAACCTTTCCAACAACCCTGGCAGGAATGCGAAAGCAGCCCCTGCCGGGGTTGTTGCTGTGTGTAGGAACTGTTAGGCTCTTGCCGCGGGCAACACCATCAGGTCGAGAAAGAATTATTCAACGTCTGCGGAAGGGTCGGGAACTGAAAGGGGGATGTTGATCGTTACAGCAGCCCCGGCGTGCTCCCGGTTATGAAAGGACATGGATAACGCATCGCCGTAGATGAGTCGAAAGCGTCGATAAGTATTGAAGATCCCGGTATGTCTGGAGAAGTAGGCAGGAATCCGATCTGCAGGCGATTGCAGCATCTCCCGAAGATGTTCCAACACCTGTGGATCGAATCCGGGCCCATTGTCGGAGATCTGGATTTGAAGACGGTTATCGACCAACGCAATCTGAAGCTCGACGGCAAAATAGTCGGCATTCTTCAATTCGTTCCATCCGTATTTCAGCGCATTTTCGACAAAAGGCTGCAAGCCAAGTTTGATAAACAAAAGGTTGTTAGCGCTTTCATCCACGTGGTAATGGATCGCAACGGGCCGATGGTACCGGTAGAAATGAATGTTTTGAAAGTATTTCACATACTCGATTTCTTCATGCAGCTTTACCCATCCCTTGTCATTGCGGATATTGTACCGGAGAATGTTGGCGACTTCGTGGATCAGTTCCGCAACATCCCGCTTTTGCCCACGATCGGCTAAAGCTTCAATGGTGCCCAACGTGTTGAATAGAAAATGCGGATTCACCTGCGCCTGCAACTGAAGCAGTTCTTTTTCCTTGCCCCAAATCGTCTTCTGAACAATCTCATCCTCCATTTTCTTGCGTTCATCCAGCATTTGATTGAAAGTCTGGATCAAATACCCCAGTTCGTTTCGAGGGATTTTGCGCACCTTGGAAATAATGCCGTTGCCGAACAAATTCATGCTGTGTTTTAACCGATATACCGGTTTCAAGATTTGCATAATAAAGACGAAGGATAGAAGCGAGGCGACCACAAAGCAGATGGCACCGATGATGTAGGTCAAATTTCGGGTGGATTTGGTCCCCTTCATCAAGGTGTCGAAGGAGATCAAGCTGACCAATCTCCAATCCTCGAACATCAAGGTTCGGTTGGTAAGCAAATAATCGATCGAGCGGATGTTGATAATCTGACTTTCCACATTTGCAGCGTTGTTGCGAAAAAGAGTATTCACTTCCTGGAGGATATCGTCCGAAACGTTCTTATCGGCGATATACATGCCGTTGCGGATGTTGTAAAGAAGAAAAGTGTTTGTTTTCTCCGAATGAGCTGCAGTCAGGATCTCCATGATCGACTTTGCATCAAAATTAATCATAAACCATCCATCAATCGTAAAATTCGCATAATTGATCATGGGCTTAATAACAGAGACAACAGTTGGTCTAGGGGATTGAATAAACTTAAGTTCATGGGGCCCGATTAATTGAGAGGAGTTTTTCGAGAAAACTTGCTCATAAGCAGGGTCGTTTCCTATTTGATAGGAAGGATCCAAAAGAGCGTTTCTATTCTTCATGGCCGGATAAATGGTGGAGGAACGGGCAATAAACATGACATCGACTACCTCGGATTTGTTAATGATTGCAATCCGCAGCGGCTTTTCAATCTCGAAGCCGAACAGTTGTTGAGAATAGGTGGGATCATCAAGGTTTTGCAGAAAAAGTTGAAACGGCGCGGTGAAGGACAAATCGTTGATGGTTTTTTCGAATTGGGTGAAATACGATTCAATGATTGCAACTCCGTTGTCGGCATTGAGTTCGGAATTTTCCGTAACAAACTTTGTGCTTGCGTGGTACATGGAGAATTGCGAAAAGTAACTGACGATAAACAAGGGTGCAATCAAACAAAGGATCAGAATGAAAAACAGCTGGTTCTTCAAGGGGCTGGAAGTTTGGAACATCGTGATCCACCTCACTAGCAATATACTACAAAGCGAATTGCCTGTTCAATATGCAAACGTTGCGCAAAAAAAGTAGTACAATTTTATTAAAAAGTTATAACAATGGGGGTCAAAAAAGGATGGTACGATTACGAGGCAACCATAACTCATTGAAAAGGGGAAGTTGGATGACAAAAAGAAATTTGTTGCTTGCAATGGTGGTCATTTTGTCATTGAGTGTTTTCTTGGCGGCATGTTCCGGCACCAAAAACGAACCGACAGCAAGCAGTCCGGCCAGTCCGGCCAGTTCTGCCAGCGTAAAACCTGCGGAAACGGTCAAGAAACCGCAGGAGCCGGTTACTCTCAAAATTTGGTATCGAATCGGCCGTCCTTACAGAGATATGCTGACAACTACGATCGAGAGGTTTCAGAAAGCAAATCCATTGATCACAATCGAAGTGAATGACATCCCTGCTGCCCAATATTCAGCCTCGATGCAAGCCGCCATTGCGGGAAATAGCTTGCCGGATTTGTTCATGAACGATCTTACCATTACCTTGCAAAAAATGATTCAGCTTGACTTGCTCAAGGATTTGAACGATATCTTTCCTCCTGCGAAGCTTGCCGAGTTTATACCCGGTACATTCACGGAAGGAGTAACCATGTTGAACGGCAAGGTGTATAATGTCCCGCAACGCGACCCGCGCCCGGCGGTACCCTTGGTCTATTATAACAAGGAAATGATTGCCAAAGCAGGCTATACGGAGGCCGATTTGGACAAGCAATTGACTTATGATCAGTTTATAGAAATCGTCAAAAAAACAAAAGAAGCGAACAATTTGAAATATGGCATCGCGGTCTCGGGCAAGTCCGATTTGTTTTGGTTCCATACCGCTTATTTAAATGCGATGTCTTCATCGGTCAATCCGGAGATTTCGGATGGGTTTAACTACAGCACGGGTCAATACGTATATAACAATCCCGGATTGGTAGAGGCAATGAAATTTTTCAAAAAATTAGATGACGAAAAGCTGTTTCTGCCTAACTGGCTTACCATGTCAAACGGCGAAATCAGACAACCGTTCCTGGATGGCAAAGACATTGCTTTTACTTTTCAACATATTGAGTCCACCTGGCTATTCGATTCAAACAAAATAGGGGTAATGAACATTCCCACGAAGGACGGCAAGCCGTTTTATATTCCTTTTAATGGGGCGGGCGATCAACAATCGTGGCAAGTGAATAAGAAAACCAAGCATCCTGAAGAAGTGAAGAAGTTCATTGAATTTTTCATGGAAGACACATTCAAATCCGGTGTGGAAAAAGGATGGGTGAGATCTCCTGTTATTGCCGTGAATACGACGGTAAAGACGGATTCCCAACTGTTCAACAAGTTAACCGGAATGATCGATAAATTGTACAAAGACGTGCCAAACCCTAGAACGGCTAATGAAAAGTTGATTGATGTGTATACGGAAGCGGCTGCGAAGAAGCCTTCCGTCACCGTCGAAAATGTATTTTATGGTTATTTGGCTGGCCAGATTCCGGATCTGCAAGCAGCCCTTGACAAGGTGAATGCAGATACGAACAAGGTATGGGATACCGCCATTGAGACTGCGAATAAGAAAAATCCTCCCGTGTCTAAGAAGGATTTCGTATTCCCGAGTTGGAAGCCATTCGAAAATTATAAGTCCAAGTAAGATTTACCATCAAGGGTGGGTGTAATCGCCTGCCCTTGTTCCGTGGAGGTGAGCTTCGAGTGCAAATGGCAGTTCAAGAACCTCAAAAGAAAACCGGCAGGTTGCATGCATTAAAGGTCAAAAGGATTATTTGGGCGTATATTTTCCTTCTCCCGCAGCTATTATTATTTCTGGTCTTTACCATCTATCCGATTATTATGAGCTATGTGTATGTTTTCTTTGATTATTACGGTTTCGGACCGCTGGAGGATTACATCGGACTTGATAATTTTAAAACCATTATTGCCGATGAACAGTTTTGGAGAGCGGTTAAAACAAGTTTTATTTATATCGGCGGCATTCTCGTGATTGTGATGCCCGGTTCATTGTCGTTGGCCTTGCTGCTTAATGCGAAGTTTATGAAAGGGAAGGCATTGTTCCGGACGATATTTTTCATCCCGGTGATTTCGACAACAGCCATCATCGGTATTGTGATGAGACTGATATTCGGCAATGAAGGTTCGCTGGTCAATAATGTCTTGATCAAATTGGGTATCATCGATCAAGCTGTCAATTGGTTTGTGGATGCGTCCACAGCGCTGATCATTTTAATTATCATTGGCGCGTGGATTCAATTCGGATTAAAAATGGTCTATTGGCTGGCGATCCTGCAGTCGCTGCCACAAGATGTGTACGAAGCGGCAAAGATCGACGGAAGCAATGCAATCAATACGTTTCGACATATTACGTGGCCACTCCTGCTTCCAGGCGCGGCAGTAATTTTATTGCTCAGCATCATCGGGGGATTTAATGTATTCGATTTGGTACTCACTTTAACAGGAGGCGGGCCATACTTCGCCACGACTACAGCAGATCTGTTCATTTATAACACGGTATTTACAACAGGAGGCATGCCGCGGATCGGACTTGGCTCGGCGGCCGGAATTATTTTTGGTCTGATGGTATTTGCGGTAACGTTGCTATTGACTCTTGCGGGCAAGCTGCTTAGCAATCGTTATAGCGTAAAGTAGCCATGAAGAATGAGTAAAGGACTGCTGTTATATGAGAATTAATAAATCGGTCGGATTTATGATCCATGCCTTGTTGGCCCTTATTGCTCTGATTTGGATCTATCCATTAATTTGGATGGTATTCTCCTCTTTAAAAACCGATTCTGAATTTTTAACCGGCGGTCTCAAGTTAATGGCGGATATTCCGCAATGGGGCAATTACAAACGTGCTTGGGTAGTCGGCCATTTTAATGTCTATTTCCTGAACTCCATTACCCTTTCCGTTTCTGTCGTCGTTGTCGTTGTGATTGTAAGTTCATTGATGGGCTACTCGCTGGGAAGAGTCGAGTTTCCCGGAAGAAAGATTCTCATGGGTTTATTCGTATTTACCTTATTTGTTCCCAAAGGATATACGATCTTGCCGGTCTATTTATTTATCAAATGGATCGGTCTCTTGAACACGATGGCAGGGCTCATTCTGGTGGAATCCTCGGGTGCTCACGTCGTTTTCATTCTGCTATTTGCAGCCTTTTTCGGGGCCATCCCCAAGGAGTTGGAGGATTCTGCGGAGATGGACGGCTGCGGGTTTATCAAAACCTATTATAAAGTAATCCTGCCGCTGGCCATGCCCATTATTGCTACGGTGGCCATTGTCCAATTCATTAACGCCTGGAATTCGTTTTTTGTCCCGCTTATCTTCACATTGGGTTCGCCAAGTTTGAAAACATTGGCGGTTGGCATGTATAATTTTTCTCATAAATCGGGTACGGATTATTCCGGGCTCGCAGCGGCTGCGTCCATTGCGCTGATTCCCGTGTTAACCATCTTCGTCTTTTTTCAACGATATTTTATTGAAGGTATTTCGGGTGCGGTGAAAGGCTGATCTGTACATCCGCAGGAGAGAAAGCATACGATCAATTCCACTCAAGCATGATGGAAGAATCGAGGTCGACATGAAAATTTGTGTTGTTGAAGATGAGAAGACGACCCGGGAAAGCATTGTTCATAAACTAACGTTATTATCTTCCGACAACCTGATTTTTGATGTCGAATATGGTTTTAAGGCGCTTGAGCGTCTTCTTCTGATTCAGCCCAATCTTGTATTTCTCGATATTTATATGCCGGAACTGAATGGCCTGGAGATGCTTAGACAAGTGAGAGGCAAGCTGCATCACACCCGATTCGTCATTCTCACCGGGTATGGAGAATTTGAATATGCCCGCGAGGCGCTGTTGCTTGGCGTAGAAGATTATTTATTAAAACCGGTTTACGAGAAAGATTTAAAAAAAATTGTTGAAAAAGTTCAAGTCGATTTGATGAATGAGATGCAAATCAACTTGCAGCAAGAGCTAAGGTTATTGGAACAATCCGGGTACGGCATCAAGATCATCAACATTGATTTTCCCGAAATCTGGTCCGATGCGAACAAACGGAAAAAAATCATGATGGGAGAAAACAAATCAACTTCTCCGGATCAAGCCGTTTTGGTTCGGTTTGAAGGCTATAAAGGGATGAACGGGATCGTGGCCTTGGCGGATTCAACGGAGTCGGAGGACGCCTGTTTTTACGATTGCCATGAATTCAGTATTCATTTGCGAAAAGAAATGGAACTCTATACAGCAGCCTGTTTTTTTGAAGAAACCAGAGATTTGGCAGTGAGGAGGATGAAGCAATCTTACAGCGCCTCGCTTTCTGCCTCCAGCTTGCTGCGTCATGAAATGGTATCCCGAATCGCATCGGGCAAGGCGGATTTGAACGAAATCCACCATTTGTTTGATCAATGGACCGCTTCTATCGGTGAAATTTCACTTCCATTGCTGCAAAGGGAATGCGTGATGTTGTTAAGCGCTTTGGATGGCGCTGTTCAGAATAGAAATATGCGGTTTATCGAGGAAACCGACAAGGCTTATTGGGAAGATTGGGTCCATTCATCCGAGACATGGAGTGTGCTGCGCAACCGGATGGACTATTTGGTGCATAAAGGGCTTTCCGCATTGTACAGTTTGGCAGGGCCCAATAAATTGACCGATCGCGAGATCGTGGAGCGGATCCTGGCGATGATCGACAATTTTAACGATTACCAACAGATGAGCCTGGATCGTTTTGCAGAGCAATTCCATATTCATCCTGTTGCTTTGAGTAAAGTGTTCAAAAAGCAAACCGGTATCAACTTCATTCAGTATTTAACCAAAAACAAGATGATTCGGGCAAGTTATCTGCTTCAGCATACGGCCAAGAAGGTTCATGAGGTGTCAACCGAGTTGGGTTATTCGAATTATCGTTACTTCAGTATGTTGTTTAAAAAAGAATTTCATGTCCTGCCGCAACAATACAGGCGAAAGGAATAAGAGGTAATACAGCAATAGATTGTAAAAAGGAGTATGTATATGGTTAATGGCGTTGAATTAAAGGTAGGCTGGGCACAAACCGACATTACCCCGTTGTGGCCTGTATTTTTGGCGGGGCAATTATATTCCCGACTTTCTGAAGGGATAAAGGATGGTTTGACAGCAACAGCCTGTGCGATGGAATCGGGCAGGGAGCAAATCGTTTTTGTCAGCTGCGATTTGATTAATATCCCCGAGCCGCTTCGCGATCGGGTGCGCTTGCAATTGCAAGGGCAGGCGGAGGGGCTTGAACCGATGCGAGTCGTATTCAATGCGACACATACGCACACAGCGCCTGAACATCGTCTTCCTGCCAGAGATTCAGACCATACCTCGATTGGAGGAAGCAAACTCGAATTGGATGTCAGGCCGGTCGAAGATTATGTGAACTTTTTGTCCGAACGGTTGGTTGAAGTCATTGTCCGGGCATGGCAATTGCGTAAACAAGGCGGGATCGCATTTGGCTTGGGCTATGCCCAGGTTGGGCGCAATCGCAGGTGGGTGGATAAAGACGGGAAATCGACCATGTATAACGGAGAACCGGCCCTCTACGATTCATTCCGTCATATTGAAGGGCACGAAGACCATAGCGTTCAGTTGCTTGCGAGCTATGACGCGAATCGCCAACTGACCGGGCTGATTGTGAATCTTGCTTGTCCGTCTCAAGAGACCATGGAAGAATTTTTAATCAGTTCGGATTTCTGGCATGAAACCCGTATCGAAATTCGCCGGAGATTCGGCGAAGAGCTGTTTATTCTGCCGCAATGCAGCGTCGCCGGGGACCAAAGTCCATCGTTGCTGTACGATCATAAGGCGAACGAGCGGATGTTGAAGCTTAAAGGAAGATCCATGCGGGAAGAGATTGCCCACCGGATCGCCGCTTCCATAGAAGAAATGGTGCCATACATCAGCCGGCAGGTCGATTATCATCCCATCCTCCGGCATCAAGCGAGAACAGTCCAGCTTGCACTCAACCAATTGACGGCAGCCGATGTTGAACAAGCACAAATGGAAATCGATAAACTTCTTCTTCAGTATAGACAAGAGAAGCTGAAGCTGGACAATCAAGCTGAACGGCATCAACAGCCGCGTTGGTACGTTCCGCTAACCGCCGCGTATCGCCGGATCTTATGGAATCAGCGGGTGATTACGCGATATGAGCAACAAAAAACGGTTTCTACACAAACGACAGAATTGCACCTGGTACGTTTGGGGGATGTAGCTTTTGCTACCGTTCCTTATGAATACTACCTTGACTTCGGGATTCAAATCAAGCTTCGCAGTCCGGCGTTGCAAACTTTTTTGGTTCAATTGACGGGTCAAGGGAGTTATGTGCCAAGTCTGCGTTCTGTGAAAGGCGGAGGTTACGGGTCGGTTCCGGCGAGCAATGCGATCGGTCCGGAGGGCGGTCAGGAACTGGCTGACCATTTGGTGAATGGGCTTCGGGAACTATGGAAAGAAAATGCGGAGCAGATCTAAAGGAAGAACGTGACGGGGAGTGACTTCAAGCATGGAAACGATAAAGAATGTGGCTGCCCGCCAGCTCGTCGTGCCCCTGGAAAGTCCGGTTTGGCTGGGGGGCTATGCGGTCAAGCAAAGGGAATACTGTCTGGTCGAGCTGACGACGGATCGCGGAAGCAAAGGCCATGCGCTTGCTTTCACCAGAGGCGCCAATCTGGCTGATCTCGTCGTTTCGCAGCTGGCGCCTCTGATCATGAACCAGCCGGCCGGGCAGATCGAGCGATTATGGGAAGCGATGTATCGCGGCGTTCGCTTGAATGGAAGGCAAGGCGCCCTGATGCGGGCCCTCAGTCTGGTGGACATCGCCCTGTGGGATTTGAAGTCGACAACGATGAACGTGCCGCTTCATCGGCTGCTCGGCGGCTACAGGGACTCGGTGCCGGTTATGATGGCGGGCGGCTACTACAGCGCGGACAAAGGAATCGGCGAGCTTTGCCGCGAGTTTATGGACTATGTCGATCAAGGCTACAGGCAGTTGAAGCTGGTGGTGGGCGGCGCGTCCATGGAAGAGGATCTTGCCCGGTTTACCGCCGTACGCAACCATCTGCCGGCAGGGATCAAGCTTGGGGTGGATGCCAACGGGGCGTGGGAAGACCCGAAAGCGGTACTAAGGTGGATCGAGCAGGCCGATCGGGAAACCGGCGGACTGGCTTTCGTGGAGGAGCCGCTGCCTCCCGAGCAGCGGGCGGGATTGGCCTGGCTGCGGCAAACGTCTTCCGTCCCTCTGGCTGTAGGCGAGTTTATCGCGGGAAGATGGACCTTTCTCGACTATATGAAGGAAGGCTGTATGGATATCGTTCGTGCGGACGCGACGCTGTGCGGGGGGGTCTCGGAATGGCAGAAAATTGCATCTATGGCGGTTTCATGGAACCTTTCGCTGATCCCTCACTACTTTGCTCCGCTCCACCTTCATCTGGCATTGGCTTTGCCCGGCTGCAGCCTGATCGAGGTGGTATCGACAGCGGGGAGAAACAGCAGCTTCCATCTGATTGCCGGCCGCAGCTACGAATTAAAGGACGGCGATGCGATTCCCAAACATACGCCGGGGCTCGGCTATGAGTTGGATGCGGATTTTATTGCGGCACATACCGCCCAGGTATTGTCTGTATAAGGGGAATGAAGGAAAGGCGGGCTTGCCATGATTCAATCGATTCATCATGTATCCTTTACGATCAAAGAGATGGAACGGTCCATCGCCTTTTATCGCCGGCTCGGGTTTCAAGTGGCTTCGGATCGCAGGCATTTGACCGCGGACTATCTGAGGGCCATTACCGGGTATGCCGATGCGGAAATGCATGTGGCTTATTTAAACGGCTATAACGTCCAACTGGAATTGATTCAATATGTTGCCCCGGCGGGCATCGATCTGGACAAGACGAATTACCATGTCGGCAGCGCGCATATATGTTTTGCAACCGATGACATTTATGCCGAATATGAACGATTGCAGCAGGCGGGCGTCCGCTTCCGTACGGCTCCCGTCGCTATTCGCGAAGGCCCCAATGCGGGCATGGGTGCGGTGTACTTCTTCGATCCGGACGGCTATACGCTGGAGCTTGCCGGCGTCTTACCGGAAACGGATTCGCCGAAGACGAAAGAAAGGTGATGACTATGGATGACAAGCTGCAGCGATTTTACCGCGGCATGTACACGATCAGGCGTTTTGAGGAAATGGCGATCGAGCTGTATAAAGAAGGCTTGATCGGCGGCTCGTATCATTCCTGCATCGGTCAAGAGGCCGTGGCGGTTGGGGTCTGTTCCGCACTGCGAACCGATGATTATATTACAACCACTTACCGCGGGAGAGGCCAGCATCTGGCGAAAGGGGCGGAGCCCTACAAGCTGTTCGCCGAATTGCTTGGCAGGGTGGACGGTTACTGCCGGGGCAAGGGCGGTCCGATGCATATCACGGATGTGCAAACCGGCATTCTGGGCGCCAACGGTATTGTTGGTGCCGGGGTACCGATTTCCGTGGGTGCGGCGTTGTCCGCCCGGATGAGCGGAAGCGACCGCGTTTCCGTCGCCTTTTTTGGCGATGGAGCGATCAATCAAGGGGCGGTTTCGGAAGCGCTGAATTTGGCGGCCGTATGGAGCCTGCCTGTCATTTTCGTTTGCGAGAATAACTTGTACGCGGAAATGACGCCTTTCCATCGTTCCGTCAAAAACAAGGATCTGGTCGAACGGGCCGCCGGCTTCTGCATTCCCGGGGTTATGGCCGACGGCAACGATGCGGAAGCCGTGTTCGAGACGGCGCTTGCCGCCGTGGAACGGGCCAGACGGGGAGAAGGGCCGACGATGATCGAGGCCAAAACGTACCGCCTGCAAGGGCACATGTTCGGCGACACGGAAACGTACCGGAGCAAGGATGAGGTCGCAGAATGGCGCGGCAAGGACCCGCTGGAGCGCTTGAAGTGGAAAATGTTGGAGCAGGGCAGCGCAACGGAAGCTTCATTGGCCGAATGGGAGCGGGAGTTGAGCGCCATGCTGGAGCAAGCGGCGGCATCGGCGCGACTGAGCCACGAACCGGGACCGGAGGCAATCGGCACGGACGTGTATTAAGTTTCGGGATCGGAAGGAGCAAGCGCGATGCGTGAAATCACGATGGCACAGGCGCTGAACGAAGCGCTCCGGGAGGAGATGGCCCGGGATGAGCGCGTATTCCTGATGGGAGAGGACATTGGCGAATACGGCGGTATTTTTAAGGTGACGAAGGATTTGATCGGGCAATTCGGCGAACGGCGGGTGCGGGATACGCCCATATCCGAGGCAGGTTTTATCGGCGCCGGCATCGGCGCGGCTATGACGGGACTGATTCCCGTGATCGAGATCATGTGGGTGGATTTTACGGCGGTGGCCATGGATCAGATCATGAACCAGGCCGCGAAGCTTGCTTATATGTCGGGGGGACAGACTCGCGTCCCGCTGGTGATTCGCACGCAGGGCGGAGCGGGGCGCGGCAACAGCGCTCAGCATTCGCAAAGTCTGGAAACGGTATTCGCCCATATCCCCGGTTTGAAGGTAGTGATTCCGTCCACGCCGTACGATGCGAAAGGTTTGTTGAAAGCGGCGATTCGCGACCCCGGGCCGGTTGTGTTTATCGAAAACAAAATGCTGTACAACAAAAAAGGGCAGGTGCCGGAAGAAGATTACGCGATCCCGCTAGGAAAGGCGGAAGTGAGCCGGCAGGGCCGGGATGTGACGCTGATCGGCGTATCCCGCATGGTCGATTTCTGCCTGGAGGCCGCCGAACAGCTGGAGAAGGAAGGCCTGTCCGCCGAAGTAATCGATCTGCGAACCTTGAATCCGTTGGATGAACAGGCCTTGGTGGAATCGCTCCGCAAGACGATGCGCGCGGTCGTGGTCCATGAAGCCACACGTTCCTTCGGCTGGGGAGCCGAGGTTTGCGCGGTGCTTCAGGAGAAAGCGTTCGATTATCTGGATGCGCCGATTAAACGCGTGGCGACCAAGGACGTTCCCTTGCCCTACAACCGAGATTTGGAAAAACAAACGATTCCCCAGGTTTCCGATATTGTGGAAGCGGTGAGGTCGCAATTTTGAATGCGGTGGTGAAATCGGGTGTCTATATTCATTAATCTGCCCAAGCTGAGCTTGACCATGGACGAAGGAAGGATTGTTCAGTGGCTGGCCCCGTTGGGTCAATGGATTGCCAAAGATGAGGCGATCGCAGAAATAGAAACCGATAAAGCGGTCATTGAGCTTCCGATGCCGGAGGACGGCATAATCGAACGTTTTCTCGTTGAAGCCGGAGATGAGGCTTCGGTGGGGGCGCCGATTGCGATTTTGCTTGGCAGTGGAGAGGCGCCGGCGCCATCCGTCTCCGTCGCCGCTGACGCGGTTTCGCCCATCCATGTAGCGATATCGCCGTCAGCGCGCAGAAGAGCCCGGGAATTGGGCGTCGATTACAAGGCGTTGACAGGAAGCGGGCCGGGCTATCGTATTGTTCATCGTGATATCGAGCAGGCCGCTTCACGGCAGCGTGCCGATGTCGTTGCCCCTTCGTTCGCGGCCGTTGGCGCTGCGCCGGAGACGACCGGTACGGGACGCATGGTTCCATTGTCGCCGATGCGCCGAACGATTGCCAAACGAATGTTGGAAAGCGTTCAGACCGTCCCGCAATTTTCGCTTACCCGGCGGGTAGATGTCAGCTCCATGCTGAACGTCAAACAACTCATACAGGCAAGCTTGTTGAAGAAACAGATCAAGCTGTCGCTGACGGATTTTATTATTCGGGCGGTTGCGGAAACCTTGGTTGAACATCCGTCGCTGAATGCTTCCTTTATCGGTCATCCGCAGGAAGAGCAGAGTCATATTGTCCTGCATGAACAGGTTCATGTCGGGCTTGCGGTATCCGTCGACAACGGGCTGATCGTGCCGGTCATCCATGAAGCGGAGAAGCTTTCCGTTGCGGAGATCGCTTCCATGAGAATGCAGCGGGTGGATGCCATTCGCAATCGCACCCATCGGGCCGCCGATTTGTCGGGAGGGACCGTCACCGTATCGAATCTGGGAGCGTATGGAGTGGAGCAATTCCAAGCGATAGTCAATCCGCCGGAAAGTCTTATCCTTGCCGTGGGGACGGTTCGCGACGAAGCCGTGGTCAACGCAGGGAAGCTGGAGGTGCGGCCGGTGATGTACATCACGGGCAGCTTCGACCATCGGGTGATCGACGGCGCACCTGCCGCAGCGTTTATGCACGATTTGGTCAATCGCCTGCAATCCGCAGATTGGCAGCTAATTTAATGATCCGGATAGGAGTTTGGCCATGGACAAGGGGACGGGATTCGATTTAACGGGCAAGGTCGCTTTGGTTATCGGAGCCGGGGAGACGGGAGTGGCGATTGCGCAGGCGCTTGGCGCGGCAGGCGCGAAGCTGGTCGTGGCCGATCCGGAAAGCGGACCGCTGGAAGCGGCGGCGGGAGTTCTCGAGAGGCGTGGGTTCAAGCCGGAAAGCCGGATTGCCGATCCTTCGCAAAAAGAGCAGGCGTTGCGGCTCGCAGAGACAATCGGGGCGGATTGCGGGAAAATCGATATTCTGGTGAATGCAAGGGAGCATTATGAACGGGCGCCTGCCGCTGAGCTGGGACGCGATGCCTGGCATAAAGCCGTCCATGTCAACATCAAGGGGGTATTCTACGCTTGTCAGGCCGTAGGCAAGCTAATGCTGCAGCAAGGATCAGGGAGCATCATTAATTTGTCTTCGGTCGCGGGCACGCTCGGTATCGTTCAATCGGTGGCTTTCGCCGCCTGCAAGGGCAGTGTGGATCAGTTGACGCGCACGCTTGGGGTGGAATGGTTCCCGCGGGGCGTGCGGGTGAACGCGATCGCCGCCTGGAATGACGGGATGCGCGAAGCGGATGAACCGCTGCTGGAGATGATCGGCAGAAGTCCGGCCGGCCGTATGACCCAACCGGAGGAGCTCGCGGGAACGGCGGTTTATTTGGCTTCGGGAGCTTCCTCGCGGGTGACGGGGCAAATTGTATACGTGGATGGGGGCTACACGGCGCAATGAACAACCCATTTGATTTGAGCGGGAAAACGGCGATCGTTGTTGGCGGCGCAGGCGGGCTGGGCCGGCAGCAAGCGATCGGATTGGCCAATGCCGGGGCGGACGTGGCCGTGGCGGACGTGAATGCGGAACGCTTGGCTGCGGTCAAGCGGGAGATCGAACGGATCGGCCGCAAAGCAAGGACGTTTCTGACGGACATCACGGACGCGTCTGCTGTGCAAGCGATGACGGATGCGGTTGTCGCCGATTATGGACGAATCGACATTCTCGTCAACGCGGCCGGCATTACGCAGCGCCATCCCAGCGAAGACTTCCCCGAGGAGTTGTTCGAGCGGATCCTGAACATCAATCTGAACGGGTTGTTCTACGCCTGCCAATCCGTAGGCAGTGTCATGATCAGGCAAGGCGGCGGACGGATCATCAATGTCGCTTCCATCTTTGCGACGGTGGGTCTTCCCGAATCGGTCGCCTATTCGATGAGCAAGGGAGCCGTGGTTCAGATTACCCGAACGTTGGCGGTGGAATGGGCGGACTGCCATGTTGCCGTCAACGGGTTGATGCCCTCGTGGTTTGAAACGCCGATGGGCAAGGTCGCAGACAATCGGGACCAATTCTATAAAGGCGCAACAAGAGTGCCTACGGCGGAAGAACTGCAGAAGAAGACGATCGGACGCGTTCCGCTGCGCCGGTACGGACTGCCGCATGAGATCATCGGAGCGACCGTCTTTCTGGCTTCCGATGCCGCTTCGATGGTGACCGGGCATCTGCTGGCCGTAGACGGCGGCTTCCTGGCGCAGTAGCAGCGGATGGGCAAGGACATTACCGCAGAGGAGGAAAGCAGTTGGCGATGGAACGCAAGCGAGTGTATTCAGGCGCGCCTTGGGAATCCGCGATGGGATATTGCCGGGCCATACGGATCGGTGCGCTCGTTGAAGTATCCGGCACGACGGCGATGAAAGACGGAGCGGTGGTTGGCGTTCACGATGCCTACGCGCAAACGAAACGCATTTGCCAGATCATCCAGGAAGCATTGGAACCGCTGGGGGCCAGCCTGTCCGATGTATTCCGGACACGAATTTACGTAACGGATATAACCCGGTTCGAAGAAGTGGCCCGAGCGCATGGCGAATATTTCCGCGAGGTCGACCCCGTATCTTCCATGGTAGAAGTGAGGTCGTTGATTCTTCCGGAGCTGCTGGTCGAGATCGAGGCGCATGCCTTGGTGAACGAATAGAAAGAGGCAGCCGGGCAGCAACTGATGAGGAGGGTAAAACGGCGATGAGCGGCACAAAACGAAAGATCGGTCAGGCGGAATCCCATGCAGCCTCATTTGACGGAAGTCCGCGCGAAGCGGAGGAGCGTTGGAATGTGGCGTTTCAATACGGGGTATACGGAACCGGGGATGATGCCTCCGACCCGGAATATCCGCTGTTTATTAACGACTCCCGAAGACAGCCAGGGAAGTGGAGAAGATTCAAGCCCTCGCTGGCGGGAGCCAGGCAGCTTCACCCTTCCCGTACGGAATCGGTCACGGTGACACAAACGCTGTCGTTCGAGCAAGCGGAAGAGATCGCGCTGCGAATATCTTCAGCGGAGTCGCGCTCCAGCGAGTTGGGCGACCGGACATTTGCCTATATAGGTCCGGATCGGCCTTGGCGAAATCATTGGACGACGGTAGATGCGGCACCGCGCACCTTTCTAAGAACGTATACTTCCATGGAAGAGGTATTGCAGGATTCGGATTCGGGGGGCAATGCGCCTCAATCGATTTCCTGCGATAACCTGCTCACGGAAGAGGGCAGGACAGCGCTGCAGAATGAATTAAAGACGTGCGTGCGTGCGGCGGGATTCGGCACGCGTGCGGGAGTTGTGGCTGCGGCGAAATATTTGGCTGTGGACTTTCCCTTTGACGTGAATTATGTGTCCGGCAACGGGGGCATTTATCATGACGGTGCGATAGCGGTACCCGGCACTCCGCTGTACCGGTTGAAGTATCAAGACGGTCTGAACATTGACAGCGAGACGACGGGTTGGGGCTGTCTGGATGATACGTTGTACCAGAATACGGAGAATAAGGTGGAGAATCCGGCCAAGCTTCATGGAACGAATTGCAGTGCATTTGTCTACTGGGCCATAAACAACGGGGGATTCGATCTGTGCCGGGATATGGACAGCATGATTGCTTACTATCGTCATATTAACTACGATTTTAACAAAAGCGATAATCGCTATCCGATTGTCAAAATAAACGCATCCTTTCTCGGCAACGGCATCGGCGGACGCGATACGAGCGACAGGAACAGCTTTGAACTGACCGGCGAAACCGGCAAGCCGCTTTCCTATCATCCCACCTGGAACGATGCGGATCAAGCCTTAGCGGGCGGAATTCAACCGGGCGATCTGGTCGCTGTGGGAACACGCCACATCGGAATGGTGCTTGAAGTTACCGGCGAATATATTTATACCGTCGATTGTATGGAGCATCAGAACGACTATGCGCTCTGTTACAACGGCTACGGGGAAGGCAAAGCGTCAGCGGCATGCAAAACCAGAATTCAAAGCGAAAATCCGGCTATCGTCCACTCCGGTGTATATGTTCGCAAATTTGCAAGGGATCACGCGCAGAACTATTGGACCCGTCTGATCGCTATGGATTATGTGTACAACAATCCGGCGTTCAAGCGAACCGGCTCCGAATTTTACGGCATATAATCATCTGCTATTTATTGCAATAACAGCCGTGTTGCATCTGTAACGATGCTGATATTGCGTAAATGATAAAGATCCATACAAGGAGGAAGTACAATGGCGTCAAAGTACAGAATTGTCGATGTCGATGCGCACTACCAGGATGACCCGAGACCGCTTCACAAGTATATGGAAGAACCTTGGAAAAGCCGGATTCGCGACTGGAGCGGCAAGTATTACAGACAGGTCGGCGGGGGAATTACACATGATGCGATGATGGGAGGCCGTGTCCGGGTAGGCAAGCATAAGGAGCTGCTGCAGCGAACCCAAGGGATCGAATCGTCGCGGGAAAGCATCCTGGAGACGATGGAAATGCTGGATTTTGAAACGATTATTATGGTGCCCAGCCAGTTATTGCAATTGGCCAACATTAATGACAAGGATCGCGCCAATGTATTGGCCGAGGCACACGTCCAGTATATGCTTGACGATATCGTCGATCCGGAGAAAGGCATTTACTGCTGCCTGCCCGTTCCATCGCAAGACCCGGTTGAAGCGGCCAAATTGGTGGAAAGATACGGCGCGGAACCTGGATTTTGCGCGATCCTGTTCGTGACCCAGGGACCGATGCCGCCGCTGGGCGATCGCTTCTATGACCCCATTTACGATGCGGCGGAAAAATTCAAGCTTCCCTGCATCCTGCACAGCGCTTTTTCCGGACCGGATGCCAATACGTATGCGCACGGTTTTGGCAAGTGGTCGGAGGCGCACGGCCTGGATTTTGCCATCAGCAATATGATTCAGTTGACCAGTCTGGTCATGCAGGGCGTGAAGGAGCGTTATCCGAAGCTGGACTTTATTCTGCAGGAATCCGGCATCTTCTATATTCCGCAAATGATGTACCGGTTGGACAATGAATACATGCGCCGCCGTTCGGAAACGCCGTGGCTCAAGAAGCTGCCGAGCGAATATGTGAAGGATTTCTATTACGGCACCCAGCCGCTGGAATTGCCAAGCAACATCAACCATTTAAAGATGGTATTCGAGATGATCGATGCGCCCAACACCTTGATGTATGCCTCCGATTATCCGCATTACGATTGGGATCATCCGTCCTGCATCGAACGTCTGACCTTCCTGTCGGAGCAGGACAAGATCAACATACTGGGCGAGAACGCACGCAAGGTGATGCGGTTCAAATATCATCCGGCCGGGATCGAGACGGAGGCGACAACGAAACGATGAGCAAACAAGCGATCTGTCATTCATCGGAAATTACCGTCGGCAAGCATAAGGTGTTTACCGTCGGACGCCACTCGTTTGGCGTATTTAAAGTAGACGAAGGTTATTATGCGTTGAAAAACCTCTGTCCCCACCAAGGGATGTCGCTGTGCGAGGGGGCCGGCGTGTTCGATCAAATTGAAGGAGAGGTCACGGCAGACCGCAAATTAAGAGAATATGTGGCAGCGGAGAAAAATCTGGTTGCCTGCCCCTGGCATGGAATTGAATTCGATATCCGCACCGGGCAGTGCTTGTTCCGCCAGGATTGGAAAGTCAAAACTTATGAAGTAACGGTGGATGCCGACGGTAATTTGCAAGTCGATTTGCCCGATTGATGGTGGTGTCATCCATTATATGAAGTGGCAGTAAGCTTCGGGAAACTTGGAGGGAATATGGAACCTATTAAAATATTATCGGCAACCGGTATCCTGGGTACCGGATTCAAGGAAGAGACATTCCATTATTCGTTATCGCTGAAGCCTGATGTGATCGGCTGCGACGCCGGTTCGACCGATGCGGGTCCCCACTTCCTGGGAGCGGGCGTTTCGTATACATCCAGGCAAGCGGTCAAACGGGATTTGACGATTATGCTGAAAGGCGCAATCACCCACAACGTTCCTTTGCTCATCGGCAGCGTGGGCAATGCCGGCGGCGATCCGCATGTGGACTGGACGGTTGAAATCGTTAAGGAGATCGCTGCAGAGGAGAACTTGAGCTTCAAGCTGTCGTACATCTACTCCGAAGTATCCCAGGAGAAGGTGCTCGAATTTTTTCGCGGCAACAAGATGAGGCCGTTGCAGAATGCGCCGGAAATGTCGGAAGAGCGCATCCGGAATTTAACCAAAATTGTTGGCGTTATGGGGCCTCACCCATTCATCGAAGCGTTGCAGAACGGCGCGCAAGTCGTGATCGCGGGAAGATCCAGCGATACGTCCATATACGCCGCAGTGCCGATTCTGAAGGGGATGGATACCGGCTCCACCTGGCATGCAGCCAAAATTTTGGAATGCGGAGCTGCGAGCGTCGAGCGCAGACAGCATCCGGATTGTCATTTTGCCTGGGTGTACCCGGATCACTTCATTGTGGAACCGCCCAATCCTGCGATGAGATGTACGCCATTAAGCGTCGTTTCCCACATGCTGTACAAAATACCGATCCGTTTCATCTCTACGAGCCTTCCGGCATGCTTGACGCGTCGGATGCCGTTTATGAGCCGCATGGCGAACGCGGCGTTAAAGTAAGCGGCAGCAAATATGTCCACTCCGATACGTATACGATTAAATTGGAAGGCGTAAGGCGGGTAGGCTACAAAAAAATATCGATCGCCGGGATTCGGGATCCGATTATACTAAAGCAGCTTCCTGACTATATTGCAGCGGCGGCGGCATCCATTCGCAGAAAAGTGAAGGAAAGCGTCGGCCTCTCCGAAGACCAATATTTGTTGAACTATAGAGTGTACGGGGAATCCGGCGTGCTTGGCGACCTCGAACCGAATAAAGGCCAAATCGGCCACGAAGTCGGATTGTTCTTCGAAGTGATTGCCGAAACGCCCGAATTGTCAACGGCTGTTATGGCGATCGCATCGCACACCATATTGCATCATCCGGTGAAGGAATACACCGGTTTTATAAGCAATACGGCCTACCCGTTCTCTCCGCCTTCCGCGGATATGGGGGCAACCTACGAGTTTGCGATTAATCACATTGTTGAAGTGGAGCATCCGAATGAGTTGTTTCGAATCCACTATGTCCAAATCCAATCATGAATGAAGAAATGAGGTGGATTCGATGTATTTATGCGATTTGGCCAAATTGATCCGCTCCAAAAATGCCGGTCCCTTTATGTTGACGATTGACATCTTGTTTGAGAACGAAGCTTTCTATCGGCAAGCGTTGCGTTCGGGAAAGCTTACCAAGAGCTACTTTTCGCAGGTGTACCATGTTGCGGAAGAGAAAATTGAAATGTACGAATGCGACAACTGCTATGCGTTAAAAGTTTCGTTCCCCCGCTCGACGGTTTCCGGCGGCGTGCTGGACAACGATCTCTTCGGCGGGCAGCAGCACGCGCCGCTCGTATACTTGGAAATTTGAATCGTCAATGAAATGGCAGGGAAGGCTCTGACTTGGAAGCAGCCTTCCTTCCTTAATTATAGGGAGATAACATGGAAAATAACATGCTTGGCGGTAAAAGCATCATTCTGAGACTGGAATTCGATACGAATGCGATTAAATTTGGCCGTGTCGCTGCCGTGATCTTTGAAGCGGGGGGTGACATCGTGGCGATGGATGTGATCCAGACCAGCCGCAATCTGAATGTTCGCGACATTACCATACAACTATCGGACAGCGGCGATATTCATAACATTACGACCGCCATTAACCAACTCGAAGGGGTAACCCTTGTCAATATATCGGATCGCACCTTTCTTTTGCACCTGGGCGGGAAAATAGAAACCAAGCTCAAAACGCCGATTCAAAACCGGGACGACCTGTCCCGGGTGTATACGCCGGATGTTGCCCGCGTTTGTATGGCTATACACGAAGCGCCCAACAAAGCGTACTCGCTGACCATCAAGCGAAATACCGTCGCTGTGATCTCGGATGGCAGCGCCGTGTTGGGCCTTGGCAACATTGGGCCTTATGCGGCCATGCCGGTGATGGAAGGGAAGTCCATGCTCTTCAAACAACTGGCCGATGTGGATTCCGTCCCGATCTGCCTGGATACGCTCGATACGGAACAGATCATAACCGTGATCAAGTCGATCGCTCCCGGCTTCGGAGGGATTAACCTCGAGGATATATCCTCGCCGAGATGTTTCGAGATTGAACAAAGGCTCAAGGAAGAACTGAATATTCCGGTCTTTCATGACGATCAGCATGGAACGGCTGTGGTTGTGTATGCAGCGTTAATCAACGCGCTCCAAATTGTAGGCAAGTCCATTGACGAAATCAAAGTCGTCGTTTGCGGAATCGGAGCGGCTGGAGTCGCTTGCAGCAAAATTTTGCTGTCTGCAGGGATCAAGCATATTATCGGCGTAGACCGGGAAGGTGCATTGTGTGCGAATAAGCACTATGAGAATCGCATCTGGCAATGGTATGCCGAGCATACGAATCCTCAGCTGGAATCCGGTTCGTTGCAGGAGGTGCTGCGCGGAGCGGATGTATTCATTGGCCTTTCCTCGGGGGGGATTGTAAGCCGACAGGATATACGGGGCATGGCAGACAATCCGATCGTCTTTGCCATGGCCAACCCGACGCCGGAAATTCGTCCGGAAGAGGTCGAAGACATTGTTGGCGTAATGGCCACGGGACGATCCGATTACCCCAATCAAATAAACAATGTGTTGTGTTTTCCCGGTATTTTTCGCGGTGCACTCGATTGTCGGGCATCCGAAATCAATGAAGAAATGAAATTGGCCGCCGCACAAGCGATTGCCTCATCGATAACGGACGAGGAAAGGAACAAGTTTTATATCGTTCCCAGCGTGTTTAACCAGCATGTGGTAAAAGCGATCCGCGACCTTGTGATTAAAGCAGCCATCAGAACGGGGGTGGCCAGGAAAATTCCCAATGAATACCGGTATATAGCCGACAGGAGGACGAGCGAATGAATACGGAGTTGCCGATGCAAACGATTCAAATGGAATCCGGCTGGATTCGCGGCGCTGTTTCATTGGAGCATTCGGAGCGCGGCATTCAGCCGTGGCGCTTGCCTTATGACAAGTTTACCTTGTATGATCCCGTGTTAATGCAGAGGGCGTCCTTGCCTTCCGGTGTAAGAATTTCCGTCGAAACCGACTCCGCGCGAATTGGATTGAAGGTGCAGGCATTCGAACAGGAAAGGCAGTTTGATTTTGTCCTGGGTCAGGATATATATACCAGCGCTATACTTCCTGCAGGGGAAGAGCGCTTGTTGGTCGCGCTTCCCGCCGGTCCGAAGCAATTGGAAATTTACCTGCCGCAAAAAGTGCCCGTTACGCTGCAGTCCTTGTTAGCGGATAATGGGTCATTCGTGTCTCCCATGCCGCAGCGTAGGCCGAAGTGGGTCACGTATGGCAGTTCCATATCGCAATGCAGTGCGGCCGCCAGCCCGGCGCTGACCTGGCCGGCTATTGTCGCAAGAAGACTGGGCTGGGATTTGACCAACCTGGGATTCGGCGGCCAATGCCATCTGGAGCCGATGGTGGCGAGACTTATCCGCGATTTGCCCGCCGACGTCATCTCGCTTTGCATGGGAATTAATGTGTATAACAGGGGCAGCTTAAGCATACGCACGTTTCGTTCGGCCGTGATCGGGATGATTTGCATCATTCGCGAAAAGCATCCGCATACGCCGCTGTTCGCGCTGTCGCCGATTTATTCGCCCACAAGGGAAACCACGGACAGCAGCGCGGGCTTGTCCCTGGTCAGAATGAGAGAAGAAATTCGCGAAGCCGTTGCCGTTTTGATCTCCGCGGGCGATCGCCACCTGCATTATGTAGACGGATTGGATATGCTTGGTCCGCAATATGCCGATTATTTGCCAGATCAGCTTCATCCCGATGCCGAGGGATATCGAATCATGGCGGAGAACCTGCTGCAAACCGCCGCCTTTGCTGCGCTGAAGAAGGAGTAACGCGCAAAATGTTTAATGGAGGAGGTTCTTCGTTTGCGATCAATCGAAGCAGGAATGAAGGGTAAAGTAGCCATCATTACAGGGGCTTCCATGGGAATTGGCAAGGCGTGCGCCGAAGCTTTTTGTTATGCGGGCGTTCATGTTGTTGCGGCGGCGCGAAGCAAGGAGTTGGGTGAACAACTGGCCAGGACTTGGACGGAAAGAGGGGCAGGCAGCTGTATATTTTTTGCGTGCGATGTTTCCAAACATGAGAATGTGAAGGCGTTGATCGACTTTACAGTTGCTCAATATGGACGAATTGATGTCTTGGTGAACTGCGCGGGTTATTTTCCGGAGCAGCTTCCGGTGGACGAGATTTCAATCGATGATTTTAATGCTGTGCTTGCGACAAATTTGACAGCCTACTATGCAGGCTGCAAGTATGCTTTGCCCTATTTGCGGACCTCGAAAGGCAATATCGTCAACATAGGCAGCGTGCTCGGCACAACAGGAAATGAGGGATCTGCCGGCTATTGCGCAACCAAGGGCGCCATTACTACCATGACCAAAGCGCTTGCTGTGGATGAAGCCAGACACGGCGTACGCGTCAATGAAGTCAAGCCCGGCCATATCCGTACGGAGATGTTCGAGCTTACGGCAAGCCGCCAGGAAGACCCGGAAGCATTCCGGGCTTACTCCGAAACGCTGCAATGGTTGGGCCGTGGCGGCTTCCCGGAAGAAATAGCCACGGTGGTGCTATTTCTTGCCAGCGAATGGGCCAGCTTTATTACCGGTACTGAAATTCTTGCAACAGGAGGCTATGAAATTGGCGAAGGCCCGAAAATGCCGATGATCCCTTGGTCGACGATGGAAAAGAAATAAAGGAAACGAGGGATGGAATCAATGGAGCGTCATATTCTTCATGAGATCGAAACGTTCATACCCCGGGAACGGATGCTGCTTGATTTGGCGGATCGTTATTCCTATAGTTTCGACGCTTCATTCGGCGAATATTTACCGGAGATTGTTATTCAACCCAAGAATGCCGAAGAAATCTGCGGGCTTGTCAAGCTGGCGAATAAATATCGGTTTCCCGTCTATCCAAGGGGGGCGGCGACATCATTGAGCGGGGGGCCGCTTCCGGTGGAAGGCGGCATGGTAGTGGACATGTCGCGTTTAAACAAGAAGCTGGTGATCGATCGCGAGAATTTATTGGCCATTGTTTCCCCTGGCGTCATTACAGGCGACATCCATAGAAAAGCGGAAGAAGTCGGGCTATTTTACCCGCCGGATCCAAGCAGTTCAAACGTGTGCACCATTGGCGGAAATCTGCTGGAAAATGCAAGCGGGCCCAAAGGATTAAAATATGGAACAACGAAGGAATACGTGATCGGGTTAGAGGTGGTTACTCCTACTGGCGAACTCATTCGAACAGGGGGGAAAACGGTAAAAAATGTGACGGGTTATGATTTGACTCGTCTCATTGTTGGCTCGGAAGGAACACTGGGAATCGTAACCGAAGCGATTATACGGTTAATTCCCAAACCTCAGGCGAAAAAAACGCTGCTTGCCGCCTTTAACCGATTCATCGATTCCGGTCATGCCATTACGAAAATTCTGTCAGCGGGAGTTTTACCGGCTGCCCTGGAAATCATGGATGAGTACTGTATCCGGGCAGTTGAGAACTATCAGCCGAGCGGGTTGCCATTGGATGCGGAAGCGATTCTGATTATTGAAGTGGACGGCCATCCTGCGGCAGTGGATGATGAGATTCGGAAATGCGAGGAGATTTGTTTAGCGCAGCAGGCGATGGTAGTAAAAGTAGCGGCGAATAAAAGCGAGCAGGATGAAATCTGGAAGGCCAGAAAAATGGTTTCCCCTGCGATCGCTCAAATGGGGCCGACCAAAATTTCCGAGGATGCGACGGTCCCCCGCGATCAGATTCCAGCCATGATGGATAAATTAAAACAAATCCGCCAGAAATACCAATTGAATCTTGTCGTGTTCGGTCATGCCGGAGACGGAAATCTCCATCCCAACATTATTGCCGACAAGCGCAATCTCGATGAAATGAAGCGGGTGGAGGATGCGGTAAGCGAAATATTCGAAGCCGCCGTTGCACTCGGCGGTACGCTTTCTGGGGAGCATGGAATCGGACTGCTCAAAGCGCCCTATATGGAGATGGAGCTCGGCAAGGAATGCTTGGCCATGATGAAGCAAATCAAGCAAGCATGGGATCCGAACCATATTTTAAACCCGGGAAAAATATTTCCCCAGCCATCTCAAACCAAGGTGGTGCTAACTTGATATGAGCTTGTCAGACGGATCAGACAAACGGTCCAAACTGGCATACGATGCTACAAACATGTGTATTCAGTGCGGATATTGCCTGCCGGCCTGTCCGACCTATGCGTCTATGGGTGTGGAATCCGCTTCTCCGCGGGGAAGAATCAATCTGGTCAGGTTGGCTGCAGAGGGCAAAATAAACCTTGCGGAAGATCTGGCGAAGCCTATCGATCTGTGCCTGGGGTGCAGAGCCTGTGAGCCGGCATGCCCGGTCAATGTGCCGTACGGCCATATTCTGGAAGCTGCGAAAGAGGCTATTCATGCGGATAAAGCTGAAAAACGAGATTTCCATTCGGGGGATCGAATAGAGAGATGGGCGCTAAACAAAATATTTCCTTACCCGCGGCGATTAAGATTGGCAGGGAACGCCGTATGGTTGTATCAAACATTCGGACTGGACCGTTTCGTTCGAAGCACGGGAGTATTACCTAAAATTTCCGCCAGATTGGCTCAATTTGAAAGGGTGCTTCCCCGCGTGGAGAGGCCGATTCGCCGCACAAAGCGGGGGAAGGTCGTTCCGGCGAAAGGCAAGAAGAAAATGAGCGTTTCCTTTTTTGCCGGTTGCATAATGGATGCCTTGATGAACAAGACGAATCGTCTGACGATCGAACTGCTGACATCCGTCGGATGTGAAGTCATTATTCCCGAGCGGCAAAATTGCTGTGGCGCCCTGCATTCGCATCAGGGGAGGCTGGAAGATGCCCGGACGCTGGCCAAAGCCAATATTGCGGCGTTTGAACAGTCGGGGTCAAGCTGGTATGTCAATAATGCGGGCGGCTGCGGTGCCATGCTGCGCGAATATGATCATTTGCTCGCCAAAGATGAGGCCTGGGCTCAACGAGCAAAGGAGTTCTCCGGTAAATCGAAGGATATAAGCGAAATTCTGGTTGAGTTAGGCCCCCTTCCGTTTGCGAAAAAATGGAGTGGCGGTTCGATTACCTACCAGGATTCCTGTCACTTGCGAAATGTCCAGCGTGTTCATCAGGCGCCACGATTGCTGCTGCAGTCGATACCGGGGGCAAGCTTCGTCGAAATGGAGGACAGCGCAAGCTGTTGCGCTTCCGGCGGGATATACAACCTGGTTCATTTTGCAGAGTCGATGAAGATATTGGACGAGAAGATGGTGAAGGCCGATAACACAAAGGCAACTGCCATTGTAACGGGAAACCCGGGTTGTTTGCTGCAGCTGCGAATCGGAATCGATCGGCGAGGAGACACAGGTCGTGTTCGAGCGTTGCATCTTGTCGAGATTTTGGCCGAGGCATGCGGCTTGGACAAATGAAGAGCGATGCGGCTGCGTCCAGCCGATATCGACCAATGCCGAGAGGCTATTCAACAAAAGGAGAATTTGCATATGGCTTCCTATGATTTAATCGTGATTGGCGGCGGTCCGGCGGGGTATGTCGCGGCGATTCGGGCAGCCCGGTACGGCAAGAAGGTTGCGCTGATCGAACGGGAAAAGCTGGGAGGCACGTGCCTGAATTGGGGCTGTATTCCTACGAAAGCCATGCATCGGACAGCGTATTTATTCAGTCAGTTGCAACAGCTTGCTCACTTCGGGATTCAAGTCGGGCAGATCGAACTGGACTTTCAGCGGGTCATGGCGAGGAAGTCCGAGGTTGCCGCCGCGCTCGGCAAAGGGATTCAGCAATTGATGCAAGCGAACAAAATTGAGGTTTATCATGGAACAGCGGAATTAATCGGAAATCGGGAAGTGCTGATTAATGGATTAGTATTGCAGGCCAGTTATATTTTGATTGCCACGGGATCGAAGGCGGCAGAGATCTCGCTCCCGGGAGCCAGTCTGCCTAATGTTCTGAACAGCAATTCCATATTGGAATTGAGCCGCTTGCCGGCCTCGATTGCCATTATTGGCGGCGGTGTTATCGGGATCGAATTCGCCAGTATTTTTGCCGCATTCGGCACCAAAGTAGCGGTTATTGAAATGTCGGAACGTATTTTGCCCGAGATGGACGAAGAAATAAGCAAACGTTTGGCCGGTATGCTGAAACGAAAAGGGATTGACTTGTACACTTCGGCAAAAGTTGGTGCGATCCGGGGGGCAAGCCCGTTGATGGTCGACTTTGTCGTCAGAGTGGAACCCAAAACCGTTTCGGCGACTCATGTGCTGCTGGCAACAGGCAGATCGCCGGAATTCGGAGGCTTGAATCTGGATGAGCAAGGCATTCGGTATGATACCAAACGGGGCATCGCCGTGGATGCTTGTATGCAAACCAGCTCGGAAGCTATTTATGCGGCGGGCGACGTAACCGGCGGCATCATGCTTGCCCATGTCGCATCGCATGAAGCTCTAGTTGCGGTCGACCACATGTTTGGCGAGTGTGAACGACTGCCATACGAGGCCGTTCCCGCTTGTATATTCTCCCTTCCCGAAATCGCCATGGTGGGATTGACCGAGCAAGCTGCAAAGGAGCGCGGGATCGATATTGCAGTAAGCAAATTCCCCTTTGCCGCCAATGGCAAAGCGCTTGTCATGGGAGAACCCGAGGGCTTGGTGAAAATGATTGCCAGAAAGCAGGATCATGTCATCATCGGGGTACATATGATTGGATCGCACGCGACCGATTTGATTCAGGAGGGTGTTCTTGCCATAAAGATGGGACTCACCTCCGAACAACTGGCAGCCACGATTCACCCGCATCCCACGATGATAGAAGTGCTTCATGAGGCGGCCCTCGGTATTCATGGACAAATGATCCATTACGCAACGGGCAGCAAATAAGCGACCAGTCCCTTGGCGATCGCGCGATGGCCGCGGTCGTTCGGATGGATCGGCAGCGATCCGCGATAGGCGTCCGCGACGGTTCCGTGCCGGTAACCGGCGATCAGCGCGGCTTCCTTGCCCGCGAACCACTTGTGGACGGGTGCCACACGGGCCCCGCAAGCGGAAGCGACCTCTTGAATCGCCCGATTCAAGAGGCGTATCCATTCGCCGGCGAGTGGCGTGTGCGGGAACGGATTGTACTGCGTGCAGCAAACGATCCGGGCGCGGCTGATGCGCCGGATGCGAACCAGAATGGCGCGCAACCGGCGCTTGAAGCGGGCCATGGCCGGACCGGCGGCGGCCGGTTGTCCGTTTTGCAGCGGCAGCAGCGCCGCGCGGATCAGATCGACTCCGCCGATCCATACGGTCACCACGTCGGCTTGCCGGACGGCGGACGATTCCCGTCCATGCAGCGCGCGCAGCAGATCCGTGCTGGACCAGCCCGGCCGGGCCAGGACGATGCCGCTCGCTTTCCGTTCCCCCGCACGCAGCGCAGCCAGCGCCAAACCGGGATAAGCGCGTTTCCGCGAGGAGGCGCTTTCCCCGAACGTAATCGAATCCCCGACAGCGGTATAAATCATTTGGCGATCACCAGCCTCCGCATCTTGTCCTTCCGGTATTATATGGCCCGCGCGCGCAGGAGGTGTGGACGGGAGTCCCCCGGCGCAAGCGGCAAAATTTACGTTGTCGTTGTCGGTCTGCACAAAATGAGCGGTCCCCCGCACCGAATCGTGACCGGATGAACGGGTTTGTATAGCGCTTTATCGGCCGAAATGAGCAAATAAGCTCACCCGAAACCGTTAGAGCGGTAATCGGAACAGATCGGGACTATTGGCGCAATCGCTGCGTTGTCTGCAACCTTTTGCGAGCGGTGCCCGTCTGAGAGGTCGTCAACGTTGACAAACAAGGGTGCGCCAGCGGCCGGGCGGCACACAATCCGATACACGATGGAGGAGACAACATGATCAAACATAAGAAGAAGCTAATCGTACTTATGACCGCGGCGGGACTGCTTGGCGCCTCGTTAACGGCGGGGGCGACGGACCTCGTCGACAAAGTGACCGGCATTTGGCACAAGGAAGTGAAAGTCGTCGTCAACGGTCAGCCGACCGATCTGGTTCCCGTCTACATTGACGGCGTGGCCTACGTTCCCGTACGGGCCGCTGCCGGCGATATGGGGTATGAAGTGACATACAACGACGCAAGCAAGGAGATCGGCTTGAACAAGATATCGCAGGAGGAAGCGGCCGATTACATGCGCGGCACCGGTGTAATCGTGGGCGTGACGCCGATGGACAACGGGTCGCTGCGCATCGAGCTGCTCGGCAAAGGCGCGGGCGCCTGGGTTATCCTCTACGTCGACGATAAAACGACGATCGCCGATGAAGCCGGCAACGCCGTAGCGGCCGCCGACTTGAAAGCCGGCACGCAAATTTACGCCGAATACGGGCCGGTGATGGCGATGAGCTTCCCGGGGCAATCGCATGCGGCGCGCGTTACGGTCAGCGCTCAGCGGCTGGTGAAAGAGGATGTCATCCAGTCGGTCGAAAAGACGGGCGACGGCTGGCAGGTTCGCTTCGGTGAAGTCCGCGACGGTGCGGCCGTGCCGACATTGACGCTGAACGCCGGCAAGGAGACGAGCGTGCTGACGCCTCAAGGCGAGTCGGTCGCGTGGGAGGACCTGAAAGCCGGCGCCAAAGTGCGCGCGTATTATGGCCCGATCGCAACCAAGAGCATCCCGCCGCAAAGCCCGCTGTTTTATCTCGTTGTGCTGCCTGACGGGCAAGACGAGCAAGGTCCTGCGGGCAAGATGACGCCGGAAGCGGCGCAGGAATACCGCGATCTGGCTTGGGCGCAAATCGGCGAGCAAACGTCGCACGTGACTATTAAGCCGGAAGAAGCGGTCGTGCAAATCGAGCGGGCGGAAGGCTCCGGCGTAATGGCGGCTTCGGACGAGCAGAAGCAGCTGCTGGCGGACATTCGGGCTGCGGGCGGCAATCTCGTCACCGTCACGTACCAGACCGATCAGGATCCGCTGCTCGGGCCGCTGACGGTCGCTTTCGATTTCCAGACGAAAGCGTTCGTCGGATTTTTCCCGAGACGTTAAATCAACCCTTCCACAGGCTGTTCCGCGTCGGCTTCGGCCGTCCGGAGCAGCCTGTTTGTGCTACAATGGAGGCATTGAATCGAACCCGGCGTTAGCCGGAGGAGGGGTACCCCGTGCCGAACATGAAGCTGGAGGAAGCGCTCGAAATACTGGAGCGTACGCCGCGCGCGCTGGAAGCGATGCTGGCCGGTTTGTCCGCCGGCTGGCTGCAATGCCGGGAAGGCGAAGGAACATGGAACGCTCCCGAAGTGGTCGGACACCTTATTGAGAGCGAACACACGAACTGGCTGCCGCGCCTCGTTTCCATGCTCGGCGATGGTGAAGTCAAGCCGCTGCCGCCCTTTGACCGTTTTGCTCACTTGAGCCAAGCCGAACGGCCGCTGGAAACGATGCTGGAGGAGTTCCGGGCGATCCGGACGCGCAATATCGCTGCCGTGCGGGAACTCGTCGACCCGGAGCGGGATTTCGACAGGACCGGGCAGCACCCGTCGTTCGGCACGGTGAAGGTGCGCGAGCTGCTGTCTACATGGGCCGTGCACGACTTGACGCACATGAGCCAAATCATGCGGGTCATGGCGGAACGATATCGCGAAGATGTGGGGCCGTGGTCGGCTTTCCTCGGCATTTTACGCAGAACGTGACCTCTGCAGCGCACTGCCTCGCCAATAGGCCATAAAAAATGGCCTATTGGCGGATATGGGCCCGCCGGATCGGGAATAGCCAGTGAAAACGCTGGCTATTTTGGACAAATCGTCTCCAAACCGGCTTTTTTTAGCGAATAGCCAGTGAAATCACTGGCTATTTCTTCATGACCGTCCATTTTTAATGAAATAGCCCATGAAACCGGGCTTATTTCGAAACGCCAGCCCTTTCATAATGTGCCGCGAACCGGGGGGAGCAACCGGCAGGATAGTGCCACCTGTTTCGCGAATAAATTTGGCATGGTTTTTTAACGTTGTATAGGAGCCATGCTGATGGACATCCGGCCTTTAATGGCGATTATGCTGTTTGTTGCGGCGGCGCTGATGCTGCTCATCGCTTATCTTTCCTACCGCAAACGCCACCTGGTCGTCGCCCGGACGATGATTCTGATCATGCTGGCGGCGTCGTTTTATACGGTGGGCTATGCGTTCGAAATATTGAGCAACAGTTTGCGCGGCTTCAAGCTATCGCTGCAAATTGAATATGTAGGCATTCCCTTTATCGTGACGCTGTGGCTCCTCCTGGTCATTCAGTTCACCGGGGCGGCGGAGCGGCTGCGGAAATCGCTGGCGGTAGCGCTGTTCGCCGTTCCTGTCGCAATCTTTTGCCTCCAGCTTACCAACGATTGGCATCATCTGATGTACAGGCGCTTCATCGCAAACGTCGACGGCTCGTTCCCTTTGTACACGACGGTCAAGGGGCCGGGCTATGCGGTGCACATCATCTACAATTACGCGGCGCTGCTGTTCGGCATGCTGCTGTTTGTCCCGATGTACTGGCGCTCCCTGCCGATCGTGCGCAAGCAGATCGCTGTGCTCGTCGTAGGCGCGTTGGCGCCGTTTTTGCTGAACAACTTCCTCTGGTTCGGCTTCGAGGTCGATTTGACGCCGTTCGGATTCGCCGTGACCGGCGCCGCCTACATGTGGGGCATCTATCGCTTCCACCTGCTCCGCCTGACGCCGCTGGCGCAGGCGCAAGTGTTCGATACGATACGCGACGGCGTCGTGCTGTTCGATCACGAGGCGCAGATCGTCGCTTACAACCATGCGGCCGAACGCGTACTTCCCGAGCTCGGCGCGACGAAGCGGTACCCGGCCCACGCCTGGGACGTGCTGAAGGCTTATCCCGGGCTGCTCGAACGAATCGGCGCCGGTGTGGACCAAGGCGATCGGTTCCCGTTCCAGCAAACCGACAGGGGGCGGACGCTGCATTATGCATGCAGTCTTTCGTTCATTTTTGAGGCGCGGAACAGCCCGATCGGCAAGCTGTTGACGCTGAGCGACATCACGGAGCTCAAGGAGAACGAAGCGCGGCTGCGCGAGAACGCCCGCCTGCTGTCCGAGCTGAACGCGTTCAAGGACAAGCTGTTTACGGTCGTGGCCCACGATATCCGCGATCCGATCGCGCTGGTGGTCAACCTGACCGAGCTGCTCGGGGACGAGCTGGCTGCCGCCGAAACCGAACATGCGGTGCTTGTGCGGGAAATCCGCGACCAGGCGCACAGCACGTTTCATCTGGTCGACAATTTGCTCGACTGGTATCGCAGCCAGAGCGGGAACGTCGACTTCCGGCCGCTTGCCTGGAATTTGCGGCAGGTCGTTCGGCAGGCGCTGTCGCTGACGGGAGCGAAGGCCGGGATGAAGCGGATCCGGATGAGCGAGCAGGTCGACGGGGCAATCATGGTGACCGCCGACAAGGAGATGCTGGATCTGATCCTGCGCAATTTGTTGTCCAATGCGATCAAGTTTACCGATTTCGACGGTACGATCGAAGTCGGCGCCGCCCGGGAAGGTGATGCGGTTCGCATCACGGTAAGCGACAGCGGAACCGGCATCGATGGGGAAACGGCGGAGCTGCTGCGGCAGGAGGAACCGTTCCTGAAGCTGCCGGGCATGGGCGACGAAGCGGGCAAAACGCGGTTCGGACTCGTGCTCACCCGCGAATTCGTGCGTCTGAGCGGCGGCAGACTGTGGTTCGATAGCGTGCCGGGGAGCGGGACGACATTCGCTTTTACATTGCCCGGTTCGTCCGGCGAACCGGCGGCGGTCGGGAACGGGATCGACGAAGAAAGGGGGGACGGACGATGAATGTGATCGTGATTGACGACGAACCGGCCATGCATCTGATTATGCGCAAAATGCTGGAAAAGCTGCCGGAGGTGCAGGTGGCGGGCGTGTTCGCGGATACGCAGACGGCATCGGCGTTTCTGGACGGAAACGGCGACGTGCAGCTCGCTTTCGTCGACATTTCCATGCCGCGCGAAAGCGGCTTGTCGTTCGCCGCCCGGATGGAAGCGAAGGGGCTTCCGATGCAAATCATTTTCGTTACTTCGCATAAGGAATTTGCGGTGAAGGCGTACGAATTGTCCGTGCTGGACTATTTGGTCAAGCCGGTGTCGCAGGAGCGGCTGGAGCGGGCCGTCAACCGGGCGATCGCAAGCAGGCGGGAGTGGCAGGAGCCGCAACCGGCAAACGCGGGCGGGGGGCGGCTCGCGGTGACGGTGCTGGGCGATGTGGCCGTGGGCAACGAGGCGGGCCGCGTGAAATGGATATCGCGCAAAAGCGCCGAACTGTTCGCCTACCTGCTGCTGCATCGCGGCAAACGCGTGCCCCGTTCGCGGCTCGTCGCCGACATTTTCGCCGGGATGGCCGAAGGGAGCGCGGTGTCCGGCCTGAACGCCGCTGCCCAGCAGCTGCGCCAATCGCTGGAGCCGTTGCGGCTGAACGACGCCGTCCGTTCGGAGAGCGGCGGGTATGCGCTGGAGCTGGGCGAAGCTTCCGTCGACGCGGCGGCGTTCGAACAAGCGACGGCGAAGCTGCAGACGATCGGACCGGAGCGGATCGACGAGGCGCTGCGGGTAGAACGGATGTACACGGGAGACTTGTTCGGCAACCGGGCGTACGTGTGGGCGGTCCACGAAACCGAGCGGCTCGCCGAGCGGTACGAGTCGTTCGTGACCCGGCTGGCGGAAACCTTGCTGGACCGCTCCGAGCCGGCGGCCGCGTCGAAGCTGCTGGTCAAGCTGCACGCGCGCAATCCGCTGGACGAGTCGACCGTGCGCCTGTTGATGCGGGTTCACGCGGCATCCCGCGACAAAAAGGCGCTGACCGCCCAATACACGGATTATGCCCGCCTGCTCGGCCGAGAGCTCGGCATTCGCCCGGAGCAGGAGTTGGCGCTGTTTTACGATTCCCTGGTGGCGGGGATGGCCGTGGGGAAATAAGGCCCCCGTCCACTATAGTGAAACTGAATGAGAATTGTTGTCATTTAGAAGCGGCAGCGAAGAAATAGCCAGCGATTTCGCTGGCTATTTTTGGCGAACCGCGCCAAATTGGGCGTATAAGCCATTTTTCATGGCCTATTTTAAAAGAGGCCCTCCCCACCGCAAGGGTTTGCGGTTTTTTGCGTTGTGGTCGTGCGCTTGCAGCGCGGCGGCGGCGGAGTTTCCGCTTCGCCGGCCGGTTGTTCCGGCTGCTCCCGACAGCCGGGAAAAGGCGGTATAACGGTCGCTTTGGGGGAATACGCTGAATTATCCGAACCATAAGATGAGGTGAACCGATTGGATAAGCCGGTGCGCAACCAGCCGCAGCAGACGCGGCAGATGCTGCAGCCGTCCGCGCCTGCGTCGATTCCCCAGCCGATCCGCAGCAGCGACGGGGCGGGCGGGATCGATCTCGGGCCGCGCGACATCATGCGGGACCGCGAAAATCCGGACATGTTCGTTCCTCCGGCGACCGATGCGGGACTGGTGCCGAATTTGAAATTTTCGTTTTCGGACGCGCATATGCAGCTCAATCAGGGCGGATGGTCGCGGGAAGTCACCCGGCGCGAGCTGCCGATCGCCACGACGATGGCCGGCGTCAACATGAGCCTGACGCCCGGCGGCGTGCGTGAGCTGCATTGGCACCAGCAGGCGGAATGGTCGTATATGCTGGTCGGCCACGCGCGCATTACGGCGGTCGACCAGAATGGACGCAATTTTATCGCCGATGTGGGACCGGGTGATCTGTGGTATTTTCCGCCGGGCATTCCGCACTCGATTCAGGGGTTGGCGGACGGCTGCGAGTTTCTGCTCGTGTTTGACGACGGCGGCTTCTCCGATTTGAACACGCTGTCGATATCCGACTGGTTTGCCCATACGCCGCCGGACGTGTTGTCCGCCAACTTCGGCGTGCCCGAATCGGCGTTTCGTACGATTCCGCCCGAGCAGGTATATATTTTCCAGGACGCCGTCCCCGGTTCGCTGGAGAGCCAGCGGATCGAGTCGCCGTACGGCGCCGTGCCGCAGAGCTTCACGCACAAGCTGCTGGCGCAGCCGCCCCTCGTGACGCCCGGCGGCAGCGTGCGCATCGTCGATTCGACCAACTTCCCCGTGTCGAAGACGGTTGCGGCGGCGCTGGTTGAAATCAAACCCGGCGCCATGCGCGAAATGCACTGGCATCCGAACAACGACGAGTGGCAGTACTATTTGACCGGGCAGGGGCGGATGACCGTGTTCGCCGGCAACGGCGCGGCGCGGACGTTCGATTACCGGGCCGGCGACGTCGGTTACGTGCCGTTTGCGTTCGGGCACTATATCCAGAACACGGGCACGCAGACGCTCTGGTTTCTGGAAATGTTCAAGAGCGACCGGTTCCAGGACGTATCGCTCAACCAGTGGATGGCGCTGACGCCGATTCAACTGGTGCAGGACAATCTGCACGTGGGTGCGGAGTTGACGGATGCGCTGCGCAAAGAGAAGTGGCCCGTTGTCTCGTACCCGGGTTTCACTTACAAGAGCGGCGAGGGATTCCTGCCAAAATAGCCCATAAAAAAGAGCCGGCGATTCCGCTGGCTCTTTTTCGCGACAGCCATGTCAATAAAAAAGGACGGGATCCCCCGTCCTGCATTAACGCAGTCTTTTTGCGACAAACTGCTTGTATTGGAAATACAGGAAGCAGCCGAGGCAGAAGCCGCTGAGCGCCAGCACGACGGCGATCGTCAGCATGCTCAGGCTGATGACGGCGACGACGGTGCTGCCGAGATAGTACGCGGCGATCGTCACGACCAGGAACACAATCGCCAGCAAATTGTTGAACCGGAGCAGCTCGCGGCTTTCGGTGCGGGCGCTGGCCGGGAACAGCGGCGCCAGCAGGCGGACGAACAAGTTATATTTGACGCCGTACGTTCGGCTGATGAGCTGCACCGCCAAAGGCAGGAACAAGATCCACACTTGCCCGGTCAGCACGGTGGCGACGACGCTCAGCAGAATGCCGAGCTGGTTGCCGCGGACACGGTGCAGCGGCACTTCTTCGACGCATTCGTAGGCGGAAGCTTGCAAAGACTGGCTCATTCGAAAAACCTCCGATTCTCGATAAGGTTGCCCTCATTATACACCAAAACTGAGTTAATGGGTAGGGATTATCGGCATATTTCCGGCTTGACAATTGGTTTTATAATGTCATAATGACATATATAAAATACAAACCGCGAGGTGGATCGTCATGACGGAACAAGGGCCAGCCGAAACGAACTATTCGCCGAGCCGCTACCGTACGCCCGACGGAGCGCCGGCCGACATCGTCATGTTTACGATTACGTCCACGGCGCGCAAGACGGCGATGAAGTCTCTGCCCGAACGGCGGCTGGAAGTGCTGCTCATTCAGCGCAAAAGCTGGCCGTTCGCCGGGCGATGGGCGCTGCCGGGCGGCTTTTCCAAGGAGTCGGAAACGCTGCTGGAGAGCGCGAAGCGCGAGCTGGAGGAGGAAACGGGCGTCGGCGACGTCCACATCGAGTACTTCAGCGCATACAGTACGCCGGGGCGCGACCCGCGGGGCTGGATCATATCCCATGCTTTTGTCGCGCTGGTGCACGAGCAATATTTGGCCGAGCGGCGGGCGGCCGACGATGCCGCGGACGTCCGGCTGTTCCCGGTCGACGAGGCGCTGCGGATGGAGCTTGCGTTCGATCACCGCGAAATCATCGCCGACGCGCTGGAGCAAATTCGCCGGAAGATGATGACGACGACGATTGCGAAAGAGTTTTTGCCGGAGGAATTTACAATCGGCGAACTTTATCAAGTGATTCAGGCCGTTGTGCCGTCGTTCGCCGAATCGAATTTTATCCGCAAAATTACGTCCACGCGCAGCCGCCAGGGCATCATCGAAGAAGTGAAGGACCGCGACGGCGAACCGAAGCTGTCGAACCGATATTCCCAGCGGGCGGCCCAATTGTACCGGTTTACGGATTATGCGCCTGCGCTATCGATTTACGGGTAAAGCCGCTTACGCGCAGCTGTCGATAATGTCATAATGACAATTTGAAGGGCGGTGCTTGTTCATGAAAGCGTTGATTGTGATCGATTATACGGTTGATTTTGTGGTTGGCAAGCTGCCATGCGGGCAGCCGGCGATCGATATCGAGGACCGGATTGCGGAGTTGACGGAGCTGTTTGCCGGGCGGGGCGACTTGACGGTGATGGCGGTCGATCTTCACCAGGAGGACGATGTGCTGCACCCCGAATACAAGCTGTTTCCGCCGCACAACCTGTGGGGAACCGAAGGGCGCCGGCTGTACGGCAAGCTGGAAGCCGCCTACGACAATCATCGCGACAACATTTATTGGATGGACAAAACGCGATACAGCGCTTTTGCCGGTACGGACCTTGAGCTTCAGCTGCGGATGCGAGGCATTGACGAGCTGCACCTGGTCGGGGTGTGCACGGACATTTGCGTGCTGCACACGGCGGTCGACGCCTACAATAAAGGCTACAAGATCGTCGTGCACGGGGATGCGGTCGCTTCGTTCAACCCGGCCGGCCACGAGTGGGCGCTGCAGCATTTTCGCGGGACGCTGGGGGCGGAAGTCGCCATCGGACAAGGGGGCGGGGACGATGAATGAAAACGAGGGCAACCTGACGCTGCATACGGACAAATATCAGATCAACATGATGTACGCGCATTGGGTGCACGGCACGCTGAACGACCGGGCGGTGTTCGAGGTGTATTTTCGCAAGCTGCCGTTCGGCAACGGGTATGCGGTGTTCGCCGGTTTGGAGCGGCTGGTGCGCTATATTCGCGAACTGCGGTTCGGCGAAGCAGAAATCGCCTATTTGCGCACGCAGGAAGAAGGGTATCGCGAAGCGTTTTACGAGGAGCTGCGGCGGTTTCGGTTTACCGGTGCGATCCGCGCCGTCCCGGAAGGCACGGTTGTATTCCCGAACGAGCCGCTCGTTCGCGTCGAGGCGCGGGTGTTTGAAGCGCAGTTGATCGAAACGGCGCTGCTCAATTTCGTCAACTTCCAGACGCTGATCGCCACCAAAGCATCGCGGATCAAACAAGTCGCCGGCGACGACATCCTGCTCGAGTTCGGCACGCGTCGGGCGCAGGAAGCGGACGCTGCGGTATGGGGCGCGCGGGCGGCGTACATCGCCGGGTTCGACGCCACGAGCAATATGCGTGCGGGCATGCTGTTCGGCATCCCGACGAAGGGCACGCATGCTCACGCCTGGGTACAGGGACATGAGAACGAGGAGGAAGCGTTCCGCCGCTACGCCGAAGCGCTGCCGGACCAGGTCACGCTGCTGGTGGACACGTACGATACGCTGCGCAGCGGGGTGCCGAACGCGATCCGCATCGGGCATCTGCTGGAGCGCCAAGGCAAGCGGATGAACGCGATCCGGCTCGACAGTGGAGACCTCGCCTACTTGTCGCAGCAAGCCCGGCGGCAGCTGGACGAAGCGGGGCTGCCGTACGTGAAGATTGTGGCGTCGAACGATTTGGACGAAAACATTATTTTTAATCTGAAAGGGCAAAGAGCGCGCATCGATACGTGGGGAGTCGGCACGCAGCTCATTACCGGCGGCGACCAGCCGGCGCTCGGCGGCGTTTACAAGCTGGTGGCCCGCGAGAAGGACGGCGGCTGGGAGCCGGTGATCAAAATTTCCGGCAACCCGGAGAAAGTATCGACGCCCGGCTTCAAGGACGTGTACCGGATGGTGAGCCGGGATACCGGCAAGGCGGAAGGCGACTATATCGCGCTGAAAGACGAAGACGTGGTGGCGCGCGGCGACAAGCTGAAGCTGTTCGATCCGGTGCACCCGTATATTTTCAAAGAGATTGAGCGTTACGACGCCATTCCGCTGCTGCGGCCGATTGTCGAGGCGGGGGAGCTGGTGTACGAACTGCCCGGGCTGGACGCGATCCGCAGCTATCACCGGGAGCAGCTGGGGCTGTTCTGGCCGCAGTACTTGCGCAAGTTGAACCCGGAAGCGTACCGGGTCAACCTGAGCGCCGCGGCATGGCAGCTGAAGATGGATCTGATCCAGAAGTATCGGCCGCAGCCGTGAGGGGCGTGTTTGACGGGTGTGAGGTTTGCGTCTGTCACGCCTGCCGAAGGGGCATGGCGAAATAGGCCATGTTTTATGGCCTATTGGGTCGGAAAGGGGCAGTTGCCACGAAATAGCCAGTGATTTCGCTGGCTATTCGCGTCAATTTGCCCGGATTGGGGCAGTTTGGCCCAAATAACCAGTGTTTTCACTGGCTATTTCTGACTAGAGGGACGAAAATGGAGGAGATAAGCCATTTTTTGTGGCTTATTTTATCACTGTCGAACGACGAGGTACGGTTAGCGTTCGTAAAGTCGAGCCTGCATCCGTGGTGACTCTTGTCTCCTATCTAGCGGAACCACCAATTAGGTCAAGTGGCAGGCACTTAACCTGACAATATTGGGGGGCTGACGGCGGTTCGGCGGTTGGAATGCCATCACGACACAGGGGAGAGCGGTTATGGAAATGTTGTCGATGCACGATAGGATCAAAGGCGGGCTGTTCGGCGTCGCGATCGGGGATGCGCTTGGCGGGACGACAGAGTTTATGACGCGCGCCGAAGTCAAGCGGGTGCACGGTTATTTGACCGACATCGCGGGTGGAGGCGTGTGGCAGCTTGCCCCGGGCGAGGTGACCGACGATACGATGATGACGCTGGGGGTGGCGGAAGGGATTTTGGCCGCGCCGGACGATCCGGCGATGGCGATCGGGGAGCGGTTCCTCGCTTGGTATCGCACGCAGCCGAAAGATGTCGGCAACATTATTCGGCGGGTGTTGAGTCAATATGAGGGGAATTGGTTCGAGGCGGCGCTGCTTGCAGACCTCGACCTCGGGCAAAGCGCCGGCAACGGCTCGCTTATGCGTTGTTTGCCGGCGGCGCTCGCATATCCGCGGCTGTCGGATGTCGAGCGCGTGTCGCGGATGCAGTCGCGCATGACCCACTATGACGGGCGCTGCGATGAGGCCTGCGTGTTGTACAATCGAATCGCGCACCGGCTGCTGATCGGAGGCGCCGGGCTGCGGGAGGCGATCCGCGCGGAAATTGCCGGCAGCGCTTATGCCGGTGAACTGGATGCGACGGCAGAGCCGAACTGCGAGCCGAGCGGCTTCGTGGTCCATACGTTCCGCTGGGTGGTGCACCTGCTGCTGACTTCGGCGACGTTCGAGGAAGTCGTTCAGCGCGCGGCGAACCTGGGCGGCGACTCGGATACGATCGCCGCAATCGCCGGAGGCCTTGCCGGCGTGCACTGCGGCTACGCGGGCATCCCGGAGCGCTATCGCAGTCGCATTTTGTTGAGGGAGAAGCTGGCCGACGTCAGCGACCGCTTGGCGATGCTGCACGAAGAACGCGGGGGCGTCGGCGGGTAAGCGGAGGCGGGCGAGCGATAGGCGGCACTGCGCGGGGAGTGGTGGGACGACGGCGGGTAAGCGGGCGGACTGACGTGCGCGAGTGGAGTCGGGCGAACCATAGGCGGCGTTGCGTGGGGAGTGAAGGAGGAGTCGGCGGGTAAGCAGAGGCGGACTGACGTTCGCGAGCGGGGGCGTGCGAAGGCGGCGCTGCGCGGGGAGTGAAGGAGCGGCAACGGGTAAGTGTCGGCGGACTCGATGTACGCGAGCGTTGGTGCAAAATCGCCGTTGACACCGATTGCTGTGCGCGGCTATACTTGCGATGAAACGTTTCATTTTGATTAAGCGGAATATATTTTCACAGTGGCAATGGCAAGGGCAAGGAAGACGGGGGAGCGGAGCAAGCGAATGAAACCGACGTTGAAGGACGTGGCGAAGCTGGCGGGCGTCTCCATCGGGACGGCGTCCAAGGTCGTCAACGGGGAAGGCAATGTGCGTGCCGAACTGCAGGAGAAAGTGTGGGAAGCGGTGCGGGAGCTGCACTACTTGCCGAATGCGGTGGCGCGAAGCCTGAAGTCGGCGAGCACGCGCACGATCGCCGTGCTGCTTGCGGACATCACGAACCCGTTCCAGATGTCGCTGGCCAAAGGAATCGAGGACGTGACGTATGACCGCGGTTACCAGTTGCTCATCAGCTCGACGAGGGAAGATCCGGCGATCGAGCGGCAAAATTTGCGGATGCTGCACGAGAAGCGAGTCGACGGCATCATCGTGTGCACGACGGGCAAAGTCAACGAGGATATTCGCGCCCTGATCGAGTCCGGTATCCCTGTCGTGCTGGTCGACCGGCCGGTGCCCTCGTTGTCCGCCGATAGCGTCGCCGACAACAACATGCTCGGCATGGAGCTGCTCGTGGGTCATTTGGCCGAGCGCGGCCATCGGCGCATCGGCATCGTGCACGGCGACCTGAACAGCATCCATGGCCAGCTTCGCTGTGACGGCATCGCAAAAGCGATGGCGCAACGCGGGCTCGACCTCCCGCCGGAACGGGAGTACTTGGGGCGATTCGCCTTCGACGGCGGGCGGGAAGCGGTGGAGGCGTTCTCCCGGTTGGCGGAGCGGCCTACGGCGATCATTTCCGCCAACAATAACATGACGGCGGGCATTTTAAGCGCAAGCCGCGACAAAGGCATCCGCATCCCGGAGGATTGGGCCGTCGTGTCGTTCGGCGAGCTCGAGTACAACTGGAATTTGATTACGCCGACGGTAACTGCCGTCAGCCAGGCGCCGCTCGCAATCGGGCGCAAAGCCGCCGAACTGGTGCTGGCCCGGCTGTTGAACGGGAGGAGCGACGATATTGCGCACGTTTTGCTGACGCCGTCGCTGCGATCGGGGGAATCGTCGCCGTAATCGCCGGCGAATGGTGGGAGTGAGCTGGCGCGCACGTTTGGGCAGAGCTTCGGCGCGTTTCAGTCGGTTTTTGCGTAGTTTAAGCGTATTTTTAGACTTAAATGAAGGCGGAAGCGGCAACTTCCAACCGTTAAGTGCAAAAAGGCCTTATACTTTTCTGGACTGCACCAATTAATGGTATTTCCCGTTCCTTTAAGCGCACTTATGCAGTTAAGGGTGTAAAATGGGATGTTTGTGCCGGTTTTAAGGGTATTTTTGCAGAAAGGGCGTAGAGTAGTGTGTTTGGCTAGTTTATATGCACTATTGCAGTAAGGATGCAGAGTAGAGCGTGTTTTGGCTAGTTTTAAGTGCGGTCCTGCTGCGAGGTTGTTGGTGCGAGGGGAGCTTATTACGGCGGTACGGCCGGATGTCCAAAGGCACTCCAACCGGAAGGCGATTTTTGTTAGCACGTTAAATGAAACGTTTCACTGGGGGATTGCCGAGCAAGCTGCCCGCCAGTACCAAGCAGCCCCATCATCCCCATCATTCCCATACTAAATGAAGAGGTGTTCACGAAATGACGCAAACGATCGATTTGTCCGGCAAAATTGCATTGGTTACCGGCTCCAGCCGCGGGCTGGGCCGGCATTACGCGCTGCATCTGGCCCGCGCGGGGGCCGATGTCATCATTCACGACATCAACCGCAGCGCGGCGGCGGAGTTCGGCGAAGCCGTATCGGGCGAAGCCGTCGCCGATGAAATCCGCGCCCTTGGCCGGCGCTCGGCGTTTCTGACCGCCGATCTGACCGATGCGGCGCAGGTCGAAGCCTTCTTCGCGGCGGCGGTCGACGCCTTTGGCGCGGTCGATATCGTCGTCAACAACGCCGGCGGCGACATTGGCGCGCGGACGCCGCGGCCGGACCCTAACGACGCGATCGACATCCACGTCGACGACATCAAGGCGGTGCTCGAACGCAACCTGCTGTCCGTCATGTACATGGGCAAGTTCGCCGGGGCGCACATGCGGGAAAGACAAACCGGCAAAATCATCAACGTCGGCTCCGGCGCCGGCCATGTGCCGACAAGCGTCGGCATCATCTACGCCTCGGCCAAAGCCGGCATCTCGCACTATACGCTCTGCTTGTCCGAGGAGCTGCGTCCGCACGGCGTCAACGTCAATTGCATCGCGCCGGCGGCTACTTACACGGGACGTTTCCTGGCGACACGCACGGTAACCGGCCAGGAAGGGCTGTCGCGGCTGCAGAAAATCGCCGAACCGGACGACATGGCAAAAATCGTGATGTTCCTTGCCGGCTCCGGCTCGGACTATTTGACCGGCGAAACGATTATTTGCCGCTAACCGTCTTCCCGCATTCATTCCATTAATAGCAACAAGGAAGGAGCCGACAGCATGACCGCAACCGCAAGCGCCAAACAGGCGAGAATCGCCGTTTTCCCCAAAGGCTATATGGAAGAAATCACGGACGGCCGCATCACGCTGCTGGAATGGATCGACATGGCCTCCACGCTGGGCGCCGACGGGCTCGAACTGTACCCGACGTTTCTGAAAGAGACGGGCGACGCCTATTTGCAGAAAGTGAAACAAGCGGCCGACGAAGCCGGACTGGCCATTCCGATGATGTGCTCGTCGCCGGATTTTACGCATCCCGACGCCTCCTATCGCCAAATCGAAGCCGATAAAATCAAGCTCATGATCGACGTAATGGCCAAGCTCGGGCCGGAGGATTTTCGCAGCTGCCGTGTGCTGTCGGGGCAGAACCGTCCCGGCTTGGCGCGGGAGGACGGCATTCGCTGGACGGTCGAAGGCATCAAGCAGCTGCTGCCTTACGCGGAGAGCCGGGGCGTTCACCTCGTCATGGAAAATCACTACAAAGACGGCTTCTGGCATTACCCCGAGTTCGCCCAGCCGCACGACCTGTACCTGGCGATCATCGAACAGATCGATTCGCCCTGGTTCGGGGTCAACTACGATCCGTCGAACGCGATTTTTGCCGGCGAGGATCCGCTTGAGCTGCTGGCGCAAGTCAAACACCGCATCGTCACGATGCACGCCAGCGACCGCTACCTGCGGGAAGGCTACACGCTGGACGACTTGCGCCACTATTCGCTGCAGGGCTACTCCGCCGCGCTTGCGCACGGTGTCATCGGCAAAGGGCTGAACGATTACGACCGTATTTTTGCCGAGCTGCAGTCGGTGTCGTTCCGCAACTGGATTTCGATCGAAGACGGGGTGAACGGTCTTGGCGAAATGAAGGAATCGGTCGAGTTTCTGCGCGGCAAGCTGGCCGCCTATTTGCAATAAGCCAACGCCCGCGTGCAGGCGGCTTCGATGCTCATCAGCCGCAGCGTGCCGCTTGCGCGGTCGACCACTTCCACTTCGCCGCGCTCCGCGTGTTTGCCGACGACGATTCGCACAGGGATGCCGAGCAGATCGGCATCCTTGAATTTGACGCCGGGGCGCTCGTCCCGGTCGTCCAGCAGGGCGTCGACGCCGAGCTCGGCGAGCCGCCGGTAGATCGACTCGGCTGCCGCCAGTTGCGTCCCGTCCTTCGCGGAGACGGGAATGACGTGCGCGCCGAAAGGGGCGACCGCCGCCGGCCACTTCAAGCCGGCCTCGTCATGATGCTGCTCCGCGATGGCGGCCAGCAGCCGCGAAATGCCGATGCCATAGCAGCCCATGATCACCGTCCGCTCCTTGCCTTCCCGGTCGAGGAAAGCGGCGCCGATGGTCCCGCTGTACCGGGTGCCGAGCTTAAAGACGTGTCCGACTTCAATTCCCCGCAGCAACCGCAAAACGCCATCCTTGCAGCGCGGACAACAGTCTCCTTCCGCCGCACAGCGGAAGTCCCCGGTCATCGCCAGCGCAAAATCCCTCCCGGGACGCGCATGGCGAATATGATGATCGGCTTCCCCTGCGCCGACAACAGCTTCCGGCATAACCGCCGCCGCCCGGTCGACAAGCAGCGGAACCTGCAGCCCGATCGGCCCGGCATAACCGACAGGGGCGCCGGTTGCCGCCCGCACTGTCGCTTCATCCGCCAATTCCAATTGCTCCGCGCCGAGATAGCGTTTGATTTTGACCTCGTTGCCCGTATGATCGCCGCGCAGCAGAACGGCAACCGGCTTGCCGTCGGCTACGTAAAGCAGCGTCTTTATAAGCTCGCGCGGCACGATTCCGAGCTGCCGCTCCAACTCGTCGATCGTACGAATGCCCGGCGTATGGAATTTCACCGGCTCGGGTACGCCGGCACCGTCAGCGGAAGAAACCGGCGCATCCGGCGCGGCGGTTTCGGCCTGCTCCATGTTGGCGGCGTAATCGCAGTGCGGACATGCCACAATCGTATCTTCGCCGATATCGGCCAACGCCATAAACTCATGCGTGCCTCCTTCGCCGCCGATCGTCCCGCTGTCCGCCTCCACGGCGCGATAGTTCAGCCCGCAGCGGCTGAAGATGCGGTGGTATGCCTCGTACATAGTCTGGTATGACCGGTCCAATCCATCCCAATCGGCGTCAAAAGAGTAGGCATCCTTCATCACAAACTCCCGGGTGCGCAGCAAACCGGAGCGCGGCCGGCGCTCGTCGCGGAATTTGCTTTGCACCTGGAACACGATCGCCGGCAGCTTGCGGTAAGAACGAATTTCGCCTTGCACCACTCCTGTGACGACCTCCTCGTGCGTCGGACCGAGCGCAAACTCCCGCTCCTGGCGGTCCTGCAGCCGGAACAAGTCCGGCCCGTACAAGCCGTAGCGCCCCGACGCCCGCAGCAGCTCCGCCGGCTGCAGCGCCGGCATCAGCATTTCCTGGGCGCCCGCCCGTTCCATCTCCTCCCTGACGATTCGCTCCACCTTGCGCAGCGCGCGCAAGCCGAGCGGCAGAAACGTGTACACGCCCGCCGCCAATTGCCGGATATAGCCCGCTCGCAGCAGCAGCCGATGGCTGGCGGTTTCCGCCTCTGCCGGAGCCTCCCGCAGCGTAGTTGCGAGCAATGTTCGTTGTCTCATCGCAATGTCCTCCTTCTCCTTTATCGCGTTACCGCTCGAATAAAAAACAAAACGACACATTCGCCAGGGACGAATGTGTCGCGGTACCACCCTGATTTGACCGTCCATGCAAAAAGCAAGGGCATGGCGATCCTCGGTTCGCATAACGGCCGACGCCGGCAGCGGTGTGACGCCGCTGCAGCTCGCAAGGCGGGAAGCTTCCGTTCGCGCGGGAAACCTTTCAGCCGGGGGTTTCTTCTCTGTGCCGCCGATGCGGAAGTTTTGGTTCTTGGTCATCGCAATTTGTTCCAATGTAGCCGATAACGGGCGGGTCGTCAAGTATGCTAGAATGATTCTATTGATCGAAGCAAGCAAAGCGAAGGAGAGAACGGAAATGGCGGACGAAACGGCGGGATTGCGGCAAGCCTACAACAACCATGCCGAACAAAGGGATCAATCGGGCATCGCCGACTGGAAAGTCGAAGAAAGGGAACGGTTCGTCAGCCGCATCATGGAGGAAGGAGGGACGTCGCTGCTCGAGATCGGCGCCGGCACGGGGCGGGACAGTCTCTTTTTTCGGCAAAAGGGGCTGCAGGTCGCGTGCGTCGATTTGTCGGATGAAATGGTACGGCTGTGCCGGGCCAAAGGATTGGAAGCGCACCGGATGGACTTCGGGCGGATGACGTTTGCGGACGAAAGCTTCGACGCGGTTCATGCGATGAACTGCCTGCTGCACGTCCCTTCCGCCAAACTGGACGGCGTGCTGCTGGAAGTGAGCCGCGTGCTGCGGCCGGGCGGCCTGTTCTTTTACGGCGTGTACGGCGGGAAACGCTCGGAAGGCATCTGGGAGCAGGACAGCTACGAACCGAAACGGTACTTTACCATGTTCGCGGACGACGAACTGATCGGCATCGCGTCGCGCCGGTTTCGCGTCGAGGATTTCCATACGGTGGGCATGGGCGAAGGGCAGCCGCATTTTCAGGCGCTGCTGCTGCGCAAAACGGCCGAAGCGCGAACATCGTAAGAAGCTTGGCGAAATAAGCCATCTTTTCGGGCCTATTTCGCTCCGAATGGGCAGTCGCCGCGAAATAGCCAGTGATTTCGCTGGCTATTTCGGCGAAACGTTCGATTTTGGGGCGATGGGGTCCGAATAGCCAGTGATTTCACTGGTTATTTTTCATGAATGGGTGAAAAACAGGCGAATAAGCCATTTTTCATGGGCTATTTTGGCGGGAGGCGCGGGAGGCGCGGAAGTCCCCGACAGTCAGCGTTTCGAACCCGGCATCCCGCGCCAACCGCCGCAATCAATCGGTTCAATCGCCGCGCGTTTCCGTCCGCGAGTGGGCAAGCGGATGCTCCGCTGCGCCCCCGGCGACAAGCGGCAGCTGCCGGACCACCTGGTGGCGCACGTAAGCCGACGGCGCGCTGCCGGTAATGTTGCGGAACACCTTGTTGAAGTAAGACTGTTCGCAAGCCGGTAGACGAGGCTGGAAGTGACGCCCTGCAGGCTGTCCGCTTCGGCCGCCTCGCCGAGCAGCGCGAGCAGCTCCAGCAGTGCGGCATGGCACAGCGCGGGCCGGCCGGCCGACTGCCGCAGCCAATATTGCGTCAGCGCCGCGAAACGGTTGCGCACGTAATCGCCGCTCGGCGGGCGAGCCGCGCAAGCGCGCTCCGCGCCAAGCAGCCGCACGCCTTCCCCGTCTCCCGCGTAATGGAAATGCGCGACGTACATTTCGTGCGTCTCCCTCGGCGCGTTCCACGCTTCCCGCTCGATGCCGGCCGGCATGCAGAGCATATCCCCTTTGCAAGTGCGGGAGCTTGGCGGCGGCCGGACATGGCGGCCGGTGTTCGACGGGCGCGGTTTTCGCATCGAAGGCGTCACCGGCAACATCGAAGTGTTCTGGTAAAAGGATCCGAACGAAGGAAGCGGGCATATCCGCTTCCTTTTTCCGTGCGCGTCCGATATGATTTTCATGAGGCGCGTTTCAAACTCGCCCGTTTGGACGTAAATAGATCCATATGCGCAGAACCAGAGGTGTGAACATGCAAGATTGGCATGCGATCGGTCATCAGACATTATTCGAGCACGTCTTCCGGAATGCGCCGATCGGCATCGCGCTCGTTACGGTCGACGGCAAGTGGATTGGCGTCAACCCGGCAGCCTGTACGATTTTCGGCTATACGCAAGAGCAGTTCATGCAGCTCAAGGCAGAGACGTTCATCCTGGGCGATCTGGCGTCGGCGGACGGCGACCTGCTGCAAAAATTGTATGACGGCGACATTCCCGCCTTCGAGGTCGAGCGGCAATACGAGCCCACCGCAGGCCAACCGATCTGGGCATCGCTGCATCTGTCGCTGGTGCGTGACGAAACGAGCGGGAAGCCGCTTTATTTTATTATGCAAATCGTTAACATCACCAATAGTAAAGTAGCCGAGCAGAAGCTGCAGGAAAGCATCGAACGGTACACCTCGCTCAAGAAGTACAACCACGATGCGATTATTTCGTTCGGCTTGGACGGCCGGATTATTAACGGCAACCGGATGGCGGAGCAGTTGACCGGCTTTCGGATTCAGGAGTTGATCGGCACCAGCATTGCGGGCTTGATCGGGGAACGGAATTTGCAGGCGGTGCTGACGGCGACGAACGAATATGCCGCCGCGGAAAAAGAAATCGAAGACTTCCGGCACAAGGACGGCCATACGGTCGAGGTGCTGGCGACGCTGGCGCCGATCGTCATTCACAACCTGACGGTGGGCTTCTATATTATTGCGAAAGATATGACGGAGCAGAAACGGCTCATCATCGAAAAAGAGGCAGCCGAAAAAACGAATCGGGCCAAAAGCGATTTTCTGGCGATGATGAGCCATGAAATCCGCACCCCTATGAACGGCGTCATCGGCATGACGGACTTGCTGCTGGAGACGGAGCTCGATCCGGAGCAGCTGAGTTATGTGCAGATTATTCAGAAGAGCGGTGCCACGCTGCTGGCGATCATCAACGACATTCTCGATTTTTCCAAAATCGAATCCGGCAAGGCCGATCTGGTCGAGGAGCCTTACAATGTGCGGGCGGTCGTGTCGGATACGCTGAACGTCATGCTGCCCAAAGCGCTGGAGAAAAACCTCGAAGTAACGGCCTCGTTTATGCCGAGCGTGCCCAACATCGTGCTTGGGGACGTGATGAAGCTGCGGCAAGTATTGATGAACTTGCTGAGCAACGCGATCAAGTTTACGCCGAACGGCGCCGTGGCCATCTCCGTGCAGGGCGAAGCGTTGGACGGGAGGACGACTTGCCTGCGGTTTGCCGTCAAGGATACGGGTATCGGCGTGCCGCCGGACAAGGTCGCGCATCTGTTCGAGCCGTTCTACCAGGTGGACCATTTCATGACGCGCAAGGCGGAAGGCACCGGCCTCGGGCTGGCCATTTGCAAGAAGCTGATCCATCTGATGCACGGGGAGATCGAATACGAAACGAACGCCGGACAGCCGGGCTCCACGTTCCGCTTCGCGATCCGGGTGCAGAACCAGGACGACGGGGCGGCGCTGGCGCAGCAGGAATTGGCGTCGGGGCAGGAGCAGGGGAGCGGCGGCGGTTCCTTGCGGGTGCTCATCGCCGAAGACAATGAAGTGAACCAGATCGTGCTGAAGCGGATGATCCAGAAGCTCGGCTACAACGCGACGATCGTCGCCAACGGAGAAGAAACCGTCGAGGCGGCGAAGCGGCATCCGTACGACATCATTTTTATGGATGTGCAGATGCCGCTGCTTGACGGCGTGCAGGCGACGCGGCTGATCAGGGAAACGTCGCAGCACCGGAAGCAGCCGTTTATCGTGGCCGTCACGGCGCATGCGGTCAAGGGAGACCGCGAGAAGTATTTGACCTCCGGCATGGACGCCTACATCAGCAAACCGATCCAACTGGAGGAAGTCGCCTCCACCGTCCAGGCTTGCCTGGCCGTGCAGCAAGAGTGAACGGAAAAACAACCTTCCAACGCAGGGACGCTGCGACGGGAAGGTTGTTTGCGTTCGTGCGGGGCGTTACGGCTCGATTCCGTCTTGCGCTTCTTCTCCTTCGGGCGCCGGTTCGATGGGAGCGGGCGGCGTCCACTTGCCGCGCACCCAGCTGATCGCAAACGACAGCAAACCGAGCACGAGCAGCATCGCCGCTTTGTAGATTGTTTGTTCTCCGTAAAGATCGAACAGGATCGCCTTGCAGGCGACGATAACGAGCACGACCGAACCGAAAATGACGAACAGCTTTTGCTTGTAATACGATCCCCAGAGGAACAGCGTCAGCGCGTAAAGCCCCCATACGCAGGACAGCGTCAGCGAGAGCAGCGTGCCCGACCCGTCGCCGCCGTATTCCTCGAAGGCGGACTGGATTTGTACGGTCAGCAGACCGCCCACGATCAGGTGAGCGAACAGCGCGAACAGGTTGGTCCACAGCCTGTCGTTCGAAGCGTTGCGGTCGTGCGTCGTCCGGTGCAGCGAAAAGTAGAAGCCGAGCGCGGCCAGCAGCATCCACGAGACCGCTCCCCAGTTCAGGAACGGGATGTACGTGCCGAACCATTCGCCGCGCGGCGTTTCCCACGTGACCACGTACCAGTAGACGCCGACGGCGGCCCAGACGGCGATCGCCGCGAATTCGGCGATTTTCCAGCGTTTGCTCCGGCCTGCGGCTGCCAGCAGGGCAGCGATTGCGCCCCAGACCAGCGCGCTGACGAGCGGCTTCGTCTCCAGGCCGTCGCCGAGCTGCGACGCCGCAATGAGCAGCAGCAGCGCCCCGCCGGCCCCGTGGCTGAAGAGGAAGGCGACGGCTCCCGGAGCGAGCCGGTATACGACGAAGCCCGTCAGGATGCAGACAAGGCCGATGAACGAAAGCAGCGCCTCAAGCGGCAAATCGCCATTTAGCAAATAGGAAGACCAGCAGCCGAACAGCACGACGTTGGTTGCGCTGAGATACAGGTTCCAGCCGTCGAACCGGCGGCCGTTGCGCCAGGAAGCGAGCAGGAAGCCGATCAGGTAGAAGACGAACGCGGCCGTTGCGTAACGAACCGGCATCGTCCAGACGCCTTCCGTCTCTGGCGAGAAGTGGACGAAGTACACCGCATAGATCAGCCAGGTGCCGATAAAAGCGGCGCTGCGCAGCTCCTCCCAGCCTTTGGCGATGCTGAGCAGGAAGAAGGCGACGTTGACGACAAGCAGGTAGAGGAACAAGGTGAACACCTGGTCCGTTTCCGGCTGCATGAACAGCGGCGACAGCAGGCCGCCGACGAGAGCGACGTTCATGACGAGCCGCGAGTTGTCGCGGAATGCGTAGTAGGACAGCAGCACCGTCACGGCGGTCATGCCTAGCAGGACGGTCATGGGCGACCACAGGTCGAAGTAGATGCCGGCAAACGAAATCGTGGCGTACAGGATGCAGGCGCCGAGTCCGATGACGATGTCGCCGGCTGCGCGGAGCGTCTGGCCCGAAGCGGACGGCGCGGCGGCGGATGAGGCGGCAAGGTCGCCGGTTTGCCTTTTGGCGACGGCGATGCCGGCGATGGCGAGCCCGATGCCAAGCAAGAGGCCGGCTCCGATCTTCATCGGATCGGTAATCCAGTCGCGGTCGAGCGAATAGCGGAACAGCGTAATGAATGCGGTCAACACGAGCAGCACGCCGAGCAGCGATGTCCATTGCTTCTTCAATAAAGGCAGCAGCATAGCGGTTTCCTCCTACTATGGGGGTTCTTCTTGCCCTTATTGTAGAAAATTGGCGCAAAAAAAATAGTACCATCTTTACATGGTACCAGGGTCGTCGTCCCGCGCCTCCTTTACGTCGGTCCGCTCCAGCAGGCCGTATTCCTTCGCCTGGCGGGCGGCGTCTTTGGAGGAGGTCAATTGCAGCTTCTTCAGCAAATAGTTGATCTGGTTCTTGATCGTGCGGATCGACACGAACCGCTTGTCGGCGATTTGCGACTGCGAGTAGCCTTGGTCGATCATGTCCAGCAGGTGCAGCTCGGACGGCGTTATTTTGTCGCGCATGCGGCTGACCTCGAACTCGCGCTCCAGCTTCTTCAGCCGCCGGAACTCCTCGCGCATGCGTTCGGCCGCCGCGGGGCTGATCGGCGACGCCTTCGCCGCGGCTTGCCGGACGGCATCCGGCAGCGATTCGAAATCGGCTTTGATTCGGTAGTCGAGCGCCCCGGCCTGGAACGAGCGGAAAATCAGCTCCCGCTCCTCCATCGACGTGAGCATGACGACCTTCGCGCCGATGGCGGCGATCGTTTCTTCGGCCAGGGCGATGCCTTCCGGCGCGCCGTGCAGCATGATGTCCATCAGCACGACGTCGGCCGCCGCGTTCGGCTCCTGCAGCTTCCTGCGCACCTCCGCCGGATCGCCGGAAGCGAACGCCAGCGCCAGATCGGGCTGCTTGCCCAAGTAGCCCGACAGCCCGCGCAGCCAGTCCGCGTCGTCTTCCACTATCCATACGACAATCGGCTTCCCCTTATCGAAAACATCCACTACGGGTTATCCCTCCGTGATCGGTTTGGCGGCGCCAAGCTCCGCGCGTATGCTGCGCTTCGGAAAAACCAGCGTCACGCGGGTGCCGGAGCCCGGCTTGCTGCGCAAATGCAGCGAGCCGCCGTGCTTGCGCATGACCTGGAACGCGTACGGCAGGCCAAGGCCGAAGTTTGCGCCGCCGCCGGCCTTCGTCGTGTAGAACGGATCCATCGCCCTTCGCAGCTGGGCCGCATCCATGCCCGGACCGTTGTCGCCGATTTCGAGCAGCAGCTCCTTTTTGCCGGCGGTCCATTCGACCGTCAGCTCGCCTTGCCCGCGCATCGCTTCGGCCGCATTGGCGACGATGTTGCCGAGCGCTTCCGCCGTCTGCGCCGGATCGAGCGTGCATCGCCAGCCCGCCGCCAGCGACACGCGCAGCGTGATGCCTTGCAGCCGCGGAGCGAGACCGTCCAGCACGCCGCGAATCAGCCGTTCCATATCGGTGGCGGCCGGCTGCAGCGTCAGCTCTTCGGTTTTGCGATGGACTCGGGCGATCATCTCCTGCATGTGCGCCGCCGCCGTCAGCACCACGTCGATATCCGCCAACAGCGCCTTGTCGCCGCTTGCTTCGGCGTTTTCGCGGATGCGCTGGCCGAACAGGCGCATTTTGGCGGCATCGTTCTTCATTGCGTGGTTCAGCAGCGCCGTTCCGCTCGTGACGGCCCGGAACGCGGTGTCCAGCCGCCGGCTTTCGATCAGCAGCCGCATGCCCATGAAGCCATATGTGAACAACCCGGTGACGAACAGGGCAACTCCCGCGCCGACGAACCATGTGTTGTACACCCACGTTCGCAGGAAGCCGAGGCTCGGCAGCACGTAGCTCAGCACCATCGCCATCATCGCCGGGACGAGCACGGCCAGGCACGCGACCGAGTAGGCGGCCCAATGGGACGGGTGCCGCGGGCGCTGGACGAGCATGTTGGCCGCGCCCGCCAGCATGAGCGGAACGGCCCACCAGACTACGACACGGTACGTGATCGGGTACGTCTCGTTATAGGGAGGCGTCGCCAGCAGGAACAAGGCGACGGGGACGAGCAGCAGCGCGGGCAGCCATCGGCGCCAAACGGCCGGGATGGCGGCAATCGGGCGGAACGCCAGGGCGTACATGGCGAACGCGTAGGGGACGCCGTAGTAGGAGACGAGCGACGAAGTCGCCTGCAGGCGGTACAGCGCCGGTTCCCAGCCGGCGTATGCGGGCTTGCCGGCGATCCACGGGATGAACCGCTCGTCGAGCGTAACCGCGAGCGCTCCGGCCCCGCCGCTTGCGGCGAGCAGCGCCAGCCAGCGGATCGACGCCGAACGCGGGTCGTTCGCCAGCAGAAACAACCCGACCGCCCACAAGGCGATCCAGACGAACAGCATGCGCCGGCTCCTTTCGTTGCTTCGTGAAATTCAGATTTGGTTTTTACAGAATCAGAAAGGATAAGCTTCGGAGCGGAACTTCCTGATTCGGCATGAAAAGTTACCGCTAAAGCCGGGCCAACTTCTTCGAAGTGCTTCGATAGAAGCTTTTCTTACAGAATCAGAAAGGATAAGCTTCGGAGCGGAACTTCCTGATTCGGCATGAAAAGTTACCGCTAAAGCCGGGCCAACTTCTTCGAAGTGCTTCGATAGAAGCTTTTCTTACAGAATCAGAAAGGATAAGCTTCGGAGCGGAACTTCCTGATTCGGCATGAAAAGTTACCGCTAAAGCCGGGCCAACTTCTTCGAAGTGCTTCGATAGAAGCTTTTCTTATAGTTCTTCTTATAAGTTCGGCGCATGGCGGCGATTTTCCTTGTTGGGCCGGCCGAAAAGCGGGCGCTGATGTGCGGTTATAATGTTGTATGCAGCAGCCGGAGCGTTGCGTGTTCCCGGAAGCCTCGGTCCGTGTAAAACGCAAACGCCGGAGCGGACTTGTCGGTCAGCAGAACGGCTTGATCGATCCCCCGGTCGCGCAGGTCGGCGCAAACGAAAGCAAGCAAACGCGAACCGATTCCTTGCCCCTGACTGTCCGGCCGCACGAAAAACTCCTCGATCCAGAACTCCGTGCCTTTCCACCATTGCTTTTCTTTGCCCAGTACCGCAGCGACTGGCGAGTCGTCCTGCGTTTCGTCGATCGCCGCATATCCCCGGAAGCCCGGCGTATGCCACAGGTCATGAACCAGGCGCCGCGCCGTTTCGGGTGTCCATTCGTTGTTCCACGGCGGCCGGTTGAACACGTCGATGTACAAGGCGACGCATTTCTCTATGTCGTCCGGGCCGAGCATGCGAAGGTGCATGTTGTTCCTCCTCTGCGTTACTGTATTTCTATATTCTGGGGCGGGAACGGGGAATCCTGCCGACCTTGGCCGCTGGCGGAGCTGCTGCTGGAAATTTGCTGGCGGCCTTGAAGTGAGCGATACCCAGCACGTCGATAGAAGGTGAAACGATGATGTCCCTTCGTTGGTCGGAGGCCGCTTCGTGCCGGTCTTTTTTTTCATGTTAATAAGTTTTGGGGTGGAAAGAAGAAGGCAGCGCATGAAACATGCGCTAAACGCGCCGCGGGAAGCTCCAGCGGATGCCGCAGCGCATGAAACATGCGCTAAACACGCCGCGGGAAGCTCAAGCGGATGCTGCAGCGCATGAAACATGCGCTAAACGCGCCGCGGGATGCTCGCAACAACATTGCAGCGGTCGGCTGCGCCAAGAAGGTGCACGCACTAATCAGATTGCGTTTTCTTTGTTTTGCTCAAGAGGGCTGCAATCTTTATACTGCTTCACCGTCAACGGAGATTACCGTTCGAGGCAGCGCCGTCTCATCGCGCACTGTGCCGCAACTATTGTTATAACGATTTCGTCGCTAGGCAGGAAACGACGGCGGGGGCTACAATGGTAGCTATCAACGGAATCGGAAATAGGAAGCGAGAACAGTGATGAACGAAAAGGATATCGTTACCCGATTGCGCGCGGCCGGCTGCGTGTTCGCCGAAGAGGAGGCGCGGCTGCTGATTGGGGAGGCGCAGACGCCGGACGCACTCGCGGCCATGGTCGAACGGCGCTGCGAAGGTGTGCCGCTGGAGCATGTCGTAGGTTGGGCGGCATTTTGCGGGCAACGAATCGTCGTTGATCCGGGAGTGTTCGTGCCGCGCCGCCGCACGGAATTTTTGGTTCGCCAGGCGGCGGAGCTCGTCCGCCCGGGCGCGGTCGTGCTCGATCTGTGCTGCGGCTCCGGCGCTGTCGGAGCTGCACTTGCCGCGACGGCTCCCGTGCCGGTCGAGCTGCATGCCGCGGACATCGATCCGGCCGCGGTGCGCTGCGCAAGGCGCAATGTGGCGGCCTTCAACGGCCGCGTATACGAAGGCGACCTGTTCGCTCCGCTGCCGCGAGCGCTGCGGGGCCGCATCGACGTGCTGGTAGCCAATTTCCCCTATGTGCCGACTGCGGCGATCGGCCTGATGCCGCCGGAGGCGCGGCTGCACGAGCCGCTCGCGGCGCTCGACGGCGGCGACGACGGGCTCGAAGTCCAGCGCCGGGCGGCGGCGGAAGCGCCGGTCTGGCTGGCGCCGGGCGGCTGCCTGCTGGCGGAAGCCGGCGAGCGGCAAGCGTCCGCGGCGGCGGACATTTTTGCGCACGCCGGGTTGGACGTGCAGATCGCCAGCTGCGACGAGCTCGACGCCACGGTCGTGATCGGCACGAAACCGGCGCACGGCTAAGCGTGGCGCTCGCTGTGCGCCCCCGCGCGCTGCGCATGGGCTGCCATGCAACAGGGAAACGGATATCACGAAACCTGTTTTTGGCATCCGACGAAGGAATAGCCCCCTTACCCCTTACTCCGACTGCAGCGTTCCCAAAACTAGCTTCCTCACAAAATAGTCCATAAAAAATGGCTTATTTGCCTTATTTCCAACCTTTCGCCCGAAATAGCCAGCGAAAACACTGGCTATTTCAACCATACCGCCTCAAAATCGTCCATTTCAGCGAAATAACCAGTGAAATCACTGGTTATTTCTTTACTGGCCGTTCTTTTTGGCACAATAGCCAATAAAACATGGCCTATTTGCCAATAGCCTCCTTTTCCAAACGAGGGGGAGAGAGATGTTGTCAAGTTAAGGCAGCGTTTCCGGCGAGCGGCGGACGAAATAAGGCTGATTTCAGCCTTACAGCAGCGTTTCGGCGAGCGGCGGACGAAATAAGGCTGATTTCAGCCTTGCAGCGACGTTCCGGCGAGCGGCGGACGAAATAAGGCTGATTTCAGCCTTGCAGCGACGTTCCGGCGAGCGGCGGACGAAATAAGGCTGATTTCAGCCTTACAGCGACGTTCCGGCGAGCGGCGGACGAAATAAGGCTGATTTCAGCCTTGCAGCGACGTTCCGGCGAGCGGCGGACGAAATAAGGCTGATTTCAGCCTTGCAGCGACGTTTCGGCGAGCGGCAGACGAAATAAGGCTGATTTCAGCCTTGCAGCGACGTTTCTGAATTTAGACTAGAAAGTAGACACACTGTAACAGCGACCTGATACAATACAAACAAACGAAAGGTCGAGGTGTGTCATGGGAAATATCCGCCAACATTTTGATGAGGAGTTCAAACGCCAAACCAT
>NZ_SHLX01000012.1 GCF_004764705.1 Paenibacillus cymbidii | reverse complement strand
TTTGATTACAATCGCACTCGCATCCATTCGTCAATTGGTTACCTCACCCCGCATTTATGCGAAAAAAGGTACTACGAGCAACAGCAGATCGCTTAAATTGTGTGTCTACTTTCTTGACAAAGGTACAAAACGCCGCTGCAAGGCTGATTTCAGCCTTATTTTGCCCGCTGCTCGCCGAAACGCCGCTGCAAGGCTGATTTCAGCCTTATTTTGCCCGCTGCTCGCCGAAACGCCGCTGCAAGGCTGATTTCAGCCTTATTTAGCCCCCACTATGTCGCCGCCTGGTTACTTAACCGGCTCGGCGCGGACGCCGGGCACGGCCGCTTGGCCGAACCCGCGGTCGCCCCAAACGAGGCCAAGCTCATCCTTAAGCACGCGGCACGTTTCGTTCCATTCGGCGATCCGCTCCTTGAGCACAAGCACCTCTGCCGGCACCGGCGGTTGCCCCGGGTTCAGCAAATTGTTCAGCTCGAGCGGGTCGCGCTCGAGATCGTACGCTTCGTCCCCGTAATCGGGGTCCATGATGTAGGAGTAACGCTTCGTTCGCGCCGCCTGCAAAAGTCCCGGATGCCGGCCGCTCTCCGGAATGCCGCCCGGGAAGGTGCTCTTCAGCTTCCCCTGGTACGCCCCCACCTGGGCAAACGCGCAGTCGCGCAGCGGTTGCTTCGCCCCTTTTTCCACCCAGTCGATCAAATCGTGCCCTTGCGCATACGTAGGGACGTCAGCGCCCGCCAACCGCAAAATGGTCGGGAAAATATCGGCCAGTTCCACCAGCCCGTCCACTTGCCCCGGCTGCCGCCACGTCCGGCCTTCCGGCGGCACGATGACAAGCGGCACGTGGGTCAGGCATTCGTACGGCGTTTCCGTTTTGTTGAACAGCCCTTTTTCACCCGTGTAGTCGCCGTGATCGGACGTGACGATGATCCACGTGTTGTCCAGCATGCCGCGCTCGCGCATCGCGTCGTAGAAACGCTGCATTCGGTCGTTTACGTAAGCGATCATGCCATAATAAGCCGCCAAGACCTGACGGATGTCGCGTTCGTTCGCTTGCGCCGTGCCGCAATCTTCCAGACAGCGAAGCTGCCAGGCCGGCCTTCCGGCGCCGCCGCCTTGCGCGGGCAACGGAATCGTGTCCGGATCGATCAGTGTGTCGTACGGCTTCGGCACATAATAAGGCGGGTGCGGGTCGAGGTAGTTGACCTGCATATAGATCGGCTCGCCGGTAGCGAGGGCGTTGTCCAGCATCTCGATCGCCCGATCGGTGAGCAGCGCGGACAACCCCTTCTCCGGCGGCGCGTCGATGCCGCCCGACGACCAGCCGACATCGCGGCGGCCGTGGTTGGCAAAGTGCGCCCAGGCGTCATACAGCGGCCCCGCTTCGCGGATGTCGGACTGCTCGTGCCAGCCGCGGTTGATATTGCGGTTCGTTTCGTAGTGCCCGGCGATCGCCGTATAATAGCCGGCGCGCTGCATCAGCTCGGCAAGCTGCGGCAAATTGTACGGCACCCGGTTCTGGTGGCAGGTGACGCCATGCACGAGCGGGTGCACGCCCGTCATCATCGTCGCCCGCGACGGGGTGCAAATGGTGGAGCATGCGTGCGCATTGGCGAACAGCACGCCTTTGGCCGCCATGTCGTCCTGGAATGGCGAAATGACGTGCGGGTTTCCTTGCGCGCCGAAAGCGCTCGCTTTTTGCTGGTCGGTCATCAGGACGATAATGTTCGGCCGGGTCGGTTGTTCCGTTACCGCTTCCGCTTTCGATTCCGCTTGCGCTGCAGATGTCGTCATCGTGCGTACCCGCTTTCCTGGTGGAGTAAACTGCGGTTTGGTCATCCTTATTGTACTACAATACAATAATAGGATGGCATTTGCACAGTATTCCGCTCGAATGCAGGCGGGAAGCAGACGCAGTCAATCGGTTGCTCCGAGCCCGTATTGCCGGACGGGCGGCTCCATTTCGATATCGGTTGCTCCGAACTCGTATTGCCGGACGAGCGGCTCCATTTCGATATCGGTTGCTCCGAGCCCGTATTGCCGGACGAGCGGCTCCATTACGATATCGCCGACAGATTGGCCCATCAATGTGTAGCCCGTTCCGTCCGGATGAAGCTGATCCGGCAAATACGCCGCCAACTCCGGGCCGAATATCGTCAACCCGTCGATATAGCGCACATGCCTGTCGCCGCATGCCGCCAGGCTGCCCGCCGCTTCTTCGATCTCGGTGCGCATCTCCCGCAAGGTGAAACCGAGCGCATTGCAGGTATCCTCGCAGCGGGGCGCCCAAATCGGCGACAGCAGCGCGATCGGAGTATCGGGATGCTTCTCGCGAATGATTTGCACGAAGCCGATCATGGCCGCGCGGAAGGTGCGCCGGCTCAAACTGCCCCCGCCGCCGTAAATATTGATGCCTGCGCACAAGAAGATGACGTCCGCCTCCCGGTCGCGGATCATTCTGGCGACCATCGGCTCGAGATGGCAGTTGCCGCCGTAGCCGAGACACGTCAAGTCGAGCCCGAACCGCCTTGCGACGATGGCCGGCCATGTGCGGGACGGACTGAACGCGCCGGCGCATTGCGTGATCGAGCTGCCGTACGCGATCCACTTCGGGCGGCTGTCCTCCGGCACATGCCAAGAGGCGCCGGCCTCAATGCGCAGCGATCGTACGATTGCCGGTGCATGCTGCGGCAAATAAAGCTCGATCAGCTTCTCTCCTTCGCTCAGCCCCGCGAATGTCGCGATCGATTCGCCCGGCTGCAGCGTAAGCGATTGCGGAAGCCCGTCGCCGCATACAAGATCGAGCTTCCTCGCCGCTTCCGACGGGGCGAGCTCGATTGCCGCCTCCGTCGTATCGCTGGAGAAACGCATGCGCACCCCTGCCGCCATTTCCGCCGTATGGCCCAAGCCGTCCGGCGGGAACAGCGGATACTCCCGGTATGGAATGCGCCACGGCTTGACGCCATCTTCCGTCTGTTCCAGCGAAACGGTTCCCCGGAACATGGAGGGCGTAAGCTCAATCCGTTTCATCGGTCGTCTTTCCTCCATCCGAATAATCAATAACCTATATATTCTATTATAAGAATATATTTCCATGTCAACTTTCAGATCAACTCGTCACCCGCAATCTGAGCATAACGCGAGCCGCCGCCATTATAGCCATGCATGCTGCTGGCGTGCCACGTGCCGATTTTCGCATAGCCGGCATAGCTGCTAATGAAAGCCGAATGCGGCGAAAAAGGTGCGGCCCGTTTCGTCGAGCAGCTCGCGGCCTGCGCGTCCTTCCATACGGTTGTGCAGGGCGGCGTTGCCGGAGCCGGTCCCGCGAACGAACACGCCGTTCGGTATGCCGAGCAGCAGGTTTTGCTCCACCAGGTTGTTGTCGCCGCCCACTTCAATGCCGCATACTTTGTCCGGATTGAAGTTGAGCCATGGCTGCTTGCCGAGCATCCAATAGCGGAATGTCTGGTTTTTGAGCAGCGCCCCCTCCTCGGTGCAGGCGACGACGTTGCCCCGGATCACGTTGCCGAGAATAGTCGACGGTTCGCCGCTGTAGTCGTCGCGGCTGCCGCTTTTGGACCAGAGAATGATCGCCGCATTCTGATTCGACGAAAACCGGCAGCTGCTGTTCACGATCTGATTGAAAGCGACGATGCCGTACTTCTCCAGCGTGCCGTCGGGCCGGCGCGTATACGGGAATGCCCACAGGGATATGCCGCCGTTGTTCAGCATCTCGTGCCCGGCCACAATATTGTCGAAGCCCGCGCCGAAAATGAACTGACTCAAGCCGCCGCCGTTCTCCGCGTTGTTGTTGACCCATAGATTGTTTACCGTCGCGTTGACCAGCGCAAATTCCGTCCGCTCGTCCGGCAGTACCGTCCACGGCTTATCCAGCGCAACGACGCCGTCTGCAATCGACGCGATTTTGCGGTATTGCCCCAGCCCCTTGCCTTTGGCCACATACAGATAATGCTCCAGCTCATCCAGATTGGCGCCGACCGTGCCGTGAAACACAAGCGGATAATCGTCGGTAAGCTCGGGAATAAACACGCGATCGGGGCGAATCTCTTTCGCTTGGCCGTACCAGCTGGAATCGCCGAATTCCGACATGTACTCCTCCTGCCCGTTCGTTCCCCTGCCTACCCCGATGCTGCGGTTCTGGAACACCCAGTTGTTGGAAAACCCCATCTGCGACATCAGCGACCGTTTGCCATGCGCGAACGTATTCTCCGCAATCATGGCGTGGAACGCGCCGCCGATAAACGTATTGATCGTCCCCTGCCGGGGGGTCACTTCGAAATAATTGTTCAAAATGCGCGCCGACTCATGGCGGGCGGACAGCATATTCAGCGCCAGCGGAGCCGTAATCCGGCAGTTCCACATCGTAAACTCGCGCGTGCGGCCGAAGACGACGACGCCGTGATATTGCGGCAGCCAGCGGCCGTCCTGCTGCAGTACGGGTTGGCCTTGATAGGCGCCTTCCACGCGGTTCAGAAATACCCGGGTGCACAGATCCGTGTCGGCGGCGACTTCCACAGCGGCTTCATCCGGCGTCGGCGCCCCGGACCGGGCTGCGGCGACTAGCACGAGGCAGCCCGTACCGGGACCGCTCAGCAGCCGCATATCCTCCAGCCCCGCTTCCGTCTGCAGCCAGACGAGCGGCGTGCTTGCCGCCTCGTCGCGAAACAGCGGCTCGAAGCCCGACGCCCAGCGCCGGGCGCCGCCCTTGCGGGCGGCTGTGCGAATCGCGGGCCACGCGACGGTCAGCGCCCAGGCGAAACGAACGGTCAGCGTCGTGCTGCCGCAACCTTCCCCGCGCAGGATGACCCCCGGCTTGACGGCGATCGTCCGCGTCGTGCCGTAGCTTCCCGCCTTCAGCAGCACAACGCCGCCGCCGCTTGCGTGCACGCGGTCGATGGCGGCCTGAATGAGCGGGCCGCTGTCGGACAAGTCGCCGTCCGCCGGCGCCGTCACCACTTCCGTCGTGACCGATCCCGCATCGATCGGCGGATGGTGCAGACCGGCATGATTCCAGGCCATCAGCCGGTTGCCGATCAAATCCCGCCGCTCCGCGATGCGAATGACGACCGTCTCGGACCACCCCAGTCCGCCGCCCGTCCCGTTATGGAACCAAAGCTCGTAAGTCCCGGCGGGCGTGCCGGCGGGCACGAGCAGGTCTGCCTTGTGCCGCGTCTGGCAGGGCATATCCTGATCGTTGGCCAGCCCCCAATGAAGCGGCAGCATGCCTCCGCTCTCGCAGTTGCGGATGACCGCGCGAGGCGGAGATGCATGCAAGTCCGTATAGCGGTAGTTCCGATCGATTTCCTTGTCCACCGTATTCGTATCGACGAACAGATGCTGCCCGAACAAGGAAAGCCGTTCGCCCGGCACCGCTTCGAATGAAGACACGTTCCAAATTTCCGGCCGATTCGCCGGGAATGGCGGCGATACATGGCCCGTATGCGCATCCTGCAGCCATACGACAGCCACTCCGGACATCGGCGAACGGGTGTACAGCACTTGCGGCGTGAAGCCGATGACGGTCAGCCTGACGGCTCCCGGCGGCGGAACGGGCGGCAGCTCGAACCCGTCCGCCGGACCATCCGTGCCGAAAGCTTCCTCCGGCTGCCAAATATAAACGTCCGGCCGCTGCGGAATTTCGCCGAATACTTGAATCGTTTCGTTAATGGCAAAAGGGGAAATGCGGCTGATCGCCGGCTTCATCGTCCTTCTCCTCCTTGATGCTGCAAGCTGGCGGCATACCGCTCCCAGATGGCGCGGATTTCCGCCCAATCCCCGGCAGCGAGCGGCGCCTCCGCCGTCGACGACAAATTGTACAGATCGGGCACCCCGATCAGCGGCGCTTCGCGCATGTACGCGATCGTATCGCGGTAGTTGGTATGCGACGCGCCGTCCGTATCGATCGGAACGCCCGGCATCGCCGCCCGGAACAGCGCCGCCCGATGCTTCATGACGTCGACGGAATGGCGCATGCCGCCGTAATAGTCATGCAGCCGCACCTGGTCCGTCACTTCGGCGAAATACGGATGGCAGGCGCTGCAATTGATCAGCGCATCCGGTTTGGCCGCCTTGGCGCTGTCGTACAGGAGCGTCATCATCCGCTTCAGCAGCTCTACGCCATACACGCCCGGTTCGAACGTGCGCAGCCCGGCACCGAGCGGCATGCAGTTGGCGAAGTCGATTTTGAACCCGTCGCAGTTATTGCAGCCCGCTTCGTCCGACAGCAGCCGCCGGATCGTCCGTTCCATGCGTTCGCGGTATTTCGGGCTCGTCGGGTCGGCGCCGAGCGGCTGGCTCCATAACGTCACGCACTCGTCGGCGTCCAGCCCTTCGGCATTCCACGTTTTGAACCAGAGCAGCACCTTGCGCCCCTTGGCATGCTCGCGATCTGCAAATGCGCGCAAATCCGGCCACTTGGCCGGGTCGGGCAGCGATTCGCCGTAACGTCCCTGCCACTTGTCGTCGATAATGATAACGGTTGGCTGCAGCCCGAGCGCATCGAGGCGGTCGGACATGGCGGTATACGCCTGCTGCGTGGCATGCGCGAACGGGTTGGTGCGTTCGATCGCATTTTGCTCGCCCCAGCCGCAGAAGAACGGACCGTACCACCAGCGCGGCTCCTTCCCCCGCGCACTCGCGCAGCCGCCTTCCTCGTAGTGCCAGCGGCCGTACGCAGCCAGCGTCTCCCATTCGTCCCGCCCGCCGATGCCGAGAATGGCCGGGATTTCGCACGAGCCGTCCACTTTGGCGTAACCATGGAGATCCGTTTCCAGATACATCCGGAACAACCCGTAGTACGGAGCATGGAACCGGTACGAGAACCGGTCGAAATGGTACGCGCCGGGACGGGCGGCAAGCCCGAGTCCGAGCCGGCGCTCCGCCCCTTCCATGCGGAACGGAAAAACGAACTGCGGCGGCGCCATGTAACCGAGCGTCAGATCGGCGTTCTGCGCCGTCGTCTGCTCCCTGACGTCCGCTCCCCCGCCTGCGGCGACAGACAGTGCGTAATGGGAAGCGTCGTACTTGCTTCCCTTGCACGCCGTTCTCCCCGCCCCGCTGAAATATGCTACGCGCCGGATACTGCCGGCGCCGACGACCTGGACGCGATACAGAAACTGCGCTTCGCCGCATTCGAGCCGGTACGTCTTGCGCTCCCACAAGCTGCTGCGCGTGCGCCATACGAACACCGGGCCGTCGGCCGATTGCTCCACTTGCAGCGCGATCGTCTCTTCGTCCGTATCGGGTCCGGCCTCCGTTGACACTTCCGAGCGGACGGACAGCTCGAAAAAAACGCTGTCGCCGACGCCGGCCTCGAACCGGTCTGCATGCACCGTCACGCGGTAGCTTTCGGTTTCGACCCGGTAGCCGTTGTCGGTCTCTGCGATGTTCATCTCAAGCCTCCGCTGCCAATATCGGCATACTGCCGTTTGATATAGTCGGTCCACAATGCCGCCAAGTAGTGCCAGCGGTGTTCCGGCACGGTTTCGTAGGTGCTTTCCGTCTGCGTGACGAAATAGAGCGACGGAATACCGAGCTCCACCTGCAGCTGCATGTACCGCCACCATTCCTCCAGGTTCGTGGACGAAGCGTTGTCGCAATCGACGAGATCCCAGCCGGCAATGCGGGCGATGCGGGCGCGTTTGGTCATCACCGCGCCAACGTCGCGCGAGCCGAAATGAATGTCGTTCAGCCGCAGCACATCGGACGATTCGCGGAACAACGGGTTCGGCGTCTGCGTCTGGATCATCGCGTCCGGCTTCCAGCGATGCGTTTCGTCATGCAGAATCGACTGGAACTTGCGCAGAAATTCGAGTCCGAACGTCGGTTTGCGCATGACAAGAGAAGGCTTGTTGAGCAAGCCGCCCACGCCGTCCTTTTTGAACCCGTCCGCGCCGACGTCTTGCACCAGATAACGAATGCGCTCGCGCAGGAATCGCTCGTAATCGGGGTTGGTCGCGTCGGCGGCGACCGCTTTGCCTTCATCGAGCACGCACAGACGCTCGTCGAGCCCTTCGGGGTGATACGTCATCGTCCAGAGCAGCACGCGCCGGCCTTGCTCGTGCTGCCGGCGGATGAAGCCTTTCATGTCCGGCCACTTGTTCGTGTTGATTTCCAGCGTGCCGTAATGAGTTTGCCACTTGTCATCGATCACGATCGTGCCGACGGGCAAGCCGCGAGCTTCCAGCATCCCGATCCAACGCTCGTAATTGTCCTGCGTCGCCAGCTCCTTGGGAGGCACCCCATGCTGCTTGCCTTGCGCCGTCTGCTCCGCCCAGCCGCAAAAAATCGGCAGCCGGTGCCACGGCGCATTCGGGTGCTTCCTCTCGGTCGAGAAGCCGGAGTCGTCCAACCAGGCGACATAATCGGCCATGTTGTCGTATTCTCCGAAGCCGAAGTGGAGCGCCGCCGTCGGCGATTCGAAGCCGTCCGCAGCCGAACGGTAGCCGCAGTAATTCACGTAGAACGAAGCGCCGGCATAACGCGCGCCGGTATACTCGAGGCCGTTGAACAAGTAGTCGCCCGGCTTCGCGCCCAAGCCGATGCTGGCCCGCTTGTCGCCTTTCATGAAGCAGAGGAACAGCGGCGGCGGCGCGAACAGCCCGTCGCTGATGCGCTCCGGATGCTCGCCGTCCGTGCGCGGCGCATGCTTGCGGATGCCGACGGCCTGCGGCATGGCGATCGGGAAGTGAAACAAATTCGCATGGTTGATTTCCGGTGAAAAATACGATTCGGCATAAATCGTGGCATTATGCGCCAGTCCTTGCGAATCCCCGGCATTGTAATGCCCGGAAATGCCGTTCGAGAACAAGTAGCATCGTCCGGGCGCCGCCGCCCCTTCCGCCCGGTGCGCGAACGTGATTCGTTTCTCGTCGAACGTCCATACGAAGCGGCGCTCCTGCCACAGTGTGCTGTCGGCGTACACGGTCCATTCGAAACGATTGTCGCCCGTGCGAACGGGCGGGCCGTGCCGAACATTCGTCAGTCGTTCTTCTTCCGATAAAGAAGCGAGTCCGGAGACGAGGGGGAGCCGGAACAGGCAATCCCCCTCCTGTTCAATCCGGATGCCCATCGGATCGGCATCGTCATAACGAACTACATAACGCGGGCCGCTCAGGCGGAAGCCGCTGCTGCAAGCATCGACTAGGAGCGCCATCAGTGGGCCTCCATGTCTTGAATATGCTTGTTCATTTCTTGCACGTACGCTTCGCCGCCGTTCGCATACCAGCCTTTGACGAGCTCGTCGGCAGCGTCGACGGGAGACTGGCCGACAATAATTTTCATCACCGTCTGATCCCATTGCTTCTGATAGTCCATATAAACGGGCGTTTTGGCAGCCGCCGGCACGTAATCCAGGCTTTTGGAGATGAGCACCGTGCTTGCCGCTTTATTCAGCCAGGGCATCAGCATGTTTTTGATTTCGACCGACGTGCCCGGCGCGATGAAAAATTCCGGATCGCCCGACCGCCGCATCATGTTGCGGCGAATGCTGCTCGTTTTCGATTCCTTCTGCACCTTCTGTCCATTTTCCACCGTGTAGTCGATCCCTTCGTAACCGTCGATAATATGCGGCCACACGTCGTCGGACAAGACGGCGTTCAGCACGTCGATCGCCTTTTGCGGGTTTTTGCTCGACTTGGTCAGCATCCAGGCGCCGAACATGCCGGCTCCGCTCGCTGCTCCCTGCACTTTGCCCTGCTCGTTTTTGACGAACAAATACGTGAGCTCCGCCTTCGGATTGACCTTCTGCAAAATTTGCGTATCGGACACCAGCCCGCCGACGAATCCGCGCTTCAGCCCGGTGACGCCGCTCTGGAACCGTTCGTTCGCCTTGCCGGTGTCCAGCGTGCCCGAATCGGGGTCGACCAGCTTGTCTTTAAACAGGCCGGCGGTGAACGCAAGCGCGTGCTTGAGCGGCTGCGCATCCTTCGCATACAGCTGATCCATGTACTTGTACGCTCCTCCCTGCGTTTCCTGCCAGCCCAGCAGGCCGAACTGCGACATGAGCACGGGAGCGAGCACCTTGCTGCTCGTCAAGCCGAGCGCCATCCCGTACGTGTTGTCCTTGCCGTCGCCGTCCGGATCTTCCTTGGTGAATTTGCGCATGATCTCCTTGAATTCGTCGATCGACACTTCATGGCTGTCCGGCAGCTTGAAGCCGACCTTGTCGAGCCAGTCCTTGCGCACGAAAAACGAATCTTCCCGGACGACCGATGTGCGCGGAATGCCGTAAATATTGTCGTCGCCTTTGAATTTCAGCGATTTCCACGACTCGGCGTACGAATATTTGGTCAGATAGGTCGCGCTCTTCAAATAGTCGTTGACCGGCACGATCGTTCCGTTGTCGACGGCGCTGCGCAAATTGACGTCATTGATGTCGGTGAACAACAGCAAATCCGGCAAGTCGCCCGATACGAGGCGGAGCTGCAGCTGCTCCTTGTAGCCGGTGGACGGCGGAATAATGAATTCCAGCTTCGTATTCGTCAGCTGCTGCAGCTGCTCCACGAACTTCTGATCGGTCGGCGCCAGGTTGGCCTCGTCGAACTGGCCCATGATTTTGATCGTGACCGGCGCTGCGGCGCTTGAATTCGGCGAATTGCCGCTGCCTCCTTCCGTGGAGCCGTTATTGCCGCCGCAAGCGGACAGCAGCAGCAGCGAGCCGGCAATGGTTGCCGCCGACAGGGCAAGCTTGTTTTTTCTCATGTTGTGACCATCCCTTCGATATTGTCGTTATCCTTTAACGGAGCCCAGCATAATGCCTTTGACAAAATACTGCTGCACAAACGGGTACACGCACAAAATCGGCGTCATGACGATAATCAGCGTGGCATGCTTCAGCGTCTCCGACATGACAGTGCCGTTGCCGAGCTCGGCCGCATTGCCGCCCGATGCGATTTCCTTCATTTTCGCCCCGTCGATCACTTCCCGCAGGAACAGCATAAGCGGCCAGTTCTCCACGCTGCGGATGTAAACGATCGCGTTGAAGAACGTGTTCCAGTACGACACGGCGGCGAACAGCGCCAGCGTGGCGATGACCGGCTTCGATAAATGCGTGATGACCCGGAACAGGATGTAAGGCTCGGAAGCGCCGTCGATTTTGGCCGCGTCCTCGATTTCTTCCGGAAGCGCCTCGAGAAAATTTTTCATCAGAATCAGACTGAAGCCCGAGAACAGCGACGGCACAATGAGCGCCGCCAGCGTATCCAGCAGCCCCAGCGAACGAATCAGGTAAAAGTTGGGGATCAGCCCGCCGTTGAACAGCATCGTAAACACGATCGCCAGCATAAAGAAGCTTCTGCCTTTCAGGTGGCGCTTCGAAAGCGGGTACGCCGTCAGCAAGTAAAGGACGGTTCCCGCCGAAACGCCAATCGCCGTGATCACGATCGTGTTGAAGTAGCTGCGCCACAGAATCGGATGAACCATAATTTCGCGGTAAGCCGCGATGCTCACATCGTGCGGCCATATCATCGTCGGATGGACGAGGAATGCTTCGTAGGAGCTAAACGAGATGGCCGCTACATTCAGGAACGGATACAGCATAATCGCGCACAGCGCGACAAGCGCCGTTTGGTTCGCCCAATCGAACCAGTGCCAGTTATGGATGCGTTGCAAGTTCGTCACCTACCACAGTTGTTTTCCGAGCAAACGCGCCGTACGATTGGCGACTACGATCAGCACGAACCCGACGGCGCCCTTGAACAGTCCGACCGCAGTCGCGAACGACAGCCGGCCGTCGACCAGACCGATGCGGTAGGTGTATGTTTCGAACACGTCCGCCACGACGTAGGTGAGCGGATTGTACAGCAGGAACACCTGCTCGAACCCGTTGTCCAAGATGCTGCCGGCCCGGAGCACAAGCAGCACGACGATCGTCGAAGCGATGCCGGGAATCGTCACGTGGCGGATTTGCTGGAAGCGGCTGGCCCCGTCCATCTTTGCCGATTCGTACAGCGTCGGATCGACACCCGTCATGGCGGCCAGATAGATGATCGTGCCCCACCCCAGGTCTTTCCATATTTCGGCGGAAACGATGATCGTTCGGAAGTATGCCGGCTCCTGCAGGAAAGAGATCGGCTCCCCGCCGAACGCGCCGACCAGCATGTTGACAACCCCTGTCGACGGGCTGAGGAAATTGACGATCATCCCCGTCAGCACGACCCACGAAATGAAGTGGGGCAAATACAACACGGTTTGCACGACCCGCTTGAACAGCATCCGCCGCACCTCGTTCAGCATGAGCGCAAGCACGATCGGCGCCGGGAAGCCCCATACAATCTGATACAGACTCAGCAGGACCGAATTGCGCAGCACCTGATAAAAGTCCCTGGACTTGAACAAATACGCAAAGTTGTCGAATCCGATCCAATCGCTTGCCCAGATGCCTTTTGTCAGGCTGAAATCTTTGAAAGCGATCACAATGCCGAACATCGGAATGTACTTGAAGACGAGCAAATACAACATCCCCGGGACAAGGAACGCATACAGCCATCTGTTTTTAATGAAGTAGGATGCGATCCCCATTCGTTCACCTCCTTCTGTTACCTTTTTTAAGCGCTTTCAGGGCCTGGTAACAGTATAAGTCGGTCGTCGCCGGATCGAAATCCCGCCCGTTTAGCATTTGGTCCTGTCGGTTTATCCTGTGCCGTCACAAGCGCGGCAGCTTGACGCTGACGATCGTTCCCGTACCGGGTTTGCTGTACAGCTTCAAGCCGTACGGCTCGCCGAACGCCAGCCGGATCCGCTGATGGATGTTGTGCAGGCCGATATGCTTGTCCTCCTTGATGTCGTCCTTCCCGAGACCGTCCTTCATCGAAGCGAGCTGCTGTGGCAGGATGCCGACACCGTTGTCCCGGATCGTGACGATCAGCGCCTGTTCGCGCTCGTAGGCGGCTATTTTCAATACGCCGGCGTGCGGACTTGGCTTGATGCCGTGATAGATCGCATTCTCGAGAATCGGCTGCAGCGTAATTTTGAGCAGCTTGTAATCGAGCGTGCCTTCGTCGATCCGCCACTCGACGGTGAATTTGTTCGGATAGCGGCGCTGCTGGATATCGAGATACAGGCGAACATGCTCGATCTCCTTGTGCAGGGGCACGAGCATTTCCTCCGTTTCCAGGCTGATGCGCAGCAACCGGGACAACGAGTGCAGCATGCGCGACGCTTCGTTCTCCCCCTTCGTCAGCCGCAGCACAAGCCAGTTGATCGATTCGAGCGTGTTGTATAAAAAATGCGGGTTGATCTGCGATTGCAGCGCGATCAGCTGCGCCTGCCGCAGCTTGCGGTACTTCTCCTCAAGCTGCTCCTCCATTGCCCGCTTATGCATGAAGCCGCGGTCGATCGAAGACATGATTTGTTTGATTTCGTTCCAATCCTTGGAGGCGGCGGGAGTAACGGCGGCATGCGCAGCAGGCTCGGCGCTGTCGAACAGCGACAGAATGCGGCGGATCGGCCGATACGAGCGCAGCGAAATCGCGACGGCGACCAGCACGGACGCGGCGACGCTAAGCGCCAGCCATATGGCCATCAGCTTGCGGAAGTGCTCGCGCTGCGCCTGGTACTCGTTCAGCGCAACGACCGAGACGTAGCGCCAGCTCGGATTCGATCCCGAGACGACGTTTGCGACGACAACCGCTTGCCCGTCCTGCCGCATAATCCGATACGGGGGGCCGCCATCCGCGCTGTCCTTCACATAGCCGATCTCCGCCTTCCGGCCGATCGCCTGCCGGTCGGCGTGATACACGTAACGGCCCTGCTCGTCCACGATGTAGATGTTCTGGCGCTGCACGTCGCTGCGCAGCAGCGCATCGAACTTGTCGAAATCGATGTACATGGCGAGCAGCCCTCGCGTCTGCGTCCAGTCGGCATAAGGAAGCAGCCGGTACAAGCCGAGCAGCAGCGGCCTGCCCGCCCCGCTCTCGTCCGGATGCAGCATGGTCCAGTCGCGTTTGCCCGCGCCGATCAGCTCCTCCTGCTTCGCCAGCAGCGGAAATTTGTTCGGCTCGTAAGGCGTTCCTTCGTCGGAGCTCAGTACATATTGCCCGCGGAACGAATACAGCTGGATCGTATACAAATAGGAATTGGTCACCCGGGATGTCGAGAAAATTTGCTGGATGCGCTGAATTCGGTCCAGATCGGGATAACCGAGCGGCCGCACCAACGGCTCCTGCAGCAGCAGACCGATATCGGGGTCCGAACCGATCCGCAGCGACATCGATTCCGCATCCGACACGATCATATCGACGGTGTCGCGCACCTTGGTCAGCTCATTCAGCGAAGCGCGGCCGATCTCGTCGCGGATCGTCGGCTCGTTGTAGCGGTAGACGAACCAATTGACGGCAAGCAGCGGCAGCACGAGCAGAATCAGCGTGACGACGAACGTGCGCAGCAGTACGCTGCGCAGCTTGTAGCGCCGCACGTATTGAAAGAGCTCCTCGCGCTTCATCGCCGCTCCTCGGCTTCCACCCGGTTCCGGTAATCGGAAGGCGTTACGCCGGCGATTCGTTTGAACAGCTTGTAGAAGTGCTTCAGGTTCTGGTAGCCGACTTGCTCGCTGATTTCATAAATTTTGTAGCGGGGATCGCGCAGCAGGCGCTTCGCGTTGTCGATGCGGATGCGCGTCAGGCAATCGGTGAACGTTTCCCCCGTCGCCTGCTTGAACAGCTTGCTTACATAAACGGTGGACAAGCCGACGTTTTCGGCGACCGTCACCAAGGACAGATCGCTGGCGTAATGGTTCTCCATGTATTCCTTCGCGACGCGGATATGGAGCGACTCGACCGTGTATTCTTCCGGCGGTCCGGGCGTTTCGGTCCGGCCGCCGCTCTCTGCGCCCCCGCCGCTGCCGCCGGCGTCCAGGTCGTGCTTGATCGACTGAAAGACGGCTATCAGTTCGCCCACGTCGGTCGGCTTGAGCAAATAATGAACCACCTGGTATTGAATCGCTTCCTGCGCCAGCTTGAATTCCTGGTAGCCGCTGAGCAGGACGACGCGTTCCCGGCGTTTCTCGCGGTGGACGTATTTGGCAACCTCCAGTCCGGAGACGAAGGTCATTTTGATATCGGTCAAAATAACGTCCACTTCGCAAGCTTGCAAATAATCGATGACTTCCCTGCCGTCGGCCAAACGTGCGACAATGTCGAATCCGATGCTCGCCCAGTCGATCACTTCGGCGATGCCGCTCCTGACGTGCTCTTCGTCGTCGGCAACAATAACCCGGTACATGCAACTTCTCCTCTCTTCGCCTGGAGACAGGCAACCAAGCTTTACCCGATGCATCCTTGCAACGAACTCATTGTAACATATCGTCTTTGAGACCGGAGAGCCGTTGTTGTTATGGAGTTGCCTCCTTTATAAAATTACATTTTTGGGAATATAATGTTGTTAAAAAAAGAGCAAGCGACATTCCCTCATTAGCCAACGCCCCCCTTGCCCAATAAGCCATGTTTTCTTGCCTATTTCGCCAAAAATGGGCCGTCCATACGAAATAGCCAGTGATTTCGCTGGCTATTTCGGCTAACATGCCCGATTTGAGGGCCTGGCGGGCAAATAACCAGTGTTTTCACTGGCTATTTCCGGCGAGCCGGGCAATACGGGGCAAATAGGCCATTTTTCATGGGCTATTTTCGTCGCCGAGCCATACATGAGCAAAAAACGCCTCCACAGCCCGAATGCGGCTGAGCAGGCGATCTTGTGTGATCCGTTTGACACAAAACGCACCTCAGTGCGCCACCATATTGTACGTCATGATCCAGATCGAGCCGGCGACGATCGTCAGCACGATGACGAGGCCGAGCAGCAGCGCCATCAGGTTGTAACGCGGCTTCTTCTCTTCGCGCAGATGCATGAAGTAGACGAGCTGGACGACAAACTGCAGCACGGCGGCGACAAGAAGCACCACGGTGGCCGACGTACCTTCCATCCAATCGTTCATCACGATCAGCAGCGGAATGATCGTCAGCACGATCGATATCGCAAACCCGGTCACATACGCCTTCAGCGAGCCGTGAGCCTCGTGGCCGCTATCCCCGTGGCCGTCGCCATGAGCCCCATTGCCGCCGGAACCGCCATGCCCGTCATGCGCATGCGTAATGGTCCGTTCCATCTACATCACCCCCAGCAGGTAAACGATCGTAAAGACGAAAATCCAGACGACGTCGAGGAAGTGCCAGTACAAGCTGATGATCGTCACTTTGCGCTTCGTCACCGGGGTGATGCCGCGGCGGGCCAGCTGGAATATCAGCGCGGTCATCCAGACAAGACCGAGCGAAACGTGCAAGCCGTGCGTGCCCACCAGCGTGTAGAAGCCGGACAGAAAGCCGCTGGTGCTGATCTTGGCGCCTTCGTCGACCATTTTCACGAACTCGGTCACTTCCAGCACGATGAACGAAAGGCCGAGCAGCGCCGTTACCGCCAAACCGCCGATGAGCCCTTTGACGTTGCCGCGCTGCATGGCAAGCACGGCCAGGCCGCTGGTGAAGCTGCTCGTCAGCAGGATGAACGTTTCGGCGATAACGCCGGGCATTTCGAACAGTTCGCTCGCCGTCGGCCCGCCGGCCGTATTATCGCGCAGCACGACAAAGGTGGCAAACAACGAGGCGAACAAAATACAGTCGGTAATCAGAAACAGCCAAAATCCGAACGTGCGCAGCTCCTCTTGGTCGTGATGCCCGTGGGAGCCGGCCGCGCGGTCCGCCGCTGTGTGCGTCATAGCGTTTTCCCCCTTTATTTGGCCAGCCGCGCGGCGGCTTCCGTCCGTTCGACTTCATCGACCGGGATGTAGTAGTCGTTATTATAAGTGAACGAATGCACCAGCATGCAGACGACGACGCCGATCATGCCCGGTATGGCGATCCACAGCCAGTCGAAGACGAAACCGAAGCCGGCAACGAACCAGAAGAACGATTTGATGAACGGGATCGGTGAATTTTTCGGCATATGAATCGGCTCGATCGGCGGCTTGGGAGCGGCTGGCAGCCCCTGCTCCCTGCGCAGCTTCTCTTCCCACCACGGATCGCGCTCCGACACTTGCGGCTCCACCGCAAAGTTGTACAGCGGCGCCGGCGACGGAATCGACCATTCGAGCGTCCGTCCGTCCCACGGATCGCCGGTGGTGTCGCGTTTCATGTTTTTGATGCTGTAAGCGATTTGCCACACCTGGAAAATGAAGCCGATGCCCATAAAGAACCCGCCGACGGTCGAAATCAGGTTGAGCGGCGCCCAGCCCATGTCCCAGCCGTACGTGCTGACGCGGCGCGTCATGCCCATCAGGCCAAGCGCATACTGCGGCATGAAGCAAACGTAGAAGCCGATGTTCCACAGCCAGAACGCCCATTTGCCCAGCTTCTCGTCGAGCTTGAAGCCGAATATTTTCGGCCACCAGTAGTACAGTCCCGCAAAATAACCGAACGCAACGCCGCCGATCAGCACCTGGTGAAAGTGCGCAATCAGGAAGTAGCTGTTATGGAACTGGAAGTCGGCCGGAGCTACCGAAAGCAGCACGCCCGTCATCCCGCCGACAACGAAGCAGGGAATGAAGGCCAGCGTCCACATCATCGGCGTCGAGAACCGGATGCGCCCGCGGAACATGGTGAACAGCCAGTTGAATATTTTGACCCCGGTCGGGATGGCGATGACCATCGTCGATATCGCGAAGAAGATGTTGACGTTGGCCCCCGAGCCCATCGTGAAAAAGTGGTGCGCCCACGTGAAGAACGAAACGATGGCGATGCTCATCACGGCGAAAACCATCGACTTGTAGCCGAACAGCCGCTTCTTGGAGAAGGTGGCGACAATTTCGGAATAGATGCCGAACGCCGGGATGACGACGATATACACTTCGGGATGGCCCCACATCCAGATCAGGTTGATATACATCATGGGGTTGCCGCCCGCGTCGAGCGTAAAGAAGTGTGCGCCCAAATAACGATCAAGGAACAGCAGCGCCAAGGTCACGGTCAAAATCGGGAAAGCGAAGATGATCGTGATGCAGCTGGACAACACGGACCAGCAAAACATCGGCAGCTTCATCAACGTCATGCCGGGCGCGCGCATTTTCAGAATCGTCACAATGAAGTTGATGCCCGTCATCAAGCTGCCGATCCCGGAAATCTGGATGCCCCAGATATAAAAGTTTTGCCCGACGCCGGGACTGTGCGAAAGCTCGGAAAGCGGCGGATACGCCAGCCAGCCGGCGTCCGGCGAGCCGCCGATGACGAACGACATGTTGAACAGCATCGCGCCGAAGAAGAACAGCCAGAAGCTGAGCGAGTTCAGGAACGGAAACGCCACGTCGCGGGCGCCGAGCTGCAGCGGCACAACAACGTTGAACAAACCGAACATCAGCGGCATCGCCATAAACAAAATCATGATGACGCCGTGCGTGGTGAATACTTGATTATAGTGCTCCGGCTGCAGGAATTGCATGTCCGGCATCGCCAGCTGCGTGCGCATCAGCAGCGCGTCCACGCCGCCGCGGAACAGCATGAGCAGCGAAGCAAGAATGTACATGATGCCGATGCGCTTGTGGTCCACGGTCGTCAGCCACTCCCGCCACAGCCAGCCCCACTTGCGGAAATAACTGAGGACGAAAACGATGCTGATGGTCGTCAGCCCAATGGCGACGTCGGCGCCATATATAAGCGGATCGCCCGTGACGAAAAAATCCGCGGCAAACTCTTTAATCGATTCGAGCATGAGTGTCGCTCCTTTCGCTGATTATTTGGTCATCGAATGCTGGCTGTGGTCCATGCCCGGCATCGTATCTTTTTTGGCCGCGTCCGACTTGGCCTTGTCGCCTTTGTCGGCTTTCGCTTCCGCCGCCTGATGGTGGTGGGAGGATGCGTACTTGTTCACAATGCTGTCGAACAAGCCGTCCGGAAGCGCGGAAAATTGCTGCCGGTGACCGATGCCTTGTTCGGCCAGCTTCGCATAATCGTCCGTCGTCAGCGCCTTGCTGCCGCCCTTGACCTGCTGCACCCACTTGTCAAAATCGCCCTGCGGCGTCGCTTCCGCGTCGAACCGCATGCTGGCGAATTCGCGGCCGCTGAAGTTGGCGCCCGAGCCAAAATAAACGCCCGGCTCGTCGGCTTGCAAGTAAAGCTTCATCGCCATGCCCGACATCGTATATATTTGTCCGCCCAGCTGCGGAATCCAGAACGAGTTCATCGGCGCGTCCGACGTCAATTCGAAACGAACCGGCGTATCCTCGGGGAAACGCACATAATTGACGCTGGCGATGCCCTGCTCCGGATAAAGGAACAGCCACTTCCAGTCGAGCGACACGACCTGGATCGTGATCGCCTTTTTGCCCGCCGCTTCGAGCGGCTTGGACGGTTCGATTTTGTAGGTATAATGGAACGTGATCGTGGCCAGCGCCGCAATAATGATGATCGGGATGCTCCACCAGATCACTTCGAGCCGCGTGTTGTGCTCCCAGGTTGGCTGGTAGGCGGCCGTACTGTTTTTGCGCTCGCGGTAACGCCAGACAATGATCGCTGCCAAAATAAGCACCGGCACGATAACAACCGCGCACAGCAGTGTCGAAATGACGATCAAATCCCGCTGCGCCCCGCCGATTGGCCCTTTCGGGTCGAGCACGAGCCAGCTTCCCCAATCGCTCCAGTTGCCGCTGCAGCCCGACAGCAAGCCTGTCGCCGCAAGCAGCACCATCGCCGTCGCGGCAAGCCGCATATTGCGCCTACGTTTCATGTTCCCAACTCCTTAAGCGGTTTGTTTCCGGCGATTGATTCCTTCCGCCTGCTTTTGCAGCTATGCTTTCAAGATAGCAGATCAACCGACAAAATGCGCTAGCTGTCTCAAATCCGTCAATCTTTGTTAGAAATTCCGTAAAGAATTGTTAGCTATTTTGTAAAGCATTTGTCACCATTTTGACCCACATTGGAATTTGACATTTTCGGGTGCAGCGGAAGTGCGATTTCTATCGCTTCGGTTGAGGCGAATCTGCTACAATGCGGATGAGGAAACTTTCACATAGGTCCAAAGGAGTCGTTCCCATGCCCACCATGTATCTCAAAAATGGCGTCGTGCCTCAGCAACTGACCGTACTGTTCCTCGGCGACAGCATTACGGACAATGGCACGTATATTGCGATGATGGACGCCTACTTCAAATGGCACCACCCGGACAAACGCATTCGGTTGCTCAATCTCGGGGTCAGCAGCGAAACGGCTGCCGGTACGAGCGAACCCGATCATCCGTTCCCGCGCCCGTGCGTGCACGAGCGGCTGGACGCGGCGCTGGCGGCGGCGAAGCCGGATTGGGTTGTGCTCGGCTACGGCATGAACGACGGCATTTATTATCCGTTCGCGGAGGACCGCTTCGCCGCTTATCGGGACGGGATCATGCGCGCCGTGCGCAAGGTGCAGGAGGCCGGAGCCAAGGCGATCGTCGTCTCGCCGCCGCCGTTTGACGCCGCGATGATCGATCGCGACAAGCTGCAGCCCGAGGGGCTGTCCGCCTATGCCTACAACGCGCCATATCGCGGTTACGACGATGTGCTGCGCAAGTATGCGCAGTGGGTCGCCGCGCTGGGCGATTCAGTCGACGGCAGCGTCGACATCCATACGCCGCTGGCGGCGGCTCTCCGGCAACGGCGGGCCGGCAATCCGGACTACGTGTCCGGCGACGGCATTCATCCGAACGCGCTCGGCCACTGGGTCATCGCGCGCACGCTGCTCGGCCAGTTGTTCAACGTCTGGCTCGACCGGCAGCCCGAATATGTCGAAGGCGAAGATGCGACGGGTTTCTTCCCGCTCGTCATGGAACGGCATCGTCTGCTAAGCGCGGCATGGAAAGAGCATGTGGGGCATTCCAATCCGAACAAGACGGATGCGTTGCCGCTTGCGGAAGCCGAGGCTCGGGCGGATGCCATCGACGAGCAGCTTCGCCTGCTGCAGGCGAAACACGATACTGCACAGGAACGGGTTACCGACTCGGACGGTTATAATAAAGTAGAGTTTTACTTGCACGGCCGCGAATGCATACTGATTCGTCCAAAGCAAGCCGCTCCCGGCAATCCGTGGTTGTGGCGCGCCGAATTTCTCACCGATTTCAACCAGTCGGACCGCGAGCTGTTGGGGCGCGGCTGGCATATCGCGTATATCCGGCTCAGCAACCAATACGGCTGCCCCGGAGCAGTCGAAGCGATGCGGCAGTTCAAGCTGCATGTGGAAGCCGATTACGGGCTCGCGCCGCGCGTTTCGCTGTTCGGCTTCAGCCGCGGCGGCTTGTATGCGACGAACTACGCGGCCGCTTATCCGCAAGACGTGGCTTCGCTCTACATCGACGCTCCGGTGCTCGACATTCGCAGCTGGCCGGCCGGCCGAGGCGCGGGCAACGGCTCGCCGCTGTGCTGGGAGGAATGCAAGGCCGTGTACGGCTTGACCGAAAGCGCCGCGGATTCGTTCACCGGCAACCCGCTGGATAAGGTCGACGCGATTGCGGCTGCCGGCATCCCGGTCATTCTTGTCGCCGGCGACGCCGACGCGGTGGTGCCTTACCCGGAGAACGGCGAGCTGTTCGCCAAACGCTTCTCGCAGCGCGGCGGCACGATCGAAGTGTACGTCAAGCCGGGAGTCGGCCACCATCCGCACAGCCTGGAGAACCCGACGCCGATCGTCAGCTTCGTGCAGCGGCACGCGTGAGCTGACGATCGGCGCGGCGGATGGGGCGGCGCCGGCTCACCCGAGCAAGGCGGAGGCGATTTAAGCCGGGTTTTCCGGCTTATTGGCTCCGCCCCGGGCCGCGGCAGCGATTTAAGCCGGGATTTCCGGCTTATTGGCTCCGCCCCGGGCCGCGGCAGCGATTTAAGCCGGGATTTCCGACTTATTGGCTCCGATCCGGGCCGCGACAGCGATTTAAGCCGGGATTTCCGGCTTATTGGCTTCGCCCGGGGCCGCGGAGGCGATTTAAGCCGGGGTTTCCGGCTTATTGGGCCCGGGCCGGATGGCGAGTCCGCCGCCAGTCGGCGCACGGCCGCACATGCCAACAAAAAAACCGCCCCTCGCGTCAGAGGCGGCGGTTGTGCCGTTTCGCTCCTATTATTCCTTGCTTTGGAAGCCTTCCATCTGCATCTGCCGCTTGTGCATCAGATGGATGATCGTGCCGATCGTATAAATAAAGACGCTGCCGACGAGACATCCGGTGCCCGCCATCAGGCTCAAATTCGCATCGTTGAAGCTTCCCAAATCCCACATGCACAACGCCAGGCCCGCTACAAATGCGACCCATGCCGCAACTTTCATCACGATGAACAGCTGCTTCGCATCCCGTCCGCCGCGCTGCCGGTCCGTTGCCGCCAATGTTCTGGTTGTCATTCCAAACACGCTCCGATCTGTTATGAAAAGGTTTACGTGTAGTATACCACAGATCGTTGCGTTTTTGTTCATGGTTTGTTCAAATTTTGTTCACGGAATCGACCTATTTTGCAAAAAAGGGCCAAATCCCGATCGCTCCCTCTTCCTCTTACTTCTCGCCCAAATGCGTAGCAATATACCAGTGATTGCCGCACGGATCCTGAACGCCGGCGCTTCGTTCCCCGTAGTGCATATCGGCCGGCTCGTAGAGCGAAATTCCGCCGGCGGCGATCGCCCTGGCGTAACTCGCATCGGTATCGGCAACATACAGATGAATGCCGCTTCTCATGGACGAATACGTCTCGCTCCCGTCCGACATTTCGACCATGGAGTTGCCGATCTGCACTTGCGCGTGCCTGACCTTCCCGTCCTCGTCCGCAAACCGGGCAACCAACACCGCGTCGAAAGCCTGTTGCAAAAAGGCGATCAACTTGTCCGCTCCCTGGCCGATCAAATATGGGGTCACGGTATGAAATCCTTCCGGTATGTAAGATGACATGCTCGTTCTCCTCCTTGGTTGTGAGATTGTTTTCGCCTATTATACCATAATCTGGAGTGCGATACCCGACGAATCGTGCAGCGCAAGCGTATCGGGAGCGGCTTCGAAAGGAATACCGGCTTGTTGCAGACGGAAAACAATTTCGTCGAGCGCCGTTTTGTCCGGGACGACGATTTCAAACCGATCGAGCCCGGTCGCGTTGTCCGGTGCAAGCTGCGCGCCCTGGCCCGCCCATATGTTCAGGCCGATATGGTGGTGGTAATCGCCGGCGGCGATGAACAGCGCGGAATCCGCCATATGCCCCATAATATTGAAGCCCAACACATCGTGATAAAACCGCTGCGCGGCCGCAAGATCGGAAACGTGGAGATGGATGTGCCCGATCGTTGTGCCGGCTGGCAAGCCGCTCCACGGCGTATCTCCCGCTTCGCGCAGCAGCCCCTCTTTATCGATCGGATCGAGGGCCATCGCGTATTCCCCTTTGGCATCCCGGCGCCACAGATGTTGCGGACGATCCGCATAAAGCTCGATGCCGTTATTGTCGGGATCGGCGATATACAGCGCTTCGCTGACCAAATGATCGGAGTGCCCGACATGCACGCCGGCCGCCAACAAATGGCGCAGCACAAGACCAAGCGACTTGCGATCCGGCAACAGAATCGCAAAGTGGTACAATCCAGCCGCCGAGCGCCGCGGCGGCACAATCGCATGCTCCACTTCCCGAAGCCGAAGCAGCCGTCTGCCATCTTCCGCTCCAAGAATCGCGGCGCCATTCCCCTCCTCCAACACTCGCATGCCGACTACTTCCGTATAAAAGCGGAGCGAACGCTCCAAATTGCTGACGCGCAAATAAACGTTCCCGATACGGGAATCGGGATGAATTGAAGCAGACATCGCCGCTCATTCCTTTCTGCAATGGAAATGTACCAATATTTTAACATGAAAAAGGAAACGATTCATTTTTCGATCCGGTTCGATTTGGATTCGATAGTTGACGGCGAGCAGTTTTAATATTAGACTAAATCTAAATATAAGTTTCAGGAAAGAAGGGAGCCGTCATGACACGCAAAGGCCATTTGACCGTACAGCGCAAAGCGATACTGGATATCGTGTCTGGCGCGAGCGATCATCCGACCGCGTCCGATGTCATCGAACGTTTGAAAATACAAGGCTTCAACTTTGCTTACGGCACCGTGTACAACTCGCTGCGCTACTTGACGGACGAAGGTTTGATCCGCGAGCTGAAGCTGGATGGAGACGCGAGCCGCTACGATGCAAGGGTCGAAGAACACCAGCACATCGTCTGCGTCAAATGCGGCAAAGTGGATGAAGTGTTCGCCGCGCCGCCGGCGGACTGGCTGACGCAAATCGCCGAAGAAACCGGTTATGCGATCGAAGACCAACATTTTGTGTTCAAAGGGGTGTGCGCCGCATGCAAAACGTCGAAACGGAACACGTTGCAGTGAGCTGGCAGCCGGAATTGTCCCGCAAGCTGCCGGATCGTATTGTTACAGGCACCGCTGCGTACGATAGCGGAACGGACCGTCTGAGCGAACCGGAAGGCGCCGCATGCAGCACCACACGCCGCATTGTTGTCGTTAGCCCGCGCCCCGCGGCACTGAACGAACTGGTCGGTGCGCTGACCGAACGATGCTACGACGTGCTGCTGTTTCACCGCACCGATGATCCGGTGCTGAAGCTGCTGCAGGCCGATCTGTGGATCGTCGATCTTTCTTCACGCGGGCTGGAGGCGCCGCTTGCGCGCAAGGATGAACCGGTGCTGACGCTGGTGCAACGCGGAACCGCCCCTGCCGCCGGTGAAGCGGCGATGGTGTGGCCGGGGGAACTGGCCGGATCGCTGGCGCGCATCGATGCGGCGCTGGAGCAGCCGCTGCCGCAGCAAGCACGGCGGGCAGTTCCGGCGATTGCCGCGAATGCGATCGATTCCGGCGACAAGCTGAGCTTCCGCGACGTAACGCTGGATCGCAAGCGCATGACCGTGCAGCGCCGCGGCTCGCGGGTCGAGCTGACGAAGACGGAATTCGAGCTGCTGGCGGCTCTGCTTGAGGCGGGCGGCGGCGTGCTCTCGCGTCAGGAGCTGCTCGACCGTGTGTGGGGCGAGCAATATTTTGGCGGGAGCAATACAGTTGATGTGCACATCAAGAGCTTGCGCCAAAAACTCGGCGACGATCCGCGCAAGCAGCACATTATCGCCACCGTCCGCGGCGTCGGGTATCGGCTGGCGGATTAACGCAGCTATGAGGCCGCGCTTGGCGCGGCTTTTTTGTTTGGCCGCTGGCGGGGCTGGAAGAGAGGGTGGACGACAGCCTCGGGGATCAGCCGCAAACGTTCCCGCGCATCAAGTACCGTGCCGCTCGTCTGAGCGACGCTCTCCGCCAACAAGCCAGCTACTTCCCGCTCCACCATCAGCCATCGCTTCTCCTCCCCGTCTCCGGCCCCTCCATCCGCCAACGAGCCAGCTACTTTCCCAGCTCCACCATCTGCCGACGCATCTCCTCCCCTTCACCTGTCCCACCATCCGCCACAAGCCAGCTATTTTCCCTGCTCCACCATCTGCCGACGCCACTCCTCCCCTTCACTGGTCCCACCGTCCGCCAACAAGCCAGCTGCTTTCCTAGCTCCACCATCTGCCGACGCCACTCCTCCCCTTCACCGGTCCCACCATCCGCCAACAAGCCAGCTGCTTTCCCCGCTCCACCATCTGCCGACGCCACTCCTCCCCTTCACCGGTCCCACCATCCGCCATCAAGCCAGCTGCTTTCCCCGCTCCACCATCTGCCGACGCCACCTCCCCTTCACCGGCCCTCCATCCACCAACAAGCCAGCTACTTCCCGCTCCACCATCAGCCATCGTATCTCCTCCCAGTCTCCGGCCCCTCCATCCGCCAACAAGCCAGCTACTTTCCCAGCTCCACCATCTGCCGACGCACCGGTCCCACCAGCCGCCAACAAGCAGCTACTCTCCCTGCTCCACCATCTGCCGACGCCTCTCTTCCCCTTCACCGGTCCCACCAGCCGCCAACGCTTTCCCATCAATCGCTTTTTCACGGCATCGCCGCGGCTCTTCTCCCTTCATCGAACCTTCACCATTCCTTCATTTAATCTTCATGCGGAGACGGTGTAGCGATGGTAAGATGAACTCATCAAATATTTAGACTAAGTCTAAATTTAAAAAATGAAAGGAGCAAACGCCATGTACGATGTCATTATTATCGGCGGCGGGCCAGCCGGAGCATCGGCGGCCGTTTACACTGCACGCGGCGGCTTGTCGACGCTGGTGCTCGACAAATCGCCCAATGCCGGCGCGCTCGCGCTTACGCACAAAATCGCCAACTACCCCGGCATCGCCGAGGAACTGAGCGGCAAGGAGTTGCTCGACCGGATCCGCGCCCAGGCCGCATCCTTCGGTACCGAGTTCAAACAAACCACGATCACGGCTGTCGATCTCGAAGGAGATACGAAGTATGTATTTACCGCCGACGGCATGTTCGAGGCGCGTGCGGTCATCGTCGCCACCGGCTCCAAAGGCCGCAACCGCATGCTGCCCGGCGAAGAGCGGTTGCTCGGCCGCGGCGTCAGCACCTGCGCTACCTGCGACGGCGCCTTCTACCAAGGCAAAGAAGTCGCCGTAATCGGCGACAGCGAAGAAGCGCTGGAAGAAGCGGCAGCGCTCGGCAAATTCGCGTCGCGCATCCACTTCATCGTGCCGCGCCCCGAGCTGCAAGGCGCCGGAGGCCACGCGCCGCAAGAGCTGCCAGGAGCGCAGATGTACTACCGCACGCGTCCGCTCGAAATTGTCGGCGACAACCAGGTAAGCGGCGTGCGCGTAAAACCGGCCGCAGGCGAAGAGCACGTGATCCCGGTTGACGGCGTGTTCGTGTTCCTGTCCGGCAGCAAACCGGGCACCGACTTTCTCGACGGCCAAGTCCCGCTCGACGGCGAAGGCTTCATGGAGCTGGACGCCTCCATGCAATCGCCCGTACCCGGCGTGTTCGGGGCCGGCGAAGTCAGGCGTTCGCCGGTCAAACAAGCCGTCGTCGCCGCAGCCGACGGAGCCATCGCCGCCATGGCGGCCGACAAGTTCATCAACCGCCGCGCCAGCTTGATCCCGCAATATAAATAAAACGCCATCCAACACAACCAAAAGGAGCGTGTCCCATATGTCCCAACCAACCGCAACCTCAACAACAGCAACGGCAATCGTTTACTCCAGCACCCACTGCACATACTGCAAACAACTGAAACAGTACTTGACCGACCAGGGAGTGACGTACGAAGAACGCAACATCGACGACAACGAGCAGAACGCGCGGGAGCTGCAAGCGCTCGGCATGAGTTCGGTGCCGGTCACCGTCATCGGCGGGATGACCATTCTCGGCATGAACCCAACCCGGATCAAAAAAGCGCTGCAAACGCTGGCCGGCTAAGCAACGGCCATCTTGCCTGCACGGCCCAAACCGGCCGAAACGACGAAGGGCAAGAAAACCGCAGTGGCCATCCGCGACAATGAGAAAAATACCGCTTCTGCCCGCTTGTTTCCCGCACCGCAAACATACCTTGAGGAGGAACTTCCCATGAGCGAACAAACCGCTACTAACAACACAACCGCAGCAACCATAACCACAACAACTGCCACAACGCCTGCTGTCGTCAAAATCGGCCGCCCCGCCCCATCGTTCAGCTTGCTGTCGACCAAAAACATCGAAACGCTCGAGGAAAAAGTGTCTCTCGCCGATTACCGCGACAAGTGGCTGCTGCTCTTCTTCTGGCCGCACGATTTCACTTATGTGTGCCCGACGGAAATTACAGCCTTCAGCGACGCCGCGGAAGCGTTCCGCGACTTTGATTGCGAGATTGTCGGCGTTTCGACGGACAGCGTGTATACGCACCGCGCCTGGATCAACACGCCTCGCGAGGCAAACGGCATCGGCCGCGTGAATTACCCGCTCGCCGCCGACTTCACCAAAGAAACCGCCCGCGCTTACGGCGTGCTTGACGAAACAACGGGCGCCGCGCACCGCGGCCTGTTCATCATCGACCCGGAAGGCATCGTCCGGTATCAAGTCGTCACCGACCTGAACGTCGGCCGCAGCGTCGACGAAACGCTTCGCGTGCTGCAAGCGCTGCAAGCCGGCGGCCTGTGCCCGGCCAACTGGAAACCGGGGCAACAAACACTCGGCTGAGCCCAAACAAACAGGTTGTCAGGTTAAGCGCCGGTGCCCGACATCCCGTTAGCTCCGCTCCGGGTGGAGAGGCGTGCCGACCTTGGTGTTACACGAGGGTCCTGAAAAAATAGGCCACAAAAAATGGCTTATTGCCCCCATTTCGCCCATCACATCGCAAATAGCCAGTGAAAACACTGGTTATTTCGGCCAAACAGCCTCAATCGGACCAGATTTGCACAAATAGCCAGTGAAATCACTGGCTATTCCGCGGCGGCAGCCCATTTCAGACCAAATAGGCCATAAAAGATGGCCTATTTCGAAAACAAACGCCAGGCTCAGGAATCAACATCCCAAGCCGGGCGCTTGCCGCATGTCAACCAACAATCGGCGCGATAACGAGCGACAGCAGCTGCGCTTCTCCGCCGCCGGCGTATACTTCGATGCCGTCGTCGCCGGGGAATGGAAACACGAGGTGGGTCATCGCCGTTTCGCCGTCATCCGCGAATACTTCCACCGATGTCGTATCGACCCAGATGTCCAGCCTGAGCCGGCCCTCTCCCAGAGCTGCCGGCGCCGTACTGACGCCGGGAAAAGCGGTCGAAAAACCAACCTCGCCGGAGCGGCGACGATCCACGAACAACAGCTTCTCTTTGACGCGGCAGCCGACCGTCGTTTCGCCGCGCGCCGAGCGGCGCAGCCGGAAGCCGAATTCCGCCGCCGTACCTGCCGCAAATTCGGCCGTCAGCCGGTACGACGTCAGCTTCAGGCCCGTGTCCAGGCCGCGCCCTTCCGCTACCGCGATGTCCCGCCAGCGACAGCTCGCCGCTTTGCCGCCGCACAAACGATCCAACTCGCGCGCCGGCGCCTGCCGCAGCCGCCACACCCCGTCGCGGCAAGACAGCGAAAGCTCGCGCGGCAGCGTCATCGCGCCGCGGAACCGGTCCGCCGGTGTCGTTTGCGCATACAGCCAGTTGCTCATCCAGCCGATCGCAAGCGTTCGCCTGTCTTCCGACGGCAATCCCGACCAACTGACCGCGGCATAATGATCCTTGCCCCGGTCGAACGGCAGCGGCGTTCCAAGCTCGGCGCGAAACGTCGCGCCGTCGAAATCGCCGATGAAATACACCATGCGCGAACCCGCCGGCTCCGCGTCATGGCAGCCAAGGCTGACGAGCAGCACCCACTTGGCAGCGGAGTCTCCCTCGCCGTCCGCCACCGGAAGCTCAAGCAAATCCGGGCATTCCCAAACGCCGTGCAGATCCCTGCCGCCCGCGCCGAACGAGCTCAGAAACGTCCAGCCGGTCAAATCGGCGGAAGCGTAAAACCGCACGGCGTTCCCTGCGGCAACGACCATGATCCAGCGTTTGGTCGGCTCGTGCCAGAGCACTTTCGGGTCGCGGAAGTCGGTCAACTCTGGCTCTTCGAGGACCGGGTTGCCGGCATGCTTGATCCAGGTCGCGCCGGCGTCGCGGCTGTACGCCAGGCTCTGCCGCTCCCGCGGTCGCCCGTCGTCCCCGTCGGCGTGATGCGTAAACACGGCGACAAGTCCGGGCTCTCCGCCGAACAAGCCCGTAGCGTCGCGCCGGTCGACGACGGCACAACCGGAAAATATCGCGCCGTGCTCATCGGGAGCCAGCGCAATCGGACGATGCAGCCAGCGAACCAGATCGCCGCTGACCGCATGGCCCCAGTGCATGGGACCCCATACCGTCGAATCGGGATGGAACTGGTAAAACATATGGTACCTTCCTTGAAAGTAAACCAGCCCATTCGGATCGTTCATCCACCCCTCGGGCGGCGTCACATGATACCGTGGCCGGTAACGGTCCTCCGTCATCGCAAACCATCCCCACTCATCAGCCCGTTTGTTCTTCGATTGTAATTGCAATCCGTTTCGGCTGCAACGAAACGAGCGGAATCGCCAGCACAACAATCGCGTGGTCCAAATCGGACTTGCCGTCCATCGCGTACGGATTGAACGGAAAGGAAGGCCAGTCGAGCCGCAGCGGCCCTTCCGCCTCCGCGGTCCAGCCCGCCCCGGCAACCCGGTGCAAGCCGTCCCCCGCCTCGCCGTGCAGTTCGCCGCCGCCATCACCCTCCGCCGCAGCGCTGACGAAGCTCGCCGCCAACGGCTCGTGCGCGCGACGTTTCAGCGGCAGACGCAGCACGCCGCTGTCGCCCGCTTCCAGCTCGGCTACAACCTCCAGCACAAGCCGGCTCGCCGTGGCTTCCGCCAAGGCGATCGTCACCTGCCGGCTCCCGTACCGGAGCCGTACGGCGGGGGCGCCCGCCAGCGCTTCGCCGGCATCCGGCACGTACTGCCGAAAGCCGTCCGAGCCGGCGACGTCGAACGTGCTCCATTCCGGCTGCGACTTCGAATTGCCTCCGCCGACGATCAGCCCGGTTCGCTCGTGCCAAATGCCGATGAAGCTTTGCCGGTCCATGCCCCAACGCGATTCCACCGCCTCGCGGGCGAATCCGCTCAGGCAAACGTACCAGCCGCATTCGCGCACGACCCAGGCGTTCGCCAGCGTCGTCCGCTGCGCCAGCGCGTCGGCCGCCTTCGCCCCGTCTTCCCGCGCATCCTCCTCCAAGCTGCCGACCGCCTCCGGCCAATACCGCAGCAGCTCGGCCACATGCGGCCGGAACCACATCGCCGTCTCCGGGTCGGCGCGCTTCACAAGCTCGGCGATCCAGCCGCGCCCGCCATCCGCCTGCAGCATGCCCGGCAACCCGACCAGAAACGGCGCATGATCGTATTTGCAGCGGCCGTCGATCGTCTCCACCAGCGTCGAGTCCGGATAAACGAACAGCCGATTGAACGCAAACGCCTTGCGCAGCGCCGGCAGCATTTCGACTTCCCCGCCGTGAAGCCGGTAAAGGCCAATCGCGTGAACATAAATCAGGTTGTACAGCGGCGTCGGACCGCCGTGCTCCGGCCAGTAGCCGTCCTGATGCTGGTGCAGGGCCACGGCGCGCATCATCGCATCGGCGTCGGCCTTCCATTCCGGTTTGCCGAATACGCCGGCGGCCCGGTGCAGCGCCATCGCATTCCACGTCGGGATATTGTGGATCGCATGGCCGGACGCCGCAGCCGGGTCCCGCCGCAACTGCTCCAGCAATTCCCGCTGCTCCAGGTACATGCCCTCGAAGCCGAGCAGCAGCCCTTCCCGCCAGTAATCCGCCCGCTCCCGCCCCAAATGCGGTTCGAGCCGGATATACGTTTCCAGCCAGTGGTACATCGACCACGGCATGTAGATCGGCCCCCAGCGGGAGCCGTCGATTTTGACAAACTCGACTTTGCCGTCCTCGTACTGGAATGCCCGATACGCATCGCCGACCCGGCCGATCTGCTCCAGGAATGCGGCGTCGCCGCTATACCGGTTTGCCGGGTGCGGCGTCAAGTACAGCAGCGCCATCGACAGCATGATGTCCTGATGCGTCACCGCCCATCCGCCGTCCTGCTCCAGCAGCCGCCCCGTGGCCGGATCGAACTTGGCCAACTCCTTTTCCACCGACTGCACAAAATGCCCCATCATATAATCGTATACGTTCTCCATCCCGCTTCCTCCCTTGTGATCGCCGCTTGTATTTTACATGTACTTTCAGATGTGGCGGCGATTTGACAACCTATCGCGATATTACTAATATACGTAATAGATAAAAGCCCTTAATACGAGTCTGATATAAGTTGCCGGTTTGTTTTTCAGCTGGAGCTGAGAAGGAGTTTGCCATCCGATGAAACGGGAGACCGAATTTTTGTACCTGGAGCTGGCCAATACGCTGCGCGTGCAAATTTTTTCCGGCGCGATCCAGCCCGGTCAGTTTCTGCTATCCGAGAATGAAATGTGCCACAAATACCAACTCAGCCGCACTTCCGTCCGCAAAGCGCTGCAGGAGCTGCTCGACGAAGGGCTGATCGTCAAAATTCACGGCAAAGGCACGATGGTCGCGCCGGAAGCCGGAGCGGCGGGCGGCGTCAAGACGCTGGTCATTGCCGCCCCGTTCTCCGGCTTCGCCAAAAAAGGGCTGCCGATTCTGATCCGCGAATTCCACAAGCGCCATCCCGGCGTGCAGGTCAAAGTGCTGCCGGTGCCGCAGCAGATCGAATCGTACTATAAGTCCCTGGTGGAACTGGGCGCCGAGCCGGATATCGGGTTCGTGATCGATTCCGATTTTCAGCGCTTGCATCTCGACTTGTGGAGCCCGCTCGACGACTTCACCGCAACCGGCCTGTTCGACGACGTGCCGCAGCCGATCGTCGACGTTTTCAGTCAGGACGGGCGGCTTCTGGCGGCGCCGATTACGTATTCGCCGATTTTCCTCGCGTACAACAAAACGCTGTTCGACTACTACGGCATCGAAACGCCCGCCCACGCCTGGACGCAGGAGCAGTTCGTCGAAACGGCCCAGGCGCTGACGCGGGACATCGACGGCGACGGCATGCCCGAGTTGTACGGCTTCGCGGTCAATTCCGACCTCAACCGCTGGTCCGTTATGGTGATGCGGCAATGGAGCGCATTCGGCGCCGACCGGCACAATCCGCTGCGCACGCACGACATGGTGCAGGCGTTTCGGTTCCTGCAGCAGCTCATGTACCGGCACAAGGTGTGTCCGCTCTATGCGGTCAGCAACCATTATTTGACCCAGGAGCTGTTCGAGGAAAACCGGATCGCGATGATTCTCACCTCCACCTTCATGATGAGCGGCATGGCGCCCCATTACGGCATCGCCCCGCTGCCCCGCAGCTTCGGCGACGGCAGCATGCTGATCGTCAACGGGCTGCAGCTGTTCCGCGAAAGCAAAAACAAGGAGCTTGCCAAGCAGTTCATCCGCTTCTGTCTCGAGCCCGAATCCCAGCGCATCATGGCGCAGGAAACCGGCCTGCTGGCGCTGAGCACGGCGATCAATCGCGAAGTGTTCGGCGAAGACCGCATGGAGGCGCTGGCCATTCCGGGGAGCGGCATCGACCGCGGCAAATTTCTCCATCAGATTTTGCCCAATCTGGATATGCACGGCGAACTCGACGATACGATGATCCGGTTCTGGACCGGCATCGAAAAGCCGGAAACGCTCGTCGAGCGGCTGAAGACGATGGAGCTGTTCGGCGCAGCGCCGCCGGTCGTGCCGACTTGACACTGCCTGCAGCCAAACGAGCCGCCGGCTCTTCCCGAACGGAAGGGCGGCGGCTCGTTTCGTCTGTCAGACGCTTGCCGTGCCGGAAGACAAGACGAACAGCTCCGTATCCCGGGTAAAATAGAGCCTCCCGCCGCTGTCGCATACGCTGCGGCCGACTCCTTCGGCCAGGACGGTCAGCGCGCCCGCAGCCGGCTCGTAGCGGAACAGCGTTCCCCTGACGTCGCCGACAAGACTGCCGTCCGGGCGGCAAGCCAAATAGCCGCCGTGCCAGCCGTGCCACCCCGTACGCATCTCCGGAGCAACGATCGCCTCCAGCGATTCGCGCCGGTCTACCTGCCGGGTGCGCGGATCGAAGCGGAACAGCGCAGAGGCGGTCGCTCCCCAAACCGCCCCGTCGCGATCGACCGCCAGCGCGAATACGGCCGGCTCTCCGGGAATGGGCACGCCCTCCCACTGCTTCTCGCCCCGGGCGACGTCCCAGACGAACAACTTGCCTTCGTCCGCCAGCGGGGTTGTGCCGAGTCCGCCGTGAATGGACGTGCCGCCGTAAACGAAGCCGTCTGCATGAGCCAAACAGACGACGCTTTGATCGCGGACGACATGCCGGTGCACGTCGTACCGATCCGCCTTCGCGTCGTAGATCGTCAGCGTGCCGCCATGCTGCCCGTAGAACGGCACGGTGCCGATCGCAATCCGGGAGCCTCCTGCCGGCACCAGCGCAAACGGGCGGTCTTGCCCGTGCTCGTAAAGCGAAAACAGCCGCTGCGGGTTCACGCCCTTCTCCCAGGGCAGCATCGGGTCGAACCGGTAAATGACGGCATGCGTATAGATGCCCATATACAACCGGTCATCAACCGCCAGCAGCCCCTCCGGTTGGCCGACCGTACCGAACTCCGTAATCCGCTCCGTATGCGGATCGTACACGGATACGCCGCCGTGGAAAAAACCGCCGGCATAAACCCGGTCCGCCGCGTCGACGGCCAGGCTTTGGATTTTGTTCGGCTGGCCCGGAACATCGGTGTCGAATGCCGCACCGGCTCCCGTGGCGGGATTGTAAAGCCAGCAGCCGCCATCTCCCACGACGCTGATCAGGCTCCAGCCCGGATACGTCATCTGGTCGCGCCAACGGATCCAGACGCTGTCGCGCATCGCCTGCTCGCAAGCGAGGCCGGTTGCCGACAGCCGGCGCGCCTGCGCATCATAGGCATGCAGCAATCCGTCCTTGATGAAATAAACCTCGCCGCTCTCCGGATGCGGCAACGAAACGTCCCAGCCGAGGCAATTGTCGACACGATCGATCCACGATTCTGTCCGCAAGTCGCGGACGTGCAGCGTGCCTTTGACCGACATCCGCGCGAACAGGAAGCTGCCGCGCACCGTAACGTCGTAAACGAGCTGCTCGTCTTCGGCTCCGGGCGGCAGCGGAATGAGCCGCTTCTCTCCCGTTGCGGCGTCGACCGCCGCCAGATGCCCTTTCACCGTGCCGATGCCGACATACACGGTACCGCCGTCCACAGCCAGACAGCGTGCGTATTGTTCGCCCGGAACCATCTGCCCGTAATCGCGGAACGTCGCATTCGCCGGCTCGTAGCGGAACAGCTTGCCGCCCGGGTACGTGCCGCCGTAGATGTTGCCGTCTTCGCCTTCGGCGATTTGCCAGAGGAAACTTTCGCCCGGCACGGCCTGGCCGAGATTTTCGGCCTGTTCCGCCCCCGGCCGCAGCCGGTACAAATATCCTTGCGCGCTGCTCATGTAAATCGTGCCGTCCGTTTGCCGGACGACGCCCCAGCAGTGCGTCGAGCCTTCCAGCTCATAGCTCCGCTCGGAGCGGGCGCCGTACACGTCGATGACGTGCAGCGTTGCCGTCTTCCCGCAGGTAACGGCATAAATCCGGGGATTGCCGTCCTCTCCCGGATCATAGGCCGCCGCCACGATGCTGACGATGTGCACCGCGTGGCCCAGCGACTGGATTGTCATGACGGATTCTCCTTTTGTCTTGCTATCGTTATCGCGATCCGACCAAAGCATCGATTGCCGCCGTCACTCTCGCTTCGACGACCGGATCGTACGGCGACGGAAACCCGTGCCGGTAAAAAAAGTCGTGCGCCTCATAGCCGCCCTCCGCCAGCTGCCGCGCGGTCGGCACGTAGCCGGCGTTGCCGTCGGTCAGGCCAAGCGCCAGCATTCGTTCGCCGCCGGCCGCTTTGACGCGGCAGCCGTAAGCGACGACCATCTCCCCGCTCATGCCGACCATCGCCAACCCTTCGGCCAGCTCCAGATAACCGATGCGCAGCGTTTCCTGCGGCTTGAGAAACTGCGGGTATGCCAGCAGCTTGCGGCTGCGCATGCCGAGCAGCCCCGGATCGTCGCGCCATGCTTCCAGCTCGGCCGCCGTCGGCACCTCGCGGAACGGCAGCCCGATCGCCAGCCGGCGGCACTCGATGCCGGTTGTCGCCAGCTCCCGCATCGGGCGCGCCAGCACGGCCCGCGTTTCGTCCGCGAGCTGGCCGGCCAGCCGCCGCACGTCGACGTCCGTGCCGGAATAATACTTGCCGTCCCGAATCAGCCCGGGACGCACATCGCCGCAGCAGCCTTGCAGGAACAGGGCGACAACGCCGCCGTCTTGCGGCTGCTCCAACCGCTCCAATTGCTCCATCGCCGTGCCGGGATAGTCGGGCGACAGAAGATCCTCGTACGTTACCGTCGGATGGCAGGCAAAATGGACGAACAGCGCCTTGTCCGAGCCGTCTTCCCGGCGGAAACGCACAACGGTCAGTTCAGGATCCTTCGGCCCGCCGTCGTCCGGCGCCATTGCCCATTGTCCATCAACTTCCTTGCGCCGATACGACGAAAATTCGCACTTGCCCTCGCCCCGCCAGACGGTAACCGGCTCCAGCCCGGCCAGCGCCGAAGCGACGCCGGCGAACACCGCCTCCTCCGCCTGTCGGAAGTAGGCGTCGTATTCGGCGTCCAGCGAGCTGTCGTATACGGCGGCGTAATAGCCGGCTGCGGGGAACGGCGCCGAATGCGTATGCGTCGCCTGGACGAACACGTCGTCGCCGCCGATGCCCCAGGCTTCGGTAATGCGGCGCTTCAGCCCTTCGATGCGGTTATGCGGAATGAACAGGCTGTCGGCCGACACGAATACCGCGTTCCGGCCGCTTTGGCGGAACGCGGCGATTCTGGCGAACAGGCGGCGGGCGATGCCGACGCTCAAGCGCGGAGCCGGGGCGGTCGGAATCAGATGAATCGGCCCGTCCGGCGTGATATCCATTTTGGCCGTACCAGCGTACAAGACTGCATGGGTCCCGCTGATGGGAATTCCCTCCTCGCGATGAGGCGCGTCGTTGACCGCTTTTACGCGGGCGGTTCGAACAAGCGCCTTGCATTGGCGCTGCCGATGGCGCGGACGGTGTCCGGCCCGGCTTCCGTCAGCCGCAGCTTGTAAACCGCCGCTTCCGGAAAATAAAACGGGCTGTGCGTGGCGAACAGCACCCGCTCTGCCGGATACCGTTCTTCCACTTCCTTGACGATGTCGACTTGCTCGAGGCTGGCCAGATCGGCATACACATTGTCCGCCGCCCGCAGCGCTTCGCGCAGCTCGGCCGCATGCAGGTTGCCGAGCAGAAACGGCTGTTCGGGAAAACGCAGGGCGATGTTGGCCGCCTGCAGCACGTCGACGTCCGCGACTTTCATTAGCGGATATTGCCCGCGCACGTCCTCGACGCGAATCTGGATCGAAATGACCAGGCTTCGCTGCCGGGCGAGCGCAACGAGCGGCTGCAGCTTGCTTTCGCTCAGCTCGTACATATGGTAGTTTGGCAGCAGCTTGACCATCTTGACCCTGCTGTCATTCGCCGCGTACGCAAACGTTTCCTGCCAATTGGCGTAGGAAAGATCGATGACCGGCACCGGCGACCAGAACGGGTCGTCCGTTGCCGCAAGCAGCTCCTTGTTCGCGCGCGACGGGTCCTGCTCGAGAATCGCTTCGATCGGCGCCACGAAAGCCCGCGCCACCTGCAGCGATTGCAGCTTGACCTTCAGCTCCGGCAAACCGCCGTAGCGCAGCTTCGTAAACGGCCAATTGCCCGTCCACGCGGAAACGTCGATCAGGCCGGCGGTCTCCGGCGAAGGCTGGTCAAGCGAAGTGGAACCCGGATTCATCCGATCGCCCCCTTGCGAAAAAATTGCCGCGCGTTCCGATAAAGCACAAGCTCCCGCTGCCCGGGTGTCAGATCCGCCGAGTCGATGCGCGCGAGCTGCGTGGCAAACGAACGAATCGGGTAATCCGAGCCGTAAAGCACGCGCTCCGCTCCCAATTCTTCGATCGCCCGCTGCAAGTAGCCTTCCTCCGGCTGCGAGCCCGACGTATCCAGCAGCACGTTCGGATACGGCTTGATGTCGGCGATGCCGCGCAGCTTCGCTCCGGTCAGGTGCGCCATCAGCACGCGCAGCTTCGGGTGCCGCGCCGCCATGGCGGCGATTTGCGCCGGCGACGATTCGAACGTGGCGCGCATCGTCGTTTTGTACCAGCTATGGAACAGAAGCGGAATGTCGTGCCGCTCCAAATAGTCGTAGATCGGTTCGTATCGTTCGTCGTCCGCCGGCAGCGAAATATGAAACTTGATGCCGACGAGCGGTCCATTCGTCACGTAGCGTTCGATCAGCTCCAGCGTAAACGCGTGCGGCTGCATCGGGCATACGAACAGCAGCGGCAAGAAGCGGCCCGGATAAGCCGCCGCTGCCGCCGCCAGCGTCTCCGCCTGAAACAGCAGCGCTTCCCGGCTCGGGTAGATGCAGCCGTCGAACTGCGGGTTCGGCATCAGGCACGTTTGCCCGATTCCCGCCCGCTCCATGTCGCGCAGCAGCTTCTCCGCCTGCGGCCGCCACGCCTGTTCCGCGGAAAAAAACAAATGCAGATGGCTGTCGATAATCATCCCGTTGTCCTCCATATCCGCCTGCCCGCGGATGCGGGAAGAGCGGCGCGCGCCGCCCTGCCCCGCTACCTCTGTTACTTGTAGTTCTCTTTCGGGTCCTTGATTTTGATGCCTTCGTTCATTTCTTTAATGACTTGCGTGCCGCCTTTGTTCATATATTCCGTCACCATTTTGTCCCAGTCCGCGACCGACGTGTTGCCGGCAATCATTTTGGTCTGTTCGTCCATCAGGAACTTGGTCAGCTCGGCGCCTTTTTCCGAATTCGTTTTGGAATAAGCCGTGTAGGACGGGTTGACATAATATTTCCACGTCGGAATCAGCTTCATGTACGTGTCGGTCAGGTCGACCAGCGGCTTGAACGAGTAGTCCTTGCGATAATCGATGTCGGTGTCGTTCGCCGGCCAGTTGACGTCGAACCAGTAATTCCACGGCCCCAGCCCTTTCGCCGCAGCGTCGGCCTTGCGCACCACATTGCCGTCGACCATGTCGTAGCCTTGCGTGTTTTTGCCGTTCCAGAAGTCGAAGTCGGCGTTGTTCGGGTTGCGTTGGTCATACGGATAAAATTTGCGCGAGAAATCGGATATTTCCAGCACGCGCTGCAATTTGTCCGGCTCCTTCGCCAGCTTGGCCGACAGCACCGTCATCGCGTTGAAATTGATCCCTGCCGTAAAACCCGTGTTGCCGTTCGGGTCGGCAAACGGCGGAATCGGCGTCAGCTTGGCGTTCGGGTACAGCTTATACAGCCCTTCCATGTTCGCCTGGCCCATGCCGCGCGGCGTGCCGATGAAAATGCCGGCCTTGCCCGAATAAAACTCCTTGTTCACGTCCGGCCACGTCATCACCGCAAAATCGCGGGTCATCGCGCCTTCCTTGTACAAGTCGGCGAACATCGAGATCAACTCTTTGCGCCCCGGGCCGATGATGCCGGGAATGAACTGGCCGTCCTTGTTTTTGTGGTACCAGGCGTTGGCGTCCCAATACGCTCCCATGTTGAAGTCCGGGTTGATGTTCTGGCTCATGGCGAGGCCGTATGTGTCGTTTTTGCCGTTTTTGTCCGGATCGTTTTTCGTAAACGCCAGCGCGACCTGCTTGAGCTCCTGGTAGTTGGTCGGCATTTTCAGCCCAAGCGCGTCCAGCCAGTCCTGGCGGATCATCGGCGTCAAGCCGAATTTCGGATAATAGGAAGGAATGCCGTAAATTTTGCCGTCCACCTTGAGCGCGTCCCACACCTGGCTCGGCACGATCTTGAGCGACGGGTATTTGGCGATGTAGTCGTCGAGCGGCAGCAGCGCTCCCTGTCTGGCGAGCTGGGCGTAACGGCCGTTCAGCATCGTCGTATTCAGCGTCGTAGCGTCCGGAATGTCGCCCGACGCGAACATGGCCGTCATTTTTTCCTCGAACGATGTGTTGAGCACATTGGTCACTTTCAGGTCGACGTTAAACTTCTTGTTAAACTCGGCCAGCCCGGGACCGTCCGTCGGCGATACGGCGCCGAAGTTGTAAAACAGCGCGGAAATCGTAAATTTTTTATTCTCCGCCGGCTTCGCCGACTCCGTCGCTTTGGCGCTTGCCGACGGCTGCGTCGACGCTTTGGCGCCTTCGTTGCTCTTGCCGGGCGAGGATGAGCACGCCGCCGCCGTAACGGCGAGCGACAGGCCCAATGTTGCTGCTGCATAACGTTTCCATTTCATGCGAACCCCTCCTGGAATGTAGTCAAATGCTTCCCGTCAACCGTGCGTCTGGTTTGCGCTTTTCCCCGGCATCCCCTCCTTCATGTGGTGAACCGCCCCTGTCAACCTTTGATCGAACCGAGCATGACGCCTTTGACGAAATGTTTCTGCAGGAACGGGTACACGATCAGAATCGGCAGCGTCGCGAGCAGAATGGCGGCCATCTGCACCGTTTGCGGCGGCGGGGAATGCTCGAGAAACATCTGGGTGGCGAAACCGCCGAACACGCTTGTCGGATCGCTCTGGATGACAATTTGGCGCAAAATGACCTGGATCGGCTGTTTGGCCGGATTGTTGATGTAGAGGATGGCTGTAAAATACCCGTTCCAGTAGCCGACGGCGTAGTACAGGCTGAACGCCGCCAGAGCCGGCTTCGACAGCGGCAGGATGAGCCGGGCGAAAATATGCAGATCGTTCGCGCCGTCGATGCGCGCCGCCTCGTCGAGCTCGGACGGGATGTTCAGGAAAAACGTGCGCAGGACGATCAGGATGAACGGACTGATCAGGCCCGGCAATATGAGCGACCACGTCGAGTCGAGCAGCCCGGTTTCTTTGACGATAATGTAGTTCGGGATCAGCCCCGGCGAGAACAGCGTCGAGAACAGCACCAGCAGCAGCAGCGTCCGTTGCCCGAGCGCCCTGCGGGTCAGGCCGAACGCCATCGTCGCCGTAAACGCGAGGTTGATCAGCGTGCCCGTAACGGTGAGCTTCGTTGTCACCCAGAGCGAACGCAGGAACGAATCGGATTGTAAAATGTATTCGTAAGCGTACGTCACCCACCGTTTTGGCCAAAGCAGCAGGTCCGTGCGCAAAAAGTCTTCCAGCGTCGAAAACGACACGGAGAACAAGTAGAGGAACGGCAGCAGCATCATGGCGGCGATCAGCGCGAGCACGATGTAGTTGACGGTCATGACGAATTTTTCGAGCGGCGTGGCGTGGTTCATCGCGTGTGTTTCCCCCTTTTGTTGGTCTTAATAAACGCCGTCTTCGCCTGACCGTTTGACCAACCAGTTGACGCCAACCACCAGCACGAAGCCGACGACGCCTTTAAACAGGCCGACCGCCGTCGCCAGGCTGTAATTACCGTTGATGATGCCCTTAAAATAAGCGTACGTATCGAGCACGTTGCCGACCTTGTCGACGTACGGGTTGAGCATCAGGAACACTTGCTCGAAGCCGGAGTCCAGCACATGGCCGAGCCGAAGGACGAGCAGGATGACGATCGTGCCGCGAATCGCCGGCAGCGTGATGTGCCAGATGCGCCGCATGCGGCTTGCGCCGTCCATGACCGACGCTTCGTAGAGTGACGGATCGACGCCTGCAAGCGCTGCCAGAAAAATGATCGTGCCCCAGCCGACTTCCTTCCAGATCACCTGCAGCACGATGAGCGGCTGAAAGTAGGACGGCGTGTTCAGGAAAGCGATCGGCTGGTCCAGCCCGAACACTTCCCGCAGCAGCCCGTTGACGATGCCTTCGCTGCGCAGGAAAATGACGAAAATGCTCACGACGACAACCCAGGAGAGGAAATGCGGCAAATAAACGACCGATTGCACAATCCGTTTGAACCATTCCGTCTTGATTTCGTTCATCATCAGCGCGAGTATGATCGGGGCGGGAAAAGCGAACAGGATCTGGAGAAAAGAAAGCGACAGCGTGTTCCACAGCACCCGGATCACCTCGGGTTCGGCGAACAGCGTGCGGATGTGCTTGAGCCCGACCCACGGACTGTCCGCAAAGCCGAGGAACGGACTGAAATCCTGAAAGGCGATAATCGTGCCGAGCATCGGCACATACTTGTAGACGATAAAGTAAAGCAATCCGGGCAAAATGAGCAGGTAAGCGTACCGCTTGCTCCAGATGCGCGAACGGAACAGCTGGGTCAGTGACAAGCTGTTCTCCCCCCGCACCGGCATTCCGCCTGGATTCGACTGGCGATTCATCCGTGTTCCCCCTCTGTTTCCAGTCATTCGACCACATCTCATCACTTACTTATGACCGTTTTATATCTTGTATCTATTTTTAAATACAAGTTTATTGTAGGCGAACGCCTTTGCCTTGTCAATTTGTTTTTTTGAGAGGTTCTTCGATAATAGACCACGTTGCGGTGAAAAAGAAAACGCACGCTACCAATAGGTCGCGTGCGTCGCCGCCCAACTAAACATGCAATCGGGGGGCTGATGAATGGATTTGCCTCCAAAACGGGTGCTTTGACGCCCTACTTCTCCACGTGCCCCTCTACCGCACGATGGGTCAAACAGCGATTGAAATAGCCGTCCACCGTCTCCAGTCCGAATTCCGCTATGACATCGTCCACCGTAAATGAGTCGGATTCGCTCGTCAGCAGAACGGCGTTCAAATAACCGGGGTCGCGGATGATCAGCCGGTCCCCGTATTTGCGCTTCATTTCACCAAACCGCAATTGGTTCTCGTCGATGTGCAGTACGGCGCGGTCAAGATTGATGGTCGTCGTAACGAACGGAAATTGGGGCGAGCTCGATGCGACGACTTCGCCTACCGGATTGAGCACGGTGCAGGGCAGCCCTGCCACGGCTCCGGCAAAATACGACCGGCAAGAATACGCCCAGTAGCGCTGCATGAAGCTCCCGTGATACATGGATGGAAACACGATCAGATCGGGCTTGAGGCTCTCGTATTGCAGACGCAGCGCTTCGAAATTCAGATCGAAGCAGATCGCAAAGGCAACCGTGCCAAAATCGCAAGCGACAAGATCGGCATCCTTGCCGTACAAAACCCCGTTGCGGTCGTATTCCGCCGGGACGATATGATTCTTGTGGTATCCCCCGACAATATCTCCGCGGCGGCCGATCAGCTGCACGCCGTTGCGCCAACTGCCGTCCGCCATCTCCAGGTGAGTCGGATAAGTAATGTAGCAATTATTGTCGCGTGCCGTCTCCGCCAAAAAGTCGCGCAACCGGTGCTTCCGGTATCGGTAATAATCGAATATGCGTTCGTGCGGATAACCCCGCATGAACGGCCTGTCGAATACTTCCGGCAGTACGATCAGATCCGGACGGTCGGGCAGTACCTGCTCCAGCTGGTTTCGCCAGTTGGCGATCATCAGTTCAACAGCCTGCTCGTTCGGGATTGCACCGTCCATGACGTAAGGGTGCGGTCCGATGCAGCTGATTTTGACATAGTTGGCCATTCGCGTTATTCTCCTCCTTCTCCATCGTCCGGCAGCAGCGCAATCAGCGCCTTGGCGTACAGCAGATGTCCGTAATCGTTCGGATGATTGATATTGTTGAGCAACAAGCATTCCGGCGTTTTGCCGGCAGCAAGCTCACGCTCCCAGGCCGCATGAACGTCGGCGACGGCGACGCCGTATTCGGTGCCCAAACGGCGGATGACTTCGGCGTATTCCGACATTCGCCCACTCGCATACCGCCACAGCGGATTCGGCGAACAAGGAGTGACGAGCGCAAGCGCGCAACCTTCCACCTTCAGCACCGCTTCGATCATATACCGGAAGTTGCTCTCGAAAGCCGGCGGCGGCACGTCAACGCCATGCTCATACAAATTCTGATCGTTCATGCCGTACCCGATGGAGACGAGATCGGGCCGAAGGGATATGACCTCCCGATCGATCCGCTCTTTTCCGCCGACGCTCGTTTCGCCGCCTTTCGCTTTGTTGACCAGTCGAGTCCGGCTTCCCGGATACCGCTCGCGGACGCCGCATAAGAATTGATCGCCATATGCGAATCCAGGCGCGCTGGCGTCGCCGCCGGCGCTGATGCTGTCGCCGTAAACGACGTATAGCGTCTCCTCGCCCGCCTGCAGCTTCGCTGTCCAACGCGCCAAAACGCCCCCGTCGATTTCGCCGCCGCTGCTCAGGCGCTCCTCACGCTCATTCCGGCTGCAGCGGTAGCTGGCATATACCGTGAAGTCCTTGTTGCCGCAATTCGCAAATAATGCATGGTCAAAATGCGGTATGCCATACAAAGGATGGCGCGACCAATCGGGAATCCGGCTGCCGGGCGTACGGCGAATCCGCCCGCCCGCGATGTCCGCTTCAAAGTCGATTCCTTCCTCGTAAACCATCCTCTCCGCACGCCGGCGATCCGCATGGCTGTCGACCTCGATACGTCCATCCGGCAGAGGGCGATAACGCAGCGGCATCCAGTCCTCCCGGACGAACACGAATGCTTCCGCGTTCTGTTTGCCCTTCTCAAGCTTCATCCCGGCCGAACTCCTCTCTTGTCAAAATTGCTGAAAAACAATCGTCGGCGTGACGGCTGTATCGACGACGCGCGTGCTGACCGTACCGCCGTAATTCATCCTGAACGTATAGGACCCCGACAGCAATTGTTTGCCGGTCTCGCCGCCGATCGTGCTGCCGATCGTTATCCAGCGGGCCGCATAGTAGCTGGCTTCGCCGCCATCGAGCGGATTGCCTGCGCCATCCGACAATTGCACAACGACCGGAATCGTCTGAAAGTTGACCGTGGCATCCGCTCCCGTATTTTGCACCTTCCGGGCAACCGTTCCTTCATAAGCAACGGCGAAGGTGTAAGCGCCAGGCAACAGTTCTTTGCTCGTTTCCCCGCCGGCCATTTCACCGATCGTGCGCCAAATGCCCGCGTAATAGCTGGCCGTGCCGCCATCCAGCATCCCGCCCTCGCTATCCGTCAAACGCACCTTCACCCGAACCGTCTGAAACCTCACCGTGGCATCGGTGCCGGTATGCTGCATCTTCTGCATGTATGTGCCTTCGTACGTGATGCGGAACGTATAGGATTTCTCCGGCAGCGACCGGGTTGCCGTGCCGAGCGCATCGGTGATGCCAAAATCGTTCCATCCCCCGTCGTAGTAGGAAACCGCGGCCCCGCTGAGCGGATGGCCGCTGCTGTCGAGCAGCTCCACCTTGACCGCCGACACAGCCAGCTCAAATTGCAGTGAATGTACGGTCTCGACGTTGCCCGCCCGATCCGTCGAACGGTAGCGCAGCACGTAGTTCCCTTCTGCATCGAAAGTCAAGGGGGTCGTATACGGCTGCCACGTCGTCCCGTTATCGAGGCTGTATACGGTGCTCGCCACGCCCGACAAGGTGTCGGTGCCGTTCAATACGATCGTGACCGGGTTCACATAGGTGCCGTCCGGACCGTCCGGCTCGATCGGTGAAACGGCAACGACCGTAACCGGCGCAATCCGGTCGATATTGTTTACCGTGTACCCGGTGACGCCGGACTGGTTGCCCGCGAGATCCGTACTTCGGGCATACACGGTGCCGTTATCCGTCATCGTCACGGGCCCCGTATAGGCCGACCAATCGCCGCTAACGCCGATTTTGACCTGCTGCGCAACCGCATCGGCCGGATATTGAATCATGACTTCGACATCCGATTGTGTTGGTGCGGTCGTACTGGCGGTGAAGACCGCATCGGTCGGCGGCGTCGTATCGCGAACGGTTACCGTCCGCGCCGGCAATCCGTTCAGCGCGGTCATACCGGCCGCCGTTTCGCCGACGCTCGCCGCAACGATGGCGATTGTCCCGCTGCCCGATTCCGCGAGCGGTTCATAATAAACGCGCAGCAGCTCGGCGCTGCCGGTAAGCGGCGACGCGTTGGTCATCGCAATCTGCACGCTCCCGTTCGCCGCATCGTTCGTAACGCCGGTGACCGCAAAACCGCTGTCGGCGCTCTCCGCATGATCGAAACGGAACTTGGCCGCGTCGTATTGCATGACGAACTCCTGGTACACCGCACCCGTCACATTGGCTGCCCCGACGGCAGCCGCAAGCATCGCATCCGAGTCCACGGTTGCCGGAACCGCCAGCGTTGCCGCCGGCGCAGGGGACGAGTTATACATCGTCATATAATCGTACCAATAGACGCCTTTGTAGCGGTTTTGCCGCATCGAGAACTCGCTTATCGTCGATATGTTCGCTGCGGCAGCCAGGAACGGCAGACCGGCGATCCGGTATACGCCGCGCACCGGATCTATCGTGCCGGGAGCGTCCATTGCGCCGGTATACCCTTTAAAAGCATCCGACTGCATCTCGATCGTGTATGTTTTTGCGGACATATCCAGGTCGAAGCGCAGCGTCACCCACGTATCGGGCGGGAGAACCATACCGCTTGCTTTCGGGATTTTGAAGAACGTATCGACGCCGCCAACCGTCTTCGAATAGCCGAACGAGCCGTCTGAGAAGCCGGTAAACCGGATCGCCGTCGCCCCGCCGCCAATAACGGAGAAGTAATTCCCATTGACGTCGTATCCCGGCAGCCGCTTGAACATGTAGCGGATTTCCACCGTCACCCTCCCGCCGATCGGCGCGTTCAACCGCCTGACGATGGGGCTTTCATAGTATTCATTCGCCAGATCGTAATAGCTGTCCGTCGCCTGCAACGCCTTGCTGTTGCTGTCTGGAAGCGCCACTGCCTGAACGGTAGTGCCCATGCCGGTCGAGACCGCCCAACTGGCGCCGCTCGGTCCGCTCCCCGTCGTCCAGCCGTCAAACGATTCGTAGTATTCGCCGCCGGTAGCGGCCGTCGGCATGACAATCGCAACCATCGGACCGTCACCGGATTCGTTGCCGTTTGCATCCATCGCCTCCACCTTGAAGGCATAACTCCCTCCGGGTTGCAGTCCCGTTAGGTCATAAGTGGTGCCGACAGCCGTCGCCGCGACCATCGCATACGGCAAACCGGGTCCGTCTTGGCGATAAATCGCGTACGATGCAATCGAACCGGAATTGTCGGTCGCGCTGTTCCATGTCAGCCGGGCCGTATCGGGAAACAAATGCTCGGGGCCGAGCTGCGCGGACGGTCCCCATACGGGAGCGGTTGTGTCCGTCATTGCGACGGACACAACGGCACTTTCCGCAGAGCGGTAGCCGTCCGGGTTAACGGCACGTACTGTCACCGCGTACGTATGCCCGATTGTCAGGCCGCTCACGGTGGCGGAATACTCGTTGCCTGAAACCGCCGCTTTTTGTATGCCATCGACATAAACCCGATATTCGCTCACATCCGCATCCGGCCCCGGCGCCGTCCAGGTGACGGTTGCCGACGAATCCGTCCTCGAATCGAGCTGGAGATTGCCCGGGACAAGCCCCGGAATCGTGTCCTCGTACATGGCGGCGTAATCGTACCAATATTGCCCCATATACCGGTTATGCCGCACCTGGATCTGGTTGATGGACGAAACGGCCGCGCCGCCGCTCAGAAACGGCAGGCCCGTGACCCGGAACGTTCCCGTTGCGGCATCCAGCTCGGTTGGAGCGTTCACCGTGTCGGCATATCCTTTGAAGGCGTCCGACTGGATCGCGATATCGAACGTCTGCGCGTTCGTATCCAGATCGAAGCGGAGCGTCACCCACGTATCGCGCGGCAATTGGAAGCCGGCCTTCGGAACTTGCTTGGCCTCGTTCACGCCGCCCGACTGCTTGAAGTACCCGAACGTGCCGTCGGAGAAACGCAGGAACCGCGCCGCTTCCTTCCCTTCCCCCATGATGCTGATGTAGAAGCTCCCGACGTCGAACGGTTCGACCGTTTTGACCATAAATCGGGTCTCGGCGACGATCTTGCCGCTCATCGGCGATGTCGAACGGATGAAAATCGGACTTTCGTAATATTCGTTGCCCACGTCATATACGTTGTCCGTCGCCTGCAGCGCTTTGCCGTTTCCGTCTGGCAGCGGCACGATTTGCACGGCGGACGTATCGTTCGGCGACAGCGTCCAGCCGCCGCCTGCAGCCACGTTGCCGGTTGCCCATTCGTCGAACGTTTCGTAGAAATCGCCGCCGGCGGCGGCAGTCGGCAGCGTCAGCGCAACGGTCGGCCCTCCGGTCGAAACGTTGCCCGAGGAATCCTGCGCCTCCACCTTGAATTCATACGTGCCGCCGGGCGACAAATTCACGAAGTCGTAAGTGGTGCCGGATACGGTCGCCATCTGGACAAACGGCTGTGCCGGGCCGTCCTTGCGGTAAAGCGCATAGGAGGCGATTGAGCCGGAATCGTCAACCGCACCGCCCCATCTCAGTCTCGCCACCGAAGGGAACAGTTGATCGGGCTGAAGCGCAGCTGCCGCCCCCCATGCAGGCGGCGTCGAATCGACGATCGTCACCTGCACGCTACCGCTCGGCAGCGAACGGTTGTCGCTCGTATCTACGGCTCTTACCGTTAGCGCATATGTTTTTCCGATACCAAGCCCAGTCACCGTTCCGGTCAAGGAGCCGCCCGGTACGGCCAGCTTTTTGACGCCGTCCACGTAAATGTCGTATTCCTTGATGCCGGTATTGTCGGCGGAAGCGCTCCAGGAAAGCGTCGCCGACGAACCCGTCTGCGAGACAACTGACACGCTGCCGGGCGTTGTGGGCGGCTCTTCATCGTCTTTACGCTCGATGAGACCGACCCAGTCGAGATTCATCGCCCCGCCGGCATGCCACAGCTGAATATCGACGGAGCCCGCGGGCAGCTGCAGCCCCGTCTCGACCCGCAACCCCCGCCAGTTTGCCGGCAGCGTCCCATAATCGATCGTCGTTGGCGCCTCGAAGGATAGCGCATGATCGCCGATCATCGCAAGCCTGCTCGTTTGCGAGCCGGCCGGCACATCCCAGCCCGCTACATACTTCAGCACCAGATCGTAGGTGCCGGCTTTCGGGACCTGCACATTCCATTTGACCGACTGGCCGGTCAAATTCCAGTTGCCCAGACCGGCGCCGCCCGACAGGAAAGGCCGGGTCGTATATTTGGTGATGCCCGCATCGGCCTCCTTGTAGTTCTCCGCTTCTGTCCAGGCGACGGACAAGGTGTCTCTACGCCCATCCGGATCGGCCCATAAATCCGCCGCGGTTGGGCTGCCGCTGCCCACCTTGTTCAGCGCCAGCGTTCCGCCTCCGCCCCGCACGATGACGGCCGCATCCGCTTCGAGATACACGTAGCGCGGCTTGCCGTAATGCTCAAACGTGAAACCGGCGGGAGCTTCCGCGACTTCGTACAGTCCCGGGTCGTTGTCCAGCTTGCCCCATGCGACGGGGACGCCTTCCGTATCGCTGTAAACCGCCAGCGTCACCGAGCCGTACACGCCGTCGATGACGGTCTGCAGCGCAAGCGGGGCTTTCGGCTGCGGCATCGGCGCGTTATTCAGCTTGAACGCATGCTGCCCTTGCTGCACATTGACCGTAAGGGTGCTACCGGCCGTATCCCACTGCACGCCGCGCGCGTCCAAGCCTGCCGCAACCGCCCCGCCTTGTGGAAAGTCCGCGCCGCTGTCCGCGTCCCGCAGCCGCACGATGCCGGGTGCGTCCAGAGCTACCCGGGCATCCGTCTTGCTCGAAATCGATAGTTGGTCGCCGCCAACAACGACCGTCGCCAGTTCATTGCTGTCGATGACCGTGACGCCGCTCTTCACGACCTTCGTCCCGTCGACGAGCAGTACCGTATCGCCCTTCAACGCCACCGCGGTGCCGTCGAACCGGACGTTGCCCGCATCGACTTCCCCGCTGTCGGTCAAACGGACATAAACGACGGAGCCGTCCGCAAACGTCAGCTTCATGTAAGTGCCATGGTCCTCTTTGACGACATTTTGCGGAGAATCGGTCTCCCATTGATAAGCTTCCATCGTTGCGACGAAGGTCGCCTTGTTCGTCTTGGGGGCAATAAATGCCGCGTGTACTTGCTGTTCGCCTGCAAACGCGCCTCCCGGTTTATGTTCGGCGCCGTCGAGCCCGATAAACTTGTCTTCGACCGTCGCGTGCAGACCGCCAGGCGCCTGAAGCCGAACTTGTAACGCCGCTCCGCCTTTCGCGATCGTCGCGCCGGCTTCGTCGCCGTCGAGCTCCAGCTGGTCCTCGGCATGAAGGCGCCACTCGAATTCGTGACCGGCAGGGTCGGCGGACTGCAGCCGGTCGACGACGACAAATATATCCGGCCGCACATAAATGACACTGCGATTCGCCTGCGTCAACACCCCGGGATAGGCGGCAGCCGCATCGCCGCTTGTCGCATCGAAGTCCGGGTGGGTGACGAAGCCGGTGATTTGGCCATCGGCATCGATGTTGTCGACCGGCTGTCCTTGTTTGCCATCATACGTAATGGCGTTGGCGGCCAACGTTTGCCGCGTAAAATTATAGTGGTGGTCGCTGTTGTAGGCTTCGGCGAAACCGCTTTCGACCGCGAGCGATTCCCCGAACGCGTTGACGATGAAGCTGTTCTGATCCGCGTGGGCATGACTGTAGCTGCCGTACCCGCTTGACCTCATGTAGAACGACACCCGGTCCGGATCGTACAGGCTGGAATGCATCGCGACAAGTCCGATATCCTGAAACCACTTCGCGTTCGGCAAATCCATCGGCGGCCGCGAGGCGAGCGTCTGATCCCCGTAGAAGTAATTCGGCAGGTCGGTTCGGGGAGCCGTTCCGATCGCTTCGGCGGCCCATTTCATTCGCGGATCCCCGTACATCTGGGCCAGGCGGTTATACACCGATACGCTGGGAGGACCGGGGGCGTATTGATTATCGTCGCCGAATACCCCCTTCGGCGTGCCTTGCGGGAACGAATAAAGCGGAAACAGCCATTCGTTGCGGGAGTAGGCCTTATCGTACAAATTAAAGCCGGTTGCCGCCAGCAGCACATCCGTGAACTCCTTGCTCGCAAACGACGACCATTGCCAATAGCCGGTTCCTTGCGACCACCCCCCGTCCTCGCCGCCCCACGGAGCGAGCATGTTGATATATGCGGGCACCACCTTGTCAAACCATCCGGCCGCTTCGGGAATGTCGCCCATCATCGCCGTGGCAATGATGCCCACATACCCGAACACGGTCCAGCCGTGCGAATCGTAGGGGCTTTTTTCAATCGGATAGGTTGCGAAAGCGTTCATGATTCTCACTGTTCGCGCTTTCACCATGTTCTGTACTTGCAGTTTGTCGGAGGGCGACAGCAAGTCGTAAAGCCAGTCGTAGGCAATGGCCGAATTGTAAGCAATGTAACGGTGCACCTGATCCTGATTATCCCAGCTCGTAGCGCCGTTAGGGTCCCAGGAAGCGATACTGAGCAAACGCCCTTTGGCGTCTTGCCCGATTGCAGGCGTTCCCGTCAGCAAATAGACGAATGCAGCATCCATCATTTTATTTACCGCACTTTCAGCGGCGGCTCTGATCTCGCTCTGGGCCTTCGTCAAGGCATCCCCCGTTGGCTTCGGAGAAGGAAAGGTCGGCTCGGGGGGCGGTGACTCGTGTCTGTTGACTCTGTCCGTAGCATCCTTCAGCCGCTGATCGTAAACCGATTGGCCCACCGTCTGCGAAAGCTGGCGGAAGTCGTCGAGCGTCGCCGCGTTCGTCCATATACGCGGATGCGAGGAACTGATCTGGCTGCGGATTTGCCCGATCGGCGGGACGACGAACGGAACATTCGTTTCCTCAATCCGGAATTTGCGGATCGCGCTCCATTCCGACCAGCCGTCAGCCGGGGTATGATAACGCACGCGCCAGTACCAGGTGCCGGCATCGAAAACATGGGGGAAGTTGTAATAATTGACCGTCAATGTCTGATTTTCATATACTGCCGTCGATACCGACGCGCTGCGGCTGACTTGCAGATCGTACGTGTCCGCGCCCGCTATGGCCGGCCAATGGAAATCGGGCGGGTTCTGCGACGTAACGAGCGAGTCCGCCGGGGCAAACGGCATGTTGAGCCCCTTTAAGGACGCCGCCGGCCAAGCAGGCGCCGCCAGGGCCGGGGGGAGGCCGGCGAACGGAGACACACCGAACAAGCCGGCCAATATAGCGACGATAACGACCGCCGCCACTTGCCTTTTCACTTTCCAACCCATCATCATTGATCAGCTCCTGTTCATAATCGATGCCATGAAGAGAGATCGTGATGCCGCCTGCCTATGATTGCCATGTCTTCGCAAACTCCCGCATCCCCCCTTTTCAAGTCAGCCGTATGTCAGTCGAAATGTCTCGAACGATAACGGGGCCGGCACGCTGTCTCCCGTCAGCAACACGCGAAAGCCGCAGGCGGGGTGATCCGAAACGCGATAATCGGCCGTTTTCCAAACGCCGTCGCGGCCCAGCCGCTCGATCGCCGCCACCGCTTTGTCCGCAGGCAGCCACAACGACAGCTCGCGGAAGCTTTCGAGACCGAAGTCGCTCAGCCCAAGCAACGCTTCATTCTCACCTTCCCACCAAACCGGATAATAGTTCAATGCCCCTTCAACCATTGCGGGCCGACATGCCCCTTGCGCCACCTCGTTCACCGCCATCTGCATCAGCCATTGCCGTCCGAGCTCGCGCATCGGTTCGCCGTTATGCAGGACGACCGCCATCCGGCAAGGCTTGTCGGCAACGATGACGCCAGCGGACAGCACGTTTCCTTCCGTATCGAGCAAGTCCGACCAGACGGCCGCTCCTTGCATGGGCCAAAGCGAATATCCCGGCAAATAGCCGACATGCCAACGCACCGCCAATCGTTTGTTGCGCAGCCAATCCGGCGCAAACCCGGCAACGACGCGTTCGGATTGGATGATGGGAACATCGGCGTCTTTCCTCACTTCGATCGGACAATCCGCCAGCAGTCCCCTTTGCCGCAATATCCAGTATGCTTCCGCATCCAATATTGCGCCCCGCTCCAGCAGCGGACCAATCTCCTCATCCGTGTATAGATCGGCTGTCGTACCGGCCAACAGCAGCGGTGAAGCGTCTGTCGGCGCTTGCGCGATGCCGAGCCGGGACAAGTTGACGTTCCAACGCGAGCCGAATTCGGCAGGGGTCAGTTCGCGCACCTGCACCAGATCGTTGCGGTAAGGGAAGGAAGCGCCACGTCGCGTTTTCCCTTGCCGCGCACGGACGACTTCGCGCAAATACGGCTTGACGGCACGCAGCATCGGCGTCACGTTGCCCGAAGGATCGTGCATCCCGAGGTAGGCATCGTGGATGCTGAACGTGAGCATCCCACCCGTGGAAATCGTATTGAGATACATTTCCAGTTCCAGCACCCGTGCAGACTTATAGCCGGCGGGAAACGGATAGTTTTCGATTTCGCCGCACCACAGCGCAGGCTCCTGCACCATGGCAGGCAGCGGATCGATTGCTCCAACGATTTTGTCGAGCAAGTCCAGCGGTCGTTCGTCGTTATAGAAGCCGCCTCCCGTCCGCAACCACGGCTCGGGCTGCGCTGCCGTCCGCAAGGCGCGAAGCTCCGCATTCAAGTCCCGGCCGCTGAAAGCCTGGAAATGCGGCGGCACGACCATCATGCCAAGACCCGTGCCGGGACTGACGGCGGTTACCGCATCCCGGATCCGTTCGGCCAGCCGGAGCAGCGATTCGCCTTGCACCGCGAACCAATCGTTTCGCAGCTGCCGGTCGGGCGGGTCCGTCCTCATCAGTTCGGCGTAAAGCTCTTCCCGCGACAGCGACCGTCCCGTTCGAACGGCGAACCGGCCCAGATGCAGCGGACAGAAGCATTGCAGCGTTTCGGCGCCGTCGCGGCCATACAGCCGAAAATCGTCGTCGATCCAGATGCTGTCCGCCCCCGCTGCCGCGTACAGACCAAACGCTTCCGACAAATAGTCGCCGAACGCTTCATCCAGCGGGCAAACGCATCCCATAGGCATATTGCCGAAGCCGTCGACAATCGGCTGGAACTGCGCCATTCCGGCCGCCGGTTTGGCCGCCCCGTGCCCAAGCGTGACAAAATAGTTGAGCATCGGCGACAACCCTCGCCTGCGGATATCGGCGAGGCGTGCGGCCAGCAGCGGCACCCTGCGGCGAATTTCGCCCGGCGGCGGATGCGGCGGCATCTCGCCATGCGTGTTGAAGAGCATCACGGCGTCGAAATGCCCCGCTTCCGCAAACCGCATCGTCGCTTCCCACCCGGCAGCGTCGTCTTCAAATAACCCTACTACGCGCAATATGTAACCTGCCTGCTCAATCGTTAGCGTCCGCCCCGTCATTCTTTCACGCTCCCCATCACGATGCCGGTGATGAAATACTTTTGCAGGAACGGATAGACGAGCAGAATCGGCAGCATCGCCAGAAAAAACTGCGCCGCCTTTGCGGTTCGATCCGAGACGTCGGCCAGTTCCTTCATTTGCTGCTCATTGAGCGTCGTCAGGTTGATTTGCGTCATGATCGTCTGGATGTATGTCGAGAGCGGATAATGCTCTTGCCGGTTCATAAGAATCAGCCCGTCAAACCATGAATTCCAGTGATGTACGATGGTGAACAGCGCGACCGTCGCCATCGCCGGCAGCGATAACGGCACGTAAATCGCAAGCAGCGTACGCCAATGGCTGGCGCCGTCGATAAACGCCGACTCCTCCAGCTCCTTCGGCAGCTTGCGGTAGAAGTTGAGCAGCAGAATGACGTTGAACACCGGCACGGCGCCCGGCAGCACAAGCGCCCAGATCGTGTCGTTGATGCCCGTCATCTGAATCGTCATGTACCACGGAATCAGTCCGCCGTTAAACAGGATCGTGAACACGAAGAACCACGCATACCAAGTCCGCGACTTGAACGACCGCGCCTCCTTGGATAGCGGGTAGGCGGTGACGAGCGTCAGCAGCATATTGATCGCCGTGCCGAGCGCGACGCGCTCCAACGACACCACGATCGAACGGCTGAACGCCGGCTTCGCCAATATAAAATCGTACGCCTTCAGCGTAAAATCGACCGGCCACAGCTTGATGAGGCCCGCGGACGCCGCACTGCTGGAGCTGAGCGACAACGCCAGCACATAAACGAGCGGCAGGATGCAGCTGACGGCAAGAAGCAGCAGCAACCCATAATTGATCACGGCAGAAACATTCCTTCCGGATACGATCCGCAACATCGGCACGCCTCCCTTTCTCTAGAAGATACGATGGTTCGCCATCCGGTAGGATACCGCGTACGCCGTGGAAATCAGCAAGAGCGACACGACCGATTTAAACAGGCCGACTGCAGTCGCAACGCCGTATTGCGCATTTTGCAAGCCGATCCGAAACACGAGCGTATCGATAATGTCGCCGCTCTGGTAGACGGACGGGCTGTACAAATTGAAAATTTGATCGAATCCGACGTTCAGCACATTGCCGAGACTGAGCGTCGTCATCAGCAGAATGATCGGCACCATGCCCGGAAGCGTAATATGCAGCGTTTGCTTCCAGCGGTTCGCCCCGTCGATGACCGCCGCCTCGTACAATGACGGATTGATGCTGGTCAGAGCGGCCAAATACACGACGGTGGCGAAGCCGAATTCCTTCCAAACGTGCGAAACGACCATCGTCGAAGGGAACCACGCATTGCTCCCGAGGAAAAAAATCGGCTCGATGCCGAACCATCCGAGCATCTGATTGACGATTCCGTGCGAAGGCGAAAGAATGTCGATCAATACGCCGCCGAGAATGACCCATGACAGAAAATACGGAAAGTAGATCAAGGTTTGCACGGTGCGCTTGAACCAGATTTGCCGCACCTCGTTCAGCATCAGCGCAACGACGATCGGCACGATTTCGCCGACGACGATCTTCATCGTGGCGATCGACAGCGTGTTCCACAATACTTGCATCATGTCCGGCATATCGAGCAAATACCGGAAGTTTTCCCATCCGATCCATTTCGATCCGAACAGCCCCCGACCGGGCAAGAACCTCTGGAACGCAATAACGACGCCGACCATCGGCACATAGCAGTAAACGAGCACCAGAAGGAACGCCGGCAGCATCATGATGTGCAGCGGGATATTGCGCGCTATTTTTTTGTTGACCACGATCCCGCTCCTTTCGTCGTCCGAATGAAAAAGGGAAAGCGGGCAGCCGCGCTTTCCCCTGTGCGATTACTTCGCCTGCTTCGCATACCAGGCGTTTACTTCCTGTGTCATTTGTTCGCCGCCGAGCTTGTTGTAGTCGTTGACATACTTGTCGAAGTTGTCGATCGGCGCTTCGCCCATGATGATCTTCGTGAACGACTCGAGCTGCAGCTTGTTCAGCGCCGCGGTTTTTTCGCCCATCGTCTCCGTAGGCGCACCGTAGAAGGCGTCATACTGGATGAGCTTGTCGGCCAAATATTTGTTGATGATCGAGTAGGAGCTGTTCGGTCCGAACACCAGGTAATTGCCCCACAGCTTTTGATCGCCGTTCAAAAATTTCTGAATGTTGTCGTAGCCGATTTTTTCACCCGGCGTCAATTTGGAGGTATCCTTCGACTTCAGCGTTTCGTCCACTTTTAGATAAGCCTTCAAATTCTGATGCGGATCGGCGCCCGCCGTAACGGCGTATTTGAATATGGGAATCCCGCCATCCTGTCCGTATATTTTTTCGTTATCCTTAATTTCGTTGTCTTTCCACAAGTTCATCAGCTTGACGAGCGCTTCCGGATGCTTGAAGCCCTTCTTGACAACAAAGTACTGTTTGATCGGGAATGTCGATTGCGCTTTCGCCGGTTTGCCGTCGATGCTTGGCAGCGGGTACGCTTGCCACTCCATGCCGGGATCGAGATTTTTGCCGTCCTGCATCGGCCACAGCGGCGTCCAGGCTTGCCCGTAATACATGCCGAGCTTGCCGGAATTGAGCGATTCCGCCACCTTCGCCGAGTCTTTGATGCCGAACTCCTTGTCGATTTGGCCGGCTTTGTACATTTCCTGCAGCTTCGCCAGCGCCGCTTTCATCTCGGGCTGCGTATTGCCGCTCACCAGCTTGCCGGAGGCGTCCGGCACCCACATGTTCGGATAGGCGTGAAAGCTGTTGAAGAAGCCGTCCAATCCGGGGAAACCGTCCCACAGCAGTTTGTCGACGCCGAGCCCGAACGTATCCTTTTTGCCGTTGCCGTCCGGATCCTGGTTGGTGAACGCTTCGGATATTTTGAAGACGTCCGCCATCGTTTTGGGCTCGGGCAAATTCAGTTTTTTCAGCCAGTCGGTTCGCACCCACAGCACGAACGTATTGTCGATTTCGGATTGGATGCTCGGCAGCGCCATCAGCTTGCCGCCGAACGTAGCCGCTTTCAGCGCCCGGCCGCCATCGGCGTAAAACAAGTCTCTGCTGTTCGCGGACAAATACTTCTCGAACACCGGCGTCAAATCTTCGATTTGCCCCGCTTCCACCAGCTTGGCGAGCGTCTGCGCATTAACCATGAACGAATCGGGAATGGTGCCGGACGCGATCGAAACGTTCAGCTTCTGAAAATATTGATCCTCCGTCCCCGTTACGGTCCAGTCGAACTTGACGTTGATGCCGAGCCGTTCTTTGTAAATTTTCGTCCAGGCATTGTTGTCGATCGATTCGCCTTCCTTGAACTTGGTCGACTGATCGATTACCTTGACGAATGTCATATCGATGGGCGGATCGTACTTGCCCAGCGGCTCGACTGGCGCCGACGACGCTGCGGACGTGCCGCTCGAGGGCGGAGCCGTGGAAGCCGGCGCCGAAGAGTTGCCGGTATCGCTGCTGCATGCCGCTGCCAGCAGCGCAAGCGACAGTGTGCCTGCCATCCCGATAGACCTTGCCGAAATTTGTTTCATCTGCATCATCCCCCGCTTTGATTGGCGTTCCTTCTACTCTTTTATTATGAATCCGTTAGCCGAACGCGTTCAATTATAAGATTTGCACGAATACTGGACTATTTGAACGAGTTTGCCCTTTCCCTGAATTCGTGGGGGGTCAGGTTCGTCGCTTTTTTGAACACGCGATGGAAGTAGGCGTTCGATTCGAAGCCGACCTGGGCGGCGATGTCGATAATTTTCAGATTGGTGTGAAGCAGCAGCTTTCGGGCCCGCTCCAGCCGCGCTTCGGCGATCGTATCGGTCAAATTCGTCCCCGCCAGCTGCTTGTACAAGCGGGACAAATAATAAGGATTGAGCGACAGCCATTCACCGATGCGGGTAAGCGACAAGTCTCCCGTCAGATTCTTTTCGATGTATTGATTGATCTTCGCAACGAGATGATGGCTCTGCTGCTGAGCGTCCATCGCTTTCAACTCGAAGAGCCGCTCCGCCAGCTCGCGGAAATAAGCCATCGCCTCTACCCACGAACCGTGCGATTCGTAGCGGGTCAACTGCGTCAACTGCCACTTTTCGCCCAGCGACTGGTAGCAGCCCTCCTGCGTCATATACGAAACGAACAACACGATCAAACGATGATACACAAGCACCCGCACGGCGGGGACAGGTTCGCCGGCATCCTTCGCCAGCGACTCGTACAGGTCGAAAAACTCGTCCCGCCTGCCGCTCTCCAAATAGCCCTCCAGCAGCCCGATCTGCTGCGACAGCTTGCGTATGCCCGCCTGCGGAAATCCGGTCGTCATCGCGAGTTGAAACGAATCTTCCGTCAGGAGCACTTCCTGGCCCAAATACCGGCTGCGCCCGAGCGTCAGCTGCAGCGCTTCGAACTTCTCCGCCGCATCCTCCCAACGAACGAATTGTTTGGCGAACGCGAAGGACACCTTCAGTCGCAGCAGCCGGCGGCTGTGCTCCTGTATCGTTTCCAGGCAGCCTTCGACGAACCGGACGGTTCGCTTGTAATCCTCCTGCATCGTTTGTTCGCCGTCATGGCCGACGATCGGCTGCAGCAGCCAGACGACGTTGGAACGGTCGTATACGAGCGAAATATGGCGAGCCGAATCGTTCAGCAACTCTGACGCAACGTTCTGCCAGGCGTACAACAGCAGCGCCCTGTCGGAGTCGCCGCCGAACTTCTGCTCATCGTCCACCTTGCCGACGACCAGCAACACGGGATGCTCCGGACGAAGCGGAATTTGCAGATTGTCCAGCTGCGCCGGCAAATGGTTGAGCGCCTTCGCCTCGCCGTGCAGAACGTCGAGCAAATATTCCTTCTGCAAGGCGGGAAGCGCCTTCTGCAACTGATCGCTCGCCGCCTGCAGCAAATTGGCGCCGGCAAATTCCTGGTCCAGCGACCGGATCGCTTGACTGATCGATCGGAGGATGACGTCGTCGCCTTCCGCCTTGAGTATGTAATCGACCGCCTGATGGCGCACCGCTTCTTTCACATAGGCGAAGTCGCTGTATCCGGTCAAAAAAATGATCCGGCAACGCGGCCACAGCCGGATGATTTCCTTCTGCAGCGAAAGTCCGTCGACACCCGGCATCGAAATGTCCGACAGCACGATATCGATTTTGGTGCGGTCGAGCCAGTTGAGCGCCTCGCTTGCGGAATAAGCCTTGTAGACCTCTAGCTCGAGATCCTCCGTCTTCTGAATCAAGCCGATCAAGCCTTGCACGATGTACGCTTCGTCATCCACGATCAAAATCCGGTACATGGCCCTACACCTCTTTGGTTGGAATAGTGGGGATGGAAGGGTTTGGAGCTGGTTCGGTTGCGACCGATTCGGTCAGGGGCGGTTGGGGAATCGCCACTTCGACCGAAAGGCCGCCCAAACTCCCTGCCGCCAGCCGGATGCCGTATTGCCGACCGTATGTCAATTGCAGCCTGCGATGCACGTTGATCAACCCCGTCGTTTCGGTTTCGATATCGCGTTGAAGCAGTTGGGCCGTCATGCGGTCGATTTGCCGTTCGTCGCAGCCCTCGCCGTTATCCTGGATGCGGATGATTACGCAGCCGTCGCCAAGCTGTGCCGACAATTCCGCCACGCCGCCGGATAGTTTGTCTTTTAACCCGTGGACGTAAACATTTTCGATCAATGGCTGCAAAAACAATTTGGGCACCTTCCAGTCCTTGCACGCTGCGGGAAGCTCGCCTACGTTCATAACGATTCTCCTCTGGAACCGCATCGATTGAATTTCGATGTAGGATAACGTGTGCCGCCACTCCGTCTCCAGACGCACCATATCCTCCGCATTGCGGGTGATGTACAGCAGATAATCGCCGAGATGCTGCGTCACGCTGGCGATGTTCTCAAAATCGTATTCCTCCGCCATGCGTCTCACCATAAAGTAAGTGTTGTACAGAAAATGCGGATTGATCTGCGATTGCAGTTGCTTGAGCTCGGAACGCTGCGACCGGATTTGCGACTCGTACACTTCGTTTATCAGGACGTGCAATTTGGCCACCATCGAGTTGAACTGTCCGTACAAGTAATCGAATTCGGTGAAGTTTCGGTGCCGAATCCGTACGTCCATGGCTCCACCTTCCACCTTGCGGAACGCGAGCACCAAATTTTTCAGCGGACTGTGAATGACCCGGTAAATCCAATAAGAGAAGAGCAGGATGACGAAGAAGGAGACGACCGATAATATCCAGAACCAGACCCGGTATTTGTGGAGCAAGCCGGAGATTTCGCCTTTTGGCAAATAAATGAGAAAGTACGTATTGAGCAGCGGCGAGTATTCGTACGAAACGACGTAAGTCTTGTCTCCGACTTTCATCGACCCGGTCCCCGACGGCTCACTCGTATGCTCGGGAAGCTTCAGGAACGCAGTCAAATCGGCAATCATCGCCGGATCGGGATGGTTGGCTATTGCCCAATCTTGCTGCAGATTGAGGAGTACCGCTTCTTCTTTTTTCTGATTCGTTGCTTGAGGCAAATAGCGGAGAATGTCCCGCTCGGAAAGCACCGTTTGCAAAATGAAAGCCGGTTTGCGCTCCGAGTAGGCCGGGTTCGGGAAAATGTTGTTGAGCAGCAACTGGCCGTTCCACGAGACAAGCGGCGACTTTTGCGTGCGAGCGAGCGCTTGCAGCTCCTGCACCTGCCCAGCCGGCATTTCGTCGGTATACGACACGGAGTTGAGCGTTTTCTCCAGCATCGGAATGTACGCCGTCGATTCCTCCACGAACAAACTGGAATTTTTCAGCACCAGCAATTTGTTCTGCACCCGCTTCTGAGTCTCGATGATTTCGTATTCGGTCATGGAAGGCGGGATGGCACTCAGTTTCTCGATATCCTCGTCAACGCCGTACTGGTCCTGGAGCTTCAGAATCCGGTTGACTTCGGCTTCGAAGGACGTTAAATAGTAATGCAGCCTGGAATCCAGCGACCCCAGTATTTCATGCTTGACGTTATCGGACCCCATTTGATTAATTTGTAAACTAATGATATATAAGGGCGTCATTGTGAACAGGAATGTCAATACCAGCTTGGTCCATATCGTCGTTCGTCTGATCATATATATCGGATTCAAACGATCACTCCCCATACGCGCCATCGATTTCCATGATTGTATCATGCAGTTAAGAGCTCCATCCAGTCAAAAAACAGTTTGCACACTCATCGGAACCAACTTGCCGAACGAAACCGACACGTTGCCAAGGAAAAACCACTCACCACGTTACCGCAATACAGATCATTTTACATTAAAAGGGTTAAAATATAAAAATAGGCCATTTTATGGCCTATTTTCGAGCCGCCGCGGGATGGCGGGCGCTTCGGGAGTCATTCAGTCGCACAACCCGAGCGACTTGCGGTACTGGGGAAATTCAACCTCGAGCACCGCTTGCACCTGCTCGATTTTCCAGCGCAAGTGCGCCGCGTCGGTCATGTAATCCATCGACGCCTCCCAGCCGAGCCGCGAATCGGCCTCCACCAGCGGAATCGCCGCTTCCGCGTTGGCGATTTCCGCCGCCGCGAGCCGCGCCATCTCGTCGAGCAGCGCGCCGGCCTGCACCGGATCCGGCTCAAGCCCGAGCCGCATCTTCAGCAGCCACCAACGCTTGGCGTGCAGCGTCGTGCGGATCGTCAGCACGATGAAGCGATTCATCCCGAGCAGCCGCCGCGCCTCCGGCAGCTTGCGTGCCGGGACAAGCGGCAGCGCTTGCTCGAGGCATTCGTTGCCGGTCTGCCAGCGCGCAAGCATTCGCTCCAGCGCCCGCAGCTCGACCGCCACCCGGGCCGCGCCCGGCGATTGCCGCGGGTCCTCGAGCGGCTTGTAATCGGTGAGCACGATCAGGTTGCCCCACAGCGCATGCCACGCCTCCGGAAGCTTCACCGCCTGGCGGAACACGAGCGGATACGACGGACCGACCCGGAACGGACCGTACTGGTCCTCGTTGGTCGGCACGTAATCGCGAATCGCTTCGCTCCAGTGCCTCCAGGCATCCAGCGCCGGCGGCGCCGCGGCAGCGCCGTAATCCCGGCGTGCGATCGCCTCGTACAGCTCCTCCGGCGACGGGCTCGGAGACCAGTAGCTCCACTTGGCCAAGTCGGCGACGAAGGAGGGCCAGAAGCCGTAATGGTGGTTCTCCATCAGGCCGGACAAGCCCCACTTGCGCTGCGCTTCATGTACGGCGTTATGGCGTAAGGTCCACTGGTACGGCACCGGCTCGAACGGGATGACGCCGAAGTCCCAGGTCATGCCGCCGGTGTTGCTCATCGAATACAGCTTCATGCCGCGCTCGCGGGCGGCTTGCGCCTCGCTGGCAAAATAAGCGCCGGGCCCGACGGACGACGCCGTATAGTCGACGCATACATGCGTCACGCCTTCGCGCGGCACTTGCTGGAACATTTCGAACGTCACCTGCAGCGTAATGCCCGCCGGCAGCTCGCGGATCAGCCGCAGCCGCTCCTCCTCCGGCGCCCAGCCCCAATTGTACGTCCAGAACACGATCTCCGTGTCCGGGCTATGCCGGTGAATCGTGTCGCGAACCAGGCTCACCCACCGCGGAAAATCGCGGCACGGCCACCAGCCGGGACTCGGCTTCGTGCGCACCTGCTCCTCCGGCCATTCGAGACGAGTCACTTCGGCGACGTTCGGGTCGTGGCTGCGGAACTCCATCGATTCTCCGACCAGCACGATGCCCTTGAAACGCGGACATGCCACCATGATGCTGCCGTACAGGCGCTCATAGTAAGCTTCCGCCCCCGGGTCATCGGGGTGCGGCTGCACCCGGTTCACTTTTTTCTGGCTGACCAGGTAGCTGTACATGTACACGTCGATGCCGTACCGTTCGGCGCGGTCGACCAGATTATTGAAGTCGAGATAGCCGGTCGGCGTCCGGTCCACGTCTTCGACAAAGACGAGAATGGCGTCGATGCCGGCGTGCGCAAGCACGTTCAGATGCGGGTCGGGGAACTGGTCCAGCCCCCAGCCCGAATGCGCCATCCGCGGCGTAAACAGCGGCTTGCGCGTCACGTCCATGGCGCGCACGAACGGTGCGTCGCGCAGGTTCATCAAATCTTCCAGGTAGTAGCTGCCCTGGGCGGCGCCGCGGTCCTCGTTGCCGCAGATGACGATTCGCCCGCCGCCGGCCGCAAGCCGGTAGCTGCGCGTTTCCGTCAACGCGCCGCCGAACTGCGGCAGCTCCTCCTTCGTGGCGAGCACGACAGCCGGCGCGCCGCCAGCTTCGCCGGCCCAGGCGGCCACATCGCCGACACGGCGAAGCGGCACCGACACCCGCATGCTGACGAGCAAATAGTGCTGCAAATCGAGCGCCGCCGTAAGCAGCAGCTCGCTCGCCCCAACGCTTACGACGATCGCCCAGTCGTCGGTGACGGCGGTTTCGCCGTCTGCCGGACGGGCATCCGGATCGAGGCGGTCCGGCCGGTGCACCTCGTCAAGCCTGCGACGGAAGGCGTATGGTCGCTCTTTTTCCAACATGCCGTTCCCTCCTCGTAACAGGGCTAATTGCTAACGATATATTTCGCGCAGGGCAGCCCGAATCTCCTGCCTTCCGCCCGCTCCGCCTCCGCTTCGCCGAGCGGCGTCCAGACGACGGCGCCGACCGCTTCCGGCGCGCCGGCAAAACGCAGCGCCCCGCCTTCGCCGGAGCCGGCGAAGGCGACCGTACGGCGCGCCCGCTCCCAGTTGCCGATGCGCTCGCTCGTCCAGAACACGAAGCCGCGACTGCGGGCTTCGGCGACGATGCGGCCGACGGCTGCGGCAACGGCCGGCTGCCCGTGAATCTGGTTCTGGTGCGACAGGAAATGGGCGAAGCCGCCCACCCGCCGCACCTGCTCCAGAAACGGCGGCACCACGCTGAAGTCGGCCAATCCCCAATGGTCGATGTCCTGTGTCAGGAAGCCGATTTCCAGCACGTTGTACAGCCGGTTGCGCTCGTCGGCCCAGGCGATCGGGAAATACGGATGGCAGGTGCCGAACAGGAAGCCGACGTTGCCTTTTTTGCTCGGGCCGCGCGTCTGGTCGATGCCGATCCCGCTGCGCTCGCACCAGGCGAACAAGTCGCCCCAGCCGTCGATGCGGGTATAGTGATTTTTATTCGACGCCACGCTGTCGATGTCCGCCGCTTCCTTCAGCCACGCCAGCTGGCGGTTGAACTCGGCCTCGTCCCAGATGCGGTCGTCCTCCGCAAGCGCGTCATAATGAAAGGCGAGCTCATGTCCCGCTTCCTTGATTTTGACGTAATAGGACGGGTCGTAACCGGGCTCGATCATGCACCAGGTCGTCTGGATGCCGCACTCCGCCAGCACCTCCAGCGTGCGCGCCGCATGCTCGTCGAGATTGATATCGCTGTCGTGCGAGAACATCGCCACGCCTTCAACGCCTTCCGGCCAATAGTCGACGACCGGCAGCGTCAGCCCCGCGCCGACGGCGAGCCGCAGCAGGTGGCCGATCGCCGCTTCCCGCCAATAGTCCGCATACGGGTAGGCAAAATACCGTTTGCCCGTCTCCGTTTCGAGCCGGTCCAGCTCCCAATCGAGCTCGATGCAGTCGTCGGCTTTCAGCGTGCCCTCGTCTACCGGAGCCGTGCCGTCGCCGGCCGGAATGCCGTCCGCCAGCACCGGCTTCGTGCCCTGCTGCAGCCCAACGACAGTGGAAGCAATGTCGACCGCCCAGCGGTCGATCGAACCGCTGCCGACGGCGAACCGCTGCAGCGCCGCACCCGCCGGCTCGCCGCCCGGACGGCCGCGGTGCAGCGTGCCGAAACCGGTCGCCGGCGCGAAGCCGCCGTCATCCGCCGCTTCGCGCCCCCACGCTTCCCGCCACGGCTTCGCCTGCAGCCAGCGCAGCGGCGGCACCGCGCCGTCCGCCCACGCCGGCAGCTCGGCGTAACCGGGCGCGCGCTCCGGCGCGGCGCGATAGCCAAGCTTGCGCGCCAGGCAATCGAGCCCGCCGTAGCTGACGACGCGGCCGCCGCTCTCCGCGTACCGCCACAGCAGCTCTGCCGTCCGGGCGGTCTCCTCCGCGCAGGCGACGATCACGATATCGCAGCCGCTCGCCTCAAGCTCCGCAGGCGCGTTCAGCCACACGCACGGGATGCCGGCATGACCCAATATTTCGCCGATGTAAGCTTCGAATGTGTTCAATCCGTAACGCCAATGGCGCTCCGCATAGGACTTGTCGAACAAGATGCCCACTTGTGCCAATTTCATGTTCATTCCTCTTCTCCCTCGATTGGCATTCGCCCGGATGCCGCGCGCCGGCGGCAGCCCTCGCCGCTACGGCCGCCCGTAGTACAGCGCCACCTTGCGAATGCCCGCGATGATGTCGTCGATGTCTTGCTCCGTATAAAACTCGTTCAGCGGCATCGTTACGCACGTCTGCAGAATGCGCTCCGCTTCCGGGCACAGCCCCGGCGGATAGGTCGCGCCGGTCAGATCGAACGGAAAATGGCTGCCCGCATAAGCCGTCCGCCGCTGAAACATGGCGCTGCCGTATATCGGACGGAGGAGGTAGCCGCCCGAGTTGGTGATGCCTTCGGCCGTCAGCGCCGCGCTGAACTGCTCCCGCGTGCAGCCGAGCTTCTCCTCCTCCAGCCGCAGCATGTAAAACCAGTATGAGCTTTCCGCGCCTTCGACCACCCGCCTCGGCACGATGCCCGGCAGCCCGGCGATGCCGGCGGTGATGCGGTCGCCGTATTGCTGCCGCGTCCGGCAAATCCACGGCAGCTTGCGCAGCTGCGCGATGCCGACCGCCCCCTGCAGTTCGGTCATGCGGTAATTCGGCGCCAGTCCTTCGATATCGCGGGTGACGGCGCTATCGAGCCGCTGGTAATTTTTGTCGGCGAACGAATGCGTTTTGCGATAATCCGCCTCGTCGCCGGAATTGACCAGCACGAGGCCGCCGTCCCCGGTCGACATGTGTTTGAAATCGTTCGTGCTGAAGCAGCCGTAATCGCCCCAGGCGCCGACGTAACGGCCGCGATACGGGGCAAGGTAGCTTTGGGCGCAGTCCTCGATCACTTTCACCCCGCGCTTGCGGGCGATCGCCATGATCGCCTCCATGTCGGCCGGGTTGCCTGCCAGGTGAACGACGACAATCGCCTTCGTCCGCTCCGTGATCCGCGCCTCGATCGAACGCGGGTCCATGTTGTACGTATCCGGCTCCAGATCGGCAAAGACCGGAATCGCATTCTGAAACAAAATGCCGATGATCGTCCCTTGATCGGTAATCGGGCTCGTAATCACTTCGTCGCCGACGGTAACGCCCGCTGCGCCCAGCGCGACGTGAATCGCCGCCGTGCCCGACGACGTCGCGACGCTGTACGGAGCGCCGTACAGCTCGTTAAACTCGCGCAAAAACCGCTTCACTTTGTTGCCCGAATGATAGAACAACGTATTCTGCTCGAGCGCTTCCGCAAGCTCCTTCAGCTCCTCTTCGCCAAACCGTTTGCCCGTGCCGTACGGCGTCGTTTTTACCGGTTCGCCGCCAAGCAGCGCCAGCTTGTCAACCTGCATCGCCAACCTCTCCCTTCCTTTTCACGGCCGCTTGCGTGACAGCAGGCGGCCGAGGCGCATGAACGCGCCCCGCCGCCGCCGGCAAGCTTCCCGTCTATTTTTTGTTGCGTTCCGCGTACAGCTTGTTCGCTTCGTCCGTCGCCGCCTGCAGCCCGGTTTTGTTCAGCAGTGCAACGAAGTCGTCAAACCCTTTGTCCGTATCGGTCGCACCCGTTACGAAACGGATTTCGTATTCCTTGATCAGCTTCGTCAGCGCGTCGCTGTTCGCCGACCAGCTCGGCAGAATCGAAAGCGGCAATGCGTCCGTCAGCCGGACGACATTGTTCTGCACGATGCTGGCCCGGAGGTCGAGCTGGCTTTTCGGCCGGTCCAGATTCGTCATCGTATTGCCTTTGAAGATGCCGTAGAAATAGCCGATCCCGGCCACCGCCCCCGCCTTCTGCTGATCGACGTACTCCGGCTTCGGCACCGCCGCGCCGTCGACGACGTCGTAATGTACGCCCTTCTCGCCGTAAATGACGGCCAGGTACGTTTCCGGGTCGAGCGCCATCGCGTCAAGCAGCTGGTAAATTTTTTGCCGCTTCTTTTCGTCCTTGTACGCCGCAACGCTCATGATCGTCGGCACCATGCCGGGGCCTTGCGCCGTCGCGTACTGCTTGCCGTCCGGCCCTTGCAGGGGCTGGCCGACGGTGAACGTCATGCCGACCTTCTTCGCGTCCCCGCCGACAGGGCCGCTCGGGTCGAGGTGGTACCACAGCGCCTGGTCCAGCATGCCGAATTTGCCGTTGATGAATTTGCCGCGGTATTGATCCCAATCGTCGGTAATGAACTCGGGATCGATCAGCTCCGCCTTGTACCATTTGTTCAGCGTCTTGAACGCCTGCCTTGCGCCTTCCAGCGTAATGCCGAATTGCAGCTTGCCGTTTGCCACATTCCAGGCGTTCGGGTTCACCCCGTAAGCGCCGAACACCGTGTTGAAAATCTGGTTCGACCCGAGCGTATCCTTGCCCCGGGCGGAGATGCCGTACGTGTCCTTTTTGCCGTTGCCGTCGGGATCGTTGTTGCGGAACTTGGTCAGCAGATCCTCCAGCTCGGCCAGCGTTTTCGGCGGGGCGCTGTAGCCGGCCGCCTTCAGCCAGGCCGTGTTGTACGACGGGATGAAATACGCGTCCCCTTCGCCGTACGTGCGGGGAATGCCGTAGTTTTTGCCGTCGATGACGCCGTTTCTCCAGATCGACGGATCGAGGTTATCGATGAACTTGGCGTAGTTCGGCATGTACTTGCGGATTTCGTCCACAGGCAGCTCGGCCGCAATGCCTTGCTTCACCATTTGGGCGTAGCCGTTGATGTCGACGAACGCCGGGATGACATCGGGTATTTCGCCCGACGACAGCTTCACGTTCAGCTGTTGCGCCGCCGTTGTCCGGTCCAGCTTGATATTCGTGATTTTAATGTTGAACTTTTTCTCCAGAAACTTCTGGGCGAACGTATCGTCCGTGTCCGGCGGGTACCAGCCGACCCATTTGATTTCCACCGGCTTCTCCGCCGCTGTCGTTGCTGCCGGGGAGCCGCCCGGCGAAGCCGAAGCTTGTGTTCCCGTTCCGCTTTTGCCGCCTCCGGATCCGGAGCATCCCGCCAGCAGCAGGGCTCCGGCGAGCAGCGCCGCCCCTGCCGTTTTGGCTTTGCTTGTTGCGTACATGTGTTGTGACCTCCCGTTTATCGTGCTTCTCGTGCCTGGGGAACGACGGCGAACGGCTTGTGCGCCGCAAGACGGACGCGTTCGTTCCGGTGGAGCGTTTATTTGACAGAACATCTATAGCTGCCCTGTTAAATACAGCCTGAAACGCGGGCCGGTCAGCCTTTGACCGAACCGACCAGAATGCCTTTGGTAAAATATTTCTGCAGAAACGGATACACGAGCAGAATCGGAGCCGTCACCACCATGAGGATGGCCGCTTTGATCGATTCCGGCGGCGGCGCCTGGGCGCTGGCCATCATCGACTGGATATCGAGATTGTCGCCGGTAATGATCAGCCGGCGCAGCAGGATTTGCAGAATCGTCAGCGATTTGTCTTGCGTGTAGATCAGCGCGTCGAACCAGGCGTTCCAGTGGAACACGGCGCAGAACAGACCGATCGTCGCCAGAATCGGCTTCGACAAGGGCATGATGATCGAGGCAAGGATGCGGATGTCGTTGGCGCCGTCCATTTTGGCCGACTCTTCGATCTCGACGGAGAAGCTCATGAAAAAATTGCGCATGATAATCATCCAATACGTGTTCATCAGCACCGGCACGATCAGCGACCAACGCGTGTCGAACAGGCCGAGCCCCTTGACCAGCAAATAGGTCGGCAGCAGGCCGCCGCTGAAAAACATCGTAATGACGATATACAGCGTATAAAGCCGGCGATGCGGCAAATACGTTTTGGACAGCGCGTAGGCGGCCGTTGTCATGATCAGCAGCATCAGCAGCGTGCCGACGACGGTGCGGAAGACGGAATTGTACATCGCGGTCCACAGATTGCCCGATTGGAACACTTGGCGGTACGCTTCGCTCGACAGCTCTCGCGGGTACAAGTGGACGCCCGGCCGCAGCGCTTCCTTGTGCGAGCTCAGCGAGATGGACAGCTCGTGGAGGAACGGGTAAATCATGCAGACGCACAGCAGCATAATCCCCGCAATAAGCAGCCACTGGAACACCCGCTCGCCCCAGGTCATGATTGTCATCGGGCTTCATCCTTTCTTGATCAAAGTAATCCTTCTTCGCCCGACTTTCGCACCGCGTAATTGGCGAGCAGCACCAGCGCAAAGGCGATCACGTTCTTGAACAGGCCGACGGCAGTGGCGAAGCCGAACTGCATTTGTTCGAGGCCGAGCCGGTAGACGTAAGTGTCGAGGATATCGGCGACCTGGTACGTCGCGGGCGTGTACAGATTGAGCACCTGGTCGAAGCCTGCGTCGAGAATGCCGCCGATGCGGAAGATGAGCATGATCGATACGACCGGGATCAACGAAGGAAGCGTGATGTGCAGCAGCTGCTTCCAGCGGCCGGCGCCGTCGATCACGGCGGCTTCGTACAACTGCGGGTCGGTGCTGGCCAGCGCCGCCAAATAGATGATCGCGCCCCAGCCGACTTCTTTCCAGATGCCCGACACGACCAGCGTGAAGCGAAAATAATGCGGATCGCCGATAAAATAAATCGGCTTCAGATGGACGAGCTCCAGCAGTTGGTTGACGACGCCGGTCGACGGCGACAGCACCGTAATCAGGAAGCCCGACAGCACAACCCAGGAGAAAAAATGCGGCAAATACGATATCGCCTGCGCCAGCTTCTTGAACCATTGCAGCCGCAGCTCGTTGAACAGCAGCGCCAGCACGATCGGCGCCGGGAAGCCGAAGACGATATGGTAGAAGCTAAGCACGAGCGTATTGCGTACAATTTGGAAAAAATCCTGCGACCCGTTCAGCATCATCTCGAAATAGTGAAAGCCGATCCACGGGCTGCCGCCGATGCCCTGCAAAATGCGAAATTCCTTAAACGCCAGCTGCACGCCGTACAACGGCCCGTAGGAAAAGATCGTGTACCAGACGAGCGCGGGGAGCAGCAGCAGGAACAAATATTTGCACTTCGCGTATTGCCTCGTCATTGCTTGCGCCCCATTTCTGTTGTTGACGAAGCCGCCGCCCGTGCTGCGGTTGCCTTCGTCCTCGCTGTTTGCTTCCACTGTATCGCCCCGAACGCCCCGGCGGCTATAATAATAACCTCGAAACCATTATAAAAAGCAACAATCGGCGGTGTTTTGCCGCAGCGGAACGGAAATCGGCGGTGAACCGGACGGAAGAGGGCTCGAAGCAAGAGCCCGGTCGGCCGAATAGGAAAACGATAATTAGCAGGATTTGACACGACTGGTGTCGAATCCTGAACATACGGCTTTGGAAGAAAACCTGTAACGGAAAGTGGGTATGATGATGCCGCGTTCGCCGCGTTCTTTATTATTCGTCATGTCAATAACCACTGTCGTTCTTCTTCTCGGGTATGCGTATCTTGTCGCGTTCCCCGGACACGATACCATGTGGGATCTCCCCCGCTTCCACTTTTACGTGATTTCTCCCACCCTTCTTGCCTTGGCCGTCAGTGCCGTTGCCGTCGGCTGGACGGGAATTCGACTTCGGGATATGAGCGCGCTCATGCTGGCATTGGCCATTCTGTCCCTGAACGGTTTTTTTCTCATTCACGCCCTCTCTACCCCCGGGTTCATCATTGCCGATCAGCACCACCTGGCAGGCGTTTCCTCCCAAGTCGCGATGACAACGTGCGCAATCTGGATTTTCCTCTCGACCTTATCGTCGGACCACATCATGATCCGCATGGTGTCGAAGCATCGGAGAAGTATTGTCGTTGGCTGGGTAACCATTATCGTCCTGATGAATATCGCGGCGCTTCTTTATCCCGACCTGTCCAACTTCATTCCGATCGATTTCACGCCGATTAATTATTTGGCAGCTTCTCTCACCATCCTTCTGTATCTTTTGGCAGCCAAAAGGTATTTTCAGCAATTTCGGATCGTCACATTTCCTTTGCATGCGGCTATCGTATTCGGTTCCGTTCTGCTTTCCGTCACCGAATGCATCATGGTCACCACGATGATGTGGACATTGGCCTGGTGGCTGTATCATGTTGTCCTCGCCGTGTCGGCCTTGATGCTGATGTTCGGCATCATTGCCCAATACCGTTCGAATCTAACTGTCACACAAACCGTTCATCAGACGAATGGCCATCCATCCTCGGGTCAACTTCGCATCAGTATCTCCAGCAGCATGAAAAATCTGATTGTCGCCACGGAAACCAAAGATGAATATACGGCCGGTCACAATTACCGCGTAGCCATGTACGGCTTGCAGCTGGCCCGGGCCATGAATCTGAACCCCGAGCTGGTGCGGGCTCTGGCACGCGGCGGTCTCATTCACGATGTAGGGAAAATACAGATTCCCAGCGAGATCCTGAACAAACCGGGGAAGCTGGACGCAGACGAAAGAAACGTGATCGAGCAGCATCCGGTTATAGCTTACGAGATGTGCAAATATATCGGGTTCATGGCCGAAGAGCTGTCCGTCATCCGGCACCATCACGAAAAATGGGACGGCACGGGGTATCCGGACAAGCTGAAAGGCACAGAAATTTCCTTGCTCGCCAGAATCGCAGCCATTGCGGACGTGTACGATGCGTTGACCTCGCGAAGATCGTATCGCGAGCCCTGGTCCCAGGAACGTGCGCTGCAGGTGATTATCGAAGGCGGCGGCACCCACTTCGATCCCGAATGCGTCTCCGCCTTTGTTCAACTTTGCCGTAACGGGGAATTGGTTGTTCCGGAGGCCATGGGGCAGCCTTAGGGGAGAAGGTGGAGTACCCGGATATGAATAAGGCCATCCGGAAATGAATGGCCTTGGCTCCTTATTCGTTTCGTTAAATCAAATCGGTTTGCAATGCGTGACGTTAAATCGGTTGCCGTCCATGTCATAGAAATGGAATAAGACCCTTCCCTGATCCAAATGTCCCCCTATATCGCCGCACTCCACCCCGCTGTTTTGCAAATAGCGATGATAATCAAAAAAATCCTGCCGGTTTTTAATCAACGTCAACGGTCGAACGGGTCCGTTGATTTTGCCTGTATAAGCATCGCTCGGCAGTTGCTCCAGCATCCATACGGCTCGATGGGCATCCGAGAAATTTTCGGTCAGAGACAAATACAGGTAGCCGTCTTCGCTGTGATCCTCATGAACCTTCATTCCGACAAATTCTTGATACCACTTGCCGGCCTCGCGCAAATCCCGAACGCCAATCCTCGTGAAAGAAGGTTTGAATCCCTTGCTCTTTAAAGTATTGTCCTCCACTGCCGTGAGCCGCGTACCTTCTGCGGTAGCCCAAAAATCAAAATATGGTTTGCCGTCGGGGCCATGGTAAGGTTCAGAAACCCGGATCCCGTTTTTGAGAAAATGATCGTGTACTTTTAGTAAATGTCTCGTTCTCCAGCACCAACGCAAATGCGGGTCGACACTGCCTCTTTCGGCGAAATGAAACGGGAGCCTTTGCGACGTCACAACAGAGTTCAGCCAGGTGCCATATCCGAGATGGGTCATTCGTACGAAATTCCCGTTACGACAACGCTTCCGACGACCCCGCCGCGCCGCTGCCATAGGGGGCAAACGCCTGCCTGTATTGGGTCGGCGTAACGCCATATTTGGCCTTGAACTTGCGGATGAAATACTGCGCGTAACGGTAGCCGGTCCGCTCGGCGATCTCCGATACCGAAGACGACGTCTCCAGCAGCAGCGCGGCCGCTTTTTCCAATCGGACCTTGTTGACGTATTCGTTGAACGGCAGGTGCAGCGCCTCGCGAAAAAGTGCGGAAACGTAATTCGGCGTCATGCCGGCCCGTTCTGCCAACCAATCGAGCGAAATGTCGTCTTCCGGATGCTCGTCGATATACCGCTTCAGCTCGAGCATCAGCTGCTGATGGCCGTTCGAGGCGCGGGCGGCGCAATACGACGCGATCCGTTCGCCGCATCCCTTCATCCATAGCACGGTTTCGTGCAGCGTCGTTTTTTTCGCTTCGACAAACAAGCTTGCACCGGGAAAAAGCTCCTGCAGCCCGCGATCGATCACAAAACCGGAGAGCGAGGTTGCAAACTGCATCACGTTGACCTCCAGCGATTCCAGCAGCAGCGTCGGCTCGGCCAGCGACGCCGCTAAGCCGTCGATCAGCGTCTCCGTCAGCTGGCGGTCGCCGGCAAGCAGGCCGTTGAAGTAGGTTTCATAAGCAAAAGCGATATGCTGCGGCCGGCGATGGCGGATGTCCTCATAGCGGATGACCGCGGGATAGCCGTAAACGAAGCTGTACCCGCAGGAGTAAACGGCATGCGCATAAGCATGATGAATGTCTTCCATGGAAGCGACAGCTTCGCCGATGCCAATGGACAAGAGCGGCGCTGCGGGACAGCGGCCCAGATGCGTCAGCAGCTGTTCGAATACGGCGCGGTCGCCGCCCGCTTCCGCCGGATCGGGATAAAACAGCAGCGCCGCCTCCTGGCTGTTGATGCCGACGGAATCGAACGGAACGACCGGCTGCAGGGCGGCCACCCAATCGTTCAAAACTTCCGGCGCGCCGTCGGCGCAGCGAAGATGAACCGGCACATAACGAACATGGACCGGAACGGCGGCAAGATCGCCGATCGCGCCAATGTTGCCGTGGATCAGATGAAGCAGATTTTGGCCGCGCACCTGGTCCTGGAGCCGGATCAGTTTCCGGTCGGTGTATTGCAGGAACGAATCGATCACGTTGAATTCGTTGCCGTTGCCGCGCGCAAGCGTTCCGTTGTTGTCGTAATGCTCGCCGATGCGCAGCACAAGCCGCTTGAGCGGCAAATAAATGCGGCTCGACACCACATAAGCGGACAGCAGACCGGTCAACACAATCAGCAGGCAGCAGCGAATAATATCGCGCTTGAATTTGTCCGTCGTCAGGTAGAAAGAGCTCATCGGCTTGACGAGCACGTAGCTCCATCCGTTGCGGGAAGCATCTGCCGGCATGAAGGCGATCATGTTGCGACCGGCGTCGTCTTCCGCCACACCGAGCTCCGAGCCGCCTCGGGCGATGGCACCGTCCACTAACGCCATTACGCTCGCTCCGCCTTGCTGATGCTCGAAAATCGGCGTCCCGTCCTTGTCGAAAAGAAGCAATGTGCCTTGCACCGAACCGGTCATTTGCCGAATCGTCCGCTCCAGATAATCCAGACGGATGTCGATGTACAGGTAGCCGAGCGTGTATTGATGCAGGAATTTGTATGGCAGCGTGTAAACATACGTCAGCACTTGTTCGCCGGTGCCGCCCTTCGTCCGTTTGATCCATCGGTACGGCGGCACGTCGCCGAGCGTTTGCACGAACGCGGCGTCAGGCGAGCTGGCGGCGTCGTGATAATAATACGATTCGTTCATGACGTAATTCGCCCGCTTGATATAAATGCTGATGCCCGCAAGCCCTTCGTTGGCAGAGGCGATGATGCCCATATCGTCGATCAGGCTGCGGATTTTGTACATGTAATTGGCCGGATCGTTCTCCAGCAGCACCAGAAGATCGTCCGTGCCGGCCGGATTGACCGTCGTCATCGCCTTCGTGACGAACGTATCTTCGTATTTGCGCAGCAGCGTCTGCTCCAGATAGTCGCGGATATTGGCGAGCGTCGTTTGGCTGTCCTTGCTCATCTCCTCGGCCATCACAGCATTGGCGCGGTTGTACAAATAGCCGCCTGCCGCTCCGACGAGCAACACCGCCAGCAAGCAATATGAGAGAACCAGACGCACGAAATGACTGTGCCGCCAGTCCGGTTTTCGCCGCATGCCATTCCCTCCCTGAACGTTCGATCCCAGGACGATCGATCGCTCGTTTCCGCTCAAATCCACTCGTTGCGCGTCAATTCCGTCTCATCGATCAGGCCGATAGCCAGGAAACCGCGGTACGAACGATGGATGTGCGCCCGCATGATACGTTCTGCTTCGTCGGGGTCCCGCTTCTGGAGCGCTTCGATCAACTCCCGGTGCTCCTCCACCTCTTGCCGTTTGCTGTAAGATCGGCCCAAAATGCGATTGACCCACGTAATGCGGAACGAAACGGGCTGAAACGTAAATTCGAGCAACTCATGCTTCGACAGCTTCAGAATATAACGGTGAATATAGGAAGAGTCTTCCGAAAGCGACTCGATGGAATCATCTTCCAGCTTGAGCTCCATTTCGCGATAAAACGCTTCCAAATGCTTGATGTCGTTCATCGTCGCGTTTTGCACCGCCAGCCGGATGGCCAGCCCTTCGAGCGAGGAGCGCAGCGAATAAATCTCGAACACGTCCTGCGCGCTCAGACTGCGAATAACCGCGCCGCGGTTGAGCACGATCGTCACGATGCCTTCCCCCGCCAGCTGACGAATCGCCTCGCGGATCGGCGTCTGGCTGATGCCGAGCTCCTTCGCCAGCTTGATCTCGACGATCCGCTCGCCGGGTTTCAGCGAGCCTTCCAGTATTTTGTCCTTGATCTGCTGCACGATCTGAGTAACGAGATCGTGTTTATTGTCGGCCGTCGTGCGCAACATCGGCTCCACCTTCGATTCTTTGTCATTTTATGATTATATATAGTTTATCAAAAATATATCTAATATTATCCCCACCGTCAATGGCGATATTTCCCGAATGGCCCGCTTGCCGGCGCAAGCTTCGACAATTGCCCGGGAAATAAGCGCATATCGTCTTGATTCGATATTTGCCTGCGGGGATGCCAACAGTTTACCAGAGCCCATTGTACCGATTCTGTAGAGCGAGTCCTCCCGTTTTCTAAGCCGGCTCTAATGTTGCGGTCAGTCGGTTTTCAGCCAGCCTCGATATACTCGTGTGCGTAGACCCATTACACGCGACAGGAGGGATCCACCGCCCATGACCCGCAAACGTAAACTCGCAGCCGCCATCGGTCTGTTCCTGCTGGCAATCGGCTCCGCCGCTTATTGGGCGGCCGACCGTTACTTGATCGAACACGTGCAGGCGGTTGTCGCGCCGGCCGCTTCCACACAGCCGGCCAGCACCAGCAGCGCCGGCTCCCAGCCCGTTTACGACGACTGGAGCTACAAGGACGACACCGTTTCCGTTCAAATTGCCAAAAAGCAAAGCGGCGAAGGCGCCGATCTGATTACGTATTACGTCGCCGACGTGACGGTAGCGGACAGCGCCGACCTGCGCACCGCCCTGGCCAAAAACAAGTTCGGGCTCAACATCACCGAAGACACGTCGGCCATCGCCTCGGCGCACGACGCCATCTTCGCCGTCAACGGCGACTACTATGGCTTCCGCAAGGACGGCGTCATCATCCGCGGCGGCGTGCTGTACCGCGACGAACCGGCGCGCGACGCGCTCGCCGTCATGAAGAACGGCGCGCTGCGCACGTACGACGAAAAGACCTCCTCCTCTACCGCGCTGCTGGCGGACGGGGCGACCAACACGTTTTCGTTCGGCCCGATTCTCGTCAAGGACGGCCAGGCCGCGGGCGACTTCGCAAGTGTCAAGATCGACACCAACTTCGGCAACCGCACGATCCAGGGCGCCAATCCGCGCACCGGCATCGGCATGATCGCGCCGAACCATTATGTGTTCATCGTCGTTGACGGCCGGATGAAAAATTACAGCAAAGGCATGACGCTGGCGGAATTTGCCGACCTGTTCGTTCAGTACGGCTGCACGGATGCGTACAACCTGGACGGCGGCGGCTCGTCGACGATGTATTTTATGGGAAGAGTCGTGAATGAACCTTCAGGCAAAGGAGAGGAACGGGGCGTTAGCGACATCATTTATGTAGGGCACCAATGACAAGCGTATCCGGCGTACGATAGAGGAGGCAAACCAACATGACTGTACTGATTCCGGCTTACGAACCCGATACGCGTCTGGTTGACCTCGTTCGCCGGCTGCAGGCGGAAGGCGGGCACCGCATCGTTGTCGTCGACGACGGCAGCGGCGAAGCGTACCGGCCGATCTTCGGCGCTGCCGCGGACAGCGGCTGCACCGTGCTGACGCATGCCGCCAACAGGGGCAAAGGCCGCGCGCTCAAGACCGGCTTTCGCTACTTGCAATCGATCGGCGCGACAGACGGCGTCGTTTGCGCCGACAGCGACGGCCAGCATTCCCCGGCCGATATCGGCCGCATCGCCCGGCACGTAAGCGAAGACGGCCGCGAAATCGTGCTCGGCGTCCGCCGCTTCGCCGGCAAGGTGCCGCTGCGCAGCCGCTTCGGCAATGCCGTCACCCGCTTAATCTACCGGGCTTCCACCGGCGTTGCCGTCACCGACACGCAGACCGGCCTGCGCGGCTATTCCGCCCGCATGCTCGACTGGTTGTGCCGCATTCCGGGCGAACGGTTCGAATACGAAATGAACATGCTGCTGGCCGCGCCGGCGGCGGACGTCGCCATCCGGGAAGAAACGATCGAAACGATTTATCTCGACAACAATCGTTCCTCCCACTTCCGCCCGTTGGCCGACTCCGTCAAAATATATTGGCCGATCGTCAAATTCAGCGCTTCGTCCCTGCTGTCGGCACTGATCGACTTTGTGCTGCTGCTGCTTATTCCGCTGGCGACGCCGAACCTGTTCATTGCCGTGGCGGGGGCCAGGCTGTGCAGCTCCGTTTTCAACTATACGATGAACCGGAACTACGTATTTGGCGGAAACAAAAAGGCGGCTCTGCGGCGCTCGATGCCGCGCTATTTTGCCCTCGTTGCGGTGATTCTGCTGCTCAATTACGGGCTGATGTACGTCTTGCACAACCAGGCGGGACTGCCGCTGGCGGCGGCCAAAGTGTTGACGGAAGGCTCGCTCTTCCTGCTCAGCTTCGCGGCGCAACGGGCATTCGTTTACTGAATGCGCTCCTCCCTGCGCCACTCCCCTTTCGGCACGCGAAACGCGACCTTCGTCCCCTCATCCGGCGCGCTGTCGATCGCAAGTCCCGCGCCGAACAGCGTCAGCAGCCGCCCTGATTTGTTTCGCGGCCATTCGCCCATTTCCTGCCGGCTGCGCAGCCGGCCGCGCGAATCAGGATCCATATTGTTTTCGGGCAGTGAAAACAACGCAGTTCGATTGCAGGACAACGTCGCGCTCCTCGCGCGTGATCGCAAATTGCTGCGGGCTGACGCGGCATTCGAGCGTTTCCCAGCCTTCGCATGCGGCAAGCAGCATCCGGGTCATTGTGTCGGCAGACACGTTCACTTCGAACATCGCTTCGCGGCTTTCGCCCGTAACGGCGTCCGTTTCGCGAATGTCCGTCCCTGCAATGACAACCGCGATACCGCCTGGCTTCGTCCCCGCCGCGATCCGCTCCATCACCCGCTTCATGCCGTCGACGGAATCCGCGTGCTCCAGAACGGACACGGCAACCGTCATGTCGTACGTCAACGGTTCGATCGCAAACGACTCGATTGCCGATTGCACGACGGCGATCCTTTCCCGCACGCCGTATTGTTCGCTGTACGCAACCAGCTTCTCGAGCGCCGAATCGAGCAGATCGACGCAGACGACAACACCCCGGCCCGGCAGCATCGCTTGCGCCAGCGGAATGCTGTTGCGTCCGACGCCGCAGCCGAGATCGAGCACCTTTGCATGCTCCCGGTCGCGCAGGCGTTCCCAGTTTGCCATCACCGCGTGCACCGGCTTGTGCATCCACGATCCGGCCTCGAACAGCCGGTATTGGTCGTAACAGGCGTCGTGATAGGTTTTTTCGGCCTTGCGGATGCGCGCAATTCGTTCCTCCATCGCCATCTCCCCCTGAAACCTCGATTAATCTATTGTACACACATTGGGGACGGTAAAAATAGATTCATCACCGGCAACTTTCGCATCGTTCTCGTCCTGTCGGGCTGCGGTGCCCGGCGTTGGCCGGCGGCACGGTTGGAACCTGCTGCCAGACATCGTATAATAGATTTCAAACCGAAGCCGCCAGCCGGCCGGTTATCCCATGGGCGGAGGAACCAAGCTTTGAAAACGCTCGTCATTGCCGAAAAACCCGATATGGGCCGCAACATCGCGGCCGCGATCGATCCGAAAGCGCGCAACAACCGCACTCACCTCGAAGGGGAACGGTATATTATTACGTGGGCGATCGGCCATCTAATCGAATTGGCGGAGCCGGACAAATACGACGAGAAATACAAACGGTGGAATTTCGGCGATTTGCCGATCATCCCGGACACGTTCAAGCTGCTGCCGAATCCGAAAACGAAAGACCAGCTGCGCGTCATCGCCGATTTGGCCAAACGCTGCGACGCGCTTGTCAATGCGTGCGACGCCGGACGCGAAGGGCAGCATATTTTTTCGCTGATCCAGCGGCATCTCGGGTTGCGCCAGCCCGTGAAGCGGCTGTGGATTTCCGACTTGACGCCGGAGACGATTCGCGCCGGTTTCGCCCAATTGCGCGACGGCGCGGAGTACGACAACTTGACCCGGGCCGCCCGCTCGCGCAGCGAAGCGGACTGGCTGGTCGGCATGAACGGCACGCGCGCTTTTACGACCAAACATAACGAGCTGCTTTCCGTAGGCCGCGTGCAAACGCCCGTGTTGGCGCTCATTTACGATCGGCAGAAGGAAATCGAGGCGTTTACGTCGCGCAAATTTTACGAGGTGGAAGCGAAATTCGAGCAGCGGCGGGGTGTTGATGCCGATATCACCGCCTACGCCGGGAAGTGGCAGGGCGGGCAGCTTGACGACGCGGACAAGGCCGCCGCGATTGCCGCCAAGGTGAAGGATCGGCCCGGCCGCATCCTCAGCTACGAGGTCAAGGATACGAAAGAGTATCCTTGGCGGCTGTACGATTTGACGCTGCTGCAGCGGGATGCGAACGGCAAATACGGCTTCTCCGCCAAAAAAACGCTCGATCTCGCACAAGCGTTGTACGAGAAGCATAAAGTCATTTCCTACCCCCGCACGAATTCGAACTACGTGGGCGAGCAAAATATTCCGGAGATGCACCGCTCGCTCGACGCGCTGCGCGGGACGGACTACGACGCGCTGGCGCAAGGCGCGAACAAAAGCTTCGTGCACAAAAACAACAAAGCCGTCTGCAATCCGGCCAAGGTCGAGGATCACCATGCGATTCTGCCGACGAACAAGAAGGCAGGCGCGCTGAGCCCCGACGAAAAGAAGCTGTACGATTTGATTGTGCGGCGGTTTTTGTCGCATTTCTACCCGGCGGCGGAGTACAAGATGCATACGGTGCTCACCGAGGTCCAGGAAGAGTTGTTCAAAACGACCGTCAAGCAGCTTGTCAGCCTGGGCTGGAAAATCATTTACGAAGACGCGCGAAAAGGGAAAAAGGAAGCCGGCGCCGCGGACGACGACGATGAAGGCTCTGTGTCTGCAGGCGGCAAACGAGGCGCGGGCAAGGATAAGGTGAAAGCGCGAGACGGCGGCTCCGGCGACGAAGATGAGGCGGTGGAAACGGATGCGCCGTTTGCGCTCGAGGCGGCGCTGCCGGTGCTGTGCGTAGATGCGGCGGCCAAGGAGAAGGAAACGCAGCCGCCGAAGCCGTTTAATGAAGGCACGCTGCTGAAAGCGATGGAAAGCGCCGGCAAGCAGATCGAAGACGAGGAACTGCGCGACGCGATGAAGGATGCCGGTCTTGGCACGCCCGCCACGCGCGCGGCGACGATCGAGCGGCTGAAGCAGGTCGGTTATATCGTCATGCAGGGCAAGCGCATCGTGATTACGGCAAAAGGACGGGCGGCTGTCGAGCTGATCCGAGGCGCCGGCATCGAGCTGCTCACTTCGCCGGAAATGACCGGCCATTGGGAGCGGCGGCTGAGCCAGATCGCCAAAGGACAAGCGTCCGACGAGACGTTTATGGACAACGTGAAGCGATTCACGCTGCAGATGATCGACAAGGTGCGCGGCCAGGAGCGGATGGCGAAGCTGGCGTTTGGCGGCGACGCGCCTGCGGCGGGCAGTCGCGGCAAGGCCGGCGCTCGCGGCGGCGGCGCATCAAGCGGACGCGGCACGCGCGCAGGCACGGCGAAGAGCGGGACCGCGAGTACGGCGGAGGCGAGCCGGAGTGTGGCGGTGAGAGATGGCGCGGACGGCGGAACGACGGCGATAACGGCTGCGAGCGGCGGCATTGCGTTCGTCGCGAACTGTCCGCGGCAAGGCTGCGGCGGACGTATTTTCCTCGGACGCAAAGGCTATGGCTGCACGCACTACCGCAACGGCTGCACCTTCGTCATTTGGAAAGAAAGCCTGGGCAAATCGCTCACCGAAACGATGGTCCGCTCCCTGATCGAAAAAGGCCGCACCTCCAAGCTCAAGTTCAAAAGCAAAACCGGCGCCCCTTTTGAAGCGCGCATCGTGCTGAAGGATACGGCGAAAGGAACGCTGGAGCTGGAACGGTTGTGAAATAACCACCGGCAATTAGATATAGACGGACTCCGGCCAGCAGGCGGACGAGGAGGCGATCGAGGTGAACGTAAGGGTCAGCAGCAGAGGATCGGGCCGCAAGCTGCCAATCGCTTTGTACGACGCCGGTTACCAGAAGGTGCGCGAGGACGAACGCTGCCTGTGGCCGTTTTACCAAATCGTTGTCTGCTACCAGGGAAAGGGGAACATCCGCATCGGCGGAGAGCGGCACGAGCTGGCGCCCGGCACGGCGATATTCCTGCCTCCCGGTACGGAACACGAATATGAGGCAGGAACGGAGCCGTACTACCTTTCCTGGGTGTCCTTCCTCGGTCCGATCGCCGAGTCGCTGCCTTCCTATTACGGTTTGGCCGAACCGCTGCGGCCGCTGGTGCTCCGCGACGCGCATCATCCCGATCTGCATCTGCAGATCATGTCCGTCATGGAGTACGTCGACTTGTCCGACTCGGCCGAACGCATTTCGGTGCTGCTTTACGGGGTATACACGTCATTCCTGCTGCGGTTTTCCCCGGGGCGCGACAGCATCGAGCCAGAAACGCCGCCCGCGCCGGCGAACCGCAAAATCGACGAAGCCGTACAATGGATGCGCGGCCATCTCCACGAGCCGGCCGACGTGTCCAGGCTGGCGGGGACGCTGGACATTTCGCGCCAGCATTTGAACCGGCTGTTCCAGATGCGATACGGGACGACAACCAAGGATTTCTACCTGAAGCTGAAAATATTGCAAGCGCAGAAGGACCTCGTGCACTTCCCCGAGGCCGATGTAAAAGCGGTCGCCGAAGCGCTCGGGTTTGTGAACGCGAGCCACTTCTCCCGCGTGTTCCGCCACGTCACCGGCGTGTCGCCGACCCGGTTCCGCGCAGCCGACAGCGGCGCGCGCGGCCGGGACGAGGCGGGTTCCGCGGCAGACTTCCGGATCGAAACGTCGCAGTGACGCCGACCGGCTTCGCCCCCCACCTTTTCGCCCCTTCTCAAACCTCCGCGGGTAAAATAGCCCATGAAAAATGGCTTATTCGCCTCATTTTCCACCTCCCGGCGCAAATAGCCAGCAAAAACACTGGCTATTCTGCCCAAACAGCCCAAAATCACCCCATCCAACACAAATAGCCAGCGAAATCACTGGCTATTTCCTATCGACAGGCTATTTTTGATGAAATAGCCAATAAAATCGGGCCTATTTCGAAGCTCCGGCTAAGCTCCGCCGAACACGTTGCGCCACACTTGCTCGAACAACGCCACATGCAGCGTTCCTTGCTCGATGCGATCCTTGATTTCGACCCGACGGCCGTGCTCGTCCTTGCGCGTCAACGCATAGGGCGGCGGCCCGAGCTCGACCGTGAAGCGAAACGGCCCCGCGGCGGCCGGCGCCTGTTTCCACGCGCGCAGCGCATGCTCCCAGAACCGGGCGAACTGCTGCGCCTCCTCGTCTTCGGCGCTGTCCAGCCCAATTTGGATTTGCGCGCCGTTGGAGATACGGCCGTGGAAGCCGACCGTCCGGCTGAACAGCGGCGCAAACAGCGGCAGCCGCTCCTCGTACAAGTCGGCGGTAATTTCGCCGGCAACGAGCAGATGCGACAGATCCAGCATCAGCGGCATCCGCGGCAGTTGTTCGACGATTTCGGCGCAGCGCAGCAAATCTTGCGTCGCCGAGTCGCGGTGCGTTTCGATGTACAGCGGAAAGCCGGCTCGTTCCGCCATGTCCAGGAAGCGGCCGAGCAAGTCGACGGACTGCGCGGTCGTGTGATGGGCATGGCCGGCGATGGCCACGACGTAAGCCGCTCCGAGCTCCTCCGCCTCCTGCAGCAGCTTGGCCATTTGCGCTTCGGTGCGGATGCCGAAGCGCAGCGCGCCGAGCTCGAGGCCGAAGCGCGCGGCCAGCGCCCGAATCGGCGCCTTGTCCGTATCCCCGCCAAAATCTCCTTCGAAATGCCGGTACCCGCCGGCCGCCGTCGCCTCGAACTTCCGCTCGAGCGACCACGGACGATCGGCGGACGGATAGTCGTAAAGCCCAAAGGTCGAATTTCCGATGGTATAAGCGTGAGCAGTCATATCGCCCCTCCTTCCTCTCCTCTTGCGAATCGTCAGCCGTTGGCGGCAAGAAACGCCAACATTTCCGGCGTATGATAGCTCGCCCATTCGCGAAGATGAAGCTGCTTGTTATGGCTGTCCGGCTTGTCGGCCCAGTACGTGTACGTATCCTCCGCCATGCGGATTAAATTGAGCTTCATCTCGTGATGAGCGATCATCTCCGACGTATGGTAGTCGCCGATCAAATCTTCCGCCCACTTGCGCCCGTATTGGTGGTGCGTCACTTCGTCCGCCCAGTCGTAGTCGACGCATTGGGCGAAGAACGTCACGAACGGATCTCCCGTCTTGTCCGCAAGCGCACGCAGGTCCCGCGACTCCTTCGGCATCGCGTCCTTCTTCATCGCGCTGCCTTCGATGCCGATGGACAGCCAGACGTAGGCGCTGGCGACCGGCTTTTTCATATGCGGGTCGTAGTCGCCTTTAAACTGCGGCATCGAAAACCAGTCGTAGCCGGCCGAATCGAGCACCGCCTGGCCGAACAGCGTGTGGCGCATTTCGTCCCAGCAGTGCCGGGCCATATCCGCATAGAACGACCAAGGCATATTGTCCTGCAAATACAGCGTCGCCGCGCACAGCTCCGCTGCGCCAAGCTCCTCCTGGCGGGTGCGGGCGTTTTTTACCACGGGGGCGAGCACGGGATCCTCCGGCGGGTTGGCGACACCGGTGCGGCCAAGCGTTTCGCCGCCCATGCGCGGATCGCGCACCGCCTTCTTGACGACCTCGAACGCCGCCGTCGACCGCCGGCGATCCGGCACGTCGCCGACTTCGGCCATCGCCGCGCCGTCCAGCCCGCCGATCTTGGCCAGCAGCTCCCGCAGGTGGGCAACGAACGGCGCCGCGCTGTCCGCATCGTCCGCCGCGATCCCCGTCTCCGGACGCGAGCGGAAATACGCCGCATCTTCCTGCAGCACCGGTGCGATCGATTGCCCCCAGCTTATTTGCTCCTCCAGATCGAGCCGCACCCGCTTCAGCACGCGTACGGTCGGATAGTCGACAAGCGGCTGCGTCCGTTCCATGTACAAGTCGACGATCCGCTTCAATTCCGGCCGAATCACTTCGTAAATGCCGGCATACAGCTCATAATCCGAACGGGCCATCAGCAGTTCGTCGAACAGCACCTCCAGCCACGGGTCGGGCGCCTTCGGCTGCTGCTTCGCCTGCGGGGCGCGCAGCTCGGCCACACGGTCCGCCAGCTCGGCGCGAGCTTGCGAATCTTCGTACAAATGGCGGGCGACGCCCGCTTTGAAATGCCAGTTGACGCGAGCCGGCAGCTGGCCGGCGCCGATTCTCATCAAGCGGTAATAGCTGTAGGACAAACGATTCATGAGCCGGGCGGCATCCTGCACATAATAGGCGCCCAGTTTCTGCGCGTCGGTTATGCCGGCAAATTGGTATGTGGCGGTCATCGTGATCTCCTCCTGCGAATACGCATAGTCACCGCCGCTTGATAACGGCGGCCTTATGCATCATCGTAACGCCGAAGCCGCCGGTTGCCTATCGCCGTTTTGACGCCCGCTGTTCCAAAAGAAACGAGCCGCCCCGAACGGCAAACAGGGCAACGCGGCGCCCGTCATCCGGTTTGCCGCATTGCCCTGCCGATCGTTATGCTACTTGCGATCGTTCTCGTACGTCAAGTTCCACTGCTTGCGGATCGCATCGAGCGTCTGCATGATCGCCTGCGATTCGTCCAGCGGAATCGCCGGGCTTTCCTTGCGCCCTTCGCGCAGCGCGTTCATCGCTTCGATCTGCTGGAAAACGAAGCCCCGCGTTTCGCGCTTGTCGACGAACGTTTCCGGCTCCGCATCCTTCGCGTACAGCGTCGCTTCCCGGGACCAGAGAAACTCCTTGATGTAGATTTTCCCTTGCGTGCCGTAGATCCAGGCATCGTTGTTCATCCCGAGCCGCACCGCGCCTTGCAGCGAGGCGATGCCGCCGCCGGCGTATTCGAACAGCAGGGAGAATTGCTCGTCGACGCCGGTTTCGCCGATGACCGCCGAGCTTTCGATCCGCTTCGGCTGTTCGCCGCCGAATACCATCGAAGCGAGCGATACCGGGTATATGCCGGCATCGAGCAGCGCGCCGCCGCCTTTGGCCGGATCGAGCAGCCGTCCGCTTGGGTTCCAGCCGGCGTCGAAGCCGAATTCCGCCTTGAGCAGCTTCGTTTCGCCGATGCGCCCTTCGCGCAGCCACTCGCGCACCTTGACGAGGACCGGCAGGTGGCGGGTCCACATGCCTTCCATCAGGAACAGCCCTTTGCGGCGCGCCAGCTCGATCATTTGCGCCGATTCCGCCGCGTTCATCGTCAGCGGTTTTTCGCAGAGCACCGCTTTGCCTGCGTTCAGCAGCGTCAGCGCGTTTTCGCAGTGGACCGTGTGCAGCGTGCCGATATAAACGATTTGCACGTCCGGATCGTTCGCCAGCTCCTCGCAGCTGCCGTATGCGCGCGGTACGTTGTATTTGGCGGCAAACTCGTCCGCTTTTTCCTTTGACCTGCCGGCTACCGCGACCAGCTCCGCCCCCGGCGCGTGCACCAGTTCGTTCGCAAAATCGCCGGATATTCTCCCGGGCCCCATAATGCCCCATTTTACCGTGGATACCGTCATCGTTACACTCCTCTCATCATGCCCCTATTGTACCAGACGGGAGGCGATCTGCGAAAGTACGCGCGTACATCATCCGATCTTGTTGATCCGGCCTCATGGTCGGATGGCGATGTCGGTCGCCGTCCATCTCCCTTTCGCCAGATTCAATTGGAGCCTCAGCTTGATCGTTTCGTTGAAGCCCGTACTGCCGTTTTCAAACCGATGGCGGGTTGTAGCGATGGCTACCGCAATCAAGTGAAGCGGGAAAGCTTTTCCATACTTACGGTGATAGGGGGTGTAACGCTCGTCATATTGGGCGAGCCCCCTCCCAGCCGGGTTCAACTTCCGATAGGCTTGTTCCGTCATGTACGGGGAATAATCGGCTCCATTCGTCATGCCGATCGCGACGATTTGCCGCACATCCCGTGCGATCCAAACGCTGACAGACGCATAGGCAATCAATCCGGCGAGGAGCCATGTGCCTCGCAGCAGCCATTTCGATATGCGCAACCGCAACCAACCTCCCCTTGCCGAGTTTATCAAGCTTGCGGCCAGACGGGATGGCCTCGCTGCATCCCATTATACTTCAAATGACTGCCGCGTACTTGTTAAAATAAGCCATGTTTTGCTGGCTATTTCGTCAAATGAAGCCGGCAACAACAAAATAGCCAGCGTTTTCACTGGCTATTCGGCGGAAATATTCGATTTTGAGCCCGTTCGGATGAAATAACCCGTGTTTTCGCTGGCTATTTCGGATGAAGCGGTCGAAATGGAGCAAATAAGCCATGTTTCATTGGCTATTTGAATGACCAGCTACGCTTGCGCCACTCGCGAATAGTGGCCGACAACTTTGCGGATGCCAGCAATCGTTTCGGCCAAGTCCTGCTCGGTGTAAAACTCGCTCACCGGCAGCCGGACCGCCGTCTGCAGAATCGTCTCCGCTTCCGCGCACAAGCCCGCCGGGTATTCGGCCCCGGTGATGTCGAACGGGAAGTGGCTGCCCGGATACGCGCACCGCTGCTGGAAAATCGGCGTCATATACACGGTATGCGGAATGTACCCCGCGCCGCAAGATACGCCTTCCGCCGCAAGCGCGGCGCAAAACTGCTCGCGCGTGCAGCCGAGCTTCGCCTCGTCCACGCGCAGCATGTAAAACCAATACGTGCTCCAGCCCCCGTCCACGAGCGCCGGCGGCTGGATGCCCGGCAAATCGCGAATGCCTGCCGTCAGCCTGTCGCCGTACCGGTTGCGCTGCTCGCAAATCCACGGCAGCTTCTTCAGCTGCGCGATGCCGACCGCCCCTTGCAGCTCGGTCATGCGGTAATTCGGCGCCAAATAGGCCACATTGCGCATTGCTTCGGGATCCAGGCGGCGGTAGTTTTTGTCGGCGAACGCGTGCGTCGTGCGGTAATCTTCCTCGTCGCCGGAGTTGACGGCAACGATGCCGCCGTCGCCGGTCGACATATGCTTGAAGTCGTTCGTGCTGAAGCAGCCGTAGTCGCCGATCGTGCCGACCAGCCGCCCCTTGTAGCGCGTAAGATAGCTTTGCGCGCAATCCTCGATCACCTTCAGCCCGTGCCGCCGGGCGATAGCCATGATCGCGTCCATGTCGCAGGGCGCTCCCGCCAAATGCACGACCACGATCGCTTTCGTGCGCGGCGTGATGCGCGCTTCGACCGAAGCCGGGTCCATGTTGTACGTATGCGGCTGCAGATCGGCGAACACGGGAATCGCGTTCTGGTACAGGATGCCGACCAGCGTCCCCTGATCGGTGATCGGGCTCGTAATGACTTCGTCGCCGACCGTTACGCCGGCCGCGCCGAGCGCGACATGAATCGCCGCCGTGCCCGACGAAGTCGCGACGCTGTAAGGGATGCCGTACAGCGCATTAAAATCGGCCAAAAACCGTTTCACCTTGCCGCCAAAATGGTAAAACAGCGTATTTTGCTCCAGCGCTTCGACCAGTTCCCGCACTTCCTCTTCGCCAAACCGTTTGCCCGTGCCGTATGGTGCCGTTTTTGCCGGCTTGCCGCCGTGAATCGCCAGAACGTCCTGCTCCATCTTCTTTCCCCTCCACCTCGTTTCTTCTTATGATAAAATAAGGGGGCGCCGCATGACAGCCAGATTCGATCCGCAGACGGCCAAATTGTAACCTACCACCATGCGCCGGAGGGATTCGTGTGCCTGTATTTCCGGAATACCAGGACGTTGTGACCGAATTCGAGATGAAGAACGGCGAATTGCCGTTTTATATGTTCGCCTACATGCTGAAATCCTCCGGGCTGCACTATCACGATTTCGCCGAATTTTCGTTCATCCTGGACGGCGGCGGAACGCTGACGGCAAGCGGCAGAACGTACCGGCTGGAGCCGGGCACGATGACGTTCCTGCTGCCGCAGCATTTGCACGAATCGCAATGCGACGACGGGAAGCCGCTGCATAAATACGGCGGCCTGTTTGACCTCCATCTGCTCGGCGACTTGTCGCGCGACCGCGAGCTGTCGACGCTGCTGTTCGCCGTAGGCACGGAGCTGCCTTGCTGCGTCCAGTTGGGAACAATGCATGCGGAGCGGATGCGCGGCATTTGCGCGGAACTGCTGGCCGAAAGCAAAGCGTCCGGCGCCGTCGGCCAACGAAGCATGATCCGCGCCAAGCTGACCGAAGCGCTGCTGCTGTTCCTCCGGCAGGCGGCGGCAACGAACGAAGCCGCTTCCCGTTCCTTCAGCGGCGGCGGCAAGTCGGACGATCCGACGTTCTGGACGATCCTCAGCTACATTCACGTCCACTATCAACAAACGATCAGCCTGCAGCAGCTCGCCCGGCAATTCCGCGTCAGCGTGCCGTTCATTTCCCGCGGCTTCCGGCAGCACAAAGGCACAAGCTATCTCGGCTACGTCCACGAGCTGCGGATGAAGCACGCGGCCAGCCTGCTGATCTCGACGAACATGGCGATCACCGACATCGCCGTCGAGGTCGGCTTCGACTCGTTTCGCTCCTTCTCGCGCGTCTTCCGGGACACGTTCGGGCGGTCGCCGAGCGAGTTTCGGACGCAAGGCGAGGCCGCCGCCCAAGCCGGTGCACGGCCGGGACAGTCGGCCGTACGCCAGGAGTCCGGCCGGCGCTAGAACGCGCTCGCCTTGTGCGTATCCGGGCACCAGCGGGCGGCGCGGTAATGGCGGATCAGCACGTCGACCGCCTCCGGCGTGCGCAAATGCGTGAGCGCCTCCGCGGCATAAGCGCGGACGTAGCGGTCCTTGCTGAGCAGCGCCTGCTCGAGCGCGGCGATCACCGTCGCCGTCTCCCCGTCGCGCCCCGTACGGAGCAGCGACAGCGCCGCCGTGTAGCCGATTTTGTTGACGATGTAGTTTTGCTTGTTGATGTACATGTCGCCGGATGGCGGCGGCGCCTCCGTTTCGTTCGCCACCGCTTCCGTCAGCGTCGCGGCCAACTCCGGTACGACCAGTCCGCTGCCGTTGCCGATCATGCCGAGCGCTTCGACCGCATTGCGGCGCACCCACTCGCTGCCGTCCCCGCGCGACGCGGCGATCAGGGCGGCGACCGCTTCCGCTCCGGCCGCCGGCCCGGCCATGCCAAGCACAAAAGCCGCCAGAGCCCGCCGCTTCTCGTCGTCATGCCGCAGCAGCCCGATCAGCCCCGGCACCGCGGCTGCCCCCGCACGCTGCAGGCCATATGCCGAACGTTCGGCGATCAGATGAGTGCCTTCCGCCATCAGCCGCAGCAATTGCGCGGCACCTTCGCTACCCATGGAACCAAGCGCGTAAGCGGCGTTCAGCGCTGTCGTTTCCGTTTCGTCGCCTACCCGCTTCGCCAGCTCCGCAGCCGCGCTCCCCGCCGCCTCCCCGATCAACCCAAGCTCGTCGGCCGCCCTGCCTCGCGTTTCCGCGTCCTCTGCGGAAAGCTCGGCCAGCAGCGTCTCCGGATCGCGCAAAGCGCTACGATCCTCGGGCGCAGGCCGTTCGCCGCGCAGCCAATCCCACACGTCGCGCCACAAATTCAAGTGCAGCGCCGGCGTTCCGTCCGGTACGACCAACTCGCTGCCGCGATAGTTCCAGCTCGGCGCTTCCGGCGCCCGCAGCCGAACGAACTGAAACTTCAGCATGTAGCGGTCCAGGCTCGACACATTAAGCGACGCCTTGTGCCACAAGTCGAAATGCACCAGCACCATCGTGCCCGCTTTGCCGGTCGGCAGCAGCGTTTCGCCGCGATCGCCGATAAATTTTTCATAATATTGGGTGCCCGGCATTACCGCAGTTGGTCCCAGTTCCTCCGTAATATCCTGCGTGTAATAAAAAATCATCGCCCACCACGGCCGGTGGCTCCGCATCGACGACCAGTAGCCGTCCTTGTGCCACTGCCCGCCGCCCGGCGCCTGGTTGCCCGGCCGGTTGTAGTGGCAATGCCGGTGCGGATGCATGTAATAGTCCGGCCCCAGCACGCTGGCGAGCGCCCCCCGGACGACCGGCGTATCGAAAAACTGCTGAATGTCCGGCACCCGCGGCAAAATGTTGTTTCCCGGGTTGCCCTCCTCGTGCAGCACGTGGTAAATGCGGTCCATCACCCGCCGGTGAAACGGCTCCGGCAGCTCGTTGCGCAGCACGAGATACCCTTTGGTCACAAATTGCAGCATTTGTTCATCCGTCAACAGAAATTGGCTGTCCAGCATGAATGAATCCCCTTTCGAGAGCGTAACTTTGCTGGTTTTATTGTATCAGCGGGAAAGGGAGGTGTATTTACAGAGGTGTCGTTCTTTTATACAATCGTCCTATCAATTGCGAATCGCGTCGGTGTTGACGCTAGCGTGAACGGGAGGTTTTTGCCGTGGATTTTGCCGGCTTGCATCCGTACGTCTATTTCGCTACCCGCTACCCGTTCTCCAAAGGGCAGCGCAATGCGAATCGAATGTGCTACGGCTCGTCGCTTTATTTGATCAGCGAGGGCAAAGGAGTCGTCCACACGTGCGGGCGCACCTACGAGACGGGCCCTGGCTCGCTAGTTTATATCCCCGCCGGTCAGCCGCACGACTGGTATGCCGACAGCAACGATCCGATGGTGCACGTTTGCTGCTATTTTGACTGGGCGCCCATCGATCGCAAGCATGCATTTCCCAACCCCAGCATCATTTGCTACGACAAAGCGCAGCTGAAGCCGGAGCTGGTCGGCCCTGCGTTTCCTTACCCGATTCCCGAGCTGATGAAAGTGGACAAGCCGCACCTTTGGGTCGATCTGTTCGAAACGTTCTATACGGATAACCGGTTTACGAACGAACGGACGTATTCCCGCAGCTTGAAGACGCAAAGCCAGTTTCAGCAGTTTATCGCTTACTTCCTTGCGTTTGCGCTGAAGGAGGAGCATGTGCCCGACCCGCGGCTGGCCAAGCTGCTGGAGCGGCTCGACCGCGATTTGCTGAGCGGCTTCCAGCTGCCGCTGGAAGCGTACTACCGCGAGCTGCGGATCAGCCGCGGGTATTTCTTCGCGCTGTTCCGGACGGCTACCGGCTTGTCGCCGGTGCAGTATATCAACCGGTTCCGCATCAACCGGGCGAAGGAGGATCTGCGCTCGACCACGCTCAGCGTAACGGAAATCGCCGAAAAGCATGGCTTTGCGTCGGTGCATTATTTCTCCAAGCTGTTCAGCCAACTGGCCGGGGTATCGCCGCGCGAGTTTCGGGAGGAGAGGCGGGGGTGACGGCAAAATAGGCCACTTTTTATGGGCTATTTGCTCAAAACCGACCTCTTCCGACGAAATAGCAAGTCATTTCACTGGCTATTCTCGTAGAAAAGCCCGATTTGGGGGTAACACGGACAAATAACCAGTAATTTCGCTGGCTATTTTCGATGCAATGGGTCAAATTCAGTAAATAAGCCATTTTTCATGGGCTATTTTTCGACTCGCTGCTATGAAAGTCCCTGGTATCGATTTTACTTCCTTTATCAAATCCGGAATTAAGGCATGCTCTATTTTCCCTTGATAGCCTTGATTCATCATGATGGGGTACCACGTTCCCCACCCATCGGGCTCCAAGCGATAGCCAATCGCGGAAAACAATGAATTTAACAAGCTGACAGGGCCTATCGTATAGATGGCAAAGCCAATTTTAAAATATATTGCCATGCAAACCAGGCTCCTTTATTTCTCTTATCCGGATTGAATACTCAAATCGATTTTTTTAAAAAAACCAACGGCCATTTGCCACCTCACTATCGAAGTATAATGGACTTCATTATAACGCTCCCTATCAAAATTGCATATCAATATCCAGTTAAATTATATATTTTTTGTTTAATAATGTTTTTTTGAGTTGTTATCACTACAAAATTAAAAAGATCGCCCTTTACTGGCCTGGATTATAGCTAAGTAGATAGGCGATCTTTTGGCTAATCTCAAACAATCAAGCCACCTGAAACGACATCACCGTGATGTCGTCGCGCTGGCGTTCGTTGCCCATGTACGCTTCCAGCTCGCGCAGGAACAGGAGCTTCTGCTCCTCCAGCGGCAAGCCGCCGTAGCGGACGATCAGGTCGGCGAACCGTTTCTTGCCGAACGAATAGTCGCGCTCGCCGCCGTTCTGGTCGTAGAAGCCGTCGGTCGCCATGTAATAGCGGGCGGAGCCGACCGGCATCCGGTGCGTCGTGTAGGCGTAATCGCGCGGCGTTTTGCGGTAGCCGACGCTGCGGCGGTCCCCCGGCCAGCTGGCCAAACCGGCTTCGTCCGCCCGATGCAGCGAGCACCTCGCCCCGGCGAACAGCACTTGCCCCTCTTCGATGCAGCAGATGCCGATGTCGAGGCCGTCGTCGGTGACGCCCGGCTGGCCGTCCTGGCGAAGCGTTTCCTTCATCAACCGGTTGAGCCGCCCCAGGATATCCGCCGGTTCGACGGCTTCCCCGCTTTCCACGATCCGATTGAGCGTGGAGATGGCCAGCAGCGTCATGAAGGCGCCCGGCACGCCGTGCCCCGTGCAGTCTCCGACAGCGAGCAACGTCCGGCCGCCGACCTGCTTCGACCAGTAAAAGTCGCCCCCCACCACATCCCGCGGCCGCCAGATGACAAAGTGCTCCCGCAACGCGGACTGCAGCTGCTGCTCCTTCGGCAGCACGGATTCCTGCAGCAGCTTGGCATAGCTCAGGCTGTCCATCAGCTCCCGGTTACGCGCGGACAGCTCCTGCGTTCGTTCTTCCACTTGCGTCTCCAGCTGTTGATTGAGCGCGATGGCGCGTTTGTACGGATTGGCCAGCTTGCGCGATACATAAAAGAAGAAAAACGTCATCGCCACTATCGAAATGGCCACCGCAAGGAACGTATTCCAGCGGATCGTCTCCAGGAAGGCGACCGTCCGCCGGCGCTCCACTTCAACCAGCAAATGCAGATCGGTCGAGCGCAGCGGGTAGCTGATCAGATCCATGCGCACGCCTTCCTGCGCCACGTAATCGAAGCCGCGGACTTGCGCATCGTACTGCTGCAGCACTTGTTGCTGCGCTTGGGCGGTCATGACGTCGCCGATGTTGCTGCCGTTATGTTCGTAGGCGTCGGACAAATAGATTTTGCCGCTGCCGTCGATCAGCCACAGGTTGATGCCTTGCCCGTCCTTGTAGGAAGCAAACTCGTCCGACAACTCGTGCAGATTGATGCCCACCCCGACCACGCCAAGCGGCGCATCGACCGAACCCGCCAGCGCGTTGACAAAAGCGAACGTATCGCCAAGCTCGTTGTTGTAGTCGAAATTGACCGCAGCCGCCTTCTTCAGCCGGAGGGCGTCGAAAAACCAGCTGTCATCCGGGTCGTTCTCCGTCATCGTGTCGATGATCGTTCCCGTTTCGTTCCAGAAATGCCGCGTCTTCGTGCCAACGATAAACGTCGAGCTATAGCCGAGCTCGCGGTGCAAATAATCGGTCCTCGCGTGCACCAGCGCGCCCAGCGCCGCGTCGGTTTCCCCGCCGTCCAGCCATTTCAGCAGCGTAGGATCGTGAGCAAGCGCGAGCGAGGTTTCGATTTCCTTGTCGATCCGCGCGTCCACCTTGCTCGATATCGATTCCGCCAGCGTAACCAGATCGCGCGTCTTGAGCTTCTTGACCGCTTCATGTTCGGTCAGACGGTACACGTAAGTGCCCGTCAGCAAAATCGAAATCACGATCAGGACGCTGGCAAACGCCATCACCCGCTTCAAGCCGGTGTCGTTGATCGGTCCTCTCTTTACGTTTTCCCTCATCCCCGCTGCCCCCCGAAATGCGCTGCGCCCATTTGGCCGCTTCGCCAGTTTCCCGGGAATAAGTTTTCGCGACCGGCGCTGTCGAATCCTGCGGTGCGACGATAAAAATTTCCTCAAGTGCTTGTAAAACGTTCATTAGCGGCCAAAAAAGACGGCAAACAAGCCCGCGAAAGCTCGCGGGCTTGAGGAAATCGCCGAATACGGCTTCATTTCGTCGGACTCAGAACAATATTCGCTGCTTGTCCGGATTGGCGAGCTGCCAATCGACCACTTCCTGCTCGTGAAGGCACAGCCGGCCTTTGTAACGCAATCCTCCGTGCGAAATGTTGACACTGCAAGCCGCCCGATCGGACGCCTCCACCCAGTGCGGCGTCAGGAACGTGTTCCACAGCACGGTACCGGGAGTCATGACATAGGCCAACTCGTCCTCCGGCCCGATATCCGCCGGCCGCTCCGTTCCCTTGCAGTGCAGACGGACGGCGAGCGGGGCCCAGCGGTCCGGGTCCTTCAGCCCGACGAACGTTTTGGTGCCATGGACCTGCCAGGCCAGCACATGCGAATAATCGAGATGATAATTGGTAGTTCTTCCCGGTCCGCTGATGAACAGAATCGGATAGCACCGCTCCCAGGTGAACCCGGCCTCGCGCAGCGCGCGCTGCCACGGCTGGAGCACTTGCTCCTCGAAACCGTCCAGCAGCTTTCCGCTGCCGTAAAACGCCGGCAATTTGAAATGGGCGAGCGCAAAAGCCGAGTCAACGGCCTCCTCGATCGGCATCTTGCGGAACGATTCGGAAATATCGGTCAGATCCAGCTTGTTGCCTTTCGTGCCGGGCGTTATCCTCGAATCCGGATGGTGACGCAGCTCCTCGACGATCCGCTCGATCGGAGGCATCCGGTAGTGGAAAGGAACCGTCTCGCCCTTCATCAGAAAATTGATGACCCCGTCCCACTCCGACCGAAACCGCTCCCAACTGTCAACCGTACGGTGCATGCTCTGGCACTCCTTGTTTGATCGATTGTTCGGGGCCGCAAAACCGGCCGCGACGATTCGAATCTTGCCTCTACACGTCCAACGGCACGAGCTTGAGCGCGTTTCCGCTGTAAATTTTGGCAAGCGCCTCTTCCGGCAAACCGAGCGATTCGAGACATTCCTGGTGCCGGTTGTCGAAGTAGTCTCTGCCGTACAAGACGCGGTCCTGGAATTCGATCAGGAAGCTGCGGGTGTAATCGGCATCCCGGCTCAGCGCGTTGACACCCGATCCGGCGGAAATGTCGCAGTACAAATTCGGATATTGGCGCAACATCCGTTCGATACGGCCGCCAGGCACGACGGGACCGGTCGGATACGGCGTCTTGTCGAACTGATCGTCGGCGGATATATGGGCCCAGAAGCCGGGCGCATGTCCGAGAAAGATCGTCTCCGGGCATGCCTGCACCGCCCGCTCGAACGCCTCGATGCCGCCGCCGTACCACCAGTTCGGCCGCGGATAAGCGCGACCCGTGGCGAATTCGTAATCGATATGAACGACGACCGGCAAGCCGGCTTCGCCGCAGAAGCGGAACATTCGCAGCGCGTCCGGGTTATCGTACATCATCCTGAGCTTCAGCTCGCCGTAAATCCGCACGCCGTACAGGTCGATTGCCATCCTGAGCCGATCGATCGCGTCCGGCCGCCGCGGATCGGGGGCGTATCCGAGCACGAACCTGTCGGGGTACCGCTCGACGTATGCGGCGCATCTGGCGAAAGAAATCGGCCCTTCGCCCGCCGGGTCGGGCAGCACCTTGATATAAGCCGGATCGTATTCGTCGGCCGGCGCCTCCCAGCTGAGCAGCCAGGTGCGATCGATGCCGAGTTCGTCCATATTGGCGAGAAATTTGGCCGCATGGTGTCCGTACCAGTCCGGGTGATTGTGCGCATCGATAATCATGCTTCTCTTCCTTCCTTGTTGCCGAAATGCAGCGCAACCTTGCGAATGCCGGTTATGGTATCCGCCAGATCCGTATCCGTATAAAATTCATTCACCGGAATCACAATGGCAGTCCGCAATATCGCCTCCGCCTCCGGACACAAGCCTTCCTTGTAATCGACGTCGTAAAGCTCGAAAGGAAAATGGCTGCCGGGATAAGCGGTTTTTCGTTGAAACAGCGGCTGCATGTAAACCGCTTGCTTGATGTAGCCGGCGCCGTTGGAGACGCCTTCCCCCTTGAGCGCTTCCGAAAACTGATCGCGCGTACAGCCGAGCGCCGCCTCGTCGACGCGCAGCATATAAAACCAGTACGTGCCGTAATTGCCGTCGGCAACGCGGTGCGGAGCGATGCCGGGCAAATCGGCGATGCCCGCCGTCAGCCGATCGCCGTAGCTGTGGCGACGCTCGCATACCAGCGGCAGCTTCTTCAGCTGCGCGATGCCTACCGCTCCTTGCAGCTCGGTCATGCGATAATTCGGGGCCAGGTAGGAAAGATCGCGTACCACCGTCGATTCGAACCGCATGTAATTTTTGTCCGCGAACGCGTGCGTGCGCTGATAATCCGCCTCGTCCCCGGAATTGACCAGCACCATGCCGCCGTCGCCCGTCGACATGTGCTTGAAGTCGTTCGTGCTGAAGCAGCCGTAATCGCCGATCGTTCCGACCAGCCTGCCTTTGTAGCGGGTCATGTAGCTTTGCGCGCAATCCTCGATCACCTTGAGCCCGTGCCGCCTTGCAATGTCCATGATCGGGTCCATATCGCACGGATTGCCGGCCAGATGGACAACGACGATCGCTTTGGTCCGGGAGGTAATGCGCGATTCGATCGAGGAAGGATCGAGGCCGTACGTATTCGGATCGAGATCGGCGAATACCGGCACCGCATTCTGATACAAGATGCCGATCAGCGTCCCTTGATCCGTAATCGGTCCGGTCACGACTTCGTCGCCGACCGTAACGCCCGCAGCGCCGAGCGCGACATGGATCGCCGCCGTCCCCGACGATGCCGCAACACTGTATTTCACGCCGTACAGCTCGCCGAAATCGCGTAAAAATTGCTTTACTTTTTTTCCCTGATGATAGAACAGCGTGTTCTGATCCAGCGCCTCCAACAGCTCCTTCGCTTCCTCGAGCCCGAATCGCTTGCCGCTGCCGTACGGCGTTGTTTTGACCGGCGCGCCGCCGTGAATGGCCAATTTTTCCTGCTGCATATCCTTCTATCCCTCCGTCTGGTTGCTACTTGTATGATAAAATAGATTCCGGCGGCGCGCATGCCAGATCGGTAACGCGGCAAGCCAAATCGATACCGGGAGCGGAAGGCGAAATGTCGATATTTCCGGAATACCAGGATGTCATCGCACAGTTCAAGGTAAGCAGTGACCGGCTGCCCTTTTATATCTTCTCATATACCGCGCGAACAATCCCGCTCCATTACCACGATTTTGCCGAATTCACCTATGTAGTCGAAGGACGCGGCACCCAATCCGTCAACGGCGCGAAGCATCGCCTGCAGCCGGGAACCGTTTCCTTCGTATTGCCGCAGCATCTTCACGATGCGGACAACGAGGACGAGGCGGGCATCCGCAAGCTCGGCTGCATGTTTGACATTCATATGCTGGGCGATCTGCCGGGAAACGCCGAGCTGTCCGACCCGCTGCTGACCGTCGGCACGGCGCTGCCGTCCTGCTGCACATTGAAATCGCCGCATGCCGAACGAATGCACGGCATTATGACGGAGCTATACGAGGAGTGCCGCAATCCCGGAATCGTCGGCCACAACAGCTTCATTCGGGCCAAGCTGACCGAAGCGCTGTTGCTGTTCTTGCGGATGGCCGTCAAAGAGCGGCCCGGATCGCCGGTCGTCGGCGACGAATCAATGGCCCGCTCGCGATTCCGGACCATTATGAGCTACATTCACATCCATTATCAGAAGCCGCTCACCCTGCAACAGCTGGCCGGGCAGTTCTGCGTCAGCATCCCGCATATTACGCGTTCCTTCAAGCGGCACTACGGAGTCAGCTTCCTGGAATACGTTCACGGGCTGCGAATGAAGAACGCGGCGATTCTGCTCCTCTCGACAAATATGACAATAGCCGACATCGCGCTCGAGGTCGGCTTTGAGTCGTTTCGCACGTTTTCGCGCGTGTTTCGCGAATCGCACGGACGTACGCCGAGCGAATATCGCTCGGAAGGCGGAGCGGCTACCCGCGTGTAACGCGGTCGAATCGCACGCCAAGAAAGCGGCCGGCCCCCAGTTGCGATACCTGTTGGCCGCCGCGTATGGAGCGCCGATGCTTACGTGCTGCGCTCCGCAATAAACCGCCGCACGTCGGCCAGCGACGGCACCGCTTGCGCGCCGCCGATGCGTTCGGTCGCCATCGCGCCGCAGGCGCCGGCGAAACGCAGCAGCTCGGCGTCCGCCATGCCCGCAAGCCGGCCATAGATCAAGCCGGCGTTAAACGAGTCGCCCGCGCCGGTCGTGTCGACCGGGTTCGCGCGCAAGGGCGCCGCGTCGAGCCGCGTGCCGTCCGGCGCCACAAGCGCCGCGCCGCGCGAGCCGCGCTTGACCGCGACCATGCCGCGCGCCGCCGGCAGCGTCGCCAGCGCCTGCTCCAGCGTTTCCGCGGCGCAAATCGCCAGCAGCTCGTCCTCGCTGGGCACGAACCAGTCGGTGACGGCAAGCAGCGCGCGAATACGCTCCGCGTCCCAGCCTTCGCGAATGTCCCAGCCCGTGTCGAACGATGTGGTGATGCCTCGCTCGCGCGCCGCGGCGAACAAGTCGCGCCAGCTGCCGCGCATGCCGTCCTGCAAATAATACGAGCCAAAATGCACATGCGCCGCTTCCGTCCACATCGCGTCCGGAACGTCCGCGGGGCGCAGCTCCGAAATCGCGCCCATGTGCGTCAGCAACGCGCGGTCTTTGGCCGTCGACAGCGACAGCGTGACGCCGGTTTGCTGCTGCGGGTCGACGCGCACATGCGCCGTGTCGACGCCGTTCGCCGCCAGCCGCTCCAGGCAGTAGCGGCCGAACGCATCGTCGCCGACGACGCTCACCATCGCCACGTCGGCGCCCAGCCCGGCCAGCACGCTCGCCGTAATCGCCGAGGACGAGCCGAGCGCCATGTCGAACGAATCGAGCAGCTTCTCGCGGTTCCATTCCGGCATCACGTCGCGGCCGGTCGCGATCAGGTCGATATTGAGCTCGCCCAAAATATACACCCGTTTGCCCACGATACTCTCCTCCGTCCCTATGAAAAATTTCCCCGCATCTGCAAAAAAACGGTCTCGCCGCTTGCTCGAGGCGCAGGCGGGACCCGTTTCTTCACGATTTTATGAAGGTTGCCGCGCCCCAAGGGCACTCAAGCCTGATGCACAACAACGCCAAGCTCGGCCAGCCTGCGCTCCAGCTCAACATCGAGCGGCCCGTCGGTGACGCAAGCTTGCAGCGAAGCGAGCGGCACGACCGTAAACAGCGATGCTTTGCCCGCCTTCGAATGGTCGAAAACGGCGATTGTCATGGCGGCGCGCTCGACCAGCATCTGGCTGATTTCCGCTTCCAGCTCCGAATACGTGGTGACCCCCTGCCGGGCGGAAATGCCGTCGCTGCCGAGAAACATTTTGCCGATGTGGATGTCCTCGACCGTCTTGCGCGCGAGCGGGCCGCACAGCTCGAAGCTCTTGCTGCGCATGACGCCGCCGGTCAGCACGACCTGCACGCCGTCCGAATCGGCAAGCTCCATGGCGATGTTCACCGCATTGGTCACGACGGTGATGCTTTCGCGATGCTTGATCGCCTTGGCGATCAAATACGTCGTCGTGCCGCCGGTCAGGCCGATCACGTCGCCTTCCTCGATCAGCGCGGCGGCGCGTTCGGCGATCGCCAGCTTCTCGTTCCAGAGCAGCTGCTTCTTCTCGTCGAACGAGCTTTCTTTGCCGTAGCCGTTGCCTTCGTACGGGAGTGTGCCGATCTGGGCGCCGCCGATCGTGCGGATGATGTCGCCGCTCTCCTCGAGCAGCCCGAGGTCGCGCCGCGCCGTCGCTTCCGAACAGCCGCAGTAGTCGACGATCTCCTGCAATGTGACGCGACTTTGCCGCTTGATCAGGCTCAGCATCTGTTCCCGTCTTTGTTGCCCTTTGGACAGCGCTTGCGTTCCCATACGTTCACTCCCGACAAGTTCGGGCAGGCGGACGTGCCTGTCCATGTTTATTTAAGCCATGTGCGATAATCGTCGGCGCGGCCGGTGCTGCCGCACATCCGCATCTTTTCCATGGCGGCGAGCTTCAGTTGTTTTTTGGCCGGGACCATGTATTTGCGCGGGTCGTTCTCCTCCGGGTTGGCCGCAAACACTTCCTTGATCGCATCGGAGAACACGATGCGCAGCTCGGTCGCCACGTTCATCTTCGCCATGCCGAGCGACACGCAGCGCTTCACCTGCTCCTCCGGAATGCCGGAGCCGCCGTGCAGCACGAGCGGCACGTCAACCTTAGCCGCGATTGCGCGGATGCGATCGAAGTCGATTTTCGGCTCGCCCTTGTAGATGCCGTGCGCCGTGCCGATCGCCGGAGCGAGCGTCGCGACGCCGGTCAGCCGGACGAATTCCGCGCATTCGCCCGGATCAGCCATCAGCGCTTCGTTCTCGGCGACGACGATTTCGTCCTCGACGCCGCCCACTTTGCCGAGCTCCGCTTCGACGTTGACGCCGGCGGCGCGCGCCACTTCGACCACTTTGGCCGTTTGGCGGACGTTTTCGGCGAACGAGTGGTGCGACGCGTCGATCATGACGGACGAATAGCCTGCGCGAATACATTGTACGATAAGATCAAAATCGGAACAATGATCGAGATGCAGCGCAATCGGCACGCTCGAACGGTTCGAGGCGACGGTGGCGGCTGCGGCGATGTAGTCGGCGCCAAGATGTTTGACCGTGCCGACGGTCGATTGGATGATGAGCGGCGACTGCAGCTCTTCGGCCGCTTCGACGACGGCCTGCAGCATTTCGAGCGTGTGCACGTTGAACGCGCCGATGCAATAGCCGTTCGCGCGCGCCGCCCTAAGCAGCGGTGTGGATGAGACAAGTGCCATAAGGGATGTTGCTCCTTTCGTTTTCGCGCTTCGTTTAAAGTTTGACCACTTGGGTAAGGTTGCGCGGCGCGTCCGGATCGACGTTCCGCTTCAGCGCCGTGTAGTAGCCTACATATTGCAGCAACGGCAAATACAGCACGCTGCGCGCTTCGTCGGACAGCTCTTTGCCGCCAAGCTCAACGACCGTATCGGCAAAAGCGGTGTCCGCGCCCTTCTCGGCCGTCAGCAGCAGCACATGCGCGCCGTAGGCCTGCATTTCTTCCGCGACTTTCAGTTCGTACTTGCGCGCCGTCTCCGACACGATCACACATACGAGCGAACCCGGCTGAATGATCGATTTCGGGCCGTGGCGGAACTCGAGCGTGCCGTAGGCTTCCGTCCATACGTACGACATTTCCTTGATTTTCAGGCTTGCTTCCAGGCTGAGCCCGTAGTAAGCGCCCATGCCGAGATAGATGTAGTTGGCGAACTCGGCGTTTCCGTTCACGAGCTGCTGCGCCGCGGCATCCGCCTGCGCGACGACCGCTTCGTCCATACGGACGACTTCCTGCAGTTCAGCCTGCAGCTTGGCGTCGCCCGACGCCTTGGCGATGGCCGCCTGCATGAGGAACGTCATGCTGCTGAGCGACTTGGTCATGACGGTGCTGAGCTCCTTGCCGAGCGGCGACAGCAGGCATTCGGCGATTTGCGCCATCTTGCTGTCTTCGTGGCAGGTGATGCCGCATGTCGTCCAGCCCGGCACATCCTTGACCGATTCCAGCGCGAGAATCACTTCCGTCGATTCGCCCGAACGCGACACGCCGACGAGCAGCACGTTGCGTCCGCGCGCCACTGTCTGGTCGCGGAACAGGAAAATTTCCGACGACGGCTGCGCCGAAGCGCTTCTGCCCAGCCACTTGCGGAACGTCGCCGCCATCGTCAGCGCCTGGTAGTAAGAGGAGCCCGAGCCGATGAAAATCACTTCGTCGAAAGCGGAATTGCCGATGTACTTGTCCACCCAGCCGCGTTGCGCCTCAAGCTGCTCCAGCGCCTTGGCAAGCGCGGCCGGCTGCGCGGTAATTTCCGGATGCGTCAATGATCCGAACGTTTTGCTCATGAAAGTAACCCCTTTCCGGTTGTGTAAGGCAAGTATATGGCATTAAAATGATTTTTTCAATCATTTTATGATTGTTTTTATAAATTTGTGAAGGGAGGTGCGCAAACGGTAAGGAGGAGGAACGAAGGGGAGCGGCATGTTCGTCAGTTGCTTCGGTAGTCTAAAAATAAGCCATGAAAAAAGGCCTATTCCCTCTTTTTTACCCGGTTCGCGGCAAATAGCCAGTGAAAACACTGGCTATTCCCACCAAAACGTCCCCCGATCGGCCTTTTCGGCCAAATAGCCAGCGAAATCGCTGGCTATTTTCTTGCCGCCGCCCTATATTGGGGAAATAGCCCATAAAACATGGCCTATCTCGTCTTCTCGTCTACCAAACCGCCGCCGCATCACCCGCTGGCGCTTTCATAGTGGCGCAAGCCGATGCGCCAGAAGCCGTAAGCAACCGCCGCGACCAGCAGGCCGGCCAGCGGAGCGAACAACGCGGCCCCGTGCAGCTCGGGGCGGAGCAAGTACACGGCAGGATAGTAGGTGCCGAGCGAAAAAGGCAGCACATACGTCAGCAGGCCGCGCATGAACGGATGGAACACGCCGAGCGGGTATTGGGTAAAATCGAACAGCCACGTGACCGGGTACAGCACGGAACGCATTTCGAATACCCAGAAAGCCAGCACCGTAAAAAACAGCAGCACGGCAAATTTGACGATCATGCCGCTCAGCAGCGCCAGCGCCAAATAAACGACCGAGCCGGCCGACCATTCCAGCGGCAAATGGGCCATCGCGTAGCCCATCATCGCCAGCCCGGTGGCAACGGAGCCGATGCCGTTGATTTCCTGCGACATCGCCACAATTTGAAACAGCGTGCCGGCCGGCCGAATCAGCATGAGATCCAGGGTGCCGCGGCGAATGTAGCCGTGAATGCTGAACGGCGCGTTGAGAAACACGATGCTGAGCGCCCCGGCCGTCAGCGACACGCTGAAGATGAACAGCAGCTCGTAATAATCCCATCCCGCCAGGCGGGGGATGTGCCGGAAGATGGAGCTGAGGAACAGCAGCGCGCTCACCTGGGTGAGCAGCCCGCCGAAAAAGGCGACGAGCGTATCGGCTCTGTAGGCGACAAGCGTGCGGAAGTAAAGCCGCAAATAAACGCCGTACAAGTCGAAATAATAACGAACCCCTCTGCGATGCTGCATGCCGGTTACCCTCCGTAAATGACGATTCGCCTTGTGGCGAGCGACCACAAATAGCGGCTGACGCCGAGCATAACGGCCGCCCAGACGAGCTGCTGGCCGAGCAGGCGCAGCATGTCCGCCCCCGCCACGCGCCCGGTATACACGGACAGCGGGATGTAGGCAAGGCTTTGAAAGGGCAGAAGCGTCGCGACGGTTTGCAGCCAGTGCGGGAAAAATTCGAACGGGATGACCGTGCCCGCAAGCAGCCCGACAACCGCCGTTTTGGCGATTTGCAGCCCTTGCGCGTTGGTCGTCCAGAACGACAGCATCATCACGATCGAATTGATGCTGTAGGCGACGAGAAAAGCGACGAGCAGCGCGAATATGTAGCCGAAAGCCGCCGATCCGCCGGCCGGAGGATCGATGCCAAGCGCAAACACGAACAGCAGCAGGCAAGGAATGTTCACCCACAGCATCTCCACGGCAAAAAATCCCGCCGCCTCGAGAAACCGCCGCCATCCGAAGCCGATCGGCCGGATCAGGTCAAGCGCAAGATCGCCGCTGCGCAGCCGCGTCGACAAGCCGTAAACCGGCGCCCGGTCGGCCGGCGACCAGCGCGCGAAATTGACCGCCTGCCCGATCATGATGTAAGTAATCAACTGGTTCCACGGCATAGTCTCATCGGCGGAGTGGGCGTAAATGGCTTTCCAAAGCATGTAATAAAGCGAGGAAAACATCAGTGTGGCGAACAGCGTCATGAAAAAGTCGAACCGGTACTGCATCCGCTCCCTGACCGCAATGCGGGCGATGCCGAGCAAGCTGTACAACGACTGCATCCGCTCACTCCTTTCGTCACACGATTGCGGCGGCTTCGCCGCGCAAGTCGATGTCGTCTTCGTAAATGCGGCGAATGAGCGCTTCGATGTTTTCGTCCTCCATCGTCAGGTCGCGCGGATTGCCCCACTGCAGCGCCAGACGCAGCAAATCGGCGGTATCCGTCGCGCGTTGATCGTACGCGAGGCGAACCTGGTGGTTGTCGGTGACGGCCGCCACTTCCGGGAGTGCGGCGAACAACGCGGCAATGCGCGCGGCCTCGTTCGCGTCCGGCATGGCGAAGCGGATTTGCCGCCGGGTGGCGAACCGCTCCTTGATCGTGGCGAGGCTGCCGTCGTACAGCATCCGGCCTTTGTCGATAATGATGAGCCGCGGACACAACCGTTCGATGTCGGTCAAATCGTGGGTAGTGAGCAGCACCGTAACGTTCCGCTCGCGATTGAGCCGCTCGATGAACACGCGGATGCGCTCCTTGGCGACTACGTCGAGCCCGATCGTCGGCTCGTCGAGGAACAGGATGTCCGGCTCGTGCAGCAGCGCGGCGATCATTTCGCAGCGCATCCGCTGGCCGAGCGACAGCGTGCGTACAGGCCGTCGCAGCAGCGACTCCACCTGCAGCACGCCGGCGAACTCCTCGATGCGAGCGCGGTAGACGGGAAGCGGAATGGAATACATATAACGCAGCAGCTCGAAGGAATCGGACACGGGCAAGTCGAACAGCAGCTGGCTGCGCTGGCCGAACACGCAGCCGATGCGATAGCTGATTTGTTTGCGGTGCTTGTGCGGCTCGAGCCCGGCCACGGTGACGATGCCGCCCGTCGGCTCGAGTATGCCGGTGAGCATTTTGATCGTCGTCGATTTGCCGGCTCCGTTCGGCCCGAGGTAGGCGACGCTTTCTCCCGCCTCGACGCGGAAGCTTACCCCGCTGACGGCGTTCACCTCGCGCACCGCAGGCCGCAGCAAGCTGCGCAGCAGGCCGAAGCGGCCGCTATGGCGCTCGTGAAGCCGAAACGATTTGTGCAGTTCTTGCGCTTCCAAAATAAGCATCGGTTTGCTCCCCTTTCCGGGCAACCTGCAGCTCCCAGCTTGCAGCCCGCGCTCTTACAGGCGGATTTCCCGTCCGCTGTCGGCCGAGCGGTACATCGCGTCGACAACGACGATCGACTTCTTCGCTTCTTCGCCGGTGACATGCGGGTCGCGATCTTCGAGCACGGCCATCGTCATGTCGTGCAGGAAGCGGTAATGATTGACCGCCGGCACTCCGGACGCCGGCGCCGGCTGCGCCTCCGCCCGCCAGGCGGCGGGATCGATATCGCCGGCGAGCGTGCGGCACAGCACGATGCCGTTGTCGTCGAAGACGACGGTGCCGTTCGTGCCGTGCAGCTCGCAGCGCGTCGCGTACTCGGGGTAAACGAGCGTCGACGCTTCGATCGAACCGAGCGCGCCGTTGCCGAACGTCACCGACGAAACGGACGTGTCCTCGACCGTAATGTCGCGGGCCAGCGTCGCGGCCCGGGTGAATACGCCGGTAACGCCGCCGTTCAGCCACTGGATCAGGTCGATGCCGTGCACGCCCATGTTCATCAGCGCGCCGCCGCCGTCCGTGCGGGTGCCGCGCCACGGCGCTTCCACGTAATACGCCGCGTTGCGGTAATATTTCAAATAAGCGGACGCCAGCACAATGTCGCCGAACAGCTTCTCGTCCAGCATGCGTTTGACCGCCAGCACGGCGTCGCTTTGCCGGCGCTGCAGAATGACGCCCAGCTTGACGCCCGCGCCGCGGCACGCCGCGATCATGCGGTCGGCGTCCGCCGGCGTCAGCGCCATCGGCTTCTCCGACAGCACGTGTTTGCCGGCCGCCGCCGCTTGTTCGGCGATCGCCGCATGCGTCGTCGTTGGCGTGCAGATGATGACGACGTCGACAGCGCTGTCCTGCAGCGCATCTTCGAGCGACGAGTAGCCGTGCGGGATGCCGAAACGGCTGCGAAACAACGCGAGCCGCTCCGTGTCGCGATCGACCGCCGCAACAAGCTCGGCCTCGGGCACCGCGGCGATGTGCGCGGCATGCCATGGCGCAATCGCGCCGGTGCCGACGATGCAATAGCCGATTTTACCGGCTCTCATATGGTTGTTCCCCTCTCCGTTTACTCCCCGTATGGAAAATAGCCCACAAAAAATGGCTTATTCCAGCCATTTTACACGCTTCAAGAAAAATAGCCAGTGATTTCACTGGCTATTTTGCCCAAGCAGTGCTGAATCGGCAGACTTCCGCCGAATAGCCAGCGAAAATGCTGGCTATTTCGCAGCAACCCGCCATTTTTGACGAAATAGCCAATGAAACGTGGCTTATTGCAAACAATCAATTAAACCAGCTCCAGCCGCACCTTCACCTGCAGCGTGCCGCTAGCGCCCGGCATGCAGATTGCGATGCGGGTCTGCTCGCTGCCGATCAGCGGCATGTTGCCGCACAGCATTTCCTTGCGCTGCTCGAGAATGGCGCGGTAGTCGTCGCCGAGCAGCGGCAGCTTGTCGATGCGCGCCGTGCACCCTTCCGGCACGGCAATCCGCGCCAGGCTGCGTTTGCCGCGCAGCACGATCTCCCCGTCAACGATTGCGGCAGGCACCAGCGTCGACCAATAAAACTCGACGCCCGTTCCGCGCTCCAGCTCGTATTCGTCCGTCATCGTCAGCTCGTTTGGCGCCGGCGAATCCCAGCGGCGCTGCCACTTGCGATAGTAGCCGTCCCAGCCCGGCGTGACGTCGACCGAAGCATGGAACGCCGTTACATCTCCCGTTCCTTGCGGTTTGATGTCGTGCGGGATCGGGTTCTGCGGCCGCGGCCGCTCCTCCATGCCGACCGGCACCAACATGTTGTGGCGCTGCGCATGCTTGAGAATTTCCGCCATCGGATGGCTGTAGTCGCAGCTGCCGGGCTCCATCGCATACGTATCGCCGGCGAACTCAAGCACGAAATGGCCTTTGTCCTCGTGCGTGTGGTTGGCGCCTGCCTGGTTGCCCATCAGCATCAGCTTTACCGGTTCGCCATGGTAGCGGCGGAACGACGACATCAGCCCCATCTCCGGCAGCGAAACGAACGCGCGCGGCTCCGGCCCCGTCTCCGGCAGCGAAGCCGACAGCAGGTACGCCGGCAGCGTATCGGGAATGCCGCCGGTCAGGCGCAGCGACTTGCGGAACAAGTCGACCCAGCGCGAATCCGGCATTAGCGCCGCCAAATAAGCGAGCGATTCCTGGTTGATATACATGGCGTCGCAGATCAGCATCATCAGCACGTCGTCGGCCGTCGACTCCAGCACCTCGGCGAACGCGGACGAACGTTTCAGGCATTCCGGCACGACCGAAGCAAAGTCGAGGTTGCGCAGACGGGCGTAATAGTAGAGCGATACCGCACACTGGCGCGCCGTCCAGGCAAAATACATCGGTCCTTCGAGAAAACCGCCGTCCGGCAAAATCGTCTTCTCCATGCTTTCGGTCAAATCGGCGACCGCCAGCTCCGTATACGGCTTCACCCGCGGCATCGTCTGCTCGAGCATGGCGTAGCCGAGCATCCGTCCCGGCGTAAACCAGGCCAATTGATTGCAGCTGAAAATATATTCGTGCTTCCAGACGCCGAAGTTCGTGTTGCCCTGCCCGTCCTCGGCGATGCGCCGCAGCACGAGCTGCCTGCCGTAGTCGGTGAACCATTCCCCGCACATGTCGAGCAGCGCCGCCGTTTCCAGCATGCAGAGCGACTGCACGAACGGCCGGTGCTCGAACGAGCTGCCGGGGAAATAACAAATGAACCCGCTGTCCCACCGCTCGCACATCGCCAGCGAAATCGCGTACCGGGCCGCCAGCCGATGCAGCGCCTTGTTCTTCGTCAGCAGCGCGGCGGCGGCGGCGTTAGGGCCGTGCATCAGCAGCAGCTTGCCATAGTCGCGGTCGCGGCAGTAACGTGTATCATTCCAAAAATTTACATATTCTCCAATCATATTTTCCGGCGACAGCTTCGCCGCATCATCCGCCAGCTGCAGGAACGGGCTCGTTCCGCGTTCCGTTACCCACGCCTCGTGTTTCGTCCGCAGCTCCGCCAGCTCGCTTGCGTTCACGACCAGCCCGTAGCTCGGCTCAAACGTCGGTTCGTAGCTTTCCGGCAGCAGGTAGTCCTCCCACGTTTCGTCGAACCGCCGCCACTGCGCTTCATAACGCTCCACAAGCTCCTTGTGCTGCAAGCCGATCCAGTTGAACCAGCCGATGCCCAAGCCGTCCGCGTCCGGCCACATTTCCAGCGTCACCGAACGAATGTCGGCCGCCCCTTCAAGCGGCACATAACATTCCCGCTTCAGCATGCCGAACGGCTCGGATTCGTAATGAATCACGCCGCGATCGGTCGCCACTTCCATCCGCAGCACCGATTTCTCCGGCCCCACCATCGAAATCATCAGCGTGTCGTACGCTGAACAATCGACTGCAAAATCGCGCGTCATCCGCAGCGCCGGCCCTTCCGCCGGTTTGCCCGTCCATTCGAACTGCGCGAGGCACCAGCGCTGGCTCACACGCAGCCCATGCCCCTCGCCGGGTTCGATCCGCCAATGCGGCAAGCCGCTCAGTCCCGGATCGGAGAACAGCTCGAATACCGATTCGGCCAAATTGAAGGGAGTGTTCTTCATCGTCGTCTCCTTAACATGTTGCATGGTGGACAGCGGAAAAAAACAAACGGCTGTCTTCGGACGACAAAGTCGCTTGAAGATCAGCCGTTTGCCGCTTACCTGCGCTTATGCGCCAATCGGCACCAACCCGAAGGCCGGTTTATTTTTTGATTGCGGCATAGAGGGCATTTGCTTCTTCGGTTGCCTTGTCCAAGCCGGCTTTCTTCATATCGGCAACGAAGGTGTCAAAGCCTTTGTCGGTGTCCACTTCGCCGATGATGAGTTTCAGTTCGTATTCTTTCATCAATTTGGTCAAAGCGTCTTTGTTTGCGTCCCACGACGGGATGACCGTCATAGCTACCGGGTTTGTCAATTGAACGATTGCCTTGTCGTTAAGCTTGTCTTTGAACGCTTGCTTTTCGGCGCTATACTCGTACTTCAGCATCGAAGGAGCCGAGCCGGTTGTGAAGAACTTCAATCCGTCCGTCGCTGCCGCTTTGATCGGATCGACGAAGTCGCCTTTTGGTACCGGAGCACCGTCGACAAGATCGTAGTGCTTGCCTTTTTCGCCGTACAGGACCATCATGAATGCTTCCGGATCGAGCGCTACGCCGTCAAGCACCTTCAGAATGGCAGCTACCTTGTTCTCGTCCTTCACCGTTTCAGCGCCAAGTCCGAACGGTACTTGCTTGTAGCCTTGCGTAATCCCCATCATTTTGCCTTGCGGACCGACTACCGGCTTGCCGGCAACCATGTTTACGCCTGCCTTGGCAGCGTCAGCGCCGAGTTGGCCGCTGCTGTGAGCGTGATACCAAAGCGTTTGATCGGCCATGCCTACCTTGTTGCCGGCAAATTTGGCGCGATAGTTATTCCAGTCGTCGGTAACGAATTCCGGATCGATCAGGCCGTCTTTATACCATTTGTTCAAAGTTTTGAAGGCGGCGCGAGCATTTTCGCTGGTCAGGCCAAGTTCAACCTTGCCGTCCTTCGTCACTTGCCATGTGCCCGGGTTAGCGCCATACGCCGCGAATACGGTATTGAAGATCTGGTTGCTGCCGAGCGTATCTTTACCGCGCGCCGTGATGCCGTACGTATCCTTCTTGCCGTTGCCGTCCGGATCGTTGTTGCGGAACTTCGTGAGAACGTCTTCAAGTTCTGCAAGCGTTTTCGGAGGTTCGTTATAACCAACCTTCTTCAGCCAATCCGAGTTGTACATCGGCAGGAACGGGGAGCCGCCTTCGCCGTAAAACTTCGGAATGCCGTAGTTTTTGCCGTCGACAACACCGGTTTTCCATGCCGTCGGGTCGGTTTCGTCAATCATCTTGGAGTAATTCGGCATGTATTTGCGAATCGTTTCTTCCTTAAGCTCGCCGATCAAACCTTGTTTTACATAATTAAGGAAATCAGTATAAGAAATGTCAAGATTGCCGAACAAGTCCGGTTTTTCGCCCGATGCGAGCTTGATGCTGATTTGCTGCTGCCAGTTGGAGCGGTCGATGCCGATCGGTTTGATTTTAACGTTGTATTTCTGCTCCAGGTACTTCTGCACCAATGTATCGTTTCCTGGCACGTAAGCGCCGATCCACGAAAATTCCACTGCTTTGGCCGGAGCGGCCGACGGTTTTACACTTGCTGCCGACGAAGCGGAAGGCGATGGCGAAGCTGCACCCTTGGAATCTTCTTTGCTTCCTCCGCAGCCGGACAATACAACCGTCAGCGCGATCGCGGAAGCGGAAGCTTTAAACAATTTCCCCTTCATGTAGAAAATCCTCCCCAGTAAATTGTTTTTATATCAAGCGGGCGCTTATGAAACGCCCGCTTAATAACAGAGTCGCCTTGCGGTAGTTCGAATCAACCCTTGACCGATCCCATCAGAATCCCTTTGGCGAAATGCTTCTGCAGGAACGGATAAACGGCAACGATCGGCAGTGTCGTGAACACAAGCACCGCAGCCTTCAGCGATTCCTTCGGCGGCGCGACCGTACTCATCATCGCCGTGGCGATCATCGACTCGTCCTGGCTGATGATAAGCCGCCGCAGATAAATCTGCAGCACGAGCAAGCTTTGCTTCTGCGCGTACATCAGCGCGTCGAACCACGCATTCCAGTGCATAACCGCGCAGAACAGCGTAATCGTTGCAATAATCGGCTTCGAAACCGGCAGCACAATTTGCGCGAAGATGCGCAAGTCGTTGGCCCCGTCCATCCGGGCCGATTCTTCGATTTCTTCCGACAGTTCCATAAAGAAGTTGCGCATGATGATCAACCAGAACGTATTGATCAAGCTTGGGATGATCAGCGCCCAATGCGTATTGAACAGGCCGATGTTTTGGATCAGCATATAGCTCGGCAGAAGTCCGCCGCTGAAAAACATGGTGACGATAATAAGCGACATATAAAACTTGCGATGAGGCAGCCCTTTTTTGGACAAGGCATACGCGGCTGCCGACATAACCGCCAGCATCAGAATCGTCCCCACAACCGTCCGGAAGACGGAATTGCCGAGCGCCGTCCAAATCTCTTTCGTCTTGAAGAGCTCGGTGTAAGAGCCGGTGCTGAAATCGTTCGGAATGAGACTGACGCCCAATTTTGGCGCGCCTGCGCTCACGGATAACGTAATTTGGTGCAGGAACGGATAGGTCATCGTGATGCACATCAGAATCAGAAACAAAACGAGAAAGACTTGAAATAGTTTCTCCGGAAATGTCATTCTCATGCGAGCACCACCTTGTTGCGGCATTGCTTCGTCATACGAGCCCCTCCTGTCCCGCACGCTTCACGATCCAGTTCGTGAACAGAACAAGCACCAGCGCGATGACGTTCTTGAACAAGCCGACCGCCGTCGCAAAGCTGAACTGCATCTGCTCAAGCCCGACCCGATAAACGTAAGTGTCCAGTATGTCGCCGACGCTGTAGGTAGCCGGCGTGTACATATTAAGCACCTGATCGAATCCGGCATCAAGCACGTGGCCGATGCGCAATATAAACATGATCGTTATGACCGGTATTAGTGACGGCAAGGTAATATAGATCAGTTGTTTGAACCGGCCGGCGCCGTCAACGATCGCCGCTTCGTACATTTGGGGATCGATACTCGCCAATGCAGCAAGGTAAATGATGGCTCCCCAACCAACTTCTTTCCATATCGCAGACATGACAAGCGTGAAGCGGAAATATTCCGCTTTGCCGACGAAATAAATCGGATCGACTCCGAACCAACCGATAATGTGATTGACAATCCCGGTGGACGGCGACAGGACGGAAAACATAAATCCGGCTGCCACGACCCAAGACAGGAAGTGCGGCAAATATGAAAGCGTTTGCGAGATGCGCTTAAAGATTTCGAGCCTAAGCTCATTAAACAACAGGGCAAGTATGATCGGCGCCGGGAAACCGAAGATGATTTGATAGAAACTGATGATTACCGTGTTGCGAATGATCTGATGGAAATCCTGCGCCCCGTTTATCATGCTTTCAAAATGTTTGAGTCCTACCCAGGGGCTGCCGTTGATGCCTTTGGAAATGATAAAGTCTTTAAACGCCAGCTGGATGCCGTACAACGGGCCGTACGCAAAAATCAGGTACCAGATCAACGCGGGAGCAAGCAGCAGAAACATATATTTGTACCGCTTGTACGTCTTCCAGGTTCGCCGCCAGTATGACGGTTCGTTGTGCATCGAGGGCATTGTCCCGTTGCCGCCCGGCATGACGCGATCGGCCGACGGAGATAATGATGGTGAGACAGGCTGCATCGGAACCTCTTCCTTTCCATTGTGTTCGAGTGAGTCGTGCTATGAACCTAACTTTAGGGGAAAACAACCCTCGGCGTCTATTTCAATTCTCTCGAAAGCGTTGCGCAAAATTCCTGATTCGCTTTATTATTTTTTCGATTCGAAAAAATTAAACTGGTTGTTATCGTCGGGCTCCCCTCCTTTTTGGCGAAAAAAAGAGCCGCCAGTGCGACGACTCGGGAATGCGCCTTATTCAGCTAACCGCTCCCTCCCTTTTTTTTTCCGAGGAGCGGTATTGCAGCGGAGTAATGCCGAACTTGGCTTTGAACTTCGTACAGAAATATTGGGAATTGCGATATCCCACGGAGGTGGCAATTTCGGCTACAGCCATCTTCGGTCTGGTCACAAGCAGCGATGCCGCTTGCTCCAACCGGATTCGGTTTAAATATTCGGTAAACGATTCGCCGGTAATGGTTCCAAACAAAGTGGAAACGTAATTGGGCGACAGATCGGCCCGCGAAGCCAGTTCGTCGAGCGACAAGTCTTCGGCCATATTCTCGGCGATAAACGATTTGAGTCGGCTGATTTTCTCCAAGTGCACATCGTTGCGGCTTTCGCTGATATGGCGCGCGATATCGACGGCTTGCTCTTTCATGATGCGCAGCGTTTCTTGCAGCGTGCTTTGATTGATTTTGTCGCGAATGCTGAATACCGGGAACAGATCGTGCAGCTTCTGCTCGATCACGACCTGCGACAGCACCGTACCGAGACGTACGCAGATCAGTTCGATCGTCTCGATGCTCAGCGGCTCCGCATGCAGCCGCGCCGCGAGCGTATCGATCCAATGCTCCGTATCGGCCACGCTTCCGGCCTGAATTTTATGCTGCAGCAGCTCGTAGTTGACGTCCGGCGACAGCATGGTGTCCCGATAGCGAGAAATATCGTCGAACCGGATAATGGCATTTTTGCCGCGCACGAACGAATATTTGAGCGCCTGCAGCGCTTCCTGATAAGAACGATGAATTTCTTCCACCGAGGGGACAACGGAGCCGATGCCCGCGCCGAAAGAAACGACATCGTTCGCGGCGGACAAGGATAGCAGCGCCTTTTCGATCGATTCGATCGCCTGCTCCGTGCCGTTATCGTAGATGAACACGAGCAACGCCATATCGGAGGCGCTCAAATTGACGATCTCGGCCACGAGTCCCGACTGTTCGAGAATCAGCCGCTGCAGCCGCTCGTTGTCTTCCGGACCGGTAGTGACATAAACAACCGCGTATTGGCATTCCAGCGGAATGGCCGGCAGTTCGCCGAAGCCCGCCGCCGACTGCTGGCCGGTCAGCAGCCCGATAATCTGCTTGACCCTCACCTGGTCCCGCATCCTCAGCATGCTCATGTCGATGTACCGAATCATGTGATTGATCGCGGCGTATTCGGTGCCTTTCGCTTCCGGAGCCGGTCCTGTATACAGATTGCGAATCGAATAAAGCAGCTTCTTCAGCGGCGTGTAGAAATGACTCGACAACAGGAACGACGCGATGATCCCGCCCAGCAGCGCAAGCAGACTCGCCGTCCATACCTGGCGCTTCATCTTGTCGGCGGACAGCAGGAACGATTCCATCGGGCGGACGATGACATACGTCCATTGCTTCGAGGATTCGTTCGCCGGCAGGATGGAAATGACGTTGCTTCCGTAACGGTGCGTGCTTTCCACCGATTCGGCTCCGGCCGCGTTCGCGCTGGCGACCAGCCCGCTCACCATGCCCATCTCTTCCGAGTCGGCCTGTTCGCCTCCAAGCAGCAATTCGCCTCTGTCGTTGAAAATATACAAGTTCGACTGCGGGAAATTCAGCGTGTTTTTGACGATGGTGTTCAAATAGGACAAGCTGATGTCGAGATATAAAAAACCGGACGCGCTGGCCGGATCCTTCTTGTATGGCAATGTGGACACATAGGTCATGACCTTGTGCGCCGGTGTACCCGGCGTGCCCGGCTTCTCGCGGATGAACCAGCGATGGGACGGAGCGGATTCAATCGACCGGATGAAGCCTGCATCCGGAGAATTGTCGGGCGTCTCGTAGTAGCGTTGCTGATCGATCGCGTAATGTCCGGTGCGAAAAAAAACGGTAACGCCAAAAACGTTGGAGTCGTCGATCCCCTTGGTCATATCCGTAATCAGGCCGATATCCCGCACAAAATTGACGATTTTGGAAATGTTGCCTTCCGCAGGCTGGTCAAGCAAATAATTGATCGTTTCCGAGCTTTGCGGGTTTACGGTCGAAAGCACCTTTGAAAAGAAAGCGTCTTCATACTGCCGCAGAAAATTATTTTCTACATTATCCTTTACGTTGATCAATCCGAAGCGGGCATCCTTCAAAACCTCGTCCGTTACCATGCGATTCGCGTTGGTAAGCAAAAATCCGCCTGTAATGCCGATCAGAACAAGAGCCAGAATCGTGTAAGAAAGTACCAATCGGAAGTAGTAGCTGCTGCGCCATTTCGTTATCACCGAAAGATCCCCCCTATCCCTTCGTTGATATGCATCACTCACGCGTCTCTCTATTATACCCGGAATTCCGCCGGCCACAAATCATAAATTGTGGCCGGCGGCATATTACCGGATAGCAACGCTCCATTCCGGCGCTTTCCCGGCATGGCGTTCGATGTGCACGACGGAGCCGAATTCGTCCCGCGTCCGCCACTCGATTCGATCCATCCCCCATGCTCCCGTCGCCGTAAACGCGTACGTTCCGTCAGCTGCCGCAACGCAAGCGATCGAAGGCTTGCCCGCCGCGCCTTCTTCGATACGGTAAGGAGCGAGGAGCGCGCCAAGCTGCCATTCCTTCGCCTGCTGCTGCGGCGACACGATCAGGTTGCTGCAGATATAGACCGGATCGTCGCCTTTGTGCCGCACGCCGGACGTTTCGGTCGTGGTGAAGGCCAGCGGGCAGGACGAGGCGAATGCCAGCTCCAGGCCTGCCTTGGCGGCGTGCGCGCTTGCGCGTGTACCGTCCGCGCGCAGCTTGCCGATGGAATGAAAGTTCCATTCCATCGACTCGGCTTCCGCCGCCGCGATGTCGTCCAGCACCAGCACGTAGTACGGTTTGACAAATACAATCCGCCGCTTGTAGCTCGTCAGTTCGCGGTAGCTGTTCGCCAGATCGGCACAAATGTATGCGTACCGCGGCTCGTCGTGAAGCTTCTCGACGATCGCCGCCCGCGCCGCATCTTTGTACGCCTGATTCCTGCCGCCGATCGTCAGCGCGTTGTGCATGCCCGTGCGCGTCAGCTCGCGGTGCGTGGGATCGGAGTAGCTGATCATGCCCGGGTCGAGCGCCAGCAGCTCGCCGTACGCTTCGAGCACGAACTGCCCCTTGTCGTGGTGCGTATGCTCGAACGATTGCGGTCCGCCCTCGAACAGCAGCAGGCTGTCGTCGCGAGCGGAGCCGGTGCGGATCATGATCCGGCCGCAGTCGGGAAACGTCTTGCATGCAGGAAGCTCGGGTTGGTTCGCTTCCGCTTGCAGGGACGGGGCCAGAAGCAGCGCCAGCAGGAAGCTGGTCATCATTTGGCCCATGGGATTGTTCATGCGGATATGGATCGGACGGTCGCGATAATATTCATGCCACAGCCAGCGTGCGCCGGAGTCGTCCAGGCAAGCGGCATAGAAGGCGATCGGGCCTTCGAGATATTGCCCCACATTTTTGACATCCCCGTCCGACAGCGGCAAAAAATAAAGCGTTTCGCTGGACAGCGAGCGGGTATGCAGCAAATAGTCCATCGCCCGTTTCATCGACGTCGGAACCAGATCGGCAACAGGCGTTCGACGGAGCCTGGAGAGCAGCAGGAAGGCGGTCGACATGCTGAGCATGCCGTAAAGCCAGTAGTTCGCTCCTTCGTTCGTACTGCCGTCCGGCTTGTGGTACAGCCCCGCCATGCGGAAGAACCATTCCGTATTGCGCTCCAGCATGCGCTCCGCTTCCGGATATTTATGCCGCGTCATTAACGCGGCGTACAAAAAGCCGAGGTAATACACCGGCCCCTGATTGCTTGTCAGCAGGAAGCCCTCGCCGTGCGAGCGCAGGATCAGATCCGACCAGCACAGCGCCTTCCCGTAGACGGCGTCGACGACAAGCTCGCGCTCTTCGGGCGTCAGCAGATCGTAGATCATGTCGTAGCACAGCGCCACCGGTTCGACGATATGCGCTTCCTGCATCGGATACCGGTATCCTTGCTGGCCGATCGGATATCGCGTAATCATGCCCATCGTCCAATGCTCGATGCGGACGACCGCCAGCAGCGAGCGGCGGGCGGATACGGCATACGCGGGATCGCCGCTGAGCAGATAAGCGAGACTGCCGTAGAGCATGGCCGTAAGGAAGTTGCCAAGCTCATGGCCGGGCGCGGAGACGCGGTTAAAGGCGAAGCCGCCGTCGGCGGGCGCATAGGTGCCGACGAACGGCTCGGGCGCGTAATCTTTCACCCGGTCCGCGACACGCAGCACCTCCTCGTACATGCGTCTCCCTTGTCCATCCGCAATGAAGCCTTTCAGTTCCTGAAGCTGCCGGCTGCCAAAGAGCAGGCCGAGAGGGAATGTCGGCTGCGGGAGCGGCTCCGGCAGCCGCGGCGGCGGGATCGGCGGCATGCCCGTCACTTCGTTGCGCAAGCCAGGGTCGGCGCCCTCCCGCTCCAGAAGCAGCCAGCGAACGTTGACGGCGATTTGCTGATTCGTGCTTTGACCGAGCCACAGCGGCGATTCGGCTAGCTTGATGGTCACGCTTTCAAGAAGTTGCCCCTTCAGAGGGATGCGGAATTCAACATGGTCGCCCGATCCCTGTTCGTTGTCGATGGCGACAACCGTCTCGCCGTCGATGCGCAGCTCAAGCCCAAAAACCGCTTTTCTGTCGATCGTGGTGACGATATTGAGCGCCTGAAAGCCATCCAGCGGCTGATCGAATCGTTTGGTATAAGCGATGCGATGCGGTCGCCCCGGCTTTTCGAGGTACCACATTTTCATATAAGCCCATTCCTGCTCGATTGCCCGTTCCTCATGCGGAATGGCGGCGCCTTCGATCAACTGCCAGTCGTTGTTGTCCCAGAATAGCGGCGACTGAAAATTGTCCAGCAAGCATTCGCGCGAGTTCACCGGAATAAGCGGCATCTTGGCGGACCACCTGGCGCCCAGCAGCTCAAGCTCGGTTCCCGGAAGCGATGCGCTTCCCGCCCGAAGCCGCATGCGCACCGCCGTTTCCGCCGGCTGCGGCCTTCCGACCGGCCGGAAGGCGCCGAGCCGCAAGTGCGTCGTATGTACGCCCTCCCATTCGATCAGGATCGGCAATGTATACCCGTTCGACTCGTCCGGGCACATCAGCATGACGTCGACGGCGAGCAGCGATTTGATGTTCGATTGGATGGTAAGACTGAGGATCCGGTCGTTTTCCCGCATGGCCGGGACCGGCCATGTCGTCTCCTGCTCAAGTTGCGTTTGCCAGCCGTTGTTCACTGCGGTTGCCCCTTTCGCACGGCACGCCAAAGAGCCGAAGCGTTTCGGATGTGCATCTTCATCGTATCGCTTCGGCCCTCGGATAGGCCATTATAAATATTACGGATGATTTATAAATTTCTCGAAACGCTCGCCGCGTTTAAGCCGTGACGGTCATCGTCGTCGTCCATGACAGCTCGTCGCCCGCAGCCAGCGGAGCGGAAGACACGACGAGCGACAGCTGCGCCGACACGCCGGAGACGGACAGCAGCGAACGTTCGTAGGACAAGTTGTTCTGCACCGAATAGACGGCGTCCGCCGTGCGCAGCGCGTTGTCGCAGGCGGCGCTGGCAATTTCGTAGCGCCGTCCCGCATACGACACCAGCCAGCCGTTCGCCAAGCGGCGTTCGAGCCGGGTGCCGTTCTTGCCGTCGGTCATCAGCAGCGGAATGATGTGCTCGCACGACACGAACGGACGTTTCACCGTCAGTTTGTACGACCACTCAATGCCGGAGCCGGTCAGCCGAATCGTTTTGCGGCATACGACGTTATCGTCCTCTACCGTCATCGCGATGCCGCGGTCGACCCACTCGACCTCCGGCGTCGCCGTCATGTCGGGATACGCGCAGCCGCCTTCGGCGTCCCGCAGCAAGTACCCTTCCCATACGCCGATGTCGTAGTTTTGAAAATACGGCGTTGCCGCAATCCGCTTCGGATTGATTTTCGATTCGGCAAGCGGCGGCTTGACGCCGCCCAGCCGGTAGTGAAAGCCGCTTAGCGCGGCGCCGTACTTGCCGTGATGCAAGCGGAGATTGGCGGCGAAAAAATCGTCTCCGGCGCGCACAAACGCATACCCGCTGCGCAAATCGGCGTATTGGTTGTGCGCCGGCAGCGCCGCGCGGTCGTTGGCTTGCGGCATATGCTGGCCCCTGCGGACGATGCGTTCCGCGACGGACAGGCCGGTCATCCCGAGAATGCCGTAGCAGTTGACCAGCGTATACCACTCGTACCCGACCCGCAGCTCGTGCGGCAGGAAGTTCGGCGTCATGCTGTAGGTGCCGTCTTCCTTCTTGTACTGCAGCCATTCCCGGAACGCCTTGGCGAACAGCTCGGCATCGGCCATCCCGGCGTAAGCGTTGTAGGCAAGGAACGAGCCCCAGGTGAACATCTGGTGGCGGCTGCGTTCCATCATGGCGAATGTGCCGTCGAAAGACGTGGCGTGGTTCATCCACGACTGGCCCTTTTCGATCAGCGTCTCCACCCTGGTGCGCAGCTCCGCGTAAGCGGGGTTCCATTCCTCGACCGCCGCCATGACGGCAGTCAGAATAAACAGAATGAAGATGGAGTACGCAATCGGCATGCCGTCATGCTCGCGGAAATTGACCTGGTCGTTAAAATCGAACGCATCGTTCAGGAAGCCGTCCTTCTCCCGCTCTTCCATCAGCTTGATCAGCTTTTCCATAAACGCGGCGTCGGCCTTCCGGTAGCCGAGGCTTTCCAGAAACAGCTCGTTGCCGAGCTGGAGCGCGGCGCAGTTCAGATTGATCGTGCCGCAGTCCTGCGGCTCGCCATGGAGGAAGTCGTCGGCGAATTCGGCCTTGTGCCGGTTGCGTTCCTCCTCCGGCAGCATCAGCAGCGCCATCATGGCGTAATGATAGATGAACATCCGCGCGAACGGCGCCACGTTCATGTCCTTGATCCGCACTTTGGCGGCGCGGCGAATCAGCTTCAGCGCGGCGTCGCGATGCTCCGGCCGCCCGGAGAAGGCGTAGCCGTTCGCGAAAATGACGCCCGCGGTACCGGCGGTGTAGTTCTCGCTGTAAATCGAATCGAAACGATCCTCGATAGCGCCGGTGTCTTCATCCATCCAGGAAGCGATGACTTGCATATAGTCGTGCAGCGTCTGCTGCATTTCGCCTTGAACTGCCTCGCGTTGCTGCGTAAACATGGAAACGCCCCCTTGTTGTCGTGCGCTATTCTTCGTCGTATTCGCGGTACGCGCCGAACACGAACAGATCGTCCTCGCCGAGCGATGCCGGGATTGCGGCCGCGTCCCGGCCGAGCGCCGCCGCCGCGCGCTGCCAAAGCTTCGTGCGCGCGTAGCGCTGGTGAATGAGCTGGAACGGCGTCGACTCCAGCAGCCGCGCGGCCAGGGCGTAATCTCCCTTGTCCGCGGCAAGCGCAGCCCGCCGCTCGATCAGCCACTCGTCCTGCAGCGCCGAAGTCGCCTCGAGCCAGCGCTCGCGCTCCGGCAGCGTCTCGTCGCCGAGCAGCGCAAGCGTCACGTCCCGCTCGAATGTCACCTGCGGGTGCAGCGCGAATACGCGCGAGCGAATCCGCCGGTAGCAGGCCGCAGCTGCGGCGGCATCGCCCTTGACGCGCCGGTGCAGCCGGGCGGCCAGGGCGGCCGCGCGGTCGTCGCCGGACGCTTCCAGCGCCGCAAGCGCTTCGTCCGTGCGATCGTTGCCGGCGTACCAGCTGCCGAGCTGGAACAACCAACGATCCCGCTCCCGCCCGGACGATGCCTCGATCGCCCAGCGCAGCGCCGCTTCCAGTTCCTCCAGGCCGCTCGGCGCCCAGCGGTTGTCGCATTCGTCCGGAGGAGCCGGCCGAAGCGAATCGTCGCCGCTGAAATACGCGTCCAGCAGGCGCGTCCATAAGGAAGCCGAGCCGTCCCGCCAGGCAAACAGCGGAACGCGCTCCAGCGGGATCAGCTCCGGCGCCGGAAGCTCAATATCGTAGATGGACAGGCGCCGGTCCGTCGGAATCCAGAACTCGGTATGCGACCGCTTCTGCCGCGGCTGAAGCTCCTGCTTGATCGACTGGTCGACGATCGGCCCGGCCTGAATTTCCAGGCATTGCTCGCCGTCCAGCGTATACTGCGTAATGAACGCCTCGTGCGGGCCGATGCCGTCGGTCCACAGCTTCATGCCCGGCACTTCGCCGCTGTCGGCGACGTGGTACAGCCCGCAGCCGAGACTTGGCGTATAGGCACCGAACGCGCCGCAATCGGGCTCGCGCCAGAAGAAGCCGGCCATGCGCGTCATATCGGACTGCCGCTTCGGCCCTTCCCGCTCCCAATCGATCATCGCCATCTTCTCGCCGTGATACAGCACGGGACCGCGCGGGTAATGGAACTCCGTATCCTCCCGCGCCGGCACCCCGGCATTGGACCACGACATCCACGGATGTGCGGTTTCCGTCGGGTTGTAGAACACGGTGCGCTGGGTAAGGAACGTATCGTGCTCGCCTAGCGAATATTCGACCGTCCACTGCATGCCGAACCGCAGCTCCCGTTCGCCGCACCAGACATAGATGCGATCGCCGATCCGCTCGCAGCGGAAGTGCACCGGCACGATCTGCACCGGCGTATGCGAGATCGGGAAGCTGACCTCAATGCCGCCGCCGATGAAAAAGTGCCGCGGCAGCACGCGGATCGGCCTTACGATCGGCGCGTGATGAAGCGCTTCGCGGCCGGACGGGCGATGCTGCAGCGCGTAAACCTTGCCCCCGAGATCGGGGCAAACGACGGCCCGCACATGCTCGTTCTCCAGCGATATGAAGCGGTAAGAACGCAGTTCGGCGCGACGGCTCGTTTCGACATAGCTCTCGTAAGGGTATACGCCATCCGGATCGTGCGCCGTCGGGATCGGCCCGGCCGGCGTCATTTGATGCTCCAGCATGGCGTCCGTGTAAGACTTCAATTCCAGCATCGCGCATCAACTCCTGTCAGTTTGCCGGAAGTCCTCCCGCGTTTAGCCGCGGTACTCGTCCTTGTACAGTCCGATCTTGTCGAACGGAATCGGTTCGAAGCCCGGCACGTTGCGATACACCGGGGAATCCGGCTGCAAGGCGAAATTTTCGCCGCTTTCGTCCACGAACTTCAAATCGTCGCTCGTCGCCCAGTTGTCGCCTATCGTGCCGAACTCCCGCCCGGTCGGGTCGATCCACATCGTATCCTCGTGCTCCGACATGAGCCCGCCGTGGTACCAGCTCCGCCCGGTCTTGTAAATGACGTTGCGCTGCACGACGTTGTATTTCGGATACGAAGGCGTGTCCTCCCATATCGTCAGCAGCGCCGGATACCGGCTGCTCCACGGCTCGCTTGCGACCGGCATCGCCAGCAGCCGCTGGTGCATGACCTGCCCTTCGCTCGAATGCTTCTCCGCCCATTCGCCCGGCTTCGAACGCGCGTCGAGCTGCAGCGAACGGTTGCTGTTCAGGATCAAATTATCGCGCAGCACATTGCTGCGGCCGCCGCCGATCATGACGGCCAAATCGATGTCGTGCAGCACGTTGCCGTACATTTCCACGCCCGACGCCATGTCGTCCAAATAAATGCCGATGTGCAGCTCCGACGCGTCGTTATGGATGCGATGGATAAAATTATACCGAACGACATTGCCCATTTCGGTCCAGTCGCGGCCGATATACACGGCGCCGGCATCGCCCGTTTCGGTCAGCACGTTGTAAATCCGGTTGTACTCCGTCACATGGTCGTTGCCGTAAATGAGCACGCCGACATGCGGCGCGTCGTGAATGTAGTTGTGCGCGGCGATGTTGCCGACGCCATTGAATTGCACAGCAGCGCTGTACGTCAGCTTGAGCCGGCTGTACCGCGAAATATCGTTGTTGCGCGCATAATTGCCGCCCGGTGTCAGCGTGCGGCGGTCGCCGCCCGCCAGTACGATGCCGCCGATGCCAGTGTCGTAAATGTCGCAGCTGACAACGCCGTTGCGTACGCCGCCGTTGATGAAGATCTCCTCGCGCACGCCCGTTGCCGTGGACGCCGGAATGTCGTTTTCTTCGCCAATCAGCACGCCGAAGCCGGCGAGCCGGCGCATCGTGCAGCCCGCGACCAGATTGTCGGCGCCGCCGGCAATTTGAACGCCCGTTCCGCGCGCCGCTTCCAGCGTCAGCTTGCGCAAGGTAACGTGCGACGCGTCCCGCAGCAGCACGAGCGGATCGCCAAGCAGCGACAACTGCACCGTGCTGTCGCCGATCGGACCCGGCGGGTAGAAATACAGCATGCCGCTCGACCGGTCCAGGTACCATTCGCCCGGCGCGTCCAGCTCCTCCAGCACGTTGTAGTAGTAATACCGCTGCCCTTCGCGGATGCTGTAGTAGCTGGCGGTTTCCGTCGACAAGCGCCCGCTGCCCGCATCGATCGCGGAAACGCGCAAGTTGCCGTCGGCCCAATCCCAGTACCAGTACCCGTACATCCAAATATCGCCGTCATTCTGCCAACGCGAAGGCCGGTCGTCGGCGTAAGCGAACGTGGCGCCTTTGCGCATTTCTTCGGCGATGGCGGCGGCGTTGCCGTCCGAATCGCGCGGATTGCCGCCCGGATCGGCTACCGTCGCCACTTTGACGTAACCAACGTTCGGGTACCGCGCCAGCGTCATCGTTTGGCCGTCGTAGAACAACTCCGGCGGGCTGACGTGATTGGCCGACTTCGACAAGCCGAAGCCGGTTTGCTCGATGCGGCCGAACGATGTGATGCCCAGCGCGCCAAGATCGATTTGCACAATGCGGTCGCGCACTTGCTCCTGCAGGCGCGCCCGCACGGCAACGCTCTCCACCGGCCGGAAGGCGGCGGCCGGCAAATCGATGCCGCCGCTGACGCGAACTTCTTCGCCGTCTTCGGCGGTATAAACGATCGGCGCATCCGCCGTGCCGCCGTCCTGCTCCTCGAGCAGGAACGATTCGGCGAGCCGGTAAACGCCGCCGCGCAGCTTCACCGTAACGCCGCCTTGCGGCAGCCCGGACGTTGCCTTCAGGCGGCGAATCGCGTCGCGCGCGCCGGCAAGCGTCGCCAGCGGCGCATCCGCCGTGCCGGGATTGTTGTCGTTCCCGGCCGTATCCACATAAAGCGTAATCATCGATTCCATGGTGTCAATCGCTCCTTATTGGCCTACTCCAGCTGACGGCCTTTGATCGGTTTCACTCCTGCTGCGGCCTTGCTCCATGGCGTGTCGTACGTCGGCTGCGCGCAATAGCGCTTCATGCCGAGCCGCAAACGCATCCCGGTTCCCGGCGCCATCCGCACCGTCAGCCATTTGCCCGACACGTCCGACGTGCCGAGCGTTTCGCCGCCCTCGCCAAGCTGCTGCGCCGACGTAAACGCGTGTTCGCCGAAGGTTCCCGCCTGCACGATCACATCGCGTTCTTCGAACAGGCTCGTGTTGACCAACTGCAATTCGACGAAGTCGGCGCCGAGGCCGTCGACGAGCGCCGCCACATCCTGCGGCAGACCGGGGCGACGTTGCTTGGCGTCGAAATAACGAACGCGGGCATGCTGCAAGCCGCCGTGGTACACGTGCATCGGCGCACCGAGCGTCAGCTGCGCCAGCCCTTCGATGATGACCGGCGTCAGCTCCTGCCACTGGTGAATCGTCATCGACGCCTGCGACAGCGCGGTGCGTTCCGGCGCATATTCCTCGGAACGGATTTTTTCCAGCTGCTTGCGGATGATCGCGTATTTGGCGCGCAGCAATTGCACCGGGTAATCCGGGTTGCCGCCGCGGATAAATTTGAACCACTGGGCGGCATTGCCGTTGTAGCCCATATGGCCGCCGTTCGTCTTCTGGCCGTAGCTGCTGTAGCGCGAATCGATGCTGTCGAACTGCGCGGACGACCAGCCGCGTTCGGCGCGCGCCGCGTCCTGCTCCTCCATCGATACGTTCCAGAGATATACCGCAAACATCGGATGCGGGATGCGGTAATCGCGCCAGCCGTCGTCGTAATGGCGGTTCGGCACGACCCATTGGCCGTTGTCGTCTTTGCCGAGCGACCAGAGCAGATCGAGCTGCGAACGCGCCAGGTCGAGATGGGACGTGTCCCCGCCGGTTAGAAGCACCGCATTGCAGCCGGCGATAACCGTCGGCTCGAGAATCGTCATCGCGCCGTGCGGCCAGCGCCAGCCGTAGTAGCCGCCCCACCATTTGCCGTCGTTGTATTCGCCGATTTCCCCGGAGAGCCCGATATTGTCCGGCGTAATGCCGCCGTTGCGGTCCGTGCGTTCCTTCCAGGCGCCGAGATACTCCAGCACCCAGGCGCGGTACTTCTCGTCGGCCGTGTACATATAGGCGTGCGTCATCATGCTCGTCGAGCACAGATTAAGCGGCACGTCGCCGCGCGCCTGGCGCTCGTTGATCCGGTTCAATATTTCGCGGTAGACGGTGTCGTCGGACCATGGACATACTCGGCCGTTGCCGTCGACGCCCGGAATGTCTTCGAACGGCGGCAAGTATTCGTCCAGAATTTCGCGGTGCGTCTCCCAGTCTTCCGCCGTTTGCACGAAGCGCGGCCCTTTGCTGCCGGTAATCGGCGAACGGATCAGCTTGCGTTCCGTGTCGTAGTTGAGCGCTTCCGGGTCTTCGCCGTTGTAGAAGCCGGCGTATTTGATCGCGCGCTGCCGGTCCTTCGGCACAGTCGGATCGGCCAGTCCGAAAAAGTAGAAAAACAAATAGCCTTCTCCGTGATGCATCCAATCGTAATAAGCGTCGAATTCGTTGTGAATTTGTCCGTACTGAGTCCACTGCCAAGTGATCGCGTCGTACATTTCGCGCGACACGCGGTACACTTCCTCGCTGCCGCCAAGCGCATAAAACAGCGGGAAGTTCATGAAGCCTTCGTAAGGGTCGTCCGAGCCGTCCATGCCCGGCCATTCCTCGCGCCAAATGAGGGTGCGGTCTTCGTTCGTATAACGCTGCACGAATTCCAGCGCTCCCTTGTTCATCACGTCGATCATTTGCCGCTCCAGCAGCGCCCATTCGGGCGGAACGACGGCCTCGTTCGCATGCAGAACGGGAATGTCGGGCGCGTCGTCATTCGGCTTGCGTTTGTCTGGTTGCATCGATATAGCCTCCAATTAAGTAAGATGGGCCCCGCCGTCTATCGGAATCGCCGCGCCGTTGATCCACGACGAACGCTCGTCGGCAAGCATCAGCACGCCGTCCGCAATTTGCTCCGGCAAGGCGACGATGCCTTCGCCAAGCTCCTTGTCCAGCATTCGGCGCCCTTCTTCGGCGCTCCCGGTGTAAGTTTCGAGCCAGCGCGTCAGCGCCGGCGTAACGGTGCCGCCGGGAAGCAGCGCGTTGACGCGGATGCCGCGGTTCTTCAGCTCCATGGCGAGGCCGCGGGTCATATGGTTGAGCGCCGCCTTCATCGTATCATAAACGAGATTGTCGCGGGAATTGCGCAAGCTGTTCGTCGAGCCGACGTTGATGACACAGCCGCGGCTCGCGGTCAAATAAGGCAGCGCCGCCTGCACGACGAAGAAAGCGCTTTTTAAATTGACGGCGAACAGGCTGTCCCAATCGCCGTGTACGACTTGCTCGAGCGGCTTGTTGCTGATGAGCGCCGCATTGTTCACCACGATGTCGATGCGCCCCCATGCCGCGGCCGCCGCCGCAACGATGCGCTCCGGCGCCGCCGGGTCGCTCAGGTCGGCGCGGACGAAGATCGCTTCGCCGCCTTGCGCCTGCAGCCGCTCCGCCACTTGCCGCCCGCGCGTTTCGTCGCGCCCGGTGACGGCCACCTTGACGCCGCTGCCCGCCAGCTTCTCGGCGATCGCCTCGCCGATGCCGCTCGTCGAGCCGGTAACGATCGCCGTTTTGCCAACCAGTGTCATGCTTCCGCCTCCCTGCCGGCCGCCGCCGCATGCTCCAGCAGATCGCGATACGCTTCCGTCAGGCCGGCTTCCGCGGCTACGCGGTCCGGCGATGCGGCGTAATTGGCGATCACGTTGTCGCCCGTGCGATGCAGATGGACGTCCTCCGGCGTCGAATACCGGCTGTAGTTGTTGAAAATGCGAAATCCTTCGCTGCCCTCGTCCAAATAAATCGCCGAAATCGGGAACGAACCGGCCCACTCGGAACGTTTGATATCCGTCACAAGGTTGCCGCTGATTTCCGATCCGGGCTGTTTGGACAGCGTATAAATGCCGGCGCCGTCGCACAGCTGCGTCATGGAGAAAGCAATCCGGTTGCGCACGATCCGATTGCAAGACGATGCGCTGTCCGTATGCAGCCAGCCCCAGCCGAGGCTGATGCCGGTGTACGGAAGATCGGCCAAATCATTATGTTCGATGACGGCGTTCTTCACGTAACCCGCAGCGATGCCGATGCTGCCGTAATAATCGAGGCCGACCCGGCGGACGACATTGTTCGCGATCCGGTCGCCCGTCGAAACTTCGCGAAGATCGGAGGGATTGTACGCGTCGCCGATATTGCCTTCCGGATCGTTAAATTTGCCAAGCGATATCCCGTTGCCGGAAACGTCGGCAACGATATTGCCTTCCGCTTCGCAGCCAGACGTACCGTAATGAAAATCTAGTGCCGTCGCCCCCATATGGCGGAATTCGCAGCGCTCGAAACGAACGCGCTGCGCGCAAGCGACGTATGCGCCTGCCGGCGGCCGGCCGACGCGCTGGTTGTCGTTCGCGTCGGCGAACAAGTTGTATTGCCCGGCTTGCAGCGTCAAATTGCCGCATTCGTTCGGCCGTTGCCAGCCCGTATGCATGAAAGTGATGCCTTCGAACACGAGGTCGCGCACCGGCCGATCCGGCGTACCCGCCACGCTCACCAGCGTTTCGAGCATGGGGGCTACCGTCTCCGCAGTTGCCATGTCTTCGCCGGCGCGCGGGATGTAGTACAGGTCGCCGCTGTCCGCTGCCTTGTACCATTCGCCTTCGGCGTCCGCAAACGCCAGCGCGTTCTCAAAATGGAACGGCTGCCCTTGCGCATGCGGCGGATGCGGGCGGACGAACAGGATGTCCGCTTCCGTCTCCTGCAGCTTGACGCGCGCCTCGTTGCCGTGAACGGTAAAGCCGGCAAGCCTTACCGTCGACTCGGCCCAATATTGCTGCACAACCATCTCGACCTGGTCCAAATGGGGCCAGTCTCCGATCTGGCTGCGGTCGATCACAATTTCCCGATTGTCCCGATCCCAACGAAGAAGCCGGAAGTAGTTCCCTTTGTTCGGCGTTCTTGCGCGGATGGCGCGCTCGCCGTTGACATACAGCTGGCGGAACCTTAGCGTGCCTGCATCGCACTTGTACAGCAGTTGACCTGCCTTGCTCCAGCCGCCCAATTCGACGCCGCCGCTCAGCACCGGCGTTTCCCCGGGATACGCGCGGTACGTGACGCGATGGCCGTCCGTTCCCGAGTCGCGATCGTCGAACATCGCCGTTTCCGCCATCCGGTAAACGCCGCCGCGCAAATACACGACGATATCGCCGATCATGCTTCGCTTGCATTCGCGAACGGCGTCGCGCGCGCGTGCAAGCGTGCGAAACGGCGACTCTTCCGTGCCCGGACCACCATCATTGCCGTTCGGAGCGATATAGAAGAGCATGCGTACACCTCGAATCGTCATGAATGATGAATGTCGCCATGCGGCGCATCAAGGCGATTATAGGGGGATCGCTCCCGCGCCATCAATTGCAATTTCAATCAAATCGTTATAAATATTTTCTTTCGCCGGATTTTAAATGCCTGCCCGCTCGACCAAAGCCGCCGCGGCGAAAAATTTGCAACGAATTCGAAAAGATTGAGGTAGTACCGGGACGGGCAATTTCTTAAGATGGAGAAGCAACCGATTTCATGAAGAATGGGGATTTGACGATGGAATCGCAACACCGGAAAGTGCGCCTTGGCATCGTTGGGTGCGGCGTTATTGCAGGCCTTCATTTGAAAATGGCGGCCAATCATCCGTGGATCGAAGTGGTCGCGGTAGCGGATATTCGCGAGGAGGCCGCGCGTGGCCTTGCCGAAAAATTCAACATCGGCACCTATTATACCGATGCGGAAGCGTTGATCGCCGATCCTGCCGTGGAAGGCGTGCTTTTTGCGCTGCCGCCGAACATTCGGGCGGCGCTGGCGCTTAAGGCGCTTCAGGCGGGCAAACATGTGCTGCTGGAAAAGCCGACGGCCATGAACGAAAGCGAAATTCGCGAGCTGCTCGCCGCGCAAGGCGACCTTGTCGCCGCCTGCTGCTCGGCGCGGCTGCGCTTCTTCGAGCACGCGCGCATCGCGGAGGAAACGATTGCCGCCGGCACGCTCGGCGAACTGCGCGTCGTGCGCGGCCATGCCTTGTTCGCGGCGAACAAGGCGCCGGAGAAAATGCCGCCGGTATGGCGGCTGAACCGGGCGATCAACGCCGGCGGCATCCTGACCAACTGGGGCTGCTACGATATCGACTATTTGCTCGGCGTCACCGGCTGGTCGCTTGTGCCGGAAACCGTGCTGGCGCAAACGTGGCAGATCCCGCCGGTTATCGCCTCTCACGTGCCGTCGCCGGCGCAAGGAACCGATGCGGAGACGCATGCGATGGCGTTCATCCGCTGCGTGAACGGCGCCGTCATCCAGCTTGACCGCGGCGAATACATGCCGGCGCGCACCGCATTCGACTGGCAAATCATCGGCACGCTCGGCTCGCTTGCGCTTGAAGCCGAACCGGACGGCTCGAAGCGGCTGACGCTCGACCGGCTCGATCCGCAGCTCGGCGTGTTGAGCGAAACGCTGTGGCACGGCGTCGAAGACCATAACATCTCGCACGCGGGGCCGATCGTCGACTTCGCGACAGCCATCGCCACCGGCGGGCAGCCGAAGACGAGCTTGCGGCAGTCGCTGCAGGCGCAGCGCATCACCGACGCGATTTACGCGTCGGCCGACAGCGGGCTGCCGATGACGCTGTAGCAAGCCGCGAGCTCGACGCGATAAGCCATCTTTTATGGTCTATTTCGTCAAAAATGGGCCGTCGACACGAAATAGCCAGTGATTTCACTGGCTATTTCGTGTCCATCTGCCCGGATTGAGGCTGTTTGGCCGATATAGCCAGTGTTTTCGCTGGCTATTCGGGATGATAAGGCCGAAATGAAGCAAATAAGCCATTTTTCATGGGCTATTTTCGCCTGCAACCAAATGTCGCTTGAGTCAGGCTCGCCCCCCTTATCATATACGGCCTGCTTCTTCTGCCCGCTATCCCCTTGGCTCAGACTGGCACGTGCTTGTCCTCTCGGCAACTTCCCAACTTGAGCCGATGGGATAACCAACAGACACGATTTCAAAAACCTCTCCCCCGCCGGCTGCCCGGAGCAAAAAACCACAACCGCCAGGCTGCCCCTCGCCTGACGGTTGCGGTTCTGTAACCAGAGCCGCCTATTCTTTTACGCTGCCGAGCACGATGCCGGACATGAAATAACGCTGCAGGAACGGATACACGAGGAAGATCGGCAGCGCCCCGAGAAAAATTTGCGCCGCCCGCACCGCACGATCGTTGATCGTGCTCAGCATCTGCATCTCCTCGGGCGAACGAATTTGCGTCAAGTCGTAACGAATGACGATCGTCTGCAAATAGCTCGCGAGCGGGTAATGCTTCGGATCGTTCATGTACAGGATGCCGTGGAACCATTCATTCCATTGGCCGACGATCGTGAACAGGCCGACGGTCGCAAGCGACGGCAGCGACAGCGGCAGCACGACGCGCCACAGCAGCTGCCAGTGCCCGGCCCCGTCGATAAACGCCGCTTCCGACAGCTCCTTCGGCAAATTGCGCATGAAGTTGAGCATCAGAATGACGTTGAAGATCGGCACCGCACCCGGAAGCACCAGCGCCCACATCGTATCCATCAACCCAAGCTGCTTGACGACGACATATCCCGGCACCAGCCCGCCCGAAAACAGCATCGTAAACACGAAGATCCAGGCGTACGCCGTTCGCGACTTGAACGCCTTCACTTCGCGCGACAGCGGGTACGCCGTCAGGATTGTCAGGATCATGCTGATCGTCGTGCCGAGCAGCACACGCTCCAGCGAAATGCCGATCGAGCGCAAAAACTCTTTTTTCACCGCAACGAACGCATATGCTTTTATCGAAAATTCGACCGGCCAGAAGGTCACCTTGCCCGCCAAAATCGCCTCCTTCGAGCTGAACGAAACCGCCAGCACGTTAAGGAGCGGCAAAATGCACAACAGTCCCAACGCCAGAAGAAAGCCATAGTTCAGCGCCGTTACGAGCCGATGCGAAAACGTTTTGTTCTGTACCATGGAAAACCCTCCTTGCGGCGCTAAAAGATGCGGTAATTGGCCAGCCGGTATGCGATCAGGTACGACGCCGAAATGAGGAAACACGAAATGACCGATTTGAACAGCCCAACCGCCGTCGCCACGCTAAGCTGCGCATTGATCAGCGCGGTGCGGTACACGAACGTATCGAGAATGTCGCCGGTGGAATAAACCGCCGGGCCGTACATGTTGAACACCTGATCGAAGCCGGCGTTCAGGATGTTGCCGACGCTCAGCGTCAGCATCAGCACGATGATCGGCGTGATGCCGGGCAGCGTAATATGAAGCGTCTGCTTCCAGCGGCTTGCCCCGTCGAGCACCGCCGCTTCGTACAATGCCGGGTTGATGCCGGTGAGCGCGGCCAAATAAACGATCGTGCCGAAGCCGAATTCCTTCCACGTATTCGTGCCGACCAGCACGAACGGGAACCAGTTCTCGTTGCCAAGGAAAAAGATCCGCTTGAACCCGAGCCAGGCGAGAAATTCGTTCAGCATGCCGGTGTTGGGAGACAACACGTCAATCAGAATGCCGGACAAGATGACCCACGACAGGAAGTGCGGCAAATAAATGATCGTCTGGATCGAACGCTTGAACAGCTTGAGCCGGATCTCATTGAGCAGGAGCGCCGTGCCGATCGTCACGACGAGGTCGACGACCAGCTTCATCGACGAGATGACCAGCGTGTTGCGAATGACGTTGTACGTATCGGGCAGGCTGTAGACGTAACGGAAATGCTCCAGTCCGACCCAATTCGAGCCGAACAGCCCCTTCGTCGGATTGAAGTTTTGAAACGCGATGACGATGCCGACCATCGGTCCGTAGGAAAAGATGGCGATAACGATGAGTCCCGGGAGCAGCATCACATGCAGCGGGTAGGCGATTTTGCGAAATTTGCCGATCATCCGGAGTCCCTCCTAAGCTTGCGACAATGGAAAAGGAGGGAGGCAAGCTCCCTCCTCCGCACCGCTCACGCATAACGAATCAGTTGAATTTGCCGCTTTCGGCGACTTCCTTCAGGATTTGATCGCCGCCTTGCTGCTTCCATTGTTTGACGAAATCGTCGAACGAATCGAGCGGATCACCCATAATGATTTTCGTGAATGCCTTCGCTTCGAGGTCGCGCAGCGTCGGGCCTTTGCTGACCATCGTTTCGGTCGGCGGCGCCGTGTAGCCCGATTCGACGACCAGGTTGTTTTTCTTGTAATTGCCGAGGATGCCGAACGCGCCGCTCGGACCGAACGTCGACCACCAGACGAAATTGCCGAAATCGCCGGTTTTGTACTTCTGAATAGCCGTGTAATAGGTGTTCGCCGCAGGCGTCAGCTTCGTGGCGTCATTCGATTGCAGCGCCGCCTGGATCGCTTCATAGTCGTTCTGGTTCGTTTCCGTCGGCGTGCCGACAATTGGCGCGTAGGAGAACACCTGATACGTGGTGCCGTCCTTGACTACCTGGTGGTAAGTTTCGTCCGGCGTTTTGCCGTACACTTTTTCATTGAAGTAGTTCAGCAGCTTGAAGACGGCTTCCGGATTTTTGGCGTTTTTGTTGATGACGTAGAACTTGGTCGGGAGAGCGCTGGTGCTGAGTCCCTTGACCGGCTTGCCGTCCGCGGAAACGAGCGGGTACGCCTGCCACTCGACTTTCGGATCGGCCTTCTTCATATCGGCGATCGGCCAAGTGCCGACCCACCATTGCCCGAAGCTCATGCCAACCTTGCCTTGCGTCGCCAGTTCGCCCGACTTGGCGCCGTCGATGACGCTGAATTCCGGGTTGATCGCGCCCGCCTTGAACAGCTCCTGCAGCTTGCCGAGCGCCGTTTTCACTTCCGGCTGAATATCGGCGTACGCCGGTTTGCCGTCCGCGCCTTTCAGGAACACCAGGTTCGTGCCCGAGCCTTTGGTCGGGTTGAACGCATAAGCGCCGTAACCGTTGAAGAAACCGTCGAGGCCGGACCAGCCGCCCCACAGGTTGTAATCGAGGCTCAGGCCAAAGGTGTCCTTTTTGCCGTTTTTGTCCGGATCGTTGTTGGCAAAAGCTTTGGCGATGTTCATGACGTCGTCCATCGTTTTCGGCGGCTGCAGGTTCAGCGCGTCCAGCCAGTCCTTGCGGACCCAGACCATCGGGAGATCGTCATGCGAACCGCCGCCGTTCGGAATCGCCATCAGTTTGCCGCCGAAGGTAGCCGCTTGCATACGCACCGACTTCATGTCGTTGCCGAATGTTTGTTTCGTCAGATCGGTTGCGTACTTGTTGTACAGATCGGTCAAATCCATGATTTGGCCGGCTTGCACGAGCAGCTGCAGCTGCTGGTCGTCGACAAGGAAAAAGTCGGGCAGATCGCCGGACACCATCGACACGGTCAGTTTGTTTTTGAATTGCTGGTCGCTGACGGTCCATTTGTTGGTGACGTTGATGTTCAAGTCCGCCTTGAAGCTCTTGGTCCAAATGTTGCTGTCCAGCGTGTCGCCGGCCTGGTATTTCGTTGCCGCATTCGCCGAACGAACGGTCGTCACGGTAATTTCCTGCGGATACTTCGTCAGCGGCCCATTGGCGACGGACGGCGCCGCCGAGGCGGATGGCGATGACGATGCCGCCGTGCTGGGACTCGGGCTGGACGAGCCGGAAGACGATTCACCGCCTTTGCTGCACGCGCTTACAACCGTCACCGTACCGATCAGCGCGGCAAGCGACACCTTTCTCCACTTGCGGGCGTTCATGGGTATTCCTCCCCTTCATGATTCTGTCGATTACACTTTTCATTATAGGAGGGGGCGTATGGGCCCGAAATCAGAATGTCTTTACATCGCTGTCCCTTTCATGACTTCTTGACCGCGTCGCGATATTCTTGCGGCGTCATGTCCGTTTCCCGGCGGAAAAAACGCGAAAAATACGACGGCGTGTCATAGCCGATCGCCGCTCCCACCTCGCGGATTTGCAGCTGCGACTCGGTCAGCAGCCGTTTGGCGATCTGGATGCGCAGCGTCGTAATGTAGTCGGTGATACTCACGCCCGTCTTCATCTTGTACAGGCGGGACAAGTAGGCCGGCGCCAGAAACGCGACTTCCGACAGCTGGGTAAGGGACACGTCCTTGTGCAGATTGGCTTCGATATAGGCGTTCAGCTTGCGCACCACGTCGTCTGTCACTTGCTCGTTTTCGTCCGCCGTGCGGGAGAACAGCAAGTCGGCCAGTTTCTGAAAATAGTCGGTCACGTCCCGCCACGAAGCGTGTTCCTGAATGGAGGTGAGCTGGTTGATCTGGATTTTGCCCTGCATTTCGCTCATCAGCTGCGACCGGTTCAAGTACGAGACGAAGATGGCGGCCAGGGAGAAAAAAACTTCCAGCGCGATGCCGGTTTGCATATTAGGCGCGCCGTGCACGGACGCCATGATGTCGGCATACAAGTCGTTGAACTTGTCATGCTCCTTGTTCTCCAGGTATTGCCCGAGCAGGTGAATCCGGTTCACCTTGCCGCGGTCCTCGCTGCGCTGCAGGTCAAGCATGTGCTCGTCGGTAAGCAGCATCTGCTGCCCGAGGCCGAGGCCGCGCGCGAACAGCACGGAGACGCGGTCGTATTTGTCCGGCAGCTCCTCCCACGAGATCAGGCTGCCGCCGACGACAAACGACATCGGCAGCTTCAAATAGTCGCGGCAGGCGCCCTGCGCCGACTCCATCGTGCCGAGCAGGAAGCGGCGAATTTCTTCCGCCTGCGCGCCGTCCGCCGGGAACGCCTCCGGCTTCGGCTGCATGATCCACAGCAGACGATCCGGGGTCAGCGGCACATAAACGAGCCGGAATGCAGGCCCGAAGAAGTCCTCCACGATATTGTTGACGGAAAACAAAAACAACGCCTTGTCCCCGACGATCAAGTCGTCGCGCCAGCTGTCGACGCGTCCGGCGACGAACAGCACGGGCGCCGCGGCATCCAGCGGCACGCCGAGCTCGGCGAAGCTCGCGCGCCGCGACAGCTCGCTTGCGGCTTCGCCTCTCAGCAGCTCGCTCAAATATTCCTTGCGCAGCATCGGCATCGCCTTCACCAAGCTGCCGCGGGCTTTGTCGAGCATCTGCTCGTATTGCCACTCCCGCTCGATCAGGTCCAGCGTTTTGGCGATGGCGGCGACGATCGTTTCGTCTTCTTCGGTTTTCAGCACGTAATCGATCGCCCCTTGGCGGAGCGAGCTGCGGATGTAGTCGAAGTCGTTGTAGCCGGTCAGAAAAACGACCTTGCAGCGCGGCCAGAGCCGGTTCATTTCCTTCTGCAGCTCGATGCCGTTCATCTCCGGCATGGCGATGTCGGTCAGCACGACATCGATCCGCATTTTGCCGGCGATGGCGAGCGCCTCGCGGGCGTTAAACGCGCAATAAATTTCCAGCTGCAGCTCGTCGCTGCCGCGGAACAAGTCGTGCAAGCCTTCCACGATAATCGGTTCGTCGTCGACAAGCAGCAGACGGTACATCAGCTCGGCTCCCTTCCCCTTGTTTGCTAGTTGTAAACGATCGTCAGGACGACTTTCAGCCCGCCCTGTTCGCCGCGCTCCACGTCAATGCCGCTTCCGCCGCCGTAATGAATTTGCAGCCGGCGATGCACATTGAGCAAGCCCGTATATTCGCTGTCCGGCCCCAGCGACTGCAAGCTCAGCCGCAGCGCCGTCAACCCTTCGTCGGTCAGCCGCTCGCCGTTGTCTTCGACCGTGACGACCAGTGTGCCGGCTTGCTGATCCGCGGCGACGGCGATCAAACCGCCCTGGAGCCGCTGTTCGAGCCCGTGCTTGTAGGCGTTTTCGATGACCGGCTGAAGGATGAGCTTCGGCACGGTCAATTTGCCGCTGCCTTCCGGCAACTCGGCGAAGTGCGCCTGGATGCGCTCCGAGAAACGGATCGTTTGAATCGCCGCATAGGTGGTGGAATGCTTGTACTCGTCCTCGAACGGCACGTCGCTGGCCGCGGTGCGCGTAATGTATTGGAAGTATTCGCCGAGATAACGGCTGAAGCGAAGCACGTTTTCCTGGTCTTTCATTTTGGCCAGCCGGTTCAGAATAAAATACGTGTTGTACAGAAAATGGGGGTTGATCTGCGACTGCAGCTGCTTCAGCTCCGAGCTCTGGGCGCGCAGCTTCTGCTCGTACACTTCCTGGAACAGCACCTTGAGCTGGTCGACCATGCGGTTGAACGACTGGAACAAGTAGCGGAACTCGTCGTCGCTGCGCGGCAGCGCCGCGGGCTCGAGGCTGCCTCCCTCCACTTTGCGAAACGAGCGGATCAGCTTCTGCAGCGGCTTGTGAATAAGCCGGAACAACCAGTAGGAGTAGGCGACGATGATGAGCAGGGCGATGAGCGAGAGCAGCCAGTACAGCTGGCGGTACGACTCGATCTGCCCGAACACCTGGCGGTGGGGAATGTAAACGACGACATAGCTGCCGAGCAGCGCGGAATATTCGTAGGCGACCAAATAGTCGCTGCCGCCGATCGCAAGCGGCGACAAGCCGCTCATCCGCCCCGCCGCAAATTGCTGCCTGGCGAATCCGGAAACGGCGGCAACGGCTTCCGCATCCCCCGCGTTGGCGATCGACCAGCCCGCCTGCGGGCTGATCATGAACGCGCCGGAGCGCTCGTAATCGATCATTTGCAGCAGCGACTTGCGCAGTGTGCCGGTATCCAGCTCGAGCGACAGCACAAAGGACGGCTTGCGGCCTTGCACCTCCGACTCCGGATAGGACAAGCCGAGGAACAACCTGTCCTGCCAGGAGATGAAGCCGGGGTCGTTCGAGCCATAGGCCGGCTTCACCGCTTCGTAATCGGGGTCGAGCGTTTCGGTGATCGACTTGTTGCTCGACAGGGTGCGGCCGAGCGTGAGGAAATGGGCTTTCACTTCTTTGATATAGATGCTCGAATTGCGGATCATCAGCAGTTTGTTCTGGATGCGGGTTACCGTCTCCGACCATTCGAACAGCGTCATAAAGTTGCTCACGAACGTAAAATGATGCAGATCCTGGTCGATGACAAAATCGCGCAGCAGCGTCGTCATGTGCGTTCGCTCCGTTTCGAGCGAATTCGTATAGTAGCTGACTCGCGATTGCAGCGAGTTCGAGAGCTCCTTCTGCACGCTGGACTCAAGCAGCCGGTTCATCGTGATGCCGAGGAGATACAGCGGAATGATCACAAGCAGGAAAGCGAACACCAGCTTCGGGAACAGCGTGTGTGGCCACGATTTGCGTTGCATGGGCGGCATCCGGACCTTCCGCTTGAGATTGTGGTAACGCGCAAACGCCGGCATTCAGCCCTATTATCGCCGTCAAACCGCGCGGGCCGAAAGAGGATTTTCATGACATGGCTGTTCATTTGATGACATGTTGCGGCTTCGGCGCCTTCTTCTCGCCGAACGGCTCGCCGAGCCGCGGGATCAGGAGCCCGCGTTCCTCCAGCCCGCGCCGGCGCCAATCGGCAAGCAGCCGGTCGAGCGCTTCCTTCGGCGTGTCGTCGGCGAGCTTGAAGGCGCCGTAATGCATCGGCACCATGAAGCGCGCGCCGGTGTCGAGAAACGCCTGCACCGCCTCTTCCGGCGTCATGTGGGATGACGCCATAAACCATTCCGGCTCGTAGGCGCCGATCGGCAGCAGCGCGTAGTCGATCGCGAAGCGCCGGCCGATCTCGGCGAAGCCGCGGAAATAGCCGCTGTCGCCGCCGAAATAAACCGTCGCGTGCCGGCGGCCGGAAGACCCGGCCCCGGCCCGGCCGTCCGCCAGCACCCAGCCGCCCCAGTGGGACGTATTCATGTCCCACGGCGTGCGCCGCGTCCAATGCTGCGCCGGCACGAAGGTGAAGCGAACGTCGGCCAGCGCCGTCGACTGCCACCAGGCGAGCTCGGTCACACGTTTGAAGCCTTTGCGCCGCAGCATCGCGGCCAGCCCCTCGGGCACGAACAGCTGCGGCTCGCCCTTCAGCTTGCGCAGCGTGGGGATGTCCAGGTGGTCGTAATGGCCGTGCGAAATGAGCACGGCGTCGATCGCCGGCATATCCGCAAGCGGAACGCCGGGCGGCGACAGCCGCGGCTGGAACGCCATCTTCTCCGCCCATACCGGGTCGGTTACGATCGTCAGCCCGCCCAGCTTGATGAGGAACGTGGCATGTCCGATCCACGTGATTTCCGCTTCCTGCGAGCGGCTATGAAGCTGCTCCGTGTCGACGTCCCGGACAGCGGGAACCGTGTACATGAAGTTTTTCGTCTGCAGGCGGATTTTCCGTTCCTTGCGCCATTTTCTCAGATCGGACAGCGTTTTTTTCGTGCTGACGCCGTCCATGTTTTCGTACCGTTTGCTCAAGCGTTGCATCCTCCTCGGGTCGTTAGGCGGTTGCGGCGGCTCGCGCCCCGCATCGGTTACCGCTAGCGTAACATAAAAAGCCGCGCCGATGGAATCGGGCGACGGCGGTGCGGGACACTCGGCGGAATAAGCCATGTTTTATTGGTTATTTCGGCAAAAGAGGACAACAAACGAAAAATAGCCAGTGAAATCGCTGGCTATTTCTTGGAAAAGGTCCGTTTGGAGGTTGTTTGAGCAGAATAGCCAGCGAAATCGCTGGCTATTTTCGATGAAACGCCTAACAAAGGGCAAATAAGCAACTTTTTATGGCCTATTTTGAAGATGAGGTCCGCCCCGGCCAACTCGCCTAGAAGCCGGTTGCGTTCGCTTGCGCCAATTCGCGCTGCAACTCGTCGTGAATGCCGCCGTTCGTGGCGATGACATTGCGCACGGCCAGTTCGTACGGCCGTCCGGCCGTATCGGTGATGCGGCCGCCCGCCTCCTCGATGAGCAGCGTGCCCGCCGCCATGTCCCAGGCGTTCAGCCCGATTTCCCAGAAGCCGCTCAGGCGGCCAGCCGCCACATAAGCCATGTGAAGCGCGGCCGAGCCGGCGATCCGCACGTTGCGCACCTTCGGCGCAATCGCACGCACGCCGTCCATGTTGATCGGCAGCGCATAATCGCGGTCGGCCGGGAAGCCGGTGGCGACCAGGCTGTCGAGAAGCCGCGTTTCGCCGGAGACGCGCATCGGCTTGCCTTTCAGGTAAGCGCCTTTGCCCTTCTCGGCGACGAACAGCTCGTCGCGGCACGGATCGTAGACGACGCCGACAATCACTTCGCCGCGGTATGCGAGCGCTACCGAAACCGAAAAAAACGGAAAGCCGTGCACAAAGTTCGTCGTGCCGTCGACCGGATCGACGATCCACAAGTATTCTGCGCCGCTCATTTGCGCAAGTGCCCTGGCCGAAGCCGCCGGGCCGGGTTCGACGCCTTCCTCGCCGAGAAAGGAGTGATGCGGGAAATGCGTATGAACGAGCCGTCGAATGAGCGATTCCGAGCCTTTATCCACTTCCGTCACGAGATCGTGCGGAGAATATTTCAAGTCGAGCTTATTGAAGTCGCCCAGCTTGCTCTTGATCCATTCGCCCGCCTTGGCGGCCGTATTGATCGCCACGGCGGTGAAGCTTTTACCGCTGAGCGCATAAGTTGCGTTATCCGCTGCCATAAGTAACCACACTTTCTTGTCGCCGCCGTTGCGGCAATCTATGAAACTGCCACCGGGTTCGGTGACAAGTTCAGTATAGTCAATATACGGCGCAATTGCTACGGCGTTTCAACCAAAAAACATCGGCCGATCTGACAATAGCCCGATTACCACAATCCGATGCCGTCCGCGATCAGCCGCAGCGACAGCACGAACAGCGTGGCCCGCAGCAGCCAAAGCAGCCCGCGGCCGCTCATCCGCGACGCGATGCGGGCGCCAAGCCAGCCGCCGAGCCAGGCGCCGGGCGCAAGCGCGGCGACGCTCGGCCAGTCGATCTCGCCCGCGGCGACGTGCGTCGCGCTGCCGAGTATCGCCGACAGGAAAATGACGAACATCGAAGTGGCCGTCGCCACATGCGGCGGATAAGCGAACAGCAGCACCATGACCGGCACGAACAGCGAGCCGCCGCCGATGCCGAACAGGCCGGAGATGAGGCCGACCCCGAGCCCGACGAACAGCGCGGGAATCACGCTGTAGCCGTACTCCCAGGTGTGCCCGGAAGCGTCCGTGAACGTGCGGCGGATGCGCCATTTCAGCTCCACGGGCTTCAAATAATCGCGGGCGACCATCAACCCGGCCATAAACAGCATGAAGCAGCCAAATGCGAGCTGGAACGTCGCCTGCGGGAACAAGCCCGTGAGCGACGCCCCGGCGACCGCGGCGGGCCCGCTTGTGGCGAAGTACAGCCAGCCGCTGCGAAAATCGACGGTGCCGCGCTTCAGGTAAGTGAGCGTGGAAGCGAGCGCCGTGACGATCAGCACCGTCAGCGACGTACCGACGGCGACAGCGGTAGTAATGTCCCGGTCCAGCAGGTGCGGGCCGATATAAATAAGCGCCGGCACGATAATGATGCCGCCGCCCAGTCCGACAATGCTGCCGAACGTGGCGGATACGATGCCGATAAGCAGCAGCAATAAATAAGCGAGCATGATGCGTCTTCCTCTTCCTTTGCGCTAGTGTCACTTGTAACAGTACACCTTCGGCACCGGCTTTGCAAAGCGAATTTGGCGGGAGCGGAACTACCGTGCGGCGGCGATTTGTGGAATAATGATTTTATTATATCGAAGCAAGTCAGCGAAGCTACGGGTTCGGAAAGGACGCAACATGAACGCAGACGCGAGACCCCACACTCCACCACAACCGTTGCCTCCGGCGGCCAGATGGCTCGCTGCAGGCGGCTCGCTCTTTTTTGCCGGCGCGCTTGCCGTTTCGCTGCGCTATTCATCGGCCGGCTTGTTTCACTCGTTGCCGCACATGCTCGGCCTGCTGCTTGCGGCCCTGTTCGCCGCCGCCGCAGCGGTGCTGCTGCTGCGCCGTCTTCCGAGCGCCGCATACGCGGCCGTGCTGCTTGCGCTGACCGCAGGCCTGCGCGTCGCCTGGGTGCTCGCCGTCGATACGCAGCCGGTGTCCGACTTTCTCGACATGTACAACGCGGCCGTACAAGCGGCCCATGGCGATCTGTCGTTCGGACACAACGAATACTTCTCGCGCTGGGTGTACCAGCTTGGCTTCACGCTGGCGCAGGCGGCCGTCATCGCCTTGTTCGGCGACGGCCTGCTGCCGCTGAAGCTGCTGAACGTACTGCTGCAAGCCGCCACCGGCTGGATCGTGTACCGCACGGCGGCGCAGCTGTTCGGCGAGCTCGCCGGCCGGGCGGCCGGCTTCCTGTACGCCGTATACGTCCCGCTCATCGTGATGGGTTCGGTGCTGACGAACCAGCACCTGTCCACGTTCCTGTTCGCGCTTGGCTGCCACGCGGCGGCGCGGCGCCTGTGGCGTTCGCCTGCCGGCGTTGTCGCGATCGCCGCCTGCATCGGCTGCGGCGCGATCGTTCGCCCGCTCGGCGGCTTCTTCCTCGCGCTTGTCCTCCTGTATGCGCTCGCCTGCGAATGGAAAGACCGCTTCGGCGGCCGCCCGTGGCGCTCGCTCGGCAAGATCGCGGCAATCTCCGTCATCTACTTTGCAATCCAGCAGTTGGCCGGGCTGGCGCTCGTCGGCTCCGGCATCAGCGATTATACGCTGGCCAATCGCGAGCCGTACTGGAAGTTCATGGTCGGGATGAACCCGGCGACCGACGGCGGCTGGTCGCGGGAGGACGAACAATACGTCGCGGCGTATCCGATCGGCGAAGCCCGCAATCGCGCCGAGTTGGCTCTGTTTCGCGAGCGGACAAGCGACGCGCGTCAGGTGGCGGCGCTGGTCGGCCGCAAGTGGACCGCCATGTGGGGGCACGAGGACGCCGCCGCGATCTGGGGGTTGTGGGGCGTGGAGAAGCCCGGCCTGGCGAAACGAATTTCGCAGATTGAACGAATCGAATACATGGCGTTCTGCCTCTTCGGCGCCGCAGGCTGCGCGGCGATGGCGGTTGTGCGGCGGCGCGCCGGCGAAGCCGCCTTAACCGAGGCCGCCGCCTCCCCTGCAGCGCAAAAAAGCAGCGCGGCGCTTGCGCCCGCCCTGCCTTTATTGCTTGTGCTCGTCTACGCCGCACTGCACCTTGTCATCGAGGTGCAAACCCGGTACCGATTCGATATCATGCCTTGGATGCTGATGCTTGCCGGAGCCGGCTGCGTTTGGCTCATCTCACCAATACCGCCGCTAGTCAACGGTAAGAAAAACCATCAGGGAGGGTCACTCTGACGGTCCTTTTGGGTTGGGAGTTTAAACTTACTCCAATGTTGCCAGGCTAAGCGGCGGTAACAGGCGCGGCGCACGTGTTTGAACGTTATCCCATTGACTCAGGCTGGCGTGGCGGGTGTGGCAGTTCGTGTATGGGGAGAGGACGGGGCGAGGCGATGGTGGTCAACGAAAGGATGTGTTTGCCCGTTATCCCGTTGGCTCAAGTTAGCGCTTTTATAGAAATGGGATACAAGTTGTTGATGCTTGGGATGGAGCCAAGGGGATAACAGGCACAAGGAAGTTCCGGAGAGGACAACCCCGCTCAAGTTGAGCGAAGGGGATAACAGCACAAGGGGGTTCTGATGAGAACAACCGTTCCAGTCTGAGCGAAGGGGACAGTGAGCAGAAGGGGGGCAGGTGCTTATGGCAAGGAGGGTGACGTAGGCCGGACTCAAGCGACAACTTTGCATGCCATAAACGATGGCTTCCAAACTACCCTCTTGCCAAATAGGCCATGTTTTCTTGCCTATTTCGCCAAAAACGGGCCGTCCCTACGAAATAGCCAGTGATTTCACTGGCTATTTCGCTTGAAGTGCCTATTGGAAGGCGATCTCGGGCAAATAACCAGTGTTTTCACTGGCTATTTCCAATGAAGCACTCGAAATGGTGCAAATAGGCCATTTTTCATAGGCTATTTGGGTTGCCGAGCAATCAATCGGGCCACTAAGGGGGCGGCTCTGGAAGAAGCGGAGCGCTTTCCGTAAGAAAACGACTTCGAAAGCATACACGCTTAGGTCGCCTTTCTTTTCGGATGTTGGCCCCTTATATGTCTAAGAAGTCGCGAGCTCGACCCAAATAACCGTCGTCTCGCGGTCGGGCAGCAGCTCCGCCACATTATAGCCGCCATGAACCGCTTCTTCCGGGATGCGGAACCGGTACACCGGCCCTTCCGGCCGCGGCCCGGCCAGTTCGGCCACTCCCTCGGCGGCGCAAACGACGCCGTTCAAGCGCACTTCTCCGGAGAGCTCCTCGCCCGGCAGCACACCAAGGTAAAGATAGGCCGGCCCCTCCGGCCGCGGTCCGACATGCAGCCGGAATTCCCGGAACCGTCCCGGCGGGCATGCCGCCGGCAGCTGGAAGCCGGCGGCTTCGCCCGGCGCCCACGTATCCGAATAGGTCACGATATGGCGGCGCGGCTTGCCGGCCATCGTCTCCAGCGCTCCCGCTCCGCACAGCAGCTCGTTATAGTTGTCCAGATCGGCCATCGCCGTGTCCGAATCCATATAATTGAACAAATAGATCCGGTCGGCGCCTCGCGAAAGCAAGCTGCTTGCGGCGCCGCGCACCGTCTCCAGCGTGTTCATCTGCCGCAGCGCCGACTTCGGGAATGCGCGGATGAGCACCTCGATGCCCGCCGCCAGCGTCACGTCTGTGCCGCGCAGCAGCTGCTTCCATAGCTCGATCGGCATATCCGTTTCGATCGTCGCCCAGAACGGCGTTACGACGAGCATGTCGACAAGCCCCCGTTTCGCCCATTCCACGGCGTCCATCCCGAGACTCAGAGCCGTTTGCGGCCGCGACGCCACGCGCGCCGACAGCTTGATGCGGTGCCCGCGCTTTGCTTCCCAGCGGTCCAGCAATGCGCGAACATCGGCGGTAAACTGCGTCAGAATCGCCGCGCCTTCTTCCTCGAACCCGGGGCGGAAATGGTAGCCGAACCGCATCCAATCGAGCTCCAGCCCGTCGAAGTCGTACCGCTCCGCCAACTCCTCGATCAGCCGAAAATGATGCTCGCGCACTTCCGGCCGGGCATAATCGAACGCCTTGTCGGCCCAGTCGTCGAACTTGTACGGTGCCCGCCGCAGCTCGGGATGCTGCCGCCACAGCGTGCTGTGCATCGGATCGAGCTCGTTGTCGACGCAGTGAATGTCGTTCATGCGTACCGAAATCCACGGCGAAATGCCGCGCTCGCGGGCGCGCGCGATCCAGCGCTCAAACAAATCGATGCCGTCGCGATGCAGCTGCCAGCCGCGATGCACCCATTGTCGCCGCAGCTCGCGCGCCTCTTCGGGCAACCCGGCAAGAAACGGCTGGTCGTTGCCCCCCAGCGGATCGTAGCCGCTCCAGAAGCTTTCCCAGACGCGGCTGTCGTAGCAGGTGCGCATCGCATTCACGTTGAGCACAAGCTCTTCGACCTGGGTGTCCGCATACTGATCTACCCAGCGCTCGACTTCCTCCGCCGTTAACTCCCGGTGCCGTCGCGACACGATGTAATGATTGCAATCTTCGTTCAAGCTTATTCCCGCCATGTTGTTCGTTCCCCTTCCCGCCGCTTCGGGCATACGGACAATGGAAGCCGCCCGGCATCTCCTCACGGATAACCGGGCGGCCTCTTCTACATCTTACTTCAACTTTTTGTTCTCATAAATGATCGGCAGCTTGTTTACTTCCTCCGTCAGCTGTTTGCCGCCCGCCTTGTTCCAGCGATCGACGTAAGCGTCCCATTCCTTGTCGATGTCGAGTTGGCCGGTAATCGCCTTGACCTGGAACTCCTGCATGATTTTCAGCATTTCCGCCGACTGGATCGATTTGTTCTCCGATACGATGAAATCGACCTGCTTGATATCGACGACATTGTTGATCCGCGGCACTTTTTTGCGGTTCTCTTCAACCGCCTTCGCCACCGCTTTGCCGTTGACGATCTCGTTCATCGGGCCGAAGTAAAGCGGGAAGATGAAGATGCCTGCCCCTTGTTCGGCCGCGTCGACGCCTTGCTTCATGACGGCACCGCCGTTCACCATATCGTATGTTTGGCCGGCAATGCCGAATTTTGCGGTAACGGCGAGCGAGGCCACTGCGTCCGCATACTGGGCGTCGGCAATCTGCATGGCGCGGATCACCTGCTCGTCGGTCGCCTTGGCGCCGAACATGAGCCCCCAGCCGACCCATTCGCCGTTGCCGTAGCCGCCGCCGAAGCCTTCGGGACCGACGATATTAGGCAGCTGCACCGGAACCGCCGCCGGCGTCTTCTGCGACAGCAGGAACAAGGGGTCTTTGCTGATTTCGTTCATATAAATTACGTTCGTAAACTCGGTGCCGATTTTGTTGTCCAAAATTTTTGCCTGGCGCTCCGGCTTCTTGTCGCTGACCGACGCCGGGTCGATGATGCCTTCCTTCCACCAGGAATTAAGCAGCTTGAGCGCTTGCTTGTAGCGATCGGAGACGGCGCCGAACACGATTTTGTTGTCGGCTGCCTTGCCCCATTGGTTCGGATTGACGCCGTAAGCGGCAAAAATGTTGTTGAAACCGTAGTAGTAGAAGTTCGCTTCTCCAAAAACATCCTCCAATCCGTACGTATCGTTTTTGCCGTTGCCGTCGGGATCGTCGAACGTAAACTTTTTCAAAATGTCGTGCAGTTCATCAAGCGTCATCGTATCGCCCAGCTTGGTCACGCCGATTTTGTCCAGCCAATCCTTGCGGGTAAAAATCCCCGAGTTGGAAAGCCCCGCCGCCGAACCTACCGGAACTTGAATCAGGTCTCCGGTTTTGTAATCCTTGGAAATCGCCCACGCCGTTTTGTCGTCATATTGCTCGATGATTTTCATGACGTTCGGCATGTACTGCTTGACCATATCCATCGAAATTTTGCGGATGACGCCGTCGCGGTAATATTGCTGCGCGTTCCAGGTGACCATGACGTCCGGGATCGTGCCGCCGGCAAGCGTCACTTTCAGCTTCTCGGCGTCCATCGAATTGATCGGGACCGCTTTCAGATCGACGTTGAACTTGTCTTCGAATATTTTTTCGACCGGCGTGCCGTCCTTCCATTTGCTCATGTCAATCATGTTCAAATAAGTAAGCGTCAGCTTCTTCTCGTACGGATTCGTCGCAGCGGACGGCTTCGCCGATGCGCTTGCCGCACTGCTTGAAGGCGCGGGCGAGCTGCCCGTTCCTTTGCTTTCCTTGTCGCTGCTGCAAGCCGACAGCGCCACAACCGCGGCCATCGTTGCCGCGAGACCGGCGGCTGTCGCCGTTTTGCCTTTGCCCATCGAACGTCTCCCCCAGTAATGGTTAATATATATAGCAACTTGAATGGACGAACCGCGCGCGTTCGGTTATCCTTTCAAAGCTCCTATCATGATGCCTTTCACAAAATACCGCTGCAGAAACGGATAGACGAGCACGATCGGACCGATTGTGACGAAGATGAACGCCGCCTTGAGCGTGTTCGGATTGACGGCATTCACCTGGAGGCCCAGCAGCGCTTTGGCGGTGCCGATCGCCCCGTCGTCGTAATTGAACATGATTTTGCGCAGCAGCATCTGCAGCACTTGTTTGTCCGGATCGTTGATATAAATCATCGCGTCGAACCAGGCGTTCCAGTGGGCGACCATCGTCCATAGCGCAATCGTCGCCAGCACGGGCTTGCATAGCGGCGCGATGATTTGCGCAAGGATGCGGATCGGCCCCGCGCCGTCCATCGCCGCCGACTCCTCCAGGCTTTTGTCGATCGAACCCTGGATGTAGTTGCGCATCACCACGAGGTTGAATACGCCAAGCACGCCGGGCAATATCAGCGACAACCGCGAATTGACCAGTCCAAGATCGCGGATCCACAAATAGGTCGGAATCAAACCGCCGCTGAAAAACATCGTAAACAGAAAGTACACCGTGATCGCCCCGCGCAGCGGCATGCCGCGCTGGCTGAGGGCGTAAGCCGCACACATCGTGACGACGATCGACAGCGCCGTGCCGAACACCGTACGGATGAGCGTATTGACGTACCCCCGTGCGACGTCGTCGTTGCTGAACACGATGCGGTACGAATCGAGCGTGAAGTGCTTCGGCCAAAGCTGCAGCTGCTGCGTCAAAATATCGTTCGGCAGCGAAAACGAAGTGACCAGCAAATTGTAGAACGGGTACAGCACCGAAAGCATGAACAGCAGCATGAAACCAACATTGACCGCGTCGAATAAAGTTGTCGTCCGTTTGCGCATCCGATTCACCTACCAAATGCCGTTTTCGTTGTTGAATTTTTTGACGATCCAGTTCGCCCCGAAGATGAGCATGAAGCCGATCACGTTCTGGAACAACCCTACGGCGGCCGCGAAGCTGTATTCGTTGGCGCCGCCCATATTGGCGAGGCCCCGCCGGTATACGTAGGTGTCGATAACGTCGGCAACTTCATAAACGCTTACCGAATACAGGTTGAAAATCTGGTCGAAGCCCGCGTGCAAAATGCCGCCGACGCTCAGGATGAACATGATCGTCGCCACCGGCACAAGCGCGGGGATGGTGACGTACCGCGTTTTCTGCAGCCGGCTCGCCCCGTCCAGATCGGCGGCTTCGTACAACTCCGTGTTGATGCCGACAATAACCGCAAGATAGATGATGCTGCCCCAGCCGATGCCTTGCCAAATGCCGCTGGTGACGAGAATCGTGCGGAACCATTCCGGCGTGACGAGGAAGTTGATCGGCTCTTGACCGAACCACCGCAGCGCCATGTTGACCACCCCGACATCGACCGACAGCACCGACGTGACGACGCCCGCCAACACAACCCAGGACAGGAAATGCGGCAAGTAAGAAATCGTCTGCACAAACTTCTTGAACCATCCGATCCGCAGCTCGTTCAGCAGCAGCGCCAGCACGATCGGCGCCGGAAAACCGAACAGAAGCCGGTACACGCTGATGAGCAGCGTATTGCGCAGCACCTCGTAGAAGCTTTTGATCTCGAACAGGTTGCGGAAGTTCTCGAGCCCGATCCATTCGCTGCCGCCGATGCCTTTCATGATCTTGTAGTCCTTGAAGGCGATCGCGATGCCGTACATCGGGATGTAAGAAAAGACGAACACCGCAACGACCGCCGGCAGCAGCAGCAAATAATAAGTTTTGTAGTGGCGCAATGCCCGGCCCAGTGTTCTTGTAGCCATCCCCTGTCCTCCTGTTTCCGTTGCTCTGTTCCCATTGTAGAGGCATTGCAAGCGCTTAAACAGTAGGCGACATTGAACAAAAGAGGGCAGTTTTCAACTGCCCTCCGGGGTAATCGTATTGATCCGTTCCGCCTCCGCCTGCTCCTGCAGCAGGCGGAGGAAGTCGTCCGCATCGGCGCCGCCGCCGAAATATACGTTCATCCGCTGCAGGAACATGGCAAGCATCGCCTGCTCCATATGCTGGGCGAGCGCGGTGTCCTCGTTGCCTGCCGGCCCCGTCACAACCGCCGTTTCGTCGCGAATCCGTTTCAGTTCATCCAGGAAGGACGGCGGATAAATGCCGGTATGCACCCGGTTGTCGCGGTCCTGATACGTGTCGAACAGCTCGCGGAAATCGCTGGCGTTCGCCTGGCCGTAAGCCGAGGCGGCGCCGGAAAGCCCGGCGGCGGCTTCCGTCGTCAGGAAACGAACGAACTGGTACGCTTCGTACGGGTGCTTTGTGGACGCGCTGGCCACATAGCCGGAGCCGGCGGACAGCCGGAACGATTTTGGCGGCACCGACTCGTTCAGACGCGGATAAAACGTGGCGCCATAGCGGAACTTCAGCCCGTTCTCGCCGCCGAGCAGCTTGTCGTCGAACCGGCGTTTGTTCCACACCTGCGGCGTGCTCCAATCGGCTTCGATCATCGCCGCACGCCGATCGGCGAACAGGAACCTCGCGTCCCACTTCTGCAGCTCGATCTGCGCGAACGACGGAGCGGCGCCGCTATCCTGCATGCCCTTGTACCACGCCAGCGCCTGCCCGACCCGGCTGTCCCGGAATTGCGGGCTGCCGCCGGACAGAAACGACCAACCGCCGTTCAGCAGCGGGATGAAGATCGTGTCCTCCCACGACGACGGCACGAAGCCGAATACCCGGTCAGCCCCGTCGCCCGGTCGCGCAAGCTTGCTTGCCATCGCCGCCAGCCCGGCCAGCGTCGTCCGTTCGTTCGGGTAAGCGAGGCCGGCCTCGTCGAACATGTCCTTGTTGTAATACAACACCGAATAGTGCAGACTGGACGGCAGGAAATAATAGCTCCCTTTTACCTCCATCTCCGTCATGTAGGAGCCGAATGACGCCGCCGGATCGAACCGGTCGGCTTGCAGATACGGGCCGAAATCGAGCAGCACGCCTTCCGTCGCCCGCTGGATATGATCGCCGCCGTCCATCATCATGACGTCCATCGGCTCGTTGACGGCCATCGCGACGTCGAGCGATTTCATGTAGTCGGCGTCCCCGCCGGGATATTCCTTGTATTCGATGTCGATATCGGGATGCTCTTTGCTCCACTGGGCGATGATCCGGTTCGCGTTGCCGCCGCTTGCATACCCGTGGCCGACCCAGACGAGCTTCACGCGGTTCCCGGCGGAAGGCGGCTCCCCTTGGCCCGCCCGGCTTCCCGGCAAGCGCGCCCACCAGTAAACGGCGCCGAGCGCGGCAGCGGCGGCGAGCAGCAGCGCAAGCTTGCGGCCTGTTGCGTTCATGGGCGCACCTCCTCGATTTCCTTCGGCACGGCCAGCGGGACCGCCAGCGTCACCTTCGTCCAATAGCCGTACCGGCTGGCGATCGTCATGCCCGCCTCGCCGCCGTACATCAGCGCCAGCCGCTGACGAATGTTGCGCAGGCCGATGCTGCCGCCGTCGCCATCGCCGCTGCTGTCGCCTTCGGCAAGCGAACGATTCAGCTGCGCAAGCGGCTCCGGCGCAATGCCGCAGCCGTTGTCGCTCACTTCGATCTGCAGCCTCCCGCCGGCAACACGAGCGGAAACGGACACGCAGCCTCCCGCCAGCTTGTCTTCGATGCCGTGCAGCAGCGCGTTCTCCACGACCGGCTGCAGAATGAACCGCACCACCTGCAGCTGCAGCGTGTCCGGCTCGATGCTCCAGACGATGCGCAGCCGCTCGCCGTAACGAATCTGCTGCAGGAACAAGTAGGAGCGGATATGGGCCAGCTCGTCGCGGAACGACGTCAGCTTCAGCCCGGCATTCGCGCCCGAGCGGAGAAACACCGACAGCTCGTTGATCATGTCGACGGCGATATTGTTCTCCGGAGCCAGGTCCAGCGCGGCCCACTTGATCGTTTCCAGCGTGTTGTACAGGAAATGGGGATTGATCTGCTTCATCAGACTGGCGAGCTCGGCCCGCTTGAAGGCAAGCTGCACTTCGCGATTGATGACCTCGACACGATAAATGTCGCCCATCAGCTGCTGGATCTTGTCGACCATGCCGCTGACGTGCAGCGACAGCTCGTCGATTTCGTCCAGATCGACCGCAAGCGGCGCCACCTTGTACTGGAACTTGCTGTCGACCGTTTGGCGGATCTGGGCGACGAACTGGGTGATCGGGCGCGCGATGCTGCGCGACAGGAAAAAAATCGCGATCGGAATCAGCGCCAGCAGCGCCAGCAGCAAGTAGCCGTTCATCAGCATAATTTCCCGGCTGCCCTGGTAGATGCCCGTATTGTCGAGCGTGCTGATTACATACCAATCGGGCTTCTGGATTTGATCCACCAGAGCCAGTTGCTTCCTTCCTCCCAGCGTCGCCTGCCGGATGCCCGCTCCTTCCGCCAGCAGCTTGTCGATCTCTTCCTCCGTTTCCCCGGTGGCGCCGTTGTTTTTGCTGTAGACGATTTGGCCGCCGCTGTCCGTCACGATGACGTTGGCCGACGGAATGGCCAAATTCGCGCCAAGCGCCTGCAGTTCGGCTTCATTGATCGCAAACAGGTAATAGCCGAGCAGCCGGCGCGGATAGTCGGTGCTCCAAATTTTTTGGCCGACGGTGATGACGTGATCCCCGAACGGGTCCTTCGGCTCGTTCAGGTACACCGTTTCGCCGTTCGAACGCTCGAGCGCGCCGTAAATGTCGCGGTAGTGAATGTTTTTTTCATTGAGCCGGGAATTGATCGTGGAGAAAACAAGCAGCCCTTTGCTGTTGTAAATGTTGAGGTAGTTCAGGTTCTTGTTGACGATCTGCTGGTAGGAGAAGAAGCTCTTGAACTCCTCCGCCATCACTTCCTGGTTGTCCGGGAAACGCATCATTTCCTGAATGTTTTCGTTCCGCAGCACCGCGTTCAGAAACCTGTCGGTGTTGTTCAGCTGCAGCTGCAGCGTGTCGCCGGATTGACCGACGAACTGGTTGTAGTATTTGATCATGTGATCGCGCGTCAATTGCACGGAGAAGTAGTAGCTGACGGCCATGATCACCGCCACGCCGGCCAGCGCGGCAAGCAGCCAGCAGCCGAACAGGCTCGCGCGGAAGCTGAACCGGTGCCGGCGCACGATCCGGTAGTCCAGCAGCTCGTTGATGCTGCCGATTCGCTTGAATTCCGCCAACTGCCGCTTCATCCGGTCGATCGGCGACAGCAGCCGGGGGACGAACCAGTTCTCGTATACCGCCAGGCAAACAAGCAGTCCCAATACGACGAATACGAGCCAGCGCCCGTACGATTGCTGCAGCGCGCGGTATTCCGGGTCGTCCATGCCCAGCTTCAGCTCGAAGCCGTACTGCGACGCGGGCGAACCGATCGTCTGCTCGGACGGCGAGACGCCGGAAGCGGGCGCGCCGGCCGGCACGAGCTCGAACGTAAACACGGAGCGCGGGGAAACGAGCGTCTGCAGCATATCGGCGCCGACGGTCACCGTTACGACGGCATCGCTTGCTATCGGTTTCTCGTAGACGAACCGGTTCTCGAACAGCAGCCGGGCGATTTGGCGCGCTTCGCCGCCGTCTTCGGGCGGCAGCGCGAGCCGCGTCGACCAGACGCCGGCGTCCGCTGCGCCAAGCGGGCTTGCTGCGGCGGCAAAGCGGTTCAAGGTGCGGATTTGCGCCGTCGACAAATCGGCCCCCGCCGCGCCGGAAGCGAGAAACGTTCGCCCGTTTCGCCAGGAGATCAGAATCGATTCGACATGGGGGTAAAAGCGGGACAAGCTCGCCAGATCGGTTTCGATCCGGCGCAGGTGCTGCACTTCCGCCTGCTCGTCCGCTTCGCCGAACTCCATCTCGTCCATCATCGAACGGTTTTCCGAGATGAGCAGCGGAATTTTTTCCGCCTGGGCGAACATGACGTCGATATTTTGCAGCATCTGCTGCCGAATGAAACCGAACTCGCGGTTGCGTTCCTCGTCGGCCTTGCCGATCGAAAGCAGGTACGACACCGCCGCCGATCCGGCAAACACGAACAACGCCAGCAAGGCCGTGGCGAAACCGAGCTTGCGCCGCAAGCTGCTGCCGTTCATCGGTGCACCTTCTCCGCGTATTCCTTCGGCGTTTGCCCCGTACATTCGCGAAATACTTTGCTGAAATGTTTGGCGTCGGTATAACCGACCTGATAGGCCACCTCATAAATTTTGAGCAGCGGGTCGCGCTGCATGATCGCCTTCGCCCGGTTCATGCGCGCCGTTTTCAGATAGTGATGGAAATTCACCTTCTCTTCGCGCTTGAACAGCATCGACAAATATTCGTGCGTAACCCCGTAGGATACCGCAAGGTCGGTCAGTGAAACCGGCTCCGCCAGATGGTCGCGAATATGCTGCTTGAGCTGGTGGACCAGCCGGTTTCCGGGATCGCGGCCCGACGATTCGCGCTGCAGCGCCGCCAGCGCAAGGCGCTCCGTTTGCTCGTGCAGCTCCTGCAGCCGGACCGCTTCGCGGGCGAAACGTTGCGCCGCTTCCGCCGGATCGACGCCTCCTGTGTCCGGACGAAACGCGCCGCTTCTTTCGTCGCGAACTTCGCCCGCAACGCGGAGCATGTCGGCATATGCCGCGCGAACGCTGTCCGGCGCGAATGCCGCGTCTTGCAGCTTGCGTTGCGCCTCTTTCAACCAGCGGCGGACGGCTTCCGGATCGCCGCCCCGCACAAGCTCTCGCCATTGTTCGCGCTGCTCCCCGGACAAGGGGAAGCCGGCTGCCGGAGCGGCGAAACGATACGCCTGCCGCGCGAACGCGACGGGAAACGCGCTGTAGAACAGCTCCCGCTCGAGGCCGGCGCGCGTTTCGGCCGCAAACGGCGCGAATCCGTCCGCCTGCCGGAAGGAGGCGCCAAACACGCATGCCCGCAACGACGGGCAAGATGCGGGCAGCGCCATCGCCTTTAGCTGCCATTCTTCCTCGCTGGGCTGTTCCTCCCGGTCGTCCGCAACGAACAGGAGGCCGTAGCCGAAACCGATCGCTTCGGCAATCAGCAGTTCGCCGCCGCCCGGCGCAAAATGCCCGCGGATCGCCTGTTCGGCCGCGTCTCCCGGTTGATCGTTGGCCATGGCGGCGTATGCGACGCGGCAAGTCGCGCGCGGATTGGCGCGAAACAGCAGCTCCGCAAAAACGCCGGCCGATTCGGTTTCCCCGCCGCCGTTCAGCAGCTTGAACCATTCGGTTTCGAGCTGCGTCCGCTGCTGCAGCCGCAATTGAACCGTCTGCTCGCGCCGCCGGTCGAGCGACTCGCGGATTTTGTCCAGCAGCTCGGCCACTTCCTGCACTTTGACCGGCTTCAGCAAATAATCGACCACCGTATATTTCAGCGCTTGCCGCGCAAATTCGAATTCCCCGTATCCGCTCAAAATGACGACATGCGCCTGGAAGCCGGAGCGCAACAAGGCGTCCAGCAGCTCGAACCCGGACATGCCGGGCATTTTGATATCGAGCATAATCAGGTCCGCCGGCTGGGCGCGGAACAAGCGAAGCGCTTCCAAACCGCTCGCCGCTTCCGTCGTCACTTGAAATCCGTGCCGCTCCCACGGGATATGCTTGCGCAGCCCGGCGCGGAGATGATGCTCGTCGTCGACAAGCATGACCGTGTACATGCCGTTGCCTCCTCGCGATGCGTGATGTGTCTTGGTCGGACCGGCTTTTTTTACCCCCCATTGTATCAAATCTTGCGCTCTCGCATAAGCGGGCGACTTTAAAGTATGGAGGGTAGTTTTCATCTCTCCCGCAGCCCGTTTTGGCGCGGCAGAGGCGATCTGCCTTCCGTTAAGCCGTTCCCTTGCGCGAAAGTATATGCTTGCCCCCGGTTCCAAGCGCAACGCTTTCCCATATACTATCGAAACGACGAATCTATTTGCTGCCGGGAACCCCTCTACCTGGACCACTGGAAGAGAAGCGACCGCGTTCAGAAGCTTGGAACCGAATCGATGCGGAGTGGAAGAAGGGAGTGTTCAAAAAGGCGGCTTTTTGAACAACCTCTAAAAAGGAGGAGTTTGGAGTGGCTGATCAAAATGCGAATACAAACGGCAAGCGGTTGACCGGGCCTACGGGACCGACGGGACCCACGGGGCCGACAGGGCCCGCCGGGCCGCGGGGAGCGACGGGCGCTACCGGGCCCGCCGGACCGCGAGGCGCTACCGGACCTGCAGGCGTGCGGGGCGCGACAGGAGCGGCGGGACCGCGGGGAACGACCGGACCCGCTGGCGTTCGCGGGGCGACGGGCGCGACCGGAGCGGCTGGCGTAAGAGGCGCGACCGGGCCGGCGGGCGTTCGCGGCGCTACCGGCGCAGCAGGGCCGACGGGCGCGACAGGCCCGGCCGGCGTGCGGGGCGCGACTGGGCCGACAGGCGCAACCGGGCCGCAGGGAAGCAAGGGCGATAAAGGCGACACGGGCGCTACCGGGGCAACCGGACCGGCGGGGTCCGGCGGCGGAGCGACCGGGCCGACGGGACCGAGAGGGCCGCAGGGGCCGGTAGGACCGCAGGGGCCCGTTGGACCGGCAGGCGCGCAAGGACCGGCGGGGCCGCAGGGCATGAAGGGCGACACCGGGGCAACGGGAGCGACGGGAGCGCAAGGCGCTAAGGGCGACAACGGCGCGACCGGGGCGACGGGAGCGACGGGCGCCACGGGGCCGGCAGGCTCCGGCGGCGGGGCCACGGGGCCGACCGGCGCAACAGGGCCGGCAGGACCGACGGGGCCGCAAGGCGCCAAAGGCGACACGGGCGCGACTGGGGCGCAGGGCGCTAAGGGCGACAACGGCGCGACCGGGGCGACGGGTGCGACGGGCGCCACGGGGCCGGCAGGCTCCGGCGGCGGGGCCACAGGGCCAACCGGCGCAACAGGGCCGGCAGGGCCGACGGGCGCCACGGGGCCAGCGGGCGTGGTAGGCGCGACGGGACCGCAGGGGCCAGCGGGCACTGCCGGGGCGACGGGGCCGCAGGGGCCGGCAGGTACTGCCGGTGCTACGGGACCGCAGGGGCCGGCAGGCACTGCCGGTGCTACGGGACCGCAGGGGCCGGCAGGTACTGCCGGTGCTACGGGACCGCAGGGGCCGGCGGGTGCGCAAGGCGTCAAAGGCGACACCGGCGCGACTGGCGCAACCGGGGCAACCGGCGCGACCGGGCCGGCGGGTTCCGGCGGCGGGGCTACGGGGCCGACAGGGGCAACCGGGCCGGCAGGCGCCAAAGGCGCGACCGGGGCGACAGGTCCGTCAGGGCCAACCGGCGCGACCGGAGCAACCGGGGCGACAGGTCCGGCGGGGTCGGGCTCGGGCAACCTGCCTTACGTGAACCTGAAGCAGTGGGCCAGAGGCGACGGCGTTACCGACGATACGGCAGCTTTCGCCCAAGCGATGGCGGCTTTGCCGAACGGCGGCACGCTGGTCATACCGATCGGCACGTATAAAGTGACAAGCGTCCTCATCGCCAGAAGCAACCTGACCATCCAGGCCGAGGAGGGCGCCGTCATCACCAGCAATACCGTTCCGTCGACGCAGGACGTGCCGCTGCTCCGCATAACGGGCAACAACACGATCGTCAGCAGTTTGACGGTAGCCTACACGGGTCCTGCGACGCAAGCCGCTGGGGCGAAAGCGCGAAACGGCATCGAGGTGCGCGGCAACAATATCCTCCTCGAAAACTGCGAGGCCCGCAACATCACCTGGGCGGGAATCGCCGTCGGCGGCGCGGATACGAGCAGAGTCATGATCCTGAACTGCTACAGCCACAACAACGGCCATTCCGGCGTATGCTGCGGCTACACGGCCGGCGAAAACTCCGGCTCGATCCAGGGCTATCCGACGGACGTCACCGTCATGGGCGGCAACTTCAACGACAACGGCAACCCCAGCTTCAACGGGGCCGACGGTTACGGCGTGTCGATGGACTGCATCACCGGCAAAGTGATCGGCGCAACCGCCAACCACAACTGGGGCCGGGGCATCGATTCCCATTACGCGGTGAGAAGCATTCAATTTTCCGACAACTATTGCGAAAATAACGGCATCGTCACGGACGGCAGCAAAGACACCGTCGGCATCCACGTCGTCCGCCAGGCCGCCAACACCGTCATTACGGGCAATGTCGTCAAGGATATGCCGCGGCTCGAATGCGTCGGAATTCTTGTCGGCGGCACGCCCAGCTATCCGACAGGCGTCCAGAACATCGTCATCAGCAACAACATTACGGAAAACATTCTTAATGCGGGCATCTACGTGCGCGGCTACAAAACGGAATCCGCCGTCATTACCAACAATATCGTGCGCAACACGCTCGGCCTGTTCGTCGGACCCGAATCGAACGATCAGTATTCCCACGTCAAAAACCTGCTCATCCAGGGCAACTCGGTCACCAACACGAACAACGACGCCTATATGCAAATTTTGGACCAGAAGAACGGCGACTTCATCTCCGTCACCGCCAACGCCGCCAACAGCTTCCAGCTTACGTTCACGAGCGGCAATACGGGCAAATACAAAGTCAACGGCAACCGGTTTACTTCCGCCATGAGCATCACGGCGCCCGGCAGCACCGGCGACACTTCCAACAACTGACGGACGCGCCGCCGCATAGCCCGCCCCTCGACAAGAGGCGGGCTTTTTGCCGTGCGCTCCGCTTCCGAAAAAAATAGGCCATGAAAAATGGCCTATTCGCCTCTTTTCCCCCTGCTCCATCGAAAATAGCCAGTGATAACACTGGTTATTCGCATCAAACAGCTCCAAAATCGAACTTTCCTGCGAAATAGCCAGCGATTTCACTGGTTATTTCTTGGCATCCGTCCATTTCTGACCAAATAGCCAATGAAACATGGCTTATTTCGCAACATGGTGCAACGAAGCCGGCCTTTCGGCGCGCATCCGGCGGCAATTTCCCATTTTGTTTGGATACTTGTGGCGAAAGTGGTATGGTTAGATGGAAGCGTTTTTACCAAGCGGCTGCACGGCATTCGCACTCCCATTTCCCGACAGGACGGTGTTACGCATGGAACTCTCCCACATCCGCGAAGCTGCTGACCGGATCAAACAAAATATCGCCGGGGTAATCGTCGGCAAGGAAACGGTCGTCGATCAATTGCTGATCGCCTTGATCGCCTCCGGCCACGTACTGCTCGAAGACGTCCCCGGCACCGGCAAAACGCTGCTCGCCAAGACGCTAGCCGCTTCGCTCGACTGCTCGATGAAGCGCATCCAATTTACGCCGGACCTGCTGCCTTCCGATCTCAGCGGCATCCATTTCTACAACCAGCGGACGAACGAATTTACGTTCCGGCAAGGCCCGCTGTTCGCCAACGTCATCGTCGCCGACGAAATCAACCGCGCCACCCCGCGTACGCAGTCGAGCCTGCTCGAGTGCATGGAGGAGCGGCAGGTAACCGTAGACGGCGAAACGATGCCGCTCGAGCAGCCGTTTCTTGTCATCGCCACCCAGAATCCGGTGGAAAACCAGGGCACGTTCCCGCTGCCGGAAGCGCAGCTTGACCGGTTTCTGCTGAAGGTGAAAATGGGGTATCCGTCGACCGGAGAAGGGCTCGAAATTATGCGCCGGTTCAAGGAATCGAGCCCGCTTGCGCAGGTGGCGAGCGTCATTCGCAAAAGCGATGTCGTCGCGATGCAAACGAATTATTCGCGAGTACGCGTAAGCGACGACCTACTACGCTATATGCTGCAAATCGTGGAAGCGACCCGCGCGCACGACGACATCGCGCTTGGCGTCAGTCCGCGCGGCAGTCAGGCGCTGCTTCGCGCGGTGCAGGTGCAGGCGCTGCTGCAAGGCCGGGAATACGTCATTCCCGACGATGTCAAAGCGATGGCGGCGCCCGTGCTGGCGCACCGTCTGCTGCTGCGGAACGCGGCGCGGCGCTCTGCCGGCGACGCCGAACAGCTGCTTGCGCGCATCGTAGGCGGCATCGCCGTGCCGGCCGAAGAGCTGCAGCGCAGCTAGGGGCGGCCATGAGCATTCCGTGGATTTTGTTCGTCGCCTGCGTGGTGCTGTTCGTGCAAATGCGAATCTATCGCCGATACGGTTTGAGAAAACTGCAGTACAGCCGCCATTTCAACGTTGCGGCCTGCTACGAGGGCGACGAAGTCGAAATGATCGAACGGATCGCCAACCGGAAGCTGCTGCCGCTTCCCTGGCTGCGGCTCGAATCGATGATTCACGCCGGCTTGCGTTTTCGCGGCCAGTTCAATCTGGATATCAAGAGCGGGCAATTTTTTCAAAATCATACGAGTGTATTCCACCTGCAGCCGTATATGCAGATTACCCGCACGCACCGCGTCGTTTGCGCGAAACGCGGCCACTACCTCCTCCAGTCGGCCACGCTGACGTGCGGCGACCCGATCGGCCTGCAGCGCAGCTACAAGCAGCTGCCGCTCAGCTGTGAGCTGCTCGTGTATCCGCGCGTCGTGCCGCTGGCGGACATTCCGCTGCCTTCGCACAGCTGGCTTGGCGATTTGGCGGTGCGGCGCTGGATCGTCGACGATCCGTTCCTGCTCGCCGGCGTGCGCGAGTACCGTTCCGGCGACGCGCTGAACCGCGTCAACTGGAGCGCCACCGCCCGCACCGGCAGCTTGCAGGTGCACAAGCGCGATTACACGGCCGATCATCGGCTGATGATTTATGTGAATTTTGACGTTACGGAGCAAATGTGGAAGGATGTGTCCGATCCGGAGCTGATCGAGCTCGGCCTTTCCTACGCGGCTTCACTTGCTACTTACGCGATTCGCCAAGGGGTCGAAACCGGCTTCGGCTGCAACGGCTATACCTCCGACGCCAAGAACGAAACCGTTCGCGTCCCGGCCGGCAGCGGACAGGACCATTTGCAGACGCTGCTGGAAACGATGGCACGGCTGGAAATGGCTCGATACGTCGGCATCGACGCGTTCCTCGAGCGGGATGTCGCGGAAGGTGTCACGCAGCAGGACATCGTGCTGATCACCAGCTTCGTCAGCGACGCCATGCAGACGCACATCGACAGCTTGCGGCGCGCCGGCAATGCGGTCGATATCGTGCCGCTGACGCGGGCGCTGCTGACCGGCTCCGTTGACGCAGGGCAAGCGGCCGCGGCGTTGGCAGCCGAGGAGAGGGGCAGCTATGAAACGAGATAACGGCGGCGCAAGAGCCGCACAACAATTGCTGACCGCCTGGCGCCACGGGTTTGTCGAGCTGCTGCTGTACTATCCGTTTCTGCTGCTCGTCGGCTCCCTGATCGCCGAAGACGTCGACTTGCGGTTATGGCTTCCGGGTTTGACGGTTTTTTATGCGGTCGGATTCGTTTACCGCCGTCTGTTCGCCATCCGCCGCCGACTGGCGCTTATCCCGCTTGGCGCGGCAACCGCGCTTGTTGCGGCGTGGGCGCTGTTCGGGCTGTCGCTCGCGGCTGCCGTCACGGCGGCCGCAGGCGGACTCGCGCTGTACCGCGGCGCGGCATCCGCCGGCAGGGCGTGGTCCGAAGCGTTTGCGCCTGTGCATTATACCGTCGGATTGGCCGCCTATTTTCTGCTGACGGCTTATGTCGGACTGGCCAAACCCACGCCCGATTTGCCGCTGCAATCGACGGTTCCCTGGCTCGGGCTGCTCGCTCTCGCGATAACGCTGTTCGCGGCGGGACGGACGAACCTCGACCGCGAAGCGCAAGTGACCGGCATGCCGGCCGAAGGCAGTCAGCCGGCTGCGGCGTCGTCGCATTCCGTGCTGACGCGCCGGGCGCTGCGCAACAACCGGCTGCTGATCGCCGTCCTGCTCGCCGTTGTGCTGCTGGTCGGCTTCATCGGCCGCATCCGCGACGGCTTCGTGTGGCTCGCGGCCTGGCTGCGCGACTTCGTCGCCTGGCTGCTGTCGCTGATCGGCCCCGGCGAACAGGAGCCGCCGCCCCCGCAGGCGTCAGCTCCGCCGCAGCAGCCCATGCCGCTGCCGGAAGCGGGCGAGCCGTCGTTTTTGGCCAAGCTGATGGAAACGATCTTCATGATCATCGCTTACCTCCTGCTCGCTGCGCTGGCGCTGTTTGCGCTCTATATGGCGGGCAAGGCGCTTGTTCGGCTCGGCCGCAAGCTGACCGCCTGGCTGAACCGGCGGCTCAAGGACGCCGGAGAAACAACGGACGACGGCAGCGGGTATGTCGACGAAAGCGAATCGCTGCTCGACTGGAAGCAGCTGGCCGCCGGTTACCGGCAGCGCTGGCGGGACCGGTTCGGCGGCAACCGCGACAAAGAACCGGCCTGGGAAGAGCTGCCCGACAATCGGGCGCGCATCCGCTACCTGTACCGCCAGGTGCTGCAGCGCAGCATCGCCGCGGGCTACCGGTTCCGGCCGCAGCTGACGCCGCGCGAGACGGCCGACGAACTCGGCCGCGGAAGCGGCGGAGGCCGGGCGCCGCTGCCGGACGAGCTGCTGCAGGCGTACCAGCGCACCCGCTACGGCGAAGCCGAGGTCGACGACGCAACGGTAGCGCGCGTCGCCGGCCAGGTGCGCGAGCGGCCGAAGGGCGAGCGCTCGTAAGGTGCCCGCCCGCTTGGACGCGCGGCGTGGCGGGGTTGTCTTGCGAAATAGTGACGCAACGGTCGCGCGCGTCGCCGGTCGCCGGCCAAGTGCGCGAGCGGCGAGGGGCGACCGCACGGCTTGCTGCTTCCTACTTTTCGGCCAGACCGCCGTTCGTTAAATAAAGCACGCGGTCGCACAGCGGCACAACGCGTTCGTCATGCGTCACCATGACTGCGCTTTTGCCCGACTGCTTCACTTCGCCGGCGATCAAACGTACGACATCCATCCCCCTGGAGGCATCCAGGCTCGCTGTCGGCTCGTCGGCCAGAAGCACGGCCGGATCGTTCATCAGCGCTCTGGCGATGGCCGCACGCTGGCGTTCGCCTCCCGACAGCTTCTCGGGATACGCACTTCCGCGGTGGCTCAAGCCGAGCTTGTGCAGCATGTCGCGCGAGCGTCCGGCCGCCTTCATTCGGTCCATTCCCCCCAGCCTTGCGACAAACAACAGCTGCTCTTCCACCTTTAAATAAGGAATCAGGTGCGCGCTTTGGAAAATAAACCCCAGCTTATGCAGCCGCATGGCGGCCAATTCCTGCCCGTTTTTGCCGGATATCGCTTCCCCGTCCACATAAACTTCCCCGCCCGTCGGCTCCAGCAGCGCGCCGGCGATCGACAGAAATGTGCTTTTCCCGGAACCGGAAGGCCCCATAACGGCGACCAGTTCGCCTTCCGCCACTTGCACGTTCAGTTGGTCCAGCACCGTTCGCTGCATGCCGCCGTCCTCGAACGTATGCGTAATATTTTGCAGGATCAGCCTGTGTTTCATGCCGCAGCCCTCCCAATCGCGTCCAAGGCGTCGATTCGGGTCACTTTCCAGACCGAAAGCAACGATCCGGCTAGCGACATCGCGATAAAAGCGACGCTCGTCAGCGCCAGATCGGATACAGGAAGCCGGAACGGCATGCCGGCGGGCAAACCGGCTTCCACCGCCTGGACAAGCAGGATGGCGACTGTAAGGCTGCCCGCGGCCAAAACCAGCACCTGAAGCGTGACGCTGCGCGCCAGGTAGGCGGATCGGGCGCCGATCGCTTTCAGAATGCCGAACTGGCTGCTCTTCTGAATGGTAATGACGTAAAAAAATACCGCCAGAACGAAAGATGCGATAATAAACAGGAATACGATCATCATCATCAGCGAGCCTTGTTCTTCCTTGTAGCCCGGAATGGCCGAAACGGCTTGCGATTTGGCCACGACTTCGGCATCCGGCAGCAGATCCGCAAGCTGCTTCGCCTGCTGCTTGTTCGCCTTCACGGCAATCGCGCTGTAGGTCGTGCCGGCCTCTGCCGAAGCCACTCCCGGCCGCGCCGAAGCCGCCGACTGAATTTGCCGCCAGTCGGACTCGTTCAGGAATACCGCCGGCGAATGGCTGAACGATTCATGGCTGACGAACCCGCCGACCGTCCATTTCAAGCCGGAAGCCGAATCGACGATCACGTCGCCAAGGCCGATCCCCGAATCCTTCAGTTTGCTGTCGACCACCGCTTGGCCCGACTTCTGCGACGAAATGGCCGCCCCGGCGGTTACCGGGGGCATCAGCCAGCCTTCCGGCCTGATCCCGAGAAGCGTCACGTCGAGCTTGAGGGCGGTTCCTTCGGCCGTTACGGTTGCCATCCTGACTCCCAGCGGCTGCGCATACTCTTCTCCCGTTATGGAGCCGGCCGCTGCCAGGTCCTTTTCACCGATTTGCGAGCGGGTGAACCGATGATTCGAATCTTTCTCCATAATAAAATGGGTTGCGGTCATATTCTGAATCGATGCCGCGTTGTCATAAGCGAGACCGCGCGCAAGTCCGGTAACGAACAGGACCAGGAAAGCGACCAGCAGCATAATGGTTGCCAGCAGCGAATACCGGACTTTGGCGAATCTCATCTCCCGAATGGCCAGATACATTGCGCTTCCCTCCTTGATGGTTCCAGTGTAGGGGGCGAAAATGAACGGCGCGTGAATAACTCATTACAAAACGGGAAGCGTTACGATGAACTGTGTGCCGGCTCCGGGCGCGCTGGTTGCTTCGACGTTTCCTTCGTGCAGCAGCACAATCTTCTTCACGATGGCGAGTCCAAGGCCGGTTCGGCCGGAAGCGCGCTCGCGCGCGCTGTCGACGCGGTAGAACCGGTCGAACAGAAACGGCAGATGCTCCGCAGGGATCCCGTCCCCGGTATCCGCAATAACGACGCGCGCACAAGACGACGTCATCTCTGCGCGGATTTCAATTTCCCGGCCGGGCGGAATATGGTTCACCGCATTGCCGAGCAAATTGATCCACACCTGCATCAATAACACGTCATCGCCGCAAATCGAAATCGACTCCGGAACGGAAAGCTTCAGCAGCAGCTCCTTCTCTTCCAGCTGCCATTGCAGCATCTCGGCTGCTTGACGAATTTGGCCGCGCAAGGCGAACTGCTTCTTGTTCAGCGCCTCTCCCCCTTGCTCCAGAGAAGAAAGCAGCAGCAGCTGTTTGCCCAGCAAGGAAAGATGGCGGCTTTCGGCTTCAACAATCGCCGCATATTGCTCCCGTTCCTCCTGCGGCAAATCGCTCTGCGCCAATATTTTGGCAAAGCCCTGGATCGAAGCGAGCGGCGACTGAAATTCATGCGACACATTCGACACAAACTGCTGGCGCGCAAGGTCGACCCGTTCCAGCTCCCGGCTCATCGTCGTGAAGTGTCCGGCCAATTGACCGATTTCGTCTCGCCTTCCGGCTGTCAGCCGCAGATTGTAATTTCCTTGCGCTAACCGCCTTGTCGCTTCGGTGAGCCTCGTAATCGGCTTGACGATGTAGCGGGTGCTGATGACAAAAAGCAGCATGCTGATGATGACGGTCAGCAAACCGACCAAAGCAAAAAAAGAGCGAAGCTCGCCGAACTGCAGCAGCACGTCCGGCCGCATGAACAAGGCATACGGCTTCGCCGCCAATTGAACGGGGACGCCTACCGTGTTGCTCAGGCGGTTGTCGAAGAAGCCGGAGACGAACGGCTTGTTCGGAAACTGCGCCACGCCGTGGTAGACGCCGCCGCCAATCACCAGCGCGACGTCCCGCTCGTCCAGATCCTGTTGACGAAAGCTTTTTCCATAAAATTGATTATCCGCTTTCCCGTCCGTCACATAGATTTCATAGCCGAGAGCGGCGGCATTGCGCAGATAACGATCCATGCCGGCAGGCTCCGCTTCAATAAACCGCTTCATCTCCTCCGCGATGGACACAAGCTTCCCGTCGTTATAAGGCTTCAGCTTGACATGGTAATAAATGTTCGATGCGAAAAAACCGAGCATGCTGCTGGCGAAAATAACGGCCAATGTGATCAGCAGCACCCGGCTGTAAAGCGTCTTCATTTATTCGCTCACCACCATCTTGTAGCCGATGCCCCGTACCGTCTGAATCGTAAAGTCGTCGGCGTAATCGGCAAACCGCTGGCGGAGCCGTTTGATATGGACGTCGACCGTCCTGTCGTCTCCCTCGTAATCCGCTCCCCATACGAGAAGGATCAACTCGTCGCGCGAAAACAGACGCCCCGGATATTGCGCCAGCTGAGCCAGCAGCTCGAACTCTTTCATCGGCAGCAAAAAAACTGTTTGACCGTCGGTAACTTCCACGTTTCTGCGGTCGATGGCGATGCGATGCAGGCGGATCGTATCGTTCGAAGCCCGGCTGTAGCGGCGGAACAGCGCCTTGACCCGGAAGAGCAGCTCCTCCGGCTCGAACGGTTTGGTCACGTAGTCGTCCGTCCCGCGAAGATAGCCTTGTTCCTTATCCGACAGTTGGTCTTTGGCGGTAAGCATAATAATCGGGATGTCGTAATGGTGCCGAATATGCCCGCACAGCTCAAACCCGTCCATATGCGGCATCATGACATCGATGATGGCGATGTCGATCGGCTCGGACTGCATCACCTTCACCGCCTCGGCCCCGTCCCGCGCTTCGTGCACGCTGAAGCCTTCGCGGGTCATGACATAACGGACCAGCGCCCGGATATGCGGATCGTCGTCTGCCAGCAGCAGATGGTTCATCGCGATCCCTCTTTTCCTCGGAGTTTTCAGACACGCCCTAGCATAGCACAAATCGAAAAGAGGCGCCCCAAGGTCGACTGACCTTTCGGGGCACCCCTTTTAATAGGCGCGATTTACGGATAAAACGTGCTCGCCGGCGTCGTCGAAGGGCACCAGCGGGCGCCCCGGAGAAACTCGAGCAGCGCGTCCTTCGCCTGCTCCGTGCCGATGTAGTACAGCGCCTCCGCCGCATGCGCGCGTACGTAGCGGTTGTCGTCCTCCATCGCGCGCACGAGCGCGGGCACGGCCGCTTCCGCCGTCGCGCCCAGCTTGCACAGCGCCAGCCCGGCCGTGAAGCGCACCTGCGCGTTCCCGTCGCCGAGCGCTTCGGCCAGCGCCGCCACAAGCGCAGCGCCCGCGGTCCCGCCCGCGCCGATGCAGCCGAGCGCTTCCACTGCCGCGCAGCGCACGGGAGCGGACGCGTCGCCCAGCTTCGCGGCCAGCGCCTCTGCCGCTCCCGCCGCGGCGGCGCCTTGCTCGCCGAGCGCAAACGCCGCATGCGCGGCCGTCTGCTCGCGCTCCGCGCCGAGCGCGGCGACAAGCCCCGGCACCGCCTGCGGCCCGGCGACGGCAAGTCCGTACGCGGCGCACCGCGACGCTTGCTTCGCTTCGCCGTGCAGCGCCGCCAGCAGCGCGGCCCGGCCCGGCTCGCCAAGCGCAGCCAGCGCGTAGGCCGCGTCCAGCGCAGCCGGCTCGTCGGCGCCGGCCAATGCGGCGGCAAGCTCGCCCGCGCGAGCCGCCGACCCGTCAACCGCTGCCGCAACGCCGCCGCGGCCCTGCAGCCAATGCCACGACTCCCGCCACAGCGCCTCCTGCCGGCGAACCGAAGGATCGAGCGAGGCCGGCAGTCGCCATTCGCGCTCGCGATTGTCCCAGCTCGGCGAGGTCGGCAGCTCCGTACGCATGAACTCGAACTTGAGCATGTACCGCTCCTTGCCGGCGGTGTTCGCCGTCGAACGATGCCAGATGTCGTAATGAATCAGCGCAAACGTGCCCGCTTTTCCGCTCGCTTTGGCCTCCGCCTCGTGCTCGTCTCCCGCAAACGTGCGCGACTCGTAATACTGCGTGCCCGGCATCACGCCCGTCGGCCCGAGCTCCAGCGGCGTATCCTGCGGAAAATACATGATCATCGCCCACCACGGCCGAAGATGCCGGGTGTAAGAGTAGCCCCAGTAACTGTCCTTGTGCCAGCCGCCCGGCTTCGGCGAGTTGTTGAAATGGCCGTGCCGGTGCGCATGCAGCATGTAGTTCGGTCCAAGCACGCTGGTCAGCGCGCCGCGCACGATCTTGTGGTCGAACACCTGGCGAAGCTCGCGGATGCGCGGCAGCAAATTGTTGCCCGGGTTGCCTTCCTTGCTGTACACCTCGTTCAATTGGCCGAGCAGCCGCTCGTGAAACGCATCGGAAAAGTCCGTCTGCAAAATCAAATACCCTTGCGCCAAAAACGTACGCATCTGTTCGTCGCTCAGCAATTGCAGTTGATTGGTCATGGTTGTCCTCCGCCATCGTGGTTTGCGCCGGCCGGCAATGCATGCCCCGGCTGCTGACCTTATTGTAACGGCGGGCAGTACGGACATGAAATGACCGATCCTCACTTCCATTTGCATAAAACTAACCTGTTTTCGGCGCAATCAGTCCTGCTGTCCGAACGTATGGCGGTATTCGGTCGGCGACATGCCGACCGCTTTGCGGAAGCTGCGCGAAAAATAATACAGCTCCATGCCCAGCTCTCCGGCGATTTCCGAAATCGATTTGCCGGTCGTCGACAGCTGCAGCTTCGCTTTGTCCATCCGCAAGCGGTGCACGTACTGCATGGGCGGAATGCCGACCAATTCGTGAAAATGGCGGATAAAATAGTTCGGGTGAAAATGGATATGTTCGGCCATTTGCGGGATCGTAATATTTTCGTGCAAATGCCGTTCGATAAACGCCAGGATGCGCTGGATTTTGTGCATCTGTTCGTCTTCCACGACCGCTTCCGGCTCGTATTGGCCGGCGAACGCCGTCTCCAGAAATTCGCTGACGATTTCGAGCAGCACCGCTTTCTGCAGCAGCCCGGCGGTCACTTGCGGACTGCGGTACGCTACGATCAGCCGGCGGAACAGCTCGATCATTCGCTCCTGATCCGGCACGTCGATCCAGTAGGGCGATTTGAGAAACCGGAACAGGTTCGCATCGCCAAGGTTGGCGGTGAAGTGGCACCAAAGCTTGCCGAACGGATTGTCGCCGTTTGTTGTGAAGTACGACTGGGTAACCCCGGACGGCATGACGAACAGTTGCCCGGGCTTGGGATAATACGTCGTCCCGTCGATGACGAGCGCCCCTTCGCCCTCCTGAATATAGTAAAATCGGTTGAACTCGGGGACAAAATTGTACTGCCGCCATCTGCTGTCCACCTTCGTATAGGCAGCCAGCGACAATTGGCACTGCACGTTCGCCAGCACGCCTCTTAGCCGCGACAGCGATTTGACCGATTTGCGCATGGAATGTGACAACCCTTTCTCCGCTACCTGAAGGTGGCAATCGTCGCCCCGTCGACCGGAACGATTCCCGGTTCCCCGCGCAGCTCCTCCATCAGCCGCAGCAAGGCTGCGTCCTTGGCCTTCGCTTCCAGCATCACGTCGAGCCGCTCCGTCTCCGGCGCAATCGCGCGCAGGAAGCGGAGCAGCTCCGCCGCATCGACGTAGTCGGCATGGGCGCGCGGTTCGCGTTCGCTGCGCGGGCTCGAAGCATGAATTTTGGGCGGCACCCGCTGCCCGGACCACGTCCGCGCGATGCGCGGCCAGAGCCGGACGGCGTCCTCCCCGTCATGGTTCACCATATGGTGGTGAATGTCCAGCACCATCGGCGCGCCGACCTGCTCGCACACGGCCAGCGTTTCCGCCGCGGTGAACGTTTTGTCGTCGTTCTCCAGCGTCAGCCGGCGCTTGACGCCGTCGTCCAGCCGCGCGTAGTTGCCGCAGAAGCGCGCCGCAGCCGCCGCTTTGTCGCCGTAGGCGCCGCCGATATGGATGTTGCTTTTGGCCGTGTCGTCCAGCCCCATCAGTTCGAGATACCGCACGTGCCGGCGCAGGTCGGCGATCGAGCTCGCCAGCACATCCTCGCGCGGCGTGCTCAGCAGTGTAAAATGGTCGGGATGAAACCCCGTCCGCATCCCGTGCTCCCGCACGTAAGCGCCGATCGCCGCAAAGGCGGGCGCCAGCTGCGGCAGCGGGTCCCAGTCCGCCACGTCGCCGTGCCCGATCAGCGGCACCAGCTTGGAGGAGAAGCGGTACAGGTGAATATCGTGCGCCTTGTTGTGGCGCAGGAGGCGCAGCGTGTTGGCGAGGTTCTCCCCGGCGATGCGCGCGAGCCGCCTTAGCGCGGCGTCGCGGTCCGGCAGCTTGCGGAAGCCGGTCAGCGTCATTGTTTTGGCAGGCGAGGCGTTGTCGACCAGCAGGGACATGGCGACGTAACCGAAACGTACAAGCATGCGCATCACTCCGCGTCTGTCGAATCGTAGAGCCCTGTTGGCGTTACGATTCCCCGATCCGGTCCGGTTCAGCCTGAAGCGAGTCTACCATATCGGCTTGCAAAAGCAAACGGGTTCCGCGCCCGCTTCGCCCTTCACTCCAGTTCTACCGCGCCTCCGGCCACATGCCGCTGCTTCAGCACGACCCACATATGCCCGGCGTCGGTGGGCAGCCGGCTGCCGCCTTTGGGCTCGAGGCTGATCGCCAGGCCGCGCAAATCGCCGAGCCGTTCGCCGCGGTAGTATACATGGCTTGTGCCGCTTCCGGAGCGAAGCACGCCGGCGCTGGCGTACTCGTCGCCCGTGACGATCCACGCCTGGTAATCGCGATCGCGCAGGGGAGCGAGCCCCTCCATCACGACCAGCACCTCCTGCGAACGCCGGTTCATCCAGACGTAGCCGGTTACGCCTCCCGCGTCCGCCGCCTGCCCTGGCTTAAAAGCGAACTTGACCGTTTCCGGCTTGAGCGCGATGTCCATATGCGGAATCGTGCCGTCCTGCGGCGCCGGTTCTCCCGGCGCACTCGCCGGCGACGACAAGTACAACGCCAATGCGAGCATGCACATGGCGACGGCTGCCAAGGCGTGCGATTGCCGTCGCGGCTGCAGGCGCCGGAGGAACGCGGCCGCGCGCCGGCGCCGGACGGCATGGGCGAGCCGCTTTCGCAGCGTGGCCGGCGGCGCAGCCGTTGGCGTTGGCGTTGGAGCCGGCGCTGGCGCGTCAAGCAGCCTGCGCCATTCCTCGTACATGGCGGCACAATCGGCGCAGCCGGCGATATGCCGCCATACTTCCCGCTCCCGCCTGTCGCCGAGCCGGCCAAGGGCGCAGTCGACGATCGTTTCTTCGGGCATTCCGCATTTACTGGGGTTTGCCGCCATAGATGCGCCCCTCCCCTGCCGAACCGGATTGCGGCGAGTCGCCCCAGCCGAGCTGCTCCATTTTCCGTCGCAAATTGCCGAGGCCGTAACGAACGAGCGATTTCACCGTGCCGAGCGGCCGCTCCAGCGTCTTTGCCAGCTCCTGCTGCGTGCGATGCTCGTAATACATGCCGCGCAGCGCCTGCTGCTGCCGGCTCGGAATTTGCCGCATCGCCTCGCGCAGCGATTCGCGCTGCAGGTTGACGAGCACGCGCTCCTCTGCCGTCGTCGTCTCGGCCCTTTCCGCCGCGGCGCTGCCGACGACCGTGCGCTTGCGTTGCCTCAGCCGGTCGATGCAGCGGCTGCGCGTTTTTACCGCGAGCCACGCCTCGACGCTGCCGCGCGCCGGGTCGAACTTCCCCGGCTTCTGCAGCACCTCGAGGAAGATGTCGTGGCACGCATCTTCCGCTTCCATCGCGTCGCCCAGCATGTGGGCGGCGATTTTGTAGATGAGCCCCGCGTATCGCGAGTAGAACCGATCGAACGCATCCATGCTGCCGTCCGCCATTTCGCGCAGCAGCGCGGCCGCATTTTCCGTGTCGCAAGCGGTTTCGCGCATGTTGAACCCCTCCCGTCGTTCCCTCCGGCTCCCGTACCTTGCCTCTCTCTTTACTGCATTTGTAGCAGAAAAACAGCCGGAATTGAAGGATCCGGCCCGCATTTTTATGTTGTTTTAAGCGAAAATTTACCTTATTTTCAGCTTTCTCGCCAAGGGCGCGATGCGCTGAATTTCCGCGAATCCGACGGGGTTTGTTTTTTGCCTCGTTTACCAGTGGAGAGCCGATTGGTTGGTTTTTCCTTCCCGCTTCGATTGGATTGGATTCGAAAAGAGATCCATTCTCCGCCTTATTTGTCAGAGTCCTCCCAGTGACAGCGATTTAAGTCGGTTTTTCCGCCTTATTTGCCCGGGTCCTCCCAGCGGCAGCGAGTTACGTCGGTTTTTCCGCCTTATTTGCCCGGGCCCTCCCAGCGGCAACGATTTAAGTCGGTTTTTCCGCCTTATTTGCCCGGGTCCTCCCAGCGGCAGCGAGTTACGTCGGTTTTTCCGCCTTATTTGCCCCGGTCCAGGCAAACTGTTCGTTTATGCGCGATGACGATAGTCATTTGGGCCGGATTTGACGCTCTCCCCACTCGTGAATCGACGGCCTCTTTTTTATCCTCTATTTTCCGCCCCCTCCGTTTCCCCTGGAAATAAATAAATTCCGGCGCGGTAAATCCAAACGGCGGCGAGCGCCGTACTCAGGGTGATTCATTTCATATTCAGGAGGTCATCGACATGAGGAAAAGAAGGTTGCTGGGCGGGCTGCTCGCCGCCCTGCTGATGCTGGCGCCGCTCCCGCTCGGCGGCAAAGCGAGCGCCGCGGACGCGTCAATCGAGCTGTTCACGCCGTATACAAGCATATCCGTTCCCCCGGGGGAAGTCGTATCGTACGATATCCAGGCGATCAACGGCAGCACCTCGATCCAGAGCGTCGATCTGGCGGTCAAGATGCCTTCCGCCGACTGGAAATACGAGCTGACCGCCGGCGGCAAAAACATTTCCCGCCTGTCCGTCAAACCGAACGAACCGCAATCGCTCAGCCTGCAAGTTACCGTGCCGCAAAAAATCGACAAAGGCGACTACGCGTTCGGCGTGCTGGCGAACGGCGCAACGGCGCTGCCGCTGAACGTGACGATTTCCGAGCAGGGCACGTTCAACACCGAAGCGACGGTAGCGCAGCCGAACGTCGAAGGCCACGCCGACGCCACGTTCAGCTACAGCATGACGATCAAGAACCGCACGCTGGAGAAGCAGCTGTACGCGCTCAAATCCGACGTCCCCCAAGGCTGGACGATCACCTACAACGTCAGCGACAAAAGCGTAACATCGGTGCCGGTCGACCCCGGCAACTCGGAAACGGTAAGCATTACGCTCGACCCGCCGGATCAAATCAAAGCCGGCTCGTACAAAATTCCCGTCACCATCGCCGGCAGCGGCACCCAGTCCAACGCCCTACTCGAAGCGGTCGTCACCGGCTCGTACGGCTTGACGCTCGGGACGCCGAGCGGCGTGCTCAGCACCGACATCACCTCGGGCAAAACTCGCAAGCTGACGCTCCAGGTGACGAACAGCGGCTCCGCCGATCTGAAGGACGTGCAGCTGTCCACCAGCGCGCCGGTCGATTGGGAAGTATCGTTTGCGCCGCAGAAAATCGACAATCTGGCCGCCGGCCAGTCGGCCCAGGTGGAAGCGACGATCAAGGCGAGCGGCAAATCGATCGCCGGCGACTACGTCGTGCAAATGACCGCCAGCTCGCCGGAGAAATCGGCCGACGCCCAATTCCGCGTCGCCGTCAAAACGTCGATGCTGTGGGGCTGGATCGGCGTCATTATTATTTTGCTGGTAGCGGGGGGCATCTACTACTTGTTCCGCAAATACGGGAGGCGGTAACCGTGGGCGAACCGATCATCGAGCTGTACGGCTTGTGCAAACAATACGGCGAACAAACCGCGGTCGACCGGCTCACGCTTACGGTGAACAAAGGGGAAATATTCGGCTTGCTCGGTCCGAACGGGGCGGGCAAATCGACCACGATTCTGATGATGCTCGGGCTGACCGAACCTACCTCCGGCACCGTCAAAGTGTGCGGGCTCGATTCGACCCGCCAGCCGCTGCAGGTGAAGAAACGCGTCGGCTACTTGCCGGACGACGTCGGCTTCTATGAAGACCGCAGCGGCTACGAGAACCTGCTGTTTACGGCCGCGCTAAACCGGATCGAACGGCCGGTCGCCGAACGCCGCGCGCGCGAGCTGCTCGACCGGGTTGGGCTCGGCGAAGCCGCCCGCAAGAAGGCCGGCGCCTACTCGCGCGGCATGCGGCAGCGGCTCGGGCTGGCCGACGTGCTGATCAAGCAGCCCGAAGTCGTCGTGCTTGACGAACCGACGCTCGGCATCGATCCCGAAGGGGTGCGCGAGCTGCTTGAGCTCATCCGCCGGCTCAGCCGCGACGAAGGCATCACCGTGCTGCTGTCGTCGCACCATCTGCACCAAGTGCAGCAAATTTGCGATCGCGTCGGCCTGTTCGTCCGCGGTCAACTGCTGGCCGAAGGCACCGTCGAAGCGTTGTCGCGGCAATTGTTCGAAGGCGAGCCGATCGGCATCACGGTGGCGGCCGAACCGCTGACCGACGAGCTGATCGCGCTCATTGCCGGAATTCCCGGCGTGATTGCGGTGGAGCGGGACGGCGGCGCACTGCATGCGTCATGCGAAAGCGACATAACGGCCGCGATCGGCCGCACCGTCGTCGAAGCCGGCGCTGCGCTGCACCAGCTTGGCAAACGCGAGCTTGGGCTCGACGAAATTTACCACCGCTATTTTGAAGGAGGGGAGAAACGTGAAGCTGTCGCCAAATCAGGCCGGCGCAAGTGACGACGCCGCCATTGAAGCGTCCTCATCCGGCAAGGCAGGCGTTCTCCATCCGTTCTGGGTCATCGTGCGCAAAGAAATCGGCGACCACGTCCGCAGCTGGCGGTACATCGTGCTGCTGGCGCTGATGGCGCTGACGTGCATCGGTTCGTTGTACGCGGCGATCCAGGGCATTCGCCATCCCGACGCGGACACGCAGCAAACGAACGATTTGCTTGGAGACGCGTTCGTTTTTCTCAAGCTGTTTACCGAAAGCAACGGCACGCTGCCGCCGTTCATCACCTTCGTCTCTTTCATCGGCCCGCTGCTCGGCATTGGCCTCGGCTTCGACGCCGTCAACGCGGAGCGCGGCAAAGGCACGCTGAGCCGGCTCATGTCGCAGCCGATCCATCGCGATTACGTGATCAACGGCAAGTTCGTCGGCGCCCTGGCAGTCATTTCCGCCATGTTCGCCGCGCTGGTGTTCATGATGCTCGGCGTCGGCCTCGTCGTCACCGGCATTCAGCCGTCGCCGGAGGAATTTTGGCGGATGATGCTGTTCCTCGTGCTCAGCATCTGTTATGTCGCCTTCTGGCTGAACCTGGCGATCGTCTTTTCGATCCGCTTCCGCCAGGCCGCCACTTCGGCGCTGACGTGCATCGCCATCTGGATTTTTTTCAGCGTGTTTTATTCGATGATTATCGACCTGATCGGCAGCTCGACGTATCCCGGCGACGCCGCTTCCACTTCGGATCTCATCAGCCATACGCAGTGGATGCAGTTCCTGATGCGGCTGTCTCCCGGCCAGCTGTTCAGCGAAGCGACGTCGACGCTGCTCACGCCAAGCGTGCGCAATCTCGGCCCGTTGACGATGGATCAGGTCATCGGCGCGATTCCGAGCCCGCTGCCGCTCAGCCAGAGCATCCTGCTCGTTTGGCCGCAGGTGACGGCGCTGATCGCGCTGACCGCCATTTGCTTCGGCCTCTCGTACGCGCTGTTCATGCGTCAGGAAATTCGCTCGCGCTAGCGGAGTAATCGTTCGAAAACCCGCGGTATTTATGCCGTATTGACAATTGTTGGACGTTCAGGCATAATGAAGGCAATAGTGTCGGGGAAGCACCTCGCAAAGTCAAACACGGGACGTGTTTCTTTGCGGGGTGCTATTTTATTGGGATCGGGGGCCGTTCGCATGAAAAAGAAAACCTATGAAGAGGTCATTAAAGAGTCGCCCGTTACGTACGACTTGTACGCCAATATGGCCGACGACGGCAACCGCTACGAGATTGCCGACGGCGTATTGGAGCTGATGAGCCCTTCGCCTACAACAACCCATCAATCGATCATTGCCGGGTTGCACCTTAAGCTCAACGAAAGCTGCCGAAACGAATTCATTATCTTCTTATCTCCGATCGATGTCATCCTGTCCGATACGGAAGTGCGGCAGCCGGACATTGTCATGATTCATCGCACGCGAAAGTCCATCATCAGCAACAGAGGCATTAACGGCGCTCCCGATCTTGTCGTTGAAGTGGCATCCGAGCATTCGCGCAGACGGGACAAGGTGCAGAAACGTATTGCCTATGCGAAATACGGCGTTCCCGAGTACTGGATTGTTGACCTCTCCAATTTTACGCTGGAGCAATACGTACTGCATGGAGACCGCTATGAACTGATCGAAGTTTACGCCGAAGACGATACGATCCATTCCATAACGGCCCCCTGCGCCTCGTTCAGCATGAAGGAGATCGTGCAAAGCCTTCCTATTCACCCGGACATGCTGAAGTAGTCGTTTCGCGAGCAAGCGGCGTTTGCCGTGTCCTACCCCTGGTGCTCGCCGAAAAACATTTCGTCCGCCAGCGCCGTTTGCACGCGCGCTTCCTCTTCGTTCAGCTTGCGGACAAGCTCCATTTCCACTTGCGTAATTTCTTCGCCCTGGAAGTTGATTTCCGCGATCGAGGCGACGATGCGCACGATGGCGATCGCCTGATTGTCCGGCGTATACGCGATCACCTTCTGGCCGGTCGGGAACACGCGGAACCCGCTTTTGACCATTTTGCCGCGGCCGTATTCGAGCAGTTCGTCCAGCTCCTGGCGCGATTTAAACTTGCAGACGGAATTAAATTCGGTTTGAAACCCCATTCTTCGCTCCCCTTTCAGTGTTTCCTTCCCTCCATTGTACCACGCAACTCGATAATATCCGACAACAACCCATAATCTGACCCGATTGTTCCGCACCGGCGCCGGCTTTACACTGATAACAAGCACGACACTTACAGAGCCTTTACATCACGAGAGAAGGAGGAAGCCATGCTTCATAACACGCCGCACAGCAGCCCGGCAGGCGGTACGGCGGTCATCCGAAAGAAGACGAGCGCGATCCGATACATCCTGAACCATCGCGAGCTGTATTTGATGCTCGTGCCCGGCATCGTCTTTTTTCTCTTGTTCCGTTACGTTCCGCTGCTGGGAAGCGTGATCGCCTTTCAGAACTACAACATTTTCAAAGGCATGACGGGCAGCGAATGGGTCGGCTTCAAATGGTTCGAGCAAATGTTCGCGTATCCGAATTTCAAGCGGCTGCTCGGCAACACGCTCGTCATCAGCCTGTACCAGCTTGTTTTTGCGTTTCCCGCGCCCATCCTGCTGGCCTGCATGCTGAACGAGCTTCATCGGAAACGACTGAAACGCTGGATGCAAACGATTCTTTATTTGCCCCACTTCCTGTCGTGGACGATCATTTTTGCGCTGGTGTACGCCATTCTGTCTTCGCAATCGGGGCTGCTCAACCATTTTATCGTGCAGATGGGCGGAGAAGAGATTCACTTTTTGCAGAAACCCGCTTATTTCCGCACCATTATTATTGCGACCGGCATGTGGAAGGAGATGGGCTGGGGCACGATCATTTACCTCGCCGCGCTCGCCGGCATCAACCCGGCGCTGTACGAAGCGGCTACCGTCGACGGAGCGGGACGCTGGAAACAGTTTCTGCACATTACGGTGCCCGGCCTGCTGCCGGCAACGATGGTGCTGCTGCTGCTCAAGGTCGGCCACATTCTCGACATCGGCTTCGAGCAAATTTACGTCTTCCTGAACCCGGCCACGTATTCGGTCGGCGACGTAATCGACACGTATTCGTACCGCGCCGGCCTGCTCAACGGGCAATACAGCTTCTCCACCGCCATCGGATTGTTCAAGTCGGTCGTCGGTTTCGTGCTGCTGCTGATCGCCAACTGGACGAGCCGAACGACAACCGGGGAAAGCTTATACTGAAGGGAGAAGCCAGATGCATGCGAAATCGCCGGGCGAACGGATTTTCGACGCGCTGAACGCCGTCGTGCTGACCTTATTTTGCCTGCTGGTCATTGTCCCGTTCGTCCATTTGCTGGCCGCGTCCTTCAGCTCGAAGGATGCGCTCATCCACAACCTGGTCACGTTCTGGCCGGTGGACTGGACGCTCGATAATTACCGGCTCGTCTGGTACAATCAAATATTCTGGAACGCCTTCCGCATCTCGGTGCTCGTCACCGTCGCCGGAACCGCGATCAACATGTATTTGACGCTGCTGACCGCTTATCCGCTAGCCAAAACGGCGCTCAAGGGACGAAGATTGGTGCTGCTGGCGATCGTCTTTACGATGATTTTTTCGGTGCCGCTCATTCCGATGTACCTGATCGTCAAAAGCGTCGGCATGGTCAACACCTTGTGGGCGATCATGATCCCGAACGCGATCGGCGCTTTTAACCTGATTCTGTGCATCACCTTTTTCCGCGGGCTGCCGGAGGAGCTGTCCGACGCCGCCAAAGTGGACGGCATGCGCGAGCATTCGATTCTGTGGCGGATCTTCATGCCGCTGTCGCTGCCGATCGTCATGACGCTCACCCTGTTCTACGCCGTGGCGCACTGGAACAACTACATGGGGCCGCTCTTCTACATCACCGATCCGGCGATCAAGCCGCTGCAGTTGTATTTGTATGCGGTGCTGAGCCAGTTCAATACGCAGGATTCGCTGCTGAACTTGTCGGAGTCGATCGACCAGTTTTCGCCGCTTGGCATTCAGATGGCCACCGTCGGCGTGGCAACGGTGCCGATTCTGCTGATTTACCCGTTCATCCAAAAGCATTTCATCCGCGGCGCGCTGCTCGGCTCGGTCAAAGGGTAAGCGCGTACAAACGTGCGGCGACAATTAGGCATTATCACTCATTCGCATACGATTCGAAAGGGGTACAGACAATGAAAGCAACTATCGATCGAAAATGGGCGGGGGCGCTCGCGGCCGTGCTGCTCGGCTCTACATTGGCGGCTTGCTCAAGCGGCGGCAAGACAGAGGAAACCAAGGGAGCGAGCACGCAGCCGTCGACGGCCGCAAGCCCGTCCGCAAGCGCCAGCGTCAAACCGGCGGCACCGGTGAAGCTGAAAGCGTTCGAAACGGACGTCAACAACCCGATTCCGCCCGGTGACTCGATGAGTCTACCCATGATCGCGTACCTGGCGAAACAGACGAACACCAATCTCGACGTTACGTTTCTTTCCCATGGCAAATACAACGAACAGCTGCGCCTGAAGATGGCCGCGGGCGAATACCCGGACTTTTACTGGACCGGCGGCTTCGCCAACGAAGAGACGCTGGCCAACGGCATGGTGCAGCCGCTGAACGACCTGATCGACAAGTACGGCCCGAATTTGAAAAAGATCATTCCGCAGTCCGCCTGGGACGCCGTGACGCTGAAAGGCCAAATTATGGCGATCCCGCGCTTCGCCGCCGGCGGCACGGATACCGACCGTCTGCTCTACGTGCGCAAAGACTATCTCGACAAAGTCGGCGCCAAAATCCCGACCACGTCGGACGAGTTCCTCGATATGCTGCGGCTGCTGCGCGACAAGGACCCGGACGGCAACGGCAAAAACGATACGATCCCATTCGGCGGCCGGCAAAGCTTCGGCTGGATGGAAAACATTTTTGGCATGTGGGGCGTCGACCCGTCGGCGAACACAGTCTACAACAACGAAGTCATTCCCGGCTACCTGCATCCGAATATGAAAAAGGCGCTGGAGTTCATTCGCACGATGTACAAGGAGAAGCTGCTTGACCAGGAGTTCCTGTCGAACACGGGCAGCATCTTTAGCCAGAAGGTCAACTCCGGACAAATCGCGTCCTACAACCACACGGTTGAGCAAGTGGCCGACTACCAGAAAGCGATCCAGGACGCCAACAAAAACGTCAAGGTCGACGTGGTCGCCATCCCGACACCGCACGGCACGGGGTATGAAGGGCCGGTCGGCAACCGCAAAAATCCGATCAGCGTTTCGACCATCGTGATGAAAACGAGCAAAAATCCGGAAGCGGTCGTCAAGCTGTTCGACTGGATGGCGTCGGAGGAAGGGCAAGTTTACGTCGACCTTGGCATCGAAGGCGACACGTACCGCAAGGAAGGCGACAAATACGTCTACGACGCGAGCAACGACAAGAGCAAAAACCAGCGCAACGTATTCGCCGTCACGCCGCTGTACTACAATGCCAAAACGATCCCGGCCCGCTACGCGCCGGAAGCGACGCAGCGCATCGATGCGGCGTACGCGATCGCTCGCAAGGAAGGCTTGCCGAACCCGACGGTGGCCATGCCGAAGCCGAAGGCACTGTCGGAGCATCCCGAGCTGGACTGGTATTCCGGCAGCATGATCCAGGAAACGATGACCAAAATCGTGTACGGCGAACTGCCTGTCGACTACTTCGACACCTTCGTGCAAAATGTCCGCAAGCAGGGCGGGGACCAGCTGATCAAAGAAATGACCGAGTGGTACAACAATAACAAAAGCAAATAACGCGCTTCCGCCCCGCTCTTGTCCGCATACAGCCCTGGTTCGTCCGGGGCTGTATTTGCTTCGGGTGCAGGGCCAGGCGCTTTCCGGCAATGTGCGATTGCGTCCGACGGGCTCCGGTTGTAGACTGAACGGAAAGCGGGTGCGCGGGGAGCGGTGGACATCATGAAATGGCTGCAATATATAAGGGAATCGATCAAACGCAAATTGATCGTCGCATTCGTTACGGTCATTCTGCTGATCGCTTCCACCGTGGGCGTCGTGCAATACGTGCTGACGTCGTCGATGCTCCAGCTCGATCTGGAACGGTACAGCGGCCAAATATTGGAACAGGCCAATTTGAACATCAACCGCTATTTCAAGGAATACGAGCAGGCGTTTCTGTTCATCCAGGGCAGCGAAGAGTTTTACCAGTGGACGCGCGAGCAGGACAATTTTACATCGTCCTACCTGAGGCTGAACAATTTGATCTTTCAGAATTCGATCCAGCCCTTCGTGATGCAGCATCCCGAAGTGCTTTCGATTTCGCTGCTGAATCCGTACGGCTACGAGCTGCGCTACAATCCGAAATTTCCGTTCAAGCTCGGCTACAAGCTGGCGGAGCACATCATCGGCCAGCCCGAAGCCGGCACCAGCTCGCCCTACATCACGGTCAGGCGGTCGACGGACTACGAAGGCGAGCCGATCGTAGTGCTGACGCTGTCGAAACAGTTGAACTATTACGGCAGCAAGGCATATATCCAAATGGACATTTCCGTCGACCCGCTGCTGACGATCCTGCAGAAAATGAACAACGGCGAGCACCACGACCGGTATTTGCTGGACGCGGAAGGCACCATCGTCGCCCATTCCTCTGCGGAGGCGATGCTGACTCCGGTTCCCCGGGAGTACCGGGACAAGCTGCTGCAAGAGCCGTCCGGCGCGTTCATGGACAAGAAGACGAAACAATTCGTCGTGTTCGCCTCCATTCCGAATACGCCGGGCTGGAAGTCGGCGATTGAAGTGCCGTACCGCGAAGCGGCCCGTACGATTTACCTCGTCCGCGACGTAACGCTGACGGTAACGGCCGTCGGCATCGTGTGCACGGTGCTGCTGATCTACGCTTTCAGCTCGTCGCTGGTCAAACGCATCCTGCTGCTCAAGCGGCAACTGCTGCATACGAAGCTCGGCCATATCGCGCCGGGACCGGAGGTCGGCGGCACGGACGAAATCGCCCAACTCGGCCACGCTTTCAACGACATGCTGCGCAACCTCGATTCCTCGGTCGACGAGCTGGCGCGAACGCGTGGGCGCGAGCAAACGGCGATTATGACCGCCGTGCAGTCGCAGATTCATTCGCATTTTCTGTACAACTCGCTGGAGACTATCAACGCGATGGCCAGCGTGTCGGGCATGAAGCCGATCGAGGAGGCGGTCGCCGCGCTGTCCGCGATGATTCGTTATTCGTCGCGGATTCGCGATATCGCCGTGACGGTCGGCGACGAAATCGAACATACGCGGCATTACCTGGAGCTGGCCGCAATCCGCTTCGAAACGATCGAGTACCGGTATCGCGTCGACAGCTCGCTGCTGTCGGTCCGTTGCCCGAAGCTGATGCTGCAGCCCGTGCTGGAAAACGCCATCCGTCACAATGTGGAGAAGCTTGGCCTTCCGATCCGGCTGGACATTTCCGTGCGAAACTGGCGCAACCGGTACGTGCTGATCCGGATCTGCGACAACGGCGCCGGCATTCCGCCGGAAACGCTGGCCTCGCTGCGCAGCAAGATCCGCGAGGAGGACCTCGACATTCCGGACGGCGACCGCAGCATCGGGCTGCAAAATGTGGCCTACCGCATCCGGCAATTTTATCGCCGGGAAGGGTTGCAGGCGGAGCTGGCCATCGGCAACCGCCATTCCCGCGGCGGGGTGCGCGTCAACCTGATACTGCCCATGCACACATCATGACAGGGAGGTAAGCCGATGCTGTTCATCTTCATTGTCGACGACGAAAAATGGATTCGAAACGGCATCGTCAGCCGCGTGGAGGAATGCCCCGGTTTCGCCGCGGCGGGAGTGGCCGCCAACGGGGAAGATGCGCTGAAGTGGCTGGAGAGCGGCTACGCGGACATCCTGATCACCGACGTGCGCATGCCGCGGATGGACGGCCTGGAGCTGATCAACATCGTCAACGAGCGGTTCCCGTGGATCAAATCGATTCTCGTCTCCAGCTACGACGATTTTGAGTATGCCAAACGGGGGATTTCGCTCGGCACGATCGACTACATCGTCAAGCCGGTGCGCCGTTCGGATCTCGAAGGCGCGCTGCACACCGCCGCCGAAAGGCTGCGCACGATGCGCACGAACGAGGCGAAGGCGTTGCTGCTGAAGTTTTACAATGCCGGCAGGCCGCTGCTCTCCAGGTGGCAGGAGCCTCCCGGCAACCGCACCTCCCACTCGCTGCCGCTGCTCGTCATCGACACGCTGGCGATGCTTGAAGGCTGGGCGAACGAGCGCTACGACCTGCTCGCGCCGCTGGCCGACGAATGGATCGCCCGCGTGGCCGCCGCCCGCAAAGCCGAAGGCGTAAACGCCTGGCTCGCGGAGGAAACGGAGCGGTCGCCGGTTCCGGTAACGAGCGATCGGCGGCTGTATTTTCGCCTAACGGCGGTGTTCCGGCTCGAGCTGGCGGCCGCCTGGTTCAACAACCGCGAGGCGATGGCCGGCGCCGGCTCGGGCAAACGGGCGATCCACGAAGTGAAGCGCTACGTGGAGAGCCATTACCAAGGCAAGCTGAGCCTGCAGGAGATTGCCGATGCGGTCAACGTGAGCAAGCCGTACCTGGCCAACGTGTTCCGCCAGGAGACGGGCACCACGATCTGGAACTACCTGATCGCGGTGCGCATGCGCAAGGCGAAGGAACTGCTGCTGACGACGAACAAGAAGCTGAACGACATCGCGGCGGAAATCGGCTATACGGACAGCGCACACTTCGCCAAAGTGTTCAAAGCGTATTACGGCATGAACACCAGCGCGCTGAAAAGCAAGTTTTACTCAACCGGCCTGGAGGAGCTGGAGGAGTGAGGCGGCTGCGGTGGCAGCCGGCGGGCATACCGGCACCGCTCCGGTGACGCCCCGGCCGCGCCTCCCGCCGGCTGGCGAGCCTTCGCCGGTCGGTGATCGGCCCGGCTCCACCGCCGCGCCGCCGAAATCAGCGGTTCGCCGGAAATAGGCCATGAAAAATGGCCTATTCGCCTCATTTTGCCCGGCTCGTCGGAAATAGCCAGCGAAAACGCTGGCTATTTCTCTGCGGCGGACCCAATTCCGGAAAAAACAGCCAAATAGCCAGTGAAATCACTGGCTATTTGGCTGTTGCCGGTCACTTTGGGCCGAATGAGCCATAAAAAGTGGCTTATTTCGAAAACTGCGACGCTCCCGGACAATAACCGCCGCCCCCAACCAGTAGCTACTCTTGTCTTCCTGAAATGCAAAAATACGTTTAAACCTCGCGGTCCCAACTGGCCGCGGCATGCTCCCGTACGCAAAAAACAGCCCCCGGAAACCGGCCCGGGGACTGTCTTTTGTTCTTCGCGCTTAGCCGCGAAGCTTGCGGAATACTTCGTATGTGCGGCTTGCGCATTCCGAGATGGAGATCGGATGGAAGTCGGTCAACTCGGCGTACAGCGTATCGTTGAGCGGCGCCGTCCAGCTCTCCGGCAGTTTGCTTGCGCCAAGCGACGCGCCCATGATCGAGCCGACAGTGGCGCCGTTGCAGTCCGTATCCCAGCCGCCGAGCACCGAGGTGGCAACCGCCAGCTCGAAATCGCCCTTGGCGAAGATGAGCGACGCGGCGACCAGCGCGGCATTGTTGTTCGTATGCACCGGGTGGTAGTGCTTGAACGCTTCCCATATGCGGTCGACCAGCTGTATCTGATCCGTCGCTTCCTTGGCGATGGCGATGGCTTGCTCGATATCGTGCGCGAGCCGGCAGTTGCGTGGGATTTCGCTGAGCCCGATGCGCACGATCCGCTCCGGATCGTTCTCGACGAACGCAGCCGCGATCATTGCCGCCACGAACATTTCCCCGTAAATGCCGTTCTTCACATGCGAGAAGGCGGCATCGCGCCAGGCCAGATCGGCGGCCAGCTCCGGGTTGCCGGCGGCGCCGTAGGCGAAGCCGTCGGCGCGAATTTGCGCGCCGATCCATTCGCGGTACGGATTCAAATACGTGCGCACCCACTCGATATCCTCCGCCCACGTGGCCGGCCTGTCCATATGATGGGCGGTCACCTGGGAGAAATTCAAGTAAGCCTGCGTCTCCGCCGTACATACCTGGCGATAAGCCAGCCTTCTGTGCCACATTTTGCCGATGTCGTAGGAGTCGAAGTCGAATCCGTGCTCCTCCAGCATAATCAGTCCCAGCACGGTGTAGCGGATATCGTCGTCCGTTTCCATGAAACGGATGCGTTCTCTTGTGCTCTTGGCGTCTTTCGTCGCCAGCGCCAGGCCGTATTGCTCCTGCGCCCTGGATTCCGACGGCGTGTAGCCGCGAATCGGCCAGGCGTCCGCCCCTTCGAACCACAGCTGCACGTTGCGCCAGCCGGGATTGCCGCCGGAGCCGTTCATGAACGGCCACGCCTCCACCGGTTTGCCGAGCGCGCAGCCCACGCAGCGGCCGAGCCAGGCGCCCAGGAACTTGTCCCGCCAGGCGGCCTCGTCCAGCGTATCGGTCAAGCGCCGCGGCCCGTCCGGCCGCTGGGCGCGAATCGTCGCCAAATCCGACGGCTCCTCGTAAGCGAAGTCCGCCCGAATCGGAAGCGCCATCAACTCGTTATATACCGCCATCAACCGCGTCCGGTCGGTTCCCGCTTCGGCGACTTTTTCCGCGAAGCCTTCCGTCGCGCAGCCTTCCTCCGTCCGCTGTTTCACTTCCGCTCGCACTAGTTCGTGCAAATCGCGCCAACCCGCCACTATAATTCGCCTCCCGCAGATGTTTGATTCCCGCTTTCGTTTTCATTATACTGCCGCGCGGCCAAACCATCTTCTCACGGATAGGCGAGTCATTCTCAATTCTTGCACAATCGCTGGCAAATCACGGCCGGAGCGAAACAACCGCCGGTCACTCTCCGACGTCGAACGAATAAGTCAGCCGACGCTTCTCTTCATGCCGCTTCAGCGCCAGCTCGATCAAGTTGCCGAGCAGCTCCGGGTACGACTTGCCGGACTCCTTCCACAGCAGCGGGTACATGCTGAACGGCGTAAAGCCGGGCATCGTGTTGATTTCGTTGATGTACAGCCTGCCGTCCGCGCGGCTCAGGAAAAAGTCGACCCGCGCCAAACCCGAGCCGTCAATCGCCTTGAACGCGCGTATCGCCAGCGACCGGACGGCCTCGGCCGTCTCCTCCGGCAGCTCGGCCGGAATAATCATGGCAGAATTGCCGTCGACGTATTTGGCCTTATAATCGTAAAATTCGTTGCAAGGCACGATCTCGCCCGGTACCGAAGCTTCCGGCTCATCGTTGCCGAGCACGCTCACTTCGATTTCGCGCGCGTCGACGCCTTCCTCGACGACCACCTTGCGGTCGTAGCGGAACGCCAGCGCCACCGCGTCCAGCAGCTCCTGGCGGTTCTTCGCTTTGGAAATGCCGACGCTCGAGCCAAGATTGGCCGGCTTGACGAAACAAGGATAGCCGAGCGCCGTTTCGATCTCGAGCAAGTGATACGACTCGTTCTTCTCCCAATCGCCGCGCGTAAAATAACGAAACAGGCATTGCGGCAGCCCTTCCTGCGCAAATACCTTCTTCATCATCGCTTTGTCCATGCCGACCGCCGAGGCCATCACGCCTGCGCCGACATACGGAATGTCCGCCATTTCCAGCAGCCCCTGGATCGTGCCGTCTTCGCCGTACGTGCCGTGCAGCAGCGGCAGCACGACGTCAAGCGTCGCGCCCGCGGCGGCGGCCCCTGCTTCCCCGCCGGTCGTAGGCAACCCGCCTCCGAGCGTCGCAAACAGCGGCTGCAGCGCGCTTGCTTCATCCGCGCCGCCGGCCGCTCCCTGCTCGCCGAACGTCAGCTGGGCGACGCTTTCCGCCGGTCCCGTCAACGCCGGCCCGCTGCGCCATGCGCCTTGCTTCGTAATAAAGAACGGTTTGATTTCGTATTTCGTATGATCGAATGCACCGATGACGGCCAGCGCCGTCTGCAAGGAAACGTCGTGTTCGCCCGACTTTCCCCCGTAAACGAGTCCGACCCGGATTTTGTTGTTCATGGCAGCCTCCATATGAGAAACTTTCTATCGAAGCCCATCGAAGATGATGGCCCGGCTTCAGGGGTCAAAAATAGTCGGCAATATGAAAAAAGCGATACTTCGTTCGCTCCGTCCATGCGTAAGAATCGCGGTAATCCCAGTAGCGGTGCCGGCTGTTGACCGTATGCGCGTTGACGAGCGGCATGCCGTCCGGCGCCATCGCCGTCACGAACGTGTTGTGGCCGAAACGAACGCCGTCCCAGCTGTAGCAAATAACGTCGCCCAGCGTCAGTTGCGCCGGAGAGTCCACCTCCGCGGCCTGCAGGCCGAAGGCCGAACCGCCGCCGCGCAAATACAGCTGCAGGCTGTTCGCCACCGCCCAGCTGTAGCTCCACAATTCCTGCCCGCCGCTAAGGCCGCGATACCACCAGCCCAAATCCCTTTTCCCAGTATAGTTCATCGGGGCGTTGCCTGCATAGATGCACTGCGATACATAGTTGGTGCAATCGACTTCAAATTGCTCGAATTGCGGATTATAGGAATTCCACCATCGATCGGCATATTGAACGGCCGCCTGCCTGTCGTAACGCGTCTTGCGCCTTCCCGTTTCGAACGAATACAACACATCCCGGTTCAAATAAGGAAGCGGCGGATAAACCGCCGGCAAACCGACGCCGCCTCCGTCCGCCTGCCCGGCAGGCACATTGCGCGCAAACGCCGCGGCGTCGGCTTCGTCGCCGAGCGGAGCGATGCGCCGGACGCGCCACTTGCCGCCTTGAGCCGTCAGCTCCACCCGTTCCCGCTCCGCCCGCTCCTCCTCGTGCGTCTGCCCGAAACTCTCGTACCGGAACAGCTGGCGCAGCTCGATGAGCGCGGTGACGGCATCCTTGCCCGCATCCACGCGGAGCACGCGAGACCGCGTCTCGTGGCGGACCGGCTTCAGCCCGCGTTCGCCCCGGTCTGCCGCCCTGCGCCTGGCTGCCGCCCGGATTCGTTCGAACACGGCCTCGTCTTCCGCGCCAAGGGGGCGATCTCCGTCGTATTCGTCTGCCGCGGCGGGAACGATCTTGCGCCCCAAGGCGCGTTCGTTGCGATCATGGACGTAGTCGTAAAGCGCCGATTTCCAGCTCACCTGCGATTCCTCCCCCGGATGCCGCAAGATAACCCTGTCAGTTTGCACCCGCTGCACGGGCCAAAAGGCTCGCCGCTTGGCGAAACCGTTCGTGCAGGCAGTCGGCGCAAAACCATGCTCTTACCATCCTATGAAAAAAGTTCCTGCTTCATGTTTATTTCGCTGCGGCCCGGGAGAATGTAACGTTGGAGGGTTTACGGAATCGGCGGAAAGCGATATACTATGTGTAATGAAATTTTGAAATTTAGTTTCATGCAATGAAACAACGAACGGATTTGCCGCTTATTTCGCTATTTGAACGATTACTACCAAGTGACGAGGGGGAGTGCCTGTATGGCAAAGCAAGACCACTTTTCCGTAAAACGCCAACTGACGGTCGGCGGGAAAGACTATGCGTATTTCGACTTGAAAGGACTGGAAGATCGCGGCTTCGGCGGCGTTTCCAAGCTTCCTTTTTCGATTAAGGTGCTGCTCGAGGCGGCCGTTCGCCAATTCGACGGACGCGCCATCACCAACGAGCATGTGAAGCAGATTGCCGGCTGGGCCGAAGGACGCGACAGCAACAAGGAAATTCCGTTCATCCCCGCCCGCATCGTGCTGCAGGACTTCACCGGCGTGCCGGTCGTCGTCGACCTCGCGGCGATGCGCGCGACCATGAAACGCGCCGGCGGCGACCCGAACCGGATCAACCCGCTTGTGCCGGTTGACCTCGTCATCGACCACTCCGTTATGGTAGACGCCTTCGGCACCGAAACCGCACTGGCTACCAACATGGATCTCGAATTTGAACGCAACGAAGAACGCTACCGGTTCCTGCGCTGGGCGCAAACCGCATTCGACAACTTCCGCGCCGTTCCTCCGGCAACCGGCATCGTGCACCAGGTCAATCTGGAATACCTCGCCTCCGTCGCCGCGACCAAAACCGCAGACGGCGAAACGCAAGTTTACCCGGATTCGCTGGTCGGCACCGACTCGCATACGACGATGATCAACGGTCTCGGCGTTGTCGGCTGGGGCGTCGGCGGCATCGAGGCGGAAGCCGGCATGCTCGGGCAGCCGCTTTATTTCGTAACGCCGGACGTCATCGGCTTCAAGCTGACCGGCAGCCTTGCCGAAGGTTCGACCGCTACCGACCTGGCGCTGACGATCACGCAAATTTTGCGCAAGAAGGGCGTTGTCGGCAAGTTCGTCGAGTTCTATGGCCCGGGCCTCAGCAACATCAGCCTGGCCGACCGCGCGACGGTCGCCAACATGGCGCCGGAATACGGCGCAACGATCGGCTTCTTCCCGGTCGACGCGGAAACGCTGCGCTACCTGCGCGGCACGGGACGCGAAGAAGCGCAGATCGAGCTGGTAGAATCCTACTACAAAGCGCAAGGCATGTTCCGCACCGACGAAACGCCGGACCCGGTGTTCACCGATACGATCGAGCTTGACCTCTCCACTGTCGTGCCGAGCCTTGCAGGACCGAAGCGTCCGCAGGACCGCGTCGAGCTGACGGCAATGAAAGAATCGTGGAGCTCCATCGTGCGCACGCCGATCGAGAAGGGCGGCTACGGCCTGTCCGACGAGAAGCTGGCCGAGAATGTCGTCGTCAAATACAACAGCGGCGATTCCGTCACGATGAAGAACGGCGCCGTCGTTATCGCGGCGATCACTTCCTGCACGAACACGTCCAACCCGAGCGTTATGGTCGGCGCCGGTCTTGTCGCCAAGAAGGCGGTAGCGCGCGGCCTGAAGAAACCGGCCTATGTGAAGAGCAGCCTCACTCCGGGTTCGCTCGTCGTCACCGACTACCTGGTGAAAGCCGATCTGCTGTCGTCGCTTGAGGCGCTTGGCTTCTACGTCGCCGGTTACGGCTGCGCCACTTGCATCGGCAATAGCGGCCCGCTGCCGGACGAAGTCAGCAAGGCGATCGCCGACAACGACATGACCGTTGCCGCCGTGCTCTCCGGCAATCGGAACTTCGAAGGCCGCGTGCACGCGCAGGTCAAAGCGAACTACCTGGCTTCGCCGCCGCTCGTTGTCGCCTATGCGCTGGCCGGCACGGTCGACATCGACCTGACGAGCGATCCGATCGGTTATGACGGCGAGAACAAGCCGGTTTATTTGAAAGACATTTGGCCGTCCAACCAGGAAGTTGCCGACGCCGTCCGCTCCGCGCTCGGTCCGGACATGTTCCGCGCCAAATACGCCAACGTCTTCCGCGCCAACGAGCGCTGGAACGCGATCGACGTGCCGGAAGGCGAGCTGTACGAATGGGACGACAAGTCGACCTATATCGCCGAACCGCCGTTCTTCAAGGACCTCGGCTCCGAACTCGACGACATCGCCGACATCCGCGGCGCCAAGACGCTTGCGCTGCTGGGCGATTCGGTCACGACCGACCACATCTCGCCTGCCGGCAACATCAAGGCCGACAGCCCGGGCGGCAAATATTTGATCTCGCACGGCGTGAAGAAGGAAGACTTCAACTCGTACGGTTCCCGCCGCGGACACCATGACGTGATGATGCGCGGCACGTTCGCCAACATCCGCATCCGCAACCAGGTGGCGCCGGGTACGGAAGGCGGCGTTACCACCTACCTGCCTAGCGGCGAAGTAATGTCGATATTCGACGCATCGATGAAATACCAAGCGAGCGACACGCCGCTTGTCGTCATCGCCGGCAAAGAGTACGGCACGGGCAGCTCCCGCGACTGGGCGGCCAAAGGCACGTTCCTGCTCGGCGTGAAGGCGGTCATCGCCGAAAGCTTCGAGCGCATCCACCGCAGCAACCTGGTCGGCATGGGCGTCCTGCCGCTGCAGTTCCCGGAAGGCCTCGGCTGGAAAACGCTCGGAATCACCGGCACCGAAACGTTCGACATCGCCGGCCTCGACAACGCCGTGCAGCCGGGTGAAAAAGTCCGCGTCACCGCGACGCGCACCGACGGCTCGACGTTCGAATTCGACGCGATCGTCCGTCTCGACAGCATGGTCGACGTCGACTACTACCGCAACGGCGGCATCCTGCAAACGGTGCTTCGCCAGATCATGGCGGAGAAGGCATAAAGAAGCGGTATCTTGCCAACAAACGGACAGCCGGGGAGCCGAAAGGATTCCCGGCTGTCTGTTTAGATTTGACTCGCTTCGTTCGCCGCACTCGTTTTCAACCGGTACTCCGTCGGCGTCGAGCCGAGCGTTTTTTTGAACACGGTAAAAAAGTATTTTTTGTTCTCCCATCCGATCTCGATCAAGATTTCGTCGATGGTGGCCGATGTGCCGCGAAGCAGCTCGCAAGCCCGTTCCAGCCGGACCGCGGTCAAATCGTCCGCGATCGACAAAGACAGATGCTCGCGAAACAGCTTGCCCAAATAGGCGGTCGACATGTTCACATGGTCGGCCACCATACCGGACGACAACGATTTATCCTTGTAATAGCGGCGAATATACGCCTGCGCGCTCTGGATTACCGAAGCCTTGTGCTCGTCCTTGCGCTGATGCCGCCGACCTTCGATGAAACGAAACAGCCGATCGAACTCGTCATGCATGTCGCCGAGCGTCTCCAGACTTTTGACATGACCGTCGAATGAGGCAAAGTCGAGCTCGAAGGCAGTCGAGGCATGCTTCTCAATCGACGATAACGACTGGAAGATCGCCACCGCAATCGCCGAGACGGTAACCAACGCATCGTTGCAGGAAACCTCGCGAAGCGGCATCGTAAGCTCCCCGTAAACCGCCGTCATGTCCTCGTACTGTCCCCTGAGAATACTTTCGGATAGTTTGGCCAGCAGCGCGGAATCGAGCTTGTGCAAGCGGTGCTCGTTCCTGTCGAGCGCGGAAGCGTACAACAAACAGCCGTGGCCGTACTGCAGGCGGTATTGCGACAGCGACAGCGCTTCCTCGTAGAGCGCGCTGGCTTCGCGAATGCCCGCGGCGGCCGCGCTGACGAAGACGGAAACCGACACCGCACAATAGTCGATGAAGCTTCGCTGTATCTCCCCCCATAATGCGCGCTCTTCCCGTTCCGAATCGCCTTGCGGCGTTTCGCTGCGGCCGTACAGCAGCACGATGTGGTCGCCGCCCATGTCGACGCAAGCGCCGCTGCCGGCAATTTCCTCCGCGATGTTCATCAGCGCATACTTCATCAGCGTTTGATCGTGTTCGTCGTATTTGGCGCAAAACTGCGACCGATAATGGTCGATGCGGAACAGGACGAGCGTCAAGCTCGCGTCCGGCTCCAGCGCGATCGAATAATCGGCGAACAGCTGCTTGCAGTCGGCCGGAACGTTGCGCTTCAGGGTGCCCGCGAGCAGGTTCATCTTCAGCGCCTGCAGGTTTGACTTCCGGAACTGGCCCAGCTGCAGCAGCTTGTCGTGCGCCGCGAGGAACGACCTCGAGATCGTTTCGAACTCGTCCGGACCGTCCGTCGGCGCGGCAGCCCCGGTCAACCGGCCTACCGTCGAGCGGAGCCGATCGATCGGCCGGTACAAGTGGCGGGCGAGCAAAAAAGCCGATACCAGGCAAACGAGCAGCATGACGGAGCCAATCAGCACTGTAATCGCTTTCACTTTGTTGATCGGACCGGAAATCGCGCGATACGGCGTAACGCCGACCATCTTCCAGCCGCTGTCTACGTTGGCCGAGAAGGTAACGACCGACTGTTCGCCCGGCTCACGCGTAAAGAAGTAGCCGCCGCTGTCCGAAGTGCGCAGCGCCTTGGCAATGTATGGCGTCCCGGCCTGATTGGTCAGAAACAGCCGATCGTCCGAGCCCGCCACGACCCGCCCATTCGCGTCCAGCACGATCAGCGCCGTATGAGCGCCCGGCTCGAGCCGGGCATCGGACAATAGCGTATTGAAGATCGATTCGACCTTCACGTTGATGACGAGCGCGCTGCGCGTATCGCCTTCCGGGAAGTTGTCCTTGACGATATAGCTGAACACGAGAACAGGCTGCGGGTTGAGCTCGCTTGCGGGCAGGTTGCGCGGAATCGGTGCAATCGGCGCGTTCGCGCCCTGCCGTTCGATCAGCGGCAACGCGTCCCGGTCATAGAACGACGCGGACGGTCGCGTAATGACGTTGTCGCCGATCTGGTACATCGTATGCGTCGTGCCGTTGTACAAGTAAGCCGAATACAGCAGCGGCGCTGCCGTCAGCGCCTGGTCGAGAACACGCAAATCGCTTGCGGCGTTCACCTCAGGCACGGATTCCTTCAGCATCAATTCGATCGCGGCCGGGTGACTGTAGAAAGCCGACGTGTAATGGACGGCGCTGGCGCTTAGCTGCATGGCGTTCTCGAACGTCTGGCTCATTATTTGTCCGTTCGCCTTCGCCAGCAGCTCGAGGCTGTACGACTTGAAATTGAGGTACAGAAACACGGTGAGCACCGAAACGAGCAGCGCCGTCGTAAAGGTGATCCGGATAAACAGCTTGTTGAAATAGTGAGCGCTCCGTTTGGCGAACATGCGCCGCCGCCCCCGTCCGTCGAATAGTAAGCACATTATAGCAGGTAGCCGCCGGCATGGTGCGATTTCATTTAATTTTGCACCCTGGCGCAAATATTGGACCCCACAAGCGGGATGGGCCGTCGTTTTTTATGCACTTTTCCGCTTTTTTTGACCCTATCCGGCCGCACTTCTCCGGCAGTAAGCTTGCCGCATAGGAAGGAATGGTGAGCTGAAGTGGATCAGACGGCTGGAGAGACTAGGATGCGAACAGGCACGGCGACAGTGCCGGGAAGGGGGAAAACCGCAAGAGGAGGGAGCGCGGCAAAAAACCGTTTTTTGTTGCTGCTGGCTCTGCCCATGGTATTGTTCACGCTGCTCTTCAAATACGTGCCGATGGCCGGCGTAATCGTCGCCTTCAAACAGTACCAGTACAACAAAGGCATTTTCGGCAGCGGCTGGGTCGGCCTCGCCAATTTCCGTTTTCTGGTCGAATCGCCCGATCTGGTACGGCTGCTGCGAAATACGGTCGGGTACAACGCCGCGTTCCTCGCATTGAACACGATTTGCGCCGTGCTGCTGGCGCTGCTGCTTTACGAAATGACAGGTCGCAGATGGCTGAAAACGTACCAAAGCATTTTATTTTTTCCCCATTTCCTATCTTGGGTCGTCGTTGCGTACATGGCTTACGCGTTTCTGAATCCCGTATCGGGACTGCTGAATCAATGGCTGCACAGCTTCGGCTTGTCCGCCCTCGATTGGTACAACCGGCCAGCCGCCTGGACGTTCGTTTTTCCGCTGGCCAATTTATGGAAGGAAATCGGCATGGCCTGCATGATCTATTACGCCGCCTTGCTCGGCATCGATCCGACTTACTATGAGGCGGCGCGCATCGACGGCGCGGGCAGGTGGCAAATGATGCGTCTGATCTCCATTCCGTTCCTGTATCCGATCATGATGATTTTGATAATCCTCGCCATCGGCAACATCATGGACGCCGATTTCGGGTTGTTCTATCAGCTGCCGATGGACTCGCCGACGATCCGCTCGACGACCGACGTACTCGATACGTACATTTATCGCGCGTTGATCAACAGCGGCGATATCGGCATGTCCAGTGCGGCCGGCCTCGCAAAATCCGTCGTCGGATTCGCGCTGGTCATCGGCGCCAATGCGCTGGTGCGCAGAATCAATGCCGAGCATGCGCTATTTTAGCCAAAAGGAGGCAAACAACATGAACGGCGCACGCCGCATCGGCTTGTTTGCAATTGCCAACCACACGCTGTTCATCGTGCTCTGCGCCCTGTTTCTCGTGCCCGTCTGGTCCCTGATCGCCATATCGGTGTCGCACGAGCCGGACATTACGAACGAAGGCTACCGACTGCTTCCCGCTCATCTCGATTTCTCCGCCTATCGGCATCTTTTCGCGAAGCCGAACGTTATTCTGGGCGCCTATCGGGTAACGGTCTTCTCCTCCGTACTCGGTACGCTGTTATCGGTCGCAATCGTTTCCATGTGCGCTTATGCCTTGTCGCGCAGAGACTTTCGTTATCGCGGTTTCCTCACCTTCCTGCTGTTTTTTACGATGCTGTTCCACGGCGGCCTCGTGCCGACTTATATTCTGATGACGAATTATTTGCACCTGCAGAACACGTATGCCGCGCTGATCATTCCGCTGATGGGCAGCGTCTGGTTTCTGCTGATCATGCGCACGTTCCTGCAGCAGTTGCCGATGGAGCTGATCGAGGCCGCTACGATCGACGGCGCGGGCGAATGGACGATTTACGCGCGCATCATCGTGCCGCTGTCGGCTCCCGTGCTCGCCACGATCGGTTTGCTGCAGCTGCTGCAATACTGGAATTCGTGGTTTCCGGCGCTGCTGTACATCAACGACGACAAGCTGTATCCGCTGCAATATTTGTTGCAGGTCATGCTGCGCAACATGGCGGAGGTGCTGCGCAACATGGAGATGGGCGTCAGTGCGGATCAATTGGCCCCGCTGCCGTCGGAATCGATCCGGATGGCGATGTCCGTTATCGTCATCGGTCCGATTCTGTTCGTCTTCCCGTTCTTCCAGAAGTATTTCACCAAAGGAATGACGGTCGGCGCCATTAAATAAGCTCGCAAACATGACGGCGTTATTGGAATCGGAACTTGTTCCGGTTTTAATAGAGAAGTACACACTGAGGAGGTCGTTGGATTGGAAACGAACAAACAAAAGGTGCGGGGACGAAGGTTGGCGACGGCATTGGCCGCTATTGTCGGGTTCGCCGCTCTGCTCGCCGGCTGCTCGTCGGCCACGAACGAAGGAGCGTCGCCGAAACCAGGCGGCGGAGCGGCAGCTTCGCCAGCCGCGGCGACAGCCCCGGCCGCAACCGTCTCGCCGAAGCCGGCGGAGCTGAAGCCGGTGCAGCTGGTCTGGTATTTGCGGCAGGCGAAGCCGCAGAATGACCAGGCGGTCATTCAGAAGTTCAATGAAATGGTCAAGGCCAAAATCAACGCCACGGTCGAATTCAAATTTCTGAATCCCGGCGATTACGACGACAAGATGAAGCTCGTGATGTCGTCCGGCGAGGCGTACGATCTGGCGTTCACCGCTTCCTGGTCGAACAACTTCGCGAACAATGTGAGCAAAGGCGCCTACTTGCCGCTCGACGCCTACATCGAGCAGTATCCCGCCATCAAAAACATGTATACGCCGCAAATCTGGGAAGCGCTCAAGACGAACGGCAAAACGTACGGCATTCCCAACCTGCAAATTATGGCCACCGGTCAAGGGATCGCCTTCCAGAGCGAGATTGTCAAGCAGCACGGAATCGATCTCGGCAAAGTGAAGAGCCTGGAAGATTTGACGCCGATCCTGCAAAAGGTGAAGGATAATAATCCCGGCGTATACCCCGCCCGCAACGGCAATATCGCGCTGACGACCTTCAACAAGTATTATCCGAGTGTCGCCGGATTTATGATCGATCCGGCCACGATGACCGTAATGGCCGATTACGATTCCCAAATGAAGCCGCGCTACGACCTTATGCGCGAATGGAACCAGAAGGGCTTCTTCCCGCCCGATGTAGCCACGCTCAAAAACGAGGACGAGCTGCTGAAAGCCGGCAAAATATTTGCCATGTTCAGACGCAGCAAGCCCGGCACGGAAGCGGAGTGGAAAGCCAAATACGGACGGGACTTCATGCAGCTTGACACGGGTACGCCGACGATCAATCAGGCGGCCGTGCTGTCGACCGTAACCGCCGTCAGCCAAACGTCGAAAAATCCGGACCGCGCCGTCATGCTGTACAACCTGCTGCTTACCGACAAGGAAATTTATAATGTGCTCGTGAACGGCATCGAGGGGCAGGATTACACGAAACTGTCGGCCAACCGGATCGAACCCAAGAAGGACGGCTACACGATTCTGAACTGGGAAATCGCCAGCGTATTCAACAGCTATCTGATCCCCGGTCAGGCCGACGACGTCTGGGAGCAAACCAGGAAGCTTAACGACAGCTCGATCATCGACCCGCTGGTAAGCTTCAACTTCAATCCGGCACCGGTGCAAAGCGAGCTCGCCCAAATCAATGCGGCAAACTCGGAATTCAATCCGATTCTGCTGAACGGGATGGCCGACGTAGCGACGACGCTGAAGCAAAAAACGGACAAGATGAAAGCCGCCGGTGTCGACAAAGTCATTGCCGAAATCAACAAGCAGCTGGCGGAGTGGAAAACGAAAAAGTAAACGCGGAGCGCCCCATCCCGGCTTCGTGCGCACGCAGCCGGGATGCGCGCTCGCATAAGTCAGGGGAGGCGAAATGATATGGAGAACGCTCGAAAAAACAAACGATGGATGGAACGGTTGCCGGGCTGGATCGTGTTCTTGCTGTTCGCGGCGATGATGCCGGCAATCGGACCGGCCACCCCGGCTTCGGCCGCTGGCGCGACTTATTATGTAGCGACGAATGGAAGCGATTCCAATCCGGGCACGTTCGACTCGCCTTTCCGCACGATCCAGCATGCGGCCGACGTCACGGCTCCCGGCGACACGGTGCTCATCAGGGGCGGCACTTACCGGGAAACCGTAAATGTCACCCAATCGGGAACGGCGTCCGAACCGATTGTATTCGCGCCTTACGAGGACGAGAGCGTGACGATCAGCGGAGCCGATCTTGTCCCGAACAACTGGCAGTCGCATAGCGGGAATATTTATAAAACCAATGTCGCCATGGCATTGGCAGACGGCAACCAAGTATTCGTCGGCGGCGCTCTCGCCCACGAAGCGCGCTGGCCCAACTTCGGACCGGGCAGGCTGGTTGCGCCGCAAACGGCGACGACCGGAACGGGAACGACGGCAACGTCGATCCGCGATACCAACATGCCGAACATCGATTTGACCGGCGCGCGGCTGTGGGTGACGGGCAACTACCGCTTCGTCGCATGGACCAGCACCATCACCGCTTCGAGCGATCATACGATCTCGTTCGATTCCTATTCGCCGGACACGCAAAACGACGTAACACCGCTTACGAGCCAATACTTTTTGTCCGGCAAGCTCGGCTTGCTGGACGAAGCGAACGAATGGTATTACGACGAGGCCGCCGGGTCGCTGTACCTGTGGGTGCCGGGAGGCGGCAATCCGGGCGGCACGGTGGAAGTAAAACGACGGTCGATCGGCATCGATCTGATCGGGAGCTCCTTCGTCACGTTCGAACGCATCGGCCTGTTCGCCGCAACGATCAACACTTCCACCCGGCACGACGGAGACCGCCGCGCCGTCATCGCGGGTCAAGGAAGCACGCTTGCGCAAACGGTGTACGGCCTCCAGCCGTACACGAGCTATATGTTCTCCGGCATCATCGCCGCCACGGACGGCGAGCAGGTGCGTGTTGGCGTCGCCAATTACGGCGGCAGCGAACAAACGTATACGACAAGGCAAAATTATCGGCACGTGTTCCAGCTCCGGTTCACGACCGGCAGCAACACGAGCGCGGACATTTACATGACCAAGGACAGCGGCGGCGGAGCTGCCTACGGGGACGGCTTCGGGATCATCGACGCCGTCGGCAGCAATCTGGTTCCCGACGGCAGCTTCGAGGACACCGCCCTTTCGCACTGGACCGTCACCGGCACCGCCTACAGCGAAGCCGGCGCGAATGCGACGGACACCGTGCTCGACGGCATCGATGCGACCTATATCTCGCACGACGCCAAGCTGACCTCGTATTACGTTTCCGAAACATTCGCGGGCATTTACTTCGGCGGGGAACGCAATACGATCCGCAACAGCCGCATCGCGAACAGCTCGGGCAACGGCGTCTATGTCGACGGCACGGACAACAGGCTGGTGAACAATGAATTCATCGACTGCAATTACAACGGCACCGGCGACGCCTGCATCCGCTTCAGCTCGCGAAGCGAGGGCACCTTGGTCAGCCATAACACGGCCCAGCACGCAGGACGCAGCATCACGACCGGCTGGGGCCGCAACAGCCGGATCCAGTACAACGACTTCGGCTACGCCGGCTATTTGACCGAAGATCTCGGCATCATGTACGGACCGTGGACGGACGGAGAAGGCACGCAAGTCGATCACAACTTGGTGCACGACAATCTGGCGCCCCGACACGGACACGGCATCTATCTCGACAACGGCACGCACAATTTCCTTGTCTTCCGCAACAAGGTGTATAACCTGCCGGCCGAATCCTATGGCATTTTCCTCAACGTGCCCGGCGAGTACAACATCGTCGCCAATAACGACGGCAGCGTCGGCGGCGGTTACGCGGTCATTTTCCCCGACGATCAATGGGGCACGCTGATTGCCAACAACAAGGGCGACGTATCGGCCAGGCTCAGCAAGGAATCGAAATGGCTGGCCAACGATCCGGCCGGCGGCACGGATGCCGGCGTCGTCGTTCCGGGCATAACGGACGGCTACACCGGCCAGGCGCCCGATATCGGCGCGGACGAACAAGGTGCGGCAAGCTGGACCGCCGGCCGCGATTTCGCGAATCCGCCCGATCCGGCGTTTACGAGCATCGTCGCGCCATACCGCAACACGCTCGCGAACGGTGGCTTCGAATCCGGCACGATGACGGGCTGGACAGCCGCAGGTACCGGCACCCAGGAATTGTCGATCATGCTGCCCGACGGCTTCCGCAATCCGTACAGCACGACGCATACCGGATCCATCGCTCTGCGCTTCGACGGCGACGCCAGCAGCTTGTCCCAAACCGTAACCGGCCTGATGCCGTCCACCGCCTATACGTTCGGCGTATGGATGCGAGTGAACGCGGGAGCAACCGGCCAACTCCGCGTAAGCGGAACGAGCTTGCCGGATCAGGAGCTGTCGGTGGCAGATACCGGCGGCACCTGGTTGCGGCAGCAAGTCCGGTTCGCGACCGGGACCGCGGATACGAGCGCCGTCGTTACCGTCGCCAAAACGACGAGCGGACCCGATGCCGTCTACATGGACGATGCCGGCGTCGCCCCGGATTTGTTCAATCCGGATCTGTATTCGCTGCTGAACAACGGCGGCTTCGAGCTGAATACGGCCGACTGGACCACGGCTGGCGCCTCGTATTCGCGCGATACCGCGAACAAGCGCAGCGGCAGCTATTCCGGCAAGTCGTCCGCACGCATCGCCGCATGGGCGGGACTGCGGCAGAACGTCCAGGTCGTGAACGGCAGAACGTACCGCGCGACCGCATGGGCGAAGCTGGCCAGCGGAGCGGACTGGGCCCGGCTCGGCATCTCCTACACGGTCGGCGGCAACACGGTGACCCGCATGCTGGCGGAAAACACGATCGGCAGCGCGGGCTTCAACGAATTGAGCGGCACTTACACGATTCTAGAAGCCGGTCCCGTAACGAATGCGCAACTCTTCGTACTGACCTACTCCTCGACAGCCGATCTGTACATTGACGATTTCTCGTTCCGGGAGACGGGCGGGCTGCTGACGAACGGCGGCTTCGAATCGGGGAGCGGCTCCTGGACGGCGTCCGGTGCGACGTTGGCGCGCGATTCGGCCGTCGTTCATAGCGGCGTATACGGCGGGAAGGCGACAAGCCGGAGCGGCCCGACATCGTCCCTGCGGCAAAGCGTGACGCTGAAAAACGGGCAAACGTACGATTTTTCCGGCTGGTCGCGGCTCGGCTCGGGAACGGACACCGTCAAGCTGACGGCAGCCGTCGTCGTAGGCGGCACGACGTATTATCGCGACATCGCCACGGCTGCGGTGCCGTCCAACTCCTGGCGGCAGCTGAAAGGCACCTATACGTTCGCCGAGAGCGGCCCGATCGACAGCGCGACCGTCTATTTTCAGACGGCGTCCTCGACGGCGGATCTGTACACGGACGACATGGCGGTGAACCGCTCACTGCAGCCGCTGATCAACCCCGGCTTCGAAAGCGGCGCGCTCTTCTGGTCCGGCGTGAGCGCAACCGTCGCCGCGAACACGGCGGACCGCACGAGCGGGCTTGCATCCGCGTTGGTTACCGCAAGAGCGTCGGCGAATGCCGGTCTCTCGCAGCCCGTCACGCTGGTGAACGGCATGACATATACCGTATCCGCCTGGGCCAAACTCGCATCGGGCACGGATACGGGCGAGCTGGTGGCCAAAGTGACCGTAAACGGCGCGACTTACTACCGTACGCTCGCTTTCGCGGCGCTCTCCTCGTCCGCGTGGACGCCGATCCGCGGCACGTATACGTTCAGCGAGGCGGGACCGATCGCAAGCGCGGAGCTGCTTGTGCGTACGACTTCGACAACGGCCAGCCTTGGCGTCGATGAAGTCGCGCTTGAACCGCTGGCGAATGTGTTTGCCAACGCTTCGTTCGAGAACGGAACGAGCGGGTGGACCGCTATTTCGTCGAGCATCGCGGCCGATTCCGGCGTCTTTCACAGCGGTGCGTACGGCGGTAAAGTATCGGGCAGAACGGCCACCTATTCGGCGATGATCCAGAATGTCCCTTTGACGAACCATACGCTGTACTATGTATCGGTGTGGGCCAAACTCGCCAGCGGCACCGATACCGCCAAGCTGCTGGCCAAATTTACCGTGAACGGAGCGACCGTTTACCGCACCGTGCTCAGCGGCACGATCAACGACGCTCAGTGGACGCAGCTCTCCGGCTACTACGCGGTCGACGAACCCGGCACGCTGACCTTGTCCGGCTTGTATTTGACGACAAACTCATCGCTTGCGAATCTGTACAGCGACGACTATCTCATGTATCCCGTCGGGCGGTAACGGCCAGCGGCACCTGTCGGGCGCGATGTTCAACCGCCCGACAGGCGATCCTTCGCTTATCGCCGCGACGCGTCAGTCCAATCGAGCAGCACGCCAATCGCCTTGTCCTTGTCGTGAAGCAGCAGCTCGTAGGCGCGAGCGGCTTCCGTCCAGGAAAGCATGTGCGTGATCAGCGGCTCGACCGCCAGCTGCCGCCGCACGATCAGGTCAAGCACGTACCGCAACGTATGCGCCTCCGCCGGTACGCCTTCCAGGCCTTTGATGCGGTTGTGCGCGCCGATGAGCGAAACGCCCCGGCTGTGAATATGCCGGTAAAGGTCGATCTCCGCCGAAGCGCGAGGCGAGCCGAGCAAGATGACTTGCCCGAGCGGGCGGACAAGCTGCAGCGCAGGCGTCACAAGCGCGGGATTGCCCGTCGCTTCGACAACGACATGCGGCGCTTCGCCGCCGGCAAGCGCCCCGATATGGGCAGCGAGCTCCTCCTCCGTCATCCCGGTCGAATGAACCGTCCGTTCGATTCCAACATCCCGCGCAGCCGCAACCCGGCGCTCGACGACGTCTACCCCGATCACCCGCGCCCCTTGCAACGCAAACAGCTGCGCGGCCAAGTTGCCGATTAGCCCCAAACCAAATACCACAACAAGGTGACCTGGGGCAATGCGGGCCTGGACCGTGGAGGCGGTCGCGATTTCGGCCAGCTTGGCGAACAAGACATGCTTCGCAATCGCTTCGTTTGGCAGCGGCACTACATGTTGCTCCGCATACGGAATGCAATCGTACGTCGCATGATGGCCTGTCGCCAGCACCCGCATTCCGGCTGTGATCCCGCATACGCTCCTGCCTGCGGCGATCACCTCGCCAACCGAGGCGTAACCCGGAAAGAACGGCAGCTTCGCCCAGCGGTTGGCCGGATTCGGCAGCTCGACGTGCGTGCCGGTGAACAACGCCAGCTCGGTGCCCGGACTGATCAGACTGACGGCCGTGCGAATCAGCACATGATCGTCCGGCAAGCTTGCAAGCGGCCACGCCGCAGGCTCGGCGTCGACCTTGAACGCCTCGGGAAATTTCCATTTGACCCCGCGAAAAACCTTTTGCCCATTCATATCGTTCATGCCGCTCAACCCGTCCCTGTCATTTGCCGCGTTCATCTCGTTCAAGTCCCTCCATCCGCCTGCGCTGTCGGACTCACCGGATTTCGAACGCCGCATGCGCTTCCTTCCCGGTGGCGGCGTCCTTGACGGTAATCCGCCACTCGCCCTGCTTTTCGTTCCAAGGGAACCGCATGTCGATCCGATGCTCGCGCCCCGTCACGGCAACATTGCCGCTGTACAGCCAGGCATGTTCTCCCTTGGGATCTATCACATTGATGGCGAGCACGTTGGCGTAAGCGCCAGCCGGCTTGTCGCTGGCAATACGCACGACGGCCGCAAGCGACCCGCCTCGCTGCGCGGCGGCAGGAATGTCTAGGGAGATGCCCTCCACCCGGTGCGGCAACACGGCGTACAGCTTCGTATCCCCCGCCTCCATCCTTGCTGCAGCGGTGTCGGTCAGACCAAGATACTCTCCAGCGCGTATATCGTACACGTGACCTTGCCGAGCAAACGCAGCCCGCAAGCGAATGTTCCGGCTGTCGCCGTCTCCTCCGCCGCCGACAGCCAAGCCGTCATGACCGAGCGCCTTTGCCCCCAATTGATGCTGGATGCCGATGTAGACGGCTTCTCCGTCTCGGTAATAGAAGCTTTCAAAGCCCATCTCGAAAGGATTGTCCCCACTGTCGAGGAGCGTCGCCGGCTTAACGATTCCGGCCAGCTTGAGCATGTTGCCCACAATTGCGCGAAGGCCAAAGCCGCCGTTGCCGTCCATGCGCAGCTGCGGGTATTGATCGGCGGCCATGTTCAGGTAGATGCCTTTGCCCCTGCCGAATTGATGGACGACGACCGCAGCCGCCTTGCCGAGAAAATCGTCATGTCCGGCAGCGATCCCGCCATGCTCGCGCGTGCCGATTTCGGCGATGACAATACCGGACTCCGCTTCTTCGCGACCGGGATGGTGACAGACCGCAAAATCGAAATGCGTGAAGCCGGGATTCGCCCTCAGTCCGTTGTTGATATAGAACGGCTTGGCTCTGCGGGTCAATCGTTCGATTCCGAACAGATCGTCAAGCTTCCCCGACGGAAACAACCGGCAATGCTCGTCCATAAGGCCAGTCTGCAAATCGCCGACGACGATGCCGCCGGAGGCGGCGAATTGGCGAATTTGCTCCGCCTCCGTTTCGCTGAGCGCAATCGAATATGGCAGAATCAATAGCCGGTACCCCTGCAGCTCCCCCGCTTCGATCTGCTGGCTGGCGACAAAATCATACTGATAGCCGAGGTCTTCCAGCAGGTGAATCCAGCCTTGCCGGTTCGCTTCGAACCGCGTTTTGTCATCCATGATAAACGAGCCGTGGATCGATGCCATCGAATAATGAACGGCGATGCCGAGCGAGTCCCGCTTCGCGGCATGCAGCAGCAGCTTGCCGATTCCCTTGCGCTTCAGTTCGAGAAATGCGACGCTCATATCGCGCGCGGAACGGCTGTAAGTAAAGTCGGGATTGAGACAGCTGTACTCCCAGAAAATGCTGATGAGCGTAACACCGTGGAACACGGCGTTCCAGATGCGGTTGCGGACGTACGCGCCGTCCGCGCCATACCCGAACCAGGCGCCGATAATCGTATCCGGTCTCGCAAACGAACGGTGGAGCTCGTATTGGTTGCCCGATGAATAAGCTTCGAAATAGCCGACATGGCGGTGAAGCTCGTAATAGTCGTAGCCGGAAAAAGCGGTGGAGGCCTGGCAGCCGGACATCCGGATAACGCCGCCGGCGTCCTCGCTCCGAATGATGGCGCCGATGTTCCGGTATGCATCCGCGAACGTCATTTCCATGAACTGCCGATGATCGGCCCACGGTGCGAATTGCCCGCTTGCCTGGGCTTCCTCCATCGTGAAAGGAACGACATCGTCCCAGCTCGGGAATTGTGTGCCCCAGGCATCATTCAACCGCTCCAACCCGCCGTATTCGTACCCGAGCCACCGGCGCATTTCCTTCATGCAATGCTGACAGAAGCACAAGTCTAGCTCATCCACGTAGCAAGTGAGCGAACCTTCGTCGTTGGCAAAGTAGGAAACGGGGCCGAACCGCTTGTTCTCGCGGATGACCGCCCTCATGTTCCGTTCGGTATGCTCCCAGAATGCCGGATCGTTCAAACACGGGTATCGGTGCAAATACGTCTTGTCCTTGGTGCGGAGATACATTTCCTTGCGCTCGACGTAACCTCCCCGATGATACCAGTAAATGCCAAGTCCTTCCACTCCCGACATCGTCAGCGTCTGCGGGCTGCCGGGGAACAGCCCGGTTACCCCCATGCCGCGGAAGAGCCGCCCGACAAGCGGCAGCCACTCTCCTTGACCGCGATTCTGCGGGCACATGAATACTTCGAAATCGTCGATTGCACGCTGCGCGGGCGCAACCGCAACGCGCGGCGTCTCCAGCCGCTGAACACGGAAGCCGTCAATGAATAGTTCGGCGCGAAAGCGAATGTGCAGCGACCTGACATCGGTTGTATCGAATACAAGCGACAATTCGCCGTCCCTAGACACATTGGCCTGGCGCATTGCTAGCAGGCGGTCGAAATCGTCGACAACGGACAGTTCGACGCCGGCAGGTCCGCCCTCCAAGCGGAACGTCGCCGTAACGGTTTCACCCGCAACGGCAGCGGACGGCTCGCACGAGGCGGCCGTCAGCCGCGAAACAAGCGGATAACGGACTGCAACCGTCGCCCAATCCAGCAACGCGCCTTCCTTCATCAAATTGATTTCGACCCGGTACTCTCCTCCCGCCTTCAGGCACTCCGGCAACGCGACGTCAAATCCGGCAGCCGTTCCTTCCTCCACCGCTCCATCGTCGTTGTCCTTGATCGCATACGCGATCGTACAACCCGCGTCCCATTGAGGCGTTACGGCAATGCCGCCTTCCCGGACCGTCACGGCGGTTAGGCTGTTCGGCTGCTCCCGCCTGGCCGCCCACAGAATGCTGCGATAGATCAGTTCGTAAAAATAGTCCAAGTACGGGAAGGAAAGGCTGTGCCTGGCACCTCCCCATTTCTCGACAATGCCGTCAAACGTCGACTCCGCTCCCGTAAAGGCGCTGTGTTGAGGGAGAATGTCGCGAGGATAAAAGCCGAATGCCGCGACCCTGCCCGATCCGTATTCTTGGACGGCAGCGATCGGATCGCCGGAGACGGAAGCGATTATCGTTTCGCCGACGGAATCGTAAGGGTAATACGCAATGTCCCGATACGGAAACAAGTCGAACGGAATACCGCTGGCGATATAGTGGCTGCCGGGAACCCACGCTTCCGAACGCAGCGCGTCGAACGCGATGGCCGGGTATCCTCCTCCGGCGTTTGCATCGGTGCCGAACCCTTCCTCGAAGCGATTGATCAACGGAGACAACCGCTGCAACTCGCCGGACGGCTCCATGTCGGCGCCGTGAAACGGCTTGATCAGCACCAACCCCTCCCCTGCGGCGACGCGTCGCTCGATCGCCTGACGCGTTCGTTCCGAGAAGTGGGACCAGCCGTTCACGCCGGGAATAACCATCGCGTCAAACTTCTCATCCGACGTGACGACCCTCTCCAAATTTTCCAACATGATCCTGAAGTCGCCAATCGACGCCCGTACATCGTAAAAGTCGCCGAAACCCCATTTGTTAAGATCCCACGCCCTGTCGTATGTCACGGTTCGATAATCGATTCCGGTCCGGCGGACCAGCTCCACGATTTCTCTCCCGGTGCGGACGCTCGGCAGGAACAGCACCTTCGGTTTCTCTCCCGCAAGCAAACGGAGCCGTTTCGGGACATCTGTACCGATTTCGGCGGAATAGTCGATATCGTATCGTTTCGCAGTCAAGTTGTTCCCTCCATCCTCCAACCCATGATAACCCGAAGCCGGAAAGAAAACGGATGGGAGAGCTACCTCCCCATCCGTTCGCATCTTATTCCCATTCGCCGCCTATGCCGGCTTCTTTCATCAGCTTGTTCACGTCATCGATGACCTCCTGGCCGCCGCCCGATAAATATTCCTTCACCGCCGCATCCCAATTGTCGATCGACTCCTGGCCGACGACCATCTTGACATGATGCACATTCAGCTTCTTGGTAAGCTCGGACTGTTTGGCATCGTACAATTCGGAATGCACCCGATTGATCGGATCCATGTACACCTGGGTATTTTTCAGCACGGCCACGGCGTTCTTGATAAAGCTTTGCGTAAACGGCTCCTGCATCAGCTTTTCGGGTTCGTTGGCCTCGTCGTTCGGCGCCCATCCGCGGTTTGTCATGTAGTTCTCCGGTTGCGTTTCCTGCGCCTCGTCCTTGTCGATCGCGAAGCCGTTGACCATCGTGTATCCCGTATTGACGCCGCCGTTCTTCCAGTTGAAATATTCGTTGTTCGGCGTACGCTGGTCGACCGGAATAAAGGTGCGGAATTCGTCCAGCATCAGCAAGATCCGATTGATCTTGTCCGGGTCGTTCTTGATGCCGGCATTCAGGGCGAACATCTCGTAATAGCCGGACAAGCCGAGGAAACCTTTCTTCCCGTCTTCCTGCGCGAACGGCGGGATGACCGCGATTTCCGCATTCGGCGCAACCTTCTTCAGGTTCTCGAACCGCTTGGACGAAATGTCATACGGCTGCTCGTAGAAGATGCCGTATTTGCCGGCGAAGAAATCGTTGCGGATGTCGCCGATTTTGGCAACCGGCCAATCCTTGTTGAGCGCGCCGGCGGCATACAGGTCGCGGAGCACTTCGATTTGTTTCTTGAAGCCCGGAGAGATCAGCCCCGGAATAAATTGACCGGCGGCGTTCTTGTGGTACCAGCCGCCGTCCCAGGCCGCTCCCATTGGAACGCCGTATGTAATCGAGCCCGCCGCCGTGTTGACCATTCCGACGCCGTACGTATCGTCCTTGCCGTTCCGGTCCGGATCGTTCTTGGCGAAAGCTATGGCGACTTTCGTCAATTCGTCATAATTGGTTGGCATCTTCAAGCCGAGATTATCCAGCCAGTCTTTGCGGATGATCGGTTTTTTGCCGTATTTTTTCGGAAAGTAGTCCGGAATGGCGTATATTTTGCCGTTTACGGTAACGGCGTCCCACACGCTTTTCGGAATCGCCTTCAACGTCGGATATTTGTCGATGTACTCATTGAGCGGCAGGAATGCGCCTTGCTTGGCCCACTTGACGAAGTTGGCGTCAACCGTTTCCATGCCGATCATATCGGGCAATCCGCCGCCGGCCATCACGACGGGAAGCTTGTTTGCATACTCGTCATAAGGGACGTATTGCGATTTGAAATCGACATTGTACCGCTCGTTGATCGCTTTGACGCCGGCTCCGTCCGGCGAATACACCGGCGCCGCCCAGGTTCCGGCGATTTTGGAAATCGTGATCTTTTTCGTCAAATCCTTTACCGCCTTTGTCGGTGCCGCCGGGCTGGCGGAACTGGCCGGACTGCCCGGCGACGGGGATTGATCCTTGGCGTTGTTGTCGCCGCTGCTGCAAGCGGCAACAGTCGCGATTGCCGCGCCGGCCGTCAAGACGATCAAACCGTTTCTCATTTTCTGTCTCATAGATTTACTTTTCCCTCCCGATTGATGAATCGAATGCTGAATCGAATGCCGTTTCGCGTAACCAGCTTCCGTTGCCGAACTGCGCCTATATCCGACGGACTCCGACTATCCTTTTACGGATCCGAGCATCACCCCCTTGGCAAAGTGGCGCTGCAGAAACGGATATACGAGCAGAATCGGGGCGGTGGCGAGCAGAATCGCCGCCATGCCGATCGTTTCTTCCGGCGGCTCGGAGCCTGCGCGGGCGGCATCCCTGGCGGCGGACAGGCTGTTCGTCGCCTCGTTGAGAAGGACGATCTGGCGCAGGATGACTTGCACGGTCCATTTGGTCGAGTCGTTCAAGTACAGAATGGCTGTAAAATACGTGTTCCAATGATACACCGCATAGAACAGGCCGAACGCCGCCAATGCCGGCTTGGCGAGCGGAATAATGACCCGCAAGAAGCTCTGCAGCTCGTTAGCCCCGTCGATGACCGCCGCATCGTTGAGCTCCTCCGGAATGCTCGTGAAAAACTCCCGCATCACAATCAAATTGAAGGCATTGATAGCCGTCGGAACAATCAGCGCCCAATAGGTGTCGAGCAAGCCTGTCGCCTTGACGATCAAATAGGTCGGTATGATCCCGGGAGAGAACATGAACGTAAACAGAACAAGGAACATGAAAAAATTTTGGCCGGCCAGTCGCCGGGTTAGCGCATAAGCCATGCTGGCGGTCATCGCCAAGTTGACCAATGTGCCCGCAACCGTTACGAAAATCGTAACGCCGACCGAACGAATGAATTCTTTCGATTCGAAAATGTACTCGTAAGCGTCCAAGACCCACTCTTTCGGCCATAGCAGCAAATCGACAGATAAATAGTCTTCGTACGTAGCGAACGACACGACGACGATATAATAGAAAGGAAAAAACATAACAAGGGCAACTACGGCAAGCAAAATAATATTCATCGAATCCCCGAGCTTTTCCCAAGCCGTTCGTTTCATCGACCGGTGCAACCCCTTTCTTGCTTTTAATAAGTCGATATGGCGACCGCTCTAATAGATGCCTTGTTCGCCGAAACGTTTGGCCAATCGGTTCGCACCGACGATAAGGACGAGCCCGACCGCTCCCTTGAACAATCCTACGGCGGTGCCGAAGCTGAAATCGGCTTGTTGGATCCCTTTGAAATAGACATAGGTGTCCAGAACGTCACCCGCTTTCATCACAAACGGATTCAGCATGAGAAAAATTTGCTCGAAGCCGGAATCAAGCACATTGCCGAGACGAAGAATGAGCAGGATGACGACCGTGCCGCGAATAGCCGGCAGCGTCACGTGCCAGATTCGTCTCCAACGTCCGGCGCCGTCCACGACCGCCGCTTCGTACAGGCTTGGATTGACGCCGGCCAGCGCAGCAAGGAATATGATCGTGCCCCAGCCCGATTCTTTCCAGATCACTTCAATAACGATGATTGGCATGAACAAACTCGGCTCTTGCAAAAAGACGATCGGCTCCCTGCCCATCCATTCCGTAATGTGATTGATAACGCCGTCGCTTCTGAGAAATACGGTAGCGATCCCGATCACGACGACCCAAGAAAGAAAATAAGGCAAGTATACGATCGATTGCGTGATGCGCTTGAACCGATCGCTGCGCAGCTCGTTCATCATAATCGACAGCACGACCGGAACCGGAAAGGCGAATATGATTTGCAGAAAGGACAACCATAATGTGTTGCGGATGACGCGAAGGACTTCCGTGTCGTCGAATATGCGGGCAAAGTGTTTCCACCCGACCCAGTCGCTTTTAAGAAAACCTTGATAAGGGCTGAAGTCCTGGAACGCAATAATATTCCCCAGCATAGGGACATAACGATAGACGATAAAATAGGCCAGGCCCGGAATAAGCAACATGAAACCGTACCGCTGTTTCCATATGCGCGCGGAGAGAGACGGTTTGTATGGCTTGACCGGATGATTGGCCGCCGCGGGCGAGCGGGGAATGCTCAAGATCGCCCCCTCCTTTCGATTCGATGCCCCCATGGGACTTATAATATCGGGAGAACAATGACCCGCTTGTTCGGCGTGTCTTTGAAATGAACGTGGCGAATCGATGAAGCAAGCTTCCCGACTGTCTTTTCCGGGCTTTCGCCGGACGGGGCGCCGCCTGTATGATGTTTGGCCGTATTTCCCATATCCCAAAGCACGCCAAAACGACCGGGTCCGACCTTGCGAACGATATTCGCCACATCGTCCGCCAAGCAAAAGTCTCCATGCGTCTCCAGCAGCACGGTTACATCTCTGCCCGCTGCATGTCCGCATAACGTGCGAAGTCCGTGCACAACTTGATGAACCGTTTCCTCTTTGCTGCCGAACTCGGGAACCGTTCCCCCGAATACTCGGATATACGGGGCGCAGAGCCGCTGAGCGAGCTCGATGGCCGCCATTCCTTCTTCTACGGCGCGTACGAACCCGCTTTTATCGTGGAAGCTGCAGGAAGTTCCCAGACATACGATGTCCAGTTCCCGCTCCCGCAATTGCCGTAACGTATGGGTGATGCGATCCGGCCGGAACGGTTCGCACGCGGCCAGCGACATCTCCCCGTTCACGCCGCGAACCTCGATCCCGTCGTAGCCGAGGGAGGCTGCTTGGTCCAAAATTCGTTCCCAGCTCCATGCCGGGCAGCCTAATGTCGAAAAAGCGATTTTCATTCTGCTCTCCTTCATTGCGCAATCATGACGTTCGCGATCTTCGTCCAGCGTCAGCCGCGCCATAACAGTCGATCTCGCGTTTACTTCAAGAGTAGCGAAATTCGGCAACGAAGCAATGATCTTTATTACGCACATTACGCCAATTTACCTATTCATAATAATTTGGCGAAGAAGTTGAAAATGTGCACACCTCCATTTCGCAGCGCAAATCATTCCGAATTGCCAAAACGGCCCGCCCTGCTGCGGATGCATGCGGCTGCTTCGACCGCTTGCACGGCGGACAGCACATCATCCTCCGGCGCGCGCCCCTCTGCCGCGCAGGAGAGGAATTCCCCGATTTCTTCATGAAATCCGTTGCCGTCTCCCGGACGCGAATCGACCTCCCACAAGTCGCTCACGGCTCCGTCCCTATATTCGATCAGCCGGCCGCAACCGCCGAGCGAGCTTCCGAACGGCAGCTCGGCCACAAGCATCCGATCGCGCGCGTGAACCGTCACCCGTTCGATATTCGCTCCGGACACGGGAGCGAATATCAGATCGACCGCCGTGCCCGAAACAAAGGAACCTCGCGCGGTTATATTCGCAACGCCCTGCGAAATATGCGGCAGTTCCTTGTAAGCGAATTCCAGCTGCGCATAGTCGGATCCCGCCAGAAACCGGGCCGTGTCGAGTCCGTGAATCGCCGTTACCGAAAAATCCCGATCGGTTCGGCGATAACGGATCAGCTCGTAACGAATGTGGTGAATATCACCCGGCGGCAATAGCCCCAGCCTTCCGCGCAGCTCGCGCACGACCGGCATATGACGCCTGTTGAAGGCGACCATCGGTGTGGCCCCATGGATCTGCGCCGCACAATGAATCGTCCGCGCTTCGTCCGCGTTCAAGCCCGGCGGCTTCTCGATCAGTAGGTTGCGGCATCCCGCCGCCATGACGCTTGCCGCCAAGGCGGCGGTCCGATCGGGCGGCACGAGCAGCATGACGGCGTCCGCCCTTTCCGCCGCCAGCATCGTTGCCGCATCGGCATAGCTTCGCGCGAACCCGAACTTGCCGGCGAACGTTGCGGCTCGAGCCGCATCGGTATCGCAGCATGCCGCAAGCCGCAGCTCCGGAGACACAGCCGCATGCGCCGCCAAGGCGGGACCGTGATGCGCGGTTGCGATGTGCCCGCATCCGATCACGAGAATCGATAAGGTCATTGTCATCTTCTCCCTTCATGCATACAGCCGAAACCAGGCTGCCGCCAAATGGATGAACTCGCGCGTATATCGGTGACCGACCCCGTTCAGCAACGTATAAGACCGCGTGCCGGGCAGCCTGGCGAACAAGCTTTCAATCGTATCGGCCGGAGTCGTTTCGTCGGCGGAGCCTGCCGTGAGCAGCACCGGACATGTAAGACGATCGGTATGCGACAAGGTGTCGATATATCCGAGACCGACCCAACCCGCGCCGCGGTCCTCCAGCTTATCAAGCGCCCTCCAGGCTTTGCGGTAGCCGCCCCTGCCGTCCGCAAGCGGAAAGTTGGTCAAATACGGCAGGTCGGCGGCCACGCAGCGAACGCCCCGGTCCCGGAACAGCGAGCCAAGCAGCAACGACGCTCCTCCGCCCTGGCTTGTGCCGAAGAAGGATACGCGGTTCGGCAGCGTATCGCTCCTGCTTGTTGCCCACCGGACGGCAACCGCAACATTCATCAGCCAGTCGTTGTATCCCTTTGTTGCCGAGCTGGCGATTGTATCGGGCAGCACCGGCCATTGCCAGATGCCGTCGACGAACATGGATTCGTCCGGCCCCTCGGGCGTACCATAGCCAAGCGGGGAAACGTGCAGCACATGAAAACCGATTGCCGCAAGCTCCGGGTGCGTACTGATTTCCGAGCCGTAACCCGGCACATGGACGAGCAATGGCGCAGGAGCGGACGCCGCCGGTTGCCAATACGCATAGAACGGGTTTTGTCCCGCGATCGTGAAGCGGATATAACGAAATTCCTCTTCGGCATGATGGATGCCAAGACGATGCGAAAAGCCGTGCAGCGGCAGCTCCTCGATACGGCAATCCGCATCGCAAGCGGCTTGCCAAATCGCCGCTAGCCAGCGTTCGATTTCGTCGCTGCCCGGATAATGGTTCCTTTCGTTTGCTTCTTTGCCCACAAAGCTCAACTCCTTACAATGGAATTAGGGACAATTTATGGTTGCAGCGTTCGTAAAACAACCAAATGTTTTACATTGACACAAGCTTATCGAATGCTATACAAATAAAGGAAGATGGCATGATAAAGGAGGATCTCGATCATGACATGGTTCGCGCGTTTCCGCAGAACGGTAACGAGAGGGAAGCCCCGCGCGTTGTTTGCCTGGTTTCTGGCAGGCTTCGCAATTGTCATCCTGTTGTCCGGCTCGTTTACGCTTTACTCCGTCCTGTTCTTCAGCGATCGGGTGAAGGATGAAGTCATCCAGTACAACACACTTCTGCTCGACTCCGCCACAGAAGACTACGAGAAGCAATTCCAGCTTGTAACCGACGCCGTTCTGCTGTTCTCCATGAGCCTGGACATTGCGTCCCTGAACAAGGAAGAAGTGAACTACCCCATTGCCATGCAGACGAGATCGGCCATCCAGAACTTCCTGAACAATACCTCGCTTCGCATCGACAACCTGATTCTTCTTTTCGGCCAAAGCAGGTTTGCGCTCGACAAAACAAAAGGCAGCTCCTCCGACATCTATTTCAGCCGTTACCTTCGTTATCCCGATTGGGATTCCGCATCCTGGCTTTCCCGTTTCGAACAGGCGGAGACGGCCCATTACCTGCCGAACGCCACCATATCCGAATTTGACGGCAACGGCATGGAGGTTGCCCGTTACCGGCGGATGCCGATCGTGATCCGGAACCATATGATTCCCGATTTTATCCTCATCGCGCTCGTCGACGCGGATCCGATGTACGAATCGTTCTTTCGCTCGGTAAACGACAATTTCTATATACGGGATTCCGCGGGACGGCTGCTGTACAGCCCGGCGAACGCAGATCCCAGCAGGACCGTTGCCTCCGCAGCCCAAGCCTCGCGGCAAGCGGAGGGCGAATACCTGTTCCAGCAAACCGGCTCCTTTACGAAGTTCACCTACTCCTCGGTAATTACCGATGCCAACATCGTTGCCAAAACGCGTTGGGAGAGCTATTTCATCGCCATTCTTGCGGTCATTGTGCTGATTAACGCCGGCATGTCGCTCGTCTTTGCCTTTCAGCTGCGTTCGCCGGTCAAAAGAATGATCGAGGCGCTCCGCCATCCGGACGCCGGTGTCAGCCCGCCATCCAAAATCAAGGAGTTTTCGGAAATCCAGCAGCAAGTGAATCGGATCCTGCAGTCCAATCGGGACATCCGCCGCGATTTGACGGACAAACAAACGATTCTCCGGCAATACGCGGTCATCGACAAGTTCAAGCGAACGAGAAACAGTTTGAATCGTTACCGGGAAACGCAGGAGGTGCAGCAGCCTTTCCGGATTGTGCTGTTCCAAGTCCACTATACCGATTTGCAGGCGGAGCTCGGCTTTTCCAAGGAGCATGCGACCCCGTACATCAAGGAAATCATCGACTTTATGCTCAAAAACGTTTTCCCGGAGTCGCTTTCGCTTCAGATCGAAAGCCAGTTGATCATATCCGTTCTCTTCGGCCATACAGGCGACGAACAGGTGCGCGCCGCAATCGACGGCATCGTCGACATGATGGGGAACGAACGCGACTATTGCTTCCTGACGATCGGCATTGGTCTTGACAGGCCTCAGAACGGCGATTTGACGGAAGCGTATGAAGCTGCCGTTGCCATGCTCGAGACGCGGACATTCGACAGCCCGAACCAGATTGTTGCCGAACCTGCGCAGGCGGCCGAGCAATCGCCGTACTCGCTTGCGCAAGAAGACGAATTCGAGCGGCATCTGGCGGGCGGCAATCGCGAAACGGCGCTAAGCATGATCGACAAGACGATTCGCCAGATGAAGAAGCGGCAAGCGCAGCAGGCGTACGTCGTCGCCTTCGCGGACAACCTCGCCGCCAGAATAGATGCGGGCTGCACGCGCTTGGGATTCAACACGAAGGAACTGCGCGCGATCCGGGCGAAGCTTGGCGATTGCCATACCTACGAGCAGCTGCGAATATGGTTTGACCATTTGCTGCAAGCCGCAGCCGGGTTATACGACTCGCATCGGATCAAACGAGATCCGATTATTGCCTTTGTTGGCGACTACATCGAAGCCAACTATGCATCCGCGATCTCGCTCGATCTGCTTGCCGACAAGCTCGACATCTCGCGCAGTTACCTGTCCACCTACTTCAAGGAGAAGACGGGCATGTATTTCGTCGACTACGTCAACTCGATCCGCATCCGCAACGTGCTTCCTCTGCTTGTGCGGCCCGGTGCGAAGATTCAGGACGCCGCCGCAAGCGTCGGCTACCTGAATATCAATTCCTTCAACCGCATCTTCAAAAAGATGACCGGCGTTACGCCGAGCGAATACCGGATCAATGCCATCGCGGAGGCGGCAAACGACCGCAGCTCCACTTGATCGGCTGTCGCGAGGCTTGCCCGCTCAGACGTTCTTGCGCCAACCTTCTTCCTCATGACCGCATAACGCGACCGACAATGATCCATCCGGATTCGTTTCGTCGGCGCAGCACCATTGGACGCTTCTTGCAACGCCTTCGCGCAGCTCCAATTCCGCGCGCAACCGAACTTCACGACAGGCCAGTCCCGGAGGCAGCAGGAACGATGCAAGCCGGATGCGCCCGCCGGCAGGTTCCCCCGCAGCAAGGAAGCCTGCTGCCGTGTATTGGCCGTCGGCCGACTCCAGGACGATGCGAAGCTTCCCCGGCACGCCGGCGCATCCGTCGTTCGCCACGGCAACGATCAATTCGTCGGCATCGCCCTTGATCCGCTGCCATATCCATGCCGGTCGCAAGCGGTACCCGATTCGCCTGCGCAGTGCGGGAAACGCCTGCGGATTCGCCTCGGCGAATGCTTCGAACCGGTCCACCTCCGTCCAGAGCGCCCAGTAATGCCCGCCGACATCGGATACATGCCTCATGGCGTCCTCCATGGCGCTTATGCCCGTCGCCCGGCGCGGGATCCGCGCGTCGTCGTAGTGGCGGTAGGGGCCGTCCTCGACGATCAGGCCTATGCCGGACGGACGGGATGCGATCCGGTCGATGCCCCAAGGTTCCTCGACGATGATGCTGTCGACCCTGATCCAGTGGCCGGCGGCCATGGCCAGATCCTGTATGGCGGCATTGCCGACCCGGCTGATATCCGTTTGCGCATTGACGACCAGTGGCACCCGCTTCCACGTCTCCATTTGTTCCAGGGCCATGCCTGTCATCGTGCGCGCCGCCGTACGGTCGTCGGGAAACGGATGAGGCAATCCCGACGTATGGCCTTCGCCCCAGAAGCCGTACATCATCAAATCCATAAATGCAATGACCGGGTCGTCGTCGAATCGGTCCGCGAGCAAACCGTTCAGCTCCCGGAACGCGGACTGAAAGGCGGAGTGGTCGTATCGCGGCTCGTAGTAATCGAAAGCGCCGCCCGGCTTTCGCCCGATGTTGACGTACGGCACCCGCTCCCGAACGAAGTCGGGGACGGCCAGTCGCCCCGGTTGCACGTTGGGGCTTGACAGCTGCACCCGGAAGCCGACCGGGATGCCGCGCCGCTTCGCCGCATCCAGCGTCAATTGCCAGACGGGACTGAGCTCCAGCTTGCCCGGAACGCGCTGTACATCGCGCCAGTCGCAGCGAATATACAAGACGTCCACATAGGGCGACGAGCAGATTTTGTCGACGAATCGCTCGATACTTTCCGCGCCCTCCCTGACCGGAAGGGAAGGGCCGTTCTCCTCCCATGTATAGCCGATCAAGCCCATCCCCGGATTCCGCACATAACGATCGGAAGGAGCGGTTGTCCGCAACGTCCTCCACCCGTCGTCCGAATCGATTGTATACGGGCCCTGCTCCAGTTGCTCCAGCATTCGGTTTTCTCCCCTCTTCGTGTTTTTCGCCAGCCTGCCCTCTTTTTTATACGCAAATTTCGCCGATGTGCATAGCGCTACAATTTTTGCGATGGTGCAAATTTTTCGCAATTCCGTAAATTTGTTAATCATTGAACATTATGACCAGTTCCGGACATTATCTGGATTGAAAACATCGACGCGCGCGCTTATAGTTGACCCTGCGAGCAGCTATCCATCACCAATCGAGGAGTGAGGCAATGATTTATACCCGTTTGGGCCGCACCGGCCTGAAAGTAAGCCGATTGTGTCTCGGCACGATGAATTTCGGCGAAGACACCGACGAGCGCGAAGCGCATCGCATACTGGACGCCGCTCTCGATGCGGGCATCACCTTCGTCGATACTTCCAACTCGTACGGAGGGGACGGCGAGAACCGGGGGAATACGGAAGCGATCATCGGCCGCTGGTTCGCGGGCGGGAGCAGGCGGGAACGGGTCGTGCTAGCGACCAAGGTTTACGGGAACATGGAGGACCCGGCGGATGGCCCGAACCGCGGATACGGCCTGTCCGCTTATAAAATCCGCCGTCACCTGGAAGGGTCGCTGAGACGCTTGCAGACCGATCATATCGATCTGTACCAGATGCATCACATCGATCGCAACGTCACCTGGGCGGAGCTGTGGGACGCATTCGAGCTTGTTGTCTCTCAAGGCAAGGCGACGTATATCGGATCCAGCAATTTTGCCTCGCGCGACCTCGTTCGCGCGCAGTACGAGGCCGAGTCCCGCCATTTCCTCGGTCTCGTGTCGGAGCAGCACCGCTACAGCCTGATGTGCCGGCTGCCCGAGTTGGAGGTGCTTCCGACCGCATGGGAGCTTGGCATCGGCGTAATGGCGTACAGCCCGCTTGAGGGCGGGTTGCTCGGCAACGTATTCGATCCCGCCAAGACAAGCTCCCGGAGCGAACGGGCACGGAGAAGGGTCGAGAAGCATCGGAACAGGCTTGAGGGCTTCGCCGCGCTGTGCCGGGAGCTTGGCGAGAGCGAGCCGAACGTTGCGCTCGCCTGGGTATTGTCCAACCCGGCGATCACGTCGCCGATTATTGGCCCGCGCACGGTGGAGCAGCTTGAGAGCAGCTTGCGCGCCGTGGAGATCAAGCTCGACGAGCCGACGCTGAAGCGGCTGGACGAGTTGTTCCCGGGGCCGGGAGGCGGCGCTCCCGAAGCTTACGCCTGGTAGTTTGCCTCAAGATGCCGGGGAAGAAGAAGCAAAACGCCTGACGGCTATTGCCGCCAGGCGTTTCTTTACATGCGTTCCGTTCGTACCGCCATCGCCGCCGCCGATCACGACCTGGGCAGCCGAACCGCCGCCGCTGCCGGACAAAGTCAAACATAATCAACTTATAAATTATTGAATATTAGGATAATTTATGAAGTCGGCTCTGCTCCATCTGCAGACGGCAAAAAGCCTGAAACCCATGCGGATTTCAGGCGGATAAGCATGCCGCCGACTCTTTCAGGATCGTGCCGTGCTTTCCCTTACGAGCAGTTGAAGCTTGCCATCCAGCGCATCGATCGGGCCCGAAGAGCGGAGCCCGGCTAGCTGACAATCTGGTCCTTGTATTGGGAGAGACGGGTCATTACTTGCGCGATGTCTTCCTCGTCGACGTTCAACCGTCTCATCGCTTCAACCAAATTCTCCACGACGGCTGTAAAGTGATGTTCCTTCAATTGGAGAATTTTGTGCGCCAAGTGCATGGAACGCCCCGAATATTGTTCCGGTCCGCCCAGAATCGTGGACAGAAAGCTCAACTGGTGCTGACGCAGCTTGACCATATCCGTCCCTTGAAAAAAACCGTTTATCCGTTCGTCTTCAAGCACCAGATTGTAAAAATCCCCTACCAGCTGAAACAGGACCTTCTCCTGCCCAAGCTTCTCGAATAAACTGCTCATGTCCCAGCCTCCTCATTTTAGCCATTATACATCATTGGCGAACGAAGATCCTGACATGATCTTTGAAAATATAACGCGATTTTCAGAAAAAACGAATTTATTTCAGAATTCAACGGGCCGTTGAACGTCACCGCGGTTCGGGAAGCGTCTCTTTCCCCCACACGAACAGTTGAAAGCCTTGCAGCTGCTCCCGCTCCTCCAGCTCAAACACAACCTGCCCCTGCTCCAGGCGGAAAGTCGCCCAGGGAACGACGCCTTCTTTCCAATCGGCGAAGCTGAGCAGCGGCACACGGCACGGCACTCGAACCGGATTCAGATGAACGACGCGCCGCACCTTGTCGACCTGAACGCCGCCCAGCGCATTGATCGCGCCAAGCGAAACGACGCCGCGCGGGTAATAATTGAGGTGCGCCGTCGGGGGCGCATCGACGAAGCAGCCGCCGATCCCCTGCGCATTTTCGTACAGCTCGTAATCCCAGTAGTTGTCGCTCAAGCCAAGCATGTCGAGGCCCAAATACGCCGCCGTAAAGTCTTTCCACAAATTTTGCGAAATCCACAGGTTGCCGGTCGTGTCTTTGCTGCTGTGCTTGCAGCCGTACCGGGTCATCGATTGCGCAGTCGCATGGGTCAGGTCCGTGCGCAGCCTGTCCAGGTTCAAGCCCGTTTCCGTCGCGGTCATCAGCAAATACAACAGCCCGTTCGACGGATAAATCGAATACGCGTCCCAGCCCGGAATTTCCCCTTCCATCTGCTGACCGGTCCATACGTCCTTCACCCCGTCGGCCGCGGTCTGGATGCACACCGCATAATGGTCGCCGAGCCAGGCGGATTGCTCCAGCGTGTCCCGAATGAGACCCATCTTCGTATCGCACAGCCGGACGGTATTGGCATCCTTCATCCGCTCGGCGCACATACGCATCGCCTGAAACGCGGCGTACGCCTTGACGCCCAAATACGTTTGCTCCTTGGCGTATTGTACGGCCGCCCCCGCATCGTCGATCGTGTTGGCGGTTCCCTTGTTCGGGAACCCGTTGCCCGTCGTGTCGCTGTCGGCAATGTAACGAATGAGCCGCAGCAGCTGCGGATAGATGGAGTCCGTCAGCTCGGTACGGCCGGTAAGCTTCTCCAGCGCGTGAACGAGCAGAATAAAATTGCCGTTCTCCTCGATTTCCATCTCATGGCCGTATTCCATGCCTTTGCCGACAAGGAATTTCCCGATATCGTGCGACATGAAGCCGCCTTCCTTCTCATAACGCGTCCATTGCCGGATCGTCCGCTCGAGCAGTTCGGGCCACAGCAGCAAATAGAACATCGACGCGTTGTACTCCACGTCGATCGTCGAATGATACGCGCAGTTGCCTTCCCACACCGTAAACCAGTCGTCGTTTCGCTCGTTTCGCATCCACCAGCTGTTGGAGAGAAAGCTTTGCAAGGAAAACGCGATCAGGTTGGCCGCCGCCTTGTCCAGCGTCGCCCCGGCGACGATGCGGTCGAACGACCGGCTCCTGGCAAGCAGTTCCGCTTCGGCTTCCCGCGCGTAACGGATAACGTCCAAGGCGCTTGAAAATGCCGCCGTGTAGCGGAACCGATACAGCTCGTCCTCGACGTTCATCACCTGATCGTTCGTATACCCGGCCATGACGAAAGAAGCGGAAGCGGACTGTTTCGACGCCAACGCAAACGGGGCATGAATGCCGTCCTCGCGCACGTACGTTTGCTCCGGATGCAGCGGTTCGACCGCCAGTTCGCCGCGATAGGCGGCCGATGAGAAGTCTTTGCCCCGCGTGCGATGTAACCATTTGAGCTCCGCCAACGCCGGGTCGATCGTCATCGCCACCGGGAGGCGATAGCCGGACGGCGTGCATTCGCCATCGTCAAGCCGGAGGAATATTTCCCCTTGCAGTTGGCCGCCGTCCTCCGCCAGCGCCGCATCGCCGGTAAGCTTGCGCACGTTCGTATTTTCCACGGAGGCGTGAATCAGGTACATCGGCGCGGTGCTGAGCGTTTCATCCTGCGGGTAAAAGGGGGCCGTAAACGCGATCGTCGCCTGGATGCCCCATTCGGGCTCCCGGCAGTGAAAGGTGACGGACGTTGGCGTCAGCTCCTGTTCGACGAACGCAAACGACTTGTGCGCGTCGGAAAATGGCAAAATCCGCGTTTCTCCGCCGACTTTGACGCCGAGGCTGAGCCGCAGCGGGCTGTCGTAGAAGCGGCCAAGCGGCGAACTGTAAATCCGCCGTTCCCGCGGCCGGAAGTTCAAATGAAACCGCGACCCCAATCGGCCCAGCATCGTTTCATATAAAATGGACATGTGTTTTATGCTCCTCCCATTGGTTCAATGGAAAACTTTCGATATCCAGCACCATTGTATGCCCATTTCGCAAGCCGAACCATGCAATATCGCGACTTTTTTTCAAAATCATGCGATAATGGTTGTTACCATCTCCCCAGGATAAGGCGGTTGTTCCCATGGCCTTGAAACGGATCGAAGACCGGCAGCTTTCGCCGACCGTGCTCGCCTGTCTTCACCAGACAGAAGGCATGAAGCTGCCGGCAGGCACTCGCTACACCTACCGGCTCGTTGCGGACTATGAACTGGAGCTGTTTACGGACAGCCGCGGCGGCAAAATGGTGATCGACCACGAGACGTACGAGGTGAACAAAGGCGATGTCATCTTCAAACGGCCGGGGATGGCGTCGCAAGGCGTGTTGCCTTACACGTGTTATTTGATCTGTTTCGATATGCTGGGGACGGCGGGTCGGGATCCGAACAGCTACTACTTGTTGGACGACAGACCGGTGCAGCCGCAATACGCGAACGGGCTGCTCGATGCGATTCCCGTCATTTGCCGGCCCGGGTCGTATGAGAAGTACGAGTCGCTCTTCAGCCGGGTGCATGCCGCTTTTGCCGGCTCGGACCCGCATGCGGGGGTGCTGCTGCGGGCGTACATGCTGCAAATTTTGTACCAGCTATACGCCGATCTTGCCGTTACTGGAAGCGACACCGTCATTCCTTCCTCGGCCCACTATGCGGAGCTGAAACGGATATGCGGCTATATCGACGTCCACCTGCAGGAGAAGCTCGACCTTGCGCATCTGGCGCGAATCGCCGGCAGAAGTCCGGCCTATTTCCAGAAGCTGTTCAAACGGACGATGGGCGAGTCTCCCCAGCAATACGTCGCGCGCAAACGGCTGGAAGCGGCCAAGGAAAAATTGAGCCGAACCGATCTGCCGATCGCCGAAATCGCACTTGCCTGCGGGTATGACGACACCCCGTATTTCAGCTACTCGTTCAAGAAGCATGTCGGCCTTTCGCCGGGGCAATTCCGCAAACGCCGCAAATATGAGTGAAGCGGACCCCCGTCTTCGGGAGTCCGCTTCTTCCGTCATCGGCGCCGTTCAGCCCTCCTTGACCGGGATCGCGGCGATGGCGTCGATCTCCACCAGGATGCCGTCCAGCCCCGCCGCCACGCACGAACGGGCCGGCAGCGGCGCGGTAAAATACGTGCGATACACGGCGTTGAACCGCTCGAAGTCGGCCATGTCGGCCAAATAAACGGTTACCTTCGCAATATCGTCCATCGAGCACCCGCCGGCCGCCAGAATGGAGCGAATATTGTCCATCGTCAGCCGCGTTTGTTCCTCAATCGTGCCGGGGACGATCTCCGAAGTCGCCGGATCGATCGCTCCTTGCCCGGATACGAACAGGAATCCGTTCATCGCCAGCCCTTGCGAATAAGGCCCCGTGTTGCGCGGCGCGCCGTTCGTCGCAATTTCCCGTTTCACCTGCGCCATCCCCTCCCCTCGATTTAATTGTTCCTATTTCCGGCAGCAAGCGCCCGTTCGTCAGGCGAGCGGCTCGGGCCATTCGTTTTTGGGCGTATAATAGTACGTCAGCACCTGCTGCACGAGCAGCGCGTTCACCCACGGCGTCACATGCTGCCGGTTGTGCCGGCCGATATACTCGCGCGTGTCGATCGCTCGGTCGAACGTCATATAGCTGTCGAAGCTGCCCTCGAACGGCGGCGCCCACCCCTTCTTGATCGGATGATCGGCCAGACGTCCGCCGCGCCGCGTCTCCTCGTACATGATGCGCATGATATCGATGCCGGGCAGAGCGGACTCGGATTTCCAGGCATACCGCTTCTTCTCCGCGCCGGTCAGCATCGAGCCGTGTTTGCCCCATTGCACCCACACCTGGGGACGGCCGCCGTGTGCGTTCGCTTCAAAGACGGCTTCCTCCGTGCTGAGCAATATGCCGTGAAAATAAGTGTATACGCGGGTCAGGCGGCCGCTGCCCGGATCGTATTCGACCCAGATGACTTCATGATCGCAAGGCGCATAATCGTCGGGAAAATCCCAATCGTCCTCCCAGAACAACCGGTACGTGATGATCGGCCGCTCGGGATGGGCAATCGCCACGCAGTCGCGCAGCGGAAACGGCTCGCTTCGGTGAACGTACAGGACGGGAGCAAACCGGCGGATTCGTTCCGCCGTTTCCTTGTCCGGCTGCCGCGGCGGATCGAGCCGCAGCAGCTCCTCGTAGAACGGCCCGGCGGCGCGCAAGTCCCCCTGTTTGTGGAAATATTCCCCAAGCACGCGCAGCAGCTGCCGATTCGCCGGGTCAACCTGCAGAAGCAGGCGCAGCAAACCTTCCAGCCGCGTGCCGCGAAGCAGCCGTTCGTCCGCCGAAAGCTGCTCTCCGCGTTCGTTGAAATACGCGTTCAACCGCTCGGAAAGCAGCAAGCCGCCCAGTACAAGCAAGTTTCTTTGATCGTCCAAGTCGCCCATGTTCAGCCTCCTCACTCCTTGTTGCGCCGGCATGCGATGCGCCGGAACGCACGAATTCCCGTTATTGAAACCGCAGCCACTGCTCGGTAATCGTGAGATGGTCGACGCTCGCAAGCGTCAGCCGCCAGCCGTCGTCGTTCCGGTCGAAACGATTCAGGGCGCACAGACCGAGCTCGATGCCCGCGGACGGATCGCCGAGCGTTCGGGCCGCTTGCCGAACCGTCGAGCCATGGCCGACAATCAGGACGGCGCCCGAATAATCCCGCAGGACGCCTCTCAAGGCGCGCTCGACCCGCACGTGCATGTCGACCGCTTCGTTCTTCTCCGGGTACGCCGGGTCGGCGTACGGCGCATAGTCCCGATCCAGGCAAGGGAACAAGGCCGACGCTTCCTCCGGCGTCACGATGTCCGGCATGGCGGGAAACCACAGCGGATTCAACCATTCGCCGAATCCGGGCTCCGCATTGACGCGCAGTCCCCGCCTGTCGGCGATGACTGCCGCCGTCTGCAGCGTCCGCAAGTACGGGGAAGCGAACACATGATCAATCGGCTCGTTCCCGAGCCGTGCCGCCGTTTCCGCCGCCATCTGCAAGCCGCTCGGGGTGAGCGGCGGATCGTGAGGGCGCGGCGCCGACCGGGGCCAATCCGGATCTTCAAAATCTTGCCGCATGCCGTGCCGGAGCAGCCATACGGTTCGTACCATGCCAATTCCTCCTTGTCACGTCGTCCGCGGCTTGACCAGCCATTCGTGGTCGGGATCGTTGCAAATGCGCCACGTCCGGACCGGGCCCGCCATGACGTTCAAATAATACGCCTCGTAGCCGGGCGGCGCCGCTACGGTGTGATAGCCGCGCGGCACAAGCGTCGCCTCGCCGTTCCGCACCGCCAGCGACTCGTCGAACGTATCGTCGCCTTCGCCGCCGTAAACGCGCTGCAGCGCAAATCCCCGCTCCGGACGAATGCGGTAATAATACGTCTCCTCCAGCGCGGACTCGTCCGGCAGCCGGTCGCGATCATGCTTGTGCGGAGGATAACTCGACCAGTGCCCGCCCGGCGTAAACACTTCGACGACAAGCAAGCTGTCGGCGGCCGCCGTCTCCGGCAATATATGGTGCACGGTGCGCTCCATGGACCCGCTTCCCCTCGTCTCCACCCCCACTTGTTCGGGCGTGATGACGCGGACTTCGCCAGGCGTCTTGCCGGGGGCCGAACAAACCGCAAGCTCCAGCTTCGTCAGCGCCGTCAGCTCGGCTCGTTCGCCTGCCGGCACATACACCGCGCAAGGCGGTATACGCTCGAACACATGTTGCCGCTTGCCCACCTCGGGCCATCGCTCCCGGTCCGTCGTCACTTGCGCCAAGCCGCCGAGCAGCACCACGCACTGCTCGTTATTGTCCTCTCCTGCGGCGAACGTCTGACCCGGCTCCAGCTCGTATGCGGCGAATCCGACATATTGCCACCCCGCCCGCTCCGGCGTGATGACGAGCCGTTCTCCGCGGGGACCGGGAGCCGGCAGCGGCGCGATCAGGGAATCAGTTTTCATGCGAGCCGCCTCCAATCGTTGGTTCGGCCGCCTCGGCGGCTTCCGCTTCCGATTCCGCGAGCCGCACCGGGCGTCCGGCAACGGACGACTGCCTTGCCGCCCAGGCGGCAAGCTCCGCCTGCAGCGCGTCGCGGCCCGTTACGGCGACCGGCTCTCCGCGCATGACGCTGCGTACGAACGAAGCCGATTCCTCCCGATAGGCCGCGCTGTAGCGCTCGAGGAAAAAGTGCGGCGGCTTGTCGCGGTGCACGCCGTCCGCGGCATGCAGCATCGCCGTAGTCGCATACTCGTTGTCTGCGGCGATGCTGCCGCCGGAGCCGAACAGCTCCACCCGCTGATCGTAACCGTAAACGGCTTTGCGGCTATTGTCGATAACGCCTAGCGCGCCGTTCGCGAAAACCAGCGTCGTAACGGCCGTATCCACATCGCCGTACCGGGCGAAGACGGGATCGATCCGCACGACGCCTCGCGCGTATACCTCGACGATGTCGCTGCCGCACAAATACCGCGCCATGTCGAAGTCGTGAATGGCCATATCGAGGAACAAGCCGCCGGACATTGCGATGTACGCCTCGGGCGGAGGCTCCGGATCGCGGGAGGTGACGCGCAGCAAATGGAGCTCGCCCGCCGCCCCTTCCTCCGCCCATTGTTTCACGCGCCGGAAGCTGCGGTCGAAGCGGCGGTTGAAGCCGACCTGCAGCATGATGCCGGCCCGTTCCGCCGCCTGCAGCGCAAACCGGGTGAGCCGGAAGTCCAGGCTGACCGGCTTTTCGCAAAATACATGCTTGCCGGCGCGAGCCGCTTCCACGATCAACGGAACGTGGGTTTCCGTCGGCGAGCAGATGAAAACGGCGTCGATCAAACGATCGTTCAGTATGCTGCCGGCATCGGCGTCCACGCGCGGAATCGAGCGGGCCGCCGCCCATTCGCGCAGCGCCGGCCCGGCTTGCGGATCGGCGATTGCCGCCACTTCGGCGTCCGGATGCAGCAAAAGATTGTCGGCATGCAGCCTTCCGATTCGGCCGGCGCCGATGATGCCTATACGCAAGCGGGTCATCCCGTTCCTCCTTGGCTGCCGCCGCCGCACGCGCGGATAAAGGACTCCACCTGCTCGGCGGTCGGCATCGCATCCGAGCAGCTGTGGCTGGAAATGACGATGGAAGCCGCCGCGCTGCCGAAGCTCATGCTGGCAGGCAGCGAGCGGCCGTTCATCAGTCCGTACAACATGCCGGCCGCATAGGCGTCGCCCGCGCCGAACGTCTTGACGATCGTGGCGGGGAACACGGCGGCCGTATGCTGTTCGCCGTCTCGCGTATAGGCGATCGAGCCGTCCTTGCCGTGCTTGATGACGACAACGGAGGCGCGATGCCCGAACCATTTGGCCGCCGTTGCCGCATCGCCGTTCATCGCCCCGGACTCGAACCGCTCCATAAGATCGAATTCCTCGCGAGTGCCGATCACGATATCGCAGTACGCCGCCGCCAACTGGTAATACACAGCCGTCTCCGCTGCCGACCGCCACGTGTACGGACGGTAATCGAGATCGAAGGCGATCGTCGTTCCGTGCCGCCGGGCGTAATCGAGCGCGACGAACACCGCCTCGCGGGACGGACTTTGCGCGAGCGCCGTTCCGGAGATGAGGAGCAGCCTGGCGTCCGCGATGACGCTTTCCCGCACTTCCTCGGGCGCAAGCAGCAGGTCGGCGGCATTGTCGCGGTACATTAATATACTGCAGTCGGCCTTGCTTTTGATTTCCGTAAAAGCGAGCCCCGTCACGGCGCCGGTGCGATCCGTGACCACATTCGAGCCATCAATGCCGTTTCGCTGCAAATAGGCGGCGATAAACCGACCCATTTGGTCGTCCGCGATTTTGCCGATAAACCCGCACTTCATGCCAAGCCGCGCCATGCCGATGCAGATGTTGGCCGGCGAACCGCCGACGTATTTGGTAAACGTCATCGTTTCTTCCATCGGACGGTTGATTTCATTAGCGTTCAAATCGATGCAGAGCCGTCCGATCGCGACAAAATCGAGCGTCCGGCCGCTGGCAAAAGAAAGTCCGTTCATCGTGTTCCGCCTCTCTCGTATGAATCGGCGATGCCCGCCAAATAAGCGAGCGAGCGCTTGGCGTAAACATAAGCGGGATGATCCGCCGGATCCTGCTCGCCTTCGATCATCGCCCAGCCGACGTAGCCGCGATCGACCAGTTCCCGCACGATCGGGGCAAAATCGATGCTGCCGTCGCCCGGCACGGTAAACACGCCCCTGCGGATGCAAGAGACAAAATCGGCGCCTTCTGCGCGCGCGTGCCGCAGCACTTCGCCGCGCACGTCCTTCAGATGGACGTACGCGATCCGGTCGTAATGCTTGCGCAGCAGCGCCAGCGGATCGCCCCCGGCATAATGCGCGTGGCCGGTATCGAACAGCAGGCCGACCAGCTCCGGATCGGTCGCTTGCAGCAGCCGGTCGATTTCGTCCGGCTGCTCCACGACCGTCCCGCCATGGTGATGATAAGCAAGCCGCAAGCCGAACTCGCGGGCGATCGCGCCGGCCTGGTTGAGCCCTTCGGCCAGATGCCGCCAGCCGTCGTCGTCCAGGCGGGCGACAGCCGATTCATGCGGCGTCCGGCGCGGGTCCCAGTGCAGCGAGCCGCCGATTTCCGCCGTGCTGATGACGGCGCAGCCCATTTCCCGCAGGAAGGCGGCATGCGCCCGGTAAGCGTCCAATTCCCCGGCGCGCCGCGGCGGGTCGGTGAACAGCACCGATTTCCACTGCGAAACGAGCTCGATCCCATGGGCGGCCAATTCGCGCTTCAGCGTGCCCGGGTCGCGCGGAAACTTGCGGCCCACCTCCGTTCCATGCAGCCCAAGCGCCCGGATTTCGGCCAATATTGTCGTATACTCGCAATCGTCGCCATGCTCGGCGACATCTTCGCCGACCCAATTGATCGGATGAATGCCGATGCGAAACGGCCATTGTTTCCGCATGTGTCCGCTCCTTTCTCGCCTGCCCGCCGGCCGCGAAGCCGGGGCTTGCCTGCCCCCTAATACGCCTTCGCTTCCCGCAGCCGGTCGTCCATTCGTCGCCCCGCTTCCGCGACCTGTTCCCCGTTCGACACTTTCGGCACTCCGACATGCCACCACGAATCGTAGCCGCCCGTATTCGTGCCGGGCACGACCTTGATGTCGATCAGAACGGACACCGGATCCCGCTTCGCCATCTCGAGCGCCTCCTGCAGCTCGCGGGCGGTTGTCGCCCGGTACGTCCGGGCGCCCATGCTGGCGGCATGGGCGGCATAATCGATCGGCATGCGGCCGCTCGTCAACCGCCCGCTCGGCGTTCGTTCGCGGAAGCGGAATTCGTTGCCGAAGCCGGCGCTCCCGTTCGCCCGCTGCAGCTGATGGATGCACTGGAAGCCGTGATTGTCGAACAGCAGCACCGTCAGCTTCACGCCTTCCTGCAAGCTGGTCAGCAGCTCCGAGTGCAGCATCAGGTAGCTGCCGTCGCCGACAATGGCGTATACGTCCCGCTCCGGCTCGGCAAGAGCGGCGCCGAATGCGCCGGCCACCTCGTAGCCCATGCAGGAGAAGCCGTACTCCATGTGGTACGTCTTCGGCTCCGCGCAGCGCCACAGCCGGTGCAGATCGCCCGGCAGACTGCCCGCCGCGTTCACGACGACGGCGCGGGCGGAGACGAACCGGTTGACGACGCCGAGCGCCGTCGTCTGCGCCAACCCTTCCGGATGTTCGATCCCGTACAGCCGGTCGCACTCCTCGCGCCATTGCCCCGCAAGCAGCGCGATTTCCCCGTCCGCGTAGCCGGACCGGTAGCCCGCGCGCTCCAGTTCGCTCCGCAAGTGCCGCAGCGTCTCCCGGGCATCGCCGACGACGCGCAAGCCGTCCAGCTTCATCGCGTCCAGCGCGTTTACGTTGATATTGACGAAGGCCGCGTTTTCCTGCCGGAACAGCCACTTCGACGCCGTCGTGAAATCGGAATACCGCGTGCCGACGCCGATGATCAGATCGGCCTCCTGCGCCAGCCGATTGGCCGCCGCCGAACCGGTGACGCCGATCGCCCCCGCCTGCAGCGGGTGATCCCAGGGCAGCGCGCCTTTGCCCGCCTGCGTCTCGGCGACGGGGATGCCGAACGTTTCGGCGAATGCCGCCAGCTCCCGCTCCGCGCCGGAATAAAGCACGCCGCCGCCGGCGATCAGGAGCGGCCGGCGCTTGCCGCGCATGCACGCCGCCGCCCGGCGCAGCGCCTCTTCGCCCGGCAACCGCCGTTCGATCTCGTGCACGCGCCTGGCGAAGAAGGACGCCGGGTAGTCGTACGCTTCGGCCTGCACGTCCTGCGGTAGCGCCAGCGTCACCGCCCCCGTCTCGGCCGGATCGGTCAGCACCCGCATCGCCTGCAGCGCCGCCGTCATCAGCTGCTCCGGCCGCACGATGCGGTCCCAATACTTGCTGACCGCACGAAATGCGTCGGTTGCCGCCACGGTGTAATCGTGCGGCATCTCCAGCTGCTGCAGCGCCGGGTCCGGCTGTCGGCTGGCGAAATTGTCGCCCGGCAGCAGCAGCACCGGCAGCCGGTTGGCGGTCGCCGTCGCCGCCGCCGTCACCATGTTGAGCGCGCCCGGCCCGACCGAAGACGTGCAGGCGAACAGTTGCAGCCGGTTGCGCTGCTTGGCGAAGGCGGCAGCCGCATGGACCATGCCCTGCTCGTTTTTCCCCTGGATGAACGTCAGTTCCCCGGCGTCGTGCTCCAGCGCTTCGCCGATTCCCATCACATTGCCGTGGCCGAAGATGCCCATGACGCCTTGCACGAGCTTGATTTCCCGCCCGTCGAAGCGTACATACTGCCGATCGAGAAAGCGCAGCAGCGCCTGCGCCATCGTCAGACGAACCGTACTCACGCTCACGCCCCCTTTTTTTGACTAATCAATTGCTGTCTTTGATCGTAATGCTGTTGCGCGCTCCGTTCCAACGCATTTCGCATACAAACTGCGCTCATTTTCATATCCCCGCCAACTTGTTCCGCGACTAACGCCCTTCCGCCAGCCTGCGGTACTGCGACGGCGTAACGCCGGTCATTTTGCGAAACATGCGATTGAAATGCCCGATATGATTGAACCCGGCCGACAGGAAAATATCGATGATCTTCATATCGGATTCGCGGATCAGCCGCATCGACAACCTAATGCGCAAATGATTGACATAGTCGACGAACGTTTGCCCGGTCGTTTGTTTGAACAGCACGCAGAAATAGCCGGTCGCAAGTCCCGCCATGCGCGAAATGTCGCTCAGCTTCAGCTCCTCGGTATAATGCTGATTGACGTAAACGATCGCTTCTTTCAGCTTGCGATGGCGGCGCGGGCGAATCCCTGCCGCAACGCTGCCGCCTTCGCCGCCGAAGCCGATTTCCCGGCCGACGTAAAGCAGCAGCTTGACCAGCTCGGCCTTGACGATCTGGCGGAATCCGGGACGCCGTTCCGCAAGCTCCCGACCGATCAAGGCAAGCGTGTGCTCCAGCTCGAATTGCGTCCGGACGTCGACGGTAATTTTCGGTTTGCCAAGGTCGAACGCTTCCAGGACATCTCCTTCCGCGTCCCCGTTCCCGTCCGCCCCTTCCGCTCCGCCCGCTTCTGCGATTCCGCCGAGCAGCCGCATCGTAAAATCCAGCTGCACGATCTCGGTCTCCCGCCCGGCAATCGGCGCGAACGCATGGGAAACATACGGCGGAATGTACAGCAGATCCCCTTTCATAATCGTGTACTTGTGCGATTGCAGATGATGGGTGCAGGCTCCCTTGTTCACATAGATCAGCTGGATGTAGTCGTGGGCGTGCTTCCGAACGTTCAGTTCATGATGCCGCAAAATGTGGAAGGAAACCGGAAACTCTTGCTCCATAAACTCCTCGTGCCGGTAAACGCTCTCCGCATCCATTTCGTTTCACTCGCTTTCCGAACGGTTGCCGCGATACTGACCGGGCGTCATTCTTTCATATTTTTTGAACGTGCGAATCAAGTGGGGCGGCTGGTAGCCGACGCGCCGGGCAATTTCGTTGATCGTCAGACTCGTGTCCAGCAGCAGCTGCTTCGCGGTGTCGATTCTGATCCTGGTCACGTAGTCGATAAAATTGACGCCGGTCACCAGCTTGAACGCCTTGCTGAGCGAGTACGGACTGGTGCCGTGCCATTCGGCGCACGCTTCGAGCGAAAGATCGGTCATATACCGGGTTTCGATCGTGCGGATGACCCGTTCCACCATCAGCCTGGTTTGCACATCTCTTGCGTTATGCAGCTCCCCCATGAAGGGCGTGATCACTTTATGCCGAAACCATCGGACCATCTCCGCCGGTTCCTTCAATTGGATCAGCTGCTCGTGCAAATTGTTTCCTTCGTACAGCTGAAACGGGTTGAAGCCGAGCAGCCGCATCGCATTCAGCAAATTGCCAAGCAGCTGGATCATTCCTTGCTGCAGTTGGGCGGCGGTGGCCGCCGTGCGCCGCAAGTCGTCGGCAAACTGCCCGATCGTTTGCGCCGCATTGTCCTCAAGCCCCATCCGCATCGCCTGGATGACCGCCTTCTCCGTCTCGAACGGATAATCCACCGCATGCGTTCCTTGCGGAACGAGCTCCTCCATATCGAGCAATTGCGTAGTGGCCTGCACATCCCGGTATTGCAGCGCATGCCTGGATTCCTTGAACACTTCCGGCAGCTGTTTGATTTCATCCTGGAGCCTGGCGATTACGATGGCGATGTTCATGCGCAGCAGCCGATGCAGGGAATCGGCCAACTCGCCGGCGAATTGCAGACATTCGCTCCGAAGCTGCAGCGGATCGCCCTGCCGCTCGAAGATCGCGATCACTCCGACCGACAGATCCTGAAAGTTGACGATTTCCGTCTGCGCGAACTTCGTTGCGGCCAATTCGCCGGCAATGTTCGCCGCCGCAAACGTCACCAGCTGCTCGTCTCCTTCCGCAAACCGGCCCGCCAAATTCGAATAGCCGGACAGCTCGACGATCATGGCGACGTACAGCTTGCGGTCCACATCCCAGCCGTATTGCGTCATGCGGTTGTGCAATTCCGTTTCGGACAAGTAATAATAGTGCCCGTGGATAAGCTGGAACAGAAACACTTCCCGCAGCAGCGGCAGCTGATCTTCCAGACGCGACTGCAGAATCGAGCTTTCCCGGGCAAAATGCAACCACTGCCGCTCGATGAAGCGGATTTCGTCCGTAGAGTCCGCCGACGCCGACACGGTTGCCCTTCCCCCGGCCAAAAGCTGCATGACGTATCGGATCGGCCGGTACATCGTGCGCGAGGCGAGCAGGGAAATGACGAGCGCCGCCGCCATCACAAGCAAGCTGACGGCGATGGTCCATCGCGAAGTTTCGGCAACGGACTCCGTCAACGCGGTCAACGGCACGGTGGCGACATAGGTCCAGCCTACCCGCGGCAACCGGGCATAATAGGCGTCGTATTCGTTCCCGTCGTAGCGGAAGCGGAACGTGCCCGAGCTTCCGGCCGCCTGCGTCATTTCGCGGCGCAGCGCCGATTCGAGCGGCGAATCCTCGGCGCCGGCTTTCCCTGCCGCCGTCAGCCTTTCCCCGTCCGCCCGCAAAATCATCGATACGCCGAGCCCGTCCGGATTCATCTGGGCAATCGCCGTTTGCAGCTCCGCCATGTTCAGATCGACGATGATCGCGCCGTAAGGCCGCACATCGTACCACGGCAGCTTGGCAACGAAGGAAACGGCGGGGGGAGTGTCCCCCGCCTTGGAACGATCCGTCAGGCCGTATTCCCAGAACAAGCCCGTCGGTTGGAACAACAGCGAATGAAGCCGGCTGCGCTCGGTTTCGGGCACCGCCGTCAAGCCTTGATCGCCCGACAGCAGCACCGCAGGCGCGTCGAGATACAGCCGAATGTTGGCTACCAGCGGATTGGAGTCGCTGATCATATAGAGCGATTGCATCAAATCCTTGATCTGGTCGATTTGCATGTGCAGGTCGAAATTGCGCAGCTTTTCGTCGAACATCGGGCTGAACGCCCAACGGCTGACGAACAGCTCGAGTTGACCGATTTTATCCGTAATCCCGTTGCTTACATGCTGAAACCTCAGAACGTTGGTCCGGTTCGCCTCCGCCTCGATTTTGCTTTTACCCAAATAGTAGGTGCTGACGGCAACGAGTGTCGTCGGAAACGTGGCGGTCAACAACACGATCGTCAACGTGCGCCAATACAACCGCCGTCTGATGAACGAGATGTCGTACCACTTGCCGAACGTTCTGAGCAGTTTCCGCATGTTCCGGTTCCTCCGCCTTATTTTTTCATCCGTTTCTGGTACGCATCATTCATTTCGCTCGTCATTTTCTGAAAATCCTTGTCCGTCTTCAATTGGGTGACGTAGCTGTCCCATGATGCGATCGGTTCCGAACCCATGATGACTTTAATTTTGAGGTCGTTCCATTTTTTGTTGTATTCGCTGCCCAGCTTCACGTACGTTTCCGAGAACAGGCCGACCGAAGGGTTCGGCTTGCTCACTTTGGCGCTGTCGTCGATTACTTTTTTGTATTGCTGGAACACGTTCGCCGGCATGCCGGTGCGGTAGGCGCGCAAATACTTATCGTACTTGAGCAAAATTTGGCCCATCGCCTGCTGCCCGACAATATCCTTGATCGCTTGATCCGTCGCCACCTTCACGCCGTTCTCCTCGTTGTAGTGGACCCCCTTCAGGCCGTAGTTGGCCAAATCGGAGCCTTCCTCCGAAGCGCCGTAATCCATGAACGCAAGCAATTGTTTCATTTTGTTTTCCGGCACCTTCTTCGGTATGACGAACATGCCGAAATACCCGCTGTCTCTTGCGATATACGGCCCGTACGGCCCCGCGATGGAGGGGGCGATCGCGAAATCGGCGTCCGGCTTTACTTTCCGCACCTCGGTAATGTCCTCCCACGTTCCTTCCACCGTATCCATCGACGACCCGACGCGGCCGGCAAAGATCAAATCGTTCGCCTGGCTCTCCTTCATGACGGCAAACTCCTCGGGGATGATCTTCTCTTTGTACAAATTCGCCATCCATACGAGCGCATCGCGGATATCTTTTTCCAAATTGACGTTGATCAACTTGCCGTCCTGCACCTTCCACGGCCCGTTATTGCCCGTAAACACATTTTCGATCCAGGCAAACGCACCCAGGCTGCCGACGTTGACCGCTCCGGCAAAGCCGTAGGTGTCGTTTTTGCCGTTGCCGTCCGGATCGTTTTGCGCGAACGCTTTCCACACTTTGTATACGTCGTCGATCGTTTCCGGCAGTTTCAGGTTCAGCTTGTCGAGCCAATCTTTGCGAAAATGGACGTTGCTGCCTCCCTCTACCGGGCGAACGCGCGGGATGCCGTAATTGCCGCCGTCGGCCATTTTCGTGTTGTTCCACGTATCCTCCGGGAAGCTCATCAGGTTTTTGTAATCCTTCAGATAAGGGGTCAAATTCCAGAACGCTCCCTGTTCGGCCATGCTCCTCACTTGCGGGGCGAACGGATCGGATACGAGCAGCAGCTCCGGCATGTCGCCGCCGGCCATCGTCACATTGACTTTATCGTCGTAGTTGTTAGGGGACACCCAGGTGATGTCCAGCTTCGTATTCGTGCGTTTTTCCAGTTCCTTGACGATGACGTTGTCCGGCCCCGGAGGCTCCGCGGTATAAAACTTCGACATGATCGAGATGGCGAGCGGCGCCTGCTGCTTTGCGGATGCGCCCGGCGAAGCGGCGGCAGCGCCGTCCTTGCCCTTCCCGGCATCGCTGCTGCTGCAGGCGGAAATCGTACATGCAAGCGTCAGAACGGAAGACAACCCCGCGACGAGTCTTTTGTTCATTGACAAGCTCCTTCATCTTATGGAATGGGCAAGCCGGCTTATTCTTTCACCGAGCCAAGCATGACGCCTTTATCGAAATGCTTCTGCAAGAACGGATAAACGAGCAGAATCGGAATGGTGGAGATGACGACGGCGGCCATCTTCAACGTTTGCACGGGAATGCTTCGTTCCCGGTTCATCTCGGCGGCCATTTCGCCGCCTGCGGTGGAAGAATCGATCAGCATGTTCTGCAGCAGCACCTGCAGCGGCCACTTGTGATAATCGTTCACGTACAGCACCGCCAGAAAGAAGGAATTCCAGTAGCTGACCGCGTAGAACAACCCGAAGGCGGCCATGGCCGGCAGCGACAGCGGCAGAATGATTTTGCGCCATACCGCGATGTCGCCGCACCCGTCGATCGTAGCGGCTTCCTCCACATTTTCCGGGATGTTGTCGTAAAAGCTTTTCATCAAAAACACGTACCAGCCGCTCGACAACGACGACAGGATGATCGACCACAGGCTGTTGATCAGTCCGAGCTCGCGAACGAGCAAGTAAGGCGGAATGATGCCCGGATTGAATAAAATCGTGATGAGAATAAGCAGCAGAAACGTTTTGCGTCCTTTCAGCTTGCGCTTCGACAGCGCGTACGCGAGCGCGCCGGTAACCAACAGGCTGAGGACGGTGCCGACGACGGCCAAGTATGCGCTGACGCCGACCGACCGAACGAACGCCCCTGTCGACAGCAGGTAGCGGTACGACTCCAGTGTCCATGTCTCGGGGAACAGCACGATCCCTTTCGTGCGGAATTCTTCCGGTGTTGCGAACGATACCGCAAGCACGTAGAGGAGCGGATACAGTGTGACGAGACATACCGCAGCAAGTGCGGCTCCGTTAAGGACGCGGAACGTCCGGTCGCTGGGCCCTTTGGTCATGGGTGGGCTCCTCCTTAATAAATGCCTTCCTCCCCGAACTTCTTCGCGAGCACATTCGCGCCGAAGACGAGCAGCAAGCCGACGACGGATTTGAACAGACCGACCGCGGTGCTGTAGCTGAACTGGCCTTGCTGCACGCCAACGCGATAGACGTATGTTTCAAAGACATCCGCCACATGCGATACGGAGGCATTCATCATCAGAAACACCTGTTCGAAGCCGACGTCCATGATTTGACCGATTCGCAAAATCAGCAGCACCGTAACCACGTTGCGCATGCCGGGCAGGGTAACGTGCAGCGCCTGCCGCAGCCGATTCGCTCCGTCCATGCGGGCGGCTTCGTACAATTGCGGATTGATGCCGGCAATCGCGGCAAGGAAGATGATCGTGCCCCAGCCGCATTCCTTCCAGATCGTCTGCAAGGTCAGCAGCGGCCAGAAGTAATCGGGGTCGGTCAAAAAAGCGATTTTCGGCCAGCCCGCCGTCTCCAGCATCCGATTGACCGCCCCGTCCGTTTGCGACAGCAGCAGAAAGGAAATGCCGACAATAATGACCCACGACAGAAAATGGGGCAAATAAACGATCGACTGTACGATCCGCCGCCAGAACGCATGCCTCACTTCGTTAAGCAACAGCGCGAGCACGATCGGCAGCGGAAAAAAGAAGACCAGGTTAAGCAGGCTGATGCCCATCGTATTGCGCAGCAGCACGATAAAATCGTCATGGGCAAAAAACTGCCGAAAGTGTTCCAAGCCGACCCACGGACTGTTCAGAAAACCGAGGTAAGGGGAATACTGCTGGAAAGCGATCAGCACGCCCCACATCGGTACGTACTTGAATACGAGAAAATACGCAAGCCCCGGCAATGCAAGCATATACAAGCCTCTGTTTCGCCATATCGCGTTCGCCAATAACCGGTTGCCACCTCCACGCCAGTTTTGAATCAGCTGATCTGCGCTTATCGTACCCGCCCTCGTGTCATTGCCACAATGAGCAATTTTTGCAGCCGATAAAAAAACGACATCGAGATGCGTCCCCGCCCGTTTTCGTGCAGGGGGACGATCTTGATGTCGGTCAAAACGGAAGCCGTATCGACACGATCCTTTCCGGAATCAGCGTCCCTTTATCGTCGTTATATCGAGTTCCGCTTCACATGGCTAGCTGTCCGCCATCGACCACAATCGTTTCGCCGGTGATGAACGCGGCGTCGTCCGATGCGAGGAAGGCGAACACGCCGGCCACATCGTTCGGCTTGCCGACACGTCCGAGCGGAATTTTATTGCGGATGTATTGCTGGACGAACTCTTCATTGTCGATCGCCTCCGACATCGGCGTCTGAATATAGCCCGGACATACCGCGTTGACACGAATGCCATAAACGCCAAGCTCGATCGCCATCGTTTTCGTGAGCAGCACGACGCCGCCCTTCGAGGCGTTGTAATGCGCATACAGCGCTTCTCCGACAAGTCCGTTGGTCGAGGCCATATTCAGAATGACGCCGCCGCCCTGGGCGGCCATCTGCCGGGACGCTGCCTGCGCCACGTAAAACATGCCGTTCAGATTGACGTCGATCATCCGGCGCCAATGCTCCGGCTTCATGTCCAGGAACGATTCCTCCCAGGCGATGCCGGCGTTGTTGATCAGCACGTCAATCCGTCCCGATGCCGCAATCGCGTCGTCGATCGCCGCGTTTGCCTGCTGCGGATCGGATATGTCAGCCGCGTAGGAGCGAACGTTCCCGCCCGCTTCGCGCAGCTCCCGCTCCGCATCGTGCAGCTCCCCTTCCTCCAGCGAAACCAGACACACCGTAGCGCCTTCGGCGGCAAACCTGGCCGCCGTCGCTTTGCCGATCCCTCTGCCCGCGCCGGTGACCAGCACCGTTTTCTCTGCAAATCGAAGCATATCTTCTCTCCTTTCCTTGTTTGCACCCGTATGCCTTACCCTTCCGAGCAGGAACGCTCCGGTTTGTCGTACCCGCACCAGTCCATGATCGCCAAAGCGTAAGCTTCGACCAGTTCCCCAAGCGAGGAAAGCTCCACGTACTCGTCCGGCGCATGTGCGTTTGCGCCCCGCGGCCCGAGCACAACGGCCGGTGTCGGGCTGTACAGATTGAACACAAAGGCGTCGCAGGCAAACGGCGCCCCGCGGACAATTGCCTCGCTGCCCGTCGCGCGGCCGACCGCTTGCGCCAGAACGGCGGTCAGCGGCGAATCGGAAGGCGTTTCGGCTCCAGGAAGAAACCGGATCATCCCGGTCAGTTCGGGAAACGCCGTTTTTGGCCCGTTTTGGGCTGACGACCATTCGCTGAAACGCTGCGCCAGTTCTTCCTTGAATTGTTGCTCCGTCAACCCGGGATGACATTCCGCCCAAAACTCGACCGTACAGGTTACCGGACCGGAATCGCAGATCGGCGCCGAAAGATCGCCGGCCATGACGCGCGTCACGATGACCGGAAGCTCGGGCGAATCCGCATACGACGGGTGGACGGGCCGGGCGGCATTCCTCGTTTGTTCGTACCAGTGCAGGAACACGATGAACTGCGCCGCATCGATGACGGGATTGTGCACCGTCTCCCCGCTGAAGGACATGCCGCCGGTGCCGGCAAATGCCGCCTTCCACAGCGCCCCGCCCCTGGTCGCGGTGCAGACGGCCATGTTCGTCGGTTCGGGGATGACGGCCCCGTCCGCCTGATAGCCTCTCGCTCGCGCAGCGAGCGTACCGTTGGCGCCGCCGAACTCCTCGTCGACGACCGATTCGACGATGACGTCGCCGAGCGGGCGCACGCCCAGTTCCTTCAGGCATCGCACCGCCAATGCGGAAGCCGCCAATCCGGCTTTCATATCGAAGGAGCCGAGACCGTACAACCGATCCCCCTCCCGCTCCGGCCGCCACGGATCGCGGATCCAATCGGTCGCCGCCACTGCGGTATCCGCATGGGAAGAGAAGAGCAGCGATCTCCCGTTCCCCGCGCCGGACCAAATGCCGACGACATTGGGCCGATCCGCATAATTTTTGCCGGGATAATAGGCCGGATGCCGCGCCAGTCCTTCGACCTCGTCGGGAGTGAATACATCCACTCGCAGTCCCAGTTCCCGCAGCATCCCGGCGACATGCAGCTGGCAGTTTTGTTCATCTCCGGTCAACCCGTGATTAACCGATGGAATCCGAATCAGATCGGAAACCGTATCGGCGATCAACGTCCGGTTGCGTTCGATCCAGCTGCGCACCTCCCGCTCCGTGTCACGGCGGGAAACCATTTTCGCGTTGCCGGCCAATACGTTGTTCCCACTTTTCTCCGCATTCATCGCATGAGCCCCTTTTCGAGACCGATTGCTCGGTGCTGTCAGTCTTTATTATAGCTTTGCCCCGAGCCGGCTTCATGCCCGATCGTGAGAAGACACTCTCCTTTTTTTCGAACTTGAATCGATTTCGGCCGGGGACAAAATAGGCCATAAAAGGCGGCTTATTTCGCAATCCCCTGCCGGGGACAGTTAACGCGAAAAAATAAAAGACGCCCGCATCCCATATGGGGATGAAGGCGCCTGTTTCAAGGCGTTCTTGCATTCCGTCGACTTCTACATGACGTCCTCCTCGGCGCCCCGCTCGAATTGCTTGCGGAATTGCGACGGCGTGACGCCGGTAATTTTGCGAAACATGCGATTGAAATGGCCGATGTGATTGAACCCGACCGACATGAAGATGTCGATGATCTTCATATCCGAATCGCGGATCAATTGCATCGATTTATGAATGCGCAAGTAATTGGTATACTCCACGAACGACTTGCCTGTCGCCTGTTTGAACAGAAAGCTGAAATACCCGGTCGCCAGATCGGCCATTCGCGCCATGTCCTCCAGCTTCAGCTCGTCGTAGAAATGCTCGTTGATATAGCGTATAGTCTCCTGCAGACGGCGATCCCGCCGGTTCAGCACGGTGCAAGACATTTGCTGCTTCACAATCCGTCGCGCTTCCCGGTTGATCCAGACGATCATTTTAATAATGTCCGCCCGAATCATGCTCTGGTAGCCGTTTTCCCGCTCGTTGTACTCGCGCCTGATGTTGTCGACAAGCGATTCCAGCGTAACCTGGGCTCCCGAATTGATCGAAAGCTTGGTGATATTCGTTTCCAGCGCCGCCTGCAGGTCGCGCAGAACCGGCATGCCGGAAGGAAGGTTGGCGGAACCGAACACATCGTCCGGCGTCCCTTCGACGAATTCGGGCACAAGATCGAACTGCACAATCTCGACCAGCTGCTTCTCGATCGTCGAAAACTTGTGTGCGGCATAGGGAGGAATAAGGATAAGATCCCCTTTGCCGACCACATAACGCTTGCCGCTCATGTGGTGCATGCAAGCGCCTTTGCTTACGTAAACAAGCTGATAGTAATCGTGGTCATGCCAGCACTTGTTTAATTCATGTCCGCCCAGCACGAGCATCTTGAACAGGAACCGGACGTCCATAAAATCCTTGTGCCGCATAAAGTAGTCAGCTTTGCTGTCCATTGCGAACTCACCCGCCCCGGCTTTTCGTTACGCTACGAATTCCAATTTCATCGGCATGACAATCGCTTGATGACGGTTACGACCTTGCGGCACAATTCTGTATAGTAATTCGTGTTCCGTATCGTGAACTACATATTGAATATACTTGTGGCCGCATTCTCGTGTCAATAGCCGTGAAATATATTTTGCAGCGGAATACATGACCCGGTCGCCTTCAAAGCTTCGAGAGCAAAACCTGCTCGCCGCGCTCCATCGAACGATCGGCGGCAAAGCCGATCAGGTGGCCGTAAATCGATATCTCCAGCGCCGCCGAGGAGATGGACATGCCTTGCCCGCGCATCATGCGCACAAAGTCGGCGACGAGCCGCAAATCGCCTCCGCCGTGCATGTCGCCGGCAACGTTTGTCGCCACGCGCTCCTCCGCATAAACATGCCCTTTGCGCGGATCGGGCTTGCGGATGACGAATTCGCCCTCCTCCATCACGCCCTGAATTTCCCCTTTCGTGCCGACGAGGTGCATGCTGCGGCAAGGTTTGGCCGTACCCCCGATCATGTTGTGCGTCGCCGTCGCACCGTCGGCGAACTGCACGATGACCGCCTGGTGATCGACGACGTCGTTGTCGCAGCGCCAGACGCAGCGTCCGTAAGGGTTGTCGGTCCGCAGCTGCTCCAGTTGCTCCTCCGGCGAGGGCTTAATGCCGAGGTGCTGATTGCTCCAGACGTAGAATCCCCACAGCCCTTGCTCGATGTAGTGCTTCTTTGCGGAGTAAGCGCACGTTTCCTCGATGCTGCAGTCCAGCAGGCAGCGCGTGCCCGCCCCTTCCGGCGCCATCTCCGGGCGGAAATGCTGCCTTCCCCCGAAGCTGCTGACGCGCACGGGATCGATGCCGCCCTTCATCCAGACGATCAGGTCGAGGTCGTGGCAGCACTTGGCCATCAGCATCGACGATTGCCGTTCCTTGCGGTTCCATTTGCCGCGCACGAAGCCCATCGCCATATGGTGGTAGCTGACGTTCTCCGACGTGTGCATCGCAATGATGTCGCCGATTTCCCCCGCCAGCACCCGCTTGCGAATTTCCGCATAGAACGGCGCATAACGAAGCACATGGCAAATGATGACCTTGCGGCCGTGCGCCAGCGCCGCACGGTGCAGCTCCATCACCTCGTCCTCCGCGACGCCGATCGGCTTCTCCAGCAGCACATCGTACCCCGCCGCAAGCAGCGGCAGCGTCGTCGGCACGTGCTGGGCGTCCATCGTGCCGTTGATGACGGCGTCGGCGATCCGGCCGGCCGAGGTGAACACCTCCAGCGAAGCGAACAAATGCCCGGGCGCCACGCCAAAACGTTCGCCGGCGCGCTGCAGCCGGACCGGGTCGGGGTCGACGACGCCAACGATGCGCAGCTCGTCCGGATGCTTCTCGGCGTACGAGGCGTAGAGGATGGCGCGGTGGCCGGCGCCGACAATCACGGCCGTAACCGGCCTGGCGTTTCTTGGTGAATCGCTCATTGCAAGGCCTCCTTCATAATCTGCGGATCATCTTGCTGCCGAACCGGCCCAGCTGGCATGGGGCGGGAACGGGCAAAGGGCGACGCCGCTCAACGAGCCGCACATCGCCCTTCCAGCCGCAAGCCGCTTTAATCGAGCAGCTTCTTCACATCTTTTTCCTTGATTTGCTCGTTGTATTCCTTGATGATCTCGCTGCCGCCGGCATCCATCCAATCTTTGACGATTTTATCCCAATCGCTCAGCGGCCGCTGGCCGGCAACCATTTTTTGCTGTTCGACAAACAATGTGCCGACGGTGTTCTTTTTGGCATCCTCCGTCTTCGAGCTGTAAGGCCCTGTCGGATTCGCATAATGCTGCGTTTTTGCATGAATATCGGTCAGTTGCTTGGCGAGATCCTGCAGCTGCGGATGCGTATACGTGCCGACAAAATCGACGTCGGTATCCTTTTTCGGGAAACCGAGGTTCTCGTCGAAGTACAGGAACGGCAGCAAACCGAGCGAATCGAAATTCGGTTTGAGCGTGTATTTTTTGGTCGTGGCGTCCCAATCGTAACCGGTACCGTTTTTACCCAGCCGCCAATCGAAGTCCGCGTTCTGCGGGCCCCACTGCGAGTTGGGAATAAATTCGCGCAATTGATCCCACATGGAGAGAATGCGGTTCACCTTGCCGGGATCGCTCTTGAGCTTGGCGTTCAGCACCTTCATGCCGCTGAGCGGGTTGACCGATTCAAGCGCCGTGACGCCGTTCGGGTCGGTAAAGGGCTGCAGCGCCACGAATTTGGCATTCGGCTGAATTTTGAGCATCGGGTCAAGCAGCGCATCGTTCAATGTGTTGGGCGGTTGCGAGAAAATGCCCGCTCTGCCTTCATAGAATTGTTTGTTGATGTCGTTGCCGTTCAGCGTCACGAAGTCGGGAGAGATGGCCCCTTCCTTGTACAAATCGGCGAACCACTGCACCTGCTTCTTCCATGCGTCCGAAACATAGCCGGGAATCAGGTTGCCGTCCTTGTCCTTATTATACCAGGTGCGGCTCGACCAGTAAGGCCCCATGTTGTAGTCCACCGCGAAGTTGGCGCCCATCGCCAGGCCGTACGTATCGTTTTTGCCGTTTTTGTCCGGGTCGTTCTTCGCGAACGCGATCGCCACCTGCTTCAGCTCGTCATAGTTGGTCGGCACCTTCAGACCCAGGTTGTCAAGCCAGTCTTTGCGCAGATAGATGGAAGAACCGAGGCGTGTGTTATAGCGCGGGAACCCGTAAATTTTGCCGTCCACGCGCAGCAGGTCCCAGGTCGACTTCGGCACGGCCTTCAGGTTCGGGTATTTGTCGATATAATCGTCGAGCGGGAGGAATGCGCCCTGCCGGGCAAAATCCCGGTAACGTCCCTTGAGGTCGCCGACCTTCAGATGGAGGATGTCGGGCAAATCGCCGGAAGCCATCATCGCGGAATATTTCTCTTCGTAGGCGGCGTTCGGGATCGAAATCGACTGGAGGTCGACGTTGAATTTTTCGTTGACCGCCGTAATGCCCGGGCCCGTAATCGGCGTCGGCTGGCCATAGGTCGAGTACATGCTTTTGATCGTATACTTTTTGCTCTTGTCGTCATCCTGCTTGGCCGTGGGCGATGCCGCGCTTGGCGATGCTGCGCCTGGCGAGGACGATGCGCTTTTATTTGCCGAATTGTCCGACTTTTGAGAGCAGCCGACAACGGCCGTAGCAAGCGTAAGCGCTGTTGCTCCCAATACCCATTTGTTTCGAATCATTCTTTTCCCCTCCGCATTTGTCATTTGTTCCGGTTCCATGCAGGAATGCCATTTCCACCGCACATGCATACTCGTCTGTCTTTCTCGTGATGATGTACGCTTCATCCCTTAATCGAGCCAATCATCACCCCCTTGACGAAATACTTTTGCAGAAACGGGTAAACCAGCAGAATCGGCAGCGTCGCCAGCATGATCGCGGCCATCTGGATCGTTTCCGGCAGCGGCGGCGGCCCGTCGTACGCATTGTCGGTGGACAGCGCGCTTAGCGCATCGTTGACGATGACGATTTGCCGCAACACGACTTGAATGGTCCATTTGGCCGGGTCGTTGATGTAAATGATCGCACTGAACCAGGTATTCCAGTAAGACACCATGCCGAACAACGCAAAGGCGGCGAGCACCGGCTTGGACATGGGTAAAATAATCCGCGAATAAATGTTCAGCTCGTTCGCCCCGTCCATGAATGCGGCGTCGATCAGCTCCTCCGGTATGGAAGAAACAAACGTGCGGTACACGATAAGCGTCCAGGCGCCGACGAACCCGGGGATGATGAGCGCCCAGAGCGAATTCAGCAGCCCGAGCGACTTCATGAGCAAATAAGTCGGGATCAGGCCGCCGCTGAACAGCATTGTGAACAGCACAAGGAACATGATCACCTTCTTCCCGATGATCGGGCGGGTCGTGGCGAAGCCCATCATCGAAGTGAACAGCAGGTTGAAAAATGTCGCGACAATCGCCACGTAGGCGGTGACGAGCATGGCCCGCGGAAACGCAACCGATTCGAGGATGTACTGATACGATTCCACTGTCCAGACTTTCGGCCAGAGCAGCAGCGGGTTGCGGAACAACTCGTCGTTCGTGGAGAAGGAGACGGCGAATATATAAACGAACGGAAACAGCATCGTCAGCATCAGCAGGACCAGGACGACGACGTTGGCGATATCGCCCGTCTTTTCGGATAAGGTGCGGTGTTTCAGCATGTTCTTCTCCTTTTGGCTAAAAGATTCCGTCTTCGCCGAACCGTTTGGCGGTCCTGTTGGCAAACACGATCAGGATCATGCCGACGATGCTTTTGAGCAGTCCGACCGCTGTCGTGAAGCTGTATTGGTTGCCGCCGCCAAGTCCCTTCAGATAAACGAAGATGTCCAGCGTCTCCGCCACGTGTTGATTCAGCGCGTTCATTTGCAGATACGATTGCTCGAAGCCGGTGTCGAGCACGTCGCCGATGCGAAGAATGAGCAGGATGACGAACGTGCCGCGAATGCCGGGAAGCGTGATGTGCCAGATGCGGCGCCACCGGCTCGCTCCGTCGATCGACGCTGCCTCGTACCATTCCGGATTGATGCCGGACAACGCGGCAAGGAATATGATCGTCCCCCATCCGACTTCCTTCCAGATTACTTCGGTGATAATGAGCGGCCGGAACCAGGTCTCCGACGTCAGGAATGGAATGGTGCCGAAGTCGGTATAAGCTTTCAGAAACGAATTGATCAAGCCGTCATTGCGCAGAAAGATGAAGACGATCCCCACTACAATGACCCAGGAAAGAAAATGCGGCAAATACAGCACGGACTGCAGCACCCGCTTGAATATTTCCCGCCGCAGCTCGTTGAGCATCAGCGCAAGCACCAGCGGGGCCGGAAAGGCAAACACAATTTGCAGAAACGAAAGTATGAGCGTGTTCTTCAGAATGCGCAGCAAGTTATGATCGTGAAACATCGTATCGAAATGCTTGAGCCCTACCCACGGGCTGTCCCAGAACCCGAGAAACGGGCTGTAATTTTGAAAGGAAACCACAACGCCGAACATGGGCGTATACCGGAAGAGCAGCAAATGAAGCAACCCGGGAAGCAGCAGCAAATAGGCGTAACGCAGCCTGAACACACGCTTCCTGAAGTGAGACCATGCTGTCAAACACAATCACATCCCGTTCCTAAGATGAATGCCGCATACATCGATTTATAGCGAGCGCCGGCCGTCAGCCGTTGCGCCGAACCGGCAACGCGCGCCGGATCAGGAATTCCGCAGCCTTGGCATACCAACTGCCGCTGCACGTGTGATACACCTCGTCGGTGACGATTAAATCGACGTGCCGCTTGCCGTATCCCGCTTCCTCGTTCGCTTGCTGGACGTCCAAATAAAATTGCAGGCAACACTCGGTGCTTACCGCCCAATCATGGTTGGGCACGATAATCATCATCGGTTTGCCGGCGAGCCGCTCCGCCCAGGTCGAAAGGCGCAACGCGGCCACATCGGCACGATCGCGCTCCTCCGTGAAGCCGATGACCCGCCAGTCGGTTACCGGGCAGAAGGCGGCGAGCGCCGCGATCCGCGGTTCCTCCGCATACAGCCGCAAGGACATATAACCCGAGCGGGACACGCCGCCGATAACGATGCGGCCCGGTTCTGCGGCACCGAGCGAAATGCAGCGGTCGATGACCGCTTGCCCTTCGCGCACGAACCGGCGGAACGGGTCGGCGCCCGCCAGGAAAGCCGCACGCATACCGGGAATTTCGGCGCCGTGCACAGACCCGCTCCGCGAGCCGTGATGGGGCGGATCGAAGCTGACGACCCGGTGGCCTTGCTCCAGCATCACTTCGACCGCCACGCAGTACGGGTAGGAGCGCAAACTCAGCTCGATCGTATTGGCGCATGATAGATACAGCAGCGGCTCCGGCGCAAGCTTCTCCGGAGGCGGGGAGAACAGCCGGCAAGGCACCTCTTCCCCGTCGACATGAACCGTAAAGTCCTGGCTCCTGAAATCGCGGTCGTAAAATCCCATCTCGAACGCTCCTCTTCAAATCGTCATTGGGCCACTGTCAAAGCAAGCTCGCGGAACCTGATGCCGCGCGGATTCCCTCCTCCCCAGGTCCCCACGTCGTACACGATGCCGATGCGCCCCGGAGCGAGCTCGACCACGCCCATATAATGAGTCGTTTGCGTGCCGCTCGTCACTTGCGCGATATGGCTCCACGTTTCTCCCTGGTCCAGGCTGACGGCGATATAATTGCCGTTGCGCGGATAGGACGGGTTGCGCCAGCAGGCTTTCTCCGGTATGCGCACGCCGAACGCCAGAACGAGCTCGCCCGATGACAGCTCGATGAGATCCGGATCAACGACGGCGCCGCTCAGCTCAGTCTGCGGTTCGCCGCCGCTTTCGCCCGGGAACAGGGACGCCCAGTCGGCGGTGCGGCGTATATCGATGAAGTCGGCCAGCACGGGGCGAGGTCCGCTCCAGCTCCGGCCGTTGTCGTCCGACGTCGCCTGACACAGCTCGCGCCCGGTTCGCATGAAGCAAAGCAGCCGGCCCGTTTGCGACACTCGTCCCAGCACCGCCTCGTTGAAGCCTTCCGAGCTCCCGTCAAAATGGGCGGGCTGGGCGATCGTCGACTGCAGACGCCAGCTTCTCCCGTCGTCGGTCGAACGCAGCAGGACGACGCGCGTTTTTTTCATGCTCGGCATATACGGAACGGGGACATCGTCCCCGTCGAACCAGCAGTATAGCGTCGTCAGCAAATCGCCTTCCGGCAGCCGAAGGACGCGCCGGTGCAAGCGGGCTGCCGCATGTGAATCCCCGCAATCGTCCGTGCTGCCGGTAAAACGAACGCCGGGAAGCTCGAACGTTATCGGCTCCGGCTTTGCTTCGGCGAACGCGCCCGCCGAACGCCACAGCAGCCCCTCTCCGCTGCCCGGCTCGGTTCCCGGCGTTACATACGTGTCGAGAAAGGCGAGCTGACCGCCTAACAGGACAAACGCCCCGCCTTCCCAATTGACTTCATTGTCTTGCGGATCGGGAATCGAACGCTCCCAATGCGCGCCGTTGTCTGCTGACTCATAGGTAGCAAGCAGTGTGCCCTTCATTACAATCCGGTTCGCGGGAAACGGCTTTTGCGGCAGCTGCGCTTGCACGTATAACGTTCCCGTGCCGGAGCGATGCAGAAACGGCTGCAGCCCGTTGTCCGTCACGACCGCCTCGCGCAAGCTGGTGAGCTCAACCCTCGGATCGCGCCTCAGCACGACCATTTCCGCCATTTTCATTGCCATGTTCATCCCTTCTCAAGTCCTCGTGTAGTCCTTCCGGATTAGCGAAACGGCGCATGCCGCTCGCTGCCCCGTTCATCATCATTAAGCGTATTTGCTTTTCCAGCCGCAGTCCAACGTTATTCGCAGTTCGACTGTGCGCATTCTCATATGAAAAGTAAATACGGCCGCAAGATTTCATCCGCTTATCACGTTTTCCGGGGCCCCCGCAAAGCTTATGCTTCCGATGCTGCGTTTGCTGACGCAAACGCCTCAGTACCTGAATAAGCTTTGAAGCCAAAACCTCACTTTGTGGGGTATTCTGGATCGTTTCTGAAGATCGGCTCAGGTTACCTCACAATATGGAAGGAATTCGCCGCTTGCCCCGGTTTACAATGTTGTGCGAGCAGGGAATCTGCCAATACGATGTGGAGGAACCTACCATTATGAAAATTGGACTGCATTCGGTCAGCTATTCGGGCACCTGGGGAGGACAAACGGCGCTATCGCTGCCTGATTTCATTCGCAAAGCCGCAGCTCTCGGCTATGACAACGTCGAATTGGCGGGCAAACGCCCGCACGCTTCCCCGCTCGATATGGATGCGGCGGCGCGGCAATCCGTGCGCAGCCTGCTGTCGGAACTCGGGCTCACGCTTTCGTGCGTTGCCAGCTATCACGATTTCGCCGCATTCTACGAGCACAAGGACATGGCCATGATGGAAAAAGAATTGCTGTACATGCAGCAGGTCATCGAGCTGACGCGCGATCTCGGCGGATCGCTGGTGCGCACGTACACCGGCTATTTCAAGGAGGGCGTTCCCTATCGCAGCCAGTGGGATGCGTGCGTGGCCGGCATCGCGGAGAGCGCGGCGATTGCCGCCAGGTACGGCATTACGATCGGCGTGCAGAACCATTCCTGCATCGCCAGCGATCCCGACAGCCTGCTCGACTTCCTGGAGGAAATCAAGCTGCCGAATGTCAAAGCGGTGCTGGACGCTCCGTTCATCGACAATCACAACAAACCGATCCGGGAAACTGTATTGAAATACGACGGCCTGGTCGTCCATACGCACCTGACCGATTTTATCCGGCGGGACAAGTACAAGTACATCTCGGAAACGGTAACCCATGAGAAAAACGGCCTGGAGATGATTGCGGTCCCGATCGGCCGCGGAAGCATCGATTATCGCGCCTTTGTCGGCGCGCTGCATGAAATCGGCTTCGACGGCACCCTTTCCTATGAAATGTGTTCGCCGCTGGTCGGCGGCGGGAGCGAAGCCAATCTCGACCGCTGCGCGGACGAATCGCTGCAATATGTACGCGGCTTGATCGCCGAACTATCTAATTAATGGGGGAGGCAACATCTTCATGAGCAAGCAAATCAAACTGGGCATCGTCGGCCTTGGCGTGATCGGGCAGAAGCATCTCGAAGCGGCTTCGGGCATGCCTCATATTGCCGTCGAGGCAGTCGCCGACCTGAACGCCGCGATCGTCGAACGAACGGCCGAACGTTATGCCGTACCTCGCCGCTATACAGACGCGGAAGCTTTGATCCGCGATCCCGGGATCGAAGCGGTGCTGTTGGCCGTTCCGACGCGCGGACGCACGGAGCTCGCGCTTGCGGCGATGGCGGCAGGCAAGCATGTGCTGCTGGAGAAGCCGATCGGCATGAACGCCGGGGAAGTCAAACGGCTGCTTGCGGCGCAAGGAAACGTCACGGCCGGCTGCTGCTCGTCGCGCTTCCGCTTCTACGAATCGGCCGACTGCATCGCCCGCTTCGTCGCAACGGGCCAATTGGGCGACTTGCGCGTCATTCGTTCCCGCGGCGTTCGTGCGGTCGGCAAGGCTCCTTCCTCGCCGCCGCCGGTCTGGCGGCTGAACCGCGCGCTTAACGGCGGCGGCGTTATGGTGAATTGGGGCTGCTACGACCTCGATTACGTGTTCGGTCTTACCGGCTGGACGCTGAAGCCGCTAAGCGCGCTGGCCGCGGTCTGGTTGCCGGCTCCCCACCTGTCGGCGCATGCCGCGCCGGATTCGGATGCGGAATCGCACGTTGCGGCATCCATCGTCTGCGCGAACAACGTGCTCATCCAACTGGAGCGGGGCGAGTTCGTGGCGGGCCCGACCGAAGAAGTAACGGAGCTGATCGGCACGCGCGGCACGCTTACGTTCACGATGATGCCCGCCGAGAAAAAAATCGTCTTCACCGGAAGCGATCCCGAACGCGGCGCTTATTCGGAAGTCATCTGGACCGGCAGCGAGCAAACGGGCAATCTGCACGCCGGCCCGGTATCCGACTTCGCCCGCGCGCTGCTGGACGGGCGCGAGCCTGCGACGAGCCTGAAACAAGCCTGCCTCATTCAAGCGGTAACGGATGCCATCTACGATTCGGCGTCGACAGGCCGCTGTGCCGACATTGCCGAATAAGGGGGAGCCATAAGATGAAATACGCGTTTATGAGTTTTTCTTGCCCGCAGCTGGAGTGGTCCGGGGTGCTCGCCGCAGCCGCCGCTTACGGCTACGCCGGGGTTGAGCCGCGAATCGGCGCCGGGCAGCGGCACGGTGTGGAAACGGCAGCTTCGGCGGACCAACGCCGGCAAATCAAACGGATGGCCGAGGACAGCGGCGTCGCCATCTGCTGCGTGGCTACCGGATGCAGCTTCGTCCTGCCGGAGACGGTCGCCCGCCATATCGAAGACGCCAAGGCGGCCATCGCGCTTGCCGCCGACATCGGCGCAACGCGTCTGCGCGTGTTCGGCGGCGATCTCCCGCAAGGGACGCGGCATGCCGAAGCGATGCCGCTGCTCGTCGATTCGCTCGCCGCGTTGTCCTCCTTCGCCGCCGAGCATGGGGTCGTCGTTTGCCTGGAAACGCACGACTCCTGGACCGATCCCGAACACGTCGCGGACGTGATGCGGCAAGTGAACCACCCCCATATTGCGGTCAATTGGGACATTGCACATCCGGTGCGTTATCACGGTTACACGATGGAGCGCGCATACGAAATGCTGAAGCCGTGGATTCGCCACGTCCACTTTCACGACGGCATCACCGATGCGAACAACAAGTTCGTGTTCAAGCCGATCGGCGAAGGGATCGTCGACCATGCCGCCGCCCTGCGCCAGCTCAAACGTGGCGGGTATGACGGATTTCTTAGCGGCGAATGGATTAATTTCGATTCGTACGACGTTCATCTTCCTCGCGAAATCGCTGCCGTCAAACGGCTGGAAGAGGCGGCATCATGATCGCCAATCTCACGCGCAAATGGACGCTGTACGTCATCCACCATTCCCATACCGACATCGGTTACACCGATAGACAAGAGAAAATCGCGCAATATCACGCCGATTTCATCAGACAGGCGATCGAAGCGAGCGAAGCGGACGGGGCGACGGAACGCGCGGACGGAACCGAATTTCGTTGGACGTGCGAAACGTTCTGGGCGGTCGAGCAATTTCTCCGCGAGGCCGGTCCGGATTGGCAATCGCGTTTTCATGCCGCGCTTCGCCGGGGCGATCTGGAGCTGTCGGCGACCTATTTGAACATGACCGAATTGATCGGCGCCGAACTGCTTGCGAAACGGATGGCCGCTGCCGTCCAGTATGGCCGCAGCATCGGGGTCACCGTCGATTCCGCGATGACGGCGGACATTAACGGCTTCGGCTGGGGGTATGCCGAAAGCTTGGCCAATGCCGGCGTCAAAAACCTGTTTACGTGCATCCACACGCATCACGGCATGTTCCCGCTCGGCAAGAAGCAAATTCCGTTCTGGTGGGAAGCTCCCGGCGGCGAACGGATTCTCGTCTGGAACGGGGAACACTATCATGTCGGCAACGATCTTGGCCTGTGCCCGGGCGCGCTGCATACTTACGTCATCGACGACGGCAGCCGTCTCGATTACGGCTCGCCGGAGCACGACGCCGTCGCCTTGCGCCGCATCGGCCTGTATTTGCGCATGCTGGAGGAAGAAGGCCATCCTTACGACTTCGTGCCGGTTATGGTGAGCGGCGAATCGACCGATAACGGGCCGCCCAATGCCGCCGTCTTCCGTTTCATTCGCGAATGGAACGCGCGCTACGGCGATATTGTGGAGCTGCGCAGCGCAACGCTGCACTCCTTCTTCGAAACGGTGCGGCGGCAGCAAAGCGACATCCCCGTCTTCAGCGGCGATTGGCCGGACTGGTGGTCCGACGGCGTCGCCTCGACGGCTGCCGCCACCCAAACGTTCCTCGAGGCGCAGCGGGTAGCGGGCATCGTTGCCGCGCTGGACCCGAACGGCAGCGCGGTCGACCGTTCGCTGCTCGGGCAGCTCGAGGACAACCTGATGTTGTACGCGGAGCATACATGGGGTTTCCGCACATCGGTCAAGGAGCCGTGGAACGCACTCACGCGCCAATGTTTGATGCGCAAGGAAAGCTACGCCGCGGAAGCGAACCGGGCGGCCTATACGGCACTGGATCTCGTGACGCGGCAGATGGGCGAACGCCTTCTCGCACCCGGACGCCCGATGCGCTTCCGCCTAGTGAACCCGCATCCCGCCGAGGCGGAAGCCGTCATCCCGCTCTCGCTGCAAATGTGGGAGCGGAAGCAAATCGAACATGGCTTCACCGTGTTCGATACCGCGGACGGCACCGTCATTCCGGCGCAGAGCGGCGTACTGCGGCTGCAGGATCACACCGTATACATTCCGGTCAAGCTGCGCCCGCTGGAACAGAAGGAGGTTGAAATCAAACCTGCGCCCGCTCCCGCCTCCTTCCTTGCGTCGACCGTACGTCCCATCGAGCAGCGCAACTGGAACAACGATCTGTTGCTGGATGGCGTCGAAGCGTTCGTCCCTGCTGTGTCGGTCGGCTGTTCCAGCCTGGAAACGCCGTTTTTCCGGATCGTCTGGCGGGAACAGATCGGCATCGTCGAATGGACCGACCGTCGCACGGGTCGTTGCTTGCTTGCGCAAGATAGACTGGCGGGTGCTTTCGCGCCCGTATACGAAATGACGCCCGTAGCGCCTCCCCACGATGCCGGCGCTTTCGCGCAAGTTCGCAAAACGATGGGACGCAATCGCAAGGGGCCGGATGTGCGCCGGGACATCGGCCGGTTGACGTCGGTCCAGCCCGGATCGTCCGGGCCGTTGTTCGCCTCGGTCATACTTCGTTATGAAGCGGACGGAGTCGACATGTACGACATCGAATTGACGGGGTATGCCAATATGCCGCGGGTCGACGTTGCGGTGCGGATTCATAAGACGAGCTTGTGGGAACCGGAAAGCCTGTTTATTGCCCTGCCCTTCGCCGGAAGCGCCGAGGACCCGTTGTATACGGTGAAAACCGGAGCGGTTGTACGTCCCGGAATCGATCAATTGCCCGGCACGCTCACCGATTACTATTGCATTCAGGATGGAATCGCTTGGGGCGAAGGCGACGGCAGCTACGCGATTGCGATGCCGGATACCCCGCTGCTGCAGCTCGGGCCGCTGGAATACGGGATGAGAACGCTGCACAAGCATCAGGAGCAAACAAACAATTCGTCGCGCCAAATGTACGTCTGGGCATTGAACAATTACTGGGAAACCAACTTCAAAGCGACCGTTGGCGGTTTCTACGAATTCAACTTTTACTTGTTCGGCGGGGAAGCTCTTTCGCCGGAGTCTCGTTTTGCCGCATGCCGGGCGCTGAACGCCGGGCTCGTCAGCTTCCGCTCGTAAATCGCAAACAATCGCTTGCGGTTACAGAGACGATCTGCTATTGTAACTATTATCCATACGCGTGAAGCACACGCCGTTTCTCTCTTCGGAGGGACGGCGTTTTTATTTTGTCATTTGGAGGCGATGAGATGGCTGCGATTCCGGGATCAAGGAGAAAGTCGGAGGGGGAGATCGAATACGAGAAACTGTTGGAGCGACAGAAACGAACGGCGACAGGCGCACGATTGGAACAATTGAACAAGCAGGCCGAAGGTGAAAGAAAGCTATTGACCGAAATCATCTGGCCGGTACGACATTCATTTGAGGGCATTGTGTTGGAAAAAGAATTCATTACGTTAACCGGAGTCAAAGCGTATATCGACGCGTATGAAGAGATTTTTCATTTTGGCTTCGAAGGGGAAGGTTATGTGTCGCATGCCGAAAACATCACGCGTCCCCGATTTGACTTTGAGAAGATGCGCATACGCTCAATGGGGGCACTCGGCATCCTTTACGTTCCTTTTACTTTTGATGAAATGGACAAGAAACCCGACTTGTGTCAACGCACCTTATACGAGTTGTACGGAAAATTCGGCGGTGGCTTTGCAAGTCCGAGGAATCCCCCTGTGCTGACGCCGTATGAAAAAGAAGTCATCCGTTACTCGCTGTGGCTTGCTCGACCGATTCGGCTGAGCGACGCGTGCGAGTGCTTGCTGCTCGGCAAAGATGCAAGCCGGAATGTTATGAAATCGTTAGTGGAAAAAGGGCTCCTCCGCCCGACTTCCCAAGGGTTGCAACGGACTCATGTATACGAGTTGACGAATCAAGCGTTCCTATACGGCAGAGGAGCATACAAGAGTTCGGCCGCCGCCACGACAGCGGCCGGGATAATTAAGCCGGAGTAATCGGCTTATTTCCTCCCTACGGCCAGGGACGGCACCATTAAGCCGGATTTCCCGGCTTATTCCCTCCCTGTGGCCCCGGCAGGCACCATTAAGCCGGATTTCCCGGCTTATTCCCTCCCTGTGGCCCCGGCAGGGGTGCCGTCAAGTAGTTTGTGTAGTAGGTTCTTCCATCGGGACGATGGAGGTCATTTGTTTGGTGTAAAAGGTTGTGGGCGGCCGTAGCCCAAGCGAAGGCGCGGGAGGTTATTTTTTTGCTCCGTA
>NZ_SHLX01000011.1 GCF_004764705.1 Paenibacillus cymbidii | reverse complement strand
GTTGGGGTTGGGGTTGGGGTTGGGGTTGGGGTTGGGGTTGGGGTTGGGGTTGGGGTTGGGGTTGGGGTTGGGGTTGGGGTTGGGGTTGGGGTTGGGGTTGGGGTTGGGGTTGGGGTTTTCCTACTGGTCCTCCTACTGGTCCTGCTTCCGGTCCTCCTACTGGTTCTGCTACTGGTTCTCCTACTGGTTCTGCTATTGGTTTTGCTACTGGTTCTGCTACTGGTTCTGCTACTGGTTTTGCTACTGGTTCTGCTACTGGTTTTGCTACTGGTTTTGCTACCGGTTTTGCTACCGGTTTTGCTACCGGTTTTGCTACCGGTTTTGCTACCGATTTTGCTACCGGTTGTTCAAACGACGTTTCGGCGCACCGCCATTCCGCTACCTCGCGGCGCGACAAACGCCGGTAATCCCGTAAAGATGCCAACCGAAAAAATTTCGTATTTTCCAATTTCCCCTCTATAATTAGGATGGCATGCAATCTTTATTTTTCGGCAAGGAGCTTTGTTATGACTTCCATTCCGACATTTAACGACGAAACGTGGCTGAGGCTGGTCCGATACGCAGCCGAGGCTTTCAACGAGCTTACCTTGAGCAGAGGGTTTCAATATTTCAAGCAGCAACGCGTGACGAGCCTGAACACCGTCCAGGACCACACGATGCAAGCCACCGTAACCGGGGACGAAACCTACACGGTCAGGGTGAATGTCGCCCGGCCGGCCGCCAGTTCATGCACTTGCCCGGTTGCCGTTCCTTGCAAACATATGGCCGCGGTAATGATGGAACTGGGCGAACGTATGGGATACCCGGTCTCCCAGCTGGTGAATGCCAGAACTTACCTCAAGCAGCTTACGCCCGCGATTCCGCCGGATCAGTTGCCGGGGCAATTGCGGGGCAAAGACGTTTTCGGCTGGCATGAATTTATGGACGCGCTTGTCGCCGGGGTGAAGCCGGCCTATAACCAGAACCAGTATATAGAAGAGCTGCGCCGGCACTTGCAGCCGCTGAACAGCGCATCCATCCCTTTTTCCGCGATTGAATGGAAGTATTTCGAGCTGCACCAAGAGCTGTTTATCGTGAGGAAAATCAGGAAATTGAGCGAAAAAAGCGAATACAGGTATTACACGTCTTTCGTGCTGCCTCGACTATATACGGAGACGATGAACCTGCTGCGGCAAAAATCGACGACCCTGAACTTTTCGATTGCGGAAGAGCGGCTCAAGCAAACGCTCCGCTATATGCAGCGGCAAATGGCCGAAGAAACCGGCAACCGCTGTATGGAATACGGCTTGTACATGACCATGTGGGAGCTGTGGGTCGCAGGTCGTCCGGATGCCGACCTGTGGGCGGCGCAACAACTTGCCGAACTGGAAAAGCTGGAGACGCCCGCGGTTTCCGCCGCAGCCGCACAAGTTTTCCTGTACCTGCGCCTGTCCCAATACGAGGAAGCGCGGGCCGTCGTGGAGTCAAGCGACATGATCAACAACGTTTCTACCGACATGCTGCTTACGTTCCTGAACTACATTGCGAGCGCCAAAAATTGGGAACTGCTGACGGACTGGCTTGCCAAAACAGCCCCGGCTTTCTACGAACGGCGAGTCCAGGAACTCGCAACCTACATCCGCCTCTGGAACGAAGCCGTACCGCATGTTCCCGGCGCGGAGCGGCAAATGTGGAGCATCCTGGAGCAGGCGCTCCCCGATTCCATGTGGATTATCGAAGACCTGCTGTACGAGCAGCACCGATGGAAGCTGTGGCTGGAGCTGCAAATTCAGCAAGAGCATGGCCCGCTGCATCATAAGGTCGGCGTCCTCCAGCCGATTGAAAAGGAAGCGCCCGAGCTGCTGCTGCCTTACTACCATCAAGCCATTCACCGCTGCGTGTCGCTCAAAACCCGGCACGACTACAAACAGGCGGTCAAGCTTCTGAAACGACTGGAGAAAGTGTACAAAAAAATGAAGATGCAAGGCCGTTGGGAACAGTTCCTCATCGGATTTGCCGAACGGCACAGCCGGCTGCGGGCGCTTCAGGAAGAGATGAAGAAAGGAAAGCTGCTGCCATGAGCACAACCTTGTACAGCATGACTCTGCACGCCGTTCTGACCGACGACGGGGATGCCCTGTTATGGGGAGCGCAGGACGGCTACGAACTACCCGGGGACAAATGCCGCGAATTGCTGTTCGCCTGGCATGAACCTTCCTGTTATGGCACGACGCTTGCATTGCGGCAGGCCGGAGAGCTGACTGTAACGGTTCTGCCGGCGGACATGGTGCTTTCCTATTTTGCCGAACCGAATTTGATGGACATCTTCCGCTGGGAAGGCGGGGAAGAAGGAGCTAAGGAGCTGCTCGAAGTGGCGCCGCTGCTGCTTGCGGAAGCCAAAGCCGGGCACTACTCGCCCAGCTACGACGCTTTCCGGGGCGGCAAGCTGGCATGGACATGGGACACCGGCTCATCCGAAGCGCTAGGCAAGCTGAATGGGGAACTTGTGCAGAGCACCGCCGGGGGGCTTGGCGGCATGATGACGGGGCTGCGCGCCGCGTTCTCCGCCGCCGTGCAAACGATCCACTACGCCGACGAAGCCGGCTTGTCCGAGCTGCGACGCAGCTACCCGGCTTTGTTTCAAGCGGATCGGCCTTCATCGTCAGCGGCGGCCCATGCGCTTACGGAGGAGGAGTGGCTCGCCTCGATCGGATGGAAGCCGGATACCGCGCCCTTTCGCCCTGCCTTGCAACTGCTTGAGCCGGATGAAGTTCGGAACGAATGGCGGCTTCGTCTGGTCCTGCAGGACAAAACGGATGCCGCGTCGCTCTTCCCCGTCCGGCTTGCCGCAGACGGCCAGGCGTCTGGCCAATGGCCGAGCGACTGGAGTCCGTATGTCGGCGAACGCGCGCCGGGCTGGGCGGCCGTTCTGGCCGAAGCGCTTCCGAACGCGGCCGGGCACCATCGCAGCGGCGAACTTTTCGCGGAACCGCTTGACGATGAAGCCGCCTGGCGGTTTCTGACGACGGACAGCCGCCAACTGCTGCACGACGGATGGAACGTGATGCTGCCCGGCTGGTGGGAGGCCGCCTCCAGGCGCAAGCCGCGCCTGCGCGCGCGGGTATCGTCCGACGCCGGCGGACGCGGCGAAGCGTTGTTCGGCATGAACGCCATCGTCGACTTCGACTGGCGAATCGCAATTGGCGACGCGGATTTGAACGAAAGCGAATTTTCCGAACTGCTCGGCCGCAAAGAGCGGCTCGTTCGATTCCGCGGTGAATGGGTGTATCTGGATCCGGCGCTGCTGGAACAAATTCGCAGGCTGATGGACAGCGTAGCGAAGGACGAAGGCTTGTCCTTGCAGGATGTGCTGCAGTTGCACCTGCTAAGCGATCCGAGTACAGACAAGCGGGAATCTCCGGACAGCCGCGGCGACGAAGACGAGGTCAACGACGAAGCGCGGATCAAGCTTGAAGTTGAGCTGAACGCGCATTTGCTCGCGCTGTTCCGGCAGATAGGGCAGCCATCCGAATTGCAGCCGCTCGCTGCGCCCGAAGGGCTTAACGCTGCGCTGCGCGGCTACCAGCGCGACGGCTTCACTTGGCTTTGTTTCCTGCGCAAGTTCGGGTTGGGCGCCTGTTTGGCCGACGATATGGGGCTCGGCAAAACGGTGCAATTCATCGCGTATTTGCTGCATCATAAAGCGGACGGCGCTCCCGCCTTGCTCATCTGCCCTACATCCGTGCTGGGCAACTGGCAGAAGGAGCTTGCCCGCTTCGCTCCAGAGTTGAACGTTTTGCTGCATTACGGCAAAGGGCGTTTGAGCAGCGAAGCGCTTGGCGAGGCGCTGCGGCAAACGGATGTCGTCGTCACCTCCTATGCGACCGCCCTGCTCGACCAGGAGACGCTGCGGGAGTTCCGCTGGAGCGCGCTTTGTCTCGACGAAGCGCAGAACATCAAAAACGCGCAGAACAAACAATCCGTCGCCATCCGCACCTTTCAGGCGGCGCATCGCATTGCGCTCACAGGCACGCCGATCGAAAATCGGCTGACGGAGCTTTGGTCGATCTACGATTTTCTCAATCCGGGGTACTTGGGGAATCAGCGCGGGTTTCAGCAACGATTTGCCAATCCGATCGAAAAGCATCGCGACGAGGAGCGCACGGCACAGCTGCAGAAGCTCGTCAAGCCTTTCATGCTCCGGCGCAAAAAGAAAGACCCCGCCATCCAGCTCGATCTTCCGGACAAGCAGGAAATGAAGGTGTATATGAACCTGACGCCGGAGCAAGGCGCGCTGTACGAACAAACGGTCAAGGATTTGCTGGAGCGGATGCAGCAGCTGGAGGGCATCGAGCGCAAAGGGGCAATTCTCGGCGCGCTTACGCGGCTTAAGCAGCTATGCGACCATCCCGAGCTGTTGACGAAAGAAGCGACGCTGACGGAAGAGGCGCTGCTGGCGGAGGAACGCAGGGAAGCTTTCGTTGCGCGATCCGCGAAGCTGGAGCGCATCGTGGCGATGGTGGACGAATTGCGGGACGAAGGCGATTCCTGTCTGATCTTTACCCAGTATGTCGGCATGGGCCGCATGTTGACCGACATTCTGCACGCGCATCGGAACGAGCCTGTGCTCTATCTGAACGGCAGCACGCCCAAGACGGAGCGCGACAAAATGATCGAAAGCTTCCAGGCGGCGGATGGCGCCGGGCCGGGCATCTTCGTCCTCTCGCTGAAAGCGGGCGGCGTCGGCCTCAATCTGACGGCGGCCAATCATGTGTTCCACTTCGACCGGTGGTGGAATCCCGCCGTCGAGAACCAGGCTACCGACCGCGCCTACCGGATCGGTCAGAAGCGCAATGTGCAAGTGCATAAATTCATTACCCTCGGCACCCTCGAGGAGAAAATCGACGACATGCTGGAAAGCAAAATGAGCCTGAGCGAAAACGTCATCTCCACCTCCGAAAATTGGATTACGGAGCTTTCGAACGAACAATTGCGCGAGTTGTTTGCGCTTCGGCAAACGTGGTGACCAGCGGGGGCAGGAGCCGAAGAGATGCTGCGGGAAAATAGCCCATAAAAAATGGCCTATGCGCCCATTTTCCTTCGACAAATGTAAAATAGCCAGTGAAAACACTGACTATTGCCGCCCATTCAGCTCAAAATCGAACATTTCATCAGAATAGCCAGCGATTTCGCTGGCTATTTTGGTGCTTCCCTCTATTTTCGGCCAAATAGGCAATAAAACATGGCTTATGAATCAGCGCAGCCAGCGTGCGATGTCTTTAGCAAAATACGTGATGATGATGTCGGCGCCCGCGCGCTTGAGGCCGGTCAGCGATTCGAGCACGATCGCCTTTTCGTCCAGCCAGCCTTGCATGGCGGCAGCCTTGATCATCGAGTATTCGGCGCTCACGTTGTACGCAACAATCGGCAGTTGGTACCGGTCGCGCAGCATGCGGATAATATCCATGTACGCCAGCGCCGGTTTGATCATCAGGAAGTCGGCGCCTTCGGCGATATCCGCCTCCGCTTCGCGCAGCGCTTCCCGCGCGTTGGCCGCATCCATCTGGTACGTGCGGCGGTCGCCGAACTGCGGCGTAGAATGGGCCGCTTCGCGGAACGGGCCGTAGAACGCGGACGCGTACTTGACCGCATACGACATGACCGGCACGTGGGAGAAGCCAGCGGCGTCCAGCGCCGAACGAATCGCGGCGACGAAGCCGTCCATCATGTTCGACGGCGCGATGATGTCGGCTCCCGCCTGCGCCTGGGAGACGGCCGTTTGCGCCAACAGCTCGAGCGACGCGTCGTTGTCGACGTCGCCGCGCTTCGTCTGCTCGTTGTAATGCACGACGCCGCAGTGCCCGTGGCTCGTAAACTGGCACAGGCAGGTGTCGGCCACAACGAGCAGATCGGGGTGCAGCTCCTTGATGCGCCGCGTCGCCTGCTGCACAATGCCGTTCGCATCGTAAGCGGACGAACCGGCTTCGTCCTTGCGGTCCGGAACGCCGAACAATAGCACCGCCTGAATGCCCAGCTCCGCAACCTCGCGCAGCTCCGCTTCCAGCTCGTCGATCGACAGGTGGTAAACGCCCGGCATCGACGAGATTTCTTCCCGAATCTTTTCGCCGTGCGTAACGAACAGCGGGTAAATCAAATCGTTTACGGTCAGCGCCGTTTCGCGGACCAAATTGCGCATCGCCTGCGAACCGCGCAAACGGCGGTTTCGCACGATCGGATATGTGCTCATGAATGCTTTCCTCCTGCTCTTTGTTGATGGCAAAGCCAATCGGACCTGGCGAACATGCCGCGCCCTTTATCGCGGCGCTTCCGTGCGTCCCGCAACAAGCGTGCGCAGCAGCGAATCGACCGTCGCCTCCGGCGCCATATGCGTGATGTGCAAGCCGCTGTCAGCGGCCGTCTGCGCCGTGACCGGCCCGATGCAGGCGATCTCCACGCCGTCCAGCAGCCGCGGTACGTCCGTTTCGCCAAGCGTGCCGAGCACCTCAAGCAAATTCGTTACCGTCGACGAACTGGTAAAAGTAATCGTATGAATGGCGCGCGCCCGCAGCATGGCAAGCACTTCCGCGCCATATTCATCGGATAGCGCCGTTTCGTACACGTCCGCGGTCGTTACTTCCACACCGAGTCGGCGGAGCTGCTCCGGCAATACCTCGCGGGCGATGCTTGCGCGCGGCAGCAGCACGCGTTGTCCCGGCTGCACCAGCGGCTCCAGCGCCTCCGCGAGGTCCTCGGCCTGGTACTTGGCCGGCAGCGTTTCGGCGATCAGACCGCGCTCGCGCAGCGCTTCGGCCGTCTTCGGCCCAACCGCAGCCACGCGTGCACGATACAGGCCGCGAACGTCGAGGCCAAGCTGCGCCAGCCGCCGGAAAAAATACTCGACCCCATTGGCGCTCGTAAACACCGCCCAGTCATACTCCGGCAGCCGCCGCAGCGCCGCGTCGAGCCGTTCCAGCTTGGCCGGCTCCTCCGGCTGGCGCAGGTGAATGAGCGGAAATTCGACCGCTTCGCCCCCCAACTCGTCGATCTGGGCAACCAAATCGCTTGCCTGGCTGCGCGCCCGCGTCACCAGGATGCGCCGGCCGAACAGCGGCTTGCGTTCGAACCAGGCCAGCTTCTCGCGCAGTTTGACCACTTCGCCGGCAATAATGACCGCGGGCGATTGAAAATTCGCTTCGCGCACCTGCTCCACGATCGTCGCCAGCGTGCCGACCAGCGTCTCCTGCTCCATCCATGTGCCCCAGCGAATGAGCGCCACCGGCAGGCTGCTCGGCTTGCCGCAGCGCAGCAGCTGGTCGCGGATATTTTCGATATTGGCCACGCCCATCAGGAAAATGATCGTCCCGGTCGCCGAAGCCAGCTTTTCGTAATCGATGTCGGAATACGTCTTGTTGTTGTATTCGTGGCCGGTGACAATAGTAAAAGAAGAAGTAAAATCGCGATGCGTCACCGGTATGCCCGCGTAAGCGGGAACGGCGATCGCCGACGTAATGCCGGGCACGATGTCGAACGGGATGTCGTGCGCCGCCAACAATTCCGCTTCTTCGCCCACGCGGCCGAACACGCACGGGTCGCCGCCTTTCAGCCGCGTGACGACATGGCCCTCCAGCGCGAGATCGACGAGCAGCCGGTTGATTTCTTCCTGCTTCAGCATATGTTTGTCCGGCAGCTTGCCGACGAATATTTTGCGCGCGCCCGGCTTCAGATGCCGCAGCAGCTGCGGGCTGGCCAAACGGTCGTACACGACGACGTCCGCCTTCTGCAGCGCCTCCAGGCCGCGGATCGTAATCAGCTTCGGATCGCCCGGACCTGCGCCGACGAGATAAACTTTCCCCATGTTCATCCGCTTAGCCCCTTACTTCCGCTAGGATGCGGTCCGCTCCGCGGGCGATGAGCCGCTCCGCCAATTGTTCGCCCAGCCGCACCGGGTCGTCGCCGTCGATGCGGTCGCGCAGCAGCTCGCCGCCATCCGGCTCGCCGACCATGCCGTCAAGCACCAGCCTGGCCGGGCTCGTCTCCTCCAACTGCGCAAACGCTCCGATCGGCACCTGGCAGCCGCCGTTCAGCCGGCGCAGGAAACTGCGCTCGGCGGCGACGCAAAGAGCCGTCTCCGCATCATTGAACCGCTCGAGCAGGTCGCGCATGAACGGATCGTTCTCGCGGCATTCGATGCCGAGCGCGCCTTGTCCGACGGCCGGCAAACAATCGGCCGGCGGCAAGTAGACGGTAATGCGGTCGCTCCAGCCGATCCGGTGCAAACCGGCGGCCGCGAGCAGAATCGCGTCGAAGCCTTCCGTCTCCAGCTTGCGCAGCCGCGTGTCGATATTGCCGCGGATCGACTCGATCGCAAGATCGGGACGCAGCGCTTTCAGCTGGCAGGCGCGCCGCAGACTGCTGGTACCGACCTTGGCCCCCTGCGGCAGCTCGGCCAGCGTGCGATAGCCCGTCATAATCAGGCAATCGCGCGGGTCCTCGCGTTTCGGCACGGCGCCGATGACAAGGCCCGGCGGCAGCTCGGCCGGCATGTCCTTCATGCTGTGCACGGCCATATCGATGTCGCCGCTCAGCAGCGCTTCTTCGATTTCTTTGACGAACAGCCCTTTGCCGCCTACTTTGGACAGCGTCACATCGACGATTTGATCGCCTTTGGTGACGATTTTTTTCAGCTCGAAGCGGCAGGCGATCCCTTGCTCTTCCGCAATCTCCCGCAGCCTGTCGATCGTCTGGTTCGTTTGCGTCAGCGCCAGCGCGCTTTGCCGCGTTCCTACCACTATCGTTTTCATCTCTCAAGTCCCCCTGTCGCCCGTCCGTCGGCCGTTCCCGGTCGTTTCCGCGCCGGGTTCTCTCTTCATTGTCGCCCGGCCGAAGCCGGCTTAATCCCGATCCGCCAGCAAGGCGGCAAACCGCTCCGCCGCCCCCTCCTCCAGCTGCGCGCAGGCGAGCAGCCGCTCGCGCAGCCGGGCAAAGTCGCCGCGCCGCATCAGCGCCGGCCAATCCACCGCAGCGGCTTCGCGGAACAACCGCCGCCGCTGCTCGCCGTCCGCGATGCGCGCCTGTGCAGCTTCGCGCAACTCGCTCAAAAACTCGAGCGCCGCCTCCACCTCCGGCGCGCCGTACACTTCCTCCAGCTCGCGGGCAATCGCCGCGGCTGCCGAAGGGCCCGCGCCGGACGTCGATACGGCGATCGCCAGCTTGCCCCGCCGCATCACCGCGGGCAGCACGAAACTGCCCCGCTCCGGCCGGTCCGCCACGGTCGCCAGCTGCCTGCGCTCGGCCGCGTCGCGCGCAACCGCCTCGTTGACCGCGGCGTCGTTCGTCGCCGCAAACACGAGCAGCGCGCCGTCCGCATCGCCGGCTTCATAGCGCTTGGCCAGCGCCTGCAGCTTGCCGAGCCGCTTCCATTCGGCGATGGACTCGCCCCATTCAGGCGCAATCACCGTCACATCCGCGCCGGCTTCGAGCAGCGAGCCTACTTTGCGCGCCGCCACCTTGCCGCCGCCGACCACCACGCAGCGCTGTCCCTTCAAATCCAGAAACAGCGGGTACAACGAACGGTTTCCCTTCATTTTCCTCACATCCGCAAGCCATGATGAAAGCCCGACCACACATTGGTCACGACAAAATTGAGCACCACAATGACAAAAGCGAGCACATTCCATAACGCCAGCCGGTTTCCCGGCAGCTTGACCACCTGGCGAAGCACAAGATAAAACACGTAAGCGCCAAGCGCAAAAAACGAGCTGATCACCTTGGCATCGGTCAAGAGCGATATGTCGCTTTGCTTCCATACCCAGAACAGACCGAGTGACAGTGACATCAACAGAAGCGGCGCCCCGGCGAGAATGGCCGCATTCGCGTAACGGTCCGTCTTGTCCAGACTCGGCAACCGCTGCATGCGCGCCGACCACGCTTTATCTTTCAGGCTGCGGTGCAGATACAGATACATACCGGAGAAGATGGCCGATATGCAAAAGGCGGCGTAGCTGCAAACCGCCAGCGCCACGTGAACGAACAGCAGGCTTTCGCTCATGCCCCAGCGGTGCGCCACGCCCGTATCGTCGCCGGTATTGAACATATGCAGCACGACGGCGATGAACCCGACGACATTGACGAAAAACACGAACATCTCGATGCGAAAAAAACGCCGGGTCACCAGCGACAACGTGACCAGCAGCCAAGAAAACAAAAACAACGACTCGAACAGCGTCACGGACACGCCGTTCGAACGCTGGAACATGCCATAGGCAAAGTATACACCTTGCAGCACCCATACAAAAGCAAGCAGCCCCGTGCCTACCCGTTTGGCACTCCGGTTCGCATAAGCGAAATCGGAGAAATAAAACAGCAGGCTCAGGGCATATGAATAGAGGATCGCATCCATGAACAAATTTCTTGTCTCCATGCGCCCTCCCGGATCGTTACGATCCTGCCAATAGTTCGCCGGAACGGCTGCCGAACGCCACGGCGTCCGAGCCGGCGGCTTCCGTCTGTTTGCGAAGCTCCGCTACCCGCTTGCGCGTCTGCTCGAGCTGCGCTTCCAGCGCCTTCTGCTCGGCCAATGCGTCTTCCAGCGCAAACAGCTTGGTAAACATTTCGATCGCTTCGTCGCCGCGGCGTTCGGCGGACAGTTCCTTGATGCGCAGAATCGGATCGCGCAGCATCTGGTTGACGATGCTCTTCGTCAGTTTGCGAATCACTTTCACTTGCCGTTCGTCGAGATCGGGCAGCTTGTTCAGCAAACTGTCCATCGTTTCTTCATGGATCAACGCCGACTTCGCCTGCAGCGCCTGGATGACGGGGCTGACGCCAAGCGTCTTGACCCACTGGGCGAACGAAGCCAATTCGGCATCGATCATGCTTTCGATCACGACCGCCTCGCTGCGACGTTGTTCGAGGTTGCCGGCCACGATCGTCTCCAGATCGTCGATATCGTACAGGAACACGTTCGACAGCTCGCTGATGCCGGGCTCGATATCGCGCGGCACGGCGATGTCGATCATGAACAGCGGCCGCGACTTGCGCTTCTGCAAGGCGGACGCCACCTGCTCCTTCTTCAGCACATACTCGGTTGCGCCGGTCGAGCTGATGACGATGTCCGCTTCCGCCACTCCTTCGAGCAGCCGCTCGTAAGGGATCGCCTTGCCGCCGAACTTGCCGGCCAATTCTTCCGCCCGCGCCGTCGTCCGGTTGGCGACAAGCACGCGGCTCGTCCCGCCGGAATGAAGATGTTTGGCAGTCAATTCGCTCATTTTGCCCGCGCCGACGAGCAGTACCGTCTTGCCTTCGAAGCTGCCGAAAATGCGTCGTCCGAGCTCGACAGCCGCATAGCTGACGGATACCGGATTTTCCCCGACGGACGTTTCCGCATGCGCACGTTTCGCCGTTGTGATCGCCATCTTGAACAGCATGTTGAACATCGTGCCGGTCATTTTCTCCCGCTGGGCGAGCAGGAAAGCGTCCCGCACCTGGCCGAGAATTTGCGTTTCGCCGATAATCATCGAATCGAGGCCGCAAGCGACGCGGAACAAATGCTCCATCGCCTTCTCGCGTTCGTGCGTATATAAATGCTTGGCGAACTGGGCGCGCGGCACATCGAACCAGCGCTCCAGGAAGCCATGAATGTAATGGGTGCAAACGTGCTCGCGGTCAACGACCATGTAAAGTTCCGTACGGTTGCAAGTGCTCACAATGACGCTTTCCAGCATGCACTTCATCTGCCCCAGCTGCTGCAGCGCTTCCGGCAGCCGGGCTTGCTCGAACGCGAACTTCTCGCGAATTTCTACCGGCGCCGATCGGTAATTCAGCCCTACGACGACAATGTGCATCCTGTGTCACCTGCCTGTTGTCCTGATTTGCTTCGATCAAACAAAATCATTATAGCATACCCGCTCCGCTGTTGCCGTTTATTCGCGCCGGACAGTTATGACTATTTTATGTACGTTTGTCAGCTTGTCCGAATTCGCCGCGCCCGAAACGCCGCTGCAAGAAAAATAACCACGGAGCAAAATTGCTCCATGGTTATGTTGTCCTTATTGGTCGTCGCTTATTTCGCCAGCACGGCTTGTTTCATCGCGGGCGTTTCCACCTGCAGCTCGCCCATGCCGCGAATCAGCTTCTTCGCATGCGTCTGTTCCGGTTTCAATACGGAGATCATGAAGTCGATCGCCAATTGAGGGTCCACGGTTTCTCCGCAAGTGTAACAGTCAAGCGCGGCAAAACCTTTTTCAGGATACGTGTGAATCGAGAGATGGCTTTCCGACAATAAAACGAGCACCGTCGCCCCTTGAGGCTCAAATTGCTTGGATTGCACCGACATCACGGTTGCGCCGCATACTTCAGCAGCCTCCACCATTTGCGACTGTAGCCACTCCGCATTGTTCAGCAGATCGAAATCTACTCCCCAAGTATCAACGGCCACATGTCTTCCGAAAGTTGAATATTCCATCTTTCGGTTCCCCCTTCCCAGGAATAAAATTTTTGAAATTTCATCCGCTAGGACCTACGTCATTCACTTCTCGAGGGAAATAATCTCTCGCAACATCAAGTGTCCTGAGTGAATCCTGGTTCCTATAAAGTTTTCAACGAAAATAAAAATAACATCTCCGGCGGATAAATGCAATACTTTTTTTTGGCACTCACCCATAAGGCGCGTATCCAGCGGCGGCAAAAGCAAAAAGAGGAGCCGGCAGCTCCTCCGAAAATAAAATTTCTGTGAATTACGCCTCCAAAACAAACAAACGATGCGAAAGCTGCTTCAGCCGTTTATCGACGATCATACGCGACGGCGCATCCGACATTCGATTGCGCGCGTCAAGTAACCCGTCGATCTGCGATTGCACGGCTGTAATCTCCAGCTCCACCTCGTTCATCTTGAAAAGCTCCGTCAATTCGGCGACGGTATCCTTGTGTTCGTAAATCAGCTTCATCTCGTCGCCCTTCCATTCGGTAATACGGACGACGGAACCGCGTTCATATTGATACACCATCGTATAGCCGCGATAAATCCGATGGACGGTGGCGCTGCCCTTGTATAATGCAACGGCTTGGCGCATCGCATTGACCAGCTTCAGACTCGTCATTCGGCAAGATCCGGTGCAGACATACTTCCCGTGCTTGCGCTCGAACGATAACACCACATCGGTATTGGCGTCGTCGGAGAGCACAATCTCCTGGCTTCCGTTTTCCAACACTTTGACGTACAACGAAGCTTGATGATCCGCGAACAGTTGGATGAAATGGGACATTTCCGCTTCCGTTAATTCTAGGCAGGTTTTGACGTATTCGGTCGCTAACCTTTGTGCCATAAAAATCCCTCGATTCTTAATTTTGAACCCTCTACATTACATATTATACTACACGACGGAGCAATATTCCTGCCGTGTTTTTCTGAGGATTCGGCCAAATTCCGGGAAAAAGGCCGTATAAGTCGCGAGAAAATGAAGATAACCTTATTATTGCTCCACGATTTCGCCTGTTTCCGTCTTCCCGTGAAGGCCGATATGCTGCGACAGAATACCCCACAGCTCGTCTTTCCCCATTCCCGTTTCGGACGAAAACAGCACGAAATGATCGTTCGAATCGAAGCCAAGCGTCTCTTTGATTACTTTGACATGCTTCTGCCATTTGCCTTTCGGTACTTTGTCCGCCTTGGTGGCGACGACGCAAACCGGCCGGTCCAAATGCTTGATCCACTCGTACATCGCCTGATCGTCCTTGGACGGGGCATGACGAATGTCGACCAACTGCACGATCAGCTTCAATTCCTCGCGGTTCAGCAAATACGATTCGATGAACTTCCCCCACTGCTCGCGCATCGACTTGGAGACGCGGGCATACCCGTAGCCGGGCAAATCGACGAAATACAAGTCGTCGTTAATGCGGTAGTAGTTCAGCGTTTGCGTTTTGCCCGGCTGCGAGCTGGTGCGCGCCAGATTGCGGCGGTTGATCAAACGGTTGATCAGCGACGACTTCCCGACGTTGGAGCGCCCTGCCAGCGCGATCTCCGGCAGAGCGTCCGTCGGGTATTGCGCGGGGCCGACCGCGCTGATAATGAATTCGGCCTGATTGACTTTCATATTAAATAGAAATCCTTTCTAATGAACATGCGCCGGATTGACCAATGCATGCTCCAGCACTTGATCCATATGACCGACCGGGATGAACGTCATGTCGCTGCGTACGCTCTCCGGTATTTCCTGGATGTCCTTTTCGTTGTCCTTGGGCAGCAGTACGGTGCGGATGCCGGCGCGATGCGCGGCCAGCGTCTTCTCCTTCAGCCCGCCGATCGGCAGCACGCGGCCGCGCAGCGTAATTTCCCCGGTCATGGCCACGTGACGGGAAACCGGAATGTTCGTCAGCGCCGAGATCAGCGCCGTCGCCATCGTAATGCCGGCCGACGGGCCGTCCTTCGGAATGGCGCCTTCCGGAATATGCACGTGAATGTCGTTCTTCTCGTGGAAATCGGGCGCGATGTTGAACTCCGCCGCCTTCGATCTCGTATAGCTGAACGCGGCTTGCGCCGATTCCTTCATCACGTCGCCGAGTTTGCCCGTCAGCGTCAGCTTGCCTGCACCCGGCAGCACGGTCACTTCGATTACCAGCGTATCGCCGCCGACTTCCGTCCAGGCGAGCCCCGTGACGGCACCTATCTGATCTTCCAACTCGGCCATGCCGTAGCGGAATTTGCCCGGGCCAAGGTAATCCTTGACGTTGCCTTCCGCAATCGTCACCGACTTGTCGCTATCGGCGACAATTTCCTTGGCCGTCTTGCGGCACAGGCTGGCGAGCTGCTGCTCCAGGTTGCGCACGCCGGCTTCCCGCGTATATTCGCGGATCACTTTCATCAACGCTTCCTGATCGACTTGCAGCTGCTCCGGCAACAAGCCATGATCGCGCTTCTGCTTCGGCAGCAAATAGTTCGTAGCGATGTGCAGCTTCTCGATTTCGGTATAGCCGGGGATATAGAGCATCTCCATCCGGTCGAGCAGCGGCCTTGGTATATTGTGCGCGGCATTCGCCGTCGTAATGAACATGACATTGGAAAGATCGAAAGGAAGTTCGATGAAATGGTCGCTGAACGTGTTGTTCTGCTCCGGATCAAGCACCTCAAGCAGCGCCGAAGCCGGATCGCCGCGGAAGTCCATTGCCATCTTGTCGATTTCGTCGAGCAGAAATACCGGATTTGCCGTACCGGCCGTCTTCATTCCCTGAATGACCCGACCCGGCATCGCGCCGACGTACGTGCGGCGATGGCCGCGAATTTCCGCTTCGTCCCGGACGCCGCCCAGCGAAATGCGAATAAATTGGCGTCCCAGCGAGCGGGCGATCGAACGGGCGATCGACGTTTTGCCGACGCCCGGCGGGCCGACGAGGCAAAGGATCGGCCCTTTCAGCTTCTGCACCAGCTTCTGCACGGCTAGATATTCGAGCACGCGTTCCTTCGGTTTCTCCAAGCCGTAATGGTCTTCATTCAAAATTTGTTCGGCTCGGGCGATATCGAGATCGTCCTCCGTTTTCTTCGACCATGGAAGGGCAAGCAGCCAATCGATATAATTGCGGATGACGCCGCCTTCGGCGGATGAAGCGGGCATTTTCTCCAGACGGTCGATTTCCTTCTCGACCTTCTCGTGCACCTTCTCGGGCACTCCCGCTTCCTGAAGCTGGCTCCTCAGTTCCTCGATTTCGCCGGCGCGGCCTTCCTTCTCCCCAAGCTCCTTCTGGATCGCCTTCATCTGCTCGCGCAGGTAGTATTCCTTCTGCGTCTTCTCCATCTGCTTCTTGACCCGCTGGCTGATCTTGCGCTCCAGCTCCAATACTTCGCGTTCGTTGCCGAGAATGTCGAGCAGCTTCTCCAGGCGCGCGCGCACGTCAATCGTTTCGAGAATGTCCTGCTTATCTTTGATCTTCAGCGACAGATGGCTGCAGATCACATCGGCGAGCCGGCCGGGCTCGTCGATATCGGATACCGCGGCAAGCGTCTCCGGCGTCACTTTTTTCGATAAATTGATATAGTGCTCGAACTGACTGAGGACGGTGCGCATGAGCGCATCGATCTCCGGATCGGCCGCTCCTTCCTCGTGCAGTTCTTTGACCGTTACTTCATAATAATCGTCGTTGGCGAGAAAATCGACCACTTCCGCACGAACGGTTCCTTCCACAAGCACGCGGATCGTACCGTTCGGAAGCTTGAGCATTTGCCTCACTTTGGCGATTGTGCCGACGCGGTAAATGTCTTCCTTGGCCGGTTCTTCGATGTTGACTTCCGATTGGGAGCACAGCAGGATGAGACTGTCGTCGACCATCGCCCGCTCCAGCGCGCGGACCGACTTCTCCCGGCCTACGTCCAGATGCAGCACCATGCTCGGATACACCAACAACCCACGTAAAGGCAGCAGCGGCAAGCGGCGTACTTTCGATTTTGTTGGACCCATCGCCCTCGCACCTCCATCCGTTGTATGCGTCGCTGTGCTCCCATTTTAACAAAACTCAATTCAAAATACCAATTCCCGGCGTCGCGATCATCACGTCGCCTTGTACGGGAACGAACGCCGTTCCTTGGGCCGCATGCACCCCAAGCGCCAAATCGAGTGCCTGCCCGATCGTTTCGATGGCGATCACTTCGCCTTCGGCAAGCTGCGCGAACGAGTCCTGCCAGTTTTCCGCCGGAACGAACACACGCTTGGCACCCGCCTGGAACGCTGCCTCAACTTTGGCCGGTACTCCGCCAACCGGTTTGATTTTGCCGTGGATGCTCACTTCGCCCGTCATCGCAAGCCGGTTGTCGACCGGAATTTGCCGGATGCTCGACGCAATGGCGACCGCCATCGAAATGCCGGCCGAAGGGCCGTCCACCGGAATGCCGCCGGGGAAATTGATGTGCAGGTCGAAGTCCTGCGGGTTCAGGCCGCAGCGGCGCAGCACCGTGAGCACATTGTCGACCGAGCCGCGGGCCATGCTTTTGCGCCGGATCGTGCGCGCCCCGCCGCCCATCTCCTCCTCGTCGACGACGCCCGTAATCGTGAAGCTGCCTTTGCCGGCAGGAGCTTCGATCGACGTCACTTCGATTTCAAGCAGCGTCCCCAGGTTCGGACCGTAAACGGCAAGCCCGTTAACATAACCGATCTGCGGCAGCGGCGGCACTTTTTTCTCCGGCCGGGGCGGGATTTGACTGCTGTTGACGACCCACTCGATATCGGCCGCGCTCATCTCGTCGCGCCCGTCGCTAAGCGCCAGGCCCGCCGCCAACTGGATCACGTTGACCGCTTCGCGGCCGTTGGTCGCGTATTTCTTGACGACCTCGACAGCGAGCTTGTTGTCGGGCAAACCGATTTTGCGAATCGCACCTGCGGCGATCGAACCGATCTCGTCCGGCAGCAGCGGGCGGAAGAAAATTTCCATGCAGCGCGAACGGATGGCCGGCGGGATATCCTGCGGCGTACGCGTCGTAGCGCCAACAAGGCGGAAATCGGCCGGAAGCCCGTTCTGAAAAATATCGTGAATATACCCCGGGATGTTCATATCCTCGGAATTGTAATAGGCGCTTTCGAGAAACACTTTGCGGTCCTCGAGCACCTTCAGCAGCTTGTTCATTTGCACCGGATGCAGTTCGCCGATTTCGTCGATGAACAGCACGCCGCCGTGCGCCTTGGTGACGGCTCCCGGTTTCGGCTGCGGAATGCCGGCGACGCCCATCGCGCCCGCGCCTTGATAGATCGGGTCGTGCACCGAACCGATCAGCGGGTCGGCGATGCCGCGCTCGTCGAAACGGGCGGTTGTCGCGTCGATTTCGGTGAATTTGGCGTCCGAACGAAACGGCGATGCCGCGTTCTTTTTCGCTTCTTCAAGGATGACGCGCGCCGCTGCCGTTTTGCCGACACCGGGCGGTCCGTAAATGATCACATGCTGCGGATTCGGCCCGCACAGCGCCGCTTTCAGCGCGCGCAGCCCTTCCTTTTGCCCGACGATGTCCTGCAGCGACGACGGTCGCGTCTTCTCCGCCAGCGGTTTTGTCAACGAAACGGAGCGGAGCTTGCGCAGCTTCTCCAGTTCCTTCTTCGATTCGCGGTCGACGGCGCTTTTGTTCGTTTGCTGGTTGCGCAGCAAATTCCAGAAATACAACCCGATCACAATCGCAAAAAACACTTGCACCAGCATCAAAACAACGCTCAAACTCATCTTTTCTACCTCCCATTCGGGTAATCTGTCCGTAAGACGGCTATGTACTAGTATTGCCCCGCTCCGGCAATGATAACCGCGCCAGGCAAAATAATGGGGTGGTCCGACTGGCAATCATACACTCGTATGGCGAACGGCAAACGGCATACGCTAACGAAAGAATCATGATGGCAGCGACGATCGGCGTCAACCGGAGGGGATTGAATTGGCAAAAGCGAGCAAATGGAGACGCATGGGATGGTTGGTTGGCTGCCTGCTCTTGCTGCAAGGAGCGCCGGCGGCGGCTTCGTCCGCAAGGCCGCCGGTACAGCCGGCCATGCCTTATGCCGACGTGCTGATCGATGCCGGTCACGGCGGCATCGACGGAGGCACGACGTATGGCGACATACTGGAGAAGCAAATAAATTTGCAAATCGCCGAACGGGTGTATCAGTTATTGCGCAAAAAAGGAATTTCCGCCGCGCTCGACCGAACCGGCGATTATGCGCTGAGCGACGACAACCGCTGGATGCGCAGCCGCTCCCGGCATTTGCGCGACTTGGCGCAGCGCAAGCACGTCGCCGATTCGCTGCGGCCGGTCGTGCTCGTCAGCCTGCATGTCAATTGGTCCAAACACGCGGACGAATCCGGGCCGCTAGTGCTCCACCAAGGCAATTACAACAGCGTCGTGTTCGCGCGCGTGATTCAGAGCTCGCTGAATGAGCTGTACGGCAGCGCCGAGCAGCCGCGCTCGGGCAAAACGTTTTATTTGCTCAAACATGCGCCATGCACCGCCATCATCGTCGAGATGGGCTTCATCTCGAACAGAGACGACCGCAAGCGGCTGACGACCGCACATGGACAAAAAGAAATTGCCGGCGCTATCGCAACCGGCATTCATCATTATTTGCATCTGCGGGCGACGAGCCCCGACGGGGTCAGCTACCCTTAGCCCGATCTGCAGCAAGCATTTCGCTCAGCCGGACAAAGCGAAACTGTTTGCCCAGTTCGGGCATCGTTTGTTTGAGCACGGCGGAAGTAATTTTCCCCGGATTGCCGACGTGGCCGATGGCGATGCCCCGGTCCTGCTCTTCCATCAGCTTGCGCAGCTTCTCCATCTGTCCGGACACGTGCCGGTGGGTGACGATATCGTCGAGGAACATCTGGTTCGCCAGCGTATGCAGCCCAACCGCCGAAGACACTTCCGGCACCACGCTGCGGTAATTCGTCCGGCTGTCGAGGAAGAACAGGCCGCGTTCCTTGCACACTTCCAGCACGATCGTCATCACCCGCTTGTCCCCTGTCGCGCGCGAGCCCATGTGATTGTTGATGCCCACCGCATAAGGCACGTCGTCGATCGCGGCGCCGACTCGCTTGCGAATTTCGTCGTCAGACAGCGCCGTCGTAATGGCGCCCGGGCCGAGCCATTCCTTGCGCCCTTGCTTCGGCTCCATCGGCAAGTGCACGATCACTTCATGCCCGGCCTTGTGCGACCATTCGGCATCGCGATGCGTTGTCGGCAAGAACGGCATGATCGCCGTGGTGATCGGCTGCGGCAGCGCCATCATCTGCTCGGTGCCGGCCAAATTGTTGCCGAAGTCGTCGATGACGATCGCCGCCATTTTGCCCGCCGGAGCCGGAGCGGGAGCCGGCCCCGGCTCCGGTTGTCCGCCCGGCAGCGGCTCCGCGCTTGTTGCGCCGGCATTCAACAGCAATAGCGCCGAAGCGACGCACAGCAGCGTCAGTATCCGTTTCATGCTTCTTGCAGGCAACAAAGTCCCGTTCCCGTCATCCTTCATCTGGTGCCGCTCCTCCGCTGTTCGTTCGCCGCCGTTCCCGGATCCGGGAACGATTGTCGCGACTTCCCTTGGTATGCGTCACCTGCGCTGGAATTATTCACCCCTCGCGGTTCAACGAATCGGCCCCCGTTTCGCTCGTTGACGAGCGGACGGGGGCCGGAATATAACGGCTAATGAATCAGGCATGCTTGCGTCCCGGAATCAAACCGGTACGTTCGTACTCGCGGACAATCACGTCGATTTCTTTCTTCAGCTCGCTGAGCAGTTCGGCTTCGGGCACTTTGCGCACCATCTCGCCGTAGCGGAACAGCATGCCTTCGCCGCGGGCGCCGGCAATGCCGATATCCGCCTCGCGCGCTTCGCCTGGGCCGTTGACGGCGCAACCGAGCACCGACACTTTGAGCGGCACTTTGATCGTGGAAATATAAGCCTCCACTTCGTTGGCGATGGAGAACAAGTCGATGTCCAGCCGCCCGCAGGTCGGACAGGAAATAAGCGTTGCAGCGTTGCTGATCAGGCCGAACGCCTTCAGCAGCTCGCGCGCCGCCTTCACTTCCTCCACCGGATCGGCGCTGAGCGAAATGCGCACCGTCGAGCCGATGCCCATCGCCAGCAGCGCGCCAAGACCGGCCGAGCTCTTGATCGTGCCGGAGAACAACGTGCCGGACTCCGTAATGCCGAGGTGCAGCGGATAGTTGAATCGTTCCGCTGCCTGGGAGTAAGCGGCGATCGCCATCGGCACGTCGGAAGCCTTAAGCGAAACGATAATGTCGCGGAAATCGAGCTCTTCCAAGATGCCGATGTGGAACAAGGCGCTTTCCACCATCGCTTCCGGCGTCGGATACCCGTACTTGTCCAGCAAATGCTTCTCCAGCGAACCTGCATTTACGCCGATACGGATCGGGATGCCGCGCTCCTTGCAGGCGCGAACGACCGCTTCGACCTTGTCGCGTTTGCCGATGTTGCCGGGATTGATCCGGACCTTGTCGATGCCGTTCGCAATTGCGGTCAGCGCCAGCCTGTGGTCGAAATGAATGTCCGCCACGAGCGGAATGCGGATTTGCCGCTTGATTTCCTTGATCGCATCGGCCGCTTCCTTGTTGTTGACCGTCACGCGGACTATCTGGCAGCCTGCTTCCTCCAGCCGGTGAATTTCGGCGACGGTCGCCTTCACGTCGGCAGTTTTGGTGGTGCACATGCTCTGGATGATGACTTCGTTGCTGCCGCCGATCGTCACATCGCCAACTCGGACGGGAATGGTTTGCGTGCGGTGGAACATACTCTGTTCTCTCCCCTGACACCAAACATCCTCCAGTCCGGCCGTTTGCATGCGGCTGTACGAACTGGAGGCTGATCGGTTGCGATTAGTCGGCGTTAACGGGATAACGGCTCCGTTATGCGCTCTCTTCCTTCTTCTTGGCGGTGCCGGCGGCGGCATCCTTGCCGCCTTCCTTCAAGTTCAGCAGCGGCGTAACCTTTTGCTGGATCGTTTCTTTGGTCACGAGGCATGTCGAAACATCCGTACGGGACGGAACTTCGAACATGACGTCGAGCATGACCGCTTCGATGATCGCACGCAGGCCGCGAGCGCCGGTATTGCGCTTGATCGCTTCCTTGGCAATCGCTTCGAGCGCGTCGGCCTGAAACTCGAGCGTGACATTGTCCATTTCCAGCAGCTTCTGGTATTGTTTGACGAGCGCGTTCTTCGGCTCGGACAAGATGCGCATAAGCGCCGCTTCATCCAGCGGCTCCAATGTCGAGATGACCGGCAGACGACCGACAAACTCGGGAATGAGCCCGAATTTGAGCAAATCTTCCGGCAGCACCATCGACAAGTATTCGCCCGGTTTCAGGTCGGTTTTGCCGCCGTCCGCGGCGAAGCCGATCACTTTCTTGCCGATCCGGCGCTTGATGATCGATTCAAGGCCGTCGAATGCGCCGCCGCACACGAACAAGATGTTCGTCGTATCGATCTGGATGAACTCCTGGTGCGGATGTTTCCTTCCGCCTTGCGGAGGAACGGACGCCACCGTGCCTTCCAAAATTTTGAGCAGCGCCTGCTGCACGCCTTCGCCGGAAACGTCGCGCGTGATCGACGGATTCTCCGACTTGCGGGCGACTTTGTCGATTTCGTCGATGTAAATGATGCCGCGTTCGGCCTTCTCCACATCGTAGTCAGCCGCCTGGATCAGCTTGAGCAGTATATTCTCAACGTCCTCGCCGACATAACCCGCCTCGGTAAGCGAAGTGGCATCGGCGATGGCGAACGGTACGTTCAGGATTTTGGCGAGCGTCTGCGCCAGGAGCGTCTTGCCGCTGCCCGTAGGACCGAGCAGGAGAATGTTGCTCTTCTGCAGTTCGACGTCTTCGATCTTGCTCTGCGAATTGATCCGCTTGTAGTGGTTGTACACGGCGACGGACAGCGACTTCTTCGCCTGGTCCTGCCCGATGACATACTGGTCGAGAATGGCGCGAATGTCCTTCGGCTTCGGCACATCCTTGAGATCCAGTTCTTCGTCATGGCCGAGCTCTTCCTCGACGATTTCGGTGCACAGCTCGATGCACTCGTCGCAAATGTAGACGCCGGGGCCCGCGACGAGCTTGCGCACCTGATCCTGCGATTTGCCGCAGAAGGAACATTTCAGTTGGCCTTTTTCCTCGTTGAATTTGAACATGGAATCACCCCTCAAGTCAGCTCGTTGCGGGAGATCACCTTATCGATCAGCCCGTACGCAAGCGCTTCTTCGGCGCTCATGAAATTGTCGCGGTCCGTATCCCGCTCTATCTTCTCCAGCGGTTGTCCGGTCCGTTCCACATATATTTGGTTCAGCTTCTGCTTCGTCTTGATGATCCAGTCGGCATGGATCTTGATGTCCGTTGCCTGACCTCTTACCCCGCCAAGCGGCTGGTGAATCATCACTTCGCTGTTCGGCAGCGCGTAGCGCTTGCCTTTGGCGCCTGCCGTCAGCAGGAGCGAACCCATGCTTGCCGCCATGCCGACGCAAATCGTCGAAACGTCCGGCTTGATGAACTGCATCGTATCAAAGATGCCCATTCCTGCGGTAACCGATCCACCGGGCGAGTTGATGTAGAGGTGAATATCTTTCTCCGCATCCTGCGCGGATAAAAACAACAGCTGGGCGATCACCAAGTTGGCCACGTCATCGTCGATCGCGCTCCCGATAAAGATGATGCGATCTTTGAGCAGACGGGAGTAAATATCGTACGATCGTTCCCCCCGCGCTTCCTGCTCCACTACCATCGGTATAAGACTCATACAGCCAACCCCTCTTTCCGTTAACGGATATCCAAACAAGCCGCTTACCGCATTCGACTTGCCGAATTCATCCTGAAGAATACGGGTTTCCACCCGCTTCCTCTTATTTTATCACGTTTGAGAAGCGATGTCATATGAACCGGCCTTCATTCCATTCGCGCGGGTATGGGCAAAGAAAGGCACGTTCGCGACGTGCCTTCCCGGTTCGTATATGTTTATGCTTCCGCCGCGGCCACAGTGCTATGCTCGAGCAGAAAGTCGACCGTCTTGCGAATGGCCAAATCGTGCTTCATGTTCTCGAGGCTGCCGTTGGCTGTCAAAATATTGCGGACATCCTCTACGGTGCGTTGGTACGTGTTCGCCATTTGTTCGAGTTCGGCGTTCACGTCCTCGTCGGTCGCTTCGATGCCCTCGGCCTTGGAGATCGCTTCGAGCACCAGGTTGTTGCGGACGCGCTTCGAAGCGTCGTCGCTCATTTGCGCTTTCAGTTGGTCCTCGGTTTGGCCGGTGATGCGGAAATACGTCGGCATATCGATGCCTTGCATTTTCAGCCGGTTGCCGAATTCCTCCAGCATGGATTCCACTTCCGTGGCGATCATCGCTTCCGGAATATCGATCGTAGCCGCTTCCGCCGCTTTGTCGATAGCGGCCCCTTCGCGCTCGCGCTTGTTCGCTTGCGCCTTGCGTTCCGTCAGCCGTTTGGCGATGTCCTGCTTGTATTCTTCCAGCGTTTCGAACTCGCTGACGTCAAGCGCGAACTCGTCGTCAAGCGCAGGCAGGTTCTTGCGTTTGATCTCGTGCAGGTGGACCTTGAACACGACTTCCTTGCCTTGCAGTTCTTCCGCCTGGTACTGCTCCGGGAACGTGACGGTCAGGTCCTTGTCTTCGCCTTTCGCCATGCCGACCACTTGCTCTTCGAAGCCCGGGATGAAGCTGCCCGATCCGAGTTCGAGCGAATGGTTTTCGCCCTTGCCGCCGTCGAACGGCACGCCGTCCAGGAAGCCTTCAAAGTCGATCACGGTCAAGTCGCCATTCTCGGCTGCACCTTCTTCGACAACGACAAGCTCCGCGTGACGCTGCTGCATTTGTTTCAGTTCCGCTTCGACTTCCTCTTCCGTCACTTCGTCGCTTGCGGCCGGCACTTCGATGCCTTTGTACTCCCCGAGCGTTACTTCCGGCTTGACGACCACCTTGGCGGAAAATTTCAGTTCCTGGCCTTTGGCGATTTGCTGGACGTCCACTTCCGGACGGTCAACCGGCTCGATGCCGGTTTCCTTGACGGCCTGCATATAAGCTTCCGGCAGCAAAATGTCGAGCGCGTCCTGATACAAACTTTCGACGCCGAATTTCGCTTCGAAAATGCCGCGCGGCACTTTTCCTTTGCGGAAACCCGGTACGTTGATTTTGGCAGCGATTTTCTTGAATGCCTTGTCCAAAGCGGAAGCGACCTGCTCGGCTTCCACCTCGACCGTCAGAACCCCTTGGTTCTTCTCTATTTTTTCCCAGCTTGCTTTCATTTTATGCCTTCCCCTCCAAAAAAGTTGCCTGGTTTCTTGATCACGTACGCGAAGAAACCGGCCAAAAGCACGGTCCTCGCCATGATAACCATTTCATTATATCACAAACGATTTTCATTTCAAGGCGACTGCGCAGCGGGAAATCGGCGACGGCTGCTTGCCCGTTATTCGCCGCCAAGCGGCTGCACGGCTGCCAGAAAGGTGCGAAGCGACTTGACCGCGGCGCGCATGCGTTCGAACGTCGCATCGCCGACACCGTAAAGCTCGGCAATCTGGTCGGGCCGGCGAATGCCCCCGATCGTGCCTTCGAGCGCCAGATGAAGTGCTCCCGCCCATGCGGCTCGCCCTTCCTCGTCCAAAAGTGTCAGCGCCGCATACTCTTCGCTTCCATATAGATAGGTGCCGTATTCCTCCCACAGCCGTTCGGCAAACGAGGCCAGCGTCGGATCCAGCCGTTCCAGCACGGACTGGACCCGGCGGAGCACGTCGACGAACGGCTCGGGAAATTGCGCCAGCCCCAGCGGAACGTTGCCGACATCGACGGCAATCGGCTTGCCGCTCCTGACCAGCACGCATTCCCCGGTCATGCCGAGCCGGCGAAGCGACTGCAGCGCGGCGAATTGCAGCAGCGGGTTGTGCTCCTTGCCTGCAAGCCAGTCCGCTACGGCCGGGACAACTCGCCTTTCGCCCAGCGCGGCCAACTGTTCCAGCGCCTGCTGCTGACGGGCGGGTGGCGATTCCGGAGCGAGCAGCATCTGGAGCAGCCGCTCTTCGTATGCCGCGTCCGCCTCCCGCTTCGCCGCGACATGCGCGCGAAGCAAATCGGCCTCCGCTTCTTCTTCGTCTTCCGCCTCCGGAAGCGCGGCCGCTGCAGGGTTTGCTGCCATATGCGTCTCCAGCCATTCCAGCAGCATGCGCCATTCCTCCGCAGTTGCGGCATCGCCGTTGTCGCAGGCCAGCAAAAAGCGCAGCGTCTCGGCCGCCTCGGCGAACCGGTCGCTCTCCAGCAAACGCGTCAGCTCTTCCTGGTAAAACTCGATCGATTTCGGAAACAGCACGACATTATCTTTGGACTCTCCCATGGCATCACCTGTTTTTCCAGCCTGTTGGCTTCAGCATCTTATCGTTAGATCGTATCGCGTAAGGCGGCAAAATGCAAAAATCGCAGGGCCGCCAGCCTTCTTGTCCGTCTGCAAACGTCTGTTTGTCCAACCTAGCAAAAAATGAGGAATTCATTGATAGATTAGTACCCTTGCCGAATGATTTTAGAAGAATATGATAAATCATCATCCAAGAAAGGAGGCGTGCCGAATGGCCGTATGGGTATTTTCAACAGGCTCGATCGTCAAAACGGCGAACACACCCGCATTTTTGCGCATGACTGTCAACAACCGGACGACCGACACGCAGAACTACCGCATCATCGTTTGGAATACTTCGTCTCCTGACGGACCGAAAACGGCGCTGCAGCAATTCGCTTTCAACATTCCGCCAAACAACACAGATACGCTCGAATTCATTATCGACCCTAGCGCTAACGTTACCCGGTATGAGGTCGAATACCGGTTTTCCAATCCGCACATGGTACCTTGGCTGTTCCAGATTTTTGCAACGCCTTTGTTCGAAACTCCGCTTTCCGAGGAAGTTGCGGCGGCACTCACAATAGTAACCGGCTCGATTTGGATCGATGAAACCGTCTCTGCCGGCGAAATGTTCGCCGACAGCACACAGAACGAAAATCCGTAATTTCCGTCACAAAAATAAAACCGGAACGTTCCGCAAGCTGCGGAGGTTCCGGTTTTTCCCTTATCGTCGGCGTTCCCGGTACTGGCGGGATGCGCTGCGTATGCGGAGTCGAATGAACAACTGGCGACCCAGGAGGGATTCGAACCCCCGACCAACGGCTTAGAAGACCGTTGCTCTATCCAGCTGAGCTACTGGGTCAAATCGATGGAGCGGGTGAAGGGAATCGAACCCTCGCCTCAAGCTTGGGAAGCTGGCGTTCTGCCATTGAACTACACCCGCATGAAGTGACGAGGAATAATGTAGCATAAACACTAGGGAAAATCAAGGTTTATCACTGGATTTTTGAACAATACACACTAACTACTTGAGTATTCCGGTTCCAATAATATAGTGTTCAATTCAGTTTGTCTAGTGGTCTAAATACAAAATAAGCTTGTGGTCTAGGCTTTGAATTAACGGATTACTTTTTTCTTTTCCGCTGCCAAAAACAAATTATGCTTTAATATTGTCTGCCCTTTCTTTTAGCCTTCCACAATTGAGCCTAGAGGGGGTAGGCGGGTTTTCATCGGAGCAGCCGAAAGGCATCAATAATCTATAAGAGGCAGCACCACATACAAAACCTCGACTTTTCAAGGGGCACTTCACTCAACTAAAGCGTTTTTCAAAGGGAGAGGGGTATCAAAAACTTGAAATTTAACTTCCGATAATGCTATAAAAAGGGCTTCCCGGAAAAAATCGGGGGGCATTTTTATGTAATTGTCTTTTGTAGTTATTAAACTGGCTGCAAAAAAATTGATGGAAGAACATCTCCATCAATTCAATAAGCAGAATATTTCTCTAGGCATCCCTGTAACCTGATGAATAAAATGTAATATTGTTTTTGCACTATGAGTATTCCCTCTGGTATTAGTGAACATTTGATTTAATTCCTTTTCATCGACTTTTTTACCCTGTAGATCATATTCAGAGAGAACAAAATCGAGAAATCTTAAAATATCATAGTAGTCATGTGGGCTGTTAATAATTCTTGAAAGCAGATCATTAAAAGCCTCAAAATAACTCGGCGGGGTTAAATTAACGCTTTGTTTGTTGGCTGGTGGATTAAATTCAGGGAATTGTTGTTTTACTAAATTGTATGCAATTTTAAACGATGCATCGACAATTTCAGTTCTTTTCTTGAGTGGAATTTCACTTGAAATCAACCCCTCATAAATTGTCTCACGTTTTTCTTCGTCAGAAAAATAATATATTTCTTTAGTTATATTTAGAATGGACATTGTAAATAAACAAATTAACTCATATACCGCCCATCTAATGGCTTTTTGTTGTTCTTCTTCAAAAGCCAACGTTGAATATGAAGACAAGTCTCGTAGTGCTGTAATTGTCTTCTTAGCCCTTGAAAAATTATCTAAAACCCAATAATCACTACTAATAAAAGTGCTTATCTTTTTATATACCTCATTTGTTGGAACGCTGATTCTCGAAAAAATATTTTTTTTATTTAGTTGAACGTGATAATTCCAAGAACCTCGCCAGTCAGTTGATCTTATTCCATAGTCATGTTCCAATTTGTCTATTATTCTGGTATCGAGTATCTGTATTCCTGCTCTCCGAGCATACTGCTTTGTTGTTTGTCTTACCCCGCTCTTAACAAATATTACATCATTGGCTTGAATCGAAGTCATAACACCTTTAATCCATGTTATCCTATCATGAGGGCGAGCTTGTCCAGATTTGCAATCTGCCCAAACTGTTTTACTTGAGAAGTCTTTATGGATGTAAGTCCCGAACACATCTAAATCGGTAATTACATCTGCTGATTCATCCTGTGACGTCTTTAACAAAACTCCAATCTTTGGGTAGTAGCCCATATAGAATATTAGCCGTTTCATTCTGTACTCTAGTAAATCACCATCAGCGATTCGTGAAGTTCTACTTTTACTGTCTCTTGATGTAGCGCGGCCAAATTTATCGTCCTCAAATAACTCAACCTGTTTATTTAGTGTTTGTCTTCTGCTAGACCCGCTTTGCTCTCTAGGTAACGGAAGCTTTGAGTCATATGTCGTTGGTTTTATTCTACTAGCTTCGCTTCCAATTGAGTCTGACGAATAGTTATCTATCTGAACGTTCTGAGAATCATTTATTTCCGCAGGCATTTTCGCTATTGGAATTTCTGGCACTACCAATGGTGGAATTAGGTGATCGGATACAATGGTATCCATCTGTTCTTTTTTACTTTCACTATCAACGTTTGATGGATTAACATCAACTTCTCTTTCTTCCGATTCATTTTTCTTTTCCTCCATGTAAAAGCCCCCATCCTTTTATAAAAGTTCGCCTCTCAATACTCTGTTAAAATGTTCTTCTGCCTCTTTCAAGTGTTCGGGTGACTCCCCTAGCTTTATTCTTGTTTCTTCAGCAGTAATAAATGAACCTGTATCTGATACTGTTGTATAATCCGTAACATCTCTTTCGTTATCAATCCGGTAATCTGGACTTTTAATTATATTCAATGCTGCTTCTGCTACGTCTTTACGAATAAGTTCTAAGAAATAGCCACTTTCTGTTCTATTACGGTAGTAATTATAACGGGAACCGTGTGTCACTTTAACAATTCCCTTTTTTTCCAATAATGTATAGTCCGTTTCATTTGCGGGATGTGGGCCAATCTTCCCGTTTCGGATAAGGTAGCTAAGGAACTTTTCTGTTTGATCTATCGTCGAGTATAGGGTGTAATTTTCTCCGAATCTAATTGAAGCAAGCAAAAGTTTTACATCATCAAGAATATCATCATCATACCCCGCCGAGCTAATTAGGTCGGAACTGAAACCAAAATCTTTCTGTATTCCTCTGCTGGACAAGATGGTAATTGGGTTTATCATTCCAGTCTTTTTTGCAATTGTTAGTAAATCATTGTCAATTGGAGGTAACTTCTCAAGGGGGTGTCCTTGAGCTTTTTGAATAATCTCGATCACTTCTTTTAAACTCTGCTTTCTCCCAAAGTCTAAGCTCGATATTGCCATGGCTATTTTTTTATGGTTTGGCCCCCACACATATTCATTACTTATGATCGCTTCATGACTTTTCGTTTTGTTTAACATTTGGATAAGTTTAAATTGAGTTTGTAATGTAAAAGCCAAATTCACATCATTTTCATTATACCCTTGATTTTCTAGCAATTGAACAAGCTCACTTTGTAGGTATGGAATCTTTTTTGTAGCATCCATTGTTTCTACAGTAACTCTTTCTATTGTTGACGGATTAGATATTTCAAAAACCTGCCCAGTAATACCTAATACTTCATGGTTAGTAAATACATATTCTGCAACTCCAGTTATATCCCCAGTGTTACTTCTTATTAGTTCAACTTGGCTTTCAGACGCTTCTTCAAGCATTGGAAGCACGATCTTGTGAAGCTCCCTCGGTGATATGTTTACAGAGTTGGCCATTTTCTCTAATTTCTTAATATTATCTATTTCTTTGTTACCTCTGATAACACCTAACAATCTTCCGGCTTTTCCAGCAGTATTTAATCTGTCAAATTCATCTAAGTTTGAACTGTCTGTTGTGAACGCTTTTAGATGTTTCTGTGTTGCAATCGACCAGTATCCAGATTTAACTTTATCTTGTTCCGACATTTTTGTCCCTCCAAGTAAAAAAATATGGTAACATTGGATATAGTTTCAGACAATAGTATAATTGAAATGAACTATTTTTTACAGATGTTTCTAGTAAAAAAGAACTAGAATTTCAAAATATTATTATACTAGGGTGTGACCATGAATATAATTTATCATTATCCGCCAGAGCTACTGAATTTGTTAGTTGATACGATTCCAATATTGAATCGATCAAAAAAAGACATAATTGTTTTCTTTAGAGGTGCAGGAGTAAGTGAATCAATCCTAAGAGATATGGCAAATGCAGTACAGTTCAACCGGGAATCCATAAATAAATATGAGATTGTCCGCAATGTCTTAAGTAGATTAAACGAATTAGGAGAAGTCACTCTTCGGGAAAGGCGTGAAGTGCTAAAGAGAGTTATTGAATTTGAAAGTTTTGAGGCCTGTTGGGATTCAGATCGTTTAAAAGCAAAAGGTCTTGTACATGAAGTAAGGCAAATCGTTAACGTAAAAGATTCTTTTACCCGCATGAAACAAGAGAAAGAAAAAGTAGAACTGAAGAACAGGGAAGAATATTTAAAAAGAATTGAAGAATCACAAAAATTAGCTCGTGCAAAGGAATTATTTAAAGACGAGATAAGTACACTCTTTTTTATGAAAGACCCTCATAAAAGAGGTAAATTATTTGAAGATGTTTTAAATAGACTATTTAATTCATTCGGTATACTTGTTAAAGAATCATTTACTCTTACAGGGGACAGCAAAGAGGGTATCGTTGAACAAATTGACGGAGTAATTGAATTAGACGGCGATTATTATCTTGTTGAAATGAAATGGTGGGGGCAAGCAGTTGGGCCTGATGAAATTGGCAAACATTTGGTTAGAATATTTACACGCGGACAAGCAAGAGGTTTATTTATTTCTGTAAGTGGATTCACTGACCCCGTTATCACCACTTGTAAACAAGCTTTAGATAAAGTTGTAATCGTCTTGTGTGACCTTCAAGAAATAATTTCAATGTTTGAAGATAAAGGTGATCTAAAAAAATTCCTTAAAGAAAAAATTCAAGCTGCAATTATTGACAGAAACCCATACCACAGGTAGCATAATAAACTTATTGACATTCAATGAAATCTCCTATATTATTACATTATCAAATCCGGAAGCACCGGTCGAAGCCCAAGGGAAGCACCCTTGGGTTTTTTGCATCTTTTGATTGAATTAAGATCATCTTGATGGGTATTAGCACACAAATAAATGTATTTGTGCCTTTACGATATGTCGAATGGTGATATCGATTATCATTATCAATATTGTTGGTTTTTCTCTTGCACAAGCCTGAACGAAAACATATATGTCGTTTATCCATCGGTTCGGAATTAGTTAAAAAGGACTTCGGTTATCCCAAGTCCTTCATAATTAATTCTGCATATTCTCTTATAGTACCTTCATTAGCGAATGCCTTTTCTCTGATTAATTCACGAACTACAGCAGAACGGGATTCATTGCGCTCAATAGCCATTAACTTTAGCAACTTATTGGAAAAATGGTCTAATGTTAGATTGTTTTTTATCAATTGTCCACACCTTCTTTACAGATCAACTACAACATGAATCATTTTATTGATTACTTGGAGTTCTCCTGCAATGTCAAGAACTTCTGCCTTTCCTGAATCGCGTAACTTCAAGAGTAAGTCCGGTACAACGTCAGTAGAGATTAGTGTTATTCTTTCCGGCCCCGACTTGGTTTCCTTGATATGCTCATGCATACCCTGACCGAATTTCAGATCATAAGAAGCAAGAGTATCTAATAACTGTTTGCTAATGCACCAGTTATCTGCAAGATTTTCATAATCAAAGGCGAAAAAGTCTGCTCGTCTCCCGAAGTTAATATATCCGGCGGGCTTCACCTTATAAATTGTATATCCTTGATAGCTGTATCCATTGATAATATCAACTTTGTTCATTTATTTGCTCCCTTGTATATGTTCAAATGGTTTTCTATTTGGTCTGTTGACCGATTTTGCATACTTCAAGTGTTTAAACGGTTCTGGCATTGACTTAGGTTTGCTATTCGCATTAGCCGCCGCTATGTTATTCGGCTTTTTCGGTTGTATTGTAGGCTTCACGACAGTCTTTTTGGTTAATGAAACTTGCAACGGCTTTTTAGCCGGTTGATTTGACGGCTTAAATGGCTCTGGCCCTGCATCCTTTGAAGTTTCCGTTTTTTTAACTGGAGTATCTCTTTTCGCTTCTTCGACATTGTTAATGAACAATGCCGCAATTATCTCCTTGATTTTCTCCGGGTCACCATTATTTGAAGCGATTGCAAGCGAATGATGTAGACTCCTAGCCCTGATGCTTTCGATATTTGCTCCGTATGCGATTTTGTATTCTTCTGTCATTTATTAATTCTCCTTATTGGGTTATAAATTTACGATCAGGAATCTGCCGTTTGTCGCTATCTAGGAGGTAATGGAATAGCGGTATAAGCAGCAAATCCCGATCTATATTGAATGGGTGTGCCGGAGGAAGCCGCGCCCCCACGTGCAGGAACTAGAAAATGTAAGGCGGGTATTCTGATTCCATATATAATAAGCTTCTAAAACCTTCCAAAATAATGCGCCTAGATACATTGGAAGCATCATTCAAATTGTCAGAGGAAATATAAAAAGCCGTACTAGACGGCTGGATGTTGATCGAATATTAGAATTGCTGTTTTGTCTATTTTCCATCAGATAATAACTTACCTTTTCGTTCGCTTAAATCAAACGTTGCTTTCTCATTGTCATTCTCATAAAGCAATTTCCACCCCGGCAGAGTGTCATTTTTTGCGCTAATTGATTCTGGAAGCTCAAACAGTACAACGCCGAACTTCTCAATCTTCGGCCCATACTGTGTGTTGTTTATGGCTTCATAGTAGTTAGATAAGTTTTGAGTAATTGGCTCGTATGTATTTTTTCCATCTGTTAGCTTAAAGTTACTTGCATCAATAGATATAGATTCACTACTTGTATTCTTTGCGAATAAACTCGCAATCAGAAATTTTGTACCGTTACTGGATAGAATCTTGCCATACTTATTATTAGATTCAACGTGAGTAATATAGATCGTTGTGCTGGGCATAACAGCGTCCTCCACCATTGCAACCGAAACGGATTTACTGTTAGTGATACTACTACTATTAGTGTTAGTACATCCCATGAGAACTATTCCCAATAGTAAACCAAGTATAAATAGCCTTGCTTTCATCCCATTTCCCCCCAAAGTTTTTGTATCAAGAAAGATTATAACAGAATAATCCTTATTGTGACTATATTATTAAATTTGTCCTTATTGTCACTTTATATAACTAAGCAAATTAACCTACCCTTTTCTTGGGTGATAATAATGGACGTTCTAAATGCCGTAGGTGAACGAATTAGGAACTACCGGAAAGAACGAAAATGGACACAACAACAATTAGCCGAAAAGGCTAACGTAAATGAAAGTTATGTAGGAAAAGTTGAGCGCGGGGAAAGAAACGTGACAATTGACAGCTTGCTTAAGATAACCGGAGCTTTAGAGATAACACTTGAACAACTATTCAAAAACATCCAATCTAATCGTCAAAGTCGAAGTAACGAAGTATTAACTGAAATTATTAACCGACTACACGGGCGGAACTTGAAAGAACAACAAAAGATTTTAGCTATCATTGACCTTGTTATAAATGATAAATAAAAAATTAAGCCTAACTCATTTCGATAGCTAGGCTCATTTTACAGCCATTCGATGAAGCTACGAGTCTAATATTTGATTTCCTCGCCGCGGTATTTCTTGAACCTAAAATTACTCAGGACATCTCAAAGACATTGAATATACTTATTTAAATCAATTTGTCCTTTTGAAATCTTCCTTACAAATCTCGGATGTATGTCGAACTTCTTAGCTAATGCATGTTGATTGAACTCTTTGCTGTGTGGTTTGTAAAATTCGTATATGTAAAGTACATCATCTAGGGTTAACTTAGTTCTTCTTAAGCCTTTATCCCATGAGTGAGTAATGTTCTCGTAACTTGTTGACCAACATAGGTTGACAACTTTGTTGTCGTTCTTCTTACCATTAATGTGATTCACTTCAGACTTATTATCGGGATTCGGTATGAATGCTAGTGCAACTAGCCTATGGACACGATTATTTGTTGTTTTTATACCTCCATTGGAAAAATTAACGGTTAAGTATCCATCTTTATCTTCACGCAAGGACAACATTTTGCCCTTTAATGGTACTGCAACAACTTTCCCCGCTTGTACTCGTTTGATAACCCTGTCAAGGCTTCTAACCCTGCCGTTGCTACTTACTTCATAATACCCTTCGTATCCAACAACTGCTTTCCAAACTTCATCTTCGTTAATTTCATTCATTGTTAATCTCTCCTTTAATATTCGCAAGCTTCTTTGCTTGACGTGTGGCATTTCCAGCCGCGAATACCGGAGATTACTTTATGTCGTTAGTGTAATCCCCGCCAATTCTGACGGGGATGTTTTGTCGCGTCATCAAGCAATTCTGAATTTATCTTGGATGTATTTCCTAGATTCAATGAAGTTGTTCGTATCCAGTTCTTCATTTTTCTTGATAATACCGATATATATATCAACTGTATTTTTAACAATTTCATCTGTAAGCGAGCATTCCCATGTATTACTAACAGCCATTCTTTTAAGAAGTATCCTTTGTTTCTTTTTGTCTGTTCGACTGTAGTAAATCACTTCTACACCTGCGCCGTAGCCAGTATTAAAATTATCAATGAGATACGGTCTGATGTCTTCAATATTACTTGCATTGACCGATATTTCTTTACCATCAATAATGATAGCGTTCTTGTTGTTCTCTCTCTGTTTAACGCTTACCAGTTCATTAATTTGCTTTTGTATGTAATACCTCACCTTCTCCGGAATACTGGCAAGCTTCTTATCAGCGACAGACTTAAATTCTAGAATGTGTATTTGTTTGACATACAATTCAATGTCAGATTTGTCGATGAAAATATTAAGTGGCTTAATCCAGTTACCCCATTCGATAATTTCAGATTGGGCAGCATCAGAAGTATTCTCTTTAGGTTGTTCTGTCTGTTTTACTAGATCGTTAGTAGTGAAAGCGCTTGTTTCTTGCTTTTCTACTTCTCTGACAATAGTAAGAATTTGGTTGTTGCTTTGCCCGGCTGCAAGTAACAGTTGATTATTTAGACATGGATACCACTTTGGTGTACATTGCCCAAAACGCCCGTTTTCATCTCTGTATTTTTCACCTTCAACACAATATATTTTGCCTGCTTCTTTCATCTTGTTGATTATGTCAATACCAGTATTCTTAGAACATCCTAGGTAATCCCCCCATTTTTCCTTAGCTTTCTCAAATCCGTTAAATGGTTCTTTTGCGAATCGATTCACAGTAACCAATACTACAAATTCGGCAGGTTTTGAAGCTTTTGCAAATATGTCAGGAGTTACTTGTTCATGTCCGCCAAAGTCAGGAAATCTAATTGTTAATGGCGTATGTGCACTTAACTCACCTTCATATTCAAGTTGAATTATTCCTTGTTCACTCAATTGTTCTAATAAGCTTTTGATTTTCACTACTTTCCTTTTCAATATTGAATTTGATAAAATCTTGCCTTGGGCAAGTAGGTCTATTGTTGTTTCTGTGTAACCGCAAAAAATTAAATATCTCGCCCTTAGCATTGCATATAAGTATATCTGTTCGCATTTATTCTTTATATTTTGGTCAAGTAAACGGTTATAAATTATAATAAAATTGTCATTTCCCATCAGCAGTTTTCCTCCTATAAATACCCTCTGCCCACGCAAAAGAATATATATATACATTTGTTATTAAGTATATTTGTTATTATTTATATCTGTTATAGTCCACCATTTTTTGTACAAATCTGGTACATATTTTGGGTATGGGTAATGTACTGATTCGGTACAGTTTTTGGTGGGCGGTATATAGCAAATTGGTACAATTTTTGGTTATTGGTATTTATTGATGACCAATTCTTGTACCGATCTGGTACATATTCTGGTGGTCGGTTATTTTCCCCCTGCTTCTGCTTGTGCTTTGTTCTTGATTACCCAATCCGCTACCAAATCCAATTCATACCTTATCAAGTTGTAAGATAATTTAATCGAGGGTAACCCTTCATTCTTCCATCTGCATAGCGTGCGCTTGGAAATGCTGAACTTCTCACATACTACCTTTGCTTTAACTAGGTTTTCATTCATCTAACATTCTCCTTTTATTTGATTTCATATCACTAAAAGCTTCTTGAAGACGCAAAATTATGCCTTATTATGTCATCACTTATATATTTACGAATATTTTCGATTTGTCCCCACTTTGTCAGAACAAATTTTAAAGCTATTCGAGAAACCGAATTAGACAAGTTCTATAACTAAGGCTGTCAAAGTCGGCGGGAAATAAAAGAGACGACCTCCATTAGGAAGCCGCCTCAATAATCAAATATTAGATTCTGAAACTTCGCACAGTAATTTGTCCCGTTCTATTCTAAGCTGTCTAATTTCGTTTCTAATGGCTTTCCGTCTCTCGGGTAGTGTATTTGCCCTCCCGTGCTCAAGAGCAAGCCCTACATGCCTTCTAGCAACTTCCAAAAGCCGCCGCGCCGTCTCGTCATCCTCCATCGCAATCCAAACCAAATGTTTGCTCATTGTTCCGCCCCCCTAGAAGTTCAAGGCATTTAGCGGATTGAATTTTTCGTTTTGTGTCTTGAGCGCTGTTCCAAACATACGAACATACCGATTCGTCATCGAAATGTCACTATGTCTGAGCAGCCTTTGAAGCGTGAAAGCATCCATACCATTTTGAATGCAGCGGACAGCAAAAGTTGAACGGAAGGTATGGCAGGATAACCGCACGTCCTTGAAGTTCATAATGCCTTTAAGCCGTTTGAATATGGTTTTAACGGATTCCTCCTGCAACTGCGTGTTCTTATCGGTTGGAAAAACAAACGTGCTGCATTCATCAAAATACTGTTCGCAATAAAGTCGGTATTCCGCAAGTTCCTTGCATAATCGGTCAGTCAGTGGTACTGACGATAATTCCCGCTTCTTGCCCATAATTGTAGCTGAACCACTACTAAGCTCAACATCAGACCATTTCAGGCTAATCAATTCCCCAAGCCTGACACCTGTTCCAAGGAGAAAAATAATAATCGTGTAGTCTCTGACGGAATAGAAACTCTGTTGCCGTTGCTTGATTCGCCTAAGATAGCCCAACATCTGATCAATGTGATAGTCTGAAAACGGCTGGATGATGATTTCTTCTTTAGCGTAGTTGACTTTCTTACAAATGTTCTGCTTCTCGCTGATGATTTCGTTTTCGAGCAGCCAGTTAAAGAAGTTTTTCAATATGCGGAGCTTGTTGTTTCGCGATGTTGGATTGTTTCCTTTGTCGCTCTGCAATTCCATGAGGAAGGATTTTATTGTTACTGCTGAAACATCGTGAACATTGACGATTTCGTTTCTTGTACAGTAATCCTGAAACAAGTCCAGAGCGGAAATGTAACCATCAATCGTCTTGAGGGACAGATTTTTGTACTTCTTATCTTCGATGAAGTCCTTCACAGCAAATTTAATCAGCATAACAAAAAACACACCTTTCCTTTTGAGGTTTGTGTCTCAAGAGGTTAGTGTGTTAAAGTTCTACATTCCGGTTTTACCCTGACCACTAGCTAAAATACGCTACAAATTCAGCATCTATGCGGGATTCATTAGCGAACCCTCGCCTCAAGCTTGGGAAGCTGGCGTTCTGCCATTGAACTACACCCGCGTGCATGAAGTGACGAGGAATAATGTAGCATATTGCGGCGGCAAAAGCAAGATTTATAGAAAAATTGCAATGTCCGTTATTCGGGAAAACAACTTTGCCCGATCCGCTTCGGAAAGAAGAGGACAAATCGACATAAGGGACAATAATCTAGTTCCAAAGTATCACTTCCGTCAGGAAAACGCTAGATTAAATCGGTCGCTTCGATTATAATCACTCTTATACAAACGATAATGGCAAACTTGTCGAAAGGCAAGGACGCAAAGCTTCGGGCCTAACGGTGAATCACCAATGGCGGCTGGGCTGCCGAAGCATAGGGACGTCTTCGCCAGAGCATCCTTGCTTCCATCCGGAAAGGGGTGTTTTTTATTTTCGCGTTGCACGCGAAAAAACTCGAATCATGTCGTATACATAGAAGGAGGAGCTGTTGCGTATGCAAGTCGCTACCTATGGAGAGCTTGTCGGCAAACGATTGCTGCATAGTGTCGTAAACGCCAACGGGATGATGCTGCTCCCTGTCGACACGATTTTGTCCGAAAGCCATGTGGAGAAACTCGAGCGATTCAAAATCGACATCTTTGACATTCAGGTGGAGTCGCCGGATCGCGAACGCAGCCGCGCTCGCATTACGGATAAAGCGCGTTCCGCCAAATCCGCCGAAACGATTGAACTGGTGAAGCGGACCGACGCCACCCTGCACGAAATCGAAGCGCATCTGCACGCCAAAGGGAGCCTGTCGCTGCCGGAAATCGAACAATCGCTTCTTCCCGCGATCGTCGAAGCGACGAAAAACCGCAGCATCTACAAATTTTTCTCCGAGCTGAAAGAAGAAGGCGATTTCCGTTTCAAGCACAGCATCGGCGTCGCCTACATCGCCACGATGATCGGCAGCTGGATGAAGCTGGACGAAGCCGAGCTTTCGCTGCTGACTACTGCGGCCAGCTTGTGCGATATCGGCTCGATGAAGCTGCCGAGCGAACTGCTGCACAAAACGGCGGGATTCGAGCCGGACGAATACGAGCTCGTGCAGAAGCATCCCGAAATCGGCTACGCGCTGCTCAAGGACTCGGAGCTCGATCCGCGGATCTCGCTTGTCGCCCTGCAGCATCACGAACGCGAGGACGGCAGCGGCTATCCGGCCCAACTCACCGGCGACCAGATCGACCCGCTCAGCAAAATCGTCGCCATCGCCGACGTATATATGGCCATGACGTCGGATCGCCCGCAGCGGCTGTCGCTTCCGTTCTACCAGGTGATCGACGAACTGTACAACGAAATCGTGCGCAACCGCTTCGATTCCTCCATCGGCATGACGTTTCTGAACCGGCTCATGTCGGCGCAAGTTGGAAGCGATATCATTTTATCCGACGGCAGATTGGGCCGCATTGTGCTGATTAATGCCAACTACCCCGCCAGTCCGCTGGTCGAGGCAGAAGGAGAGTTTATCGATCTGAGCAAAACGAACCGGGTTAAGATAGCGGAAATACTCGGCTAACCCGGCAAATATTCGGCAATCGTTTCGGCCCTTGCGTCAAGTTCGGCCTGGCCGGCGCCGCGCAGCAGCGCAAGCAGCCCTTTGACGATCACCTTGCGCGGCTCCGGCTTACGAAACTCCGCCACCAGCGCGTGCAGCGCGGTCTCCAGTTCTTCGCGTTGTTCGGGCGGCATGGCGAGACGGGCGATCCATTCGCCCGTCTCCGCCAGCTCGTCGAACACGTCCCGTCTTTTCCCGCCGCCGAACAATTGGCTGAAGTCCTCGAACCGGGCGAAATTCGCTTCCCCAAGCAGCGGCTGCGGCTTCGACGCGAGCAGCCCCCGCATCATATCGTCCAGCCGCGACACCAGAAAGTCCGCCAACACGCCAAAATCGAGCTTTTGCTGACCGAGCAGCATATATTTGAAATAACCGGTAATTGTCGCATCGAACAGCACAGCGGCATCGTACGTATACGGTTCGGCTTCTTCGCCGTAATGAGCGGCGATGCACGTTTGATAGCCGCGCAGCACCAACTCGCCCAATGCGAAAATGACCGGCCGGATCTGCTCGTTCAAATCGAGCCGTTCGCGCAGCAGCAGCTTGAAGAAGTCGCCGAATTGGACAAACTGCTCGCGCACCAGCAGCACAAGTCCGATCAGCTTCTCCCGCGGGGCCAGCTGCGCGTCGTCCACAATTTCCGTCATCCCCGCCGCGAGCCGATCGGTATAGTGACGGCAGATGGAGACGAGCAGCTCGTCCTTCGATTTGAAATGCACGTACAAGGAGCCTTTGGCGATGCCGAGCGAGTCGACGATTTCCTGGATGGAGGTGTCGTGATAGCCTTTATCGGCAAAATGCCTCACCGCCGCTTCCATAATTTGCTGCTTCCTGTCCATTCGCATCCCGCTCCTTTCGCTTCAGGCTCCTCGCCCCGGATGGTGTCGTTCTCACTTCACTACTCGAACGCTGCCGCTTTTTCGTCCAGGGACGATTTTGACTTGCGGCGGAAGCGGGACAGGAATTCGTAGACGATCGGCACGATGACGAGCGTCAGCAAAGTCGAGCTGAGCAAGCCGCCGATTACGGTAACGCCCAGTCCTTTGGAAATCAGGCTGCCGCTGGTGCTTTCAAAACCAAGCGCAAGCGGGAGCAGCGCGCCGACGGTCGCGAGCGCCGTCATCAGAATCGGGCGAAGCCGTGTGCCCGCAGCTTCCAGCAACGCTTCGCGCGTGTTCATGCCGGCCATTTCGTTGTGCCGGACGCGGTCGATCAGCACGATGGCGTTCGTCACGACAATGCCGATCAGCATTAGCACGCCCATCATCGCCGACGCGCTGATCGTTTCGCCGGCCAGGTACAGGCCAAGCAAACCGCCAATCACCGTAAACGGCAACGAGAACAGGATCGCGAACGGGGTCAAGCCGCCGCCGAACGTAATGACGAGCAGCAAGTAAACAATGGCGACTGCCGCGGCGATCGCGAGGCCGAGCTGGGTGAACGTTTCGTTCAATTGCTCCGTGACTCCGCCGAAGTCGACTTTAATATTGGCCGGCAGCTTAAGCTCGTCGATTTTGGCTTTCAAATCGTTGGATGCCTTGTTTACGTCTTTGGCCAAAATGTTCGCCGTTACGTCGACATACAGCCGGTTGTCCTTGCGGGTAATCGTGTTGGCCGAAGTGCCTTTTTCCACTTTTACGACGTCTTTCAGCGCCACTTCCACGCCGAGCGGGGAAACGATTTTGGCGTTTTCGATATCGGCGATCGTCGCATATTGCGTTTGGTTGACATTGACATGCACCTGGTACGTTTTGCCGTCGGACTGGATTTCGGTCAACGACGGGCTCGTGCGCATCGGGCTGAGCTTCATGGCAACTTGTCCTGCCGTAAGGCCAAGCTTGCTCAGCTTCTGCTGATCGGCGACGAGCGTATATTGCTCGTACGTTTTCGACAAGCTCGTGTCGACTTTTTCGAACGACGGATCGGCGGCCACAATGCCGCGGATTTTGTCCACCGCCGCTTTGATTTCGTCGATGTTGTCGCCGTACACGGACAAGCTCAGCTTGCTGCCGCCCAGTCCGCCGCCGAAATCCATTTCTCCCCACGTGCCTGCCGCGTCGAGCGTTTTCAGCTGTTCGATCAGCTTGTCCTTTTCTTCCTTGAAATTTTTCGTGTCGTTCTCGTATTGCGTATAGAACAGCGCCGATTTGGAAGGTCCCGGGCTGAACGGATTTTGGCCGCCGACGGAATATTGCAAATTGACGACGCCGGGACGCTCCAGAATGAGCTTCTCCGCCTTGAGCGCCGTTTGCTCCACGTCGGACAGCAGCTGGCCGGGAGCCGGGCTGTACGTAACCATGGCATACTTCTCTTCCTCTTCCGGCAGGAAGCTGACGCCGACGACCGGGACGAGGAAGAAGCTGCTGACCAGCAAAATAACGGCAAGGCCGAACGTAAGCAGCTTGTGGCCCAGCGTCCAGCGGAGCACGCCGCGGTATGCATGGCCGAGCGCGCCGGGTTTTTCGTCGCTGTGCTGCTTTTTCTTTTTGAGGCCGTCGCCGAACATTTGGTGCGCCAGCATTGGCACAACGGTAATGGCCACGAGAAGCGAGGCCAACAGCGCAAATACGATCGTCAGCGCGAACGGCAGGAACAGCTGGCCGATCGGGCCGCTGACGGTGCCAAGCGGCAGGAACACCGCGATCGTCACAAGCGTGGACGACATGATCGGCAGGAACATTTCGCGCGTCGCTTCGCGGATCAGTTCCTTGCCTTTCAGCCGTTCCGAGCGCATCGACATGCGCCGGTAGTTGTTCTCGATGACGACGATCGAGTCGTCGACGACGCGGCCGATCGCTACGGTCATGGCGCCCAGCGTCATGATGTTAAGCGTAATGTCGAACTGCTTCAGCAGCAGAATGGCGATCAAAAGCGAAAGCGGAATCGACACGATCGAAATGATCGTCGTGCGGATATTGCGCAGGAACAGCAGGATGACGATGATCGCAAACAAAGCGCCGAACATCGCTTTGTTCAGCATCGTGCTTACCGACTCTTCGATCGGCTTGCCCTGGTCGAGCATCACGATCGCATTGACGCCAGGGTAGTCCTTTTTGACGCGTTCCATCTCATCTTTGACGGCATTGACGACTGTCACCGTGTTCGCTTCCTGCGACTTGGTGATGTTGATGCCGATCGACTGCTTGCCGTTCGTGCGCGAAATCGACTCCGCCTTGGCAACCAGCTGCACGTCGGCAACCTCGCTCAGCTTGACGGTCGGAATGCCGGCGGCGGCTACGGCTTCTGCGCCCGCACCCGCTCCTGCCGCAGCGCCCTCCGGCGTGCCGGCTCCTGCCGGCGCTCCGGTTGCGGCTCCGGCGGGCATGGCGGGAATCGCCAGGTTGCGCAAATCGTCGATCGTCTTCACGTTGCCGTCGACAACGATCGTTTTCTCCGATTTGTCCAGCTCGAACAGGCCAAGCGGCGCTTTCACCGCGGACGCTTGCACGATTCCTTTCACCGTTTCTTCGCTCAGGTTGTATTGCTTGAGCTTGTCCGGCTTGAAGCGGAGCTGCACTTCCTTGACCTGCTGCCCGGAAACGGCAACCGTACCGACGCCGTCGATGCCTTCGAGCGCCAGCTTGATATCGTCGCTCACGATACGCGTAATGTCTTCCAGCGACTGGTTGTCGCCCGAAATGCTCAGCGAAACGACCGGGAACGCGTTCAGGCTGATTTTGGACACTTGTGTCGCTTGTGCGCCTTCGGGTCCGGTAAAATCGGCCAAAGCCGCACGCAATTCGTCTTCGGCCTTGTCCATGTTTTTGCTGTACTTGTATTCCACCACGATTGAAGAAACGTTCTCCGACGAAGTCGAAGTCACGATATCGACGCCGTTCAAATTGCGGATGCGCTGCTCGAGCGGCACCGAAATTTTGTCGGCGACCGATTCGGGCGCCGCTCCCGGGTAAACGGTCGTTACGGTCAAAATCGGCACTTCGATGTTCGGAATCGTTTCTTGCTTCATGTTCATGCCGGAATAAAGCCCGGCGACGACGACAATCATCGTCATGATCCAAATGGCGAATTTGTTGTTCAACGAAAAGTTGATAATGCTCTTCACACAACCACTCCTTTGCTCTTTTTGCCAGGGCGTATCAGACACACCCTAGTGTCTGCAATTTCTTACTTGAGAATAGCGGAACGAAGCAACATTTTCAATAAAAACTGACCGGTCAGTCACCGAGTTCACAAAACGTTGCGATTTGTCGGGCCGAACCCTCCCCTTCAAATACCGCTGCATGCTTCCCTCCGCCAACTAACCAATTTGCACAATAGGCCATGTTTTATTGCCTATTTCGTCAAAAACGGGCTACCACTTCCAAATAGCCATTGAAATCACTGGCTATTTCTTTGAAAAGGCCGATTTGGGGGCTTCTGGGTTGAGATAGCCAGTGTTTTCATTGGCTATTTTCGACGGAACGGGCAAAATGGGGCAAATAAGCCATTTTTCATTGGCTATTTTCGTTACCTGTCGTTCAGCAGTGCGACATCCGATCGGTCAAAAAAACGGCTGCCTCGTCCGCGGCGGGACGAAACAGCCATTTTTTCAGCCGGGTCATTTCGGTTTCGTGTTCACTTCCAGAATCCACGGCCGGCCTGAACGGTCGAGCCCGATGTCGAAACCGAGTTGGTCGATGCCGGGGAAGGCCAGCTCCAGTTGGTGGCGCGACGCGCCGGTCAAATCGAGGCACTGCCGCCGCTTGATGCGAACGGCCTGGCCCGGCAGCGACCTGCGCACGCCTTGGGCGAACGACAGCTGCGTGCCGCCCTGGCACAGATTCGTCACCATCAGCCCCGGCCGCGCCAGCCGGCCGACCATGGCGGTGACGGCCCAGCCATTGCCGCGGCGCACCGTCTTGATGCGATAATCGATCGGCCGGCCGCCGATTTGCGCCAGCTGAATGCGGCGCTGCAGCATGTAGCCGCGGCCGCGGCGAATCGCATCGATGCGGCGCACGAGCGGCGGCAAGCTGGCGTAATGCGTCGTGACCGTGCCGCGCCGGCAAACGTACGATCCGCCGGAATAGCCGATGAAGATGACGCCCGCGCCGCCGGTGCCGACAATCGGTTTGGCCACGACGCTGCCATAGCTTCTCAGCATGCGCCCGAGCGCCGCCGGCGAATACCGGACCGTTGCCGGAATATGGCCGGCCACCATGCTGTTGCGGGAAATGACGGCTTGCTTCAGCCATTTGCTGGCTACTTGACGCGAACCGGATTCCATGAAGCGCCACTCTCCTTTCGCAAGCGCGAAATCCCACTCCATTATGAATATCCGAATCCGCGCCTTGCTGCCTGTTCCCCTGTCCTCCCCAGGCAAAAACAAGCTGCTATCCCGTCCCTATTGCCACATGCCTCGCGCCGCATTTTTGGCGTCCGTCTGCAGCCGTTTGAACAGATCGAACCAGCGCACATTGGGGGAATCCGAATCCATCTGCGCGTCGCCGTCGACCAGCAGCTTGGCGTTGTACGACGATCCGTCTTTCATATAAACATAACCGAGCAGATGGCCCGCCGCATCGCGTTCCTTCGTATCCACCTCGACGTACACGCGATTCTCCTGCAGATCGGCCAATATTTGCTTGAGCAGCAAATCGTTCTGCCCGCCCGGAAACGGGACGCTGATCGCGGCAAACTTCAGCTTGTCCAATTTGCTGCCTTGGCGAATATCGAACGCTTCCCCGTCGAAGCCAAGCACCTCGACTTCCGTCATCGGTTTGGACGAAATGTGCACGGTCCGGGAAACGCCTTCCCAGCCGACCGTAGCACCCAGCGCTTCGCTGACGAAACGCGCCGGAATCATCGTGCTGCCGTCCACGATTTGACCGGGCTCCTCGAGCTTGATCTTCTCCCCGTTGCGGTCGGCGGTGTACGAACCGATCGTGTAGGTGATCAAAATATCTTTTTTCTTGGCGATCACCGTCATATTCGGGCCGTCCCAAGTAATGCTGGCACCGAGCGTTTTGAAAATCTGGCGCAGCGGCACCATCGTGTAGCCGTTGATTAACTGCGGCTCCACTTCGAACGCTATTTTTTTGCCGTCGATGAATACGGGGACGTTCGCAACCTCGGCGCTCGCGCCGGCAGGCACAATCGCCGTTGCCGCAAGCAGCGTGCAGAAAACGAACGTTAGCAGTCTTTTGACCATGCCGCAACCATCCTTTTGTCGAATTCGATCGGAAATTCTCCACTTCTAAATATACTTTGTCCGCCCGGCAAAGTTGCGGGTGCGGCGCATGCCGGCCGGACAGACATGATGCGCGCGAATTCGGCATATAGTCGTTAGTATCGTTATCGAACAGGAGGAATTCCCCATGTGCGGAATCACCGGCTGGTTGGACTGGAACAACGATTTGACAAGACATGCCGGAGTCGTCGAAACGATGACGGAGACAATGGCGGCGCGCGGGCCGGACGCTTCGGGCACGTGGATCTCGCGCCATTGCGCGCTCGGCCATCGCAGGCTGTGCGTCATCGACCCCGATAACGGCGCGCAGCCGATGGTGCGCAAACGCGGGGATACGGTTTTTTCGCTCGTGTACAACGGCGAGCTGTACAATGCCCCCGAGCTGCGAAGCACGCTCGAACAGCGCGGACACCGGTTTCTGACGCGTTGCGATACGGAAGTGCTGCTCGTCGCCTATATCGAGTGGGGCCGGGCTTGTTTGGAACGGTTGAACGGCATTTTCGCCTTTGCGGTTTGGAACGACGATTCGCAGGAGCTGTTCCTTGCGCGCGACCGGCTTGGCGTCAAGCCGCTGTTCCATGCGAGACGAGGCGATATGTTCCTGTTCGGCTCGGAGCCGAAAGCGATACTCGCGCACCCGGATTTCCCGGCAGAGGTAAGTGCGGAAGGCGTCGCCGAGCTGTTCGCGATCGGCCCGGCACGCACGCCGGGCATCGGCGTCTACCGCGGCATCAGCGAGTTGAAGCCGGGCTGCTGCATGACCGTCAGCCGCAGCGGCATTCAGTCGCGCGCCTACTGGCGGCTGGTCAGCGCGCCGCATCAGCACACGCTTGATTTCACTGCCCGTCACGTGCACGAACTGCTTAAGGATACGGTGCGGCGCCAGCTCGTATCGGACGTTCCCGTGTGTGCGCTGCTTTCCGGCGGACTCGATTCCAGCGCGCTCACCTCGCTCGCCGCCGCTTATTACGCGGAAACGGGGCAAGGCGCCGTGCCCACCTACTCCGTCGACTACGTCGACAACGACAAACATTTCCGCGCGAACGCCTTCCAGCCGAACGCCGACGCGCCCTGGATCGCACGCATGTCCGAACATCTCGGCACGATCCATCATGCCGTGACGTTCGACACTCCCGAGTTGGCGGACGCACTCGAGGCGGCGGTGATCGCGCGCGACTTGCCGGGTATGGCCGACGTCGACGCTTCGCTCTACTTGTTCTGCAAGGAAATCAAACGCGGCGCGACCGTCGCCGTCTCCGGCGAAGCGGCGGATGAAATTTTCGGCGGGTATCCGTGGTTCCACCGCGAGGAGTCGCTCCGGGCGACAACGTTCCCCTGGTCGCTGGCGCTGAAGGAACGGCTGCAGGTGCTCTCCCCCGAAACGATCGACTGGGTGCAGCCGGAAGCTTACGTCAAGCGTCGCTATCTCGAAGCGCTCGACGAAGTGCCTTATTTGGACGGCGAAACGGCCGATGAACGGCGCATGCGCGAAATGTCCTATTTGAACATTACCCGGTTCATGCCGACGCTGCTGGATCGCAAGGACCGGATGAGCATGGCGGTCGGTCTCGAGGTGCGGGTGCCGTTCTGCGATCACCGGCTCGTCGAATATGTATGGAACATTCCGTGGGAGATGAAAACGGCCGGGGACCGTGAAAAGGGCATTCTCCGCCGGGCGCTCAAAGGCGTGCTGCCGGAAGACGTATTGACGCGAAAAAAGAGCCCATACCCCAAAACGCACAACCCGAATTATGCGGAAACGGTCAAAACCCGGCTGCTGGAGCGGCTTGACGACCCTTCGTCGCCGCTGCGGCCGTTCGTCAACGCCGAAAGGCTGCGCGAAATCGCGGCCGCAACGACGCCGCAATCGAACTTTCCCTGGTTCGGCCAGTTAATGACGGGGCCGCAAATGTTCGCATATTTGTGGCAGGTGGATTACTGGCTGCGCTCCTACCGCGTCAGTATCACGTAGGGCGCTGCCCGATCAGGCGCGTTCAGCCGCGAGCGCGGCGAGCAACCGCTTCAGCGCCTGCGCCCGGTGGCTGATGCGCTGCTTCGTTTCGGCCGGCAGCTCCGCCATCGTTTTGCCGTATGCCGGCACGCAGAACAACGGATCGTAGCCGAAGCCGCCTTCGCCGCGAGGTTCGGAAACGATCCAGCCGGCGCATTCGCCTTCGGCGGCAACAGTGCGGCCGCTGACCGGGTTAACCAGCGCCAGCGCGCATACGAATTGCGCCGGGCTTAGCCGCCCCGTGCCGTCGCCGGCGCCAATCTCCGCCAGTTCGCGCAGCAGCTTGGCGTTATTGTCGGCGTCGGCGGCATGTTCGCCGGCATAACGCGCGGAGTACACGCCGGGCGCTCCGCCCAGCGCATCGACGCATAAGCCGGAGTCATCGGCCAGCACCGGCACGCCGGCAATACGCGCAATGGCGCTTGCCTTCAAATAAGCGTTGGCGGCGAACGTTTCGCCGGTTTCCGCTACCTCCGGCATACCCGGGTAATCGTGGAGACTGCGCACTTCTTTGCCGAGTTCGGCGAACATGGCGGCGAATTCGCGCGCTTTGCCTTTGTTTCTTGTCGCGATCAATACGACATCAGACCCTTGAAGCACTGGCAGCCGCTCCAATCCGTTTGCCCAGATCGCCGAGCACTTGCTTCTGCGCCTCGATCATCGTGAGGATGCCGCCTTCGGCAAGCGCAAGCAATGCATCGAGTTCCGTGCGGGCAAACGGCGCGTCCTCGCCGGTGCCTTGCACTTCAACGAACTTGCCGCTGCCGGTCATAACGACGTTCATATCGACCTTGGCTTTGGAATCTTCTTCGTAACACAAGTCGAGCAAAGGCTGCCCGCCGACAATGCCGACGCTGACCGAAGCCAAATAATCGGTGATCGGAAACGTGTTCACCTTCGTTTTCTCAAGCGCCAGCACCAGCGCCACAAACGCGCCGGTAATCGACGTCGTGCGCGTGCCGCCGTCGGCTTGAATGACGTCGCAGTCAAGCGTAATCGTCCGTTCGCCGAGCGCCTCCAGATTGACGACCGAACGCAGCGCGCGGCCGATCAGACGCTGGATTTCCATCGTGCGGCCGCCGAGCTTGCCTTTGACCGATTCGCGCTGGTTGCGCACTTGCGTCGCCCGCGGCAGCATCGAATATTCGGCGGTAATCCAGCCTTTGCCCTGCCCTTTCATGAACGGCGGCACCTTCTCGTCCAGCGATGCGGTGCAAATGACTTTCGTTTGGCCGACCTCGATCAGCACGGAGCCCTCCGCATGCTTGATATAGTGCGGCGTTATAATCATCGGCCGCAGTTCGTCCGGCCGTCTTCCATCGATTCTCATCGCTTATCCTCCTTGCGGCGTTGCGCCTGCTGCGCCTTGTGCAGCATTCGTTCATTCCATTCTACCAAAGGCGCTGACGAAAAGCACCCGCGCAGCGCAAAAGGGGAGATCGCTCTCCCCTGCGTTGCCCCGGCCGCTTTCGCCGTCTACGATTTGAACGGATTGATATGGGACGGGCGCGCGACCGGCTGGCTGTAATTGGTCGAGCCGTCGGCGGTTACTTTCACGTCGTTGCCGACCATAATCTGCACCTTGGCGGCGCCCGTATTTTCCGTCAGCGACATGACGACCGCTTGCAGCGCGTTTGGCGACGCCTTCTTGTCGGCGCCGAGCAGCTTGTCGGAGAAGTTGACCGTCATCAGCCCTTCGCCTTCCGTCTGGCTGATGCCGAGCAAGCTGACGTCGGTTGACAGGACGGGCGCAAGCCCCTTGCCCGGCAGCGGGCCGCGGATCAATTGGTCGACAACCGAAGCGGCGATGTTATCGGTACGTTTGACCATGCGCGTGACCGGAACGAGATACGAATATTGCGCGTCGTTCTTTCCCGAGTAGTAGACGGTGACCGGCGTCGATTGGCTGATTTCCACGCCAGTGGACAACTCCAGGTTGATGCCCATGGCCCGGCTCAGGGAGCCGTCTATCGGCGTGCCGTCCACCGGCATTTCGTCCAGCGGCTTGCCTTCAAGCTTGATCTGTACGTTGTCGATCGTCGGAAATCCGGTTAACGTCCAGGTGACGGCTTCCAGTATTTTGCGTTCGTCCTGCGGATTGTAATCGGCGAACTGCTTCGAAAAATCGACAATGGCGAGCTTCTGGTCCCCTTTGATGTCAATGCCGTTCACTTTCGTTCCTTTGGGCAGCAACGCGGTAAATCCTTTGGGAAGCATCGACTTGGACGGGCCGTCTTCGACCATGTACTCGAGCGCCCGCTGTGCGATGCCTTCGGTGCTCGGCACGACAAGCGAAACGGGCGCGACATAGCCGTTTGCATCTTTAAAGTACAGCGTTACTTGCGCCCCTACCGTCTGTGCCCCGGGCTGAGCCAGTGTCGGTTTGGCCGACGGCTGCGTCAGCAAACCGTCCGCGATCGTATCGACATCTACCGGCGGCGGATCGATCGCTTTGCTGCTTTCTTTCGCCTGGAACACCGAACAGCCGGAAACGGCGAGCGCCGCCGTCAACACGACAGCCAGCAATGCGGTGCGGGCTTTGTTGTTCATCGCATATCCCTCCATATGGACAATGGTAGTACTATGTATACGAGCCCCTTTGCATTTTATACCGGCGATTTGTCCACCTTAACAGATTGTCCCCGTACAAACGGGCTAGCGGGCATGAATTGGAAGCTGAAGGAGGAAAAGCGGAATGGATCGAAGCTGGGTCAAAAACGATCAAACGACTGCCGCCGCGCGGGAATGGCTGCGGGGTCGCGGGGTAACGATGGAGGAAATCAGCGAACTGGTGATGTACCTGCAGGGGAACTATTTTCCGGATTTGACGATGGAAGAGTGTTTGGAGAGTGTGGAGAAGGTGCTGGACAAACGCGAGGTGCAGAACGCCATCTTCACCGGCATTCAGTTGGACCAACTGGCGGAGGAAGGCAAGCTGCAGTCGCCGCTGCGCGAAATGATCGAAAGCGACGAAGGCTTGTACGGCTGCGACGAAATATTGGCGTTGTCGATCGTCAACGTGTACGGCAGCATCGGTTTGACGAACTACGGCTACATTGACAAAATGAAGCCCGGCGTGCTGGAACGGCTCAACCGCAAAGGCGGGCCGCAGATTCATACGTTCCTCGACGACATTGTGGGGGCGATTGCGGCGGCGGCCAGCAGCCGGATCGCCCACAGCCGGCATTCGTAGCGATCAGAAGCCGGACATGACACTGCTGCGGTAGATCAGCTTCCCGTCGCCTTCTTCCTCCGTCACTTGACCGGACTGCAGCAAATAAAATACATGAGCTATCGTTTCCGACAAGGCAAATCGAAGCTGGTGAATCGGCAGCTTGGCACTGAAGATCGCGATACACAGCTCGTAACATGTCATCGGCGTCAAAAGCGCCACCCGCATCCGCTCCAGCCGCTCGTCGTGATGCCGGATCAACTCGCGTGCCCGTTCGGCGAACGCGCGAAACGGCTCGCGGTGCCCGGGCAGCGCCAGTTGTACCGGATAAGCCGCGATGTCCGCCAGGCTGGACAGGAACGAAGCCAGCGGATTGTCGTCCACGCCCGGAATGTAGCTGACGTTTGGAGAAATTTGCGGCAGCACGTGGTCGCCGCAAAACATCAGCTGCGCGGCTTCGTCATACAAGCACATGTGTCCCGCCGCGTGGCCCGCCGTTTCGATTGCGACGCACGAACGATCGCCGATGCGCAGCGTTTCTCCCGCTTCGATCGGCTGAATTTCGGGTTGCGGCGAAACCAGCGGCACAAAGCTGTCCAAATGCGGCTTCAACTGCCGAAGAGGCTCGTCGGCGATGCCATGGCGAATGAACAGGCGGACGATTGCATCTGTCAATGGCTGTCCCGGTCCCCATAGTCGTTGCGCCTGCTCGAGGCCGACACGCGACAATCGTACCGGCGCTCCGGTTCGCTGTTGGAACAGCCCTGTCAGCCCGTAATGATCGGGATGGTGATGAGTGAGGACGATTTGGGCAATTTCGGCATAAGCGATGTTCGCATGCGCCAGCGCCAGCTCCCATACACGAACCGCTTCTTCCGTATGAAGCCCCGGATCGATCAGCGTGTAGCCGCCGCTTCCGCGGACCAGATAGCTGTTCACCCAGCGCAGCGGGAACGGCAACGGCACCTTCACCTGTAAAATGTCCGGCGTCACGCGGGAAACGGCGCTTGCCACCGAATTATCGCTCGCCACCTTGCACCGACCCTTTCTTCTTGCCGACCATGATGAGCCGGCCGGAATGTTCCGGATCGTATGCGCTGCCGTCGTAACCCCCGTACACCTGCTCGATGGTCAGCCCTCCGGCTGCCGCCATGCTGCGGAACTGTTCCAGTCCGAACAACCGGACCTGCTCCTTGTAGTGCCGATCCTCGCGTCCCGGCTCGCTCACGACAATACGTTTTCGTACGAAACCGTCTTCAATTGCGCGCGTTTCGATAATTGTCAACGGGCCGTCCTGCCGCTGCGATCGCGGCACCAGCCCGCGGATAACCGCCCCGGGGTTCAAGTAATCGATGATGAACTTCCCGTCGTCCGCGAGCAAGCGGGCCATGCCGCGAAGCACGCGAATGTGGTCGTCTTCCGCATCGAAATAGCCGAAAGAGGTGAACAGGTTCACAACCGCGTCGAACGGTCCGATCGGCGGCAGCTCGCGCATATCGCTTTTCAACCAGGTCACGCGCTGTTCGACGTCAAGGCGCCGCGCTTCCCGCAGCAGCACGTCGGACAAGTCGGCGCCGGTAACCCGGTATCCGGCTTCGGCCAGCGCAAGCGCATGCCGCCCCATGCCGCAGCATAAATCGAATACGGCCGCGCCCGGCGGCAATTCGAGCCAGCGGATCATGTTGCGCACTTCGGCCTGCGCACCCGATATGTCGCGATGCTTGTACACGATCAAATAATCTTCGCCGAAGCTCTCTTCGAACCAAGCCGTCGTCACGGGACATCAACTCTCCTTGCATGTATGGAACATTTTCGGGAAAAACCGTTGCAGGGTGTGTCTGGAAGCCCCGAAGACAGCAGATTGTGCCGAATTTTCGTTTCATGCAAGGAAGTTTTGCACAGGCTTACCGGGGGTAAGTCAAGCAAAAGTGACGCAGCAGGGGGCGAAAAGGCGGTGCAAGATGCACCTGAGCGGGTTTCCAGACACGCCCCCACATTGTAGCATATGCCCGATCGTAGTTGCCAGCTAGTTTGAAGGGCCGAGCTGCTTGACGAAAGTAACGCGGTGCCGATTCGGCGCAAAAAAGTCGTGTTCGACTTGGCTGCAAACGAAACCGATGTCGCGATAAAATGCCAGGTGCCGACATTACCGGGATGGCCGAGCGTGTATAGGATGACGGTACCGCCGCCGGTCGCCTCGATCCAGCCGCATAATCGGGCGATTAGCGCTCTTCCTCGCTTTTACGCTTGATGCCACGTGTCCTTGACGAAAATAGCCAACAAAAAATGGCTTATTCATATGTTTTTCCTCGGTCCGTTAAAAATAACCAGTGAAAACACTGGCTATTCGGATCAAATCGCCCCGAAGTTGAGCATTTTATCAAAATAGCCAGCGATTTCACTGGCTATTTTGGCGCTGCAAGCCGATTTGGACGAAATAGCAAATAAAACATGGCTTATTTCAAAACATCCGTGAGAAAGATCAGTCAGTTTTACGGGAGACGTGGCTTGATGACAAGGTGAGCGTGGGAAAAAACAGTTTGCCTGTTGCGTTGAGGACGTTACAAATCGGTTGGCGAGTAACGGCTAATAATGAAGGCGTTCCAAAATATACTGATGGCGGGCTTCCTCCGCGATGTGGGAAATTTCACTTTTTAATTCAAAACGCACATCTTCCATCCGACGCATGATTTTATCGTGGTTGTAGTTCATTTCCTTGCGCATCTGGCCCTGATCGCGCATCATCTCCATCTGGGCGACCTCTAATCTGCCCGATCGCTGCTCATGCCGCTGCTGGCCCTGCTCCAACCTTACCACCCGCGCGTCCAGTTGATCTACTTTCGCGTCCAACTGCTGAACCTTCGCGTCCAGTTGCTCGACTGCGCCCACCTCCCGGAAAGATTCATCTTACCATACCGCTTGCGTTCTGCGAACGAAAACTTATAGGAACTGATGTTCCTATTTTGCGACAGGATATTCCAAAAATCAACATAAATTAGGGCATGGAAAGGCGGCGAAAGTACGTCTTCGCCGCGCAATCTCATGAAACAGGTTTAATTCCGATTCAGCCCGCATAAATATATGATATAAAAAAGTAGTTTCAGAGAGAAGGTAGCGCCATGAGAAACGGACTGACGACGTTTCTGATCGCCAGCAACACGATCGACGCCTTGCTTACCCACATGGGACTGCAGTCGGGCGCCATTACGGAAGCCAACCCGTTCATGGACGTCATTTACGAGACGAGCCCTTATTTGTTCCTGTTCCTCAAACTGTGTCTGCCATTGCTTCTGCTCCTGCTGGTAACGAAACTTCCCGTCAAATCGCGCCCGGTACTTGTTTGCTTGGCAGCTGCTTGCGTCGTCTACGTCCTCGTGTTGTCGCTTCACGGTTTCTGGATGTACGAACGAATCAGCCTGTAAGACCGGGGAATTGGCTCCAATACCAGGCAATCAACTGATTGCCGAACAACAGCGCAACAAACCCTCCTGCGGCGATAAACGGCCCGAACGGAATGAACGTCCTGCGGCGAATCCGGCCGGTGACAAGCAGCGCCATCCCGCACAGGAATCCCAGCAGCGACGAAATCGCCAACGCCAGCATAACCAGCTTGACGCCGATCGCCAACCCAAGCAACGCCAGCAGCTTGATGTCGCCGCCGCCCATGGCCGGCTTGCCTATGCGCATGCTGACGTACGCGACGGCGAACAGCATCGCGCCGCCGAGCAGAAAGCCGGCCGCGTATTCCCAGAACGGCAGCTCTCGAACCCATAAACGAAGCGCCAGGCAGACGATCATCGCCGGCAAAATGATTTTGTTCGGCAGCAGCCGGTAACGCAAGTCGCTGATAGACACGATGACGAGCACGCTGATTAACGGATAAACGATCCAGAGCTCGCGAACGTCACCGACAAACCACGTGGCTGCCGCAAACGACAAGCCCGTGCCGATTTCGCCGAGCATGTAGATTGGCGAGATTGAGTCGCCGCAATGCGAGCATTTGCCTTTGCGGATCAGCCATCCCGCCACCGGGATCAGATCGATCGCGTTCAGCCGATGCCCGCAGCTGGAGCAGGTCGACGGCGGGTAAACCGCCGATTTGCCCTCCGGCAGTCGAAGTCCCACGACATTGAAGAACGAGCCGAGCAGACAGCCGACCACGAACATCGCGGCGGCGGCGAACCAGCGCTCTTGCCCGGCGATGAACGCCGCCCCTTCGCGAAGCGACTCGGTGAAGCTTTCCAGTACAAGCATGCATTCCCTCCACTATTCGAACGTCACTTGTTTCACGTAAACATCCAATTTCCCCGTTGTCGGGATGGCAATCGGATGCGCAATGACACCATCGCGCAAAAAGTAGTCGTAAAGCTCGTTGTCATAAACGATTTGCAGCTTGGACTTGAGGTTGTTCTGTGCATTAGACAGATCCGGCGTAAACTGGTACGTTTGCGTTTCCAAAAGACGGGTATCATTGTAATCCTTAATCAAACTCCAGCCGTCCACAATATTGTTTTTCTCCTCGCCAATCGCATTGAGCGTGATACGCTCGCCGTGAATGCCGCCAGTAAGCTTCAATTCCGAGGTTACCCCATATAGGTTGATCGCCGATTCCGAGTACAAAAACGCATGCAACGTTTGGGATTGCCGACTGCCGGAAAAGTCGAATGAACCTGAAGAGACGATGATCAACGGCAATGACAGGTCAGCGTTGATCGATTTCATATCGCGCAACTCGACAGTACCGTCCACATAAATCGCACCATCGATATTGATGCTGCCGGAGATTTTCAAATCTCCCTTGACGTACAGGTTGCCGGTCATTTTGAACCCATCATTCAAGGCGGTATTGCCGTTGATATACACGCCCTGGGCCGTCGGCGCGTCGGCGGAAGGCGTCGTTTTCAGGGTAATCGAACCGCTCAGATCAGCCGCTACCAGATTGCGATCATCGAACGTGACGTAAAGCGATCCGTTGGTCATGGTAAGGGAAGTGCCGGCTTGAAGCGATACGACGCCGCCGTCGATCGCCATGCTGCCGTCAAGCGGCAGTTCACCGCTTACCGTAACCCACTGGCCGGTAATTTTGCGACCGCCTGTGATCGTGTTCGTTCCTTTCGACCCGAATGAATAGCCGGTCAAGTCAGGGGCCGCGTTGTAGTCGCTGAAATCGATAGAAGATGAATGGCTGATTTCTCCATAAACATACTCGGCTATCGTTCGATTTTGGTCAAAAATCGGCGTGCCTGGCTCCATCGTCTTGTCTTCGAAAGGTATGCCTGCTCTTGAAAAAAAATCCAGCTGCCAGGAAGCCGGCACATTTGACGGGTCGCCTCGCTGCAAATAACCATTTGCGTTGATAAAGCCTTTTATCGACGGGAAGTCGGTCTTCAAGCCATAGTCCGAGCCTGGTACTCCCTTGAATTTGGCTTCATTGGAGTAGACCAGCTTGCCTTGCGATAACACGTCGCCCACGATAGCCGGAAACCCGTTCAACGTCAAGTCGCCCGTAGTAGACACCGGATATCGAAACACGCGATTGATCGTGCTGACATAAACATCCATCGTCTTTGTTACTTTGCTGTTCGGGCCGTTTCCGCTTATGCCTTCGGACTGTATAGCAAATTTGGCTACATAAGGATAGTCCGGCGTCATCAGCGGCATCTTCAACCTCTCCTCTTGATTATCGCCGGAAGATGCCAGCAAACTGACCGTATAATACCCACGGGTTTGCCCGGAGGATTGCGCCTCCAACGACCTTGCGTTCAGATCGTTGAGCCTGTCCTTCAGCTTGCTGCCAACGAACAATGCTTGGTGAAATTTCAGCGAACGGCTCCTGTCATCCGCTTGGTTGTTGCCGTCGTTCGCCGCTTGGCGAATGAACGAAACGGCTTCATCCAGCCCTTTTTGCGCTAACGCTTCCGCCTGCACGTTCGCTTCCGAAGCCGCCACCTGGCCGAAAGAATTGCGCAGAATGTCCAGCAGCAGCAGCCCCAACATCGTCAACACGATGACAACCAACATCGCCAGCAACAAGGCTGCGCCCCGTTCCGATTTCAGGAGAGCGGCCGCCGTCTGCTTCCGACCGTGACGATCCGGCATTTGACACATCGTTACTTCACCGCTCCTTCCGAACGGACCAACGGAATTTTGGTCGTGATTTGATACGTTTGCTCTCCGCCGGGCAAGCTCGACGATTGGGGCACAACAGTGCCGTACACCAGATTCAGTTTGATGGTCTGGGTGTCATCCCGGGCGCTAATCGTAGAACTGAAACGATCCAGCTTGTAGGCGCTGGCCATCGTTATTTTTTTCGGTGACGACGGCGTTGGGCTTCGTTCCGTCACTTCGACGCCGTCATCGACAATTTTCATGACGAACCGCGCTACGTAAGGATTGGCACCGCCACTCTCGCGTTTGGCATACTCGATCTGCGTCGTGCGATCATCAGCGGTTTTCACAACATATACGGCGTCCTTAAGTTCGCCAATAATACGGCTGGCAAGCGCATCGCCCTGGTTGCGAATTTGGCTTTCGGCGGAAATGCGTTTGAACATGGAAACGCCCATCAGCAGAAACGAGAAGAGGATCGTCGTCACCATTGACAAAATAGCTAAAGCCGTCATAATTTCGATCAACGTCATGCCCTCTTCGTTATCGCGCAGAAGGCGCCGGATAAAGAGCCGCTTGCGCGTCATTGTACTCCCTCCCGATTGATGAGATAAGAGTCGAGCGACGTCATTTTTGCCGACCTCGGATTGTCCACCTTTTCGTCCCAGGTTACGGCAATGGTGAACGGCTCCAGGTACTGATCGATGGCATACCGAGTATCCGCAAACGGGTCCAGCTTATTCATCCGGCTTTCCAAACTATGACGCGTGAACATGTAGCGGTACGTCGTTCCATTGATTTTTGCCTCCTGCAAAAAATCGTAAGGAATCGGCAGCGAATCACCGCTCCGATACGATTCGCCGTCAGCGAATGCAACAGCGAACAAGTTTAGATTCGATGACGAACGTGCCAAGTCGCGAATTTCCGCCGCTTTCAGGCGGGCGAGATTGGCCGCAATGTTGCGTCTGCTCGCGTCCGCCGACTTTTCCATTCCGGAGATAAAGTAGCCCATCAAGGTGACGCTGGTGATGGACAGGATCGTGACGGCACCCAATATTTCGATCAGCGAAATGCCCCGTTCATCCGCCATTCGCCGGCGCCACCTTTGCAAGCTTCGCACGATAACACCTCCAGTCGCTAGGAGCGGTTTTGATCGTAATCGATTTTGATAAACGCATTGATCAACAACTGATTCGGTTTCAGCGTTTTTCCGCTCCCTGCGTCGTATTCATAATTGTTGTCGATCAGCCGTACGAATACCCAATTGTTGGCGGCTTTACTGACTTTAAATTGCGTTGCGCCAAGCGTACGGAAAGCGTTCTCCGCCGGTTCCTCGTTCGTATCCGATATGGCGTATCGAAGCGCCGACACCTTCACCGGTTCAAGCGTTAGCGGGCTATCGTCCAGCTTGGTGAACGTAGCGCCTTTCACCAACGTTTCTGCGAAATTCTTGAGCGAGATCAACACCGGTTTATCCGACGCGCTGCTGTTGAAATCCCCTTCATAGGACATCGATGCTTCAATGCCGGGATGAACGCTGAAATATTGTTCGCTTGCAGTCTCGTTGTCAGCATCATTGCTCGCCCGAACAACGAATTGGTGCCAGGCGTATAATTCGTCCGGAGCTTTTATAAACTGTTGAAGGTCGATCGTATAGGCCACCGTCCTGCCATCTTCGCTGACCTGGTATGACGCTGCCGGAATTTCATACTTGCCGTCCAGCCGGGCGGACAGCGATTCGAGATGGATCGGACTCTTGTCCTCATGAATCGTAAATATATACGGCCCGACCGGCGTTTTCCCATTATTCGCGCTGCCGCTAGGTCCCGAATAGGTAATACTAGGCGGCGTTTCATCAGTAGGCAAATCCTCGACGTGATATAGGGTTTGCCGTCCGGCCTTATCCGTGACGGTAATTTGAACGCCATTGTCAATATCGGATCTGCTCGCAAGGAACGTCGCCGGATGCTTCGGATCGTTGTCGATCGGTAAATCGGCAACGTAGTAGTAAGATCCTTCCTTGCTGTCCCGCTTGAATACTTGCGCCGATTCGATGCCCAAGCCCGGTTTATTCGTGCTGGTCAATGCGTCTTTAATGTTGGTAACGGTATACCGATACAGATGGTATTTCTCCGTGTACGCTGCTTTCGCTTGAGGATATTCCGGCGGTGTGTCGTCGATGACGATGCTGTACGGAGGCTTCAATTCGCCGGAAGCTCCATCCACATTTTGCGCTTTGACCGTAATCGTATGTGCGTCGGTTCGCGTTAAACGATCTTGGAAATAGGTCTTGAGCCGGAACGAATAATCGTACTGATTATTCGTTTTTTTTGCCGGACTAACGATGTATCCGTCAATCTTGACAACCGGCGGCGCTTCCGAATCGATCCGCAAATAGCTGTCCAGCTCTTTGATCGAGAAGGAAATCAAACGATCGGTAACATCTCCATCTACCGCTTGCTCCGTCGGTGTCGAAATGTCCGGTCCGGTTAGATCATTCTCCCACTTGTCAAAAGGCTCGGTCCGCAGCAGATTGTCGAACTTGTCCGTTACGACGATGGTAATCTTGTCCGTTTCTTTGTTGGCTGTAAAGGTCGTCGACTTGTTCGGATCGTTATCGGTAGGCAACGCTTTGAACAGGTCGCCGTTTTTATAGACACCGGCGGACTTTACACCGATTCCTTTATCCGTCACATTCGTTACCGTCAGCTCCTGCACCTTGTAGGTTGGAGTAAACTTCGCCGATACGACCGGCTTTTCCGGAGGAGCCGAATCCAATTTAATCGTTTTGCTCAGAATGCCGCTGTAGAACACATCTTTCGTTTCCTGCTCTCCGGAAATCGCCTCAGTGCCGGCGCGCACCTCCACTTTCAGCGTGCCGGAGGCGTCGATTTTCGTGTTGGCGTCGATGGTGGTCCAGTCCTTGTACTGCGGAATCGAAGCGATCCGGAACTGGTAAAAAGCATACTTGCTGCCAAAATCGTCGTTCAGCAGGTTGATGCTGCCGGTATCCGGAAGCTTCGTGAAGGTGGAGCCGGACAATTGAATCGTCGCGGGTCCTCGCTTCCAACTCGTCTCCGACGTGATGCTGTCGCCGCCGGCATCCCGTATGACGTACTTCGACATGGGCGGCGTCGTTGGCCTCAAGTCCCAATTACCGGACTTGCCGGAATTCGAACTGTTCCTCCAATCAACCTTCAGCTGCGTATGATCGGCATCCGTCAGCGTGATACCTGTCACGCGGTAACCCGAAAACGGTCCCGGCACTTTCCATTGCGGCTGCTCCTTATCTCCGTCGCGATAACGCGTCACGTCGCCGAACCGGTTGCCTTCGTATAAGTTGCCATATTTGTCGGTGACGGATATTTTGTCGTACACGGTGACGTTCGCGTTCAGCGAGATTGATGTGCTGGCGATCGAACCGCAAGCGTTTTTGTAGCTGAGCTCCGCGTTGTTCAGCTTGAACGTACCGCCCTCGCCCGTTTTCATGATGTTGACTTTGACGACTTTGTTAGCGATCGTATACGGATAAGAAATGTCATCCACCGGAATGACCAGCGTATTGCTATCTTCTTCGATGTAGGCGCCTGGATAAGCGTCATCGGCAAGCGTAAAGCCCGCGGGCAAAGGCTGACGGATGGCAATTGTTTTGATCGTGCTTTGTTTGGCGATTTCCTGCTGTATCTTCGTAAACACTTGCGTCAGTTCGGTTGTGTTGCTGGCGTCGTATTTTTTGCCGCCGGTTTTGGCGGCGATGTTGGTGAGCAGCGTATGGTCGACATCTTTGCTTCCCGCTTTGCCGAGGGCTACCGTATACACCGGCACCTTTGCCGCTGCAAGCTGATCCGCCGCCGTCAGCGCCAGGCTTTTGGCTTTGCTGGTGCTCTCGACGCCGCTGCCGCTGCCGTTCGTATAGTGAGTGGCGTACCCGTCCGTTACGAGAATCACATACGGATTGCTCATACCAGTCAGCATGGTGTTCGCCAAACGCAGCCCATGCTCGATGTTCGTGCCGCCATCTGGGTTCAGGCTGTCGATTTTCGTTTTCAACGTATTGGCGCCGCTCGTCGTTGTCGCATCAATCAGATCCTGCAGTTTGGAGGCGGTCGTATCGAATTTGACGAGCCCTGCTTTATCGTGCAAATTGACGGTTTTCAGCTGATCGATCAGCGACTTGGCCGACGTCTTCAGGATGCTCATCCGCGTCGGCGGATTCCGGCCGCTGTCGTCGGTGAAGTTCATGCTGCCCGATTCGTCCAGCACCATCACGAGGTTGGCGGCGCTTCGGGTCACGACCTGCGTATAGCTGCCGCCCGGGGTCAGCGTATACGTCAACGCGATCGGCTCTTCAACGTCGACCGTTGTCGGCGAAGCCGCCGCCGTTCCCGTCACGGTCAAACAAGTCGGCACCGGCGTACTCCCCGCCCCTTGCGCGACAAGAGCCGGCAGCGCCATCATCGCGGCGAACAGCAGGACGACAAGTTTTTTCATCCGATATCCCTCCCGATTCGATTACGATCCTTGCTTCTGCAGCAAGATCGAAATAACTTTGCAAGCTTCCGCCCGAGTGAGCGTGCCGTCCGGTCGAAACGTGCCGTCCGGATAGCCGCCGACGATGCCGGCGGCCGCAAGATCGGCGATGGACGCCGCATCGTCAACCGAAACGCCGGACAAGTCGCTCAGCGTTACGGGAGCGGCCGTCTTGTCCCTACTAACCCGGTAGCCGATCCCGTGCAACGCGCGCCCGGCGATGCGGGCCATTTCCGTCCGCGTAATCGGCACATCCGGCTGGAATGGCAGCATGTCCGCCTGGACAAGCCGCGCTTCCGCGGCAAGTGAAATTTCCGGCGCCGCCCAATGCCCGGCGATATCGCCCAAGTCATCCGCACCGCCGTCGCCGATCGGCGCAAGCTGCAGCGAACGAACCAGCATCGCCGTAAATTCGGCGCGGGACAGCTGGCGATCGGGGCGAATCGTGCCGTCGTCGTAGCCTCGGACGATGCCCCGCTTCATCAGGTCGACGATGACGTCCTTCGCCCAATGATCGGCAATGTCGGCCGGCACCGGTCCCGTATCGGCTGCCGGCTCGGGCGCGGACGCGACCGCCGACCGCTCGGGCGCCGTCGCCGGAAGCTGCGCCGGCAGCGCGAGCAGAGGCGCGATCTTGCGCTGCTGCGACGATAGCTCCACGCTGCCGTCCTGCGGCATAATGCCGTACGCGTCGAACATGCCGTCGTTTGGCACCGGCTGGATTTTGGCGGCTTTTGCCTCTTTATCGGTCGGTATGTCCGCCCAAGGATAACGCTCGGCATCATCCGCCGTGCGGTAAACCAGTTGCGACGGCTGCTGAAAATAGTTCGGAATCGCCCGATCGTACCCGATCCACGCGTCTGTCACGTTGCCGGCGGTATCAATCCGCAAAATATCCCAACGCGTCAGCAAATCGTTGACCACTCGGGACGACACGCCTTGCCAGATTTGCAGCTGGTAGTAGCTGTCGGCCCCAAGATTGCCATAGGCTGCCGTTACGACGCCGAGCGGCGTCCGGCTGACGACAGTGCCGACTTGCCAGTCGGCCGGCTGGAACGTCATGCCGCGGTATGCGGCTTCCCTTTGATCTGCCGCCAGCTGCAGGGCGGAAGCAAACGATTGCCCGCCAGCCGCGACTTGCACCGGCACAACGGCCGCGCCGGCGATCAGCATCGAAGCAACAAGGCGAATGACCAGTGAGCGCATCGTCATGACATTTCCTCCCCGACGGACAGCTCGTATTCTTTCAGCGCATCCTTATGAATCGTGCCGGAAGCGATCCAATGCTTGATGCTGGCGCTCATGGCCTGCATGCCGAGCTGCCGGTTTGTTTGGATGACGGACTTGATCTGGTAAATTTTCTCCTGGCGAATCAGGTTGGCGACGGCGGCGTTGTTGATCAGCACCTCCAGCGACATCACGCGCCCCGTGCCGTCCAGCCGCGGAATGAGCCGCTGCGACAATACGCCGATCAGCACCGAAGCGAGCTGCACGCGAATTTGACGCTGCTGGTCGGTCGGGAACACGTCTATGATCCGGTCGATCGTTTGCGGCGCGTCCGGCGTATGCAGCGTGCCGAGCACGAGATGGCCGGTTTCGGCGGCGGTAATGGCGGTGCGAATCGTCTCGAGATCGCGCAGCTCGCCGACCAGAATCACGTCCGGATCCTGCCGCAGCGCCGCCCGCAGTCCGCTCGGAAACGTATGCGTGTCGATGCCGATTTCCCGCTGGACGACGAGGCATTGTTTGCTGGCGTGAACGTACTCGATCGGATCCTCGAGCGTGATGATATGCTTGCTCATCTTTTCGTTGATTTCGTTGATGATGGCGGCGAGCGTCGTCGACTTGCCGCTGCCCGTCGGCCCGGTCACCAGCACGAGCCCGCGCTGCTTGGCGGCAAAATCGAACGCGATATCCGGCAGTTTCAATTGACGGATCGTCGGCACGCTCGTCATCAGCAGCCGGAACGCCATGTTGATTACCCGCCGCTGGCGGAATGCGTTGACCCGGAAACGGCAAAGGCCGTCAATCGCAAACGACAAGTCGACTTCGCCGTCATCGGTCAGCTTCTGCCACTGGCAATCGGTCAAAATCGAGCGCGCCATCGCCTCCGTTCTAGCCTCGCCGAGCACGCGATCGTGCGCCTTGATCAGCTTCCCGTGCACGCGCATCAGCGGCTCGGTGCCGACATTGATGTGCAAATCGGAAGCTCCCGCCGCAAAGGCCGTACGCAGCAAGTCATGCACGTTTGCCTCCTGGACGGCTGCCGGTTTCGACAACATTCAGTCTCCTCCTCCACATAATCGATTGCGATTTATCAATGGAACGGATTCGTGCGTCCGCTCGGATTTTCATATTCGACAGTGTTCGAAATGGCGATCAAATCTCGCAACGCCGGCGAATAATAAGCGATAAACGTCATATTGCTCGTAATCGGTTCGCCGGGCGAGTTGATTTGGACAAGCGGTCCCTGGGTCAGGCGAAGCGACATGCTGTCCACTTGCATGAGCCGGTCGAGCGATTCCATTTCTTTGACAAGCGACGATATTTGCGCGTAATTGCCCGTGAAGCTGGTGTTGATCTTGATCGGCATGGCTCCGCCTTGTACGGCCGCCGTGCCCGGTACGATATCGTACATCTTCATCTGCACGCCGCTGACGACTTCAAGCCGCCGCAAATCGCGCAAAATCGCTTCCGTATACGCTTGCTCCGGCACTTCTTTTCGCATCGCTTCCAGCTTGACGACATCCGCGTCGGATCGTTGCGCGAGCGGATTCGATTTGGCCTGATAGGCCGCAAACTCTTGCTTCTTGGCGGCAAGCTGCCGTTCCAGTTCGTTCGCCCTGGCGTTAAGCGGCTGAATGAAATAAACGTACAGCGCAGCTAGCAGCAGCACGAACAACACCGCGCCGTAAATCGGCATTTTTTTGCCGGCGACTCCCTCCATTACGCTCACCCTTTGGTGCCCGCGGGCACGATTTTCATTTCGAACGTCACTTGATACACGGGCAATGTCGGCGCTGCGGCTGGCTGCGATTTGACCGAAGCGGCGTTTGCCAAGTTGTTGATCGCACCCATCTTGGCCAGTTGGAACCGATTCGACGCTTGCAGCGCCCGCGAGAAGCTGACGATATCTTCGGAGCGGGCAAATTGAACGGTCGTATTGAGCGCGCCCTGGTTGTTCATATCGAGCTGGGTGACGTTGGCGTACAGCGGCAGCAGTTGGTTCAGCTTGTCGAACAGTTCGCTGACGACGGGCTTCGCTTGCCGGAGCGCGGCGGGCAGCGCCAGTTGTTCCGTCCATTTGCCGGTCGCGCCCGGCTTTGTTGCGTTTGTTTGCAGCGCGGCAACCGAGCGTGTCATTTCGGCCAGCCGCTCTTTCGCCTCCGCCTGGCGCTGCTGCTCGTGGGACCACAACCAGCCGAACGCCACGGACGCGCACGCCGCCAGCACAATCATCGCCGCCGGCACCAGCGGCACATGCACGCGGTTCGTCCGCTGCGGCAGCAAGTTGATGTCAATCGGCACCAAACCGGTTGAGTAGGCAGGTTTCATCGTTCATGCACCTTTCAATGCCAAGCCGATCGGCACGGCAAAAGATTGTAGCGAAACGTTGTCTTCCTTGAACCAGCCTTCGAGCGGGATCGTGCGGATCGGCCCGTCGTATACCGACTTGATCCGGCGCGTCAGCTGCTGCGATTCCTCGTTGTCGCCCAGCCAGTAAATTTCCTGTACCGGCTCCTGATTGGGCGAGATCGAATAGGTAAAATAGTACATAATCCGGTTCAGCTCCGTTACCGCGCTTTCCTCGTACGATTCCGCGCCGCCCGCGTCGGGCACGTCGTGCAGAAACACCGGTACGCCTCCGGAAAAAATACTGAATTCCAAATGCGCCGCATCGGCATTGATGACAAGGAACCGGTCCGGCAGTTGTTTGTTGACGATGCCCGAATATTGCAGCAGCAGCCGCAGCGAGGCGAGCGAAGCGAGCTCCACGGAAAGCGGCTTGAGACCGGCCGCTTGCACGACGCCGACGTAGCTCTCCACAACGGCCGCCGAACTGGCGAACACGAGCACTTCTTCCATCGGACGGTTTTTTGTTTTGCCGTCCTTCGCTTTGACATCGGCCGGTTCGGCCTTCACGATGCCCAGCCGGAAAAAATCGAATACCGGATCCTTGAAAGGCATTTGTTCGCTGCTGTTCAGCTCGACGTCGATCATGTTGCGCAGTTCCTTGTCCTTCAGCACCGGGAACACCGACTTGCGCAGCAGCGTGCTCGACGTCGGCACAGACAGGTGCACGCCCGCTCCGGCGATGCCGAGCGTTTCGACCGCACGGCCGATCGCTTGCGCCGCCGCCTCTTCGTCGACGATGCGTCCGCTTTGAATCGCCCCGGCCGGGACCGGTTCGGCGTGGTTTTGCTTCATCTTGAGCGCGCGGCCCGACAGACCGAGCTTGACAATGCGAATTTGCCGGTCAAGGATCTGCAAGCCGTAGCTTTCTTTGCCGGAAAGGCCGAACATAATGGGCACCTCCTTTGGGTTGGGTGGGACACTGCACGGGGGTGCAGTGTCCGTGGAGAGAAAGCCGTTATTTTGCGTCTTCGCCTTTTTTGATCAAATCTTCTGATATATTGTTGTAGTAGGTATGAGGGGTCTCACCGCTGCTTACTAGCGTAATGGAAAAGGAATAGCCCTTCATTGCGTCATTCGTAATCGTTACGAATGAATTGGTCCCTTCATAAGTGGATTGTTTGTTCGCTGGATCTTGCGGAATACTGTTTAAGTACCCTCCTGTCACTAAATCGCTTAATGTCGCTTTCTCAGGTACGACTTTGGCATTGATCGTCAAATATCTTGCAGCATCAATAATCATGACAGCGTTTGAATTGTGTGCTTTCGTCTTTGTCCCATTGATCACGCCGCCAATCGACGGAATCGCAATCGCGGCGATAATCGCCAAAATCACAATTACCGCAAGCAGCTCCACTAGCGTCAACCCATTTTCGTTCCCCAGCACAGACTTTCTTTTTTTCATCAATTCCAGCATCGTTTTCCCTCCGAATGGTTGGTTTGTTTGTCCGCTATACGCGGTTTTCGTTTTCGTATGTGTGTCTTGCTCGTAGTTTGTTAATTCACTTGTTAATTCGCTTGCTATTTCGCTTGTTAATTCGCTTGTTTTCTCCCTTTTTTGCTTCGTTCCGTTCATTTCGTTTCGGTTTCACCTCCTTCCAAGGCACGGACGGGCCAAAATTGTTTACTTGAGAAAGTTTTGGTACATCGTGAAAATCGGGGTCATAACCGCCGCGACGATGACGCCGACGATGCCCGATACGAACAGCAGCATGAGCGGCTCGACGAACGCTTTCAGCCGGTCCACGCTGTGGCCCACATCCTCCTCGTAAAACTCCGCCACCTTGGTCAGCATCGCATCGAGCTGGCCGGTCTCTTCGCCGACGATGATCATCTGGATCGCCATCGCCGGGAACTGCTTGCTGGCCGCGAGCGGCTCGGACAGCAGCTTGCCCTGCTGCAGGCTGTGCCGCGACTGCTCCAGCACCCGGGCGAGCACACGGTTGCCGACGACGCGGCCGGTAATGTCGAGCGACTGCAGCACAGCCACGCCGCTGACATAAAGCGAAGCCATCGTGCGCGCCATGCGGGCGATCGCCGCCTTGCGGAACACGTCGCCGAACAGCGGCAGCTTGAATTTGAGCAAATCGAAGGCGTACTTCCCCTTTTCATTGCTCAGCGCCAGCTTGATCGCAACGACCGCAATCACAACAAGCATCAGCAATGCCCACCAGCTCGCAATCACCACATCGCTTGCTCCCATAATGAAGCGGGTAATGAGCGGCAGCCGCTCCCCCTGTTCTTCGAACAAACTCACGAACGTCGGCACAATCTTGATCAGCAAAAAAATCACCACCGCAATCGAAATAAAAATCAGAATGATCGGGTAGGTGAGCGCCGACTTCACTTTTTGCACCGTGTTGTTTTCCTTCTCATAGGTGTCGGCCATCCGCTCCAGCACGTCGTCGAGATGACCGCCGGTTTCGCCGGAAGCGATCATATTCACGAACATTTCCGGAAAAATACGCGGGTGATCGCCCATCGCCTTCGATAGCGGGAAGCCCGAGCGCACCTGGTCGCACGCGTCGGCAAGCGACTTGCGCAGCGGCTTCGACTTCGTCTGCTCGACCAGCACCGCAAGCGCGCGGTCGATCTGGATGCCGGCCCGCACCAGCGTCGCAAACTGCCGGCAGAACACGACAAAATCCTGCAGCTTCACGACACGGCCGATCGCCAGATCGGCGTTCCAGATCGACGCCGCCTTCTCCTCGATGCTGCGGACGGCATAACCTCTGCCGCGCAAATCGAGAATCGCCGCCTGCTTGTTGGTCGATTGCTGCACGCCGCGAACGCGTTTGCCCGATTCGCTGACGGCCACAAATTGATAGCTGGGCACCTCTGCCCCTCCTTTCAGTTAGACTCTCCTATTCGTCGGCGATCGCCTTCAGCACTTCCTCCACCGTCGTCTGCCCTTCGCGCGCCTTGCGCAGCCCGTCCGCCATCATCGTGACGAAGCCGGTTTCCCGCAAATGCTGCTCCATCTCTTCCACCGGCCGACGCTGGATGATAAAACGGCGGAGCGTATCGTCGATCGCCAGCACTTCCTGAATCGCCAGCCGCCCGCTGTAGCCCGATTGCCCGCAGGCGCCGCAGCCGCGTCCTTTCAGCACGTGCAGCGCTTCGTCCGGGTTGCCGCGAAGGCCGTTTGCTTCGAACAACCGCAGCTCGTCCTCCCTTGCCGGCACCGGCCGGGCGCACGCCGCACACACCTTGCGCACCAGCCGCTGCCCGACGACGCAGGCCAGAGACGGCGCGATCAGATAACGATCGACGTCCATGTCCACCAGCCGGTGAACGGCGCTGAGCGCGTTGTTCGTGTGAATCGTGCTGAGCACCAGATGCCCGGTGAGCGAGGCGCGTACGACGATTTCCGCCGTTTCGGTGTCGCGCACTTCGCCAACCATGACGATATTCGGGTCCTGCCGCAGGATCGAGCGCAAACCGACAGTAAACGTCAGCCCGATTTGCGTATTGACGTGCACCTGGGAGACGCCTTCCAGGTTGTATTCGACCGGATCTTCGACCGTCACGATTTTGACGTCGGACCGGTTGAGCTCGCCGAGCGCCGAGTACAAGGTCGACGTTTTGCCGCTGCCCGTCGGGCCGCTGATCAGAATCAAGCCATACGGCTTGCGGATCGCACGGGCGAACAGCTTTTCGTTCGTTTCGCTGAACTGCAGCTCGCCGATCTTTTTGATGCCGGCCGACTGGTCCAAAATCCGCAGCACCACGCTTTCCCCGTTCACGGTAGGCAGCGTGGACACACGAATGTCGATCATGCGCCGATCGAGCTGCATATGGATGCGCCCGTCCTGCGGCAGGCGCCGTTCGGCGATGTTCAGCCGGGCCATAATTTTCAGCCGTGCCGTCAGCATGCCCTGCATCGATTTCGGCAGCAGCTTCTCCGTCTGCAGCATCCCGTCGATCCGGTAGCGCACGGCCACCTGCTTCTCCTGCGGATCGATGTGGATGTCGCTCGCCTTCTGCAGCACGGCGGACTGGATCATCTGCTGCACCAGGCGCACGACCGGCCCCGTCGCTTCGTCTGCCGTTTCTTCTGCCACCTGCTCCTTGGCGGCCGGCGCGATTTCCTCCAGCCATTCGCCGGTAGACTGCTCGAGCCGATAGTGGCTGCGGATCGCGTCTTCGATTTCGCTTCTCGCCGCGATGACCGGCTGCACCGTTGCGCCGGTCAGGCGGCGCACCTCTTCGATCGCTTCGTAATTGAGCGGATCGGCCATCGCCAGCTTCAGCCGGTTGCCGCTGCGCTCGATCGGAATGACCGTATGCTTGCGGGCGCAAGCTTCCGTTATCGCCGTCGCCGCCCTGCGGTCGATCGGATAGTCGTACAAACGAACCGAAGGAAGCCCAAGCTGCGATTCCAGCATATCGATGAGCTGCCGCTCCGTGATGACGCCCATTTCGAGCAGCGTTTCGCCGAGCCGCTTCTTGTTCAGCCGCTGCCGGCCGATCGCTTCTTCCAGCTGCCGCTGCGAAACCGTTCCGCTCTGCATGAACAACTCGCCGCTTTTCATCGCCATTCCTCCCCATGCGGACCGGCAATCGCCGCCGCATCATTTTGTCGGCTGCTTCTCCGGCGACTGGCCGTGCCCGACAATCGCCGGCACCGGCAAATAAAAGTCGCGCGACACCGGTTTGCCATCTGCGATCACTTCGACCAGCAGCCCGTCCCGCCCGTCGCTGCGCGGTGCGGCTCCGCCGTCCGGCAGCGTCCGGTCGACCACATCGGCCTGCTCCGCCGCGTACGTCGTTTGTTTGACAATAACTGCCGCGGGTTTCCAGGACGCTTGCTCCGGCGCCAGCACCGTCAGCACCGGCACGTCGTTATCTGTCGTCAACTGCAGCTTCAGACCGAACTCGCGCGGATTATAGAGCGACAGCTCGCTTGCCCCCGTCGCGGCGTAGACGTCAAAGCCCGGAGACACATAGGCCGGCAGCTGCAGGTGCAAGCTGCGATCTCCGATCTGCAAGTTCAGCCTGACGGCGGCTTCGTACAGCAGCGATGCCAGATAGGAAAGCGTGTCCGCGTCCGGTTGGTCGGCGGGCTGCAGCTGCAGCGATTTCATCCACTCGAGCAGCGCGAACCGTTTGGCCGCCTTCCATTCGACCTGATTCAGCTTGTCCGCCAAAACTTTTCCTCTTGCCTCAAGCTTGAACGCTCCTTTGACCTGCACAGCCTGCACCCAGCTAACCTGCGCGGCTGCTGCCGCTGGCCTCTCATTGGATACGTTTTGTATCACGTTAGACGAAAAAAAAGACCCGTTCTTCGCCGGACTCGGACTTGGGCTCGAATTCGGACTTGCGCTTGGCTCGGCAGCCGCCGCCACGGCGATCGTCAGCTCGTTCCAGCGCTCCGTCAGCGAGCTCCAGCCGTTGTTCCACGGCTTCTCTGCGTACAAGCCTGCGCAAGCGGCTGCCGTGAGCACGGTCCCGAGCAGAACCACTTTGGTGCGGCGGCTCGCGCCGCTTCTCCGCCTTGCCCTCATCGTTCAAACGCTCCTTCGTTTTCTGTATACATTTTGTATCGATAGGTCTATTTAACCATATCGCCTCCGGGAATGAAATTACGCCCCTGCTTTACAGCGAGGGGAGTAATCCCGATGGACTAGGGCGTGTCTGAAAACCCGCTCAGTGGCATCTTGCACCGCCTTTTCGCCCCCTGCGGCGTCAGTTTTGCTTGACTTACCCCCGGTAAGCCTGCGCAAAACTTCCTTGCATGGAACGAAAATTCAGCCCAATCTGCTTCCCTCGGAGTTCTCAGACACGCCCTAGGCGCCGACAATTTTCAAGATAAGCGATGCCTTCGAATTGACCTGCAGCTTCAAATTAATGCGCGAAATGTGCACCTTCACCGTATGACGACTGATGCCAAGCCTCGTGGCGATCTGTATGTAGTCGTAATCTTTCATCCAGTACGACAAAATCTCCTTCTCCCGCTGCGTCAATTGGTACCGTTCCGAAATGCCGCCAAGCGCCGCTTCCATTTGCAACTCGCTCATTCGCCCACTCCTCCATCGTTTCCCAATTTCTCGACTTCAGTATACAGGCTTCCGCGCGCAATGAATGTCAGTTTGTCCTGTCGAATCATAGTTTTTTCCAAAAAAGCTCCGATTGTGCTGTCGATCCCCCGCAAAACTCAAAGAACCTTCCTTTCCCCGTCCGGCTGCGATGCCCGGCGAGACACAGAAGGTTACTGAGCAAACGTGATTGTTGCGCACCAGTTGGAGCGCGGCCAATCGTCAGATCTTTAATTCCCCAAGCTTGATCAGCTCGACAACGGCTTGTGAACGACCTTTAACGTTCAATTTTTGCATGACGTTTGTTATGTGTTTTCAAGCACATAATTTTTCAATGGTGTTTCGACTCGAATGCTCCCATCTCTGCTGACCTCGATTCTGTCAACCATTTGAATCAGCAGCGCCCGCGTTTTCTCTACATCGTCGTACTTTTTTAGTTTGGTCAGTTCGCTGTGCGCCTTCTTTACATTGCGCATTGTCTTTTCAACATCGACCCTCGCCTTTTGTTGGGCAATGGCCAACTTCAGCTTTTTATCGACTTCTGAAATCTCTTTCTCGTACTGGGTCTTCTCGAACTCGTATTGTCCAACGTCCATCTCCCCAAGCATGTGTTGCCGTCGAATTTCGAAAAGCAATTTTCGGTTGTCCTCGATCCTCTTTTCTAATTTCTTTATCTCCTTTTCGACATCCATTTGCGGTAGCTCCGCGCCCACCTCACTCGATCCCCATGCAGTCATCGCAACCATAGCGTCCTCTACCCGTTTAAGTATGCCACCAATAAGCTCGTCCCGCATGTCGTAATAAGGTATCCAGTTACCGTTATTGCATCCAGCAGCACCGGTCCTTCGCCTTTTGGAGCACATTAAATATCGATATTCCTGACCCCTCACTTTTGACGACATGGACACCATTGCAGAACCACATTCAGCGCAGAAGATGAATTTGGCGAATACATTTACAAAAGCTCGCCTTCCGCCGCGTTCGCCGCCGCCGCGAAGCAATCTGATTTCTTGGGCTTTATCGAAGTCTTCTTTCGAGACGATAGCTTCGTGCGTCTGATATTTTGATTTATTCCAATCCGACTTAGGTTTCTGCACAAGCTTCTTTCCCCTGTTCATTAAATCGCTAAGATCGTTGTACGTGACCTCTGATGTATGTCTGCCGAATGTGTTGTATCCTGTATAATTCTCATTCTGGAGGATCCGCTGGACGCTCGTTATACCCCATACGCCGCCTTTGTACGAGGGGATCGCTTCTCGCTCACCGTCTTCACCGTTCAAAAAGTTTACGATTGCTTTTTCTCCGTCTCCACCAATGTACATTTCAAATATTGTACGAACGATCGCTGCTTGTTCTGGGATGACTTCCAATGTTTTTCTCTTGCCGCTTTTCATTTTCACGTCAGCGATGGTTGCCTTCTTGTAACCATAAGGCGGAATGGATCCAATGAAGTTACCACTCTCAGCGGAAGCCTTTATGCCACGTCGGGAAGAAACGCCTATGTCACCGCTCGTATTCTGGTTGACGAATGATTTAATGCCGAACAGCAACTCGTCGTCTTTGACACCCGAATCGTATCCATCCTCTATTGACACCATTCTGATCTTGAGCGCATTGACCAGAATGCGCTTTAGTGATATCGCGTCAATTGCGTCTCGGCAAAAACGGGAAAGAGAAGCGAACCAAATAGATCTGATTTCGCCTCTCTTCGCATCCGATATCATTTTCTGTACGTCTTCTCTGGATACGATGCTCGTTGCTGTATCCCTGTCCTCGTAGAAATGGCTAATTTCAACCCCCTCACGCGCCGCCGTCTCACGTATGAACGCCTCTTGATGCTCCGGACTGTCCTTCTGGGAATCCTTCATTGTTGATACCCTGACATATCCCCTGTCTTCTTTTATACTCACTACGCATTTCCCCCGAAATGTATTTGTCCAAAACCTCATTCAGATTGTATGATACCAGTCCGTTTTTAGCTAGAACTTTTTTAATTTCTTTTTCGACAAAAGATTTGACAACTTCGTCAGATCGATCGCCAACTTGGACAAATTCTATTCTATACGGTTTCGTCTTTTTCCCCATGACATCACCCTTTACCATACTATGAGCAGGGGCAATTCCATGTTTACCCCTGCTGCGGTCATATTTGCAGAAACACATTTTGCTCGATCTCCGCGCTCACTTTCTTATGCGCCCTGTCGATCATCGTCTTGACCGAGTTACGCGATATGCCCATCATGCTTGCTATATCCTCTTGCTTGACCCCATGACCGTGCGCCATCGTGTAGACGTCACGCTCCTGCGGCGAAAGCATCTGCAGCGCTTGTTCAAGCTGGAATGCTTTATCCGGGTCCAGCGTCGACGAGCTGCGCGAATTGTACTGGTTGCTGAATGCCTGCAAGACCAGCGGATCGACAAGCTTATTTCGCTGATAAGCTGCCCGCCGCTCGACTCCACGTTTGTTCCCCGGCTGGCGCCCCGTATGCATCCACTCTATCGCGTAGTTAACGTTGCTGATGTACCATTCGACATCCGCGATAGCGTCGAACAATTCCGCGTTGTCCGCTTTCAACCGTCTAAGCTCGGCACGATAAGGTTTCGCACCAAGTTTATCAACCGGGGCCGTCGTTCGTTGCTGTAGCTCAACCAGCAGCTTACGGCGCTTATCCTGCAGCATTCGCAGCGTGCCGCGGTAGGATCGCTTCAGGTCTTCCATGTACAAAAAACCGTCTGCATCTATTTCAATTGCTTTGCTCATCACATTCACCTCGCTTGGGGAGGTTCCCCGGACGAACCGGGGCTTTTTTCGTTTAAAGTTGCTTTCCACCGTGCCTGTGCGGCCGCGTTGCGTTGTACGCCATCTTCTCGTGGATCGCCGTATCCAGGTCGACGCCATACTTGCCGCAAGCGTCGAACACGCGGATAACGATGTCGGCCAACTCAGACGGGATGCCGCAGGGTTTCATATCCGGTTCCGGTTGCTGGCTTGCGACATAAACCGCGCCATTACGCTCGTACCAGACTTCGGTAAACGCATGACCGTTACGGTAATCCTCCAATGCCTCAGATGCCTCTGAATGGATCAGTGCGATCACGTCACCGAACGACCGCGGCTCATCATGCCAGCCTTTATCGACCGCATTTTTATGCGCTTCATCAACGAATTGATTGATAGATTTGATTGGTTGTTCCATGTCCTACTCCTCCTACGTCAAAAAGTGATAGCCTTTCTGCACCTTCGCAGCTGCTTCGTGTCGATCGTCGCCGGTAAACAGGAGCGGCCTTTCCGAAACCGATCCCCAGCATTCATATTTCACATGTACAACTACGGTTGGGCCATATCCGCAATCTGCTTCTTCGGTGCCCAACACTTCGGTCACATATGCGTCCAAGAGATTCATGGCTTATCACTCCATCCTATATTTCACGATCTCTTCCTTGTAGCGTCGCTTGATAAAGGCATCATGCCGTGCGTTCAGACAATTCCGATGCCGCTGTTGCAGATACTCCGGCCCCACGTGGTCGATCGACATTGGCGGGCTGCTCCACCACGATTCGGTATCTCTCCCTTTGCCGTCCGTAAACCTAGTCATGTATCCGTTCTGCGGCTTGCCATGCGGGATGTGCGGCCACATTTCGAATTTAAGGCGCATCTGCTTCTTCCCTCCCGTCCTTAATGCCCTCGAAAATCTTCCCCGTTCCTTCACATGGTCTGCATTCGTGCCAGTACATCGGCTCGAGTCCCGTTCCCTTGCACGCTGGGCATATGCCGCCGCTCGTCTCGCCATAGTGTTCGGCGTATATGTCGCCTTCACCGCCGCATGTGGTACATTTCGCTGTCTCTGATGTGGATAGGGCTGCATGAATCTCGTCGAACACTCCGTTTATGCCGCTTGCGTCTTCGATTCCCCAGTCTCCGTTATCGAGGTGCTGAGAGAAATCGACATACGTGTCCAGCTTTACGAGTAGTTCCCGAAGCTTTGCTGCTTCTCCCTCTGATTCAGAAAAAGCGCCTGATTCAAGTTCATCGATCACAATTCCGAACCAGTCCGAAACTGCTGTGTTCGCATATCGGTCAATATAGTCGCCATCGTTTCGTGCTTCGTAGTGCTCTTTTTTTATTTCCTGCAATCGTTCCAACAACGCCTTCCGGCTTACCGCGTCGCTCATTCTCCGTCCTCACTTTCGTGTTCGAGTTCGTGTTCGCCGTTCGGGTTATAGGGATGTGTTTCGCTCATGGGCTGGTCCTCCTTCGCTTATTTACTTGTCTGCAGATCGATGTCCGGGATAATGGCTTCGGGCCGGAACAGCATCCGGTAGTGGTACGGGTCTGCGTATGCAGCATCGGTCTGCTCGACAAGGAAGCTCACGTTATCGCTCAAGCCGAGGAAATGCTTCTTGTACTGGCTGTCGCCCACTTTGCAGGTAACTGTCAATTCCCGTTCCTTGTCGTTGTTGCCGAGCGAACATAAGCCCTCAATCGTAAGCAGGTACTTGTCCGTAATGCCGTTGAAAAAGATGATTCTGCGCTGCACCTCGAACGAGTCAGCAGCTTTGGAAAGGTTGTGCGACACCGTATCCGCTTCAGAGGTGCATGCGGCCAAAAGCAGCAGCGTGAGCATTACAAGGGTGCTTGCGAGTTTATTTTTCATTCCTGTTTCCATCTCCTTCGTTTTTTCGTCGAACTGCGTCATATCGTCACTGCTGGATATGCCTTGTCGGCAAGCTTCTGCTTCTTCTCCGCGCGCTTCTGCTTCCTGACGACCTCTTTTTCCGCCAGGCGCAATACGGCCCGATCCCAATCACCCGGCTCCATTTCGCGGTCGTCGATCAACCACGGCCGTTTCACTGCGTCCTCTTCCCAGGCTGCATGGATAAGCTCGATCTCCTCCGCGCTGATAAGCTCGATCGGAGCGCGGTGCAGCGGATTTTCGTCGAGCGCCCGCAGCTTGTTAACGTCCTCCTGCGCCCGAAGGAGCTCCGTCAACAGATATTTACGCGCATGGATTGCGAGACAGCCCTTTCCCGGCCCGAGCGGTGTCCGGTTGCGTCGGTAACCGCTGCGCCAATCCGGATGCTTCTTCGGGTTGTGCGCGTCCTTCAACAATTGCCGCCATTCCGTGAGTGGCTTCATCCACTCGTACTTGCTTGACATATTCTCGGTCGATCGGTCCTTGGTGATCGGCGGGCATACCCAACAACCGAACCGAGCACCACATGCCTGAGTCGCCTTGACGGAGCCGCCTGGATTGATTAGCGCACACTCACCGGTTGCGTCCTTGTACAAGCGTCGGATCTCGTCTGACGATCCCCACGGCAGCGAGTTGAGCAACACCTGCCACACCTCGTCCGTCGTCCATTCGACGATCGGCATATAGATGCGACGTCCATCAGAGTACGGGCTGACCGTGAACCGGCTCCCGCGCTCCTCGCGATACGTCTCGATGGTCGCGGCCCGCCTTGTCGACTCCTCCGTCCGGCTGCCGATCAACTGCAGGCATGGATTGACGTCGGTCAAGCGCTGGTTTTGCGGCTCAATCTTCAAAGCGTGGGTACAATAACGGTCATCCCCGTTCGTGGGCAACGTCCAGCCCCAGCCGAGCCACCCGACCCACACGCTCCGCTTAATCGGCCGTGAAACGATTTCGGCTGTCAGCGGCATCGCATTCTGCCGGGCCCAGCGATTGACGGCCCGCACTTGCCGTCGCATATAGTCCTCAAGGATCGGGTTTTCGATCTTGGTATCCGACATAATGACGATAACTTCCCGAGTCCGCTTCGACGCCGGGAGCATCTGCAGCGCCCGGCAGACAAGCGCGAGTACCGTCGTGCTGTCCTTGCCGCCGCTCCAGCTCACTGCCCATGGACGGCCAACCGTCTCCGAATCGCAATACTGCTCGGCGATTTCGGCCACTGCCGCCATGACTTTCGTTTGCAAGTCCATTCCTCAAGCTCCTCTCTATGTCGCTTCATGAGTCTGTTGTCTATCAATCCGATCCGGGGCCGAAGCCCCGGACACCGTTTTTATCAAAAGGGCAAATCGTCGTCATCCGTACCCGTCGCATCAGGTTGCGAAGATTCAGGCGCGGCCGCCGCTTCCTTGTCTTTCTTGGACTTCCGTGCAGAGCGTGCTTGGCCGATATCTGCTACGTTGCCGGCATTTGCGATCTCGGCATCCATATCAAGACCACCGTTGCCCGCGTCTTTCAGCGCTTGGTCCAGCGTCGTCTGGTTCGGGTCATCCAGTTCCGCTGGCGGAGCAGATTGCTCATGCGACTGTTCTACAGCTGCAGCTGCGGCTTCCTCGATCGTGATTTGTTTCGCCTGCACCATAGTGTTCATCAGGTTTTTAATGTCGTCCATAACTATCCCATGCCGTCTGACCACCTCGCGAAACCCCTCGAAATCGTGCGGTACCGTGGTCAGCATCGGACGACCGTCCATCGCCCGTTTAACGCTACCGTGCCGATCTGTGGCCGTATCGAGCGTATAGAGTTGGTGGTCCAGCACGTAATTTTTCTGTTGTGCCGTCAAAATCCCCCACATATCGGCGTTCAGGTAAAGCACAACATCCTTTTTCAGTGTGCGGCGGAAATCATCGCCGAGGACTTTCATTTTGGCGAAAACAGTTTTACCCTTGCTGCGCCATCCGCCATGCTTCATCAGGATCAAAAATTCAGTCTTGCTCAAATCCTTGTGATGGTCGGCGATAACGTTACCCAGCCGTTCGTAAACGAACCTGTCTGCTTCCGTGTGAAACTTGTCGCGTTTCGGCGCTCTTGCCATGGCTCAATCGCTCCTTTAGTTTTTATTTGCTTCCGAATGCTTCAAGTATCTCTTTCAATGCGTAGTATCCAGGATTGGTCAATTTCATAATCGATTCCGGCAAAACGATCGTTGTAACGACAATGATTGTCACCAACATGGCGATCCCAAGCAAGACAGAGAAAATTGCCAGTCCTTCACAATCTTCGATCTCAAAATCTTTCTCACGCCAAAATGCATATAATTTTCGCGCTCCGAGTATCGAGGCAACCAGCAACACAACACTCACGCAAATATATACAATGCCTTCCATGACCATCTGCCGAATCATGAGCGTAAAGACATATTCGGCGGCGACGCCCAACTTTGCGGCCAATGCGTCAATATACTCGAACACCTTGTCACTGATTTGATCCTTCATTCGGATTACTCCCTTGATTTTTATTTTCGATTGGTTTGCACCAACCTTTGATCTTCATACCGCCGTTAAGCAATTCCACGCTCTGGATGTGCGTGATGCGATGTTCGCCGCCATCCAATGTGATTTGGCTGCCGGTGTTATACGAAACGTTTTTTCGGGTCACGATCATAAATGCGCCGCTCTGCTTCTTTTTCATCCCGGCACCTCACTGACAGCCCACGCCGCGAACAATTCGGATGAAGTCCCTTTCTCTTTGCCTTCTTTGCCCTGGCGGTCGATCGGAGTGTAATAGATATCACCAACCGGATCGGCCCCACAAGCCCCGATGATTCGAAAACGATTGACACGTCGAAGCAATCCGCTCTTGCCGACGTATACCTTTTCTTTTTCGATGTCTCTTGCATTCATGGCCGCACCTCCGGGAACTCGTCCCATGTCTGCCCATCCAAATGGCGTCCAGCTTCGGCCTTTGTGACACGCATCATCATCGGTTCGCCTTCGTATGCCGCCCCCACTTCATGAGGGCAAAATCCTTCGACAGTGAACCATCCGACGTTGTCGAGATTTCGAGGTAAAGGATGATTGTCAGGCATTGGCGCCCATGCTCCCCACTGTTTAAAATGGAAAGCCACGCCAGCAGCCTTGCACTGGTCGCGGAGCTTCCGAAACCAATCCGGATGTGACGGCCGCGCGCCTGGTCCGGACTCTCCGCCAGTGATAATCCAATCCGGTGAACCGGCCCACCGCGATCCAACCTTTAAAGCCCACTGACCTTCGTCATATTCGTACAGACCGAATGTTTCTGCCATGTCGATTTCGCCAAGTAGCGGTTCGGCGGATACGAAGTGGATAACTGCCGGCACTCGCATCAACCATCCCATGCGCAAGTCAGCTTGCTTTTGGTCCTCCATCGTGGCTCCGAGCCACACGTTAGGGTATCCATCTCCCCAGTCCTCCGGTAGCATCCGCAAGATGTTCTGCGGCCGCTTTGTCAGCAGAAGCCAGTCAATATTCGGCGTATCGCGGACGAGTTGCCAAAAGTCGTCGCGCCACATTTGCGGTGCTTGGTTGTCGAATATGTCGGCGAGCGAAGCGCAGAATACGCGCTGCCGTCGGCCATACTCGGCGTAAAACCGCTCGTGATTCGCGTTCCATTTCAGCGGCTGCCGCCAGTTGCTGGGCGATGTGCGCCGACGCTCTCCCTGCCACAATTCCGGTGTTCCCGCGCGCTTGGCCCATGTCTCGGCGTAGCAGTGGTCGCATGCTGGTGATACTTTGGAGCAGCCTACCCATGGGTTGAAAGTGTGATCGCACCATTCAATTTTGCTGTTCTCGCTCATCGCGGCCCCTCCCCGCGCGGCTGGTCATCTTCCGGATCTCTTGACCAACCAGTCGCATAAGCCGCTTGCACCGTTGCTAACTTCAGCATTTGTTTAAGTTCCGCGATCTCCAATTCTCCGTCTTCCGCCATCTGGCTAATTAGCACATACCGTTCAAGCGCTTCGACGAGCAGCTGTTCGCGATAGACATGAAAATATTTGAAGCTGAAGCTGACGAATCCCGTGATTCTGTTCATCCAGAGGAAAACGTCCCCGTCCGCATCTTTGACAATCATTTGATCACGGAATGTCGGATGGTTTTCCCATTTAAGATTAAAAGTTTGATGCTTAGTTTCAGTCCGTTCACTCATTGCGACACGCTCGCTTTCTTTGCTTTGTTCTCCGCTCGTTTCTTTTCGGTCCAAACCTCGAAAGTCACCCACCCGCCAAATTTCTTCGCGTACTTCATTACAACGAGCGGCGGAAAGTCGGGAAATGCAGCATCGAACATCTTGCGCTTCAACGGAAACTTCTGATCCTCTGCGCCTTTCACATCGACATACACCGTCTTCCTGCCCTCCCGGATGATCGCGAAGTCCGGTGAATAGGTAATGGCCATGTGCTTGATGCCGTCTTTCTCCTGCTTCGGTAGCAACGTGAACTTCGGCTGGAACTCGACCTTGATCTTCCCCGCGCGAACCCGTGGGAGCAAAATATCTCGGTAGTATTTGGCCTCGAGTTCAGAGTCGAAGATGATGTGCTGCTCCGGAACATAAGAGATCGCTTTGAATACGGCAAGCTCTTTTGCAGATACCCTGACCAAATTACCTGTGTCGACATGCAGGATCGACTTCTTCGCGTTGTATTTGCTTTGGGTTTCTTCGCCGTCGGTGGACGCTTTACGTCGCTGGAATCTCACGTCGCACCTCCTTGGCAAATTTTCTTATGCCCGATCAACCACTTTTTCGAATACTCTTTACCGCATCCGTCGCAGACGGCGTGAGTTGATAACTCTTCGGGTTGGTCAAGATATCCCAAGCAATACTTGGACCATGGTATCTTGGAAGCTATTTTCATATAAAGCGGTCGTGTTTTGCTTTCAGGTGCCTTATTGCCGTTGTTCCTGCCGTAATAAAACTTGGCTGTTTCCGCTTCGATTGATTCGCGGTGGCCGTCGCATAGTTTGACCATAGCCCATCTTGTTGTCGCTTGAACGCGGCAGTCGGGAAATTGACATCTCATAGGTTAGCCGCCCCTTTCTATGACGTGGTGCGATACGGCAGGACCAAGAATGTCGCTGCTTCGTCGCCTTCGCCCCTGATAATAATAGGCGACATAGCACCGTTGAACTTAAGGCGAGTCCGATCGGTCTGGATGCATTTCAGCGCGTCGACCAGGTATTCTGCGTTCGCCGAAACGATCAAAGCACCCCCGTCGACGTCAGCATCAATCGTCTCTTCCATCGCTCCAGTATCACGGGCCGATACCCGAATGCTCTTGGCCGCGACCTCAATCTTCGCTATCTTGGTCTTACCTTCGGCGATGATCTTCGACAAGTCCAAGGCCCGCAGCAGGTCGCGCGTGTTGCAAGTTGCAATTGTTGTGAATGCGTTCGGCAGCAATTTCGAGATGTCCGGGTACATGCCTTCCAGCAGCTTCGATTCGAACGTGTACTGTTTGGCGACGATCCGGATGCTAGAGCCGGCAAAGCCAATCTCGATGCTGTCCGGCTTCATGGCGGCCACCGTGGTCAAGATGCTGGTCGGAACCGTTAGCCGCAGCAGTCCATCCATTTCAAAACCACATTCATGTTGCCCAAGTCGATGCCTGTCACATCCGGATGCGGTCAACGTAGAGCCGTTTAGTTCGAAGCATACGCCCTGCAGGATTGGTGTCCCATCCGTGGTAAGCACCGCGAAAACCGTATCTTCGACGATGCGAGCGAACTGCTTGCCATCAAGTCGATACATCACCGATTCGCCTTTTTCGTCGGCTGGATATTCGTCAGGATCCAGCGCGGGAAACGTCACCTTCGACTTCCGACACTGGACCAGCGTCCCGCTGCCGTCCGATTCAATGGTGATTGTGTCTTCCGGCAGCTTACGGACAACCTCGAGCAGCTGCTTGGCCGGAATCACGCAAGCGCCGGGATCGAGCATCTCGAAGTCGTTCACGTCGGCGCTAATTGAAAATATACTGTCCGAGCCGCGTATTGAAAGGCGGTCATCCTTCGCCCGGATGTAAACTCCCGTGAGAATCGGGATTTTCGTTTTGGCCTCGATGGCCTTCGAAACCTGCGTCAATGCTTCGAGCAGAATCGAGCGTTCGATGGATATTTTCATGCCCTGCTCCTTTCGAGTATAGATTTTAAAACGGCAAATCATGAACCTCTAAGACGTGCCACACGAACGGGTCGACCTTGACCGTTCCGATCGGTTCCACCCGCGGCCAATCCGTCAAATCGATCTTCCATCCCGTGCCGACGACAAGCAGGTCGCGCCTTTCCATCCGTTCCATTTCATCGCAAATTGCATAGAGCATGATCTTTCCATTCTGCTCAATGACACTGACGACTTGCGCTCCCAAGGGCAATTCCACTCGTTGAACCTCGCGGCTGGGTATCAATGGGTATTTCAAGATTCTAGCCATTGGGTTCCTCATCCAACTGCAACAAACCAGGGTTGGGACAGTAGTAATCAACCAGAACAGATTTGCCCCCGCGCGGAACAGCGATGATGAATCGGACATATTTTGAATGCCATGTATCAAACTTCCGCTGCGTAGACCGCAGACTACGCGGTAACTTCGCCATTGCGTTTACACCTTCCGGCACCACTGCATATACGGTACCGCGCTTCTCTTTCTGGTAACCGCCTGACTGGCTGGTCCATTTGACCTTGTCGCCGACCTGCAGCTGTTTAATGTTCATTGGATCACACCTTCCCATTTCTACAATGTTGACACCACAGCCAACCGCACGGACTCGCGAGCGCCGGCTTATTACATCTGGGGCATTGTATCGTGATTGATTGGCTCATTGGTCGCCTCGCTCAATGAATGATTTGAGGTTGTTCATCCTCCGGCGCCACCCAGACCGGTGACAAGCTCATTCGGAACATGACGCCCATCCTGCTGCAAAGTATCGCTGCCCCGATCTCCTCAATCCATCGTTTGGCAGCCGGCGGCGGCACAAGATTTCCGATCAGTTCCCTTGCCTTCTTGTCCGATTTGACCCCTATCATCTCGAACGGGCGTCCATCCGGCATATACCGAGGCATTCCCTGCAGCATCGCGAGCTCGAATGTCGTGAGCGCCCGATGCCGGGTACCGTCCAGCGAAATGATGATCCAGACGCCGCGTTCATAATCTTTCGGAATCCGGGGGTCGGCAACGGCAGATGTCCCAGAATGAACATCCCCGCCGGTAACCGTAGGTGCAGTAGCGTCCCACGCCATGACACCGTACGTTCCATTCCGCGGTGAGCAGCTGACGCGTGGATCGGCGATGCTGCATGCGGACTGCATGACGCGTTCTGTCGCCCGAATCGTTTTGGCTGGATCGTCCCACTCCTGCACTCCATAGCAATCCGGATACAATTCCGTTTTCACCCGCGGATCGCTTATCGACAGCGCGCCGGTCTGGATGTCGGTTTGGCCGAGTACCGTGCTCGACGGTTCTTGCCATCTGGATATCCTATATGTTCCGGGATATTTCCCTGCCCAAGCGTTAACCCTTGGGTCCGAAATCATCGTTGCCCCATTGCTCGGATGCACACCGCTTGTAACACACGGTGCCGGTTCGTCATGCCTGTAGATGCGGTAAATGTTGTTGTATCTGGCATTCGAGTAACCAGTTCGCGGGTCTGATATGGCCGTTGCGCTGTTACTTCTACCCGGACCGGCGGCGCCGGTGATTGCTCTTGACGGCTTTTCCCAATCCTCGACGCCATAAGATCCGTTCCGCGGTTCATGCTGCACCCGAAGATTCTGCCAGTCCAATTCCTCCAACGCCCGCCAGTCCTTGCCGGCCGGGATCGTCGCAAGCCGAAGCGCTACCAGCCAAGACAATTTAGGTTCCCGATGGTGAGGACCGCCTGCTGCAACATCGCCGGGCATTGGCAATGGTCCAATCACGTCGCCGATCGTCTTCAGCTTTAATGGCGTCGGTTCAAAGATTTCCGCTGGGCACTTGTCTTTATGCTTGGCGATGAGTTTGTACCTCTTCCGACGAGCCCCAAGCCCGCCAACTTCGCCGCAGCAATAGATGCGTTCCGATAATAGATAGCCGGCATCGGTAAGCAGTTTCTTCATTTGCTTCAAAACTTCTTTGCCACGTGTCCGCATGCCCGGCACATTTTCCAATAGCATTACCGGTACCGGATCGTGTTCGAACGCTTTCAGCGTGAGTTCTGTTTCACGAAGCGCGAGCTGATTCAAAGCTTGATATTTCTTCGACTGTGATTTCTCCCCGCCCAGCAGACCCGTAAACCCCTTGCATGGTGCGCTGCGGTAACTGATATCCGGTGTTTGGTACCCACAAGCCCGCCATATGTCGTCCGGGGTCAGCTCGCGCCAATCTTCCGGCGGCTCGTGTCCGTGCCAGTCGATGTATTGCTGACGTGAAAAATAGTCGAATTGGTAGCAAGGTGCTCCTGTGAATGCTTCAAAATTGCGGCAAGCGTCCGGATCGACGTCCATTCCGCAGATGACCTCGCAATCTCCGACGATTCCGAAAGCCTCCGGTCGAGCTTGCTTCGTTCCTATAGCGCCGCCACCGATCCCACCGAATGGGAAAATGGCTGTGATTTTTTTATTCATGCTCGCACCTCGTTGAAATCTTCGAAATCGAACAGTGTCGGCATGTCTATCTCTGCTTCCGCCGCCTTCAGATACCCGACTCCATCGCGGAAATAGTCTGTGTTGAGCTCGATGCCGTAGCCGCGCCGCCCCATCTTGACCGCCTGCATCGGTACCGTCATCAGCCCGCCGAACGGATCGAGCACAACGTCTTCAGCGTTGCTGTAGCGATTGATGATGCGCTCGACGATATCGAGTTGAAGAGGACAAACGTGCATCTGCTGGCGCTTCTGGCTCTGCGTCGTGTTGAGCGTTCGCATCCGGTTGATGTCGTCCCATACTTCGTCGGTCCAACTTCCCGGTGCCACGACCATGAACGCGGCAGGCAGCTTGCCGTCCTTGTCGAGCCGTTTTGCAATGTCCACATGCTGCTTGTAGCTGTAAAAGCTGCGACGCGAGAATCTGCGGTATGCGGCCTGCAACTTGGTGACCGGCGTCGCTATCAGCTCCTCTTTGCTCAACAGCCGATCACCGGAGCTGCGCCAGAATGCATGAGCGTCGATCTGCCATTGCGCACGGGTGTATTCGTCCTTGCTCTTGGTGACCGGTTCGTCAGCATATGCGGTGCTCCGGTCCGTCGGCAGTTTACGAAACAGCAGGATGTACTCCGGGCAGCCGACACCCATCTTGCTACCGTCCTTGCATACCTCCGACCAACCGAGCCGGTACGTTTGGTTGTTTTCACGGACGACGTCCGTTACAACGGTGATCATGCCCATATACTGAAATCCGTGCCGCATGTAGTGGTCAATGCAGATCGCATGAAACGGCTCGATCGTCGGCATGCCGGTACCGGTCGCATTGCCGAACAGAACGCGGTCCTTGACATGGATGGCTGCAATTCGTCCAGGCCGAAGGATCCGGAGCAGCTGCGGTGTCAGAAAGTCCATTTGCTCGAAGAATCGCGCCGTATCCTCGTTATGGCCGAAATCGTTGTAGCTCGGCGTATATTCGTAATGGTTGCTGAACGGAATCGACGTATGAATCAGGTCGATGCTGTTTTCGGCCATCGCCGCCGTTTCAAGTACGCAATCGTTATTCACGGCCGTATAGTGCTCGGTTTGAATCTTCACCCTCTCAACTCCTATGCTCCGGGCTAATTTGTCGATGACCGACACGCCGGACAAACCGTATTTCTTGATGATTTCGACCATCTGCGCCACCAGATAGTCGTGCTGCCGCCACTTCTCGAGCAGCACCGCCAGTATCTCGCGCTCGCTCTCCATGTGAATGAAATGCACCTCACATGGATGCTGTTGCCCGAACCGGTGAATCCGGTGAATACTTTGGATAGTCTCGTTGAAAGAATAGTTAATTCCGACAAAGATAGTAGTATAGCATTGTTGGAGGTTTGCTCCAGAACCAAGTATTTCTGGTTTACTGAGAAGCACGGTGTATTCTCGTTGCTTCCAATCCAACAACCGCCGTTCTTTCTCTTCAACCGAGAGGCTTCCATAAACCGAAGCGACTGAAATTCCTCTTTCTTTCAAGGCTATTTCGATTCGCTCTTGTTCTTCATTAAGGTGGCACCAGATGATGAATTGTTTAGATACACTGCCGCCCTCTTTATTAATTCCAAACTCTCCTTGAACATCCCCAGCCCGGCATTGCACTTCTGGCATAAAAGGCCCCGCACTCCCCCCGTCTTGTGGCAATGATCCACATAAAGGTTGGTGTTCATCTTCTCCAGCGCTTTCGAAGACCCGCATATTGCGCACCGATAATTCTGTTGAACTAACAGCGCTTGATAATCGTCCTCCGTCAGCCCATACTTCTTCAATTTCCGTTGCCTTGTCTGCCGCCTTGCCGTTTCCTTGTTGTTCAAATACCAGTCCGCGCTCCTTTTCTTCAGTTTTTCCCCGTGCTTTATCCTGGCCTTCTCTTCGTGTTTCTTCGTTCTCTCGGGGTTCGCTTCTCTCCAAGCTCTGGATCTCTGGTTGTAAACTTCCTTTTTGTCTTGATAGTTTTTCTTGTTGCGAATTCTCTGAAGCTCCAACAATCGTTTTTTGTTTTTCTCGTAGTATTCCTTTTGGTATCTCTTCCTGCGCTCTTCTGATGTCACTCTCAATCAACTCCATGGCCTTTCCTATCCGGGCTTCAATGCTGTCCCGTTTCTCCCGCGCCGCATCCTTCAATCCGAGTGCCGCGTCACGCAGCAGCAGCATTTGCCCGTCTCGCTCCGCACCGGCGCCGCTGTGGTCGACCGGAATTTCGTGGTACCGGATCTCGAGCGGCGGCAGGTCATAGCCAGTATCATCATGTCCCAAGTCGCTTGGCCGTGTTATGAACAGCGCCCAGGCCGAAACCCAAAGCCAAAATTCTTCCTCTTTGTGTGGATAGATCGTCAAGTTGTTGGCCTTCGTCGAATCCCGCTGGAAGAATCGGGTCAGCGCCTGCCCGCTGTCCATAATCTCCAGAAATGCGGCGTAGTGGATCAACTCCTTGTACTTGTTTGGTGACGGCGTCGCCGTGCAAACGAGCTTGTACGGTATGCCTTGGAACTTCCGCAACGCCGTCTGGTACGTCTTGCTGCCGAAATCGCGCAGGATAGATGCTTCGTCGAGCGATACGGCGGTGAAGTATTTTGGATCGATGTCGCCATCACGCATGCGCTCGTAGTTGGTCAACAGTATCGACGATGCGGCCTGACGGACTTCATCCATGGTCCGCACATATTCCGGCGCTTCCATTCCCAACAACTCGACAGCGTCTCTGATAAATTCTTGCTTTACGCCGAGCGGTAAAACAATCAATGCTTTACCGCCTTTGTGTTTGACTACAATCCGGCAAAATTCCAATTGCTGACTTGTCTTTCCCAATCCGAATGACTCGAACAACCCTCGTCGTCCACCCTTGATCGCCCATACTACAGCATCCCTAGCATGCGGCTTCATAATCGGATTGACTTCATCAGGCGAAACATCGAATCCGGATTCCTTGGCGACGACGATCTTCGATTTCAAAAAGTCCAGATATTGCTGCATATCTCACCTCAATCATCATCATCGAAGTAGTTGTATACCGGTTTCTTCGGCGGCTCTGGTTCGGGCTGCGGCGGTTCCGATTCTGGAGTTACTGCGGTCGGTTCCGCTGGCTGATCGAATACGTAATACTTGTAGCCAAGCTGATCGTACTGATCGCGCAGCCCCGGATGCTGTAAGATTCGTTTGCCGCGTCGGTACCGTTCCATTTCCTCCGCGACGTAGTCGTATTGGCGTTGCAGCTTGGCCTTCTCGTCTTCAGAGATAAGTGGGTCAATGATTTCGAGCGCCTTCATAACAAGCCAAGCGTTCGATTTTTCGTAGGCATCATCGTCCGCGATTTTGTTTTCGCTTGCCAACCGGCCATTCGCCCTCCTTCTTCTCTTTTTTGTCCAACTCCTTATATCGTTGAAGCCAGCCTTGGAAAAGGTAGCGGAACTTGTTCGTGCCGATATTTCGGCCCTTTGCGAACACGGACTGGATGACTTTGCCGCCCGTCTCGACGTCCTCCGGATCGTGCCATAGGAATTCCACGACGTCGGCGTCCTGCTCAATGCTGCCTGACTCCTTGAGGTGGGAAAGCATCGGCTCTTCCGCTGTTTCCGACTCCCGCGTCATCTGCGATAGCATGATGAAGACGCAATTTTCCTTCCGTGCGATTTGCTTTGCTGCACCAGTCACTCGCCCGATCGCCTGTGAACGCTGCTCACCTTTCTTTTGCGGGATGCCCATGATCTGCAGGTAATCGACGATGATCGCTGCGATTTTTCCATGACGCTTTCGGAATCGCCTCGCAATCGAACGAATCTCATCGATCGTAATAGCCGGCTTGTCCATGATGTAAATGGGCAGCGATTCGAGTTCGGCGTAAGCTTTCTCGATCGCCTTCCGCTCATCATCCGTGAACCCTTTTTCTCCACCCTTATCAATGATGCGGTTGTAGCTGACACCGGATAGGTTGGCGATTTTCCGGTCTTTGAGTTCGTTCTCACCCATCTCCTGCGAGAAGATCAGCACGCAACCGGCATCTTTGTAATCACGAACAATCATATCGACTTCCCGGCGCTGGCGGGCGATACCGACAGCCAACTGTAACGCCTTCGCCGTTTTCCCAACCGACGGCCGGCCGGCGATCACATAGAGCCATCCGCGCCACAGCTGCGCCCATTTATCGAACTGGTCGAATCCGGAAAGGATCTTTCCGGCCTTACTATTCAAATGCTTGAAGTAATCCGTCGCTGTTTCGGAGAAGCTACGCATTTCCGCGACGTTTCCCGGCCGAAGCCCGTCGACAATGTCTTCGATCGCCGAAAAATACTCTTCATCCGACTCATAATCATCGCGGGGCAAATCGATTATTTTTTGCCCAACCTCAACGCCGCGCCGGCGAAAGGCTGATGATCGAACCAATTCGACGTATGTCTTCAAATTCGCTAAAGTCGGTACCGACTCGCGAAGTTGCATCAGATAATCGACGCCGCCCATATCCGCTACTTTGTCGCGACGAACAAAGTGTTCCGTGATCGTGACGATATCTACAGGGCTGTCCTTCTGGTGCAGCCAGCGCATGACCTTGAAAATCAATTCATTTCGCTTTTGTGAGAAGTCTCTACCTTCCAATTCGTCAAGATCGTCTAAGCACTCGGGCTTTTGAAGAATGGCGCCAAGAATGGCGCGTTCCGCCTGAAGCTCTTTGTAATCATCGACTCCAATCGAATCCATCCGGATCGTTCCCTTCCTGAATCCACTGCTGGAAGGCAACTTCCTTGTCACGCGACTCAAGTGTTGGATCGCGTTTCTGTTCTGCGGACGTCTCTTGGTTCAGGTACCGGTCGAAATTGCTGGGACGGAAGAGCGTATCTGGTCGCAGGTATTGATTCATTTTTTCGTCGTCGAGCCAGTGCGAACACTTTGTATCAATGACCTGGATAAAGTCTTCGAACGTTCGCCCCTCATTTAACCTTCCGTTAATGAGTTCCTGCGTGTTCTTGACTTTATGGTTAAATCTCTTTCCGGTTCGTTCATTTAAATAGCCGATTATTTCTGCGTAAATCCCTTTCTTTAAAGTTTTCTTTAATATATTTCTTTCTTGGCCCTCTAATCCGAGGGTGCTACGGTCATCTTGAGTCCTCTTTTTAGAGGGGTCACTACCCTCTAATTCGAGGGTGCTAAACATGTCCATTTGTGACCCCTTTTTAGAGGGGTCTACGTCTTCCCACTCATCGTAATTTTTGTTAAAACCCAAGATGCGCGGCCTCCTTCCAGTAGCAATTGAAACAACGGTGACCACCTTGCGATCGATTAAAACATTCAGTTCCCGCTCGATTTGCTTTTTGTAAATCCCCGTTGCTTCAGCGATATATGATACCGACAAATCCTTTTTCTTTCGATGGAATCCGTAAGTGTAGCGCCAGATCACGAGGATGATGCGGAGATGTGTACCATTGAACTTGAACCGCGGTACCTGCTCCATGAGTTCATTCGCGATCTGCGTAAACCCGTCTTCGAGATTCGGGTTCTTGGCCATTCACACCACCTGTTTCAGTTTTGCTTCGCACGTTCAAGTTGGAACCGGCAGAAACTCGACAAGTCCGCCAAAATTTCGGCGCCACCGAGATAAAGCGCCACTTCTTCGATCGCTTCCTTGGCAAATTCGTCCGGGTCTGTGCCGTCCTTAATTCGTTTCAGCGCTCCTTGGTACCATTTTCGGATCGCATCACGTTGCAATTCTTCTTCGGTCGGTTCGACCGTGTAGCCGTTGACAAGTGCTCTGAGCAAATTCTCTCCGCCGCCAATCACCTTCTGCGCATAGTCCTTGATAACGGTAAGGGCATCGAGTACCGGCGTGGAATAATCCCGGAACAATGAAGAAACATGCTCCATACTGGTAACGATGGATATCGCGCTAAGGTAGGCATTCCTGCAAGTTTCAATCGCTGCCGCCACCTCACGCGGCAGCACAACCGGCTTGTGATCCTCCGTCGCCCGCTCGATCGTCTGGAGCAGTTGCTGCTTTTCTTCCTCGAGTTTCGCGTTCTTCCCCTTCCATTCGGTAAGAAGTTCGACGGCTCGCAGGAGTCTATTTTGCGTCTGGCCCAAAACCGAAGCTTCCATGCGCTCTTTGTAAACAGTCATTTTTTCTACTTCTTCGCGCCGCTGGAGCAATTCCTTATGGACAGCGTCGTATTCCTCTTCGGAGTAATACAAAAGTCCAAATAATGATGTTGGCATTCAATATACCTCCAATTGATAATGCTTACCTTTCACAAACCCTTTTTCCCACAACGCCAGCTTGACCGTTTGCTCGGCCAGCGCCGGAGTGTTGTTGCTGCTGCTTAGATGCGTCAGGTATATCCGCTCGCCACGGCCTTGTACGAGTCGCTTGAGGGCCGCTGCGGTCTGATCGTTGCTCAGGTGGCCCACGTCCCGGCTTTCGATCCGCGCCTTAAGATGATCGCTGTATGAGCCATTCCGCAGCATCTGCAGGTCGTGGTTGGCTTCGACGATGTAGATGTTGCCTTCCATCATCTCGAGCATGTCGCGGTCGATGTGACCGGTATCGAACACAACGCAAGCGCGGTTTCCGTCGTCAGCTTCTACGGCGTATCCTACCGGCTCGTAGGCGTCATGGTGGACGCGGAAGGGGTAAACGTGCAGGCTGCCCAGTTCGACGTGCTCATACTGCCCATGCAGCGTTACCAACGTCCGTCGCAACTCATCGTCAACGCCGGAAATGCCTTTCCACTCGCCTTCCGTGGCAAACACCGGGTACCGGTACTTGTTCGCCAGTGTGAGGCCTCGAATGTGATCGCCGTGGGCGTGGCTGATGAATACCGCCTGGATGTTGGTCGCGGGGTTGATGCCAGCCGCGAGCAGCCGCTTCTCCAAGTCACGTTTCCACTTCCCGGCGTCGATCAGGATGCCGGTACCGCCGCTGCCGAGGTAAACGCAGTTTCCGTCAGAGCCTGTCGCGATGATGCGGACGATCATGCCTTCACCTCAATCGTCGTGGACGCAGACGTTAAATCTGCGATCCCGGCCATCGTTTGGAGCAAGTTGCCCGCGCCCACCGAAAGGCAGCGATCCTCTATCAAGTAGAAGAAGCAGTTCGTCCCTTGTGAAATTGTGCGGACATTCCTTTTTGATGTAGCCGATGTAGTTGGTGTGAGCATATCCCGACTGGCAATGTTCAACGACGACATGATCTTTGTGCGGCAGCAGTGTCTGAAATAATTGGTTTTTGTCCATTGTCGTCACCTCACTCCGTCGGCAGGTCTTCCGCCGCTTCTTTCTCGGCGATTGCCATGTCGACCGTTTTCAGCACCTTTTCCCACTCGGCCAGCGTCGGATTCTGCGGATCGGCGAACAGGTTCAGCTTCGCGATATATTCGCCCTTCGTTTCTTTCGTGCAGCCCAACTGCTCGAGTTTCTTGCTGACGATGCCTTTCAAAGTTGCGATTTTGGCGGCATCATCTTTCGACGGTGCCGATTGCTTTTGCTCGGTGGCTGCGGCGGCGTTGACTTCGTCCGTAATGTCCCGGCGTTCGTAAGACTGCACGCTTGCCGTAGCCTCCGGCGCATCGTCCTCGCTGATTTCGATTCCGTACTGCCGTTTGGCGGCCCGCTTGACGACAGTTTTTTTGAAAAAGTCATTGAAGTATTTCTTCCAGTTCGCCGCGTTGTTTCCGCTCAAATGGTGCTGGACCTCATCGACCTTGATGTGCTCGAACACCGGAGGAAACCCTGTCCGGTAGGCGAAAGCGTAGCATGCCTTGACCTTTCCGGGATCGTCAGCAATCTCATGTTCGACGTCCCAATAGTACCGGCCGGACTCGTCGCGAACCCGTTTCGGCCTGAACACGTCGTTTTCATAAACCAACTGCACGTCGATGCCCTCGTACCCTTCGACCCGTTTCGCGAGGAACATGATGCCTTCGACGCTGATCTGAATGCTCATCTTGCCGCCGTATACGATGCAGTAGATGTGGTTCAGCATCGGGTTCAAGCCGGCCGCGACTGCGGTGCTCATAAAGAGGTTGAACTGTTCCGGCGTCGCGTCCTTGGCCAGCGTGTGGCGGATCGTATCTACTTGCAGTTGGTCGAAACCGGTAAAAAGTTGAATTTGATTGTTGTTTGCCATTTGCCTACATTCCTCCAAAGATTTTTTCGTTTTCATGCCGGAGCCGCTGACCATCGATCCAGTTTTCATTCGTCTGCATGCGGATCATTCGAGCGATTATTGGACTGACTTGTTTCAACATTCGCAGGTGGTTTTTGACTGTAGTTTGACTAATCTCGAGTTCGCGGACTATCTCGCGCAGTTTGTATTGCCTGTGCACGTACAGGACGAATATCTTCATGCGCAAGGCGGCTGTGCTGTGCTTCATGTGTCGGTACCATTGTCTTGAACGATCTTCAGGATGTTGTAGACACGGTTGAGCGCTTGCCGGGCGCCATTATCGAAATTCACTTCGTCCTGATATGAGGCCAGCAGCGAAAGCAATCTGTTCCGATCCGCGAAGCTTATATGCGTCGGCTCATGGCCGGCAGGAACGAACTGCACCCTGCGCTCGGGCTCGCCGAGCATCTTGACAGCGCAGAGGGCGTCGATTGCGTTGCGCAGCGTCAGCACTTCCGGGATGGAGAACGTGAAGTTCGGCGTGTCCTCGTGGAACGGGAATGCGAATATGATGCTCCGATCGTTTACGTAGTCAACGGATTTCAAAACAAGGCAATCGTTGAATCCCTCGCTGATCACCCCGCGGGAGTCCTTGAACTCGATCGTCCGAATCATCATCGCTCACCTGCCAGATAGATTTTGCGCGGCTTCTGCGCCATTTTCGCGATGTGCTTGCGCAGCGAACGGCTGTGAATTCTGCCGAAATAATCGCGCTTGATCGCTTCCGCTACCTGCGACAAACCGATCGTTCCGGGCTTGTACGCCTTTTGACGGCGTACCTGGTTGCGGAGGACTTGACGGCCGAAACGGCCTTTCGGGAGTTTGCGGGCTGCCGGTGCTGCCTGCTTCTTGCTCGGCACAATGCGGCGCCACATGCGGGTGAAGATGGATTCTTTCTTGGGTTCGATGCGTGGTTGTTTCATTGAGTGATTCCTCCGTTTCGGTTTTGGTTGCAGACTCACAAACATTCTTCATGCGTCAATTGCTCAGATATAAGCTTTGCGTCGTGCCCGTAATATCCGTTGTGCTCGTTGTAAGCCACAAACTGGAGCACCCCGTGATCTGTGGTGAGATTGACAAACATCACGCCGCCCTCGTATACATATGGAGGCTCGCCGCTCAGATTCTCGCTAACCATCATTTGAGAATTGAGGGCAGTATCGGTGATGCCGATGTCCAATAATTTGGCTCCTATGAAATTGTCCAAATTATCTTCGGACATGAAATATCCCCAGTTCTCGCAACAACTTTGGCCGTTATCAATTAGCATTTTTATGGTTTGTTTGTCTGTCGCAACGGCATACCCTGACATGCCTGTAAACCTTCCGGATTCATTGATTTGCTCAATTCTCAATATTGTTTCCAAGAACATCCACCTCCGTTTCATTGATCCCGAGCGCCTTCCCCTTAACTGCCCGCGCCGTGATCGACTGGCCATATACCGCGATGTCGCCGGTGTATTCGCCGATGCCGTCGATAAAGGTCGGGGGGATGAGGTCGGACAGCTTGTACAGCACGTCGGTCAATTCGAGCCCGGCCGCGATGCGCTCGCCGGTGGAAAGGGCGATGTAGTCCTTGCCGTCCATTTGGATGCTGAAATCTGGATCGTATTCGTCGCGAGATGCCACATACTTGAACAGCCGGACCGATAATCGGGTGAATAGCGCCTGAACATCTGCGGCCTGCAACTCGGCCTCCTTGGCCTTATACGCCTTGATCGCGTCCAGGATAAGCGTTGATTCTTTCAGGCTCGCCAGTGTCGCCGCTTCCTTCGCAGCAGCTTCGTCGATCTGCTTCGCGAGTGCGGCCCGACGTTCGCCGTCTTCGGTGATGGCAACCATACGCCGGCGCTGCTCCTGATGCTCGGCGATCTGCTCGTCGATGTCGGCAATGCTGACGATCTCAAAGTCGGCGAGCTTGGCAAGCAATTCCTTACGCCGTTCGACAACAGGTTTATTCCCGGCCATGTACTCTTTCATGCGACGTTCCTTGTCCGCTGCTGCTGCCGTACGAGATTCTTCATCAAATGGGCGTTCACAGGTTTTGCAACTGTCGGCGACTTCTTCGGCCTCGAGAGCCTTCCAGCCAGTTACACGTGCCGCGTAATCAGCATCTGCCGCCGCCTTCTGCCGTTCCAGTTCACGGCGTTCCGTGTCGATCTTGACTGCGATTGTTCGCTGTGTAGCAAGGTTCTGAAGAATGCTGTCAATGCCGACAACCTCAGCCTCTGCCACTTCTTTGGTGAACTCTGGAACCGGCATCTTCGCCAGTTGATCGCGGAGCGTCTGCGTCCGGCTCTTGTCCGCAATGTGCTGCTTTTCAAGTTTCGACTTTTGGCCGCCGGTGCCGCCATGGATTTTCTGCAAGTCGTCGATCGAGTGCTTTTTCAGCGATTCTGTGAGCGCCGCAGCGTAAGGGTTGAGCACGATGTCGGCCGGCTTCTGCTCAGGTGACGTCCGCGACATTTCTGCGAGGACCGTTTTTTGCAGCGGCGCCGACATGTGCTGCATAAGCATGGCGCGCTGATCGGTCCAGTGCTGGGAGAAGAAGAACGCCGGGTTGTAAAGGGAAAGGAACATCTTGCGGTCGAATAGGCCGGCGACGAAGGTTTCATATTCCTTGGCCTTGGCCGGCACATCGTTGATCCAGAATTTGTTGTCGCCGCCTTCAATGCCGCGGGCCAACAGGTATTGGGTGCCATCGACGGTAAAGAGCAGCGAGGCATATACGCGGTCGAATTCGTACGTTGTCGGCGTGGGATTGTACTTTCCGCCGAACAGGTCGGTACCATAGAAGATCCAAGATGGCGCGCCGCCGATCGTCGACTTGCCTTCGCCGTTCTTGCCGGTCAATGCGGTAAGCAAATCGGTATAGTCCACCGTGACGGACCGGACGCCGGCGAAGTTCAATAACACGAGCTGGATGAATCGAATTACTCGGGACATCGTTGTGCCTCGCTTTCGGGTGGATAAATTGCGGTCGTGATCGTTGGCTCGATGCTTTCGATCAAGTCAGCCATGGCACGGAGCTTCTTGACTGCATCAATGACGGTCTTTTCGTTGGCTATAACCTTGGCGCTGGCATCATAGATGGGCGAGATGTCAATTGTTGTGCCGATGTCGAATCTCGTTTGGCTGTAGCAAGTAATCTTGCACAATTCTTGGCCAGACACTTCGACCAAATATTTGCCGTCACCACGTTCACTTGTAATGGCGATGATTTTCACTGTTTCCCCTCGCTTTCTTAAAATGGCAATTTTTCTTCGTCGTAATCGGGAGTCACATCGTAGTCTGTTTCGTTTAATGGTGCATCGTATTCGACGATAACAGGGCAGTTCTCGACCGCGACAATCAGGTCGCCTTGTGCGTCAAATACCTTGTAAATGAAGTCGAGCCCACTTTCCCATTCACATCCACAATCAATGATTTCAGCCACAATCCTGCCATTGTGTTCGGCACCCAATGCAAAGATAAAGCAAGGATTCGAAACGATCGTGACCGATCTGATTGTCTGAATCTTGGCGCCTACGCTTTGCATCCCCTAACCTCGCTTTCCTCATAGAGCCGGTGTAGCACTCGGATATACCGCAGCTTGTCCGGTTCCGGGATGAATTCCAGAATGTACTGCATGTAGACGATGTATAGTTCGGCCCGATATGCAGGTGGTATGCTGCTTAACGTTTGGCTGACGCTTTTTACAAATTGGTCGTACAGGTTCGTCCAGCCCACGTTTTCGAATTTCCGCTCCACCGCACGGTTCTTGTGGTACGTCAACTCATCCTCGGCTTGTTGCTTGGGCCATGGACGCGGCTGCCACTCGTCGGCGTTTCTCCAGCCAAAACGGTCAAGGTCGGACATTCAGCTTCCCTCCCGCATCCATCGACGACGGTATCTGGACCGGCACAAGTCCGAAGCTTATTTTTAGCTTGGCGTCGATCTCGCGCATTGTCGCATCGGATAGATCGGCAATCCACTTGATCAACTTGCTTTTATCGATCGTGCGGATTTGTTCGAGCATTACCGTAGACGGCTTGGTAAGCAGATCCACAACCTCGATATTGTGGTGGGTCGGCATCGGACGCTTCTTTGCATCGGTGATGGATGCGACGATGACCGTCGGGCTAAAGTGGTTGCCGACATCGTTTTGTAGAATCAATACCGGCCGCACTCCCCGTTGCTCAGAACCTTCGTTTTCACCCAGGTTCGCGAGCCAGATGCTACCGCGCTTTATTTGTGATGGCATGTCAGCAGCCCCAGTCGCATATGCCGTATTTTTGCTCGATGCGCTGCATCTCGGCTTCCAGCTCGGAGAGCTTGGCTTTCGGTACGCCGCCGGATTGAAGCGTATTGCGCAGGCTGGTGTAGCGGTCGCGGTCAGCTTGTTGTGCTTTGGTCAGTTTGGGCATGGCGATTCTCCTTCCTCAAGATGTTTTTGACGATGATTTGGTGCTGTGACGGACGCTCGAACCAGATGCGGGCCAGTTCTGGAAGGGTCATATCATCGGTCATATGCTGTATCCCAGCAATTCCGCTTGGCGGGCAGCCCAAGAGTGAAATGGATAACGTTGCGGATCGATGCAATCCCAGTAGTAGCGTTCGGCCAGATGGTCGAGTACGGCGTCGGGGATCGGCATAAATCAGGTCCCTACCTCTCGTTCAATGATGGGCAACAGGCCCTTTTTACTCTTAAGCAGCTCGTAGATGAACAGCCGGCCTTTCTGTGTCCAGTACGTATGCATGCTGCTCTTCTCGCTGTCGATAATGTGCGTCTTGCTCTGCGTGTATCCCTTGTCCGCATGCGTCTGATACAGAAGCCAGCAATCGCCCTGCTTGAACTGAACGTGCAACTCATGTAATAGTGCATTCATTGCCTTCGCTGACATGCCGAAATCCTTTGCGATCTGACTCATCGAGAGCACCGACTTGTTTTGAAGCACAAGGTCGTAGTAGGTTGCCTTCGGCTGCAATTCGTTGATAATCTGGTCCTTCTGAGCATTCTGGAGCATCAGCAACTCTTTCTGCTCGGCTAAGTCGGCAGCGAGTCGAAGAGCCTCTGGATTCGCGGAACTGATACTGCTTTAACACGGTAGTAGTCATCAACAAGCATTTCGTATGCCGACCAAGCAGCGTCGGTATTAAGCGATTTGGCGTGCATCCATGCGCCTTTTTCCGTCCAGAGGTATAGAATAGATGCATTTTTCGAACCTAAATCATTTTGATGCAGGTTTAGAAAGTTACGCTTTTCCTCACCCTGGAGGGCGATGTAGTGCTTTCCTTCGTCATACCGGTTTTTATTACGGTTGAAATTATTTGTGAGGATTTGAACTTCTGTTCCGTAGATCTCCGCTAATTGCACCGTCGTCAAGACGCGATGGTCGTTGAATTCAATCGGAGTTAACAGACTCATTTCGCACCTCGTTTTTCACCGTATACTTATCGCAAACGGCAAGAATTTCTTTTGTCATCGAGATTGCCCTTTCAGCTTGATCCGAGTCCAAAAGTGACATCCTATCAACTTTTAATGCATCTCTGATCATTTGAGAAAACATAGAAACTGCGTTGGGATTATGCGCGTGTCGCAAATCAGTTCGAGTGAACCGTTGATTTACCAATTCTTTGATGGTTGTATAAGCATTAAGATTAGGTTTGAATTCAGTTGCAATTTTGCTCCTTATTTCTGCCGTTATTTCAGAAACCAACTCTGCCTTCAATCTCTCCTTGTCGATTCCAGAGTTGCAAGATGCGGAATCCATTTCTACTGATACGCTATAGCGCGCTTCGGCTTTAAGTTCCGCTAACAACTCAGCCTTCACTTCCGCGTGCAATTGTTGCTTCACGGACTCAATAAAACTAACTACTGTCATTTGTTTTCAACTCACTTTCGTCGTTTTGCCACATTTGGCATAGGTAAATAGCACCATTTTAAATAAAGTGGCGTTCTTGAATTAATTTCCTATTGCGTCCTTTTAATTGACGGTGTATAATCCATTTTGTGAGAAATTGTTACACAGCGTCATTCTGCCAGGTCTTGAAACAAATCATCTACTGTTGTTTCAAAGTATCGGGCAAGTTTAAAAGCAAATCCGATTTCAGGGTTTTGCCTTCCGCTCTCAATGCTGCGGATGAAGTTCTCGGTAACACCGAAGTCAAGTGCAAGGGTTCTTTGAGTCTTGCCTTGGTGATGCCGAAGTTCAGTGAAACGAGTACGCTTCCTGATTTTGCGAGGCTCTGCTTTACGCCTTGCCATTAGGGGCCTCCTTTCAAATTATTTTTTTATCTATTGCGGTCTTAATAGGAACATACTTAGAATAGCATGGTCTTTTTAGGAACGTCAACATATTTTTTAATTGGAGTTGTTGAAACGTGAATCGCGATTTGGAGAATGACAATATCGTTGGACAACGAATCCGCGAATTACGTGATAAATCGGGGATGATGCAGGATGAATTGGCTGATAAGCTCGGTGTTAAGCGCGCGAATATCTCCAAGTATGAACACGGAAGAGTAGTTCCGCCTGGCGACATTTTGGTTATTTTGGCAAACCTCTTTCACACTACAACCGATTACCTTCTCGGTAAAACAGATGACCCTTTTCCGTCTGAAAATAAAATTTCCTACATGCCACCGCAGCATGCCGAACTAGTGGAAATTCCTATTTACGGGGAAATCCGAGCTGGTTATAACTCGCTTGCAGAATCAGACATTATCGGTTACGAAGTTGTATCAAGGGATTCTGTACGTGATGGGGAGTATTTTTATCTGATCGTCAAAGGCGATTCAATGATTGAAGAAGGAATTTTTCCAGGAATGAAGGTCCTTGTTAAATCACAGCCGACCTGTAAGCATGGAAAAATAGGAGTCGTTTTGGTGAATGGAGACGAAGGTACTTTGAAGCGCGTATACTACGAAAATGATTCTGTTATTCTTAAAGCTGCAAATAAGAATATTGAACCACGTACACTCCCATTAAGCGAAGTCTATATCCAAGGCCAAGTAAAGCAAGTCATCTGGGACGTATAACATCGATCGAGGTGCGACTATGGCTAAAATTTCCGTCTTTTACGACTACTACGAAGATAAACTCGTACCGCAAAAGATGGCCGTCTATTACGGCCGCGGGGTCATTGACTGGAGCAAAGAAAAGGCCATAATATCGCTGGCTGCTCCATTCAAGCGAAAACTTGCGGAAGATTTTTCAGACGAAGTGTTGAGCCTTGCAATTTCAATAGATGATCTTATCTTGCTCTATGATCGACCGAATCACTTCGGGATTCACTTGCCGACTGTAAAGAACCGACTCAACCAGACCCGCGGCGACATGATGCCTTTTGACAGATCGGACATAGAGCAGTTTATTATACAAATGAGTGATATCGAAGAAATCATGCAGATGGATCTGGAAGGCATGTACGATTGGCGGGAGTGAGTCGCTAGCAGCGGCTCATTTTTTTATTGGAAACCTTTAGGCAATTTGATATACTACTTTTGACATAATTCGAGCAAATACTCCAGCCGATGGGGATTTTGATGCGGTGATCATTTTGGATAACCTGCTCTTAAAATCGAGTTTGACACCACAGCAAGTTGCAATCGTTCAAGGAGAGGTCGAGAAGAACCGTAAAAGTAAAGGCGCGCTGTATCTTCTTTGGTTTTTCACTGGCGGGATCGGTGGGCATCGGTACTATTTAGGAGACGTAGGGCGTGGAATTGCAATGACGTTAACGCTCGGAGGTTTAGGAATTTGGGCGTTGATCGATGTTTTCTTTATTGGCGGGCGGCTTCGTGAAAAAACAGAGAAAATGGAGTTATCTATTATCAATCGAGTTAAAGCGATGTAGTTTGAAAAAAGCCCTGACTGGGGCTTTTTTCATGTCATCCATCTACGGGGGTCAAACGGAAGCGTCAGCACCTCGGCCCAATGCACCTGCACGACTCGCGTCTTTGGGTCCCAGGTCACCCTGCCGAGCTCCGCCAGTGACTTAATCGCCTTGAGCACGTCAGCCTGCTTACGCTGAGTTAAGCGGCTGATCTTGTCCAGGTCGATAGTCTCTGGCTTGTTTTTATAGACAGCCATCAACACACGCACGACCTTGCGCTCCGTGTCCGTCAGTTGGCGCTCACTGTGCATATCGCCTATTCTCCAAATCATGCTCCAACTGCTTCACATACCGTTCAAGGATGGCATCCGTCTCCCTCTTGGCCACATCAGCTGGCACGGTCATGGTGCGATCCGAGCTGCCGCGGATCCTTACGATATACGTTTGCCCGGTCGGCCCTTTGTCGCCTGCCACGATCGTATAACCGCGGCTGCGCAGCTCGCGAGACAGCTCACGGTAATCGTGCATCATCTGAGTATGCAATACCTTGGCCGCGTGCCCATATAGCGTCTTCAAGAAGTTGCTGCCCTCGCGCAATTGCTCGAAGCCTTGATTCACGATGTCGATCGCGCCGGGCAACATGATGCATTCGCGGATCAAGTCCTTTGTCTCCATCGTTGTTCGCCTCCATAATGAGAACAATTGTTCTTATATTATCAAACAGGCGCGGTAATTAATCAAGATGGCAAAATAAAAAGAGCCCTCAAGCGGTGCTTCCGCCGGGGCTCTTCGTGCCGATGCTTTCGGACAACTTGACTATAACATTAATGTAAGATGGTGTAAACCGCAATTTTTCATTGTTGACTTTGTAATACAATCGGTGTATTATAAAGTCAACAGCAAGAACAACGGACGAGCCGACAGCCGACGAAGGGCGGCGGGCTGAAAGGGTGATTCGATATGGCAAAAGTAATGTACGGTGACGTAGTTGTAGGCACGGTTGTTACAAATCAATCCTTGACTGTCAACCAAGCACTTGAGTTGATCGGCTTCGACGAAGCGGAATTTCTCGCTGAACAAGGTTGGGACGACCTCGACTACAACGACTTTCGCCTTGACTACTCGGGAAACTGATACCGCCGCTCGTAGGCGTGGCCGAGGCCGCTGAAATCCTCGGCTGGGTGAAGCAGAAGGTTGCCACCTACGTATCACGCGGCGTTTTCCCTGAACCGATTCAGCGTCTTGCATCTGGCCCCATCTGGACACGGCAACAAATTGAAGATTACCGAAACGAACGCGGGTGAGCTTGTGAGTCCTCGAAGAATTGAAGTTCTTCCCGGCGATCGGTACGGTCGCTTGACCATCATAAGCGAGCTACCGAAGGCAGGTAAAGAGCGTCGCTTCCTGTGCCGCTGTGAGTGTGGTAATGAATTGCCTGTAAAAATGCTCAGCCTGCGCAGCGGTAACACACAATCATGCGGTTGCTTAAAAAGTGAAGTCATTTCGTCCCTGCACACCATTGACCTCGTCGGCAAAACGTTTGGCGATTTGACTGTTATCGAGCAAGCCGGTAGATACCACGGGCAAATCGCTTGGCTCTGCAAATGTAGTTGTGGAGAGTCGATCGAGGTCTGGAGTCAAGGTTTACGGGACGGAAATGTCACGTCTTGCGGCCACACCGAAAAGCAAGGTAGCAAGCGCGGCATTTCAGGAAAAAGCGTTAAATTAAGTTCGCACGGGATCATAGCTGCAGATACAAAAGATTATCAGCACCAGTACTACATGAAGGTGTTGAAAGATAAGAGATCGAAACCCCGCCAGCCGTAACAGGCCAGCGGGGTTTGTTTTATTCTTCCGCCTGCCCGCTCGCCTTTCGCAGCGCGTTTGCTAGCCGATGGATCTCGTCCTTGGCCTCTTGGCCGGCGACAAACTCATGGACAGCTCCAAGCAGTTCGATTACTTTATTCGCATCCTCCGGCGCCAGCGCAGGCTTCGGCGGCTCCACGGCCAAGCTCCACCATCCTTCGCTGCCGTAGGACTCGTTGAGGTCGACCTGGATGCCGTTGCGCGTGACGCCGTTCTGGTATTGGTAGATTTGCGCGTTCCAGTACCGTTGCCCCTTGCTCCACGCATAGGTTTGCCACACCCGGCTGCAAGCGCCTGCTGCGATCACGGCTTCACATACCGCCTTGGAGCCATATACGCCGGTCGTGTACGCTGGAGTTGCCTCAGCGGCCGCCTTGATGTACTCGATCACGGTCGGCATCTGCGCCGCTGTAGCGTCAAAATCAACAGCGAAGTAAATGCAGCTGCCCTCCGGCTGCCCCACCTGTGCGGCAACCTGGAGAGCCGTGGCAGCATCCGCAAGCCCCGCGGCACGTCCGCCGAGCGCCCGGTCGGCCGTTGTCTCGAACACGCTCACGATCTTGAGCCCAGCAGCGCTGATGATCTCGGCTTCGGCACGGGTTAGTGCCTTCCATCCGGATGTCGCCGGCACGAGATAGCGGCAGGCAAACTCCATGCCGTCCTTTTTAAACGCCGCAGTTGTCTGCGCGGTAAGGGGTGTCGAACAATCAAAGCCTGCGGTCATTGCCCCTCATCTCCCTTCTGTTGCAACTGTTCCAGCCGCTTGGTCACCGCGGCTGGCAGCTTTACGCCCAGTACGCCAAAGTTTTCAACGACGCTTAGCCCTTCGCGGCCAATATAAAAATAGAGCGCAATCGTGCGGAAGATCGGCGCGCTATTGCCGACCAACTGGTCGAGCTGCACGGCGAGCAGGATTACGGCCATTACAACGCCCTTACGTATCCCGCCCCAAAACATGACCTCGCTGTTAACGGATTTTGTTTTCCAAGCCCCCAGCACGCCGCTCACATAGTCTGCTACCATAAGCGTCAGCAGCAGCTTGATCGCCGTGTCCCAACCGCCCAGCCAAGCGCTGACCGCTGTACCCGCCGCCGCGATCATTCCGCCGATAAATGTTTCCTTGCCACTTGTGCCGATTGCTGCCGTAAATAGTGTAGATCCGATTGCTTTGATGGACATCGTCGCGCCCCCTTATGCATGATAAAGGCCCCGCCGGAGCGGAGCCGCGAAACTTACTTGTTGCAGACAGCCAGTTCCGGCAACTCGAGAACGGCCAACTGAGCGGCTACTTCTGTCCGCAACACTTGCGGCACGTCGCAAAACGTCTTGTAGCCGCGCACGATAAGCGTCACATAGATCGTCGCCACGATGGAATCACCTCCTCTCCCGAGGATAAGCAAAAGCGCCGCCCGCCGGAGCCAGTTAAGCACCCGCATCGAGCAGCGCCTGCACGGCCGCGCGATCTTTCGCCGGCACATCGTCGATCGTTTTGACCCCGAGCTTAATCAGCCGGTAGTAAATGGTTGCCATCGGTCAACCCCCTATCAAGATTTCATAAACCTCAGTAACGGCCAACATAGTATTGATGGTGTCCTGCTCCAACTGCGCAATCCGCTGATCTGGCGTCGGCGGGTTAGGCGGCCGCGCTGCCCATTCGTCGTCGAGCTCCTGCTGACTGCGTTCGATGAGCGCGCCGTCCCATCGGTAGATAAATTGGCCCCGCATGTTGGTGATCAGCAGCGTAAACTGCCTCGGCACATCGTCGCCGGACGCGTACAGGATATCGCCGGGCTGCGTACGTTCCTCCGCGCTGCTCAAACGATCGATCACGATGCCGTCCGCGTTGATACGGATATAATGCTCGTACATGGCGATCCCTCCTATAGTTCGGCGTCGGCCGCAAAGTGCAACTGGACAATATTAAGTCCAGTCGTAAATTGACTGCCGTTGTTGTAGGGCACGAAGCTGCGGCTGTGTGATACAGTGGCAAGCACCGCACCCGTGTTGGCGCCTTTGTCCGACCCGAATTGGTCCGAAACTTGCCCAGCGCTGCCGTTTTGCCCATAAATCGTAAGGTTTGGGTTTGTCCTCTTGGAAACGAGATACGACACCGACGGATAAAACTGGCCGGTCGTTACCGTGTTGGACGGCACGAGTAAAGCAATCGAGTTTTCGCCGCTTACGGTGCCGGGTACCGTGTCGTGCTTGTAGCTTTTTTCGTAATAGCGCAGGCAGCGAACCAATTCGACGTCAAATGCCCGCGGCTTGAACCCGAGCGCTTGCCCGTCTCGCACAACTTCCACCTGAGCCATGATAATGCCGTCGCCGCTCGATTCGGCGATTGTCTTACTAGCGACGATCTCAAAGCCGATCACGCCGGTCGTTGTCAGTGTCGCCCGTACCGGGAGCGTCACCACGACGTAAATCGTCGCCCATCCACTGCTGTTGATCACCTGCGCGTTGCTCGAACCGACGAGTGTGCTGGAGCCAGATATGGCGGACTCGCTGGTCTTGTAGCGCACGTTGATCGCTGCGCGATCCATGCCGCTGACCGCTTTGACCTTGATCGCAAACACAATCGCCTGCCCAGCCATCTTGTACGCGTCGCGGGCCTCGTACGTATAAACGACGCTCAGCTTGCCGCCACTCGACGGGGCAGCTGCGTGGACCAATCGAAAGCCGTATCCAGCCCAATCAAGGTCAGATACGGCGACATGCGCGGCCGTTGCGTTGGCACCGCTGCCGGCGTTGATGGCAAGCCAGCGGTCGACGACATAGGCGGACGTGCCGGTCGCTATCGTGCGGCTGCCGAGCGGGCCGAGGCGCTGACTCACTTCAAAATTGGCGTTGATCGGAGCAAGAGCAAATATGCCGTCGCCGGGATCGCCTTTTGCTCCTGTCGAGCCAGTTGCGCCAGTTGCGCCAGTTGCGCCAGTGTCCCCCTTGTCGCCCTTCGGCCCCTGCTCTCCTTGCATACCCTGCGGACCCGTCTCACCCGTAGGTCCTGCCGGTCCAGTCGCACCGGTTGCTCCTGTGGCCCCGGTCGGTCCTGCTGGGCCTTGTGGGCCTTGTGGGCCTTGTGGGCCTTGTGGGCCAGTGGGTCCGGGAGGTCCTTGCGGGCCGGTGCCTCCCATGCTGAGATTAACCTCGATCACCGGCGAGCCGCTGGTCAACGTTACGTTAAGGCTCATCGTGGGTCACGTCCTTTTCGACTGGAACCAGGATCGTCTCCGTCGACACGATCTCGCCATCATCAGTGTATTGCAAGTCCATGTACAGGTTGCCGGTCGGCCATTTTGTCGTATCGTCACAGGTCAAGTCAAAGACGTTCGCCGACTTCTCCGTGATCACCAACTCAGCGATAAGCTTGTCGTACCGGGTCCGCACCTGCGAGCGGAGCTGATCCTTGCTGACTGTCAGCCCTTCGTTATTGGTAAAATCGGCTGTGATCAGGAAACTGTCACCACGTTTGAATGGAGCCGTCGCTTGCATCAGCTACCACCGCCCTGCATCGCGAGAAGCTGCTCGTAGACTTCCGTCAGCGCCAGCATCATGTCGATACCGTCGGCGCGCAGGGATGCGTTCTCGGCTCTCAGCTCCGCCACTTCAACCGACAGCGGCTTACGATATACCAGCGGCTCTTCCGGGTCATCGGGATCTGGATATGAAAAAACGAGCGATGGAGTGTCGCCCGTCACGTCGATCTTATAGCCATTGCATTCCAGGAAATCCTGCGCGTATTCGCCGTAGTCGAGTTGCAGCATGCCTACAGTCTCCGGCACTCGTTCAGCCAGCGCGGCATACGCGGCAAAATCCTGTTCCTGCGTCGTTTCGATGACGCTGCCCAATCGCTCACCGGTATTGACGATGATATTGCCAGTGGCGAGGTCATAATACAATTTGCGTCCGATTTGCATGTTTGGCCCCCTTATTCAAATGCAATCCAATAAACAGGTGCATTGTTAAAAACGAATCGAATGGTGAATCCATTGGAACTATAAACTGGTGTGGTGGAAATTGAATTATTTGACGAATCAAGATAGAACCCGGCGTTTCGGTTGGATGTCCATACCGAAGAATCAACACCTACACTTTTCCACTGGTTCGATGAACTCGTATAGCTGACGTAAACAAATGAGGGCTTGAAGGATAGGCCGCTTACCGTAACGTCTCCTGATCCATCGGACGTTGCTGTACCCTGAGCGTATCGCTTCACGTTGCCGCCATTGCCTGTCATACCGAACAATAACATACCATTCGGTATGTTAGACGGATCGAAATTTGAATCAGAAAGCTTTATGACCGGATACCCGCTTGAATCAGCGGTTAGATAAGCACCGAATGGGATGCGTGCAAATAAATCTATCGTGCTACTGGCAACGGTACTTACGGGTACGGTGACTGATGATTGATTTGCCATCGTACCAACGACTTTTTTTCCTTTGACGTAGGCGGATTCCCCATCCAAGAGATGGGCAGCTATCGCATTAGCATCCCCCGTATTCGTCCCATTTTTATCCGGTCGCGGCTTGATGAACCCCTCAAAGCTCGATCGCGCCATTAGTAATCAGCCCCGTGTACTGTGACCTGCAGACCGGCAGCGACCGTCGTCCCGATCGTGATATTGATCTTGTAACCAGCTGGGAGGTATGGTATTGGGACGACAGTCTCCGTTGTATTTTTGGTAATCGTGACGTCGTTGTCAACGAGCGCCGCAACTTCCGACAGCGTCGTCGATGCGATCGTTACCTCGTGGATCAGACTGTTATTAGATGCGGTCGCATTCGTACTACCGTTGTTGATAAAAATCCGGAGCACCGTCGCAACGTTAGTGCCGAGCGCACGCACCTTGATCTGATCGATCTTGCTTCCGTTGGTCCCGGCTGTAAAGACGGTGACGACAGTGCCAGTGCCGTCCTTGGCCGTATTAGCCGTTGCGACGTTGCCCCAGCTGACTTTCGGTGTGAGTGGAAAAATAGGAATTGTATTTGCTGCCATGGGTTACAGACCACCTCCGAGATTTCGGTATGCATATATCGTGCCGAAGATTGCAGCCTTGAGGACGCCGTCCTCGATATTGTTGAGTCGCGCGGCGTTTATCGGCGTGCCTGCTTCTGTAACTGTTCCAGGATCCGCAACAAGCGTCACCTGCCCGACGGATTCGCCCGATTTAGAGTAACGGTTTGGAAACTGTACCGCCCGATCAACCCATGTTGTTTCGTTATATGCCAACGTAGATCACCCCTGTGTCTCCGCATATTGTCGCTCCACAATACAAAAAGCTTTGATACACAAGCAGCCCATACTCCATCAGCAGCTTAACATTTTGCTCCAGCCGGATCGCGTCCGCGTTGTCGAAGCCCTTCCCCTGTGTCCATGTCTCAGCACCTTGATAACCCGGCGGCGTCAGAAAATGCGCCCGTACTGTCTCAAGGTTTTGCTCAATCCGGTTAATATCAGCCAGAAAGTCGATGCTCGTCTTGGTCCGGCCGGTGTTCGTAGTCAGCGACGGGATGCTGTATGAAATGCTGTTGAGGTACGCCGCCACCTCGGCAGTGTTGTTCTCGATCCGGTTAAAATCTGCGGCATTGATGCTGTCGGTCGGCAGCCAGTCCAACTTCGGAGTCAGCCACGCCATATCAGTTCACCACCCCGTGCGCTTCTGTCTTGGCCCGCAAATAGCCTTTATACGTCAGGTCCGTCTTCGTGATAAAGGCGCTCATGCTGCTGCCGTATGTGTTTTCGATCAAGATCACGTCGACCAGTTCCTGCGCGGGATTGCCGCGCCAGTTAATTGCGTATTTGGCCCGGTACGCCTTTTGCGCCAGCAGCCAGTTGGCGACCGCTGTAGCGCGGCCGGAAGAGTTGATAAACGTATTGCCCTCCAGCTTAAGCACGTCGCCCACGTCGACGCCTGCGGCCGTTACCGTCGATACCGAGGAAGTATCAAGGTCGGTCCAGTACGTTACCGCTACCTGCTTGACGATCTTCTCGAGCTCGATCTGCGCTTCGGCGTACATGTTGTCGAGCGTCACCACGTCATCCGGGTCACCAAGCGACAAGCAGCGCAGCGTGATCGTATTGTCGCGCGTCACGAAGATATTCGCGCAGCCGGCGAGGGCGACCATCTGCAGCGCGTTTTTGCACGTCGTCTTTTTGGCGAGCGAGTTGGTCGTGATGCCGGCCAGCGCCGGGTCGATGCTGTAATTGGGTATGCCGCACAAAGCAAAAAGGCTCTCGGCCAGGTCGGCGAGAGACTGCGAATCGGGCGTGCCGTTTTCGTAGTCGAAGTTGGCCATCAAGTCGAGATTGGTCCGCGCGGTGAAAGATGCCGTAAGGCTACCCTCGTCACTGGTCCACTCCCAAAGCAGGTAATTGCCCAGTGGCACGTACTCGATCAGCCCGCCGCCGATATCCACGCCCAACTCCGCGATGACCTGCTGCCGCTGCTGAAGGTATTTGTAAAATCCGGTCGGGTTAAGTATGTTAAATGCCCGGTCGCTGTTGTCGACCGTAAAATCAAACTCCGGCGACGGCAGCTTGCTCCCGGACATGTCCATTTCTTCGATGAGTCCCATGCTGATGAGGTTGTCGTCGGTATATACCTCGACGATGCCGAAGTCGATCTCCAGCACCCGCGCGCGCCGGTCGCCGACACTCCATTTGACGATCTCGACGACGATCTTTTTGTAGTTGAGTAGTTGGCCGAGCGGCTTGGGTTGTGTGCTTGTGTTGCCTGTGACGGTCACGGTGTCGATCACAACGTTTGATGCGTCGTAAGCCGTAACGATGAAGTCAGTCGCGTACTCGCCATTGAATGCGTCAAACGTGATCGTAAGGCCGACGCTGCTATGTGTGGAGCCGAATGTGATCGTGATCGTCGGATGCGACGCAAATTCGCCATCGGAGTCACAAAGCGCGTCGCTGACGTATCCGCGTTCGGCGTTATTGGCTGGCGCCGCATCGTCGGCAAAGCTGAAGGATCCGTCAAGCCGGAAGCGGTCCGTCTCCAGCGTCGCCAGGTTGTATGTGGCGTTGCGATCCTTGTCGATGAGCTGCGCTTTGTCGCTGATCGCCGTCGCCTGCGTGGTCACGGTGATGTTGGATACGTCGCCGGCGGCTGTGACGTCTGAAATGTCGAAGGTGACTTTACCGGCGACGCGCCGCGACGGCGCGTATACCGCAGCTTGAAACGCTGGAGAAACGGGATACATGCGCCGTCACCTTACCTTTCGATAATGTTGAATTTTACGTCTTTATACCGGGGGGCTCCATTGCGATAATCCATGACCGGCATGCTCCTGCCGCCTTTGTAAAAAAGTGCTGTTCGTAAAAGATTGTCAACAGGGTCGGTATATGTCACATTAAAAAATGTTGGTTTTATTGCATTCAGAAGCTGGGAAAGTTGTTCTGCAGTGAGAAAGGACCACGAAAGTTCAAACTTGGCTTTTGTTGCGACAATCTCCCCTATCATGGTCCCTCGGGCATTACGATCCCATTTTCCGATGTCCTCTTCGCCGGGCGTCATTGCAGATGGGGTAGGCATATCAACCCCGTTGATTATCAAAACCGCCACCCCGATCCCTCCTACGTCGTCGTTATCATTGCGCTGCCGATACGGCCATTTTCCTTCGTCGTGAACGGATTCAGCACTCGAGCGAGCGTGGTGCCGTCAACCTGAATTACGATGTCACCTTGCTGTGAAGTCTGGTTTGAATTCATCAAATCTGAAGCTGCCATGATCGCGGTACCGACTGCCGACTGGATCATATCAAGCAGTCCATCGAGCGGCGACACCACTTCTTCGCCGCCGGGATTGTCGCCGATCATAGCCACCATGGGGCCGGTTGTGATGCCACCCTGAGCGAGTCGCGGAATGGAAGGGATGCTAATCCCGAACCCTTTTCCGCCGAGTCCAGGTACCCAATCGGGTATATCGAAATGAATCTGGTTCAATCCGCTTATCACCGCGTTGATCGAATCGATGATCAAGTTCAATGGCGTTTTAACGATCGCGTACAGGCTGTCAAACACGCCGCGGAAAATATCCTTTACGCCATCCCAAGCTTTCTGCCAGTCGCCAGTGAACACGCCGGTGATAAATGTCATAATTCCGATCAGCGTTGTTTTCAGGCCGTCAATGACTCCGCCAATGATCTCGAAAACCTGCGTGAACGTGGTCAAGAGGGCCCCGCCAACAAACTTCACAAGCGGTTCCAGGACGTTATTCCACAAGAACACGATTGTTTTTGTCAAAGCTTCGAATACAACCTTCAACACGTCGCCAATAAACGCAGCGAGTGGCGCAAGCACGTATTCCCACAAAAATGAAAAAACAGCCGATAAGGCTTCGACTGCTGGGCCAAACACTTCTGCGATAAACGCGCCAAGCGGGACAAGAACGTTTTCCCAGAATGCCACTGCAATGTCGGCAACGAACTGGAATGCGACGCCGAGGACTTCACCCAGGACTGTCGCAAGTGGCACGGTGACGTTTTGCCAGAACCAGAGCAAAAAGTTACCGAGGGGCACCAGAACGTTCTTCCAGAGCCACTGCGCAGCTGAACTCGCTACGTCCCACGATGCAACAAAGGCGCTCGCAAGCCATGAACCGAAAGGAGAAAGGACGTTTTTCCAAAGCCATTCCGCAGCTGTCGTTACCGCCTTCCACGCAATCGGCATAACTTCAGCTAACCATTTTCCAAATGGCACCATGACATTCTGCCATAGCCAGGTCGCAACCTCGCCTATTTTTTGCAATATGCTGTTGACCGTTTCGCGGAATGTTTCGTTTGTCCGGTAAAAATAAATAAATGCCGCTGAAAGCGCGGCGATCGCAACGACAACAAGTCCTATGGGCGAGAGTATTGCACCAACCGCTGCAGCGATTCCTTTTAACCCACCAAGAATAGTCCCGAAATTGTTTACTGCAAAAACCGCACCCAGTGCAATCGCAACACCACCAAGAGCGGCGATAATAATATCGCTATGCTCCTTGATAAATGCAGATATTTCGCCGTATGCTTCTTTCACTTTTGCCGCCATCGCTTGCACTTTTGCAGATACGTTTTCGGTTTCATTGCCGATGTCGGACAATGCAGATTTATCGGCGGTCGGATCTGTGGCCATCGAAGCAACGCCACCTGAGCCACCATCAGATGAATCGTTAAGGTTATTCACCTCATCAAACCCTGCGACTGATCCCTCTGCGGCCTTTCCGGCAGCGTTATATGCATCGCCCAAGTCATTTACTGCTGACGCTTGACTTGTGATTGCTGCTGTTTGTTTCTGGGCCTTGTTGCTTCCGAAAAGCGCCTGCGTGAACTGAGCTACAGCATTCATTGCAGTCGCTAAAGCACTGGCCATCTTCGTAAGTGCAGGCAAAATGATGTTGTAAATGGGGAGGAACGCCTGCCCTAGTGCGAGTTGCGCATTCTTGAGTTGTGCGACAAATTGCTGTTGCTTTGAATTCGTATTGTTCGCCACGGCGTCGCCGTATTTCGTCGTCGCTTGTTCCAGAATCCCGAATAAACGTATTTGCTGCTGCGTTTGAAAATCGAGTTGCTGCCACGACTTTCCATTCGCAAACTTCTTGAAGGCGTTCGTCGATTCGATCATCGATACGTTGACGTTGATCCCGAGGTCCTCGATGGCCTCCGTGTTGCCGAGGAGACCGGACCGGATCCGCTCCATCGTGTCCTCCATCGTCCGGCCCGTCGCGCTGGCGACGACAGCTGAAGCCTTGAGCAAATCCGTCGTATATTTGGCGGTGGTAGCCGTGTCTTTCGCAAACCCACTAACCAAATTGGAGTATACTGCGCCGAATTTGAGCGCATCAGACCGGCTCATATTGAACGCAATTGCACTCTCATTCGCCCAATCCTTGAATGATTTTGCATTGGCACCCAGCGTCCGTTCGATTTGCCCCATGGCCGCTTCAACGTCCATTGCAGATTTGACGGAATCCTTTATAGCCGCGCCGATGCCAATCGCTGCTGTTGCGGCAACGATACCTTTCAATGTTCGGGATACGCCGGCTTTAAAATTGTTCAATTCCTGTTGAGCTTGCCTCACACCTCTACGCATGCCCGATGCATCGAAACCGGCCCTCGTCATCAAATTTTTGACGACTGCGATGATAATCACCCTCCTTTCTTCTTAACGCCACCAACTGACGCGATAAGATTCTGATACATCTGCTCGGGCGTCTGCTTTGCTCTCTTCTTGGGTTTGTCCTCCTGTTCCAGAAGCTTTTTCAAGTCAGGCATTTTTTTCACCCGTTGCCACAACGCTGTCAAATATGCAGCAGTTATCTCGTTGTCGTTTTCCCGCTTGACCTTCTCCCCAAACGCTTCAGCATACAAAGCCAACTCATGCGGAGTCATGTCGTTGTATTCGCTCAGCGGTATACCGATTCGAATCGCTGCCTTTAGCGACTCCTCCCAGTCCCATTCGCTCTTCGTTGCTGGCGATTCTGCGCCGGTTGTTTCGCCGGCGCTTGCTGGTTTCCCTCAATGCCGCCTGTCGCGTTTTTCATGGCCTCCTGCAATTTTTCCATCAGGTAATCGTAAGATGGAGCGTAATCGAGAATGTCCTCCATCATGTCGAGTGTCAGCGTTTCGCCGTTCTCCTGAGCATCACGAGTCAATCCATAATAGAAAATCTGCTCCAACTCTTCGAAGTTTAGGTCGCCGCTTTCCATGTCCTCCATGCTCTTGCCGGACAATGCCGACATCCTCTTCAAGGCTTTATGTCCGAAACGCAGTTCGCGTGGCCTGTCGAGTTCGATGATGACAACGTCGTTTTTGTTCTTGTTCATAGCGTCCGTCCTTTCTGTTCGGAAACAGCTTGTTGCAAATCTATTTCAACCTCATCCGCAACCAACTCAAGCGATACAGTCGTGAGGTTGTTCACGCCGACAAATACGTTTACAGATACGACTTCTTTCACTTCCTCGCCGTCGATGAACACCTTTCCTTGTCCATGTCGAGGCGATTCGATCTTGACCTTCATATGATCCCTCCAATGCAACAAGGCAGAGCCGCAGCCCTGCCCGTTGTCTGTTTTTTAGCTGGTTTTGAGTACGACAACTTCGTAAATGACTGGCGTTTTCCCCGACTCTTTGGCGATGATTGTCAGTTTCTTTGCGACACTAATCGTCAGCGGGATCGATGCCGATGCAACCGCCGTCGTCAGGTCTTGCGAGAAGACGCCGTCGATGTACAACTTGATCTCATGATCTGCCGCCGTCGCCGTTACTGTGACGTTGGTCGCCGACACGCTATCGTAGGTGTAATAGGTCTTAGAATTCGAGAAGGTTGGGGCCAGTGTTCCTCCGGTTCCGGTAAGAGAAAGTCCGGATAGGCCGGCGCTTGCGGTTGTGGTGAATTCCGCCTCTCCCGACACTTTCAACGTGAATTCAAAACCAAGCAGTTCTTCCAATTCTGCCGAACCGGCCTTGTAGCTTGTAACGATAGCTTCGCCGATCCAACTGGCCCCAACGGACGGAGGATAGATGATTTCAAAAGGTACTGCTTCACCCGAATTACGAGCTGCCAAGAGCGCCGATTGACCAGCATCGCCGGATTCGAAGTATCCCGATCCACCGATTTCTCCATCGTCCAGCCAGGTTCCGATAAAAGTCTTGCGCCGTCCAGCATTGTCGAGTGTGGTCGTTTCCGTTGTGTCCTGCGTCAATTCGGGCGGATCAATAGATGTGAGCCCGGCCACGTAACTCAAACCGATTTTCAATTTCGTACCCACGGAACGTTCAGGCAATTCGGTCTACCTCCTTCAAAAATAAACTTCAAATGACAAAGCGGATTTCATGAGCTTCGTTTCCTTGTCGTAAAACTCTCGGGATGCACGAAGCGTTATTTCTTGAATGAACGGTCCGCTCGTTCCGATCAAACGACCTTCAAAACTGGCGAGTTTGGCGACGACCGCTGCTGTGACTTGCTTCAGACTGCCGTACGTTCCAGCCACAACGTTAAGTTCCACCTCTACCGATTTACCGGCCTGGTATCCGCCCATCGTCTTTGTGGCGAGCCCTTCGCTCGACTCGTATTCAACGTACGGCACTCTCGCCGACTCAGGTGCCTTGAGGTGGTGTACCTTGTCCGTCAAGCCTGTTATCGCAGTCAATTCAGCAGTCATCGCAGTTTCAAACAGCATCGATCATCACCTCTTTTTCAAGACCTGGTCTATGGCTTTTGCGGCAACTTCAACCATCTTGCTTTCAATTGCAGTTTTGTTCTTCACCAGCGAATTCTGTAGGTAGTGGTAACCCTCGACATATCCGCCGTCCGCTTTTTTGAACCGTGATTCCTGCGAAGCTGGATAGTAAGCGCGCTTCCCCGCTTTTGAGACCCGAACGAAATCTTCGTTCATTTCCGGGTTCATAAGCACGTCATAAACCTTTTTCCCCGGCGTCGTCCTGCGTTCACCTTTCATGATGATGCCCTTCTTTAGAGTCCCTTTCCTGACAGGCGCTCCAGCTTTCGCAGCCTTAAATCCAATCGCGGCACCGGCTCTCGCCGCTTTTGTCGCTACAGTCTGCGGCACATTTCCCAGTCGTTTGAAAGTTCGCTCCAATTCTGGCATGCCATCAATCTTGTATTTCGCCACGCATCATCCCTCCATCGGATAGCGTGAGCAAACCAACTCCAGCACCTCGCCGTTTTTCGAATAGGTTCGGATGATGTGATATTCGACGCCGCCGTACTTGACTTTCCTTTCGTCCCTGTACTCAATCTCTCGAATCTCAAAGACGGTGTCCGGTTTTAATCCAACGGCGTGGGCTTGGTAAAATTCCGATAGCCGCGCCGATTTCTTGTTCGCAAAAACAGAACGAACCGTCTCCGGTCCGTCAACGAGTTCGTTGAATTCGTCACGAACCTGCGTCACCGTCACCAACTCAACCGTGTCCCGCCACATCATGGCTCATCATCCTCCGGCTCGACCGTGTATTCCTGCGACAACGTGAGGTGAGCCTTGAGTGATTCATAGGACGTTCCCCACTTCGATGCGTCCGGATTATCCCAGCCGAAGTTGGCCTTGACGTAAAGAGACACCGCCCGCCGGATAAGCGAGTCGGTGTCGTCTTGTGTTTTGGCAGCGAGCACGCCGGAAAGGCGAAGATCTCCGCGAGCGGCGTCGATCAGGTCGTTGATTTCGTCGTCGAAGGCCGTGTTGCTCAGGCTGATGCGCAGGATGGGTTTCAATGCTTCCAGCATGCCGCCACCGCCTTATACGAGCAGATAAACGTCGACCTGCGTGCCGTTGAGCGCGCTGCTCAGCGCCATGGTGTTGTTCTCGAGCGCAGCGGCGTCGACGGTGACGGTCGGCAGCGTACCCTCTTTGGTCTGGTTACGGAAAGCTTGATGCACGGTGTTATGGGCCAGCTTGTACGGGATCCCCAGTTTCGTGCCGTATCCGAGCGAAACTGTTGCGCCGGTACCGTCCATCGGCGGCTGCGTGTACTTCGTGATAGTCTTGAATGCCTTGTTGCCAGATACCGTTGTTGCCGAATCGGCCGTAAATGCCGGCAATGTCTCCGTAATCGGTTCATCTGCGAAGTTCGTACCTTCGACGATGATCTGTACCGCCTTGATGTCGCCCGCGGTACCGCCAGATGTAGCAGTCACGTTGCGCGGATATGTCGGGTTCGTGATTCCTGTTGTAATGACTTGCTGAACACCGGTGTCAGTCACGGCGGCATGGCAGGCGGCGGAGGTGCCGAGCACTGCGTCGGCGGCCGCGATGACAATATGAGCATTGAAGGCGCGATCTACAGTAAACCGGCCTGCATCAGTTTTGATTTTCCCGTTTTTAAACGCTCGCGCGACTCTGTTCATCGGTCGCGATCACCTCCATGAAGATAGGGGCGACAAGCGCCCCTTCTGGATTATTTTTTCTTGATGCGGATAAATCCGTTCTTCGACACAACGTTACCACCAACAAAGATGCTCGAACGGTGAGCGATCATGCCTTGCTTGAACTTGTAATCGGTCGAGCGCTGAACGTCGACATCGCTGAAGATCGTCAGCATATAGTTGCTGAGAGGTCCATAGGCCATTGCATAATCGCCCGTTTCGCTCTCGGGGTCGGTAACGGCAATACATGCGCTGTTGATGATGAACGGAACGCCGTTAATCGTGCCAGTATTGCCGTTCGACTTGACATCGTAAATCTTCTTGCTGCCAGTATCGTCGTAAAGAGTGGCGAAAGCTTTCAGGTCCTTTTTGTTAAGAATCAGGACCGCGGCATCCTCGACGTCTTCATCACCGCCGAAGCTGTACATGATTTCGTCGAGCGTTGTTTCATCGATCACGTCGATTTCGAGGTCAGTACCCGAATCGATAGCCGTTGCAGCGGCCGAGAAAATCCCCGCAAGGTGGTTCGTATTACCGTCGCCAACGAGAATTTCACGGGTAATCTTCTTTCGAGTGGCGATAGTGATGCCCTTCATGACTTCCGCATCGTAATCGGCCGGCGGCAGCTTCAGCACTTCTTCGGAGTCTTCGGCATAGGCCGTAACTTTCGATTTGTTGATGTTGGCATATCCAAAAGTCGGCTCTGCCGTTGCGTAATCGTTGCCCTCGGTCGTATTATCTCCCGTTCCGTATCCTGTCACGTACGGTTGACGGAAGCTTTCGCCGCCTTGCAGCGGCTTGTGCGTTACCCGATCGATCAGGCTCGATACTTCGTTGAACGTCGGCCGGATATCGCTGGCATCATGGCGCGGCATGATTACGTTGGACGAGCCGACCGTGACGGAACGATTTTCTTTCAGCGCCTTGCCGCGTTCTTCCGCAACCTTGCGAGCTTCCTTCGCAGGATTCGGGACTTCGCCGCCCGGCACGAATTCGCTGGTTTTGCGGCCTTCGATGTCGCCGGCATTGATGCCCTTTGCGAGTGCTGCACGTTTTTCGCGCAATTCGATTTCTTTCATTTCGTCGTCCAACCCGCGCAGCTCAGTTTGCAGCTTGTCCAGATCAACCTCTCCGTTACCTTCAAGCTGCTTGCGGATTTCCAACTTCCGTGCCGCGATTTGGGAGAGTCGTTCAGCCGCCGGTGTTTCAGCAAATGTTTGCAAGTCGAGTTTCAAAGCGAATTTTCTTTTGTTCACGATTGATTTCATCCCTTCGATTTTGGATTTACAAGTACGTTTGCAAAGCTAACTTCCGCCGCAGTTCCGCATCTGCCGATGCTTTAGCCGCTGCCGCAGCTATTTCTTTCACCTTCTCAATCTCCGTCTCGAAGGCCGAACGTGCAGAAATGGAAGTGGTATCATACGCGGGAATATCCACCGCGGACACGTCGTAAACTTTTTTGATGCGCAACACGGTGCGGGTGCGGGTCTCGGAATCGTACGACGTTTCTTTCGTCGTATAGGCATAGCTCATCCGATCGATGTAGCCGCCTTTGATTTCCTGATATAGCTTGCGGCCTTCATCGGTACCGTCGAGCCGGGCCCGAATGAACAAACCTTTGTTGTCGACCTTCATTTCGAGCGTCTTATTGCGCGTGCGAGCCATTACCTTGCCGCCGTGGTTGTAGTTGAAAATTACGTCGGACATATCGGCTTCAGCAAGAGCTGTCGGAGCGACTTTTTCCTTGTACTGCATGTCGCCATATTCCCATAGCACGGTTACCTCGTTGAAGCGAACGGCGTACCCTTCGACATATAGCGCTTCGGGATCATCGTCATTCTCGCCGAGTTTGGAAGCGCGGATTTCAAATTCAAATTCGCGAAACTCGCGATCCTTCCAGCGAGCGTTAGGCGTTTCAGTTGTCGTCTGGCTCATCTTCGTCATCACCCTCCTTCACCGGCTTGACCGGCGGTGTTTTGTTGCTCGGATTCACTTCTGCAGTATCCAAGCGCCGGATCGGTTTGTCTCCACCTTCGATTGGCGGCATATTCATGGCTTCGCGCCATTCGTTTGGCGTCATAGCTCCGCGGTCGACCATTTGCATCAGGTCGAGTTTCGTTTTCACACTGGCATACTGCAGCCGGTTCGCTTCGAAAACAAACTCGTTACCGTGCGACTTTTCATTACCAGAAAACACCTTCGCCGTGACTTCAAGGCTGGTTTGCACAGCGAATTGCGGCTCGATAACGGATTCGTAAAATGCATTCCATTCATCTTCCGAGTAGCTGGACGTGACGATCTTCTCGTTTACGCCAAAGAACTTGTAAACCTTCTGCTCGATCAGCGCCATTTGTTTGGCATCGATCATCTTTGGTTCACTATTCATCGGGACGAATTCAGCCTTCACGTCCGTCGCCGCAATACCTCCGCCGTTTTCCGGGTTCAGGTAATCGTTGATAAAGTCCTCGGTTTGCTTCTTCCGGTCGGCCGGGTTCAGGTTTTGGGTGAACTTCAATATCCCGCGCACGAATGCCGACGACTTAATCGCGTTGATAATGCCTTGATTCGTCGCATGGATAAGCTCCAGCGTCGGGAGCAACGGCTTTTCATTGCTGCTGCCGAAGTCGGAATCGGCATAATAAAACCGACGCAGATGAATCACGTCGGCATAAGGAATTGTATAAATCACGCCTTGCTTCGTTTGAAACTTGACAAACGTTTCACCGAGAGCTTCGATCATTTCAGCGAACACGCAATCCATGATGTAAAATCCACGAATGCGGTACCGCTCCATAGCATCGGCTCGATCGACTATGACAAACGCATTCGAACGAAGTAGCAGCTGCGAAAACACTTTGTACCAGAAGATAAAGGCGTTTTCCTTCGCGTTAGGCCGGACACTCAGCAAATACTCGACATCGCTGTCGACGTGCTTGATTTGCCCGCCAGTTCGCCGTATGTGCCTCGCCTTTAGCTTCGCAGCGTTCCGGGCAATCGCGTCCACGGTCGACCGCACGACATCGCTCTCATACGTATTATCGCCGAATGGCGTAAACACCGGCTGGTACCCGTTGAAGAATCGCAGCCGCATCACATTGCGAATCGCGCCAGCAAACCGACTGAACACTTTTTGGAACAACTCATCACCTCCCTCATATAAGGTTCATGTACTCTTCACGGTGCCGCTCGAGCGCGACGTAGGCGTTGAGCAGCGCCGCGGTACCGTCGATGCGCCGCCGCTGGTTCTTGCCTTTGTGCGGCTGGATTGTCAGGTTCTTCAGGTCCAGGTCGACCGCTGTATTCGATAAGCACCATTTATCAACCGGGTGGTTGTTGTAATTGACTAACTTCGCTCCCAGATCGGCGCCGAGCAACTTCATCGGTGCGGAAAGCGTCTGTTTGCCTTGGGCCACCGCTTCCATCGCATTGCCGCCGAAGTGTTGCTGCATTTCTTCGACCCAGTACACGGCCGAGTATCGGTCATATCCAACCCATGGGATGTAAATGCCGTATTGCTCTTGGATCTCGACAAACCATTCCGTGACGTATTTGTGATGTACCCTGTTGCCCGGCGTCGTCCGCAGCAGTCCACGGTCACGCCATTTGTCGTACGGAATGCCGTCTTCCTCGGTCCGTTGCTCGAGCAAGTCGGCCGGAAGCCAGTACATTTGTAGCACGTAGACTGTCGGATCTCCGCGGCGCATCGCGATAACCTTCGCAGCTGTAAGGTCCGTCGTTTCGGATAAGTCGGCGCCGCCGATGCCGTATTTCAGACCGAGCTTTTCCACCTCGAACGTCGCTTCGTTGTTCAACTGCTCGAATGTTAGCCACGCTTCGACCGATGTTTCCCGGACGTTGAAGTCCTTGCACAGAAGGTTCTTGACCAGCATCGAGTTGGCTTTCGCCTTGTTGACTTTCGTCTGCAACTGGTCGACCTTCTTGATTGTTCCCAGCCCTGGATTGGCCTTCGGCCACATCGCCGGATCTGTCCATTCCGTCCGGTTATCGAGCTCGTAGATGATCGGCAGGAACCTATCGTCGTGATAGCCTTCCGGATCTTCAAAGCCGTTCAGCAGCTTTTCTGCTTCCTCGTACTTCGTGTCGTAAACTGCGCCGCGGACGGTTCCGGCCGTCGTTATCATTACGATCAGCGGTTGCTCGCGCGAGCTTGTGCCGTCGACGATAACGTCGTAGAGATTGCCGTCTTTCCACGCGTGTATCTCGTCCATGAGCGCACCGTGCACGTTGAGCCCGTCAAGGGTCTCAGAATCGGCGCCGAGCGGCTTGAACGAGGAATCATTCCAATCCGATACCAACTCGCTCACAAGGGGCTTTATGCGCTTCAGGAGCGATGGAGATTTCTTTACCATACGTTTCGCTTCGAGCCAGACCAATTTGGCCTGATCTTTCTTGGTTGCGCAGGCGTATATTTCTCCGCCAGGCTCGCCGTCGGCGATCTGCAGATACAAACCGATACCCGACGCAATGGTCGACTTCCCGTTTTTCCGGGCAACGACCAAAAGCACCTCGCGGTATTTGCGGGTGTTGTCAATTTTATGGACAAAGCCGAATGTCGCGGCGATGAACGCTTGCTGCCAGAGTTCGAGATCGATCGGCCGCCCGCCCCATTTGCCTTTCGAGTGCTTGCAGTAATTCTCGATAAACTCAATGGCGTGGTTGGCGCGCTTCGGATCGTATTCGTATTCTGATTCGGTGTCGTAAACGTCGGCTGCGAGCTTCTTGTAAATCCGCCTGACCTTGTCGCCGACTACGACGCGGCCGGCATGAATTTCATTCCAGTACGTGATGATCGGGTTGTGCTCGGCCGGATAAACTTTGCGCAGCGCGCTCATCGGTTATTCACGAACTCGTCGAATCCATCATCCCCAGCATCCTTCGATCCGCCACCATCACCCTTCGGCAGCATATCCGAGAGTTGCTTAATGATGCTCTGATAGTTTTTGTTGAGAGAGTTGTATAGACGCGCGACCGGCCGCTCTCGCTCGTACGCTGCCGTCTTCTCGGATTGGGTGAACTGTTCGACATATCCGTTTTCGTCAAGGTCCGCTTCATACTCCTCAAGCGTCACCCTCATGAAAGCGGCGCGGCGAATCAACCCGTCTGCAATAACCATCTGATCTTTCGGCAACTTCTCGTAAGTTTTGCGAAGTCGCTTCTCCTCGTTCGTTACCTTCGTTTTCTTCGCCGCTTTTGCCCGAGATTTGGCGCGCTCCTCAGCCGTCATTTTTGCCATGTTTTTTCACCTCAGTTCAGTTAGGGGGGCCTCGCGCACGACCTGTGTATTCTACGAATGGGCCCACACGGTCTTTCTTTTGCCCTCTTCGCTTTTTCGATAGGGGGGGTGCTGCCCTGTTTTTGGCAAACGCTTTAGTTGAATAAAGCGCGTGTCTGTCAACACTTTTTTTCGATTTTTCGAAATTTTTTTTCAATCAACCCGGTACAGTTGGTCCATCGCAATATTGTCTTGTCACAAGAATCGCGCCACCGTGATCTTTCAAAATGCCAATAACTTCTGCTTTGGTGTCAGCGTCCGATCTTTCGAACATCAATGCTGTTGCAGATGCGAGAGCTTTGAATAAGTCGAGTTCATTTAAATGCACCTGCACTTCGAGCTTATTGGGCGGCGGCTTAATCACTGAACTACCACCAGTTGGTGGGTTCCCGTTTGGTCCAGTTACCCTTGGTTGCATCCTCGCACCTCCACTAAATTCCCGTACTCATCAAACCGTAGCCCCTCTGCTACTACCGGCTCATGACTTCCCATGTGCTCCTTGTTGTGACAATCCTGACACAGATACTCCAGCAGGTCATGGTTGAGCGATATGCTCGGATCGTTGATGTTCTGCGGCGTAAGCCATACCGTATGATGCACAATCTTTCCAGGTGCGCCACATCGCTCACATAGGCCGAATACCTTGGCGATGTATGCCGCTCTGCAGATGAGCCATGCTTTCGAGTTGTAAAATGCTCGAGCCCAGCTTTTCATGTACGTACTTTCCTACTCCACTTCCCCGTTCGCGCACTGGTTTTAGGCGCCGCTCGTTGTGGTCTGTTTGATCGTGGCGGTGGAACGATTCTCGCAGTTGGTTTTGTACAACACATCTGCATCACCCTTTCTTTGCATATAAAAAAGCCGCCCAATAATGAGCAGCTTCAATATTCATGCCGCCTTACTTCGAAGTATCGATCCGACGCTTCAAGGAATGCGATAATGTTTCCGTTGTTACTCGCCGGCAGCTTGGCGAAATGCTCATCAACCTGACGCGTCCATTCTTTTATATCAATCCCCCAAGCACGTATTTTCTCAATGTGCTGGTGAATGAACTCGCTTTGTTTTTCTGAAACGCGCATATGTTTCTTATTTAAAAAAATTTCGAATATACGCAGATAGGTTTTCACATAAGGATCGTTACTCTTCGAAATCGATGTATATGTTTTTTTATCTCTTTCTTTAATATCTTTATTTATTTGTATGTCTAACGAGTCATAGGCACCTATGTCTAACGAGTCATAGCTAGGTATGTCTAATGAGTCATAGGCATCGCTGCTTTTTGAAGCAATTTTCGGGTTTATGCGGATAAGCCGTTGACCAGATTCGTATCGCTCCAGCAACACTCCGCTATCAACAAGCGCGATAAGTTCGCGTGCAGCTTGGCGTTGATTGCAGTTTGTCATCTTCGCGAGATACGACTGTGTGAAATAGGCCCACGGCTCACGAAACCCGTATGTCCGACGGATTACAGCGTGCACGATCCGGAACTGTGTCATGTTCAATTCGGCCGTCATCAGCCAGTCCTGCAGCGGATTGGGCACCATCGTGAAGTTCTCGGGACTGGTCATCTGGTGACGCTCCCCTCCAGACGTTTAAAGTTTTGCACCGGTGACATTTGATCTCGGCGTGGCCTGATATCCGGCCGAGCATTTTGCCGCAGTTGGAACAGCGGAAATCATTCAGCATTGTTTTGTCCACTTCCTTTGTAGCGATTTATTTCAAGTGAACCTAACCGAGATATTGGCTCTTTCCTTACCAATCCTAAAGGCTATCGATGCAATGGTTTCATAAGGTCCATAGGGTTATTTGGGTGGTTGATAGTGATCCTTATTTCAAATAAAAAAATGAAGGTAAAAAAAGACTTTGTGTCGAAAGAAATAAAATTAAGGAGATGGTTATACGTGACAACAATTGATAATATCGATGGATTTTTCAGTTCTATCCTCAGAGCATCTGGCCAATTCACACATCAAACCGTTTATCATGCGACCAAGATTAAACTCATCCAGAATCCAACTGGCAATATGCATTGTCCTAAGTGCGGAGATACTCGAAAGATGATTATTTCAAGTCTCTACCTTTCCACTAACAATGAAGCGTTAGATCAAATGGGACTCTATTTGCTTAACAAAGGTATAACAGATAGCTTCGATGAAATCTTTCCCAAGAAGGTTTTTGCCGCATTGACCCCTTCTTTATGGAATTATACCTGTAATCAATGTGACAGTGTGTTTAACTCAGTGATTTATCACGGTCCTACTGGGATATCTCTTGTTGTGCTATCTTCTACATATGGAGGGTTTTCGACTCCGAATACTCCCGAAAGTGTTTACTACTATTTAGACCAAGCAAATAAAGCTCATTTGATAGGTGCGAATAGTGCTGCGATGGCAATGTACAGGGCCGCTCTTGAGCATATATTATTCAATCAAAATTTCACACAAAAAATGCTCGGCCCCAAAATCAAAGCACTAAACGATGCCATCATGGCAAGAACTGCTCCGAAATGGGCGAATGAATTAAACCCTAAAATCCTTGAGCTAATAAACAAAATTGGCAATGGTGCTATTCATCCTAATGATGGTGACGTAAAATTGCAAAGCAAGCTCGATACTGAACTTTTAAAGAACGTAACTATATTGTTTAAAGTTCTATTGTTTGTAATTTACGAAGCTGACAACAAAATGGATAGTATGATAAAAGCTTTGGTTGATGTTTCAGATGTTTTCTAAGCCTCTTCAAGAGATCATGATAATTCACCATAATATTTTACAATTTCTAAGGTAAATTTTAGGGGGTTCTGCAATTGAGAGATTCACAGTTCGCTGAATGGCTTCTTTACCAAGTCAGGATGCCACCGCTCGCCTTGTATTGAGGCACATTCTCATAATTGCCGTTGCTCATCGCATTTCGGACGGCCGTGCGATGCATCCGGTTCCACAGCTTGCGATTGTCTTTGCTCTCTTTGCACCAATGCTGGTGCCGCAGCATTTTTTTCTTCTCGTCATAGTGTTTGTCCTTCAACAAGGATACCACCACCTTTATCGCGGGAGCCGGGAATCGAACCCGGGCCAGTAGCCCTTCGTGCCGCAGCATCCAATTACCCGCCATGATAAAAAGGAGCAAAGGCGCTCTCGTTCGCCCCTGCTCCTTGATTCGCTCAATCGCCGCCTCATACAACATATTGAGCATTGCACATATGCCACGGTTTTGGAGATAGCTGCGCTCCCTCGCTCGGCGGACGCTACTAACCGTGAAAAAGTTGTCCCACGGAGACGAACAGCAAAGACGAATCACCGCGAAAATGGTTTGCCGCGGCTGCGCGCATAGCGGCGGCATAATGGTCAGGGCATCGTTGCCCTTGCGGCGTCTCCTTGTTGTTTTTGCCTCTCATATATAGTGTGCTGTCTGGTGACAAAATTTCGGCGTTTATATCAGATTATGAGATGAAACCCACGAACGAAGGTGACCGCAGCATACCGCGCTGTGTCCAGTTCCGGATTTTAACCCTCGCACGGATCGCCGGCCGTAGATAAACGTGCTCCCGATCCTCAGCAACGACAAGTTCTTTCGCCGCGGCGTAAAACGCGGATTTTTGCTTTGGCGTCACTCCCAACTCGATCACGCCCGCCGGTCGCCCTTCGTGAGACGTGAGCCAGCCGAATTCATTCTTGCGGTACCCGGTCAAGAACACGTCGACGTACGTCCAGTTTATAACCTTCAACCACGCAGCCGACCGGTTGCCAACGTAGACGCTATCCTTCCGCTTGGCGACCATCCCCTCCAGCTTCAGCGACCTCACCTGGTCATATAACGCTTCGCCGGCGCCGTCGATGACTGGGATTTTACCGATAGCCGGACACGCAGACAGGTCCAGCTCATTCAGGATCCGTTTACGCTCGAGCAGCGGGAGAACTCGCGTGTCCCGATCGCCGAGCCGAAGGACGTCAAACGCAACGAAGTTGGCCGGCAGCGTCGTGGCAAGCTGCTTCACCTTTAATTCCTTCCGAGCCGAAAAACGCTCCATTACCAACTCAAAATCAACAGCGCCGGTCACAGGATCCGCACAAGCGACCTCGCCGTCGAGAATGATATCGGCCGGATGCGTAAACGCCGCGATCTCCGGGTACTGCCGCGTGCAGTCAGTCCGGTGCCGCGTATATAGCCGCGTCTGGCCATTGATATGGGCGAGTATAAGCCTATGCCCATCTATCTTGGGCTCGAAGATGTATCCAGGGTCACTGAACGGCTCAGGCGCCGTTTGGAGCAGCATTGGGGGAATGAACATATAAATCCACCTCTAAGGCGATTATAACGCCTGTGGTAGCCATCCAGTGGCGGGAAGTATTGGGTTTTCAAAGAGCATCTATGTAAACGGGAACGTGCGCAGTTCCCTCGAAGCGGATATCCGCGACGCCTCTCGGCGTTTCGGCCGGTGTCCCTCCGGCCATCATCAGGCGGTTTGCATTTCCCATTGCGTGGCGATGAACAATCGTTCCTCATCCGTAAAATCACCATCCACCGTTGCGCCGTCGTTGTTTGCTTTGAGTTTGAACCGGCGGCCGTCGTATATTCCTTCCGCGATCCATTCGGCCAGAACGTCGAATGTGACGTCTCCGAACTTTTCCGGAATATCAATGCACTCATGACACAAGTCATGTTCGCCGATCGGATACCCCGCCGCCATAACCGTAATCCGTTCAATCGTCACGTCATCATTCTCGATCTTGCCGCACTTTTCGCATTTTCGTTCCACCATCATACCTCTATACCCTCCTTGGGGAGCCGTTAGGCTCCCGTGATTAGTAATCCGCCCGGACGTAACCCTCATAAATTTTAACCACGAACGATCCAGACCAATTGACGAATCTGACGCGAATAAAACCGTCTAATACTTCAACAACTTCTCCGTTGTCTCCGTGCATCACGGAATCACCATGAATACGAACCTTGTCGCCTTTTTGCATCCCCATTACCTCCCAGCGTTCGCCCGCCGGCATTTTCTCGGCACACTTATCATCGTGCACTTCCCAGCATCACTATCTTCGTAAACGGCGATCATCACGCCAGCGTCAAACATGAGCAGCGGTACGATCAGGTTCCCATACACGGCATAGTCCAGGTGCCTAAGTCCCTTCAATCCGCTCATGGCGGTCACACTCCATTTATGTTAAGATTGGGAGGAGGGAGCGGCTAACTCCCTCCAGCAATTCACTTGCGACGTTTGCCGATCATGCGGAGGTACAGGTCGTACGCCCGCTGTTCGGACACCGTGAGCGCGTACTCCTCAAGAATTCGCGCTTCACGTCCCTTGAACTCCTCCCGAGTGATCCGTCCCAGCGCCATCTGTTCGCGGGCCACTCGCAGGAGGTGTTCGCGTTTTTGCAACTTGTCGAAGGCTGCCATCACCAACTTCTCCATCTTCTCTTTCACCCCTTTCGGAAGCTCATGTTTCACTTCCTGTATTTAATATACCATTTACGATACAGAATGTCAAACAAATTATTTGACTTTCTGTATTTTATTTTCTATTATATGTACATACGATATTGAAAGGAGAATGTACATGCCATTCTCGTATAAGCCACTATTCAGACTTCTACTCGAACGAGATATGAAAAAAACCGATCTGCGCGAAGCAATCGGAATTGGACCGTCGACACTGGCTAAGTTTGAAAAGGGGGAAAATGTATCACTCGAGGTAATTGATAAACTTTGCACACATTTTGGGGTGCAGCCGAATGATATTATGGAACACATAACCCAATCCAAAGTAAAAAGGGGCTGAATTTAGTTGTCTGGTTATGTCTACATTATCGAGAACGAATTCGGCCGCGTGAAAATTGGTTCGAGTATATATCCTGATGATCGAATACGGATGATTGAAACTCAATCTGGAAGCGTTACTACCAAGAGATTCATTTCCGATCAGCGGGAATATTATAAAGAAACCGAAAAAGCACTGCATGAAAAGTTTGCTTCTTCCAGAGCTGTCGGAGAATGGTTTGACGTTCCTTTTAGTACAGCCGTCGAAGCTTTTCATCAAGAACCACAACAATACCAACGTACTAATAGCAAAGGATCGCGTAGCGGTATGGTAACTGGAATAAGACTGAAGCTGGACAAACTGCTTTTTGATAAGCGTATGAGCGCAAACCAGCTCTAAAAAATGACGGGCATACGATACCCTACGGTACTGGATATGGAGAATAACGTAAGCAAAGCATGGTCGCCGGAGAACTTGAACAAGATTATGGCCGCGCTGGAGTTGAGAGATATCGGCGAGTTAATCGAATACGTCGAAGATAACAAAAGCTCCGGGCATTGAGCCGCGGAGCTTTGTTTTTATTGGGTTTATGTATTGTGTGTTTCAAAACATATGACATTGGATATGTGATTGCGCACCGTTTTTTCACTGATAAACAGTTGCTGCGCGATATCCTTGGTTGTCTTATCCTGCACCAGAAGCTCAAATACTTCGCGTTCCCGATGCGTCAACAAAAATTTGCTTTTGTGGTCGCTGCCCTTCAAAGTGTCACCCCTCCTTGCTTGGGATTGATGTTAGTTACAAGGTAAAGGGATACAGTCAAATTCATAGTATGAAGGGCCAAGGCCGTTTGTGCTTTCGACGGGAAAAATGGGCAACTGCGATTTGGCCGCGGTTTGCAGGCGCCAAAAAAGAGTTGACAACCGGATGAGATTGTAGGAATATTTTGGTTGTCATACGATTAAGGGGGTTAAAAATTGAACACGAAATTAAAACGGCGTTACGCAAGTCTAATATTCCCTTTGGGCCTGGCTCTTGTATTGGGCGCTTGCAGCAGTTCATCGAATAAAGAAGCTGCGGCTCCGTCCGTTTCGGCTTCTGCCAGCGTCAGTCCGAGTCCCAGTCCTTCGCCTGCCCCAAGCGCAAGTCCCAAAGCCGCAGCTGCGACTAGCGCTGCCCCGAGTCCTTCCGCTTCGGCAAGCTCTTCGGGTAAAGTGCCCGCCGCTTCCCCTGTTCCAGGTTATGTTAATTTTGGCGATCCCGAAAATAATATCAGCCTGCAGTATCCGAAAGATTGGACCCTGCGCACCGACGTGCCCGGCGTTGCGATGGCGGCCCTTTCGCCGCTCGATGGAAAGACGGATACGTTTCAAGAGAACGTCACTTTGGTTGTCGAGGATTTGAAGGGCCAGGCGATTGATTTGAAGCAGTATATGGACATATCCAAACAAAATCTGGCCAAAGTCATCACCAATTTCAAGCTGCAGGACGAAGATACGCTTACCGATGAAGGCCATTATGTTACCGGATTGCTGGACTATACAGGAGTCCAAGGCCAGAGCAGTCTGTTCTGGCGCCAAGCCATTGTCATCAACAACGGCAAAGCTTATTCCATAACCTATACCGCAACCACGGCTGACCCTCATAAATACGTCGATCAATTCGCCAATATAGCGAATACGTTCCGGATCAATTAAGCCGTTGTCCAAAAAAAACCGCTGCCCGCCGGCTTCAAGTACCGGAACGGGCAGCGCTTTTTTTATTTGACGGCTTGTCCCGGCGGCAGCGGGTTGACCGCTCCGGCGCGCATCGGTACGATGCGGCTGACGGCAGTCGACAGCTGCTCGATCAAACCGGCGATCGGACGTCCGCTGCCGACGGCTGTCGACACGTCCTGGATGCGCCGTACGACATCCGGATTCGCGGAAACGTATACGTCCTTGATGGACGGGTCGTGCTGGCGGATGGTTTTGGCGATGTCGTTTTTTTGCGCGTCGCCGGCTTCGGCCGGCTGCATCGCGCCATCGCCGGACCGCCCCTGATGGGTCAGAATGACCGCGACGTAAGCGTTGTTGCCCATCGTCAGCACGGTGGCCGCGCTAACGCCGCCCATCGCCACAATCGCATCCGCCAAACGGCGGTTGTTATCAATGCTTCCGACGACAGAGCCCATGGGGTTCGCCGTCGCGGTGGAAGGCGAGGCGCTGTCCGGCAAAATGCCGTTCGGCGTCGAAAGCGCCACGTAGCCGCCGGGCGGCATGTCGTTGCGCATCTGGCGCACATGATCGCTGCCGATTTCCGTCGCGCCGTTCGCGCGCTCCTTGCCGCAGCCCGCAACGGGCAGCGCCAGAACGAGCAGGACGAACGCCGCCGCGGCTAAAGACGTAGAAGATGTTTTCATACCGCTTGCTCCACCTTTCTTCGACTCGAAATTTCGCCTACTACTGGCCGATGAACTGCTGCGTGAACATTTTGCCGCACGTGCCGCCGTTTACGATCCCGATGCCGATCTCGGTAAATTCGCTGCTCAAAATGTTGGCGCGATGCCCTTCGGAATTCATCAGCGCCTGGTGGGCAGCTTCAACCGACTGGTTGCAGGCGATATTTTCGCCCGCGGTGCGGTAGGTGATGCCGAACTGCTTCATCATGTCGAACGGCGAGCCATAAGTCGGCGACTGGTGCGAGAAGTAGCCGTTGTCGGCCATGTCCTTGCTTTTCGTACGGGCGACATTCGCCAGCGCCCCATTGACGGTCAACAGCGGCAACCCGGCCGATTCGCGGGCGGCGTTGACGAGATCGACCATCTGCTGTTCTTCGGCGCTCAGTCCGTTCTGCGGCGGAGCCGACGGCTCCGGAACCGGCACTGGCGTCGGCGTCGGGGCCGGAGCAGGGACGGGAGTCGGCTTCGGTGCGGGCTGCTTCGGAAGCTTCATGTTGGCGTAAGCCCACAGGATCGATTCAAGCGTTTTGTTGTCGACGGCGCCGGTTTTGGGCAAGCCGTAGCGGGCCTGGAATTTCTTGACCGCGGCCGCCGTCTGGGTGCCGTAGTAGCCGGTAATCGTGCCGTTGAAATAACCGAGCGACTTCAACATGCCTTGCACGGCGTACACGTCGCTGCCGCTTGCGCCTTGTCCGAAGGCGGCCGCCGTCGCCGCCGGCACGGTGACGAGCGCCAGGCACAGCAGCAGCGCGGCCAGCGGCAGCAGCTTCCGTCGGCCGGCGGAGGAACTGGAATTCATGGCATCTGCTCCTTCTGTTGGGATTACGCTTACTATCCCCTGCGAAAAGACAAAAAATACCGCTGCCCAATACGGCAGCGGCAATTCAGCAGCTTAGTGCCAATCTAGCCAATGAAATATGGCTTATTTATTTCGAATACATTTTTCCGCGCGAAAAGGCCCCGGAATCCGCGTTGCCGATTCCAAGGCTTTTCAGCTGCAAACCGTCGAAGCCGCTGCGCTGCCGTTTTCCGGCGTCATTTATACCCGTTGATGGCGAACAAGCTTTCGTTGCCGAGCAGCAGTTGAATCATGAAGTATAACACCGGGGACAACAGAAGCAGCGCCATCAGCACGATCAGCGTCACAAGCCCCGCCAGGGGCGCTTTCGTATTGGTTTGTTGTGCGTTCATCTCGATCGACCGCCTTTTCGTTAATGTGAGGTGATGGCTTCAGTGTAACGAAAAGGCCGCGGCGCGGCAGTGATAAAAGTCACAACCGCCGCTGCCGTCAAGAAGAGCGCCCGGCAAACAATCGCGGGCTAATCGCCACCAAACTCCAGCACCAGCGAATCCCAGACGTTCAGCGCCGGAAGCGCGAAGATCGCCGTCAAGCCGCGCTTGCCGACCTCGTACGCCGGCTCGAGCAAAACCGGCTTGCCCCTGGCAACGTCCGGACTGGCACGGAACGCCAACACGGCTCGGCTTTCAACCGCGATCCGCACAATCCTCCCTTCCACCTCCGGCGTCGCCGCTTTTGCCTCGTTCCAGCAATCGTCGGCCGCGACGGTCAAATTGATGAAATGAATCGCTTTGCGGCGCTCGTGCTCGCGGACGACGATCCACACTTTGCCGGCTTCGCCATACATACTGTAAGGGAAACCGGAGAACATATACTCCTCGTTGTCTCCGTCCGCGTGCGTCATCGATACGTCGCGCAACCTTTTGTCATACCAAATGTGAACGTATCGCACGATATAATCGTAGTAGTCGCGCATCTTCCGCATAAACGCGGCGCCGATCGGCGAATGGTCGACATAGTAGCCTTGCGTCAGCACGCCGCCGTTTTCGCCGAGCAGCAGATGGTAGGCGCCATGTGCCGTCACAACGGCGGTCAGCAGCAGCGCGGCGTTCTCCGCCCCGGCAGCGCCGCCTTCGCCGGGCACGCGGAACGGCTTCAGGTAGGCGGCAAGGATGACGTTTTTGCCATTGCCGAGATGGTCCGCCCAGCGCACGATGTCGCGAATATGGTGGTACCGTTCGTACGGCTTCCACACCTCGACGTAAATCGCGTCCTGCGCCGCAAGCGCCACCGTGTCGACCGGCCAGTTGCCAACGTTGTTGAAAATCAGGCAAACGTCGTCGGCCGCCTCCTCCAGCGACTTTCGGGTACGGTCGATCAGCACGGGAAAATGGTCCGCCAGCCGCTCGACCCGCTCCACACCGCCGAGGCGAGACAGCGCCGTTTTCGGAAAACCGTACGTGTCCATGTGAATGCCGTCAAAGCCGACTCGTTCCACCGCCTGGCGATATTGCGAGACGATATGCTCGCTCCACGGCGAATCGGGGGCGATGTTCATGATCCGGAAGATGCCGATAAAATCGAACGGCTCGCCGCCGCTCGTATACAGCGCCCAATCCGGATGGCGCTCGGCAAATTCGCGGCTTGCCGCATACACCGCGCCGTAAGCGACCGCCTTCATGCCGCGCTCGTGGCAGAGCGCAATCTTCTCGCGAACGACGGGCAGGCTGACCTGCCGGCCCATCAGATCGGTATAGTCGTCCTCGGCGGCGACCAGTTCGTCGTGCCGATACATCCAGTCGTAGAACTGCACCAGATTCAGGTGCAGCTTGCACATGCTACGCACGTCTTCGCCGTCGCCAAGCTCGGCTGCGGCAAAATCGCTGAGAAAACCGTACCGCGTCGACCGCCGCCAGTCGCTGGCGACGTCGAAAGCGCCGGAGAGCGCATCGATAAGCTCGCCGCGCTCCCGCAGCTCGGCGTCGGCGCCGAAGCCGGCCAAATCGGCCTCGAAACAGCCGGCTTCGATGTCGAAGACAAGCGCAGCGTCCGGGGCAACGACCGCCTCCCGCGTCAGCACGGCAACCGTTTCCGTCGCCGCCGCAATCGTCAGCCGAACGACGAGCGCAACCGCCTCGTCGCCCGGATTGAACAACTCTACTGTCATTACGGCCGGTTCGCCGCTGCGAAACTGCGCTTTCGCCGGATACAGATCGCGAATATAAGGAGCGGTTCGCTCCATGCTGCATCATCCCTTCACGGCGCCTGCCGTAATGCCTTTGATGAAGAATCGCTGGAAGATCAGAAACGCCAGCACCGCCGGCGCGAGCCCGATCATGGCGGCCGCGGCCATCAGATGCCACTTGGCCCCGTACTGCTGGAAAAACATCGACACGGCCAGCGGGATCGTGCGCATCGACTGGCTTTGCAGGAAAAATACCGCCTGCCCGTAGTTGTTCCAGATGCCGAGCCCCTGCAGGATGACGACGGCGGCCGTCGCCGGGCGCAGCAGCGCAAACGTCACCCGCCAGAACGCGCCGAATGGCGAACACCCGTCGATAATCGCCGATTCCTCCACTTCGCGCGGCAGCGTACGCACGAAGCCGGTATACAGGAACACGGCGAACGGCATCGCTCCCGACGCCATCAGCAAAATCATCGCCCAATGCGTATTGATGCCGCCAATCGCGCGCATCAGCGTATACAGCGGAACGGTGATGATGATCGCGGGAATGGTCAGACAAACGAGAAAGATCGTATGAATCGCCCGGTTCGCCGCATGGTTGAAGCGTGCGATCGAATAGCCGGCGGATGCGGCCAGCGCGACGACAAGCGCAACGGCGCAGACAGTGATGACAAGCGAGTTGACCATGGCCAGGCCGATGTTCGAGCGCTGCCATGCATCCGCGAAATTGGCGACATGGAAGTCGGGCGCCAGCAGAGCGCCGTCGAAAAACGTGCGCGTCGGCGTTTTCAGCGACAAATACAGCAGCGCGTAGAACGGCACCAGCGAAACGAGCACGATCGCGCCGATGGCGGCGAACCGCAGAACGGATGCCCATGATTTCATATCGTCGACCTCTTACAGTTCATACTCGCGGGATTTGGTCAGCCGCAGGAACAGGCCGACCGGAACGATGATCAGCACGAACAAAATCAGCGCGACCGCGGTGGAGTAGCCGGTGAAGCTGCCGTACAGCATGCGCAGGATGTAAAGGCTCAGCGACTCCGTGCTGTAGCCCGGTCCGCCGTCTGTCATCGCGACGATGACGTCGAACACCGACAGCGAACCGATAATGTTCGTCACGACGTTGATTTGAATCGACGGATACAGAAGCGGCAGCGTCACATACCGCAGCCGGGCGGCGTAACCGGCGCCGTCGATAGTCGCCGCCTCGTACAGCTCGCCGGGAATCGACTGCAGCCCCGCCAAATAAATGACCATCGTCAGGCCGACGAACTGCCAGACGTTGACGACGATGATAACAAGCAGCGCGGTGCTGCTGTCGCCGAGCCAATTGCCGCTCAGGAAGCCGAGCTTCAGCTGCTCCAGCGCGTGGAACAGGAAACCGCGCCCAGGCTGCAGCATGAAATACCAGACGTAACCCATAATCAGCGGACTGATGACGGCCGGCAAATAGACGATGGCGCGCACCGCGCCTTTGAGCGGAAACTTGCGGTCGAGCAGCAGCGCGTACAGCAGCCCGAACACGTTCAGCAGCGGCGCGCTGCCGAGCGCAAAATACACCGTATTCCGCACATCCGTGCGCGCCCGCTCGTCATGCCAGAATTGGACAAAATTGTCCAGCCCGACGAAATGCGGCGTCGTTACGCCGTTCGAATCGGTCAGGCTGATGCCGATCCCCCGCAGCAGCGGATAGATGAAGAAGAAGGCAAACAGCAGAATGGCGGGTACGGCCATGAACTTGTGCAACTGGGCGTTCCGTTTCAGCATCGCGCGCATGGCTCGTTTCTCCTAACGGTTAATCGCAAACTTCTGCGTGTCCGGCGCGCTCCGCCGAACGGCGCCTATTTTTTGTTCGTGGCGTTCCAGGCTTTGTCCCAAGCGTCCTTGTACGCCTTGGCAAAATCGAGCGAAGCCGCGTATTTGCCCGCCAGCAGCTCCTGCACCATCCGGCCGGCATCGTCGCCGGAGAAGCCGGAAGGCGTGTCGGTGAAAGCGATGTTGACGCCCGTCTTGAGCGCGGCAGCCGCCTGGTCCTTCAGCGGTCCCCAGTCCGCGGAGACGTCCGTAAACGCCGGCGGCGATTTGAGAAATTCGCTGTACGCTTTCAGATTTTCCGGCTTGAACAGAAACTCGAGAAACTTCTTCGCTTCCGCCGGATGCTTCGAACCGGACGTAATGGCATAGGAGGAATCCTCCGCCGACAACACTACCGGCTTCGTGCCGTCGACAATTGCCGGGAACGGGCTGAATCCGATATCGTCCTTGATCGCCGGCTTCAGCGTCAGCAAGTCGCCGAGCACCCACATGCCCTGGCTGATGACCGCCGTTTTGCCCGCGACGAACGTTTCCTTCTGGTTGTCGTACGTCGCCGTCAGCGCGTCCTTGTTGATCAGGCCGTCGTTCTTCAGCTCCAGCAGCCGGCCGGCAAAAGCGTCGATCGCGCCGCCCGGCTTGTCGAACGACAGCTTGCTCGCGTCGTTGTTGATGAACGCCAGCCGCGACGGATTGACGCCGTACTGCTGCTTGATCACGCCGTGCGCCATAAACTCGATCAGATGGCCGAGCGTCCACGAATCTTTGCCGGCGAGGAACATCGGCGTCACGTCGGGCTTTTTCGCCTTCACCGTCGCCAGATTTTGCTTGAAGTCCGCCCAGGTGAGCGCTTCCTTCAGGCCGAGCTCGGCGAATATTTTTTTGTTGTAGAAAATGCCGCCCATCGTCATGTTCGTTGCGACTTTGAACTGTTTGCCGGTTTTGACGTCGGTGGACAAGTCCTTGATTGCCGGAACCACGCGCGACCAGAACGACTCGCCGGACAAGTCGAGGTATTTGCCCTGATCGATGTAATCCTGGGAAACGACAGTCGTAATGTCCGGTACGTCGCCGGAGGCAAACTTCACCTTGATGACGTTGCTGGCGTCCTTCTGGTATTCCTGCTCGACCGTGATGTTCGGATTCTCTTTGTTGAACTTGGCGATCAGGTCGTTCATCAGGTCGACCGTCTCCACCTTGCCGGTGAAAAACTTCAGCTTCACCTTCTCTTTAGGCGCTTCGGACGGCGATGCGGAAGCGGATGCGGACGGTTTCGCCGATTGCGCCGGCGTGGCGCTGGCGGCCGCCTTGTCTTTGCCGCCGCCGCCGCCGCAAGCGGCGACGCTTCCCGCCATAACGATCAAGCCGAGCGAAACGAGCATGCTTTTGCGAACCACGGGATTTCCTCCTTAACGATTGTTTGGGCCGCTGACGGCCAACCCCTCGAAATGCTGATCTGCCCCTTCATCATAACCGGCCCCTCTTCGCCGCGAAATACCGGAAATCGCTGCTGATGGTACGTTTTTTTCACAATTCGCCCCCAGTTCCGCACATCCGGTTTACAGATCGCAAGCGCTATCGTATACCATTAATAGAGCGGTATGAAGCGAAAGGGGCGAGGACCCGGCCATGGTCAAAAAATACCGCGACTGGAGCGTCAAGCTCAAGCTGTTGACGATAACCGCCCTGCTTATTCTCGGCTCCGTTTTCGTCGAATCGTATTTGTCCTACACGCAGTATACGAAAGATTTTGAACGCCAGTCGACGGACAAGGTGAACCAGATCATCGAGCAGGTGTCGCTGAATATCGATACCTACCTGGACGACCTGTTCCGTCTGACACTGGCGCCTTACCGCAACGCCGGCGTAATGGCCGCGCTCGAGCAGGACGGCCCGGACAGCGAGCTGGAGGAACTCAACAAACGCAGGCTGGTCGAAACATATTTGGAGGAAATGATGATTTATCCGCGCAAGGATATTTTGCGCGTCTCGATCATTACCGACGAAACGTATTCGAGCGGGCGCATTCCTTCGGGCGGCAGCCAGGAGACGAATCCGCAGAACAGCGATTGGTACCGGGAAGCGATGAATACCCAGGATTATGTATTCGTCCCGTCGCACATGCAGCAGATCGGCGGCGACCAGAGCGTCAGCGTCATCTCCGTCGTCCGGCGGCTGGTCAGCACCCGCACGCAGCAGGTGCTCGGCGTCATCAAGGTCGACGCCAACTACAACGGCATCGTCGACATCAGCTCGCGGGCGAACATGGGAGAAGACGGCGGCCTGCTTATCCTCGACGACAAGAACAACGTCGTGTACTCCGCGAGCGACAAGGACAAGGCGATTGCCGGCAGCGCCAATCGCGCGGGTTACATCGTCAGCTCCATTCCCGTGTCGCGCGTCGGCTGGCAAGTCGTTGCCGTCAACTCGGTCAAGGAAATGAACCGCCAGGCGATGCATACGCGCAACACCGCCTTCCTGTTCGCCGTCGCCTCGTCGTTGCTTGCGATTGTAGTGCTGTTCCTGTTCGTCCGCCAGTTCATGCGCCCGCTGCTGGCAATCGTCCGCCTCATGAAGGAAGTCGAACACGGCAATCTGGAAGTGCAGTTCGGCGGCAGCCGGCGGGACGAAATCGGCTACCTCGGCGCTTCGTTCAACGCGCTTATGGCCAAAATCAACGACATGCTGCAGCGCAACACGCAGCTTGTGAAAGAGGTATACGAAGCGAAGCTGCTGCAGAAAGAAGCGCAAATCAACACGCTGTTCAACCAGATTCGGCCGCATTTTATTTTCAACACGCTGAACATGATCAGCTTGACGATGCAGGCGGGCAAGCAGGAGAAGGCGATCGACCACATCAACAAGCTGAGCAGCATGCTGCGCAGCCTTACGACGTGGGACAAGGAAGTGCCGCTGCAGCGGGAAATCGATCTGCTGCACGCGTATCTCGGCATCCAGAGCAGCCGGTACGAAGGCAGGCTGACCTATGCGCTCGACATCGATCCGGCGCTCGCTGCAAGGCGCATCCCCGCGCTGCTGCTGCAGCCGATTGTGGAGAATGCCGTCATCCACGGCTGCGAGCGGAAGAAGGAGCCGACCGCGATCCGCGTCTATTCGCGGCTAATGGCCGACCGGCTGCTCATTTGCGTAGCGGACGACGGGCTCGGCATGGATGCCCGGGCGCTCGCCGCCTTGCAAGGAAAGCTGGCGTCGGCCGACGAAGCCGCGGCCGGTACGGCGTTGCCGGTTGCGGCGGACGTGTCCGCAGGAGGCGGCGACGGCTTCGATCGGGAGCGAAAGGACGGCAAGCAGGAGCCGCATACGGGCATCGGGCTGGTGAATGTCAACCGGCGGATCAAAGCAAGGTACGGCGCGGCTTACGGCTTGTCGGTCGTCAGCGCCGAAGGTGCCGGCACGACGGTCGAAGTGGCGCTGCCGCCGGAGGAGTAGCTTGGAGATGACGCCACTTTAGGCGAATAACAGGAAAACCTCCCGTTAATTTTCGCGATTTAGCCGAAAAGTGGACAAAGGCACGAAAATAACGGGAGGTTTTCCAGTTATTTCTCATTATTCAGCAAAAAATGAAAAAATAACGGGAGGTTTTCCCGTTAAGCCTACCGGACTGCCGTCTAGTTCCTGGTGATTTCTAGTTTCAAATGCTGATGGTATCGCTTACGCTGACCATAATGGGGGTGAATCCATGTATACGGTGCTCGTAGTGGACGATGAACCGGTAACGCGGGAGTATTTGAAAGCGGTCATTCCGCAGCTGCATCCGGACTGGCAGGTGAGCGCCGAAGCGGGCGACGGCCGCGAAGCGCTCGAGGCGCTGGCCGCCGCGCCCGTCGACCTGATCGTCACCGACATCAAGATGCCGGTCATGGACGGGCTCGAATTTATTCGCCGAGCCGCTGAACAGTCGCCGCAGCGGAAAATCGTCATTTTGTCCGGGTACGACGAGTTTGCGCTGGCCCGTGAAGCGATCCGCTACGGCGTGAACGATTATTTGCTCAAGCCGATCGTGCGCGAGGAATTGGCCGGCATGCTCGGCAAAGTCGCCGGCGAGCTCGACGCCAAACGGACCGAAGCGCTCGCCGACATGGCGATGCGCAGCGTATCCGCCGATACGAAACGGCAGGTCGTCAACCATTTCCTCCAGGCGATCGTGTCCGACAACAGCGTGGAAATCAAGACCCTATATCCGCTGATCTACCGGCTGAAGGTCAGCCTGATCGAGGCCGAAGGCGCCATCCTCGTGCTCGATCTCGACGTCGACCGGCTGTTGGCGAAAAAAGTCGCGCCCGGCGAAGTCGCGTTGTACCGCTTTATCGTGCATCAGGTGGCAAGCGAGTTGGCCGAAGGCTCGCCGTCGACGACGGTGTTCGTCGACGGCGAGCAGACAACGGCGGCGCTGCTGGCCGGCGACAACGAAGCGGACGTGCTGGCGCGCTGCCGCGGCTTCTACGAGCGCGTTCGCGACGCCATCGGCCGCTTGACCGGAATGAGCGTCACCGGCGCGGTCGGCTCGTGCGAAAGCGACGTGCAGCAGCTCGGCGTGTCGTACCGGCGGGCGCGGCGCATGCTGAAGCGGCGCCTGCTTCACGGCGGCGGCGCGCTGTACGCCTGCGCCGGCGGGACCGAGCAGGAGCCGGCGCTGCAGCAGCTCGACCTGGCGGTATCCGCCATCCAGTCGGCGCTGCTCGATCAAAGCGTTGCCGGCTGCAGTGCGGCCGCGCGCCAGTACGCCGAGCTGGCCGCGCCGGCGAATGTGACGGACACGCTGGCCTGCGGCGTGTACTTGCTGCAAAGCTTGCAGCGCGTCGCGCCGGCTGCTGCCGGCGACCGGGGCGAAGCCGCGATGCAGGCGCTGTGGCGGTTTGCCGCGCCGCGCGAGCCCGATGACGCCGTTGCCCCGGAGGAAACCGCCGCGCTGTTTCGGCGGCTCGCGCAGCTTGCCGGGGCGGCGGACGCCGCCGATCCGCCGCAGGCGGCAAACGAGCACGACATCGTGTCGCTGGCGAAAGCTTACATCTGCGACCATTACGCGGAACCGCTCAGCCTCGCGCTCGTCGCCGAACAAATCGGCGTGTCGCCCGGCTATTTGAGCAACCTGTTCAACAAAAGCGTCAGCGAGTCGTACATCAAGTTCGTTACCCGCGTGCGCATGGAGCAAGCGGCCAAGCTGCTGCAGGCGAAGCCGCCGGTGAAAGTGTACGACGTCGCGGAGAAGGTTGGATATGTCAGCGTGAAGCACTTCTCTTACGTGTTCAAGCAGCACTACCAGGTGCCGCCGGGCGAATACCAAGAGAAGTACGCGAAGCCGTGAACGACGAGTGCGCGGAGCGGATGACTTTTGCCGGAGTCATCGCAAGGCGCGGCGCAAACGGCCGAACGCCCTCGCCAGGCATAGCGGAGCCGCTCTCGTTCCCCCTCCCATACGCTCTTCGCTCGAAATAAGCCATGTTTTATTGGCTATTCGGCTAAAAGTGAACCCCCGTCACCAAATAGCAAGCGATTTCACTGGTTATTTCCCCGAATCACTCCCTTTGGGGGCCGATTCGGGCGAAATAAGCCATGTTTTCACTGGCTATTTTTTACGTGGCACCTGAAATCGGGCAAATAAGCCATTTTTCACTGGCTATTTGAGATGGTTCCAGCGCGTCCGTATTGTTCCGGCAACCGAGACAAGGCGGAACTCCAGCGTTTTGGTCGGTGTGGCGTCGGTTGCCCTCGTTCTTTCGTAGGCGAACGTCGTCAGAGGAGACTTTGAGCCATACCATTTTGCATAAAAACGGAGTTGAACTATGAGGGGGGGCCAGACCGAGTGAGGCGTTCCATGATTTACCGTGGCAAAAATGTACCTGAAAAATACAACCACATTTTTTTCAATCGCGAGAAGCATCCGGGGAAGAGCGAAAAACTAGACATCAACAAGGTATGAGGTCAAACGGGCTGTGAAACCGTTTTTTATTTATAACGCTTGTCAGCGGAACAACACTTGGAAATTGCTTCACCGCAGTTCATGCTCTGCGGATTGTTTGAGCTCCCAGAGGGAGGTATCACACTGCCCTTTCGATCAAAAACCTGCTTTACATCACCACTCCCCGTATATAAAATTGTACTCTGCATCGCCCCCATAAACACCATAAACGACTGTGGTGACACCGCGAATTCGGGCAATGCGGTCAGTCCATAGCAGTACTGATCCATAATTAAAACCACAAAGCGATGAGGAACGCATTGTGGTTTTTTCGTCAGAAAATATCAAGTTAGTTCAAAAGAACCTTGAACCGGAAGCCGCGAGTCATAAACGGATTGGAAGACGCCGCGTCAGTCTGCGGCTCGAGCAACGTAAGGCGGTAATGCGAATCGGATGGAAAACGAATCGCAATCTCCCGGTCGCTGTCGCATTCGTAGCGGATGCCATCCTCCGTTCGCCGCCAGGAAATTCTGATCTTGTCGGACGTTCCGACAATGGGCACTTCCCCTGCCGCATGCGTCAACGAACCCGTAAGCAGACGGAACTCGAACATGGGCGGCTCCCCTTCCCATTCCCATTCCCTTTCTCCTGCCCCTGCCGATCTAGCATGCAGTCCAAGAAAATAACGCGACAGCTGCCAGGACGGGCAACCCGACCAAGCATGGCAATGGCTCCATCGATGGTCGAACACTTCCAGCAAGGTCGTCGCTCCTTGCTCCAGCATCCACCCCCAGCAGGTCCGGTACTGGTCCAGTACAAAATCGGCTTCCCCTTCATCCAGCAAAGCAGCCAGCGCAAAGTGGCCGAAATACGGGGTGATCAGCTGCGGATGGTTGGCGGCAGGATGAGAGAGACGCGGAGCGTCCGGCCGGTTGGGAAAGCAGCTCAGCATGTGCTGCTTGATCCATTCCGCAGCCGTTTGGCGCTCTTCGCCGCAAAACAGCCCGAAAGCAAGTGCCAGCACGTTGGCATGATAACCCGGCTCGGCCCCGGCAGACGTTCCAGCCCCAACGCCGTCGATCGGCAATGCGGTCGGCAGCAATCCCCTGGCTGTCATTAGCTTTCCGCGAATGATCGCCTCCAGATGGTCGCGCTGCTCAAACCGTTGCCGGCCGAGTGCCGCTTCGCCAAGTGCGTCCGCCCAATCCGCGGCATCGCCAAGCGCCTTCCATACGAGCACATTAAGCGCAATGTTGACCTCGTCCTTCGCAACGATATGCCCCCAATCGACGAAATCCCAGTAAGGGAACCGGGCAATGCCGACTTCGGATAAACAGGACAAGTAGAAGTCGACGACATCGTTGGCCGCTTGAAAGTGCGACCGGATGAAGGCCTTGTCGCCGGTGAGGCGGAAGTACCGCATGCACCCCGTTACCCATAACATGGCATACGACGAAACCGGAATAATCTGTCCGGGGTAGCAGCCCATGATCATGCCGTCATCGCGCCTGCTGAGCGCGGCTTGCTCCAAACTTCTGCGAATCAAACTCAAATCGCCGTACGCCACGCCAAGCGTCTCCATGCCGACCGCGACAGCGTCACCCAACCATTGCCCCCGTTCGCGCGTCGGCGTATCGGTCAGCGCATCCTCGCTGCACGCTTGCAGCGTCTCCACGCCTGCACGCCAGATCCGGTCCAGCAGCGGATCGCTGCTTGTGAAGCACCCGATCGGGGAACCGAAATAGGTTCTTTGCCGGGCCGCAACTTCATGAACGGCGACAGTCTTGAGAGGCGCCGCGATATGCAGTTCCAGAAAGCGGAACCCCCTTGGCGAAAAAGTGGACAACGTTTGCCGGCCGCCCTTGGCAATCCACCGATCCAGATGACAGGAAGAACTGGCGGAAAATGTTATAACCGGCACGACGCGGCCATCCGTCAAATATTCGCTGTAGCCCGCCTCTACCTTCGTTCCTTCCGGAAGCTCCAGATCGAGAGCAGGTCGATACAATCCCACCTTGCCAAAATCGAAACGATACCAGACGCCGTCTGCAGTCGTCGCCGTCTGAAAGTCTCTGAGCAGGAACCGGACCGGCGGATCGTCCATCTCGTAGCCGAACCGGTCCGTATACACGCCGCTGCCGATCATGGCCGAATGAACGACATCATTCCGGCATGCGGCAAGCGGGTTGCGACCGTAAACCGGCTGTCGTCTGCCTTCCCATGGCTGGACGACCGCAATAGAATGCCAATCGGCCTGCACCGACGATGCAGCCCCTGCCTCGTCGAAGCTCCAGTCCGGCAGCAAGCGGGTATCGCACAGTTCGGCCCAACCAAGCTGCCCGTTGACTCTGCGTCCCATCGGCCGGAAAGCCGCAAGTTCCTGACACCGCCATATCAGTGAAAGCGGGCCGCTTGCGTCCAGCACCTCGACCTGAACAAACGGCGGCAGCTGGTTGGCGCTCATCCGCGTCGCAACGCCGTAATAGTGAACGACGATCGTCAGCGTGTGTTCGCCCGCCGGAAGCGCCAGCGAAAAAACATCGTACTCCGGCCTTGCTTCGGCGAATCGCGCGGGACCCTCGCCAGCTTCCTCCCCATCGCAATACAACCGGTACGTGTCGCATCCGAACAGATGAACCGCTATTTGCTGCGACGCGGAAAGACGCAGATTGGCCTGGAACGCGATGTATACGTTTTGCTCGCGCGACGGGCGCGGGTGCCAAAATGCCGGTACATGGATCATGGGCTACGCTCCTCTCCCCGGTCGGAAATCGTTCCCGCCGGAATATGACGCCGAACGAAATGCTGCGGAGGCGCGGGAATGCCGGCAGGCCATAACGAATAGCCGTCGGTATACCGCTCTCCCGACGTATGGAAATGCTCGGGCGAATACGCATTGCTGCGGGCCGGTACCATGTGCAGCGGGCCGAACGTGTTGCGCCGCGTCAAAAATAGCTGCAGCTCCAGGTCGCTGCCCGCACGCACCTCTTCCGTGATGTCCGCCTCGTAAGGCGTCCATGGCATCGTCCGCGCCGGGCCATTCGCCGATACGACCTTGGCGCATGCGCCATCGATTGCCGGAAGCCGGAGCAGGTGAACATCGTCTGGCGAGATGTCGCCGTCCGTAGCCTGCCGCCCGGCCGTCTCCAGGTGATAAGCGATCATCCCGCCATAAAAAGGCAGCCCCTGACGCGTCAAGTCGCCGATCGCCAGCCTCCCCGGCAGCGAAGTGATGCGTTTCTCCGCACCTTCGGTCATAACACCGAAATCGCCAAGCAAATAAACGGCCTCCAAGTCCGTGCGCTCATGGAACGTCGTCTCCAGCACGATCCGGTTGTCTCCTTCGCGCAGCATGGAAAGAGGCACAGGCAGCAGCTCAAAGCAAGGATCTACCCATGTGGCCTCCGCCGGATGGCGCGACAGCAATTCATCATTGACGAAAACCTTGACGTTTGCCGGATGCTCCATGGCCAGATGCCACCATGCTCCGTTGTCGTCCAGGAGGCCCTCGCCCGGTTCGATCAGGAACCGGAATTGCAGCGCGATGCGGCCAAGCGGTTGGTCCGGCCACAGGCCGTGCGTGCGGGCGTACCACGGCTGCACCATTTTGTTGTTGCGCCGCTCCACCCGGTAATGATCGCGCAAAGCCCGGTCCACGCGAAGCAATTCGCTCTCCGCCTGCCACTCTCCGTCGTCGATCCGATAAGTTGCCCGATCCAGCACGCATACATTCGGTTCGCTGAGCCGGTACGAGAACGGTCCGTTCCATTGCCCCGCCATCGCTTCTTTGCCGATCGGCTGGAGAGGCACCGCTTCGTCAGCTTGCTCGCGAATGTAATACAGCCGTTCTCCCGACGGAGGAAAGTCCGTCACCATTTCCATTCCGTCCGCTGTTGCATCAGCCGCGATGCGCGATCGTTGCCCGGTTAGCGCATCCCACTGCTCCACTGCGCCGCGCAGGTTCACCCGCAGCCGCACGTTATGCTGCCAGCGGTCGCGGTCTACGTTCAGAAACATCACGATATGGCCATCTTCAACCTGGCGAATGTGACACAATAAATCGCGGACCGGTTCGTCCGTTGCCGCCGCGTGCGCTTGCGCACGGATGCGCAAGGATGATGCGCAGGCCTGGGCGACGGAAGCTTCGCGCCATTCCATAGGCATCGCTCGATCCAGGAGCCGAACAGCGTCCTCCGAGGGCAATGCATCCACATATGCCGGCATTGAACCGGCGACGACAACTTGGCCCCCCGCGTCCAGGAAAGCGTGAAGCAGCCGCAAGGTCGACAAGCGGATCGTCAACATGCCGGCCACGATCACGACGCGGTACGACGCCGCCCCGACCCGAAGCACGGGAACGCCCGATGCATCGGCCTCGACGGAGCCGTACTTTGCCAGCAGATGCTCATCCCCGTAATCGAAGTCGATTTGGCTTCCCGTCAGCCAATGAAACAGCTCCTGGTAGCTTCGTTCGATCGCGATCACTTCGGGAGAAGCTGTCGCGAGCATGGAGGACCATCCGCAGTATACCTGGGACCATACACTCTCCACCGGGTTCAGCGCCAATACGTCACAAACCGGCGTTCCTTCCGACATCGCCGCCCCGATGCGCGAGAAATACGTTTCAACCGATTCGTATTCCCGCCACCAGGCGGATTGCGGTCCGATGGTGCCGGGAAAATCGCGCTTCGACTCTCCCTCCATGGTGTACCAGGCAAGATGGTGGCTGCGGGCGTTGATCCCGAACAACGCCTGCCAATTTCCTACCGCCTTGTGTCCTTCGAACGACAGCTGCCAGCCGGTCGCTCCGTAAAGCTCGGAGAACAGCCATCGTTTATTCAACTGCCGGGCGACGGAAGCGAGCTGCTTGGCAATCCAGTAGCAACGGTTCCCTTCCGTCAGCACGTCAATGCCAGGTTCCTCCATATACTCGTAGTAACGCATGACCGAACCGGACATCGCCGTCTGGGCAGTCAGCGAATCCTCATGCAGCACGTGCCCGGTCAAACGAAGACCGTGCCGCTTGCACCACCTCTGCACAGGCTCGGCGAAATTTTCGAGAAACATCCGCTGCAGCAATTCGACATAATGCCATTTCACCTGCGAAACGACCTGGCCGTTCAGGCGAAAAAAAAGCTCCGGCAAACGGGGAAGCAAGTCGTATCCGAACGCCTCTTGAAACCGCTCGAACAGATCGTAGGTCCACGGCACATGCCTCTCCTTGTCCGGATTCGCAATGCCGAATCCGTCGAGCAACGATCCTCTGTGCGGTTCATCCGTAAAAATCCCCTGAATGCTCCCCCCGAACAAATCCCCGCAGGACTGGCTGTACTTCTCGTGCGTCAAGGCCAGAAAATGCTCCGTTGCCTCAAGGTTGAGGGTGTCCAAATACGTGGAGCCGTTGTAGAAGGAGGTAGAAGCCATTTCGGTCGTTCGAAAGGCAAGCGCGACACCTCCCTCGGAAGGCGGCAGCAGGGGCGTGGAATCGCGATGCAATTGCACGCAGTCGTATACGTTCACGCCGTCCAGCCGGCAATAAAAGGCCGCCACCGTTTGCTCCGTCCAGCAAAAGGCGTCCGTTGCCTCCAGATCGGCCCGAATAAACTTCAACCGATATTGCGGCTCCCGGGTCGCCATGCCGCCCGCCGTCCCGCTCGGCCATCGATCCTCGTCGTACAGCCACGCCTCCATGCCGAGCCGCTGCGCTTCTTCCGCGCAGGCGCGGGTCAGTTCCATCCATTCTTCGCCCAAATACTCGGTTTGCAGCCCGACCCGGGAATGCATGTAAAAGCCGCCAAACCCCATCTCCCGGAAAGCGCGGATTTGCTCCAGCAAACGCTCCCGATCGAGCTTGCCGTTCCACGACCATAACGGTTTGCCGCGAAACGCGTTCGCCGGTTTCAAGAATCGTTCGTACAGCGATGGTTGCATCCGCTTGCCCTCCTTGTTCTCTCTACGCTGCGCGATGGCCGGCTGCCATCCGATCGGCAGCCGCACCCGGGCTTCTACAATTTGTGACCGCCCAGCAGCTGCCGCTTCATCCAGGGATTCGCCACCACCCTGTCGCCTTCTTGCAGCAAAATCTCGTACAGACGGCTGCGAAGTGCGGCAACGACGTCTTGCACCGCCGCATCGCCGATGCGGTTGTTCAGTTCCGCGGGATCTTGCTGCAAGTCATAGAGCTCATCCACATCCGTCGGGTTCCACACCAGCTTCCAGCGCCCTTTCGCAATCATCCGCTGCAGGAACAGACCGAACTGCTGGCCGTTATAAGTCGAGACAATTTCCTCGCGCCATTCCAGGGCCGGGCCCTGAAACAGCGGCACAAGCGAGCGGCCCTGGAAGTCGCCGGGGGCGAATCCAAGCCGTTCCGCAAGCGTCGGCGGCAAATCGAGCAGGTTGTACACCGGCTCCTCCCGCACTTGTCCGGGAGCGACGCCCTTGCCGCGAATGATCAAGGGAACGTGGACAACGTCCTCGTACATGACACAATGTTTATCCATCATGCGATGGGCGCCGCACATGTCGCCATGATCGGCGGTCACGATAACGAGCGTGTTCGCGCCCATACCCGAACGATCCAAATAATCGAGGATCGTCCCGATCGCGTCGTCCATTTGGCTGATCAACGCGTAATAACGGGCGACGGTCGGTGCCCAATCGGACCATTCGTAGCGCTCGACGCCCCAATTGAGCAGCTGCTGCCGCTGAATATACGGCTTGTTCGCGAACGAATCGGCGAAATTGTCCCAAGGCGGTACGGCGGCCGGATCATACCGGGAAGCGAACGGTTCGCTCGGTCGGCATGGCAGATGCGGCTCGTCGAAATCGAGCCGGACGTGCCATGGCACGGAACGATTCCGCCCGTACCGCTCCAGCAAGCCGATGGTCCGCCGAGCCATCCAGTGGGTGCGGGAATCCTCGATCGGTACCGGGTCGGTGTCGCCGAAGAAGCCATGGCGATACTCCGTGACCCCGTATCGATCGTCACGGTACGCCTTGTAATCCTGCAAGGAAACGTACTCGTCATAGCCATAGCTGGTCGGATCGTATTCGGGGTGTACATGCCACTTGCCGAGATAGGCCGTCTCATATCCGGCCCGCTGCAGCTCCTTGGGCCATGCGTACGTGTCAGGGTCCAGGGGGGGAATCGGCGGGCCAAGATCATAATTCCAGAGCGACCCGAATGTTTCGGGTCGCCTGCCGTTCAATAAGCTTTGCCGTGCCGGACAGCATAAGGGAATGTGCGTGTAGGCGTTGGCGAACCATATTCCCTCGCCGGCCAGCCGATCCAGATTCGGGGTGCGGACGGGGTATTTGCGGCTTGCCCCGATGCAATCATACCGAAGCTGATCCGACACGATAAGCAGCACATTCGTCTTCTCCATCTTGCTCCTCCGTCGTCGTCGATTCCTGGCTTACTGGATCGTAAAGCTCAGCTCGCCCAATCCGATCTCCGCCTTCACGATGCCGGTGGTCGGCTGCGTGCCGTACGAGGTTGCGGCGGCATAAAAGGCATGGTAAGTACCGGTTGCGCTGTCGTACTCCAGCCGCCCCGTGCCGTCGATCGTCGACATACCGAGGAAATACGTGTTTTTGTTCGAGGTCGGCCCGTCGCTGCCCGCCAGAATCGGATGCGCGGAAAACCCGCCTTCAACAAAGCCAGGCATCGACCAGTTCAAGCCGTCCCGCGACACTTGCATCGAAGGATAAGTGTCATACGGTTTCGTAGGACCCGGCACTCTGCTGAAGCTGATGCGGAAAAATACCCGGCCTCCCGGCGCCTCGTCCGCGTAGCCGATCTGGTTGCCCAAATCGACCATGCCCGTCGTAGCTTCCCTATCGTTCCAATCGAACGTATATGGATTGTTTGAGCGCAATCGCACGTGTGGGCCGCTTTCCGCTCCATTCAAAATGGTCGCCACATACAACCACCACACTTTGCCGTCGGGATCGTCCGGCACATACACGACTTCTTCGTGCGTCAGCTTCAGCGCCTCCCGGGTCGCAGCCGGCAAATTAATGACGACGCCGCGGTCGATAGCAGTTGGATTGAGAGGGTCGTAATTGGGATTGTTCGGGTCGAGATTTGCTCTTGTCCAGTGAGTGCCGTCTTGGGAAGTGGACAGCCCGATGCGGTCGGCATGGTTCGGAGTCAGACGATTTGGATTCGTCGGAACCGTTTCTCCCGTATCTACTTGCTGGCCTTCGAATATTTCCGATTGCCAGAACATGTAGTAAGTTCCGTCGACCTTGATGACCTCGGGCTCCAGCGTATTGTCCGTCCACCAGCCGGTGAAGCCGGTTTCCATACCGTTGTAGAAGACCGGTCGATTCACTTGCCGGAACCAATTCCGTCCGTCGGATGAACTGGAGTACAGGATATGGTCGCCATCGAACGCACGATTCGCACGGTCAGCATTGGCCGCATCAGTGGCGACCCACTCGTCGCCATTCTGTTTCACTGTTCTCCACCGGCCGCCGGTCCACATCTTGTAGACCGAGCCATCCTTGATCAGATGGACCGAATAATCGTAGGCATCCAGGTCGTTCGCTACGATGTGCTTGTTGAAGGCAAATCGGGTGCGAAAATGTAAATTATTGGTAACGAACTTGACAAGGTCCGCCGCTCCGTCGGCGTTTATTTGGCCGATTCGGGGAATGATCGGGTTCACCGTATTGGCCCAGTTGTACGTCGCTTGCATGTTGTATTGTGCGAGGGGTTCGCCACCCGGAAGCGGACCGAATTCTCCATCGCCTGTTCCCATCCGGAACGCAAATCCTGACATATTCGCGTCGCTATCATACAGCCCGATATCGGCTCGCCGATCCTGGTTCAGATCGCCGACTACCAACGTGCCGGGGTTTGTGGTGTTGGACCAGGTCGAATTGTGGGTGGCCGGGAAGCCGCCTGCGCCGTCACCGAACCAGACGTCGATAGCTCCGGTTGACCCTGTATAAACAATGATGTCGGCGTGCTTGTCGCCGTCCACATCAGCGGCCTCAAGCTGCCCGCCGGTAATCGCCACACCCGTGGCAACCGTCGTTCCGCTGAACGCGCCTGCTCCGTTGCCGTAAGCGATCGTAATCGTGGCGCTGGACCCGGCAACCTTCAAGGCGCCCAAATCGGCGTACCCATCGCCGTTAAAGTCGGCTGCGAGGAAGCCGCTGTTTTTGCCGTCGTTCCATGTTACGTTATTCACGCTTCCGAACGTGCCATCGCCTACGCTACGAAACCATTTCAAGCTGCCGCTGGACACATTGTAATACAGCGCGTCGTCCAAGCCGTCGCCGTCTACGTCCGCCAGACGGAATCGCATGTCGGCGGTACTCCAAACGATCGGCATGACGTCGTCCTTTTCGTTGGCGGAATCGAAATCGAAGCCGTAGTTGGTGAAATCGCGGTTCATCGCCGCTTGATACCCCAAAAATTCACTCGTGTACGTCACCGATGTAAAGCCGGTAAACCCGCTGTAATTCACCGTTTCCGTGACGGGCGCAGCGCCCGCCGTGGATCCGCAGGCGATCGACAGCACGAGCACGTTTGCCAGCAGCTTCTTTTTCATCCCCATCGCCCCTTCATGCGTAATCTTACTTTTTGCCCGCCCACTGATTGTACGCTTGCTGGTAAATGCTCACATACTGCTTCACGTTCATCTTGTCGAGCGTAGCCGTGTACTCGTTCCATTTGCTGTCCAGCGCCACATCGCCAACCGTAAATTTGCCCGACATTTCGTTCACGTACGTGGTGATATCCGTTTCCAGCACCTTAAGCTGCTGCTGCTGATCCATCGAGAAATAAATCAAGGGGAAGCTGTTCCTCGCCACCGGTCTGAGCTTGCTGTTCGTTTCCTGCTCGATGTGGTAGTTCAGCGGATTCGTTTCCTTCAGGTTGTAGTTATTCAACTTTTGCACGGGCTCGTGGATGCGGGGAATCAACGTACCCGCGTTCGGCGATATCGTCCCGCGGAATTCGGCGGGATTGGCGCCGGCCGGAACCAGCGCTTTCAGCCCCTGCTTGTTGTCGACGTATTCGTAATGCTTGCCTTCGATCCCCTGGGCGGCGAGCAAGGCGCCTTCCGCGCTGTACAAATAGTCCACCCAACGAATGGTCGCTTCCGGACTTTTATTGCTCTTCGTGATGGCAAACGTGCCCTTCGTCAAATTGTTTGCGCGCACCGAAAACGGCGTTGCGTTTACCTGCGACGTGAGCGGAGGCAAAATGCTGTAGTTTTTGTCCTGATCGTTGCCGACGACCTGGAACGGTCCGCCTGCCGCGAATACGCCGATTCGGCCGGCATTGCCCTTGGCGTTTTTTTGCTGGACCGTTTGCGAATACCCTTCCTTGTCCAGAAGCCCTTCGGTATACAGCTGATTCATGAAAGAAAGATAAGCTTTGTATTCCGGCGCCGCCGGGGCAAACCGCACGTTGTCCTTGTCGACCGACATCGGGCCGGTAAACCCGAAAGCGTTCAGCAGAACATTTTGAATATCGGGCACGCCGCCTGCCGCAGCCAGGTTGAACGACATCGGAATTTCGTCTTGTTTGCCGTTTTTGTTCGGATCGTTATTTTTGAATGCCCGCAATACCGCGATCAACTCGTCGACCGTTTTGGGCATCTGCAAATTCAGCGCCTTCAGCCAGCTTTCATTGATCCACAGCTTCGGATAAACGCCGAATGCGTCCGGCGTGTCGATAAAGGGCAACGAATAAATATGTCCGTCCGGAGTCGTTATATTGCGGCGTATGTCCGGATTGTCATCAAGCAGCTTGCGGATGTTTGGCGCATAGTCCGCGATCAGCTTCTCCAGCGGAATCAGTTGGCCCTGGCCGCCGAACATGATTTCGTCCGCCGGCTGCAAGTTCGCACCGAACAGCACATCCGGCAAGTTGCCGCTTGCGAAGCGGAGATTAAGCTTTTCCTTGTAGCTTTCGGCGGCCGGCGTATCGAACGTGAACTTGATGTTGGTCAGCTTCTCCATTTCCTGAAAAAACACCATGTCGTTCCACGCCAATTGGTTGGCAGTTTTGGAACCCATCAGCGTCAGCGTGATAGGCGAGCTTACAACCGGAAATCCGCTCAAATTTAAATTATCGGGCGTCTTTTTCTGTTCGGCTTTGGTCGTTTCCGCCGGCTTTTCCGTGGTCGAACGGGACTCGCAGCCCGTTATGACGGTTGCCGCCAGCGCCGTCGTCAATACGGCGGTCGTCCATACGTGCTTTTTCATTGATGCCGTCACCTCGTCTTTATCGTTATCGTATTGCTTCCCCTTCTTCTGCCCTGTCGCCGCCTTACGCAGCATCCCCCCTTTCCTTGCGCGCATCCGATGCGTCTTATCCTTTGAGCGAGCCGATCAACACGCCCTTCACGAAAAAACGCTGAAGAAACGGGTAGGCGATCAGCAACGGCAAGGCGGACACGATCATCACCGCGTATTTCAGGATATCCGCGATTCTGGCTTGCTCCGACAAACTGTCCAGTTGGTCGCCGCTCATCAGCATCGTCGTGTTCATTTCCTGCAAAATGAGAATTTCCCGCAAAATGAGCTGCAGCGGAAATAAATCGCGATTGGACAAATACATCATGGCTGCAAAGTATTGATTCCAGAGCCCCACCGCATGGAACAACGACATCACGGCGATAATCGGTCCGGAGAGCGGAAGCACGATGCGGAAGAAAACGCCGAACAGCCGGCACCCGTCGATTTCCGCGGCTTCCTGCAGCTCCTGCGGGACATTCGCCGCAAAAAACGTCCGGGTCACGACGATCGCCCAAATGCCGACTGCATTCGGCACGACAATCGCCCACAAGGAATCCATCATGCCCAATTGTTTGACCAGCAAATAATTGGGGATGAGCCCGCCGTTAAAAAACATCGTCGCCAGCATAAACACCATGATAGCGGTTCTGCCGCGCATCTCCTTGCGGGATAGAGCAAAGGCGCAGGGCAGCAAAATCGCCAGATGGATGCCCGTGCCTAGAAGCGTATAACCGATGGTGTTCCGATACCCTCGCCAAATGTCCGCGTTTTGGAAAACCCGCTTATAGCCTTCAAACGTTACCTGCTCGGGCCATAACCACATGTGGCCCGAATTGACGTAGAGCGGGTTGCTGACGGAAGCGCTGATGATGTAGATGAGCGGGTACAGCACCACAACCAGCATGAGCGCCGTAAAAGCGTAGTTGATCGCGACGAACGCCCGATCCGACAAGCGATGGTTCATACGGCCCCCCCTTCCTATAGCAGACTGGTGCTGCTGAATCTTCGCGCGGTCTGATTGACAATCAACAGAAGGACGAGATTGACCGCCGAATTGAACAGCCCTACGGCACTCGAGAAGCTATATTGCCCATCGATCAATCCGCTGCGATACACATACGTCTGAATGACGTCCGATGCTTGCAAGTTCAAGGTGTTCTGCAGCAGATAGACCCGCTCGAAGCCGATGGACATGAAGCTGCCCGCATTAAGAATAAGCAGAATCGTAATCGTTGGCATGATGCCGGGAAGATTGATATGGCGGATGCGCTGCATCCGGCTGGCGCCATCGACGGTAGCCGCTTCGTGAAGCTCCGGATTGATCCCGGTCAGCGCTGCCAAATAAATGATAGCCCCCCAGCCGAGATTCTGCCACTCGCCGCTGAGTACAAAAATGCTTTTGAACCACTCCGGTTTGGTCATGAACGAAATCGGGTCGCCGCCGAGCCATGACACGAATTTGTTCACAATCCCCGTACTCGGACTCAGGAAAGCGATGATCATGCCGCTCATCACAACCGTGGAGATGAAGTGGGGGGCATAGGTGACCGTCTGCACGAATTTTTTATACTTGCCGTTCACCAGCTCGTTCAGCGACAGCGCCACCAGGACGGACACCGGGAACAATGCCAGCTGGAATAAGCTGATGAGCAATGTGTTGCGGAGCAGTCGTCCGAAGTAATACGACTGAAAAAACCGCACGAACTGATCGAACCCCACCCAATCGCTGCCCCATATTCCTTTCGTGACCACATATTGCTTAAAAGCGATTTGCACCCCGTACATCGGTACATACTGGAATAGGACATAATAAACAATCGCCGGCAGCACCAACACATATAGCGGCCATGTCCGCTTCAACCGTGACCCCGCCATTCGTTTCACCCCCTCTGTCAACGGGCCTTTGCACAGTCGAAGTATAACCGCCGCCTTCCGCACCGTAAATATTCCGATGATCGCTTGCATGTTCCGATCATGATGTGGCAAATACCTCCATGTTCCGTGCATGACAGCAAGCGGCGCGCCCCGTGTTTGGCGGCAAAAAAAGAAGAGGGGCGCTCGCCCCCCTCTCGATTGCCGCTCCCTATGCGTTCGTTTCGCCGTTCCGGCGATAAAGCTTGCGGTATTCTCCCGGTGTAATGCCTTCCTGCTTGCGAAACTTCTCAATGTATTTCGACACGCCGATATATCCGACGCTTCCGACAATGTCCTTGACCGGCCAATCCGTTTCGACAAGCAGCCGCTTCGCCTCCTCGTGCCTGAGCTGCTGGACGTATTCCGTAAACGTCATGCCTGTCTGCTCTTTAATGAATCGGCTGAGATAAGAGGAGGACAAGCGGAAATGCACGGCAAGCTGCTCCAGCGAAAAGTCGATGGATGGATAGCGGGCCTGAATCAGCGCGGTCACCTCTTGCTGAAGCCGCGTATGGTTGCTGTCGCGCTTTCGGACAACGTAGTCGCATATCTCCTCCGCCAACAGACGGAGCCGCGTCTCCAGGTCGGCGAGCGACGCAAACTCGGTCACAAGCCGAATCTGTTCCGGACTGTCTGCGAACTGCACTTCACGCATCAATTTGAACACCGAATTGATCAGATCTGCGCAAATGAGCCGCAGCATGAACAGCGACTGTACTCTTTCTGCCAGGCCGGCCATCATTTTGCCCAGCGTTTCCGTTGCGACTCCGGCGTCCCCTTGCTTCAAGCTTTGAATAAAGCGGACTTGCTCCTCCACCGGATACCACAAATCATCCTGATTGATCTTCTGCAAATCAACAAAAAAGAGCACGCCGCCGCTTCCTTCCCGAATGCGGTGTTCCATCGCCCCCGCGGCTTCGATGTAGGAATGGTTGACCGATCGCGGATCCGTATACGGCTGGCCCACGGCTACGGTAAGCTGCCCGTCAATCCGGCTTGCCGCCCGTTGCTGCAGTTCTTTTGCGACCTTCAGCTGCATAAGCTTCGCGTCTTCCTCATCTCGCTCCATGGCGACGACAAGCGCCATCCCGGCTTCCCAGTCGAGCTGCACTCCATAGGCTTCGCCGCCGTCAAATACGAAATGGCGGAACAGTTGGGAAATATCGTCCTTGTCCCGAGCGGAGAGCAACCCGGCCGGTCCGTTCACCAAATCGACGATCAAGACGAAATAGCAAGCCCCTTTGGCCTGCAAGCTATGGGTCAACGCGCCTTCCTCCCATTCCCCCGCCGCAAGCTTGCCTTGCAGCAGGCGAAGCAGAAACTTTTCTTTGACGATTTCGCTCTGCAGATCCACCTGCTCGATCAGGGCAAGATTGCTGCGATACGTGGTGCTGAGGGTGCTGCCGATGTAGTCGAGTTCATTGCCGACCTGCTGTTCGGCGGAACGCGGCAAAATATGCAGGGCATTCTGAAACAGCCGCCCGATCGGCCGGTACTGCCGTCTTGAAATGGCCAACGAGCCGACAACGCCAAGGCAGATCAGCGTCGCCAAAACAAATCCGACGAGCAGCTTCATATTGATGACACGCGAAAGAAACTGTTCGGTCGGCATCAACGTAACGAAAGACCAGCCGGTAACGTCGGAATCGACGCTGGCCAGCGAATAACGATTATTTTCCCATTTCACCTGCCTGTACCCTGACGATTCCGTCCAATTCTCTTGCCAAATCTCCGAGAGCATCGTTTCAGCAAGCGGAAGCCCGCTGTTCTGGAAAGCCATTACTTGTTTCTTCTCGTTTAAAACAAATATGCCGCCGCGCAAATCGCCGAGCAAATTTTCGATCTTGTTCGTCAGGCTCTCGCTGTTCAGCAGCAAAATGACTTTGCCGTAATGGAGCGAGTTGTTCCTCGGGATGGGAGAAGAGTAAGCGATCAATTCACGGCCGCGCGTCGTTCGCCCCTTCAGGTTAACCGCGCGGGTAAATTCGGAACGTGTCGCAACCGTTTGGTCAAGCCATTGGACCATATCTTTTTCGGGAAATTGGTAAAACTCCCCCATCAAGGTCGTCATGTACATCGTTCCGGTCGTCGAATAAATAATGTCATCATTTTCAAAATGCAGCAAAATATCTTCCAGATAGGGGTTGTACGATTGATACCGCGCCAGCTCGCGTACGGATTCGAGTTGAGCATATCCGTTTCTATGCACCATATAAGGCGTAAGGGTGGGGTCGATCGACAACTGGGAGGCGAGGTCGTTCATCTCCTGCATCAGCCTGTCGATTTCGTCGCGAACAAGCTCCAATTGGCGCATATTGGAACGCTCAATTTCATGTTGAAGGCCGATGACGGCATTAAAATAGACCATCCCTCCAAGAATGAGAAACGGAACGGCAAACACGAAAAAGTAAGAGAACCAAATTTTTTGTTTCAGGCTGAGCGCATGCTTCATGAACGAAAACCGCCTTCTACCCGCGAAATTGCCAATAACAAAGTGTTGCACAAGTAGTATAATCGAATTCGCCCCGAACGGCCAGACGATTGATAAGTTATTGACACCCCGCCCCTCCCTCGGCTATAATTTTAGTACCAGATACTAATACTTAGTATCAAAAAATTACCGGAGGTGCCCGCCATGACTAGCCACGCCGCGTTGACCGCCATCGGCGCCTATGTGCCGCAGCGTGTCCTCAGCAACGCCGATTTGGAGCAATTGGTCGATACGAACGACGAATGGATCGTCAAAATGACCGGCATGAAGGAGCGGCGCATCGCCGCCGAGGACGAGTTCACGAGCCATATGTGCGTGGCGGCCGTTCGCGATCTGCAGCAGCGCTTCGCGAAGCCGATCGACGACGTCGACCTCGTCATCGCCTGCACGCATACGCCCGATTACCCGTTTCCCGGCGTCTCCAATCTGGTGCAGCACCGGCTCGGGCTGACGAACGCCGGCGCCTTCGATCTGAACGCCACCTGCGCCGGTTTCGCTTACGGGCTGCACGTGGCGAACGGGCTGATCAGCGCCGGGCTGCACCGCAAGGTGCTCGTCATCGGCGCCGATGCCATGTCCAAAATTACCGACTACACCGACCGCTCGACATGTATCCTGTTCGGCGACGGCGCCGGGGCGGCACTGGTGGAACGGCGCGAGGAAGGCGGGTTTCGCGGCGCGTATGTCGCATCGGACGGGGAAAAAGGAAAACACCTGTACCGCCTCGGCTTGTCCGACACGATCGACGGCGAACCGATGGCCGGCGGCGGCAAGCTTGTCCAGAACGGGCGCGAAGTGTACAAATGGGCCGTCAGCGCCGTTCCGGAAGGAATGAGCCGGCTGCTCGAAGGCGCCGGCATGAAGCCGGATGACATCGACTGGTTCATCCCGCACAGCGCCAACATGAGAATCATCGAATCGGCCTGCGAGAAGAGCGGCTTCCCGCTGTCGCGCACGCTCACGAGCATGGCCGAATATGGCAATACGTCGGCAGCGACGATCCCGCTTTCGCTGGCGCGCGGGGTAACAAACGGCAGCGTCAAGCCCGGCGACATGCTGCTGCTGTACGGCTTCGGCGGCGGGTTGTCGCAAGCCGCGCTGCTCGTGAGCTGGCAGCCGTAACCGGCGTCGGCCCCGTCACGGGCGAGGCTCGCCGGCGCAAACCGGCGCGGCGAGCCACAGCGCCCCCGGCTTGCCGCGGATGACGCGGCGACAACGAATGACGCCGACATGCTCCGCCAGGGCGTGCCGGCAGCGGTCGATCGCCGCGAGGTTGTGCCGCAGCTCCCGCCCGAGCGGGGCGGCGGCCTCCGCCGTATCTGCGGCGCATTCGAGCATACGCGCCAGCGCGCGCTGGCTGCGGGCGAGCGAATGCAGCATATCCAGCTTGATGGCGCCGAGTTCGGCGGCATATCGACTCCGGCTCATGTCCGGCCGCCGCCCATGCCGTCGAAATCGCCGAAACCGCCGCCGAAACCGTCCATCGGATCGTTTTTGTCCAGCAGCGTCTTCAGGTTGCGGGCCAGCCCAAGCTCCATCTTCGTCACGCCTTCGATCACTTCCAGCATCGCCCCGTGCAATTCTTCCGCCAGCTTGAACAGCTCCTCCGGCCCTTGAACGAGGGAATGATGAACCTGGCGCGTGATCCAGGAGCGCGACTTCTCCGCCTCGAACGCCTTGGCCTCCAGGATGGCGGCGACGTTCTCCTGCACGCGCGCCGTCGCCTCCAGGATGCGCATGTAATTCGCTTCCCTGCTCAACCGCATCTCCCTCCTTCCGCATTCGTCCCGTGCCGAATTCGGCGATGGTTGCCGTCACTCGCCGCCGTTCTCGTCCTTCAATTCTTTCATTACCGTCTCCAGGTTGTCGGCCAGCGCGTCTTCCAGCTCCGCCAAACCGAGCAAATACGAGATGACCCCCTTGGTCAGCTTGAGCGAACGTTCGACAATCGGCTCGATTCCCCCGTCATGCGGATCCATCTCGGGAAGCACATGGATCAGCTGCGTCGCATGGACAACGATGTGCCGCTTCGAGTCGAGAATGCGGGCAAGCTCCCGGTGCGAATCGGCGACGTAATGAATGATGGCCGATATTTGTTGGTCCACGGTTATCCCTCCCCGGCATAGAACGTATACGATACGATATGCAGCAAACAGCCGGACCGCCAACACAATTTCCGCCCGCGCCGCGGCGGCCGAGCCCGTCAGGCTCGCCAGGCTTCCGCCAATTTGGCGGCAAGGAACCGTTCGGTAGCGGCCATCGACTGCACGGTAGCGCCGCCGATATGCGGCGTCACGATCAGGTTCGTCGTCGCCGTCAGAGAAAGCAGCCGGGCCAGCCGGTTGTCCGGCCCGGTTTCGTCCGCAATCACATCGAGCGCTACTCCGGCAAAATGCCCCTTTTCCAGCAGCCCGATCAGCGCCTCTTCGTCGATCAGTTCGCCGCGCGCTGCGTTAATCAAATACTTGCCAGCCATGGCGGCAAGAAGATCGGCTCCGATCGGCGGCGCATCCCCGGCGCGGTACGATGCACAGACGATCACAATTGCGGCGGAAGCGATCAATTCGCTCAGCGAATCGACCCGCTGCGCGCCGCAACATGCTTGCACCGCAGAGTCGGGATCGTAAAACGCCGTCTCCGCGCCAAAAGCGGCCAAATAGGCCGCGAGCCGCGAGCCGATTCGGCCGAACCCGATCAAGCCGACGAGGCTGCCGCACAGCTCCTGCCCGCGGTAGCGGTCCCGGTCCCAGACCGGGTTGCCCGCGTGCAGGAATGCGTCCTTGTACCGGCGAAGCAGCGCCAGCGTCAACCCGACGATATGCTCCGGCGTCGCCCTCACGCCGGCCAGAAACGATCGTTCGCCGCGAAGCGACAGCAGCCGGACGCCGCGAGCGGCCAACTCCGCTTCGTCGATGTGCGTATGCCCGGTTGTCGGCGACACGAGGTAGCGCAGCTGCCGCGCCGGTGCCAGGAACGAACGGTCGATCCGGCGCCGCAGCCGGACGAACAACGCTTCCCGGTCCGCGGCAAAAGCGTGCCAGTCGCCGCCGTCGTAGCAGGCGACCGGTCCGAGCGTTTCGAGCAGCGCCCGCGTCTGCGGGTCGAAGCCGTCCGGTTCGACGATGCCTATTCGCAAAGCAGTTGTCGTGCGAATGCCAAGTCCTCCTCCGTGTCGATGTTGAGCGAGCGACGCTTGGGCATCTCATGCAGCAGCGGCCGGTCCGACACGATCCAGCCGGTCCTGCGCAAATAGTGCGCCGCCGTCACATACAGCGCGCCATTGCGAACGTAAACCGGCTGCTGCTCCTGCCGCCGCACGCCGCGGTTGTGCGCGGGATGCAGCGGCGTGCCGTCGCGGCGGTACATGACCAGCTCCGTCGCGTAGTCTTCGCGGTAAACGGAGATGAGCGATTCCGCTCCTGGCCGCCCGGCCGGCCACAACTGCAGCGCCGCTTCGATGTCCGCGAGCGTGCGCAGCGGACAAGTCGGCTGCAGCAGCAGCACGGCGTCGAAACGGTCGCCGCCGCCGCAGGCGAACCAGTCGAGCGCATGCAGCAGCACGCCCGCCGACCTGGCTTTGTCGCCGGCCAGCCCGGCCGGGCGCAGAAACGGCACCGCCGCGCCGAAGCAGCGGGCGACGGCGGCGATTTCCGCGTCGTCGGTCGACACGACGACTTCCTTCAGCAAGCCGGCGGCATGCGCCGCAAGCGCCGGTTCGATCGTGTAAGCGATCAGCGGTTTGCCGCAGACGTCGGCGATGTTCTTGCGCGGAATGCCTTTCGACCCGCCGCGCGCCGGAATGACGGCCAGTATGCGATCATTGCCCATCGGGTAACCCTCCTTTTTACTGATTTTATAAATTTAAGTAAAAAGTCTGCATTGCTTGGAATGTTAGCGAAATAAGGCTGATTTCAGCCTTGCAGCGACGTTTCGACGAGCGGCGGATGAAATAAGGCTGATTTCAGCCTTACAGCGACGTTTCGGCGAGCGGCGGATGAAATAAGGCTGATCTCAGCCTTACAGCGACGTTCCGGCAAGCGGCGGTTGAAATAAGGCTGATTTCAGCCTTACAGCGACGTTTCGACGAGCGGCGGATGAAATAAGGCTGATTTCAGCCTTACAGCGACGTTTCGACGAGCGGCGGATGAAATAAGGCTGATTTCAGCCTTACAGCGACGTTTCGGCAAGCGGCGGATGAAATAAGGCTGATTTCAGCCTTACAGCGGCGTTTCGGCGAGCGGCGGTTGAAATAAGGCTGATTTCAGCCTTACAGTAGACCGGGACAGCTACCATCGCTTAACCTGACAACATTGTCCCCGCCGCTGCTCGCCTGTTCTCCAGCGGCATAAGCAAGCCGCTTCTGGCTGTACGGCGCCAGCCCCGCAATCATCCCGGCGATGCGCGCGGACACGCCGGGCACGCCATACAGCCGGCACGGTTCGTGCCGTCCGCCGGCCAGCTGCGCCGCGACCGCGGCCGCGATGTCGGCTTGCGCCGGCTCGACGCGGCGCACCGAGCCGCATCGCTCGCGCCCGTCCTGCCGCGAGCCGACGAGTACGACCGGCGTGCCGACGAAGGACGCCTCGCGCACGAAGCTCGAGGAATTGCCGACGGCGCAGGCGGCGCGGGCGAGCAGCGGCAAATAAACGCCCGGCTCGACGTTTTTGTACGCGCGCAGCGGCGCATCCGGCCGAGCTTCGCGGAAGCGGCGGATGACCGCCGATACCCGGTCTCCGCCGGCGTCGATGTTCGGCCACAGCAGCACAAGCTGCAACCCGCTCTGCTCCGCGGCGGCAAGCAGCTGCTCCATCTGCGACTCGGCTTGCGCATGCTGCGTCGTCACCGGATGGAACACGAGCAGCAAATACGGCTGCGCCCAGTCGATCGCCGCGCCGACGCCCGAGCGGTCCAGCGCCGCAGCCGGAAACGGCGCGGCGCAAGCTTCCCGGGCCACATCCGCGCTCGGGCAGCCGTAGGCGAATATCGTGTCCGCCCGTTCGCCCATCCGCGCCAAATTATGGCCGGCCCGCTCCGTCGCGGGAAAATGATAATGCGCCAGCTTCGTGATCGCATGGCGGGTCGACTCGTCGATCGAGCCGGTCACTTCGCCGCCTTGCACGTGAATCAGGCAAATGTTCTGGTAAACCGCGGCGATAGCCGCCGCCAGCGCCTCGTACCGGTCGCCGACGACAAGCACGAAGTCGGAAGCCAGCCGGCGGAACGCCGCGGCGAACGCGATGACGCCGAGGCCGATCGATAGCGTCATCGTCGCGGGAAGCGAACCTTCGAGCTCCAGATACACCTCCTCGTCGATCCCGAAGCCGTCGGCCCGGACGATCCGCGCGGCGCGGCCGAATCGCTCGAGCAGCATCGTGCCCGCGCAAACGACCTGCAGCCGCAGCTCCGGCCGCCGGCGCAGCTCGGCCATGACCGGCCGCAGCCGGCCATAATTGGCGCGGTCGACAAGCACAACGGCGACGCGGCGCGGCGAAGCCGCAGGCCCGGGCGGCGGTTCGACGAAGTCGCTAGCGCTCATCGCGGCTCCCCCTCCGCGGCGGGCCGCGGCGCCACATCGCGCGGCGAGAAGCGTTCGTTCGCCGCCAGCGGCCGCAGCAGCTCCATGCCGACGAGCCGCTCCAGCTGCCGCGCCGGCATGCCGCCGCCCGGCTTCTTCGCCGCGATCATGCCGGCGTCCAGCACGGTGCCCGCGGCAAGCGCGCGGCGCGCGACAAGGCTGCGCCCGAACAGCTCCCGCAGCGGCGCGGCAAGCTGCGCCTCCCGCTCCTTGTCGAGCGGGCTGGCCGCCATCCTCCGGACGAAGTCGATGCCTTGCTTCAGCTCGCCAAGCTGCTCGAACGTCAGCGATGACGAAACGTCAGGCCCGAACGCGCGCGGCGACATCGTTACATGCACCTCTACCATCGCCGCCCCCAGCATGGCCGCCGCAATGCCGGGAAAGATCGTGCCGGAATGATCGGACAGACCAACAGGACAACCGTAGCGGTCGCGATAAAACGACAGCAAATTCAGGCCGATCCGCTCCGGCGGACACGGGTAGCTGGTCGTGCATTGCAGCACCAGCCATTCGCTGCCGGCGCGGCGCAAGCGGCCTGTGCAGTCGTCCAGCTCCTCCAGCGTGCACAGGCCAGCGGACAGCAGCGCCGGCTTGCCGGTGGCGGCGATCCGGTCGATCAGCGGCGCGTTGGCCACTTCGCCGGAGGCAATTTTCCAGCAAGGCACCTCCAGCCGTTCGAGCAGCTCGACAGCGGCAACCGAAAACGGCGAGCTGAAAAACAACAACCCGCGCTCGCGGGCATGATCGGCCAGTCCCGCCCATTGACTTTCGGAAAATTCCATTCGTTTCCAGTATTCGAACCGCGTCTTGTCCTGCCGGCTGAACGCCACCCGCCACGGCTCATCCGGCGTACTCTCCTCCTCCGCAATATGCGTCTGGAACTTGACGGCGTCGGCTCCCGCGTCGGCGATCGCATCGATGAACGCATGGGCGGTGCCGAGGCTGCCGTCGTGCGCCTGCGCCACTTCGGCGACGAGCAAACAGCTTTTGCGCCGAATCAACGAATGCAGCCCGTCCATCCGCTCATCCCTCCCCCGTCGCCGCACTGTCCGCTGCTGCGAATGCTTCGCAATCCCGGGCGGCCGCCAAATAATTGCACGTCAAACTGTCGCAAACGACCGCAAGCTGCTCGAACAAGGCAAACTGCAGCCGGAACAGCCGAATCGCGTGCTGCTGCGAGCGGCCAAGCCCGAGCTCGTTCATCCGGTGAAAGCCGGCCAGCACCGCTTGCTGGAAGAACACCGTCTGGAGCCGCGCATTCAGAAACGTATACAGCAGCTCCGCCACATTGCGCCGCTGCAATTTCCCGGACTCGCCGCGCAGCGCTTCGTCAAACGCCTCGCACGTCTCAAGCGCGACTACCATCGCTTCGCAGGCGTCCATCCGCTCCTGCGCGGTTTGGCGCAGCTCGCGATAGATGTCCGCGTAACGCTTCAATTCCGCGATCAGGCGCTGCCGCTTCCGCCCCGTCTCCGCCGCATCGACAGCGGACATACAGGCCTGCAAATGCTCGTGCAGCCGGATCGGCAGCGACTTGACGCAGCAGCTGTCGATCACGTCGCTCAATCGGGCGACGGCCGTGCCGGCGATCGCCGCACCGCCTTCAGTCGCGTTGATGACCAATCGTCCGGAAAGGGCGGCGATCATCTGCTCGAACAGCAGCTTGAAAGCGTACCATGTCTCATTCGTGGCGATGAGCCCGCCTGCATTGGACGGGACATAACGCGTCGACTGCGATTTGATTTTGTCCTCCACGTACGGCTTGAGCCGCTCCGCCGCATAAATCGACTGCTTGCTGTGCGTCAGTCCGCCTGCGCCGTAAGCCAAATCTTGCCCGACCAGCACGATCGGATCGGCGCCCATATACGCCGCCGCCTCGAATGCGAAGTGTGCCACGCTTTTGCCTCCGAACAACGAACTGCCGTCCCCAACCATCCGGTTGACGAACGAACCTGTCGTGTCCGAGCTGCGGAACACCGGCAGCTTCTTGCCCGCGAACGCGTCATATACGCGCGGATCGGCTACCGTCGACGCGATCAGCACCATGCTGTCCGGATACGCCTTTCCGGCAAAATGCCAGCGATACGTCCCCGGCGTGCGCTCCAGCACGCAGATGGCATCCGGCACGATGCCGTGATGCAGCAGCGGGATGATGGCCGAATCGGTGCTGAGAATGAGCGCCTTGCCTTGCGCCCGCTTCAGCTCGCGGATGTTGCCGTCCAGCGACGGGCCGCCCGCGATGATAAAAGCGGGTGTCCCCGCATACCGGTCCTTCACCGACGCAAGTCCGGGGTTGTTCAGCACGTGTTCCGCGTTGCGGACCGTATGGCGGAACCCCTGAAGCGTATCGGCATGGTCGTTGCCGATATTGCGCACATGCAGGGCAAACCGCTCCAGCAATTGGCGGTGCAGCTGCATATATTCGTCTTTGCGGCAGCGGGTTTCGCCGGATAGCGCAAGCGTCGGCGCCGTCAGCGCAAAAAAGGTTTCGCTGCCGATCGTCTGTTGCAGCTCCGCTTCGAACTCCTCGAAACGGCCGACATAAAAGGCGAATTTGCCGGTACGAAACAACGGCTCCAGGTCGATGTGGCGCAGCATCGCCGCGAACAGCCGAATGTCCCGCTCGAACACGAGCACAATCGTCTCCGGCGCTTTGCGGCGGGCAATTTCCAGCAGCGGATAGCCGAAGCCGCATCCGTACACGAACAGCGACGTGATGCCGCCGAGCGGGAGCTGATCGCACCAGAGAGCCGCCTGACGCCGCGGATCGGCCCCGGCAATGCGGCGGCGGCGCCCGGTCCCCGGCTCGATGCCAGTGCAGGTCGGCAGCCCGTCTTCGGTGTGGCCGATTTCATAGGCGGCAGCCGCCGCTCCGGCATCCTCCCGTTCATACTGCAGCAGCCTGCGCTGCAGCTCGCTGCCGAGAAACGACAGCTGGCGGCGGAACCGCTCCCGTTCGTTTGCGGCAACGCCTGCCGCAGGTTCATTCGGCATGAGGCTCCCCCTCCTTCATTCGGTTTGCGAACGGCAGCCAGTCGAATTCGAGCGTGTCGGCGATTCCCACGATGTCGCCGTCGCGTATGCGTCCCTCCAGCATGAAGAGCAAACCGGCCAATTCCTCCCAGAAGCTGTCCGCTCGCCGCTGCGGCAGAGCGGCCACATGCGCCAGACGTTCCAGCGCCTGCAGCAGCAGCTCGTACCCGCTCCAGTCGTCGTCGGCCCTCCAGCGTTCCGCACAAGCGGCCATATCGAGCGCAAGCATCTGCCAATCAAGCGCCGTTTCCGCTGTCATCGTCTTCCGACTCCTTTGCCGCCGCCGCGTTTTTATCGTTCCCGGCGTTTCCAGTCTTCCCGCCCGCTGCATTCCCGGCGCTCCCCATATCCGTTTGCTCCGGCACGAACGATTTCCAGCCGGCCACCCGGTACCACCACAAATTTTCACTCGTTCGCTCCGCATAATCGTTCATCGTCAGCCGCCAAGTATCGAGCACCTCCTGCATTTGCCGAAGCTGCTCGGGCAACCACAATTGATCCGGAAGCGCCAACGCCGTCTGTCTGACGCGCTCGATCATGGCCAGTACCCGTTCCCGCTGTTCGCCGCCCATCCTCGTTCCCCCTCGCGTCTTTGCATTTGGTTTACCATATGAGCGCGCCGCCGGTTCGGGTACAGGCAGACCGGGACCGAGGCCTACTTGCGCGCAATAAATTCGTGAAGACAGGCTCGAAAGAAAAAAGACCGCTGCGCGAGCGGTCTTCCGAATGCGCGAATGCCACGATTACGGGTTCTGCGTTTCGCTGCTCGCATGGAACAGCGTGCCGGGTGCGAACGTTAGCGGACTGCCGGTTACATCGCCGGTCACGACGACGCGAGGAACCATATTCGGGTTGGAATAACGCACCTCCACCTCGAAGGCCGTAATTGCGGAAATGCTGAAGTTCGCCAGTACGGCGTTGTTCGGCGCCACCGCTTGGGCTCCGGAAGTAAGCAACGTTTTAGTCGCGTTGTTCGGCGTATTCCAGATCAGAATGTTCTGGCTGTTGGTGCCCAAATCGTCATTGTTCGTATTGACCTCGATTGCAATATTGGACGTTAGCGCGCCGACACGGATTGAACCTGTCTTATATACGAATACTGCCATATGTTGTCACCCCCTCTCAATCTTCTGTTCTAGTAAATGCTCGTTGCCATCCGTTTGCTAGGGCGTAACGACCGTACAAGCAAATGATTGCCGGAATGCCCGCTTCACCTCGCCGCATATAAGCAGCCGAGTTCAGCCAGCCGCTGCTTCATCCGTTCCCCCGACACAGCCGGCGAGAAGGCGGTGCGAATCGTCTGCTGTCCTTCGAGCGCAATTTGCTGCGCCCATCGCCGGTCCTGCACCAGTTTCTTCATGTACGCCGCCGCCTGCGCCAGATCCGGCTCGGCCCAAATTTGATGCGCGCGATAGGCCGCCCAATCGAGCCCAACCGGAACGAGCCGATAGGAAACCGGACAAGAGTTGCGTTCGTTCATGAAGTCGATGTTGCCCGACCAGTTCGTGCCAATAACCGGTTTGCCCAGATACATGGCTTCCGCCAAACCGAGCCCGAAGCCTTCGGCCCGGTGCAACGACACATAGCAGTCGGTAGCGTTCAGCAGCGAGTTGACGTCGATCCGCCGCATCACCTGATCGATCAGGAAGACGTTGCTTCTTCCCTCGATAAGCGCCGCAATCGGCGCAAAATCCTGCGGCCACACATTGCGATTGTTCACCTTGAGCACGAGGCCGACGCTCGGATCGTCTTTGCCGAAGGCGGCGGTAAACGCCTGAATCGCGCCTAGCGGGTTTTTGCGCAGCGTATGGCTTTGCGCGTCGTACATCATATAGAACAGGAAGCGGTCATGGGGAAGCGCAAAATAATCCCGGTTTTTGTTCGGATCGATCGTCACCTCAACGCCGTGCGGCACATAAACGACGGGAATGGCCGCCACTTTCTCCATCACCTGCTGGATGAACCGGGAAGGAGCCCACAGCTCTTGCACGTAATCGAACCCGTCCATAAATTCGACCGGGAACTCCGGCAGCTCCCAGTGCCAGACGCCGATGTTGTACCGGTCATGCCACAAGGAATGACCGTAAAAGCGGTGCAGGTGCGGCATGGCGTCCGCATTCATGTGAAACACATTGGCGCGGTACAGCGGTTCGGCGATTTCTTTGTGCGCCCAGCTCGTATCGCCCATGCCTTCGGAAACCGCTTCCTTATAATCGAGAATGCCGAACGGTACATTCGCTGTCGTCAGCGATCGGGCGGCAAGCCGCACCGACTCGCCGAGCCCGATCTCCGAACGCAGGAAGCCGATCAGGTTCACGCCGCCGTCCGGCAGCAGTTTGGCGGCCGGCTGGACGGGAGCAAGCTCGACAGCCGGCCCCGCTGCGGCTGCCGCCGCTCGGGCTGCAGCGGCGAGCGACGCGGAGCGGCGCAAGCGAACCCGTCTGCCGGCACGCCGCAACAAGCGGCGCGACAGGCGCTTCTTCCGGCGGAGACGAAGCAGCTTGGATGATACCCTCTTCTTGCCGGCCGCAATCGCTCCATGTGGCAATCTACGACTCCGCCGTTTCGGACGCGCGCCGGCGGCCGCGCGGAGACGGCGAAGCGCCGGCGTACGTTTCCGCCGACGTTTCGTTTCGGCGGCTGCGGCTAATTTCGCCATTCCGGCTCCCTCCCTTGCTGTGATGCGCCGTCAGTCATGCCGGCGCCAATAATCGAGCAGGTCCTCCATCGTCTGAGCGAACGGAATTTCCGGCTGCCAGCCGGTTTGCCCATGGAACTTGCCGTAATCCCCGTACAAAATTTCCACGTCGGACGGACGAAGCCGGTTCGGATCGAGCTGCACCTCGATATCGACCGTGCTGAGCGAAATGAGCATCTGCAGCATGTCGCGAATCGTGATGCACGTCCCGGAGGCGATATTGTACGTTTCGCCCGCCTCCCCTTTCTCCAGCGCCAGCCAGTAGGCGCGCACCACGTCGCGCACGTCGGTGAAATCGCGCTTCGCGTCGAGATTGCCGACGAACAGCACGGGAGGCTTGCGGCCCTTTTCGATTTCGGCGATTTGTTTGGCGAAATTCGACGTGACGAAATGTTCCCCGCGCCTCGGCCCCGTATGATTAAATGTCCGGGTCGGCACGATATGAAGCCCGTAGCTGCGGAAATACTGATAGCCCAAATATTCCTGCGCCACTTTGCTTACCGCGTAAGGGCTGAGCGGGCGCAGCGGATTCGTTTCCTTGATCGGCGTTTCATGCGGCTCGACATAGCCGTATTGTTCGCTCGAGCATGCGATCTGCAGCTTGCAGCCGTTGTCGAAACGGCGCATCGCTTCCATAATATTGACCTGTCCGGCCACGTTGTTGTGAATCGTGTCGATCGGCGAATTCCAGGAAGTCGGGACGAAGCTTTGCGCCGCCAGATGGAAAATCAGATCCGGCTTGATCTCCTCCACCAGATGCTGAACCGAATACGGATCGCGCAGCTCGCATTCGGCCAGCTGGATGTCGTCGGCAATATCCGCGATATGCTCCATCCGGCTTCGGTTGCGAATCGTGCCGTAAACGTCGACGCCGCGCTGCAGCAAATATTCCGCCATATGGCTGCCGACGAATCCGGTTATTCCCGTAATGAGTGCTTTCATATTCGCTTCTCCTCCCGGATCACTCTTTTTTGCCGAATCGTTCGAGCGCAAGCTTGATCTTCTGCTCCTCGCTCTTGTCGCAGACGAGCAAGCCGTGTCTTGTCGCCACGACGATCAGATCGCGGGCTCCGATGACGATCGTACGCTGGTCTTCGCTGTAGACGATATTGTCCGCGGCGTTTAGCAGCGTGACGTCCCCTTGCGCAATATTGCCCGCTTCATCGGGAGCAAATATTCGTTCCAGCGACGTCCAGGCGCCCACGTCGTCCCATTCGAAAGCGACCGGGATCGAATAAATCCGCTCGGCCTTTTCGATCACGGCATAGTCGATCGACTGTTTCGGTATGCCGCAATAAAGCGGCGCGTTTGCCTCGTCGTCGGCATACGCCTCTACGCGCCGCCACATGTCCGGCGCGAATCGCTTCATATAAGAAGCTACGGTCGAAGGCTTCCAAATATAGATGCCGCTGTTCCAAAGCACGTGCTTGCTGCGAATCAGCTCGGCAGCCCGATCTTGCTCCGGCTTCTCGATAAACGATTTGACGGCGCCGATCCGGCCGATCGCGTGAGGAGCATCCAGCTCGATGTAGCCGTAGCCCGATTCGGGCCGGGTCGGCACGATGCCGAGCGTCACGATGACCGGTTCGGCCGCCGCCGCAATCGCCGCTTGCTCCAGCGCTTCGCGCAGCGCATCGTCGTCCGGGATGTATTGATCCGAAGGCACGGTTGCGATCACGTCGTCGCTGCCGCTGCGCAGAAACAGGCAGGCGGCAAGCGCGATGCACGGTGCCGTGTCGCGCTGGGCGGGTTCGGCGATCGTTTGTGCCGCGTCCAGCGCGGGAAGCTGCTCGTGGACGAGAGGCAAATACGATTGCGATGTGACGATATGGATGTTCTCCGCCGGCAGCCACCGGCGAAAGCGGGCGTAGGTGCTCTGAAGCATCGTTTCCTGCGAGGTCAGGGCAAGAAATTGCTTGGGCCGCTCCTCGATGCTGCGCGGCCAGAAGCGCGTTCCTTTGCCGCCCGCCATGATGACGATATTCAATGCCGCTCCCTTCCTTCCTCGCAGCAGGATCCGTTATACGCCGGCGGTTCGACCGCCGGACCGCCGCTACGGCAGCTGGACGGCGGAGCCCGCCGCGTATCCTTGCTGGAATCCTTCCTCGTACGCTTCGTTGTAGCCGCGGTTGTAATAGTCGCTGTATTCATCCTGCCGGACCGCCGGCTGCTCTTCCGCCGCGACCGGCCTGAGACGCTTTGCTCGCGCCAAACGTTGCCTATGCAAACGCCGCAGGCGCAACCGACGCAACCGCCGTCTGCGCGCTTCGCGCAAAGGCCGTTTGACGCCGCGCCTGCTTGCCGGAACAGCTTGCCGCAGACGCTTGCGGCTACGGCCAAGTCGGGTCCGCGAACGCGGGATTCGCCGTTTGCGAATCGTCAGCTTCTTCCTCTTCATGCCTCGGGTACGCCTCCTTGTTCGAATTGACCGAATACGATGTTCAGCATCGTATCGAGCCTCTTGCGATACGTATGGTCGCGCAGCGTTCTGGCCAACCCGCGGACGGCGATTTCCCGCCGCTCTTCCTCGTGCTCCATGTAGTAGTTCATTTTTGCGAGCAGGTCCTCGGGGGAATCGTAAGTCACGATTTCTTTGCCGATTTCGTACATATTGCGCAGATCCTGACGCTCGTCGGTCAGTTGGAAGGCGCCGGAGGCCGCAATTTCGAAAGTGCGCGGATTGACCGACATCGCCGGCAGCTTGCGGCTGTTATGGTTGTAGGATTCGTCGTCGTGCGCGCGATGCAGATTGATGACGACGCTTGAGCCGAAATAATATTTGGCCGTTTCTTCGGGCGTCATCCAGTGATTCAACCCGATTTTGTCCATCAGCTGCCGGTAGCTTTTCAGTCGATCCCACCATAAACCCGAAATGAACGCCTGTTTGTCGATCAGCGCCGGAGCGATGGAATCGAAAAAAGCGACCCGGTTCCAATAAGCGGACCCGATGAAGCTGACGTCCCGACGATATCCGTTGTCGACACGGTACGGCTGGAACACGTTCGGATTGGCGCCGAGCGGCAAATAAAACACCTTCTTGCAGCCAAGCGAGGAATAAAACGGCACGCAATTGATTTCCAGCGTAAACACGAACTCGTAATAGGGTGCGATGCCGGCGGTGTGATCCGTATAATACGGATCGTCGGTAAACCAGACCGCGGTGCGAACGCCTTTCTCCCGGACGGCGATCGCCTGCTCGGCAGGCAGCCGCATGCCTTCCATCACCAGCAGCAAATCGGGCTTGAATTTTTTGACAGCCGCCGCAATATTGCTGTCGGGCGGAGTCGCCGAAAAAGCCGCCACGCCTTCCTGCAGCGAAGCGATGACCGCCTCGTCGATCGGCGAATAAGGAAACCCTTTGCCTGTCGTGACGTAAAGCACGCGTACGCTGTGCTTCGGCGTGCCCGGCTCCGCCCGGTACCGGCTTATGACGGATTGGCTCATGCCGTAATGGAAGCCGTGCTTCGTTCCTGCCGCATAACCAGCCAGGCGGCCGTTCGCATACGCCTCCGCCCGCGATGCCCGTACGGCATCGGTTACAGCTTGCGGCGGCGCCGCATGATGCTTCGGTTGCTTGGCGCCCTTCATCCTGTCCCCTCCCGCACGCGCGTTACACGCGATTTCCTTCTAGCAACATGGTATCGAGCAAACGGATCAGCCGGCCGTGATACGTATGCGCGCCAAGCGTCTGCCGCAACCCTCTGGCGGCAATCGTCAGGCGCTGATCGTCGTGCTGCAAATAATAATCGATTTTGCTAATCAGCTCGCTTTCGGATTCATAGGTCTCGATGTCGTAGCCGGGCGTATAGTAATCGCGCAAATCCGGGCGTATATCGGTCAGCTGCAGCGTGCCGCAGGCCGAAATTTCGAATGTTCGCGGATTGATCGACAGTCCCGGCAGGCCGAGGCTGTTGCGGTTATGTTCGCCGTCGTCGGTGGAGCGGTGCAGGTTGATGACGATTTTGGCCCCATTGTAATAATGCACCGACTCCGCAAGCGGAACGCCTGCGAGGATAATGCTGCCGGCCATTCTGTCGTACTGCTTGAGCCGGTTCCATAGTCCGCCGGCCATCACGAGCCGTTTGCCGATCAAATAAGGCGCCAGCTTGTCGAAGAAGCGCACCCGGTTCCAGAAGGCGGTGCCGATGAAGCATATGTCGGAGCGGTATTTCGGATCGGTGCGTTTCGGGTGGAACGTGACGGGCGCGGCGGCCAGCGGCAAATGGAACACGCGCTTGCAGCCGGCCGACCTGTAGAACGGAATGCAGCTCAGCTCGTGGGTGAAGACAAAATCGTACTGCCGTGCAATATTTGCCGTGACGTCGGTGAAATAAGGATCGTCCGCAAACCAGACGGCCGTCGGAATGCCGTAGGAGCGAACGCGCGCCGCCTGTTCGGCGGGAAATTCATGGATGCCGTTCAGCACAATCACAAGATCGGGTTTCATCTCGGCGATCTTCTCCGCCGTAATTTGCCGCGGATGACAGCATGTCAATTGGCGCACAAGGCCGGACAATCCGTCCTTGATGCCTTCGTTCAGCGCAAACAGTCCTTCTTCCACGTAAAGCACATGCAAGTCGTACCGTTTCTCCGGAGGCAATTCGATGTGCCGGATAACCGATTCGCATAAGCCAAGCCGCCTCCCTTCGGCATAACCGTCGCGGAATCCCGCCGCCTGCCCGTCGCCATACGCCGCCGCTACCGCTCCGTGCACTCCTCTGTCCTCCTTGTCTTCTTCGTCGTTAATCGGGACGCCTCCGCCAACGATTCGAACGTGCCGGCATCGATCCACCAGCCGCCGAGCACGTCAAACGTCAGTGTCCCCCGGCTCGCATAAACGTTGTTGACGTCAGTAATTTCCAGCTCTCCGCGCGCGGAGGGCTGGATGCCGCGGATGACGCCAAACACGCTCGAATCGTACATGTAGATGCCCGTGACGCAATAATTGGTGGGCGGCTGTTTCGGCTTCTCCTGGATCGCGGCGATTTGCCCGCGCTCGAATGTCGGCACGCCATATCTTCTCGCGTCTTCGACCGTCTTCAGCATCACCTTGGCGCCTCCCCGCTGCTGTCCGAACGCCGCGATCGGACCGGCGAGCGAATCCTCGAATAAATTGTCGCCGAGCAGCGTTACGAATTTGTCCCCGGAAGGAATGAACGATTCCGCCAGCAGCAACGCCTCGGCGATGCCGCCTGCCTCTTCCTGGATCCGAAACGTCAACTCCGCTCCAAAGTCGTGACCGCTGCCCAAATAGTCCATATAAACGCCGGCCGACTGCTTGCCGATGACGATCATGATGTCGCGGATGTCCGCCTCGCACAGTTTGGCGATGGCATAGTGAATCATCGGATAGCGGCCGACCGGAAGCAGATGCTTGTTGATGAGCTTCGTCAGCGGAAACAGCCGCGTTCCCTGCCCGCCGGCGAGAATGATGCCTTTCATCGTACGTCCTCCTTCCGTTTCTCCTCCGCCGCAGCCGATCAAATATATTGCCGCGGGTCGATCCCCCATTTGTCCATAAACTTCCGCCAATTGCTGTCGATCAGCTTCACGATCCGTTCGGGAGCCAATTTGCGGAAACTGGAGCTGCCGTGGTGATGAACGATCGTATCCCCTGCGATCAGCAGCCGATAGCCGGTTCGCCGCGCCCGGTAGCAATAATCGTCGTCTTCGTAATGGCCGGGCGAAAACCGTTCGTCCAGGTAGCCGATACGTTCGGCCAGCTCGCGTTTGAACGCCAGACAAAAACCGACCAGCCGTTTCGTTTCGCTCCACCGCTGCGGATCCGAACGATTGAACGATTCGGCTGCCTGCTGGAATTGGGCCATCGACTCGTAGTCCGCTTCCCGAAACTGCCGGCCGGATACGTAGTTGGTCATCGGACCGACCATGCCGATGTCGGCGCGGCTCGCAAGCGCCCGAAGCAGGTTGTCGAGCCAGTTCCGGCCGACGACAACGTCGTTGTTCATGAGCAGCAGCACATCGCCGACAGCGAGCCGCAGCCCCGCGTTGCATGCCGACGGAAAGCCGCGGTTCGACGGCATCGAGACGAGCGTCAGCTGCTTCTGCGTTCTGCACCAGGCTGTCGTGCCGTCGGAGGACCCGTTGTCGACGACGATCAGCTCGTAAGGCGTATGCGTATGGGTGCGAATCGCGGCAATGCATTCCGCGAGCAAATCGTTGCCATTGCAAGTGGGAATGACGATGCTTGTTTTCAGGGTTGTACTCATGGCGTCGGCCTCGCTGCGGTTTGGTCGCGTTTGCGCAAGGCGTCCTTGAACTGCAGCCGTTCGCCCTTCATGGCCATCATGTAGTCCAGCGCCTCCAGATGATCGCCGACGCCCGCTTCCTCTGCCAAGGGCGACGAACGGCGATGAAGCTGCTGCGCCCGTCCCCGGCCGAATCGGGAAACGCGGACGCTCGCCGGAGCGACGATTTTCAATCGCTCCTTCATCGCGATAGCTTGCGCCTTGGGCGGCACGATCAAATTCGTCGCGCCGATCGTTTTCAGCGCTTTGCGCGAAAGAGCATACGGAAGGGCCGCCAATGAATTGACGCCAAGGTCGCCGCGGTCATAAGTACGGTTGACGAATTCTTTGACCATGGATACCGGGTCCCGGGCGGTGAAGACGGGCATAAACGGATTCACGTTGTTGAGCGCCACATCCGCGCCGCGTTCGATCGCATAAACGAACGGCACCAGCTTCTCCGCTTGAACGGGGGCATCCCCGCCGAGAAACAGCACAATATCGGCCGTCACGATTTGCGCGCCGATTGCCCGGCCGACATCCGGCCCCAGCTCGCTGTCGCAATGGACGACGATCGGCCGCGCCGGATGATTGCGTGCCGCCTTGAAGCTGCCGCTTGCCGCTCCCCCCACCACGACGACAATTTCCGCCAGCGGCAACCGTTCCAGTTGGTCCAATACGCCAACAAGCGTTGCCTCTTCGTTGTGCGCCTGCGGCGAAACGATAGCCGCCGTCTGCCGCAAGGTCGGCAGCAGCACCCGCCGCAGCGCCAGCCCGGACCGCACGCTGCCGGCGCCGCGAACGAACCGGCGGTGCGCCGCCCAATACGCCGGCCATGACACATGGCGGCCCATGCGCGGCAAGATCCACTGCGCGAAGCTGCCATTCAGCCGTTTCGCCATTTCCGCCGGATCGGTCCCGCGCAGCGCCATACCCGAGCGAACGCCGGCCGTAAAGGCGCCGGCATATAAACCGGACCGCCTCCTCATTCCTCTCGCAGCGGGGGGACGATACACGCCGCGAGCGCGCGGACGCGGTGCGGAGCGGCCGGCTCCCGTCGCCGCGCCTCGCTTGCGCCGGAGACCGGCGCTTGTGCCGGGCCGATAATAAGCCATCGACTTCATCGTTTCACCTCACCCTGTCCCGCAATCTTCCGAGATCCGTCAAGCCGCCGCGGGGCGGCCGCTGGGCAATGAACCAATGGAGCGCCTCCAGGTGATCGCCCACGATCAGCCGCTCGAGCGGATCGCCCTTGCCGGCGCGGCGTTTGCGCGGGTTGGATTTGCCCACCTCGACATATTGCACGGGCCGGACCAGAAGCCCGCTTGCGGAAGCGATAACCAGCGCCTTGGGCGGTACGGCCAGATTTTCGCTGCCGATCGCCTCCAGCGCCCTGCGGCTGACGGCGTGCGGAATGGTCGTCATCGAAGCGCCCTTCAGTTCGGCCTGCCCGATCATCGCATTCATGGCATGTTTCGCCAGCACAACGCCGTGAACGCGCCGCTTCAAGGCGGGGCCGAGGTAACGGTTAAGCGCAACGTCGACGCCGCCGTCGACGGCGCTGACGAACGCCGACAGCTTGGCGGCGGGAATGACAATATCCGCATCGGTAAACAGCAGGATGTCGCCTTTGGCGATTTTGGCACCGATGCTGCGCCCGACATCGTGCCCGAGTGGCGATTCAAAGCGTACGACACAGGCCCCGAGACGTTCGGCCACACGATCGCTGCCGTCCTTGCAGCCATTGGCGACAACGATCACTTCCGTGGACGGGTGGACGCGGCTTGCTTCGCGAATGACGGCGGCGATCGTCCGTCGTTCGTTCATGACCGGTATGACGACGGATACTTTCGGATGCCCGGCAATCGAAGCGCGCAAGTGGGATCCCTCCTCGGGCTGGGAAGTGCCTGGAAACCGGCTTAATCCTCGGAGTTCCAGACACACCCTGGTTTACATCCCATTGTATGACCGGGGGCTATATGTGCAACGGCACTTGTACAGAGCGGCAAGCGCAGCGGGGAAAACGGGAAAAACGCCTACCGCAGGCAGGCGTTTCCCGTTTGTGGTTTTGTTTGCGGATCAGCTTTTCGGATTTGGGCGGCCGGCCTTGCGTCCAATCGCGATCCAGGTCGCCATGCCGGAAATGTCGGCGCGCCGTTTCGCGCTTACGACGGTGATGACCGCTTTTTCCGGCGATTTGGCGTGCAGGACGGCGTAGCAATCCGGATGATTCGTCATGGCGACCAGCGCATATTCCGTATCGGCAAAAGGCGAGGAGAACACGATCGTCGCTTCGGCGGCAAAACGGTCGTCCGCGGGCTCCGGCTCCATGATGACGAACGGTACGATGCCGAACTGCTGCAGCGTGCGGCCCGCATTGTCCGGCGCCTGCACCGGCGTAAACGCCAGCTTGTCGTCGCCGATGCAGCGCTGCGCCACCTGGCGGCCGCCGACCGCTCCTTCCGCGAGCTTATCGGACGTAACGGCTCCGTCGGCCAGATGGCGGGCTTGCACGGCGGCGGTTTGCACGTGCTCGGAAGCGATGCTCCGCTGGCGGATGTGCGAGCCGGCGACCGATTCCGGCGCCAGATGCTCCGCCGCCACCGCGCCGGGCGTCAGATGCGCGGACAGGACCGCTCCGGCTTGCAATTGTTCGCCGCCGACCGCACCTTCGGCCAAATGGGCGGTTTGCACCGCGCCCGCAGCCACATGTTCGGCGGCGATTGCGCCTGCCGCGATATGCCCGCCGGTGACGGCGTTCGGCTGCAATTGCACGCTGCCGACCGCACCGGCGGACAGGTGCGCCTCTTGCACCGCGCCGGCTGCCACATGCCCGGCGACGATTGCGCCTGCCGCGATATGCCCGCCGGCGACGGCGTTCGGCTGCAATTGCACGCTGCCGACCGCACCGGCGGACAGGTGCGCCTCTTGCACCGCGCCGGCTGCCACATGCCCGGCGGCGATTGCGCCTGCCGCGATATGCCCGCCGGCGACGGCGTTCGGCTGCAGCTGCTCGCTGCCGACCGAACCGGCGGACAGGTGCGCCTCCTGCACCGCGCCGGCCTTCAGGTGCGCGGCGTCGATTACGCCTGCCGCGATATGTTCGCCGACTACGGCGGACCACGCCACATGGCTCGCGCTAACGGAGCCGGCGGACAGATGGAACCCGGTAATGGCGCCGGGCTGGATATGATCGGTGCCGACGGCATCGTCGTCCAGATGAACCGTCTGGACGATGCCGGCCTTTAAATGGTAGCTCTGGATCGTATCCGGCTGGATGTGTTTGCCGCCGATCGCTTCCGGCTGCAGCTTGTCGCCGCTCAAAGCACCGGCCGCCACTTTGTCGTCGGTGACGCAGCCTTCCGCCAGTTGTTCGCCGGTCACGCAACCTTCCTGCAACTGGCTGCTGCCAACCGCCCGGGCGGCAAGATGCTGCGCCTGCACGGCGCCGGCGGCGAGATGCTCGCTGCCGATTGCCGCCGGCGCCACATGCTTCGCCGTTACGACGCCTTCGGCAAGCTGGAGCGCGCCAACCGCCCCGGCGGCCAGATGGCCGGTTTGAACGGCCCCGGCGGTCAAATGAGCAGCGGCGATTGCTCCGGTCGCCATATGAATGCCCGCGACGGCGCCCGCCTGCAGTTGTTCGCCGCCCACCGCGCCGCGCGCCAGATGGCCGGTTTGCACCGCGCCGGGCTGAAGATGCGCGGCTGCAATCGCGCCGTCCGCGATATGCTCGCCCGCTACCGCACCCGCCTGCAGCTGCTCGCCGCCAACCGAACCTGCGGACAACTGGGCGGCCGTAACGGCGCCTGGCTGAAGATGAATTGTGCCTACTATACGGTCGTCAAGATGGATCGCCTGGATCGCGCCGGCTTTCAGGTGATAGCCTTGAATCGTTTCCGGCTTGATGTGTTTGCCGGCGATCGCTTCCGGCTGCAGCTTGTCGCCGCCCAGCGTGCCCGCCGCCACTTTGTCGCCGGTGACGCTGCCGGACGCCAGCTGCTCGCCGGCGACGCAGCCTTCCTGCAGCTGGCTGCGGCCGACCGCGCCGGCTGCCACATGCTGCGCCTGCACCGCTCCGGCGGCGAGCTGCTCGCTGCCGATTGCCGCCGGCGCCACATGCTTCGCCGCCACGGCCGCATCGGCCAGATGAACGGCGCCGACCGCGCCGGCCGCCACATGATCGGCCAACACCGCACCTGCGGTCAAATGAGCGGCGTCGATCGCGCCTTGGGCAATATGCGCGCCGGCTACAGCTTCCGCTTGAAGTTGCTCGCGGCCGACCGCGCCGTTCGCCAGATGGGCGGTTCGCACAGCGCCCGCGGTCAAATGCTCGGCGGCAACCGCGCCGTCCGCCAGATGGGCGCCCGTTACGGCTCCTTCCTGCAGCTGCTCGCTGCCAACCGCGCCGTCCGCCAAGTGGAACGCGTCAATGGCGCCGGACTGGATATGAACCGAGCCGATCGATTGCTCGTCAAGATGGGTCGCCTGGATCGTGCCGGCTTTCAAATGATAGCCTTGAATCGTTTCCGGCTTGATGTGTTTGCCGCCGATCGTTTCCTGCTGCAGCTTGTCGCCGCCAAGCGTCCCCGCTGCCAGCTTGTCGTCGGTCACGCTTCCGGGCGCCAGGTGCTCGCCGGCAACGCTGCCTTCCTGCAGCTGGCTGCGGCCGACCGCACGGGCCGCCACATGCAGCGCCTGCACCGCGCCGGCGGCAAGCTGTTCGCCGCCGATTGCCGCAGGCGCCACATGCTTCGCGGTTACGGACCCCTCGGCCAGTTGCACGGCGCCGACCGAGCCGGGCAGCAAGTGCCGGGCTCCGACCGATTGCGGCGCAATGCGGGAGCCGTCCACGCCTGCTTCGGCCAGCTTGTCGCCCGTGATCACCGCTTCGCCGATATGTCGCGCGCCGATGCTGCCGTCGGCCAGCTTCGCACCGGTCACCGCCCCGTCGGCCAGCTTCTCGGCCGACACGGTGCCGTCGTCGACGTGATACGTGCGAATCGCTCCGGCGGCCAAATGGTACCCTTGCACCGATTCCGGCTTGATATGTTTGGAAGCGACGGATTCCGCCTTCAACTTGTCGCCGGAAATGCTTGCGGGCGCAAGCTTCTCTTCGTTGACGCTTCCCGGCTCGAGCATGTCGGTCGCCACGGACAGCGGGCGCAGATGCTCCTTGCCGACCGCTTCCGGCGCAAGGTGCCGGGATTCGACGGCCGCCGCTTCGATATGCTCTCCGGCGACCGCTTCGCCCGCCAGCTGTTTGCCGGTGATCGCACCGTCCGCCAGCCGGTCGCCACCGAGCTGGAAGTCGCCGAGTTTGCCGAGCGATACGCTGCCGTCCGCCAGTTTGTCGCCGGTGACGGCGCCGCTGCGCAGATGCGTTTCCGCCACGCATCCGTCCGCCAAATGGCGGCCGTCGATAGCGGCGAGCGCCACATGCTCCGTGCCGACGGCTTGCTGCGCCAGGTGGCGGCCTTCGACCGCTTGCTCCGCCAGCTTCGAGCCGGCGACGGCGCCTTCGGCCAAATGATCGGCTCCCACGGCGCCAGCCGCCAGTTTATCGCCGGTGACGGCGCCGGCAGACAGCTTGTCGTTCGTAAACACGCCGCCGTCCAGGTGGCTGGCGCGCACGCTGCCCGGCGCCAAATGAAAGCCGCGAATCGATTCCGGCCGAATATGGTCGCCGCCGATCGCTTCCGGTGCAAGTTTGCCCGATGTGACAGCTTTGTCCGCCAGTTGCTCGGTGCCGATCGCTTCCGGCTGCACATGCGCGGCTCCGATTTCGCCCGGCGCGATATGTCCGCCGAGTACCGCGCCGGCGCGAATGTGCGTCGCCTCGATCGTTTCCGCCGGCAGCTTGTCGCCGCTTACTGCGCCGGCCGCAAGCTTGTCGCCGGTGACGCTGCCTGCGGCGAGATGCTCACCGGCCACGGCGCCTGCGGCCAGCTTGCTGGCGGTGACGCTCATCTCGGCCAGCTTCGCCGAAGTGACGCTGGCATCGGTCAGCTTGTCGGACGATACCGATTCCGCCGCCAATTTCACCGTCGTCACCGCATGGTCCTTCAACTGCTCGGTATCCACCGCACCGGACTGCACATGCCGGCGCCCCACGCTGCCGGCCGCCAGCTTGGAAGCGGTCACCGCTTCGTCCTGCAGCGCCGCTGCGGATACCGCTTTCTCCTGCAAATGCCGCTGCCCGATGGCGGCATCCGCCACATGTCCCGCTTCGACGGCCAACTCGGCCAGCTTCTCCTTGGTTACCGCCAGCTTCTGCAAGTGCGCGCCGCTCACCGACAGCTTCGCCAGCTTGGCTGCCGTAATGCTTTCGTCCCTGATTTTGTCCGTCGTTACAGCGGCATCCTTCAACTGCTCGGCTGCCACGCTCTGGGCGGCCAGCTTCGAAGTCAGCACCGCGCCGTCGGCAAGATGACGGGAGGCAACGATCGCATCGTTCAGGTGCAGTTGCTGGACCGATTTGCCGGCCAGCTTGGCAGTGGTAACGGCATGATCCGCCAATGCGTCGACAGTGACCGATTGCGGCTGCAGATGATGCGAGCCGACGGCGCCGGGAGCCACGTGTTTTTTCGTTACCGCGTGTTCCGCCAGCTTCTCGGCCGTCACCGCCGCTTTCGCCAAATGCGGTTCGCCCACGGCCTGTTTGGCCAGTTTATCCGAAGTGACCACCGCTTTGCCCAAATGATCGGTTTGTACGGCCAGCGGCGTCAAATGCTGTGTTTGCACGCTGCCGCCGGCCAGATGATCCGCTTGCACCAAAGACGCGGTCAAATGCTGGGTCACGATCGACCGGGGCAGGATGTGCGCGGCATGAATCGATTCCCAGACGATATGCTTCGACTCGACGCTCATTTCGGCGATATGCTCCGACGCGATGGCGCCGCCGGCCACATGTTTGGGCCCGATCGCACCTCCCGCCACATGCGTCCCGAGCACCGCTTGCTCTTGAATATGGCGAGGGCCGACGACTCCTTCGGCCAGATGAGCGTCCGAAATGACGCCGGGGGCAATATGTGTCGCATCGACCGCTCCTGCGGCCAGATGAGAGCTGGCGATACTGGCTTTGGCGATTTTGTCGCCGCCTATGCTGTCGTCCTGCAGCTTGTCGGCGCCGATCGTGCGCTCGCGAATTTTTTCGCCGGTCACGGCCCCGTCGGCAATTTTCGCCGAAGTAATCACCTGATTGACGAGACTGTTGCCGGAAATCGTGCCGTTTTTGATTTTTTCCGAGGTGATCGATTGATCGGCGAGCAGTTCGGTCGTAATGATGCCAAGCTGCAAATGTTTCGCCTGGATCGATTGATCGGCGATCTTCATTGCATCGATCGTTTTGTCGGCCAGCTTCTCCGACGTGACGCTTCCGTCCGTCAGTTTATCGCCCGTAATGGAGCGGTCGCGCAGCTTCTCGCCGGTAACCGAACCGTCCAGCAAATGCCGTTCCTCCACCGACTGCCAGGCGATTTTGCCGCCGGTCACGGCACGATTGCGCAGCTTGTCGCCGTCCACCGCGTAGTCGGCCAGCGCCGCCGTGTCCACGCTGCCCGGCCGCAGCTTCTCGCGCGTTACGGCGCCGGGGGCGATTTTTTCCGTGGTGATGCCTTCGTCGGCAAGATCGTCGGTGAACACGACCGCCGGCGCTTTGATCTCCTTCTCCCTCTCTTCCAGCAGCTTGGCGAGCTCCTCGCTATGCTGCTGTTGCGACTCCGGCTCCGGCTCCGGTTCCGACGCTTGCTCGATCAGTTTGACGAGAAGCTCCGTCTCCTCCGCAGACGTCGGCCCCAGCGTCTCCGGGAACGGGTCGACTCTGTCGAGCGGCAAGGAAGCCGGCAACCGCTCGGCTTGAAACCGACGATCCGTTTTGGCCACGCGAAATGCCGGCTTATAAACGGGCGAACGCCGGGATGTCGAATTCGCGCGATGCAGCGACACTTCCGGCTGGCGCTCCTCAGCGGTTGCCGGATCTTGCTCCCGCCCGACTTGTCCTTTATACGCTTTTGCTTCCTTGTCGGCATCTTCCTGGTCCAACCATTGCAGTTCCAGCGTATTGGCATCATATCGGATGGGGCGGTTTTTATCGGCAGGGCGTTTTCGCGGAACTCCTTTGTTTTTTTTCATGACGCTGCTCCTCTCAGGCAGTTTCCTGGTCATCTGTAACATATGCAACAACCCAGTCGCCGGTCACCCGCACAATCGAAAGGGACAGTCGGGGCAGCGGCAAAAGTTTCGCGTTCGCGCGAGGAGCTGCGGCGTCGGGTGGAAGTCGCAGCGCGTATCGGCGCAGTGTTCGAAATGGAAAGCGCAGATGTGCTTATTTGCACATTTGGCCGGGAGCATGGAGGTGCGGTTGACAGCAGGAAGTGCAAGGGGGTTGCGAAATAGGCCATCTTTTATGGCCTATTGGGTCAAAAATGGGCGGTCGACTCAAAATAGCCAGTGATTTCACTGGCTATTCGTGTCCACCTGCCCGGATTGGCGCGGTTTCGCCCAAATAACCAGTGTTTTCACTGGCTATTTTGGAGGAGACGGCCGAAATGAAGCAAATAAGCCACTTTTCATGGCCTATTCGCCCCAGCCGAACGAGGAAATGTGAGGTGTGCACATGGATATTGCGATTGAGGTAATACCGGACACGAGAGACAGAGAGAAGGAGTTTGAGACTTTTCTCGACAAACCGCCCCTTACATATAGCCAAATAAACAACCAGTCAACAACACTTAACTTAATGATTGCTCATGTGAGAGAAATCCATTATCACACCGGGCAAATCGTGTATATAGCAAAAATGAGAAAGGGGAAACTCGTATGGGATTATCGTTCTTCGCACTGCTCAGGGTTCACCGCACAATCCTTATCGGTAAGTTTGAAGGCCATCCTTTGGGGGGATGGCCTTCACTGTTTGCGCATAAAAAAAGAGTCCTGAAATTTTTCAAGACCTTATTTGACATCATACCAAACGGAGAATTATAAGTCTATATCTTTTTCACCATATATGTAAAAATGTGTTTCGTAGGAACATCGTATGAGGAGGAATGCTGGAATGCTTCCAACACGCTTTTCGGATTATTGCTCCATGATCCCCTTGCTGAATGAGGTTACTGAATGGTCTTTGTTGAGGAAATGGGCTCTATCGGAAGTTTACAGAGTAAAGTTGGCAACAGGTGAAACACGCATAATGAAATGGGGCGGGAGTGAGATGGCGGGAGAAGCAGAGATTTACCGGGATTTAGTGCATCCTTTACAAATCAAAGCCCCACGGATTGTTGAATTTGTTCGACGGAAGGATAGCGCAGTAATGATCATGGAGGATGCGGGGGATAAAAATTTGGAACAGCAACCGCAACCCGCTCATTTTCTTGAGGCATCAAGGGAATTGGCAAGACTACGGATGCGCGCAACTGCCAACCTGGAATGGAGGCTCCCTAAAAAAGTCGTTGACACTTACTCCGTTTCAATGGAAAGTTTTCTGGAACTGCATGATGATCTGTTGAAATCGAATCCGTTGGCAGAAGCCAATGTTTTATTCAAACTCAAAAAAGTGTTTCCGCACCATTTGGATAGACTGTATCGAATGGTACCATCCTCGATCGTGCATCATGACTATCACGCAAAGAACCTGTTGATTCAAGACAATGGCATCATGCCGATTGATTGGTCCATTGCATATTTAAGCCCTCATCTTGGTGACCTGTACTGCTTGATCACGGAAGCATACGCTTGGAGTAACCTTTCCCGAGAAGAAATGGTTGCAGCATTCCTCGAAGTAACGGATGTTCCATTGGATCATCTGATCTGGCAATTGCGAATTGGGGGGTTATGTTGGCTGATTAAGACACTGCGTTGGCTTGTTTACGGAGGTACAGCTATTATCCCCGGATCAGAAACCTGGATACCTGATCTGCTGAAAGATGCAGAAAATCTATACCAGGAGCTTGTTTAACTCTTCTTGCCATTCATATTAGCTAGCAATCTTCTTTTTGTTAATATTTACCATTAATTCCAAATGATCAGCTGCCGCGGCAATACTGCCCCTTTTATAAGATCGTTGCCGTTTGTTCAGAAGGTCCCCTTCATCTTAGTCGGATCTTTCCAAATATGAAACCTATTCCCATCAGGGTCGTTAAACCAAAATTTCAAACCGCATCCGCCAAAATCTTCTATAGGCTCAACGAGTGTTCCGCTATCGGATTCGGCTCTGCCTCTTTCCATTCGGATTAAGCAACAGTTGCTAATAGGATACGGAAATGAGCAGTCGCTTCAGCTGGTTTTATTTCCCGAGCCGAAGCCTATTACGTATCCGTCCGGGTCCCGAACAGAAAAGTCTTTCCAAGTCCCCCAGTCGTGTTCGGTTATTTGGAGTTCGGACACAATAATTGCGCCATTGGTTGTTAATTCAAGATATAAAGCATCCAGCTCATCATGGGTTCTTACATAAGCATATGTATTCCACGTTCCATGGTTGGGTCTGACATGTTCAATGTTCGTGGCTTGCACTAATTTAAACCCTAAACCGAAATGATCTCGAATGGCCCAATGTTCATTGACCTCGCATCCCAAAGCCTCTTCATAATATTTCATTGATTTCTCCAAATCGGAAACTAACAAAACGGTGAGGGAATTTTCAATTTTCGCTTTGACTGTTTCGGCCACTACGTAACCACTCCCACCTTGGAAATAATGCCCAAGACCAATATAGCGAATATACGTTCGATTGTAAAGCAGAATTTCGATTAAACAGTACCCAGCCCGCTTCGACAAAGAAGCGGGCTGGGTGGTCACCATGAATATAGCGGACTACTTGCCCAATGCCCGGTAAAGCACGGTTGCGGCTTGCGCACGGGTAGCATGTTCGCCCGGCTCAAACAGACCGTTCGGGAAACCGTTGATCAACCCTGCGCTGGCAACGCTTGCGATCGCGCTCGCGGATTCCGCGGACAGGGCCGCGGTATCGCCAAACGCCGCAACGCCTGACGAGCCGGACACGCCGCCGTGTACAAGCTGCAGCGCCCTTGCGAGCAGCAGCGCCATTTCTTCGCGTGTAATCGGGTCATTCACGCCGAACGTTCCATTCCCGCGCCCGTGAACGATACGGAGGCCGGCAGCCGTATTCACCGCATCGGCATACCATTCGCCGGGGGTGACATCCGAGAAGTCTGGTCCGGAATCAGAACCGGCTTGCCAGCCGTATGTCCGGACAAGCATCGTCACGAATTCCGCACGAGTAACGCTGCCCTGCGGATCGTATAGCGATGAGCCTTTGCCCTCGACAACGCCCCGCGCAGCGAGCGCCTCGATAGCAGTCTGCGCCCAAGGCGCGCCGGCAAGATCGTCGAACATCGCGACACTATACGCAACGGCATAATAGCTGAAGTGCCGCACGTCGAATGTTACAGTTCCCGTTGCCACGTCGAACTGGCCGTTCGTGACGACCGAAAGCGTGCCATCGTTAGCGATATAGTAAATGATGACATTGTGCGCCGCCTCGCCCGGCTGCAATACATACGGGATGCGTACTTGCACGCCGTTTCCGCCCTCTTCGCCGAAACGGGACACCGGGGTGCCGCCCAGCGTCAACTTCAGATCGACAACAGGGCGGGATCCGATCTGTTCGCGTGCTGCGGCGGGCAGCGACGCAGGATCGATTTGTTCCACGGTCAACTCTAACGCAGCATGACTATCGCTGCCCCCGATCATTCGCTTCAATTCGGCGGCCGGAAAGGTTACCTCCGCCAGACCGGTATTGAACGCCACAGCAGGCGGCGAGGAAGTCAAGGCGTTTGTTGGAAGCGAGATGCTGATCTTTCTGGTGTCCGCCACAGGCGCTACGCCGACAGTCAGCGTGCCCGCCGCGCCGGCAAGCGCCCGGCCTATTTCGTCCGCCGTCAGTTGGACGGCGACTGCGCCTTGAGCATTCGATTGCGGCTTCAATTGCACGGACCCGTGGGTCACAACCGGTTCAGCAGACGAAGCGGTCGGCACAGCTTCGACTTTCTCAGTCGTGTTGCCGCCGTTGTTGCTGCCTCCGTTGTTGCTGCCGCCGTTGTTGCTGCCGCCGTTGTTGCTGCCGCCGTTGTTGCTGCCGCCGTTGTCGCTGCCGCCATTGTCGCTGCCGCCGTTGTTGCTGCCGCCGTTGTTGCTGCCGCCGTTGTTCGCGGACGATTTGTCGACGACGACGAAAACCGGGCGTTCGCTAACGTCCACGCTGACGGCTCCACCTGCGACCGTCAACGCCGATGTCACGCCGTCGGTATCGCCCTCTTCCATAGTGACGAGGCTGACGCTCGTGCCCGCATTTTCCAGTGCGAGCGTGTAATCCGTCACGACGGTGTCGTTGCTGGTCGGCGCCCAAAGCACGTATACATCCTTATTATTGGCGTCATTCACATATTTGTAGATGCGCACATTCCCGTTGTCGGATGCGACTTCGCTATCGTAACGCATGCCGGTCAGTTGATTTTTGAGCGTATAGACGTAATACCAGGAAATTTTCGGCACCTCTTGAGTGTCCAGGGTGCTCGTCAGCCCGGCGCTGTCGAACTTGGTTGTACTGTTTGGGTTGACATCGCGCAGCATGTACATGGACGCTTTGTCGATACCGGCCGCGGATGCCGCCAGATACGATCTGACCAGCCACTCGCCCTGCACTTCCTGCGCGGATTTGTTCCCGATCGCCGGCGCCCGCTGCACGGACATCGCGTTAATATCGTAGCCGAATTCGGTAATCCATACTTCCTTGCCCGGCATGTACCGATCGCGGTAGTCGACGAACTTCTGCAGGAGCGTCTTCAGATTGTCCGCCTCCGGGCTGATGCCCACCGTGCCGGTTGTCTGGTCGGTGCCGTTGTTGCTGTAGTGATGAATGTTGATCACGTCGAAAGGCACACTGCCGCCGCGATTCCAGTCCGACCAGAACTTGAGCGCCTTGATGTAATCGAGGTTCGGATCGGCAAGTCCGCTCATAACCAGCTTGGCGTTCGGATCGGCGTTTTTCACGCCAAACGTTTCGCCCATTCGCCGCTGATCGCCGTCATAGTCCGCGCTGGCCATCGCTGCGTACTCATAAGGCGTAAAAAACGAATTGCGGCCTTCCCACCATTTGTCCTGCTCGTTCCAGTCCTCGAAGTACTGCAACGTGCCGAGCCCCGAGCTGCGAGGCTGATCTGCGGCCAGCTTCAGCTTGCTGTCAGCGACAGCCGTGCTGCCGTAACGGGCTGCATATTGGAACATGTGATCGCCATGCGCCGCATATGAGGCCGGGTCCAGCGCGCTCTGCCCGGAGTCGATCGGTTTGTTGTGCTTTGAAATCGTCATCCAGCTTACGCTTTCCTTGATTGCGGGACTTACGGTAATGCCCAAAGTTTTCAAGTCGTTATAATAAGCGTCGAAATTCCAGCCTCCGCTGCTGGCATATGTCGGATTGAACTTGTTCAAATTGTTCGGATACCCGGGATAATCGGTATGAATGGTACCCCAGTGCGCCAAATCGCCTTCGTCCCAGTCCCAATTGTGATATTCGCGGACGAAGCCGGCGACTTGCATTCTGTCTTTCCGATCGTCAATAAAGGCATTGATACCGATCAACTGATCCATTGTCGGAAGTGGCGGTTGAGCGGCCGGCTGGGGCTGCGCTTCCGGCGTGCCGAGCCTCGTGCCATAAATGACGATTTCGACGGCGTCGGCGCCTTTCGTCGTGCGCTTCACCTGCAGGTAGCGCGTAGTCGCCTTCACCGGGTGGCTGTTCCACTGTTGATAACCGGTCAGCGAGTCTGTGGTCAGTGGCTGCCAGTTGAACGGATCGCCCGCCGACAGCGTCAACGGTCCGTTGGTGACGCTGCTGCCGTTGCCGTCGTACACGTAGATATCGGATATTTCCGTCTCGACGCCAAGATCGATCACCGCCGAAGCAGGCAAGTAGATATCGCTCGAGCCAAGCTCCCACCGTGTCGAAGGATCGTCTGTGCCGAGGGCTCCACCCATACTGGCGCGCGGATCTCCGGACGCTGTCTGCTGATCGAACAGCTTCGATGCGTCGCCGTGCGCGACCTCGTTAATAATCGGAACATTCGACAAGTCCAGCTTCGTGCTTGCCGCCAGCGCAGTCGTTGTTGCATCTGCCGTGTTGGATAGATCCGCGACATTGCCTGCTTCATCGGTTGCCCGAATAGCGAACTTGTATGACGTGGACGGATTGAGCCCGTACACCCAGGCGGATTGCTGCTTGCCGGCGGCTGCGGGAATCGGCACGAATCCGGCGACGGTCGCGGAAGTCCAGCTGCCCGTTGTTATATCCGATGTACTGTAGCGCAGCGCATAGCTTGTCGCCGTGCCCGTCGCGCCGTCATCGCCGGGAGCGGTCCATGTCAGGCGCACCGCATTGCCCGATACGTAGGCTGCGGCCAAGTTCGTTACAGCGCCGGGAGCGGTGTTATCCACGGCATTCATTGTCCTCGAGAGGACGTTCGACAATGCGGATATGTTGCCTGCGCCGTCTTTCGTTTTGAGCGCAAAATAGTAGGTTGTCTCCGGTGTGAGCCCGCTGATCGTCATCGTTTGCTTCGTGCCGGCGCCGAGCGGAGCGGGAGCGTTCGTGGCCAGCGTGGCGCCGGAGAAGTTGTCGGCCGTTATGTTCGACGTGCTGTAGCGCACCTCGTACGATGCAGCCGTGCCTGCCGTGCCGCTGTCGCCCGGCGCCGTCCATTGCAGCGTCGCCGCGATCGATCCGACAGCGGTCGTTGTCAGATCGGTGACGGCGGACGGCGGCGTTTCATCCTTCAACGCGCCGCCGACTCGGGTGCCATACAGGACAATTTCGGAAAAATTCGCCTTGCTGCTCGTTTTCACAACCCGTACATATTGCGTAGTGACAGACACCGGGTGCATATTCCATTGAGCGCGGTTCAGCATCCGGTCGGTGAACAGCGGCTGGGCATCCCAACTGCCGGGAGAAGTGCCGGCATACACTTGTACGCCCTGCCCGCTCGCGGCAAGGTCGTCTCCATCCAGCAAAGCGATATTCGTAATCACATACGGAGATCCGAGATCGATATAGGCGTCTGCCGGATAAGAAGTCGTCGTTACGTTCGCCGCTGCCACAGCGTCTGCGGCACCGGGCAGACTGCCGTTCAGCGGGTCGCCGGCTTGCGCTTGCTGATTGACCATCAGCGTCGGATTGGTATAGCCGGATATGTTGTGGACCATCGTGTCCGACAGCAGGATCGGCTTCGGAACCGGCGTGCCGTATAGCACGATTTCCGAGATTTGGCCGCCGCCGAGCTTCTGGATTCGCAGATGCTGCGCCGTCACGCCGATCCGATGCCTGTTCCATGCGCCGTAGCTGTTCAGCATATCGGAATCAACCTGCGTCCAGACGACCGGATCGCCGCTGCCGGTGTAGATGTTGACGGTGCCGGTTCCCGTGTAGTCTCCGAGAAACAGATTGTCGATCATATAATTCTGGCCCAGATTGATATATGCGTTGCCGCTCCAGTCGGTCCAGGCGTGCAGCTTGCTCCAGTCGCTGACGGTCGATCCGCGCAGCGGGTCTCCGACGGCGCTCTGATCGTCGACAAGCGTATAGGCGTTCATCGCCCCTGCGACGTCGTAGGTCACCATCGAGATGTTAAGCGGAATTTGCGGCGGCAGCACCGCCTCGGCGGGGGAGCCGTATAATACGATTTCAGACATGACCGCCGCCAGCCGCAAGCTTTCCACGCGCACGTAGCGGGTAACGACGCCGTTCAGACTTCGACTCAACCAGCCCGAGCTTGAGCCGCTATGCGTCGCATCGAACGCAAGGGTCCAACTGCCGGGAGAACCGGTATATACATTGAAGGAAGCGCTCGCATTGTCCCAAGCGCCGGGATCGTTGTAATCATACAGGAAAATATGGCTCAAGTTGTAGCTGCGGCCAAGATCGATATACGCGTACGCAGGGTACGACGTGCTGGCCGGGTTGTACGATTCTTCCCATGCGCCGAACCAGAACTTGTTCGGCGCGCCGCCCGCTCCGTTCAGCGGGTCGCCGGAGGTTGCCTGCTCGTCGACCAGCCGCGTCGCATCGCCGTAACCCGATTCGTTCGTCACCATTGCGGGTGAGAGCGGAACTTTGGCTGGAACCGGGATGCCGTATAGCACGATTTCGGATACCGCAGAATCACGGCTTGCCATCTTGAACCGGACATATCTGGTTTCGACATTGTCGATCGTGTGGCCTTTCCATGCATAACTGCTATATGTACTGCAACTGACATCGCACAGATCGTCTGTGAACTGCTCCGTCCAGTTGCCGCTGCCGGCCGGCGTCCCGGTATATACGGTAAAATCGCCCTTCGTATCCCGATCCCGAAGATAGACGTCGGTTAACTTATACGTCTGTCCGAGATCGATGTACGCATAAGCCGGATAATTGGTGAAAACAGATTCCGTAGCCGCGCCCCAATAGCCGAACCAAAAACTGCTGTCAGCCGCACCGCCTGTGCCGCCTTTCGGATCACCGGCGACGGTCTGTTGATCGAACAGCTTAGATGGATCGCCATAAGCCGATTCGTTCTTGACCATTGTCGGAGTTACGGGAATTTTATACGTCGCAGCGGTCACCGGGGCGTCCGCGTAGACCGTGCGAGCTCCGCCGCCCGAACCGGGCAGCCCCGCATTCAAAATGCCGAGGAACAAAACGATTGCCAATACCCAACTCAGTTGTCTTCTCAAGGTCTTCTATTCTCCTCTCATTATGTAGGCTTGCCTATTTATTGTAGGACAGCGCTCATAGTGGAAGATATATACACTTGTTACATCTCTGATCTTTTCATGTCCAATTTGATGATAGCCGGACATTTCTACCATTCTTATTGTGTTGAACGATAACGTCAAAGAAGACCGCAACAGCTCCCTCCACGGCAACCTGCAAAGCAGAATTTCGATTGAAAATCGAATATTCCGAAAATTGATGTTGATCTCCATCGTTCAATCGTCATATAATAAGCAGTAAATATAAGGGATGCGTAACTGGCGAGAACGTAGATAACTACGGGGGAGCGCATCCGTCACATAAGCCGTTCGCCTGGGCAAAGCATTTGGTTGATTGTTAACCAGATGCTTTTTCTATATTTCGAGGAGGGTGCCCGGATGGGGGCAGCAAAAAACGTAGCGGTGCTGGTATATGAGCAAGTGGATGCTTTGGACGTAACGGGACCATTCGATGTGTTCGCGGTGGCGAGCAATTGGGGGCAAGACTTTCGAGTTTATACGGTCGCCCTGGAATCCAATAGGCCGATCAGGACAATCAGCGGCTTGACGATTGTGCCGACGTTCGCTTCATCCGAGTGTCCGACGCCGGACATCCTGATCGTTCCGGGAGGCTGGGGGTCTCGCAAGGAAATGCATAATGAGAAGTTAACCGGCTGGATCAACGAAACTTCCCGGCGGGCCGCATTTACGCTGTCCGTCTGTACGGGGGCACTGCTGCTCGCCAAAGCAGGACTGCTCGAAGGAAAACGTGCGACCACCAATATGCGGGCCATGAATTTGCTAATGGAGGCCGCACCGGCGAGCGCGACACTGATCGAGAACATCCGATACGTGGACAATGGCAAAATCATTACATCGGCCGGCGTTACGGCGGGCATTGACGCAGCTCTGCATCTGGTCGCAAAGCTTCACGGGGAGGAGCGCGCGATTGAAACTGCGTCGAGGCTGGAGCATGACTGGAGACGGGAGCCTTCCGAATCGCTCGTGATCCGCAAGGCTTCCGTTGAAGACGTGGACGGTATCCGCTCCCTTCTTATTGAAGCGGCGCAATGGATCCATGCGGCGCATGGCTTCTGGCAATGGCGCGTCGAAAGCTTCGAACGCGAAATGGTTGAAGCATTTGTCCGAGATCATGAAGTGTTCGTCGCGGCTCTGAGGGATGAACTCGTCGGTTGCTTCTCCGTCCACTGGACCTATGAGAAAATATGGGGCGAGCAATTTCACGAGGACGCAGGGCATGTTCATCGGTTATGCGTCTCACGCAAACGCAAGGGAGAAAAAATCGGCTGCGAGCTCATTCGCCACGCGGAACGTTATGTGCAGGCCAAGGGAAAAAGCTGGCTTCGCCTCGACTGCATGGCCGACAACCCTAGCCTGAATTCATACTATGCCGGTCTGGGATTCGTCTTGCAGGGACGCTTTGACGCGGGCTTCTGGAGCGCAAACTTATATGAAAGGGAGATTACCGGCTACTCGCTCCCCTAGCTCGCGACGCATCGCATAACTGGCGCCAAGCGATACGCATCCGGGCAGCTTCTCGCCCGGCGACAACACAAGCAGCTCGCGACGCGGATCGAGTGCGGCCAGCCCGCCGGCGAGCTGCTCGTCGACTTCATCCGAATCCGCACGGATGCGGAACACGCTATTGCCGATTCGTCCCACCGTGTGGCGGCCGGACGACGTCTCGGCGGTAAACGCGGAGAAACCGTAAGCACGGTGCTGCGCTTCCGCGAACGCATAATCGCGCACAACCACTGCCGCATCGATCCGCCAAGGCAGCGGCTCCCGCACTTGAGCCCGTTCCTGCGCAAACCGGCTGTCGGCTACATGCCAGAATGTCGCGCCGGTCAAGCGGAATCCCCGCTTCGCATACCAACGGATCGCCGTCTCGTTCCAAGCGAACACGTCCAATGTCATCGCGTCGCAGCCAAGCTCGCCGGCTAACCGAACGCCGTGCGCCAGCAGCAAATCGCCGTATCCCGCGCCTCTTGCCGCTTCTACGACGAACACGTTGTTCAAATGCAGCAACCGGCCGTTCCGCCGCCATTCGGCAAAGCCGCAACAGGCGCCGTCCCGGTAAACGCCGAACAGCAGTGTTTCGGACATCGCTGCCGGCAGCCGGGTCTGCGCGCGCAAATAGTCGCTATAGCCCGGGCACGAATAAATCGTATACCGGAACACCTCCGGCCGGATCGACGCCTGCAGCATTAGCTGCACGCCGCCGACATCCGCCTCCGCAAGCGGCATGATCCCAATCGCCAAACGGCTCCCTCCCTTCCACGAAACACTCCAGCGGCAACGCTTCATGCCATGGAAAACGTGCCGCACAAACACTTCACCGTGCCTCATCGTGCGACTAAGGCTAAATAGGCCATAAAAAATAGCTTATTTGCCCGATTTCGCCCCTCTCGTCGGAAATAGCCAGCGAAAACACTGGCTATTGGGACCAAACGGCAGCAATCCGGGCAGATTGCCGCGAATAGCCAGTGAAGTCGCTGGCTATTTTGCAGCGACTGCCCATTGGGAGCGAAATAAGCCATAAAACATGGCTTATTTCACTCCCCCCTCACCTCGACACCGGCACCAGCGAGTTGCCTTGTTTGACAACCTGCAAATAAAGCGTGTGCCACGTACCTCGTACGCTCATGGCCGAATACCACAGCTTGTAGCGGCCTTCGCGCACGCGCACCATGGTCGCCTTGTAATGCCAGTGGCTGTCGAACGCATGCGTCGGCTCGATAAACGGCTGCTCCGTGGTGCGCCACGACAAACCGTCCCGGCTCGCGGCGTAATGCAGCCGGCCGCCCACGCCGCCGATGCCCGTGCATGTCGTCAGCAGCATATCCCACGTCCCTTCCGGCTGCAGGAACACTTCGATATGCCACGGATCGACGCCTTTTTCCAGCCCCTCCAGCTCAACCCGCTGCGGGTCTGACCAGTTCGCGCCGTCCGTCGGATCGCCTGCGCAGGTGCGTCGCTCGATCGCATAGAACCGTCGCAGCCCGTAAGTGACGTAATAAAGCACGAACCGCTTGCCGTCATGCAGCATACACGCCGACACATGGATGCTGTTCTCAAAACGAAACAGCTCGCGCTTTTCTCCCCACAACACGCCATCGCGCGAGGTCAGCATGAACCAGCGCTCTTCGGGCGGCGACACGCTGCGCAGCTGCTCGCGATAGATCAGGTACATGACGTCGTCGTGCACCATAATATGCGGGTCGGACAGGAAGTCGACCGCCTCCCCCGGCGTATCGACGATCGGATTGTGCAAGCCCGGAGGGACGAACCAACGAACGCCATCGCCCGAAACGACGAGGGACGGATTTTCGAACTGGTCGTTGCCGTCCGGATACGGCGTAAACGCCATCCAATAGCGATACCCTTTCCACGATTCCGGAAAAAAAAGCACGCAAGGATGTACGGTTTGCCCCGAACCGTCATACGTGGGGATCTGGGTCAGCTGCGGCTGGTAGCGCCGCCGGAAATGCCGCATTTTGCGAAACGTCCATTGCAGGCTGTCGCGCCGGTACCGCAGCCATTTCTTTAAACGCCGCATGGTCATGGGATCAACTCCGCGATCGAATGATGGTGTTGCCGCCTATCTTAACCCTTGCCCGCCGGCTATTCGCCGCCGGCGCCGCCCGGCAGCGCCGAACGTTCGGCCGACAGCGGCAGGCGAAGCTTCGCCCCGGCGTCGATGTCGTACACGAATCCGGCGCCAAAATCGCCCGGGTTGCGCCAGGCGCGAACCAGCGTCGCGTCGCCGATATCGAGCGAATACACGCCGCCCTCGCCGGCCGCCTTCATGCCGCGAACCGCATAAACGGCGTTGCGCTGCCGATCGTTGTCGACGATGAGCGAAGCGTAAACGCCGGGCTTGCGCGTCAGCAAGCTTTCCGGCGATGCGCCGCCGGGCGCCGGGTCGAAGGCGACCGTCACGGCGTTGCTCGTCGCCAGCTCCTTCGTAAAAGCAACAACGGTGCCGGTCAGCGCCGGCGCTTCGGTCGTCACATACGGCGCCGCCAGCGGCCCGATCCGGGTACCGTCGCCGACGTAGCCGTACGCCGGTTTGCCGTTCATTTCCGCATAAACGCCGAAGGAGCCCTGGAATTGCACTTTATCGTCGATTGTGTACAGAACATCGGACTGCAGCGCGCTGACGACATAATCGACGCGGCCGCTGGCAAGCGTCACTTTGACCGCCCGCGCTTCCAGATCCGCCACCGGCCGGCCGTCCCGCTTCACAACGGCGGCGGCAACGCTGCGCACGAACCGGCTGCCGCGATACGGCTCGAACACCGCCGTAAACGCGCTGCTCACATTCGTCCCTCCGCGATGCGCAATGACGAACGGCAGGCCGGCCGGGTTGCCCGGCTTGTTCTGCGGCGGTTCGCCGGACGCCAGCGCCACGTCGTCGACAGGGCCAAGCATCGTCATGCGCAAATGAACCGGGTCCGCCGCCGTTTTAAGCAGCACGCCGCGCGTGTCCTTGATCGTCCAGTCGATGCTGAACGAAGACGAAGGCGCGTTGTCGCGCTGCACCTGGGTCAAGTAGTTGAAGCCGCTGGTCGAACCGCGGTTGAACGCCTGGTCGCGATAAGGAACGGCGCTTCCCGCATAGGTGCCGCCCGCCTGCTTCGTCAGCGACAGATGCTCCGTCGCCACGGCGGAAGCTTCGGCGGCATGGAAGCTGTAGTGATGATCGCTGCCGCCCTGGACGCGAAAGAAGTCGACCGCATACGAGTTCGCGTCGTCCACCCGGATCAGCGCGGACGTGCGGCGGTACATCGACACGCCGGCGTAAACGGACGGCGCTTCGACATCGATCAGCTTCACCATGCCCGTATCGTCGTAGTGTTGCGGCAGCGCGGTCCACTGGTTGCCAAGCTGCTGCGAACGATTGACGACGACGGTATTGTGGCTGATCGTGTTCCCTTCCCAATATTTCAACAGCTCGTTGTTGTCGGCATAAGACGGATACCCCATATCCGGGGCCAAATCGAGCCCAAACGCATGCAAGCCGATGCTAAGCGAATCGCGGTGCGCATGCGAGGTGCCGTTGCGGCCGAAGTACATCCACAAGTCGCGCTGTCGATCTGCCCCGGCCGCGCTGCGGTCGCGCGACGATACGGTTGCGCCGTCGCGCAAAGCGGCGAAGCCATAGCCGGTCAGGTTGACGCTCGCCAAGTTCAGCGAACCGCGCTCCTTGACGACAGCCGCGATAGCTTGCTCCAGCTCGTCCGGACGGGAGGCGAAAATGTCGTTGACCAGCCCGCTCGTTTTGTTGCCGTTGGCAAAGTATGCCGCCTGCGCCAGCACCGGGTCGCGGTATTTTTCGAACCCTTTGACCAGCAGCTGCTTGTCGATTTTCAATTCGGGATTGCCGACCGATCCGGAGTCGCCGATCTGCTCCGTAAACCGGCCGACCATAATCAGGTCGATCATGGCGCCGAACATTTTGCGAAATTTCGGATGGCCGTACAAATCGACGGCCTTGTACCGTTTATACCCTTCCAGAATGTCGGCGACCGCCTTGATGCTCGACAGCCAATACGAGTTGTATTCGGGGCTTGCCTCGCTGCCGTAGCCGTCGCGGTCGACTTCGCTGACGAGCGTCTGCGCCAGGCCTCCGCCCGTCACAACGTAGCCGCTTCTGCCGCCCCCTTTTAACCCGCCCGTCTGGAAAATAAAATCGATCCACTTCTTGCTCTCCGCCGGATCGTCCAGCACGACGGCGGCCATCGCCAGCGCGCTTTGATGAAAGCCGACGTTGCCGTAAATTTGCGCCTTCTGCACGGCGGGATAAATTTGCCGGAGCAGCCCGTTTTCGACATCGAGCTTGATCTGCCGAGCGTCCGCCTTGGCCGAATCGAGGCGCAGCGTGCGCGCCTTCGCCTTCAGGAAGGCGACCGCCGCCGCATCGTCGCGCAGCGCCGGGAAGAACGCGTCGTAGCTGGCGATTACTTCGCGAATGAACAGCCCTTCCCAGATCGAGCCGAGAATTTTGCCCTGGCCGGTCAAGCCGTGCGAGTTTTTGTACCCGTCCTCCCACTTGTAAGCGGACACGTCCATTGCCGGATACACATCGGCGATGCGGTCGAGCATGACGAGCCCGGCCTGGGCGTATTTGTCGTTGCCGGTGTACAAATAAGCGTCGCGCAGGCTGGTCAGCGCGGGTTCGACAAAATCGCGCCAGACTCCCCAGTGGTTGTAATAAGCGACGAACATGAACTTGTTGCCGTCCCCGTCGGTCCAACCGCTGCCGTCGTCGACGCCCCAGTCTGCTCCTTTGTCCGGATACAGCGTATTGACCAGCAAGCTGCGATCGGCCAGGGCGGGGTCGAACAGGCCGCTGTCGTTTAGACCGCTTTGGTAATAAGCCGCATAGTCGTTGGTCGGAAATTGATAGCCGCTGGACGGGTCGACGATTTTCCACGGGTTGCCGGCGGGGTCGGTCTGGTACGGATAGTCGCCATAAGCGTCGATGTCGTGCCCGGCGACCGGGCTGCCCGCTTCCTCGTTCACGGCATAGCTGCGCGGCACGCTCTGCGGCGTAATGACGCTCCACAGAAACTCGTAGCCGAGCGCCGCGTACCGGTCCGCCTTGGCGACGGCGGCGTCGCGCATGCTGCGGGCCCATGCGAACTGGGCGATATTGTCGCGGGCGGCCGTTATTTTAGCGGCGGTGTAGAAGGTGCTCGCCGATTTGACCGGCTCGCCCGCTGGGACGGCGCCGTCCGTATGTTTGCTCATCAGCAGCGCCGCCAATAGCGCCGCAACCGCTGCCGCCGTCATCGCGGCCAAACGGTATTGGGTAAGGAACGCCCACATGGGACACTCAGCTTTCTACCGCGGTGGCGGCGCTATTTGGAAGCCAGAAACGTTTTCCGCGCTTTCAGATAAACGGGACCGAACGCCAGCTTGAGCACTTTTTTGGCGTTCCACAGCGCGTACTGACGCAGTCGCGGCAGCTCCCGGCCGACCGCGATGGCGGCCGCTTCGGCCGCCGACGTCTGCCGTTTGACCGCGTAACGGCCGATGACCGTACAAGCGCCGACTTGCGTCAGCGACACCGTCGGCTCGGACGTGAACAGCGCGCGAATGCCCGACGCTTCGGCGGCGATCGCCACGCGGCGGGCGTAATGGCCGCCGGGCACCGAGGCCGCCAGCACCGCTTCGCCGACGATGTCGGCCAGCGCCCCGGCGCTGCCGCCCCACTCCGCCAGCAGCCGCTGCTCGCCGCAATCGGCGAACCGGCCCGGATGCGAGCGGGAATGAGCGCCGATCGTATGCCCGCGGACATGCAGCTCGCGAATGTGCGCCTTCGTCAGAAAGCCGGGTCGGCCGATATAATCGGTCGTGACGAAGAAGCAGCCGCGCCAGCCTTTCTCCTCGAGCCGATCGGCGATAAGCGAATACGCGCTAATGCCGCCGTCGTCGAAGGTGAACAACACGCGATGCCTGGTTTCGCGCGTATGGGCCGCCCAATCGCCGCTGTGGAGCAAACGGCCGGTTGCGGTCAGCGGTTTCGTTCCGGACGTCTGGCCGATCGCGGCAAGATGCGACCGGAACAACGCGCCGGTCAGCTTGTAGCTGTCGGCGTCCGCACCCGCAAAGCCGCTTGTTTCCGTGCCGGCAAGCACGTCGTGATACATCAGCGCAATCAACATGGCCGCTACTCCTTCTTCAACAATAAAGGGATCGCCCGTTCATATACGGGTTTCGCCCGGGCTTTCGTTTTCATCCCGATCAGCACGCCCAGCGCGGGCTTATGCTTCGCCACCCATCTGGCGATCCATACCGGAGGCAGCAAACCGGCTACAAACATGGCCGGCATGACGACCGGGACGGGCGCATGCAGAACGCGGTGAAGCGCCACTTCAACGAACGACTGGAAGTACCAGGACAACAAATAAATTTGAAACGTAAATCCGTCCAGATAGGCGAACAGCTTGTAGCCTTTGCTCGCGTATAACTTGCCGAACGCAAACGCCAGCGCGATGCCGCACAGCGACAGCAGCAAATCGACTGCGGCCGCGTGCCAGTAAGACCGGATCAGGTGGAGCAGCAAGATGGCAACGAACGAAACGGCCAACGTCAGCCGGCGCTTGAACAGGGAATCGCATGTTTCGCGGTAAGCGGCCAGCACGCAGCCGATCCAGAAAAAAATCAGGTAGCTGGCGACGCCCGCCAGATCGAGCAGCTTGACTCCTCCCAGCGGGTGGGCGAGATCGAGCCAGACCAGCGCGGCCGTCATCGCCGCAATCGCAAGGCGCGAAGCCAGCGTGCGAATCAACAGCGGCCCGCAGAGCGAGATCAGGAACAGCGTCGGCAAGTACCAGAAGTAGATGACGGCATTGTCGAGCGGGAAAAGCATGCTGTGCGCGTACGCTTCCGCATTCATCGCAACCGGTCTCAGCGCCAGTTCCCCGAGCAGCGCTTTCGGCACGAAGGCGATCGTGCTGAGCACAAAGTAGGGAATCAGCAGCAATACCGCCTTCTTGCGGACGAAGTGCGGAAAATCGCGGTTCGCTCCTCCGGTAAACCGGAACAGGTAGCCGGAAATGCACATGAACAGCGGCATATCGATGCTGCCGATATAGCGGTAAATCCAGACGGAACCGGATCCGGGATCGACCGGAAACGAATGCCCGAGCACGACCAGAATGATGCCGATGCAGCGCAGTGCCGCAATTTCTTCGAGGCGGTTTTGCATGGTCGTTGCGGGCGTAATCATGAATATCGCCTCCCACAGATGTAACGGACGCCGCCTTGCGAAAGGAAGGCGAACCGCATTACAGGTTGCTTTCGGAGGAACGACCTCGCGCGCTGACGCTTTCCGCATGCGGCATGCGGGACTTGCGTCCGAACCGCGGGCGGAGGGCCGACAAGTAGCCGGCGAGATTGCCGAACCCGTAAGCGAAATGAAGCACCGGGAACACGCAGGCCAGGCGCAAGGCAAACACGAGTCCGCGGCCGCGCGCGGCGGCTTCCGCGCATGCCGCGCCGGTCGCGGCCGCCGCGTACAGCAGCAGCAGCGCGGCGCCGAGCCGGACATCGAGCGCGGTCAATGCCGCAAGCGCGGCAATCAGGCCGATCGGCGCCAGCTTGCGCGGCGAAGGCGGCCGCTTGTGCTTGAGCAGCGACTTGGCCGACCAGAAGCCGTAGCGGCCGTACTGCTTCCCGAGCGCACGCAGCGTCGGCCGGGCAAAATAGCGGAACACGATCGCCGGGTTGAGCGTCATCGGAAGCCCTTTTTGCCGCGCGCGGAAATTGAAGTCGGTGTCCTCGTCGGCAAGCAGCGTTTCGTCGTAGCCGTTCAGCTTGCGCCAGACGTCCGCCGCAAAACAGCCGAACGGCACCGTGTCGACATGCTGCAGCGCGTTGTCCCCGCCGTCGTGCACGCGGTATAACGCGCCGCCGATGCCGAAGCGATGGCTGACCCCGGCCGCAATCGCCGCCGCTTGCGTCGTATCGGCGCCGGGTTCGATTTGCCATCTGCCGCCGCAGACGCCTTTGTAGTCGAACCGCGCCAGCGTCGCCACCGTTTCGCGCACCCAGCCCGGCGGCGCAATCGAATGGCCGTCGAGCCGCAGCAGCAAGTCGGCGCCGGCGGCCGCACAAGCCATGTTGAGCGAAACCGGGATATGGCGGCTTTCGTTGCGCAATAGCCGCAACGTGCGCGAAGGCGGCAGGCTGGCGGCGATTTCCCGGACGATGTCCGCCGTGCCGTCGGTGGAAGCCCCGTCGACGACTACCATTTCGATCGGGCCGGAGTAGTCCTGAAGGGCCACGCTCGTCAGGGCGGCGCGAATGTGCTTCGCTTCATTAAACACGGGAATCGTCACCGTAACGGCGGGACTGGCCGGAGCCGGCCCGGCCGTTGCGGCGCCCGGCTCCAGCGCCGAAGCGGACACCGCCGCAACTTCCCGTTCGGCTTCGCCGCTCGTTTCCGCGCCGCCGCCGAGCCGCGCCTGCAAATGGTCGTACAGCCGCCGCAGCTTGAGCGCTTCCTGTTCCCAGTTGTACCGCCGTTCGGCCGCTTCCCTGCCGTTGCGCCCAAGCCGCCGCGCCTCTTCCGGATTGGCGACGATGCGGCGGATCGCCCAGGCGATGTCGTCCGCGTTCAGCGGATCGACGCAAATGCCGCAGTCGCTTCCTTCGACGATTTGTTTCCAGAGCGGAAAATGCGAGGCGATCACCGGGATGCCGGCCGCCATGTATTCGAACAGCTTGACCGGCAGCGATTCGACGAACGTATCCGTCGGGTGCAGCACGACAAGCCCGGCGCTGGCTGCGGACAATGTCCGCGCCACTTCGTCGCGCCCGAGCCAGCCGATATACTCGACCCGCTCCCAGCCCGGCAGCTCGCCGGCGCGCCGCCGCTCTTCCGGATACGAAAACTTGCCGCCAAGCAGCAGCCGCGCCTCCGCTTTGCCCACGGCTTCCACCATCTGGAAAATACCGCGGATTTCCGTAATATATCCGACGTAACAAATTGTATCATCACGTTTGTCGGAAAATTCGCCGGTAAACTTCAACTCCTCCAGCAGCGGAAAATTGTTGAGGTTGACCGAACGCGGGTTGTACGTCTGGAACCGCTCGTTGATCTTCGGCGTCGCCGTCACGATAGCGTCGAACCGCCGCGCCGCAAACGCCTCCAGCCGGGCGACGCCGGCGCTGACAAGGCCGCGAATCGGCCGCGGAATCCACTTCTTGAGCATGATGTCGCGCGGAACGTCTTCGTGCACGTCGTACAGCACCGCTTTGCCCCGCCGCTTCAGCAGCAGCCCGACCGGAATCAGCTCCGGATCGTGAAAGTGATACGCGTCGGCGTCGATGCGGATCGCTTCGCGGTATACGCGCCGCATCGTCCCGGTGAACCGCGACAGCCTGCCGCCTTTCGCCGCCGCGACCCCGTGCACGCGCACCCCGTCCCGCTCGCCGTCTTCCGCGCCGGTCGTTACCAGATGAACCTCATGGCCAAATGCGGCTAGCGAACGGCATTGCTTGAAAAAGATGCGCGGATCGGGATAATGGTGCACCGATGTCAGGTGGCAAATTTTCATGACGAAGGCTCCTTTCCTTTACCGTTGTTACATTATGTATCAAATCTTACCGCTATCATATGATACATTATGTATCGTGTCAACTATTTTCTTCCGCTTTTCCTCCCCGTCTCTGCCAATGCCGACTTTGCCGACCAAATACGGCCCCCAGCTCACCTTGTTCAGCACATAAAGGGAAAATACCGACAGCGGCAGCGTCACGGCGAACAGGAACACGACGCCAAGGACATTGTGCGCGAGTATCGGCACTTTTTTGACCGCCACGATCAGGAATGCCAAATATAGCGGGTGGAACAAATAAATGCCGAACGAATACCGGCTGATCCAGACGAACGGCGACGGCACCCGCTTCAGGCGAAGCGCCAAGGACAGCACGAAAGCGGCGGCCACGAGCGTAAACGGCAGCATGTCGAAGCGTTTGGACGATTCCGCCAGCAGCGTCCCGTTCGCGAGCAATCCGGCCGGCAGCGCGGCCGCAGCAATCGTCAGCAACCCCAGCGTCAGCGTGCGGCTGCGCAGCCACTCCTTGATCTTGTCGTACTGCCGGCCGCAATAGTAGGCGACGGTAAAATAAAACAGCCAGCCGAGGCACGGCAGCCAGTACCCTTTGTCCCAGATGTAAGCCGCGTTCGGTATATCCATCGGGGAAGTAAAGTTGAAAAATGCCAGGTACAGCTCCTGGATCAACAGCGCGCCGATCAGTACGAACGCCGGATGAAGCTTGGCGATCACGCGTTGGAACAGCATATGCAGCAAGTAAAATTGGAAAATAATGATAATGAAGTAGCCGTGATAATCGCCCAACAGCACGTGCCTCAGCGCCAGATCGCGGAACAGCGGAGCGAACGCCGTTCCGTCCGACACGCTTTGTTCAGCCGCTTTCATCGCGGCATAGAAGACGCCGAACAGCACGTAGGGCAGCAGCAGAAACTGCAGCCGTTTCGCCCAGAAGCGCTTGGGTGTCCGTTCGGGATAGGAGCGGGACAAAATCAGTTCCGAGATCAGCACGAACGTCGGTGTGCCGAATGTGAGCAGCACGGTGAACATATGCAGCCCGGAGCCCGCATCGTCATAAATGCGGTCGATGCAGTGCAGCAGCAGGATGCTGAGGCAAGCGACGCTCCGCAGCATGAACAGCTCGTCGAGCAGCACCTTCGGTTTGGCCATACCAGTATCATCTCCTCTGCTATTTGCCGGCTGCCGCACGATTCGTCGTTTCCCGCCCCAGATGCTTCAGCAGCCGGTCCTTCAAGTCGGCGACGAACGGGCTGATCTCGCGGGCCCGGCTCGTCTGCGCCATACGGACAAATTCCTCCAACTCGCGAAACAAGCTTCGTTCCTGTTGCTTGCTGAACCGTTTCGCCACCTTGCGCCCCCCTAATCTCTCCTGGCCAGTCGGCCTGCGCCGGCGCCGCTCAGGCAGCAAGCGATGCCGTCGATGACGCGCTGCTGCTCCTCCGGCGTCAGGCCCGATCCGGAAGGCAGACACAGGCCGCAATCGAACAGCCGCTCCGCCGTGTTGCCTTCGGGGCCGTGATCGAAGCTGGGCGCGCCGGCAAACAGCGGCTGCAGATGCAGCGGCTTCCACACCGGCCGCGCTTCGATATTGCGCGCCGTCAGTTCGCGCAATATCGTGTCGCGCGTAATGCCGGCAATCGCCGGATCGACGGTGATCGTCGTCAGCCAGCGGTTGCTCCGGCCGTAAGCCGCTTCCGGCATGAAGGCGACGCCCGGATAACGCGACAGCGCCGCTTCGTACCGGCGGTGAATCGCCCGCCTGCGTTCGATCCGGTCATCCAGCTGCCGGAGCTGCCCCCGCCCGATGGCCGCCAGCACGTTGCTGAGCCGGTAATTGTAGCCGAGCATGCTGTGCTGGTAGTGGACCGCCGGGTCGCGGGCCTGCGCCGCGAGGAAACGCGCTTCCCGCAGCAGCTTCGGGTCGTCCGAAACGAGCATGCCGCCGCCTGACGTCGTAATGATTTTGTTGCCGTTGAACGAATACACGCCGAGCGTGCCGAGCGTGCCCGACATTTGGCCGCGATAGGTGGCGCCGAGCGATTCCGCCGCGTCTTCGACGACCGGCACGCCGTAACGGCCGGCGATGGCAAGCAGCCGGTCGTAGTCGGCGCTTTGCCCGTACAGATTGACCGCAACGATCGCTTTCGGCACCATTCCCCGCGCGGCGTAATCGCGCAGCGCCCGCTCCAGCGCGGGCGGCGACATGTTCCACGATTCCGGCTCCGAATCGATAAATACCGGCATCGCTCCCTGGTACAATATCGGATTCGCGCTCGCCACGAACGTGAGCGAGGAGCAGAACACCACATCGCCGCTGCCGATGCCGAGAATGCGCAGGGCCAAATGGATCGCCGCCGTGCCCGAGCTGAGCGCAACCGCGCCGGTTGCGCCGACGCATGCGGCCGCCTCCGCCTCGAACGCTTCGACATGCGGACCGAGCGGGGCGATCCAGTTCGTGGCGATCGCATCGCCTACGAGCAGCAGCTCGTCGCTGCCGATGTGGGGAGGCGACAAATAGATCCGATTCTCGTAGTCCACCGTCATTCACCTGATCCTTTTTATATTGTGGTGCTTGTTGAGGCCGTTCCAAACGCTTACTCGGATGCCGCCAGTTCAGCCGGAACCTCGGCAATCCGCCGATATGCCGGGAAGTAGCCGTCCGCCGCAGCCGCCGCGCCTGGAACGTTTGCCGCAAGCAGACGGTATTTATCCGCGTCGCGCACCCGGGTGCCGACGTGGAACGACACGGCTTCCCGTTCGTTGAAGCTGCGCTTGAACCGGTACAAATTGTCGTTGCCGGTATAACCGCCGCCCAAATGCAGATGGGTGCAGCCAATCGACTTCAGCCACATGGCGGCGGTGTGAATAAGCAGGTTGATCGGAGCGAACCGCAGATAGGCCTTGTCCGATCCCATCAAATGATAATGGGCATAAGGGCTGCCGTGCATGAACAGCGCGGAGGCGATCGTGCGCCCGTCGCACGTCACTTCGAACAGCTCGATGCGGCCAGCGAGGAAATCGACCGTGTTGCGAAAAAACGTTTCGCTGAAGTAGTAGTAGTCGCTGGCTTCCTTCTTGTCCATCGTGCCGTAATACAGCGCCAGCAAGTTGTCCATGCGGCGGGGATCGGAACGGACGACGGCCAGCCCTTCCTTGAGCGCCCGGCGGATCCGGTTGCGGTTGTCGCGCGAATAGGCCGCCAGAATGTCCTCCTCGCTTCCCCGCAGGTCGATCGCAATCGTGTTGCGCACGAACGCCGGCTGCACCGCCTCGTAGTCGAGGCCTTCCGGCAGCAGCGGATGAAACCGCACGAATTCGGAGACGATGCGCGTTTCCCGGCAATACCGGTCGAAGGCGGCGTCGAATTGGCGGAGCAGCTCCTTGCGCCGCTGCAGATCGGTTTCGTTCGTAAGCGGACCGCCGTACCCGTAAGGCGTCGACGCGTCGTACCACATCTCCCCCGGCGCCAGCCGCTCGTACGCCGGCAAACCGGCCAGCGGACGCAGCAGAAACGGGTACACGACGATCCGGTCCTCCTGTTCGTAAACGAAAAGCTTGGCGCTTCCTTCGCCGTTCTTTTCGTAGATGTCGCAATAGGACGACGTCGCGTAAACATCGTGGGCGCAAACGCGGTCCAGCGCTTCTCCCCAACGATCCGGCTCGGCCGATCCAACAACGGCATAACGGTAAGTCACGTTCATTCCTCCCTATAACCCTCGTTCGATGTCGAGATCCTTGCGAAGCAGGCTGGGCGCTTCGGCCACCTGTTTGCGCGCCAGCACGCGGCATATCGTCAGCCAGACGATTTTGACGTCGAGCGCAAGCGTCAGCGACTCGACATAGTGCGCGTCAAACTCGAACCGTTCGTCCCATGACAAATAGTTGCGCCCCGATATTTGCGCCAGGCCGGTGATGCCCGGCCGCACGCGGAACCGCAGCTTCTCCCGCTCGCTGTAGAAGGGCAAGTACCGCATCAGCAGCGGCCGCGGGCCGACGATGCTCATATCGCCCCGCAGCACATTGAACAGCTGCGGCAGCTCGTCGACGCTGGTCTTGCGCAGCAGCAGACCGAACGGCGTCAGCCGCCGCTCGTCCGGAAGCGGCTGGCCCAGCGCGTCCGTTTCGTCCGTCATCGTACGAAACTTGTACAGCCGGAACGGCGCCGCATCCTTGCCGGGACGAACTTGCCGGAACAGCACCGGCGAGCCGAGCTTGACGCGAATCAGCAGCGCCGCCGCCAGCATGAGCGGGCTGGCCGCAAGCAGCAGCAGCAGCGCCGCCGCGATGTCGAACCCGCGCTTCCATTTGGCATATCGCTTGCCATTCGCCATAAAGCCACCTCCCTCCATCGGAACAACATCGATTTAAGCCGGTTTTTCCGCCTCATTCGCTCCGATACGGCTGCTGTCGGCGATTTAAGCCGGTTTTTCCGTCTTATTCACTCCGTTACGGCTGCCGTCGGCGATTTAAGCCGGGTTTTCCGCCTTATTTCCTCCGATACGGCTGCTGTCGGCGATTTAAGCCGGTTTTTCCGCCTTATTCGCTCCGACCCGGCTGCCCTCGGCGATTTAAGCCGGTTTCTCCGCCTTATTCCCCCCACGCTCCCGTTCCACGCAACGCCGGCGCACCTCCGCTACTTTTCAGGAAACCAGCTTAACCAGTGTTTTCCAAATAATCTCCAGATCCTTGCGCAGCGACGGTTCGGCCACATACTGCAAATTGATGCGCAGCTTGTCCGGCATAATCTGCTCGATGTAGACGCGCTCGGGATGGCTGACGCCGGCAAGCAGCGCGTTTTCGTCGCTGTACTTGATCGAGGCGTCGTCCGTGAGGCCCGGGCGCACGTCGAGGACGCGCAATTGTTCCTCGCTGTACATGTTCACGTAGTACGGCACTTCCGGACGCGGGCCAACGAAGCTCATCTGGCCGAGCGCGATGTTGATCAGCTGCGGCAGCTCGTCGAACTTGTACTTGCGCAGCACGGCGCCGATCCGGGTGATCCGCGAGTCGCGGCCGATCGTAATGAGCGTGCCGCCCGGCTCCGGCCGCGCCTTCATCGTGCGGAACTTGCAGATGCGAAACGTTCGTCCGCGCAAGCCGACACGCTCCTGGCGAAACAACACCGGCCCCGGCGAATCGAGCTTGATCATCGCCGCGATGACGGCAAATACCGGCAGCAGCAGCAGCAAGCCGAGAGCGGCGGCGGACAAATCGAACGCCCTCTTGGCGAAGGCGCGCCCCGCCGCTCCCCGCGGTTTCGCCTGCGGCAAAGGGGGCCGGCCGCGCGAGGCATCCGCAGCAACTTTCATCTCCCTTCACCTCCGGTTGCCGACAAGAATCGATCGCACCGCGTCGCACACATAATGCACCTGCTCCTCCGTCATGCCCGGATACAGCGGAAGCGATACGGCTCCGCGGTAGGCTTCCATCGCCGCCGGGTAATCTTCCGGCCGGTACCCCAGCCTCCGGTAGTACGGCTGCATCGGCACCGGAATAAAATGCACGCTCGTGCCGATGCCCGCTTCCTTCAGCAAGCCGATAAATTCGGCGCGGTCGATGCGCAGCATCCACGAATTCAGGCGAATGACGTACAGATGCCAGGCGTGGCGGTGTCCGGCGGCATCGGCGGGAAGCACGATCGCCGGCTGATCGGCGAAGGCGGCGTTGTACATCGCCGCATACCGGGAGCGCAGCTCGTGCATGCGCTCCAGCTTGGCCAGCTGCACCATGCCAAGCGCCGCCTGGATGTCGGTCATGTTGTATTTGTAGCCGGCAAATTCGACCTCGTAATACCAGGTGCCTTTGTCCGAATAGCGGTTCCAGGCGTTTTTGTTCATGCCGTGCAAGCTCATCGCACGAATGCGGTCGGCGATCTGCTCGTCCGCCGTCGTCACCATGCCGCCTTCGCCGGTCGTCAAGTTTTTCGTCGCGTAGAAGCTGAAGCAGGTGGCGTGGCCGATGCTGCCGACCATCCGGCCGCCGTACGTCGTATGCACCGCGTGTGCGGCGTCTTCGATGACGATCAGGCGGTGCTTCTCGGCAATCGCCAGAATGGCGTCCATTTCGCACGGATATCCGGCAAAATGGACCGGAACGATCGCTTTCGTGCGCGGCGTAATCGCCGCTTCGAGCAACCCCGGATCGAGATTCATCGTCGCCGGATCGATATCGACGAATACCGGCGTTGCGCCGCAATGCACGATCGTATTGGCCGTGGCGACAAACGTATACGGCGTTGTGATGACCTCGTCGCCGGGACCGATGCCGTAAGCGAGCTGGGCCAGATGAAGCCCGGCCGTGCACGAATTGAGCCCGATCGCATGCGGGCTGCCGGCGTAAGCGGCGAACTGCGCTTCGAATTGCCCCGTTCGGGGGCCGCGGCTGAGCCAGTTGGAGCGGATCGCGGCGACGGCTTCGGTGATTTCGTCGTCGCCGATGTAAGGCAGCGCGTACGGGATGTTCATGCCTTCGGGTGCAAGCTTGCGCACGGCATTAGGTTTCATGCGATCCGACGACTCTCCTTTCGAGCGGAATGATGTCCATCTTGTCGTGAATGGTTTCCTTGTAATGGGCGACCGTCAGCCGGAGCCCTTCGAGCAGGTTCCACTTCGGCTCGAAGCCGAGCACGCGCTTCGCCTTGCCGTTGTGCAGCCGGCTGTGCACGATGTCGCCGGACCGCTTGGTGCGGTAAACCGGCTGCACCGGCCGGCCCATCGACATGCTGAGCAGCAGCGCCAGCTGGTTGACCGACGTTTGCCGGTTGCAGCCGATGTTGACGATTTCCCCATCGCCGCGCCCGATGGCCAAATAGTTGGCCGCCGCCACGTCCTTGACGCAGATGAAATCGCGCGTTTGTTCGCCGTTGCCGTACACGACCGGCGTTTCGCCGTGCAGCAGCCGGTCGGCGAAGATCGCCACGACGCCGGCTTCGCCGCTGGCGCTTTGGCGCGGACCGTAAACGTTGGCGTAGCGCAGGATGGTATAGGTCATCCCGTAAATCGCGCTGAACGTCTGGATGTACAGCTCCGGCGCCATCTTCGATATGCCGTAGAAGGAAAGCGGCCTCAGCGGGTGATGCTCGTCGATCGCCAGATAAGACGGCGCGCCGTACACGGCGGCCGACGAGGCGTAGACGATTTTGCGCACGCCGAATTCGGCGCACAGCTGGAGCAGCCGGATCGTGCCGACAATGTTCACGTCCGCGTCGTAATCGGGTCTTCGCAGCGACGTCTGCACGTCGATCTGGGCGGCAAGATGGATCACGCATTCGGGCCGTTCGCGGATGAACGCTTCGCGCAGCCCGCTGCCAAGCAAGTCGGCGTGATAAAATGCGGCGGCCGCATGCAGCCGGCCGGCCCCGCCCGGCGTCGACAAATTGTCGACGACCGACGTCTCCACGCCGTGCGCGATCAACTCCTCCACGACGTGGGAGCCGATGAAGCCCGCGCCTCCGGTTACCAATACTTTCATGAATGCACCTCCCGGGTGTAATGGGTTTGCTGCACCCGCTCGTACAGCGCGAGCAGATCGGCCGCGTTGCGTTCGGCGTCGTAATGGGTTTCGACGTACCGCTGCAGGCGCGCCGCCTGCATGACGGCGGGACCGCCCTCGAGCAGCGCGGTGCGGATCGCGTCCGCCAGCTCGCCGGGCGAGCCGGTCGGCACGCAGGCGCCGCGACCGCCTTCCAGCAGCTCGGGAATGCCGCCGACATTTGTCGCCACGACCGGCAGCCGGGCCGCGCCCGCTTCCACGAGCACGGTGGGCAGCCCTTCGCGATAAGAAGGCAGCACCAGCACGTCGGCCGCCGCCATATATAGCGGAATGCGTTCGTTCGGTTGTACGCCTGCGGCGACGGCCAGCGGGCATCGCTCCACCTCGCCTTGCAGCGGGCCGCCGCCGACGAATACGGCGCGCGTATATTCGGCATCGAGCCGCAGCAGCGCTGCGAGCAAATCGCGGATGCCTTTGGCTTCCAGCAGGTTGCCGACGTAAAGGACAAGCCGCTTCGATTCCGGCAGCCCGAGCAGGCGGCGCGCCGCCGTTCGGCCCGGCAGCTCGCGGTACGGCTGCAGGTTGATGCCTACCGGCCGCACAAGCGGCTCGCGCCCGGTGAGTAGCTTCGTGCGCCGGGCGAGCGCGCCGCTCACCGCAAGCACCGCGTCCGGTCCAGTGACGGCGCGGACGAACCGCTTGCGCGAGAGGCCGTTCACGTCGGGAAACACATTGACGTCGCTGCCGTGCAGCGTCAGTACGGTCGGCGCCCGCCACAGCTCGTTCATGTGCAGCGCCGCCATGCCGTACGGGTAAGCAAAATGGGCATGAACAATATCGGGCGCCGGCAGGCCCAGCGCCCGCAGCCGCTGCGCGAGCAGCAGATGATGCGGCACGAGCAGCCGATCCGAACGCGGCACGACGAGATAACGCGGCCGGTGAACGGTAATGGCGCCGTCCTGATACTGCTGCGGCGTCTCCTTGTAGCGGGCCCACTTGCCGCGCATCGCGCCCAGCAGCGGCGGCACCCACGGCACCGGCGCCACCACGTCGACGCGGACGCCGAGCCTGGCAAGCTCCCTTGCCTGCGTACGGTGAAAAATGCCGCCGACCGGCTCATGTTCGGTCGGGTACGACTGTGTGAGCCAGAGAACGTTCAATGGCCGATTCATCTTGCACCTCCTTCCTCCGTGCGGCTCCCAGCCCGATCACCAGCGCGATGGCGAACCACAAATATTTGCGATTGACGATATCGAGGAAAAACCCTTCCACCGCGTAAGCGATCAGCATCGAACGAACGATGACGGCGTAGCGGTGCCCGTCCGGCCAGCGGTACAGCGAAACGAGCATGCCCAGCAAAATCAGCAGGCCGATCGTGCCTGTCGACACCGCCTCGCCCAAATAAATGTTGTGCGAGCCGCGCTGCATTTCATCCGGGAACGGCTTGGCGTTGCGGAAGTTGCCGACGCCCCAGCCGAGCACTGGCCTCTGCATGTACGCATGAAGGCCGGCATACCAGATGCCCGTTCGCCCCGCCCCGCCCGACTCGACCGCCGTAGACGAACGTTCGGTCACGAGCTGGTTCAGCTTCGGCACATACACCATGCTGATCGCCAGCATCGCGAGCACGACCGCAAACATCACGGCTTTTTTGAACGTGAACCGCTGCATGAGCATGTACGCAAGGGCAACGACGACACCGATCCAGGCGCTGCGCGTGCCGGAGACGAGCACGCCCATGCCGCACAGGGCCAGCAGCGCCAGCGCCGCCACGCGAACCGATTGCGTTCGGGTTTGCATCACCCGGTTCACCAGGAACAACACCGCCGGAATGATGACCGCCGCAAAATGGGCCACGCTTTGCCCCGGATACGCATTGTAGCGACCGGGGTCCAGCAACGAATCGAGGTCGGCGAGAAAATTTTTGATCCCGAAGACGGACATGACGGCGTTCGAAGCCGCAAACGTCCACAGCAGCATCATCAGCGCCCTCGGGTTCTGCGCGACGACGTTGGCGAAAAGCAGCACCATCAGAAATTGCTGCGCCAGCATGCTGACGGAATAAATCGACGTATGCGTATTCGCCGACCAGACGAGGCTGAGCAGCTCCCAGCCGTACCAGATCCATACCCCGGCGGGAATGACGTTCACTTGCAGCCGTCTGAGCTGGGTGAGCAAATAAAACCCGGCGAACAGCAGCCCGAAAATTTTGGTCACCGAACCGATGCCGTTCACATAAAATCCGTCCTCCAGCGGAATGACCGCCACATAAGCCATCAGCAGCACGATCGGCGCCCGCATGACCGCCAGCAGCAGCAGCGCCGCGCCGGCCAGCACCGCCAGCAGCGGCAGCGCGTTCGCCAGTGTGGCTGCCGCAATCGCCGCCAGCAGCGCCGCCACTCCTCCCGTTCCTATCCATACCCGCCGATCCGCCACCAACATGGCCGGCACCTCCGCTTTCTTCAAATCCAAAGATTGTTAGGTTTTCGGGGCCCCCGCAAAGTACCTGAATATGCTTCGAAGCATAAGCCTCACTTTGTGGGGTTATTTCAAGGCCGGCCGCACGCGGCTGCGAATGAAGCCTGCCGCCTTCTGCCAGTCTTCGCGCTGCACAACCATAAATTCGTGGTAACGCAAGCCGGTCAGCCGTTTGAAAATGACGATCTTGACGGCGAAGCTGACGATGTACGCCGTCGAAGTGGCCGCCGCCGCGCCGGCGATGCCGTATTTCGGCACCAGCAGCACGTTCAGCGCCAGGTTGCATACGACCGTCACCATCGACACGTACATGCTGATTTCGGGTTTGCCCCGGCCGGAAATGTCGTGCGACAGCACCCGCTCGAGCGAACCGGCGACGATGCCGGGCAAGAGCAATTGCAGCGCCAGCCCGCCGGCGGCAAATTCATGGCCGAAGGCGAAGCCGATGAACGGCTTGGCCAGAACGGCCGTCACGACGGCGAACGCAAGCGTCAGCGCCAGCACGATGCGGCCGACGGCCGACGTCAGCAGGTTGCGCTCCGCATCGCCGCCGGCCGCCGAGATGCGCGGGAACAGCACGAGCGACACCGCCCGCGAAACGAACCAGAGCTGTTCGGCGACGGCGACGGTGATCGTGTACACGCCGGCCGCCGAAGAGCCGATAAAAAAGGCGATCATGAACAAATCGGCGCGGTAATTGAGGAACGTCAGCATGTTGCTGACATGCTCCTTGCCGCCGTAGATGAACGATTGCTTCATCAGCTTGCGGTCGACGCTGCCGTCCTTCATCCGCAGCCCGTAAACGCGGCGTATGGCGGCAAGCACGAGCAGGAACAGCGCGCACTGTCCTCCCGCGTAAGCGGCGATCGCGCCGGCAACGCCCCAGTGCAGCCAGGCGGTCGCGGCGAGGAGCAGCGCCAGCCCGAGCAGTTGGCTGGCGAACGCGGCTCCGGCAAGCCGCTTGAAATCCTGCATGCCCTGGAGGATGCCGCCGAGCAGCGTGCCGAACAGCAGCTGCGGCACCGCCGCCAGCGCCAGCAGCAGCTGCAGCCGGGTCGCGCCGGCGAACAGCTCGCGGCCGAACAGCAGTACGACCAGGCAGCCGATCAACAGCGACAAGGCGCTGAGCGCAAACGCCGAAACGAGATTCGTCTTGTAGACGGTCGCCGGCTTGTAGGCGTCCTTGCCGGTGTAGAACACCGTTGCGGCATCGATGCCGCATGTCAAACACGTCGCAAGCAGCGTCGGCAAAAGCAGCGCCAGCGCATACGTGCCTTGCCCGGCCGCGCCCAGGTAGCGGGCGGTAACGACAGTGGCCGCGAAGCCGATCGCGACTCCGGCCACTTGCCGCAGCGCAACGAGCGCGCTATTGCCGGCAAAGCCGATCTTCCGCTTCGCCGTCGTCATAGCCGGTAATATTTGCCCGCCACCGCCCGGCCTTTCATCGCGTTGCGCGTATCGAACAGGACGGCGGCATGATGGCGGACAAGCTCGTAGTCGGTGTCGGAGTGGTCGGTCGTAATGACGACGATGTCGGCCGCCTCCAGCGTTTGTTTCGTCAAGGGCTGCGATTCGTACGCGGCGCCGCCGTGCTGGCAGCGGGCAACGAACGGATCGTGGTAAGCGAAATCGGCTCCGCGCCGCAGCAAATCGTCGATAATTTTCAGCACGGGCGATTCGCGGATGTCGTCGATGTCGCGCTTGTAGGCGAGACCGAGCAGCAGCACGCGCGAACCGTTGATCGCCTTCTTCTCTTCGTTCAGGATGAAGGCGATCCGTTCGACGACAAACTCCGGCATGCTATTGTTGATTTCGCCGGCCAGCTCGATCAGCCGGGTGTGGTAGTTGTATTCGCGCGCTTTCCACGTCAGGTAAAACGGATCGATCGGGATGCAGTGACCTCCCAGGCCCGGCCCGGGATAAAACGCCATGAAGCCGTACGGCTTCGTTTTGGCCGCGTCGATCACGTCCCACACGTTGATGCCCATCCGGTTGCACAGGATTGCCATCTCGTTGGCCAGCGCGATGTTGATGTTGCGGAACGTGTTTTCGAAAATTTTTTCCATCTCCGCCACCGCCGGGCTTTCCACTTCGTGCACTTCTCCGTCGAGCACGGCGCGGTACATCGTCGAAGCGACGCGCGTGCAGACGGGCGTCACACCGCCGACCACCTTTGGCGTGTTCTTCGTCTTGAACTGCTTGTTTCCGGGGTCGATCCTCTCCGGCGAATACGCCAGGAAGAAGTCGATGCCGCAGCGCAGGCCGGACGATTCGAGAATCGGCTTGACGAGCTGCTCCGTCGTGCCCGGATACGTCGTGCTTTCGAGCACGACCAACATGCCCGGGTGCAGATGCTTGGCGATTTCGCGCGTCGACATTTCAACGTAGCTCGTATCCGGCTGCTGGTAAATGTCGAGCGGCGTCGGCACGCAGATCGCCACGGCGTCGACGCCGGCGAGAAACGAATATTCGGCGGTCGCCTTGATCCGTTTCGCTTTCACCATCTGCCGCAAGTCGTCGTCGACGACATCGCCGATATAGTTGATCCCCTGGTTGACCATATCGACCTTGCCCGCCTGCACATCGAAGCCGATGACGCGAAAGCCAGCTTTCGCTTTCTCCACGGCCAGCGGCAGCCCGACATATCCGAGCCCGACGACGCCGATGACGGCGCGCCGCGATTGCAGTTTGTTCATCAATTGCTCTTCCAGCGGGGAAAACGACATTTTGGCCGCTGTAACGCTCATGAATTCAGTCCCCTCTCCTTAAATAGGCCCGCCCGTATGCGCACGGGACCGGTTCAGCCGCGTTCGGCGAAAAATTGGCGCACGGCCATAATGACGCATTCCTGCTGCTCGTCGCTCATCTCCGGATACAGCGGCAGCGCCATCGTGCCAAGCGCGGCCCGCTCCGCAACCGGCAAGCTGCCGATGCCGTAGCCCAGCGGCTCGTACACGCGCTGCAGATGCAGCGGCACCGGATAATACACGCCTGAGGCGATGCCGCGTTCAGCCAGGTAGCGCAGCAGCTCGTCGCGCCGGTCGGTCTGGATAATGTACAGGTGGTACACCGGGTAGCGGTCGTCCGCTTCCGCCGGCAGCTGGATCGGCAAATCCCACAACGTTTCGTGGTACGCAAGCGCCCGTTCCCTTCGCGCGGCGTTCCAGGCGTCGAGATGCGGCAGCTTCACGGCGAGCATCGCCGCCTGCAGCGCGTCGAGCCGGCTGTTGTAGCCGACGACGGCGTGGTAATACTTCGGATTGCTGCCGTGTACGCGCAGCACGCGGATGCGCTGCGCCAGTTCGTCGTCGTTCGTGACGATCAGACCGCCGTCGCCGCTGCCGCCAAGATTTTTCGTCGGGAAAAAGGAGAAGCAGCCCGCCGTTCCGATCGAACCGGCGGCCCGGCCGCGATAGCGCGAGCCGATCGCCTGGCAGGCGTCCTCGACGACGAACAGCCCGTGCCGTTCGGCGATCGCCATAATCGCGCCCATGTCGGCCGGCTGGCCGAACAGATGTACCGGCAGGATCGCTTTCGTCCGTGCGGTGATCGCTTGCTCCAGCAGAGCCGCGTCGATGTTGTAAGTGTCCGGCTCGATATCGACGAACACCGGCGTTGCGCCGAGCCGCGACACGACTTCGGCGGTCGCGAAGAACGTAAACGGCGTCGTAATCACTTCGTCGCCGGGCCCGACGCCGAGCGCGTCCAGCGTCAACAGCAGCGCGTCGGTGCCGTTCGCCACGCCGATCGCGTGTTTGACGCCGCAATAGTCGGCGACCGCTTCCTCGAAGCCGGCCACGGCCGGCCCCATGATGTAAACGCCGCTCTCCAGCACGCCGCGGATCGCTTCGTGCAGCGGTTCTTTCAGCGATTCGTACTGCAGGGACGGGTCGAGCAGCGGCACTTCGCGCGGGGCCGACTCCGGCCCGCCGGCCTGACCGTTGTTCGATTGGTTCAGCATGTTCAGCGCCGTATTCATATGGCGGTTTCCTCCCATCGATTATCGCTGCCCGGAGCGGCGGCGGAAGCGGCTTCCGCTTCGGCCTCGTCCCCCGCTCCGCGGCAAATGTCGAGCACAAGCTTCAGCGCCCGGCGGCCGTCCTCGGCCGTCACGGCGGGCTCGCGGTCTTCGCGCACGGCGTCCCTCATGTCGGCGATGATGCATTGATGGCCGGGCACGCCGAACGGATCGCGGTTCGTTTCCTGGAGGAAACGTTGCGCCGCTTCCGGCTCCATATCCTCGAACGACCAGTGGCGAATCCAGTTCGCCGTCGCGCCGCCGATCACCGCCGTCCCCCGTTCGCCGAACACGGCAAGCGATTCTTCGTAATTGCGCGGATACACCGTAGCCGCCGCCTCGATGACGCCGAGCGCGCCGCCGGCGAACTCGACGACGGCGATGCCGACATCCTCGCACTCCATTTTGCGCAGACGGGTGGCCGTCATCGCCTTCACGGAAGCGACAGGCCCCATCAGCCACAGCATCAAGTCGAGTTGATGGATCGCCTGGTTCATCAGCACGCCGCCGTCATACGCTTTCGTGCCGCGCCAGAACGCCTGATCGTAGTAAGCCTGGTTGCGGTTCCAGCGCACGTTCGCGCTGATGTGGCTCAGCTTGCCGAACCGTCCTTCCGCAAGTGCCCGGCGCAGCTGCACGATCGCCGGGCGGAACCGGTTCGGATGCACGACGGCGCATTTGACGCCGTGACGGCGACAAGCGAGCGCAATCGCGTCGGCGTCCGCCAGCGTCAGCGCGATCGGCTTCTCGACGACAAGATGTTTGCCCGCTTCGGCGGCCATCACCGCCAACCCCGCATGCAAGCCGCTCGGCGTGCAGATGCACACCAGCTCGATATCCTTGCGGCCCAGCATCGTTTCCGCATCCGTGTAAGCGTCGGCCCCGTATTGCAAGGCAAACGCCTCGACCGTGATACGATTCGTATCACATACGGCACACAGCGTCATCCCCTCCGTCAGCCGGATCGCTTCCGCGTGTTTGTGGGCGATATGGCCGCAGCCGATAATCGCAACTTTCATTTGCTTGTCCCTCCCGCATTCCCGTTTCGCGTGTTATTGCCTGTCGGCTCTGCGCCGGCGGCCATTTCGACCGTCGCCCGCTCCGCCGGCGCTTCGTAGGTCGGTACGACAAGCCGCAGAGAAGCGCGAATCGACGCATCGTCCTCCAGCGCCGCCTTCTCCAGCCGCTTGAGCGCAAGCTCGAGCGCCGGGCGCGACACGCCCGACAGCCGGCCGACGAAGATGCGCTGGTGCTTCGTTGCCGTCAGTTCCTCGTCGTCGAGCAGCAGCTCTTCATACAACTTCTCCCCGGGGCGGATGCCGGTGTAGACGATGTCGATATCTTTGCCCGCCTCGAAGCCCGACAGCCGGATCAAGTCGCTCGCCAGATCGACGATGCGCACCGGCTTGCCCATGTCGAGCACGAATATTTCGCCGCCTTCGGCGAACGCCCCCGCCTGGATGACGAGCTGCACCGCTTCCGGAATCGTCATGAAATAGCGAATCATGTCGGGATGCGTCACCGTCACCGGGCCGCCGGCAGCGATCTGCTGCTTGAACCGCGGAATGACGCTGCCTCTGCTGCCCAGCACGTTGCCGAAGCGGACGGTGGCGAATCTTGTCTCGCTTGTGCCATTCAGATTTTGAATGTACATTTCGGCAATCCGTTTTGTTGCGCCCATGACGCTGGACGGGTTGACCGCCTTGTCGGTCGAAATCATCACGAACCGCTCCGTGCCGTAACGATCGGCGCAGTCGGCGACATGCTTCGTGCCGAACACATTGTTCTTGATCGCTTCCGCCGGGTTGCGCTCCATCAGCGGCACATGCTTGTGGGCGGCGGCATGAAACACGACCTGCGGCGAGAAGCGGCGGAACACATCGTCGACTCGCGCCGCGTCGCGAATGTCGGCGATCACCGTCTCGAGCGCCAGCGCGGGATACTGCTGCCGCAGTTCCATTTCAATCGCATAAATGCTGTTTTCGCCTTTGCCGAGCAACAGCAGCCGCTTGGGGCCGATCCGGGCGATCTGCCGGCTCAGCTCGGAGCCGATCGATCCGCCGGCACCGGTGACGAGCACCGTTCTGCCGCTGATGTAGCCGGCAATGCCGGCCGTATCCAACGTGACGGGATCGCGTCCGAGCAGGTCCTCCACGTCGACGTTGCGGATTTGGCTGACCGACAGCTTGCCGTGAATGAGATCGTCGATTTTCGGAATGATTTTCAGCATGCACGGCGTTTGTTTGCAGATGGCGATCGTTTCGCTGATTTGCTTCCGCGATCCGGAAGGCATGGCGATAATAATATGGCTCGCTTCAAATTGCCGGACGGCCGATGCGATCGCCTCCTTGCCGCCCCAGACGGGCAAGCCGCACACGACCTGATGGTGTTTCGACCTGTCGTCGTCGATGAACGCCACCGGCGTCATCAACGCATCCTTGTTGCCGATCAGCTTCTTCGCGACAAGCGTGCCGCAGTCGCCGGCGCCGACGATAATCGCGTTCTGCTGCGCGCTCGCGTTCTGCATGTGCTGCCGTTTGGCCTGGCCGCTCGGAATGAGCCTCAGGACGAAACGCGCGCCGCCGATCAGCAGCAGCATCGTTTCGAACGTACGCACGAACACCGTTAGCGGCACCGTCTTGCCGCTCAGCAGCGCGGTCAGCGCGTAGGACAGGGCGCAGCTGAGCGCAATCGCTTTGACAATCGCGACGACTTCCGTTACGCTGGCGTATTGCCAGATCCGCTGGTACAGCCGGAACGCCAGCATGCAGCCCGCCGTGGCGGCGACCGAAATGACGGCATACAGGATGCACTGCTGCAAATAATCGTCCGGCGTAAAGCTGTTGAAGCGAAGAAAATAGCTGGAATAAACGCTCGCGACGACCAACCCCATATCGATGAGGAGAAAAGAGACCAGTTTTTTCGGATAGCTCATGGCGTTACGTTCCGTAATAGCGAACATCGCCGGGATGTTTGCCGACATGATTGAGCACGGCGCCGAACAAGCGCGCGCCGGATTGTTCCAGCATGCTCTTCGCCCGCTCCACCGCGCGCCGTTTCACTTTCCCGCTGCGCACGACAAGCAGCACGCCGTCGGCGAGCAGCGACAGCAGCTGCGCTTCGCTAGTCGTCAGCAGAGGCGGACAATCGATCAGGATGACGTCGTACATCCCGCGCAGTTCTTCCACCACCTTCAGCATCCGCCCGGAACCGATCAGCTCCGCCGGGTTCAGCAGCGGATTGCCCGCCGTCACCAGCTGCAGGCGATCGATGTCGGTCGTGCGAATCGCCTCGGATACCGTGCACGACTCATCCAGCACGCTGGCAAGCCCGACCCGGTTCGCGCGCAGAAACGCCTGATGCAGCGCCGGCTTCCGCATGTCCGCATCGACGATCAGCGTTTTTTTGCCTTCGAGTGCGAACGTGATGGCCAAGTTGGCCGTCGTCAGCGATTTCCCTTCCCCGGCGGTGGCCGAAGTGACGACCAACACTTGCGCCGGTTGCCCGTTGCCGATAATCCGCAGCTTCGTGCGCAGCGCCCGGTACATTTCGGTCAGCGGCGAATCCGCGTTCGATTGCGACACCAGCGGATAGCGGTCAATGGAGCGAAACATTGGCATTGGTAGGGTCGCCTACTTTCTTGTTCGTTTTTTTCGAATCGGAGGCCGCGACGTCTTTTTTGCGGATTTTGCCGATAGCCGCGAGCGTCTTGATGCCGGCGAACCGCTCGAGATCTTCCTCCGAACGAATACTGTCGTTGAAATATTCCATCAGGAATACGCCAGCCAGCATAACCATCAGCGAAACGATCGCCGCAATCATCACATTCAGCTCCACATTCGGGCTTGCTGGCTCAGGCTTTCCGATGATTGAAGCTTCGTTCAACACTTTGACATTGTCGACGCCCATGACAAGGGGCACATGGCTGCGGAATCCGGCGGCCACCGCGTTGACGATGTCGGCGGCGCGCGCATAAGTTTCGGCTCTTGCCGTCACGATCATGACCGGCGTTTCGTTCACCGAATGCACGGTAATCAGCTTGCCCAGCTTCTCCGCGTCAAGGCCGAACTCGGGATGCGCCAAGGCAACCGCCTCAAGCACCGGGGGCGACGTCAAAATTTCCTTGTACGTTTCCGTCAGCTTGATATTGCCCTGCACTTCGTTGATGTCGGTGATGCTCCGCTCGCCGCCGGCCGCCGTGCCGATCATCAGCTTCGTGGTGGCGTCGTATTTGGGCGTCAGCAAGGAGGTGCTCAAATAGGCCGTCAGCATGCAGGCGCCGGCGGTTACCGCTATGAGAAGCAGCAGCCGTTTGCGAACCAGCGCGAGAAACAGTTTCATATCGAATTCCATGGCTATCCGAACCTCCAGAAAGGGAATGATCGTGCTTTTGATTCAGATACATTATGTATCATTATAGCTCTAATTTATGATACGTTATGTATCGTGTCAAGCGTTTTTTTTCACCCCTTTGGTTCCGGGCTTCCTGTATTCCAGCAAGCCGAGCCCAATCAGCTCGCCGAGCAGCGCACGCACATCGGCTTCCGCCGCATGGTCCGGCAAATCGTAATGCCGGTCTACCGCCCTTACAATATCGGCCAGCGTCTCCCCGCTGCCGTTCTCCAGCAGCGACCAGATGAAGCTGACCAGGCCGTGCAACTTGGTAATCGTCATTTGACCGAGGTGGAGCACCACCCATTCGTCGCCGACGGCAATCGATTCCAGATTCGTGTGCTTGCGGTATATTCCGCTCATCGTATCGCATCCCAGAATAAGTTGTTTTTTTGAAAATAAAGCCGCCGCACCGGCACTTTCCGGGTCAGTTCCTTGCACAGCCGCAGCAGCTTGAGCGCTTCGCGGTTGTCGCGCGACCAGAAGAACAGATGATCGAGTACGGCCAGCATGCTTTCCGACTGCTTCAGCTGCACTTGCCCGACCCGCAGCGACGGTTCCAGCACATACAAGGCGCGCAGCGGGTAAAAGACAGGGTCTCCCTTCGAACGGATGGCGCTGCGGAACGGGGAATCGCCGACGGCGATCGCTTCTCCCCTGACGCGCACCAGCGCAATTTCGTCGGCCAGCACCGGCCGGGGAAACGACAGATCGGCTACCGTGGACTTCCCGCTTCCCGCCTTGCCGGCGAACAAGTAGCCCTGGTTGCGGTCGACCAGGCACGAAGCCTGCAGCAGGAAGCCCCATTCGCGGTGAATCAGGATGGCGCCGTACGCATTGACAATCGCGTGCATCAGCGCCTGTTCGTCGTGCAAACGCAAGTCGGCCACGGCGAATCCGGCGTCCAGCTTCACGCGGTAATCGCTGCGCGCAAACACGACTCCGCCGTCAGAGCCGTCCGCAATCCGCACGTCGTGACGGTCGAACGGTTCGCCGTAGCCTACTTCGATATCGAACCGGAACTCGGCGCCCTGGCGCCTTTCACCTTCGGAAGGCGGCGGAAACAGCTGGCACAGCCGGGTGTAGATGCCGCCGGACGACGTTGTCATCACCACCCGATGTTCACCGATGATAGCGAAATAGCGGAACATAGGCCCTTCCTTTCTGTGGGGCATAATGGCTTGCCGACCCCGGCCGTTACAGCAGGCGGCCGGGCACGACGCAATGACGGAAATGGATGATATGATAGCCGAGCAGCTTGACCGCCCGCTGTTCGCCGGACGGGCAGCGTTTGCTTTTGTCGCCGCTCTCTTCGCCGAACAAATAATTGACGTTGACGCGGAAAAAGCTGGCGATCGCCCGCATCGTTTCGATATCGGGCTCCCGGCGGTCGTTTTCGTAATGGGACAACGACGCCCGCGTAATGCCGATCCGATTCGCCAGTTCCTCCTGCGTCATCTGCCGCGTTTCCCGCAGATAGGCGATTCTGCTGCCGAATCCCATCAGCCGGTCACCTCCCGTGCCGGTTGCGCCGGTTGCGCCGGTTGCGCCGCTTGCTCCACCATGCGGAAGATGTGCCCGTACGTCACCGACCGGTCGAAGCTGCGTTCGGCGATTTGCCTTGCGCTCCGCCCCATGCCGGCCGCCGTTTCCGGCTGCTCGCGCAGGAAGCGGATGTAATGGGCAAGCGCTTTCGCATCCCCGGGCATATAGTTGAAGCCGATGCGCTCCCCGCCGATCAGGCGCTGCACTTCCTCGTTCCGGCTGCTGTTCAGAATCGGCAGTCCGGCAAACAAATAATCGCCAAGCTTGTTCGTCAGACTGGCCTGGGAACCGCCGTTGATTGCATGGACCGCCGCGTCCGAACGAACCAAGTACGGAATGAGCCGTTCGTAAGGCAACGTGCCCATGAACTCGACCGGCGCCCCAAGCGAAACCGCCAGCTCGCGCAAACGGCTTTCATGCGGACCGCCGCCAAAAATTTTGCACACGACGCGTTTCGCTTCGGGCTTGCGCTGACGGTCTTCCGCCGCTACGAGCGCAACCGCGCGGATCACCGTTTCCATATCGTAGCTGAAGCTGAGCGTGCCGATATAAGTAAGCCAGAATTCGTCGTCCGGCTTGTCCGACAGTGTATGTGCGGATGCGCAGCGATCGAAATAATGCCGGTCCGTGCCGATATATACCGCCCGCGCTTCCTTGGCGCGCCGGTTGGCGGACACGCCGCGACCGGCATACGTTTCGGAAACGGCGACCAGGTAATCGGCCAGCCGGTACACATAGTTCGCGTACAGCGTGAGCGGGTACACGACAAGCTTGAGCAGCGGGAGCGGCAGCTGCAGCACGGCATTGATCGACTCCGGCCATACGTCCTGGATGTCGAGAATGAACGGGATGCCGCGCCGTCTGGCATATTCGCCGGCGATCCGCGCAGCGCCCATCAGCGGGTAAGCGGCGTAAATGATGTCGGGCCTGCTGCCGCTTGCGTCCAGGGCGGCAAAATAACGCCGCGTTTCGCGCTCGAACGCGCGATGGCTGCGGATGCGGGCGAGGCCGACATTCGTGCGATACCCCGGCTCGTGCAGCAGCACAAGCCGAAACCCGTTCGCCGACGCCGCTTGCGCCAGTTTGACCGGGTCGCGCTGCTTTTTTTCCGTGTGGCTGAAGCTGCTCGTGATAAGCGTCACTTCATGCCCGCGTTGAACCAGTTGCTCCGTAATGTAGCGAAACCGGTTGAACCCGGCTTCGCCCGGCAGCAGCGTAAACGGTGCGACGATCGACACTTGTTTCGTTATCGTCGTCGTCATGCGAGGAAATGAACCCGCCCGCGCCGCAAATCGAACGTCGAGTCGTCAAGGAAATGGTAGTAATAGTCGGCCTGCCGATACGCCGGAATCGATTGCATCGCCAGCTGGTACAACAGCCGCAGCAGTTGCTTGCGCATCGGCTCGCTGGTTTGAAACACCGCTTCGTATTCGAAGCGGACGCCTTGTTTTTCGCTCCAGACGAGTGTACCCGGCATGTAGGCGAACTCGTCCATAATGCGGATCGTAAACGCGAACCCGATTTGCGGATTGACCGGAAAGCGGAAATCGCACTCGAAACGCATGCCTTTCAAGCTTATTTTTTCCACGTCGATAATCGCTTTGCCCGTGCGAATCAGCCGGTCGCCGATCCGCACGATCCGCAGCTCGCCGTATAGTGATTCGCAGCTTTTCAACGGGATATGCGAACTTTTGCCCGATTGTTCCACCTGCATGGTTTCATCACCTGCTCCTCGCTTTCTGTTACGATATGTATCATTATACCCTCACAATAAGATACGTTTTGTAACTTGTCAAGAAAAATCGTACGTTTCCTCCGCGCCGCCGGCGTTCCGTTGTTACTATTCACAGTCACCCTGCTGCTGGGACACGGTGCCATGTAAATAGCGGACGGAGGTTCCGTTATTGCTTCGAAGTTGGTTGTTGCGCACCGAATAGCGGAAGGAGATTCCGTTATTGCTCCAAAGTTGGCTGTTAAGCACCGAATAGCGGAAAAAGATTCCTCTATTCCTCCAACATTGGTCTTCCAACACGCCTTAGCGGAAGTCGGTTCCACTATTGCTCCAAAGTGTCTTCAAGACCCGGGACTATCGAAGCGTTGAAATGGACGAAACTGTGAATCGTAACGTGCCGTTCGCAAATGCTTGTCGCGTTTGGGCGGCAAGTTGTTGTATAATGATTTTACATGCCCACTGCGACATTACGTACCATCAGTCCGGGATTAGGAGGATCCGTTTCGATGAAACACGGCAATCGCATCGCACATCTGCGGGACGAACGGCGTTTGACGCAGGAAGAGTTGGCCGTACGCGTCGGCATCACGCGCGCCGCCTTATCCCATTACGAGAACAACAGGCGCGAACCGGACTATGCCACGATTCAGAAGATCGCCGATTATTTTAAAGTGACGGTCGACTATTTGCTCGGCCGCAGCAGCGAGCCGCAAATAGACCAGACCGCAGAGACGCGCGCGTTCGCCGAACGGCTGGAGCTTTCCGATCAGGCGCTGCTCGACAAATATTCGTTTACGATTGACGGCCAGCCGCTGACGCCGGAAGAAGCGCGACGCTTCCTTGCCTTCATCCGCGCCGACCGGTCGATCAACCAAGGATGAGAAAACCTCCGCCTCTTCAGTCAAAAACCTGCCCCTTCCGCGCGAATCGCGGGGAAGAGCGGCAGGTTTTTTTGTCAGGCAACGTGTAAGCGTTATCGTTCGGCTTGCGACGCCGCCTGCAACGCTTCTTCGCGCGAAGCCGCCGACTCCGACTCCGCCCAATAGGGAACTGCCCTATGCTCATCGATACAATGGTCCGCCAGCGGGAGTTGCCGAGGAGCGCTTGCCTTGCCGTTCCATTGTTCGAACCGTTCGAACGGAATGCCTAGCTCGGATAATACGCGACGCACGTCCAAAACCGTTTTGCCGTTTCCATTGCCCATTAACAGCGCTCCCTCACAATCTCATTCTCGACTCCGTGACTTGTCCTGTTGCAATCGCAATTCGTATTATAACGAAACCGCACGGAATTTAATGTCAATTGGTGGGACGAGTTTCGGAAATTTCGGTTCTATTTTTGTCGAACGGTTTCGGTTGCGGCAGGTTTGTTCGCCATCGCCACGTGTAAGCGCATACAAATTTCAACAGCAACACGGCGCCTGTCGATCATGACTGGCTCCGTTTTGCCAATTGGTGGGGCGTGTTTGAAAACCCGCTCAGTGGCATCTTGCACCGCCTTTTCGCCCCCTGCTGCGTCAGTTTTGCTGGACTGACCCACGGTAAGCCTGCGCAAAACTTCCTTGCATGGAACGAAAATTCGGCACAATCTGCTTCCTTCGGGGTTCTCAAACACGCCCTAGCACTTTCTCCACGCGCCGTCGTTTGGCGCCGGCCACGTCGTCCAGCCGTGCGGCCAGCGCGGCGGCGAACGCTGCCGCCCGTTCGGCGCGAACCGCCGGCAGCGCCAGCTCGGCATACATCGGCAGCTGGTTCGGCGGACAGCTGCGCAGCTGGACGAGCAGCTGCCGCCACGCCGCGGGATAGCGGTCGTCCGCGTCCGCGCTCAGCGCCGCAAAGATGCGCACCGCCTGGTCGCGCGTAATGACGGAACCGTCGCGCGCGGCGTCCGCGATCGTATCGAGCGCGGGTGCGACCGCTTCCGGGCGCACGCGGGCGATCGCCGCCAGCGCGGTCATCGCGCCCCAGACGAGTCGGTTGTTGCTGCCTGCCAGCAGCGCGAGGAACGTCTCCGCTTCGCCGGCGATCATGTGCGGCGCCCGTTCGCCGATTTCGTACAGTACCTTGATGCTGTCGCTTTGCGCCGGTTTGGTTCGGCCGCGCAGCAGGCCGATCAATTCGGCGACGGCGGCGGCGTCGCCGCTTGCGGCGATTCGTTCGGCCAGCGCGATATTCGGCTCTTCCCCGCGCTCGCCAAGCGACGAAGCCAGCTGATCTTCGATCGACATGAACAAAGCCCCTTCCGGTATGGTTGGTCTGCTTTAGTATACCATGCGGAGACGATCCGCCACCTGCCGGGCGGGAGGTTCGCGATATAAGCCATGTTTTTTGGCCTATTTCGCACAAAGAAGGCAGTCGCAGCAAAATAGCCAGTGTTTTTGCTGGCTATTCGCGCAAATGTGACGCGATTGGAGCCATCTGGCCCAAATAGCCAGTGTTTTCACTGGCTATTCACGACGTGACAGCCAAAACGGGGCCAATAAGCCATTTTTCATGGCCTATTTCAGCCTATTTGTATTTCCCTATGCCTGGGGAAGGAGTCGGTTATGGACGCTTCGGCGGGCGAATGACGATTTTGTCGCCGTCGAGCTCCAGATGCGCCTTGCCGCTTATGCCAAGCGCCTCCAGCATCGCCGCCGGCACCTGCAGCCGGCCGACGCGGTCCAGCACGACGAACTCGTCGTGCGATACTGAAGCCGCTTCCGCCAAGGCAGTCTCGCCGGTTGTCCGACGCACGGACGGACGGATCAGTTCGGCGCTCGTCAAGCCGTCGCGAATGGCGACAACGCGGTCGACCTGGCGCGCCAGCGACAAATCGTGCGTCACGATGACAATCGTCACGCCGAGCTCGCGGTTCAACCGTCGAAACAGCTGCATGATCAGATCGGAGGTGGCCGAATCGACCGAACCGGTCGGCTCGTCGGCCAGCAGCAGCGGCGGCCGGTTGGCCAGCGCTATGGCGATGGCTACCCGCTGCTGCTCGCCGCCGGACAGCTGCCGCAGCTTGCTGCGGACGCGATGCCCGAGGCCGACCCGCTCCAGCAGCTGCAGCGCATAAGCACGGTCGACGCGGCCGGCGAGCATCATCGCGGTTTCCACGTTCTCCAGCGCGCTCAGGTACGGCAGCAAATTGCGCGCGTTGTTCTGCCAGACGAAGCCGACCGCATGCCGCTTGTAGCGCACCAGCTCGATTTCCGTCGCGCGCAGCAGGTCCCGCTCGGCAACGCGCACCTTGCCCGCCGAAGGGCGATCGAGCCCGCCGAGAATGCTGAGCAGCGTCGACTTTCCGCTGCCGCTTGAGCCGATGATCGCCATCAGCTCGCCCGCTTCCACGCGCAGCGACAACCCTTGCAGGGCAACGACTTCCGTTGCCTCGCTTTTGTATATTTTCACAAGCTCCTCGCATTCGATCATCGGATTCACGGCGGCGCGCCTCCTTGTTGGCCCATCCTATCGTTCCTCGCCCAGCTTGACGGCCTGGTGCACGCGAATGCGGCGGATGTGCAGCACCAGAAGCGTGGCGCCGACTGCCATCATCGTCCCGGTAATCGCGTACATGCGCACGGTATCGCTGCCTTCAAAAATAATTCGCAGCGGCGGCGCCTGCGCCTCCGGCGCGCCCGTTTGCAGAAACGGCAAGTACAGCCGGACGGCCGCTCGGCCGATGTACAGCCCGAGCGCCATGCCCGTTCCCGCGGTCAGCAGCTGTTCGAGCAGCAGCATGACGGTCAGTTGCCCGCTGCGCAGGCCTGCGGCCCGGAGCGAACCGAATTGCACGAGCCGGCCGGACAACGCGAACGTCCAATAGAGCAAATAGCCGGCAAACGTGACAAGTGCCGCCACCAGAAATGCCAGGCTGAGAATGCCGAACATGCCGCTGCGCTGCGGGTCGTTCGCCAATCCGATCAGCGCCCCGCGCAAGTCCGATACGCCGGCGACGCCGATCTGCGCCCGTTCGAGCGCCTGCATGACCGGCGCCGCCTTCGCGCCTTCCTGCATATGCAGCCATACGTCGTACGGAGCGAGCGGCACCTGGCTGTAAATGTAGTCGAGATTGGCGACAAGAAACGGCTTGTCGTCCGGATCAAGCGTCGGCCAGTACGGCACGATGCCGGCGACGACGAACTCGATGTCGGTCTGCTGGTACGAAACGGTTACCGTATCGCCCGGCTTGATGTTGTACCGCTCGGCGAACGGCGCGGACAGCAGCGCCGCCTGTTCGTAAGCGGCCAGCAGGTTCAGGTACACGTTCGGATGATGCGGCAGCAGCTTGTCGGCAAAGACGGCAGTCTGAGCAAAATCGACATTGTCGATGCCGAACAGCCGCGCCGCTCCGAGCGACTTGCCGGCGGCCGCCGCCTTGGCTTCGGCCTGCAGCACGCGCGCCGCCGCAGCGACGCCGGGCGCCGAACGGAACGCCTCGAACGGCGGCTCCGTGTACGACACCTGCTGCGATTCGCCCTCCGCCGCCACCTCCTCGGAGTAGCTCTCCCAGATCGGCTTCACCACCAGATCGGCGCCGTACCGGTACGCGGTGCGATCGACGTCGGCGCGGTCGATCGTGCGCGCCGCCGAACCGTTGTAGACGCCGAGCCCAAGCGTCAGCACGAGCAGCAGCATCAGCGGGTAGTAGGCGGGCGCCGAGCGGGACAAGCGCGTCAGCGTCAAATAGAGCGGCACGCTCATCCGCTTGTGCAGCGCCGCAAGCAGCCCGCGCACGAGCAAGGGGAACAGGCGCAGGCAGAACAGTCCTGCCGCCGCAATCGCCAGCGCGGGCATCACGAACAGCGCCGGCTGCAGCTCGCCCGCCGCCCCGCCGGCGGCCATTGCGGCGAGCCCGCTCTTGCGCAGCAGCGTCCAGCCGTACGCGGCCAGCAGGAGCATCGCCACGTCGAGGTAAGCGACGTGCCAGAGCGGCTTGCGCTCCGTGCGCGCCAGCTTGCGTTTGTAGCCGACGATCGACTGGCGGGCCGCCGCCAGCGCCGGCAGCAAACCGGCGGCGAGCGCGAGCGCAACAGCTGTGGCGCCGTAGCCGAAAGCGCGCGGCGACAGGGCGACCGGCAGCGCCTTTCGTCCCTGGAAGGCGAGAAAGCCGTTCGCCGCTCCGATCGCTTTGGCCAGCAGCATGCCGAGCCAGGGACCGGCCGCCAGCGCAAGCGCGCCGAGCAGCAGCCCTTCGAGCAGGAACACAAGCGCAATCTGCCACTTGCTGCCGCCCCGGCTGCGCAGCACGGCGATGTCGCCGAGCTGGCGCTCGATCGATTGCCGGGCGTTCATCGCGATCGCGTACAGCACCATCGCCAGCAGCGGCGCGGCCAGTGCGAACAGCATCGCCTGCAGCTTGTCGCCGCTGCGCTTGATGTCCGCCAGCAGCGGCAGAAACGTCAGCTCCGCGCGGGTATGCGGCAGCAGCTTCTCCAGATCGGCGTCGAGCCTGTCGAGCGCGCCGGCGGCTCTCGACAGGCGGGCGTCGTTCATGCCGCCGAGATCGTAAGCCGCGTACCAGACGCTGGCGAACAGCCGCAGCCGCTTCTGCTGCATCAGCTCCTTCTCGAACACGCCGGTATCGGCTACAAGATCGTTCATCAGTTCGTCGGCGCCGCCGCCCCAGACCGGGTCGGCCTCGTCCTTCGGCCGGAAGCTGCCGACGATGCGTACGGTCAGCCGCACATTGCCTTTGTCGCTTGGCGCCGTATAGGCGAACTCGTCGCCGACGCGCATCCCGGCGCGATACAACGCTTCCTCGTACACAATCGCTTCCACGGCATCGCCGCTCGCCGCCGGCAAACGGCCGGCCGTCAGCTCGATGCGTCCGGCAAGCTCGGGCCGATCAACCAGCTCCATCTGCCGCACTTTGCCGTCGCCAGCAGCGCCCGGATCCACGGGAGCCAGCCGCGCCGGCGGCAGCGAACGAACCAGCGACGCCGCGAGCACGGGCAAACCGATCCGGGCGGGAAGCTGCAGGCGCACATATTCGTCGACGGCCGCCAGCTTGGCCGGGTCGACGGCTTCGTTGCCGGCGCGCTGATACCGGACCGACAGCGAACCGGCCGGCAATCCTCCGGCGGCTTGCTTCAGCGCATCCGCAGTCAGACGCGCCAGCGAGCCGGACGCGTACATCGGCACGCTTGCCGCTACGGCGACCGCAATCGTCAGGCCAACCCAGACGGCGAACGTGTGCCAGGCCGTCTGGCGCATCTTGCGCAGCACAAATCGCAGCATCGCCATTATTTCCCGACCACTTTCTGTCCCGCCGTCAATCCGCTCGCAATTTCCGCTTCCGTTGCGGTCTGGATGCCGACTTCGACGTTCGCTTCATGCTTGCTGCCGTTGTCGTCGACCACGACGTACATTTGTCCGGCATGCGTGCGCAGGACGGAGGACGGCACGATCAGCGCCTGTTCCTTGCGCTGCGTTACGACGGAGACGGTGAGCGGCGTGCCGCGGCTGACGCCGTCCGGCAGCTTGTCCAGACGCACGACGACATAGCTGTCGATCGTGTCGCTGCCCGCTTCGGCCGTGGCGCTCGGCATTTGCGCGATCGTCCCCTCGTAACGTCCGGCCGTGTTGATCTCGACCGTCGCCTTCATGCCGACCGCCAGCCGCTTCAAGTCGTCGCTGCCGAATTGGGCGGCGACCGTCAGGCGGGAATAGTCGGCGATGACGGCGATTTTGCCGTATGCGCTCGCCATGTCGCCTTTTTTCGCGTGCACGGAAACGATCGTGCCGTCGAACGGCGCCCGAATCGTCGCTTCCCGCAGCGTTTCCTTCAGCCGGTTCAAATCTTCCTGCTTCAGCTCGTAATCGAGCTTCGTTCGGGTCGCCAGCGCGCCGTCGCTGCCGTCGTTGCCGGCGCTGCGCATCGTTTGTTTGACGTCCTCCTGCGCCATCAGCAGCTGAATTTCCTTCTGCCGGATTTGCGCGTCGAGGTCGCCCATGTCCAGCTGCGCAATCGGGTCGCCGGCTTTGACCGTATCGCCGCTTTTGACGAACAAGTCGCTGATGCGCCGCCCGCTTTCGACAAAATACAGCTCCTCCTCGGCGAGCGACATCAGCTTGCCGGTCCCTTTGGTCAACTGCTCGATCGTGCCCGATTTCACCTCGTACGCGGGCTTCTGCGATATTTTCGGCGGCACGACCGGCGGTATCGTTTCGGCTTCCTCTGCCTGCGGCAGCAGCCCGCAGCCGGCGACAGCGGCAAGCAAGAACACCGCAGCAGCCGCAAGCGCAAGACGCCGCGCATAGGCGCTAACCGGTAGCAAGCGCGCCGTCCGCCATTTCATAAACATGGTCCGCTTCCTCCACAATCGTTGCGTCGTGTGTCGTCATGCATACCGTCGCTCCTTCGTCCGCAATAATCGCACGAAACACGTCGATCATCCGCCGGGTCATGATCGAATCGAGCTCGGCCGTCGGCTCGTCCGCCAAGAGCAGCAGCGGCTTGTGAGCGATCGCCTTGGCGATGCAAACGCGCTGCTGTTCGCCGCCGGACAGCTCGAACGGGCGGTGCGACGCGCGTTTGCCGAGCCCGACCAGCTCGAGGCATTGCGCCGTGCGCCGCTTCCACTCCGCCCGCGGCACGCCGGCCAGCCGCAGCGACAACTCGACGTTCTCATAGGCCGACAGCATCGGCATCAACGCATACGCCTGAAAAATGAAGCCGATCCGCTTGCGCCGGATGCGGGTCCGTTCGGCGTCGCCCAGCCGATGAAGCGGCTCGCCGAGGAAACGAATTTCGCCGCCGGTCGGCACGTCGAGCCCGCCGAGCAGGTTGAGCAGCGTCGTTTTGCCCGAGCCGGACCGGCCGCGCAGCATCACAAGCCGCCCCGGCATCAGGGCGATATCGACGCCGCGCAGCACGTCCAGCCTGGCGCCGCCGACGCCGAAGCTGCGCGTAACGCCCGCCGCTTCGAGCAGCGGCTGCTCCGCGTGCGCGCTTGCCAACGCTTCCGGCTCCTTGCCGGCCGCCGAACCGTTCGCGCTTGCGCCTCCGTCCGACCGCCCCCACAATCTGAGCCGCGCACGCATCTACTTCGCCTCTTTCTGTTCCTGCTTGTTTTTCTCTTCGAGCTTGGTTTTGCTCAGCTGCTCCTGCCCTTTGTCCTGCATCGTCTTGAGCGCGTCTTCAACCGTTTTGCCGCCGCTGATGACCGCCTTCATCTGTTCGCCGGCAATCGTGTTCCACTGCTCGAGGAAACCGGCCGGATACTTCTGCGCCAGCGACGACTCGTCCGCCTTCAGCTTGTAGAACGCCTCCATATGGCGGCCGTCGGTAAACTTCGCCTGCAGCGCCGACTTGCGGCTCGGCAGTGTGCCGTTTCCGCCGATCATGATGCCTTGCGAGCCCATCTTGGCCAGCTCGCCGCCGTTGATGAACTTCCACAGCTCCCACGCTGCGGACGGATTCGCCGCCTGCGCCGGTATCGCCACAATTTGCCCGACGGTGAAGCCGCTGCTTACATCGGGATTGCTCGCATCCACCGGCATCGTCACGACGTCCCAATTGAGCGGTTTGCTGCTGTCGGACGGCGCTTTCACCTTGCCGGCCATGCCCATCAGATTGATCGTGCTGTCGCTGTCGACCATCATCGCCGCCCGCCCGGACAAAAACACGTCGTTCTTGAACGTATCCGGGCCGATCATGACAATCGTTTTGCCGCCGCTCGCTCCTCCTCCGCCGCCTCCGGGCAGCCCGCCGGCATTTTGCGCGGATGGCACCGACACGCTGCCCGATTTGTACGCGTCGGCGACGAGCTTCGCCACCTTGTTCCAGTCGGCGGTGTTCACCGACAGCTTGGCGTTGTCGTAATCGACGAACGCCAGCCCTTTGGCCATGCCGATCGACGTTGCCAGCTCGAACGGATTCGTCACGCCGGACGGCTGGTGCAGCCCGTAAATGCGCGCATCCCCCTGCCCGTCGGTCGGAAACCGCCGCGCCAACTGAAGCACGTCTTCCCAGCTCATCTGGTCGGTCGGATACGGTACCCCGTATTTGTCGAACAAATCCTTGTTGTAATACAACGCTTTGCCGCCAAACGTCGGCGCCATGCCGTACAGCTTGCCGCCGCCCTTGACGCGGAGCAGGTCGGTGACGGCGGGAACGAAGTCGTCGAGATCGAACTTGTCGCGCTTCATCATCGCCTCCAGCTCGGCAAGCTTGCCGTCCGCCGCCAAAGCCTCATACTGCGCGGGCGTCAGCATGACCAGGTCCGGCTTCTCTTTGTCGAGCAATTCCTCCATCGCTTCCGCAGGATCCACTCCCTGTCCCATCGTCTCGCGCGTGGATACAACTTCGACGGTTACGTTCGGAAACTTCATCTTGAACAAATTGCCGTACTGCATGTTGAACGCTTCCGCGTCCATGTACGCGACCTTAATCGTCGCCTTGTCGTTTGCATCGAACGATTTGAACGTATTTCCCGTCCCGCTTCCGCTCTCGCTGCCGCAGCCCGCCGCCAGCACGGCGATCAGTGTCGCAGCCGCCGCCGTTTTCCAAATCCTTTTCATCGCTACCGTCCTCCTATCGATTGTTCGCCATAGGGACCAGTATAGGGACGATTTCTTAGAAAAAGCTTTGCTTCGGCGGTGACCGGTAATAGGGGGATTTGCCTCCTTTCATTCTAAAAACGTATTGACCTTCCGGCAGCGGGAACCTTTATACTGGAAGCAGGACGTTCCGACGAACGCACAAGGAGAAGCCGGGTATGATGACGATCAGCCAGTTCAGCGAACGAACGGGGCTCCGGCCCAAAATATTGCGCTATTACGAAGAAGTTGGGCTGATCGTTCCCGGCAACAGGGGCGCAAACGGCTATCGGCAGTATGCCGATTCGCAGGTGGAGACGGCGCGGCTCATTCACAGTCTCCGGCAAGCCGACGTCAGCATGGCGGGGATCAGGGAGTTTCTGGCGGCAACGCCCGAACGAAAAGAGGAGCTGCTTGCCGAGTGGCGGAGCATGGCCGAAACGAAGCTGCTGTCGGTGAAAATCGCCCACCAGTTTCTCCAGGGCTTCGATTCCCGAGCGAAACGAATGCATCTCGTGCACTGGGAAAACAGCCGCACGCTGGTTTGGTTCCCGGTGCGGGATGATGACGGAGGAAGCGCTTCCTTCTCACAAACGGCGCAACGCATCCAGGAGAAAAGGATCGCGCCGAACGAAACGGTCGAACGCGCAGCATACTTGCGCTTCCCTTCCCCGGGAAACGAGGCTCGGGTGACCGAAGCAGAAATCGGGTTAATATGGGAGAATTCGACTCGTTGTCCGGAAGGCGGGCGGCTGGAGAAGTTTCCTCCCACGCTGTTTGCCACGATGGCCTGCACATGGGAGATGCCAAACTCCTGCAAACCGATGCTGGCAACGATCAAACGATTCCAGTTCGAAAGTGTGGGCGAACCGCTCCGGAAGATCGCCTTCCGGGACGAAACGGACTATACGCTGATGATCCCGGTTTTGAGCCGGGGACTGGGCAAAGGGGATGAAGGATGATGACGCATCGGTTAAACGTAACGGCGCTGCGCGGTGTATATTTGACCGTGTCGGACGCCCGGCGCTCGGCGGCGTGGTTCGAACGGCATTTCGGGATGACGGGCGTACCGTACGGCGATTTTCCAAGCGTAAAGCTCCCCGAAGGCGGAGCCGTAGTCCTGGTCGAAACATCGCAAAGAAACGTTTACGAGAGCAGTCCGTTCCATTTCAAATGCAATGACGCCCGCCTTGCGCATGGCGAACTGACACGGCAAGCGGTTCGGGCTACGGAGCCGGTGAATTGGCACCATTATGTCGACTTCAACTTTTTCGACCCGGACGGGAATCCGATCGCCGTCATCAGCGACCCGGGATGGCGGCCGCACCCGAACAACTATTTTCGCATGGACGGCATATTTATGGGCTCGACTCGCCTCGAGCAATCGCTGGCGTGGTATCTCGACGTATTCGGAGCGGAAATCGAATACGATTTTACGCTCGAGACGGCTTCGTCGCCTCATGCCAGAATGTGTTGCCTTCGCGGCGTTCCTTTTACGTTGTTCGAATCCCCGGGGGGGCTGGTCCATCACCGGTTTTGCGATTTTGCTACGCGGGATGCCGTGGCGGATTACCACTATTTGCTGGATAAAGGGGTCCGGGTAACGCCGCTTGTTCGTGACGAAACCCGATTCGGCTTCAGCTTCATCGATCCGGAGGGACGGGAAATGGGGCTGGTGGAGGAAAAAGAGTAATCGCGGCTGTTCATTGCCGACGACAACTTATGCGCTCGTCTCGCCTTCGTCTTCGTCTTCGTCTGCGGCGGCGACTTGCGGTTCCACCCAGACGGACTCTTCGAACTGGCGAAGCTCGAACAGGTTGCCGTAGTGATACAGCCGCACACCGTCCTCCGGCGCGAACCGCAGGCAATGTTTGGTGTCGATGACGCACTTGTCGGCCATGCCGTCCAGCGCCGCAGCGGCGAGCCCGGCGAATTCGCGATGATCCGCCAGCACGAGCAGGCACCAGGCGCCTCGCAGCGCCTCGCTTGCACCGTACAGCGGGAACGGAGCGTCCGCCGGCTTCACGTGCGGGTCATGCGCCTTGACCGCAAAACCTTCCTCTTCCAGCAGTCGGACGATCTCGAGCGCCGGGCTTTCGCGAATGTCGCCGACATTGCCCTTGTACGTCAGCCCGAACACGGCAACCGGACCGGGAGATAAGCTTCTGCGGGCACGGTCGCCCGCCAATTTGAGCACCTGCGCCACTACGAATTCGGGCATGCCGTTATTGACGTGGCGCGCCGTTGCGATAAGCGGCGTCAGGAACGGCGCCTGTTCGATGATGAAGTAAGGATCGACGGCGATGCAGTGTCCCCCGACTCCCGGTCCTGGCGAATGGAGATGAACCCGCGGATGTTTGTTCGCGCAGCGGATCGCTTCCAGCGCATCGACGCCGATCGCCGCCGCCACAATCGCCAGCTCGTTGGCAAGCGCGATGTTGACGTCGCGGTACGTATTTTCCATCAGTTTCGTCGTTTCCGCCGTTACGGCAGTTGTTTCGACGATTTCCCCCTTGACGACAACGCGGTACCATTCGGCGGCGCGTGCCGCCGAGGCCGGGTCGTATCCGCCGATAATGCGGCTGTTCGCGACCAATTCGCGCAACATATTGCCCGGCATCACCCGCTCCGGACAATACGCGAGAAACAGATCGTCGCCGATCGTGTACCCGGCTTGCTGCAGCAGCGGCGCCACAACGTCTTCCGTCGTGCGCGGCGGAACGGTCGATTCCACAATGACCAGGTTGCCGGGACGCAGCACGGGGACAATCGAGCGAATCGCGGCGACGACGAAACGGAGATCGGCGGTCCGATCAGGGTGCACGGGCGTCGGCACGGCGACGATAAATGCGTCGGCCGGCTCCGGCGCCAAGCCGGCGCGGAACGAATGCCGCGCGCGTACGCTGCGGTACAAGGTCTCCAGACCGGCTTCCTCAAGCTGGACCTCGCCCCGGTTCAAATCGGCCACGATCCGCGCGTTCGTATCGACGCCGACCGCCTCGATGCCGGCATCGGCAAACACTAGCGCCGTTGGGAGACCGATATAACCCATGCCGAGCACACACAGCTTTTTCACCATGCGCCATCACTTCCTTCTCCCCTATCCATATGCAGACGAAAGATACAATGTGTATCCGAACAGCTGCGCACGCGCCTGTTTCCGGCTTTTTCCGCGTTAAAGCCGATCGTGGGGCAACATTTCCGCCGTCGCATACAGTTCGCCGACTCTCGCCGATTCCCGGGCGCTTGGGTTTTCGCAGCTGCTGCAAAGTGCGAGCGGATAAACCGTTTGATAGAAGCCGGTTTTAAACACAACGTCCGCCTTGTCGCGCGCTATTAGCCGATTGCAATTCAAACAATAAACGCGGGTATCGATCCGATTGACCATCGGTATGTGGCTCCTCTCCGCATGATGGCAGCGGGTTTGATTTTTAGATACGATATGTAACTTGTAACACCATGTTATGATACAAATTGTCTCGTGTCAATCAAAAAAAACGACCTGTCGGCTGCTGCCGGCAGGCTTGTGTGCGCTTGCCATTCGCAGACAGGTCACCCCGCCACCAGCGGCAGTGAAATGGCGAACTGCGTGCCTTTGCCGACTTCGCTGTCGGCCTGGATCGTACCGCCGTGCTTCTCGACGATCCACTTGGCGATCGACAGCCCCAGTCCGCTGCCGCTGTCGGTTCGCGATCGCGAGCGGCTGCCTTGATAGAAACGATCGAAAATGTACGGCAGCTCATACCCGGCGATGCCCATCCCCGTATCTTCGATCACCAACGTCGCAGCGGTGCTGCAACGTTTGCAGATGAAGCGGATCGTACCGCCCGCCTCGGTAAATTTAAGCGCGTTGTCGAGGAAGATGACGCACAGCTGCTGCAGCCGCTCTTCGTCGCCGACGGCATGCAGCCCTTCCTCCACGTCGATCGACATGTCGATGCCTTTGAACGCGGCAAGCGGCGCAAACTTGGCCGCGGCGTCGTGCAGCACCTTCGTCAGCTCCAGCCGTTTCTTCGCCAGCTCCAACTGGTTCGAATCGCTGCGCGCCAGCGTCAAGAGCGACGCAACGAGCTTGCTGAGCCGTTTCGTCTCTTTCAGCATGGACGAGATCGTGTCGCTCTGCGTTTCGATCGTCTCGTCCGGATGGCGCAGCAGCAGCTCCGTATTCGCCCGTATGACCGCCAGCGGCGTACGCAGCTCGTGCGAGGCGTCGGAGACGAACTGCTGCTGCCGCTCCCACGACAGGCGGATCGGCACAAGCGCCCGCCGCGCCAAATAGGAACCGGCCATAACCGCCGCGCCTCCTCCGGCAATCACGGCAATGCCCATGATAAACAGCAGGCTGCGCATCATACCGAGCTCGGGATCGATGTTGATGATCGTTTGCGTCACGACAATGTCCGAAGGCGCGGGCTCGCCGGTCTTGACAGTTTTGACGCGATGCGTGAGCACGCGGTAGCTGTGCCCCGACGACTCTACGGTGCGCGGCTTGTCGTCCTCGGGCAAGCCGCGAAAAGCGTTGAAGTCGAACCCGGTAGTGCTTTCCTTATCGAAGGGCAAATCGCCCGTCGGCTCGCCCCTGGCGTTCCAGAATAGCGTAATCATCCGCACATCCGCTTGCAGCGGCGCGATCTTCATCACCGCTTGCGTGCTGCCGATTAGCTTCTGATTCTCGATAAACACCGCCGGCTTCGCCCCGATGTTGCCGGTCAGCGACGCGTCCACCTTCCGCAGCAAATGGTGCTGGACCGTCGCATACACGATGCCGCTAAATCCGAGCAAAATGACGAAAAAAACGACCGCATTCAACACCGTCAGCCGCAAGCTCGTCCGATGAAACATTGCGCCTTCTCCCCTTACGCTAATTTCAGCATGTAGCCGATGCCGCGGACGGTCTGGACGGCAGGCGCGCCGTCATATGGCGCCAGCTTCTTGCGCAAATAATGTATATACAAGTCGACAATGCCGTTGCCGGTGTCCGAATCGAAGCCCCAGATCCGGTCGAACAGCATGTCGCGGGTGACGATTTGCCCTTTGTTCAGCAGCAAATATTCCAGCACATCGTACTCTTTGGCCGTGAGCCGCAGCGGTTCGCCGCACCAGAACGCTTCCAGCAGCTTGGGTTTCAGCGTCAAGCGGTCGAACGCCAATTCGCCTTCCACCAGCCCGCCCTGCCGCCGCAGCAGCGCTCTCGCCCGGGCGAGCAGTTCCGGCACGGCGAACGGTTTCACCACGTAGTCGTCCGCGCCCGCATCGAGGCCGGCTACCCGGTCCTCCACCGAATCGCGCGCCGTGAGCAGCAGCGCCGGCGTACGGATGCCTCTCGCACGCAGCCGGCGAATGACGTCAATACCGCTCAATCCGGGCAGCATCACATCGAGCACGATCAAATCGTAAATGCCTTGCTCCGCCCGGAAACAGCCGTCGTCGCCGTGATCCGCTTCATCGACCTGATACGCCGCCTCGCGAAAAATCGCAACGATCGCTTGCAACAGAGCAACATTGTCTTCGACTACGAGAACTTTCAAGGGGCACCTCTTTTCCGGCAAACTTCAGGTTCCCCCCATCATAAGACGCCATCATTAAAATTTGGTTAGAATGTCGAAACGCCGCTTTTTACGAAATCGACTTTTTCTCAAAGGACAGGATAAACGCCGTCTCCCGCTTATTCGACGTAAACGTGATATTGCCGCCGTTTTTGCTCATGATTTGTTTGCAGATGGCAAGTCCCAGGCCAGTCCCGTCCGTTTTGCCGGTGACGAATGGCGAGAACAAGCCGGCCTTGAGCTCTTCGGGAATTTCCGGCCCATTGTTGGCGATGCGGACGTACGTGCAGGCATCGTCCTCGAAGCCGCGGATCGTAATTTCTTTGCGCGATTGTGTGTTCGACAGGGCGTCGATGCTGTTGTGCAGCAAGTTGGACAAGACGAGCTGGATGGCGATTTTCTGTACGTGCAGCCGAATGTATTTGGGCGTACTGGCGGACACGTGTACATTTTCGTTTTCCAGACGGGGGCGAATGGAAACGAGCGCCGAGTCGACCAATTGCTGAATGGAGATGAAAACCGGGTTTTCTTCGATTACCGGTTTTTTGGACAAGCTGAGGAAGCCGGTAATTTGCATGTTGATCGTGTGGAATTCTTCTTCGAGGAACGTGATGTATTTGCCCACTCGTTCCAGCGCTTCCGGGGGGAGATGAAAGCGGATCAGCTTGATAAACCCGCCGACCGCCGTTAGCGGATTGCGCACCTCATGCGCCATGCTGGCCGCCATTTTGCCGATGACATTCAGCCGCTCCTCGTTCAGCTCGTCGATGCGAAGCTCCTTGTCGCCGTCAGCAATTTCCGCCTGCATGCAAAATAAATCGGTTACGTATCGTTCGATCGCATGCAGACGGGAGGTGACGAGCCGCAGCAAATTGTACTTTTCCTTGTCCGCAGCGCCCGTTGCCGTTTCCACGAATGCGTCGGTGACGTCCCACCACAGATGATGGCCGTGCAGCGCGGCGGACAACGTAATGCCGGATTCGGTAAACGTTTTGCACCAGCCGGGAAATTCGGCAAATAACGCATGCAGCTCGACCGGCAAAGTCGGGTCCATGATTATATCGAACAATAAAGCGCCGTAAACGGGCATATCGGTGATGCTATTCATCTCGGGATGAGCGTCTTGAACGGCGTGCACCCACGTTCCGATCAGTTCGGATTTATGCAGGAACACCTCGTTCATCAGCTTGACGTTGTCGTTCATGAATGATTCCACTCCCATGGCTTTAGTGAGCGGTCTGTCCGAGTTCGTTGCGGTCAACAAAATCGCATGCTATCTATTAATTCGCAAGATAAGGCTAAATCCCTCCCTGCCTCGCGAGAAAACCTGCCGCAAAATCCGTTCCCGTTCAATGCTGCCAAATGCAGGCAGTTGCGGAGCCCGCTTTCTTCTGGTATGATAAATTAGTTCGCATGTAATAACCTTCCCTTGTTCCACCCGAATACGAATCGACTCCCGGTACGGGATTTATTGCAGTAGGGCAGCATTTGGAAAGAGCATTTCGATTCACACTGGCGCGGTCATTGGAGCCGCAAGGATGAAAGAGAGGCAGGGCTTTCGTTGTTTTGAGATACTCCGTTTGGCTTACGGGTCATAGAGGAGCAAACGAAGGTTGGCATAGCGAAGTTCGAAGACGGACCGGGCGGTCCGTCTTTTTCTCATTTCCGGGGCCCCCGCAAAGTACTTGCTTAAGCTCCGGAGCAAAAGCTCCACTTTGTGGGGTTATTTCTGTGCGCCGACACGTCGCACCGCTTACGCGGACGTAACTAACTCACCTTAATCCCGGTATTGTCGCGGAGGCTTCCTTTTTTTACGATAAGATTAGCGCCGCATCGCAAGCAACTCGCACGCGGGGACACAATAAGAGCATACAAGGAGGGAATTTCATGAAGTATCGGACGCTCGGCAGCACCGGTCTTGACGTTTCCGTTATCGGCATCGGCACCTGGCAATTCGGCGGCGAATGGGGCATGACGTTCGAACAGCCGGAAGTGAACCGGCTGCTTGGCCGCGCCAAGGAGCTTGGCATCAACTTGATCGATACGGCCGAATGCTACGGCGATCATTTGTCGGAGTCGCTGATCGGCGCCTATCTGAAGCAGGACCGCCGCGAGGATTGGATCGTCGCCACCAAGTTCGGCCATCACTTCACGGACCGGTTTCAGCGCGACCAACTGTGGTCGCCGGGCGACGTGCTCCGGCAGCTGGAAGGTTCGCTGCGATCGCTGCGGACGGACTATATCGACCTGTACCAGTTCCATTCCGGCAGCGACGAACAGTTCGACAACGACGACCTGTGGACGATGCTGGACAAACAAGTGCAAGCAGGCAAAATCCGTCACCTCGGCACCTCGATCGGCTCGAACGACAACATCCATCAAACCGATGCCTCCACGCGTGTCGGCTCGAAGGCGATCCAGGTCGTCTACAATCGGCTCGATCGCAAACCGGAAGAGCGGGTGTTCCCGTCCTGCCAGCGGCAGCATCTCGGGGTGCTGGCCCGCGTGCCGCTGGCGAGCGGCTATTTGAGCGGCAAGTACAAACCCGGCGCTACCTTCGATTCGACCGACGTGCGCAACAATCACGACCGCGCGGCAACCGATGCGAAGCTGAAGGAAGTGGAGCGCATCCAGGCGGCCGAAGTGCCGGCCGGCCTTGACATGGCAACGTGGGCGCTGTCCTGGTGCCTGCGGCACGAGGCGGTCACCTGCGTCATACCCGGATGCAAGAACGAAGCGCAAGTGCAAGCGAATGCGCTCGCGGCGGATTATGCCAGCGACGGCCATCCTCAGGCGAGAAAGTAAGCGGTACAGCGGCTCGGGCGGTTGAAAAACCGCCGGTGCCGCGGTAGCCTGCGGGGGCCGCGGGGCTGCGGCTCAAGCGACGGCACGGGAGGTTATTCTTGTCTCCGCATCGCTTGACGAACGGTTGTCCGCCACCGCTTTCGTGTCCTTATTCGCGAAGCCGCGAATCGCTTGCCCACATCGACTGATTTCGCCTTGTTTCCTCCATTGCCCCCGACTTTCCTCCGCCCTCCTTAACGTGCCATTAAAACTGGATTTTATATTCGTTTTATTCTACACTATTAATGAAACCGAGTTTTAAAGAATGAAACTCAGGAGGAATCGTATGTCTTTCATCTTTGACGGAATCGATCATGTCCAGTTGGCGGCTCCCGAAGGCTGCGAGCAGGATGCCCGGACTTTTTATGCCGATTTGTTGGGATGGCCGGAGATCCCGAAACCCGAAAATTTGCGCAAGCGCGGCGGCGTTTGGTTTCAATGCGGCATTCACCAGGTCCATATCGGCGTTCAACGCGAATTTGTCGCTGCCACAAAAGCTCACCCCGCCTTTCATGTGCAGCAAGTCGCTTCCTTGCGCGACTATTTGCTGCAGCGGAACGTAACGGTGATTGACGATGATGCGCGCGCCGAAGAAGGCGTGCAGCGCTTCTACCTGCACGACCCGTTCGGCAACCGGCTTGAATTTCTGGAATGGCGGTAAAGACACAAAGAAATAGACCGCCCTGCTCAAGGTAGCGGTCTATTTCTGCCCGAAACTTTCCAACAAGCCAACCGGCGTCAATCGTAATCGAACCGTTCTTCGCGAAAGGGATCGCCATACATATGGTACCCGTTTCGCTCCCAGAAGCCCGGCTTGTCCTTGGCCATAAACTCGATGCCGCGCAGCCACTTGGCGCTTTTCCAGAAGTACAGGTGCGGCACGACCATACGCACGGGGTAACCGTGCTCCGGCGTCAGCAGCTGGCCGTTGTGCTTCGTGCCCAAAAACGACGTCTCCCGCAGGAAATCAGCCAGCGGCAAATTCGTCGTCCACCCATGTTCCGCATGAAGCATGACGAATTTCGCTTCCGGCAGCAGCTTGACCTTGTCCATCACCGTCGACACCGCAACGCCTTCCCACACGTTGTCGAGCTTCGACCACGTCGTCACGCAGTGGATATCGTTGGTGAACGTCCGCCGCGGCAGCGACAGCCATTCTTTATGGGCGATCGTCGCTTCCTCCTCGACAAGACCGAACAAACGCAAATTCCATTTGCTCATGTCGTTGTAATACGGCACTTCCCCGTGATGCAGCACCGGAAACCCCGCCGTCAATTTTTGCCCGGGCGGTATTCTGTTTTGTGTCGTATTTGCGTCCAAATTGTGTACACCTCCGCCTGACAAATATTTTATTTCCTGCGAAACGTTTCCCCTCTCTACAAAACCACCGGTCGCATATGCTAAAATAGTACTGTTATACACCTATTCATCACATGGGGGAACTCGACGAACATGTCCATCCGAAACTTGCTCATTGCCCTTGGCGGACTGCTGCTGTTCGGGCTGCTGCTAGTGATCGCCTGGTACGTACAATCTGCGTACTTCATATATGCCGCCAGCGCGGTGCCGATTTTTATTGTGCCTTTTTTGCCCGATCTGCGTTCGCGCCAAACGTTGCGCGTTTCGGCCAAGGACGACAGCGTTCGTATGTTCGTCATGGACCCGGAAGGCCAGACGAAGCCGGAGTTTCTCGTCATTCGTTTCATTCCCGGCGTCATCAACTGGCACAAGGGCATCGTTTATTTTACGCTTAACGAACTGCCAACCGAGACGCTGCCGTCTTACCGGCCGGAAGGAGCACCGGTTTCCGTGCTGAAGCACGACCTGATCGCCCCCCGCCGCAAAACGAATCGATACGGCATCCGGCTGCAGCAAATCGTCGAACGAACCGCCGGGCTGTCGTTTACGACCAAAGAAATCGACCGGTTCGTGATCCGCATCGCCGACCTGCAGGAGCTTCGCGAAGCGGTCACCTTCCAGGCCGCAACACCCGCACGCAATATGGAAGCCTGATCGAAACCGCCCGCCAAGCCGCAGCACTCGCTGCGGCTTTTCTGTTGCCGATTATGCGCCGCTGCGGACGAGATAAGCCGCCGACTCCTGCACAACCTGCTGCATCGGCAGATGATACGGACACAGCTTCTCGCATTGCGGCTGCTCCTGGCAAGGCTCGTAGTCGGCGCAGGACAGCAGCTTGTCCCGATTCTTCTCGTAAAATTGTTGTCCCCGCGGCAGCAAGCCGAACTTCTCGCGAAATTTGCTGGAAATCATCACGTCCGGAATTCCGATGCCGACCGGGCAGGAACAATAATTGCAGCGGCGGCAATTGTGCCCGCCAAGTTCAACGGCCAGCCGCTCCAGTTCCTCGCGCTCCCCATTCCCGACAGGCTGCTCGTGCATGGCGATGTTTTCCTTCACTTCATCCACGCTGACCATGCCGGATATCATCACGTGAATGTCCTGGCTGAACGGGTAACGAATGGCCTTGTCGATCGGCTGGATGAACCCGCCGGACAACGGCTTCATCGCCACCCGCCCCATATTCATCTCGCGCATCTTCGGAATCAGCTCGTCCAATGCAAACGGCTGGGCCAGATTCAAGTGAAACAGCACTTGATCGAAATGGCCTTTTGCGATCCATCGGGTCAGCAGATCGGGCCGGTGGCCGGAAATGCCGATAAAGCGTATTTTCCCTTCGCGCTTCGCTTCCAATGCGGCTTCATAGGCGCCGCCCGGTGCCATAATTTGCTGGAACTCCTTTACGTAATTCACATAATGGATTTGCAGCAAATCGATCTGATCCGTACGCATTCGTTGCAGGCTGCGGTCAATTTCGGCTTTGGCGTTTTCGTAATCGCGCTTGTTCGTTTTCGTAGCGAGAAAAAACTGCCTGCGGCGATGCGAAATCGTTTCGCCGATAATTTCTTCGCTATTGCGGTACGCCGCAGCGGTATCGATATAGTTGATGCCGCGATCGAGCGCGTAATTGAGCGCGTCGCCCGCCTGAGTCAGCGGTACGCCGGGCAAATTCATCGCGCCGAAGCCAAGCGACGACACGTTATCTTCCAGTCTCCCCAATGGACGAACCAACATGCTTTTTCCCCTCCGCAAGCTTGATCGACAGCATGGCGCCGTCCGGCAACCTACACGTATTTTACCACATAAGCATGGAAAAGTGTCCGGGCGAAGCAGGAATACAAATTGCTGACGGCGAAAAAAAACGGCTTGCCGAAGGCTAACGAAGCGCCTGCAGGCAAGCCTATGTAACTATTGGCGGCGATTTCCGCCGTCAAAACGGGACAACCAATCGTTCGTCTGCCCAAAACCGCCAAGCTGGAACGATGCGCCGGATGTCGAATTGCGATTGTCATTCCTGTCGTTCCGGTCGTCACGGTCGCTTACTTTAGGTTTGGGTGTTGGCGATGGCGTGCGTTTTTTGTCGTCGTCCTTGTCGCCGACGCCGGATTTCGGCGTCGGGGTTGGAGTCCGCTTGCCATCGTCGTTTTTGCCGTTGTCGTTTTTACCGTTATCATTCTTGCCGTTGTCGTTTTTACCGTTATCATTCTTGCCGTCGTCATTCTTGCCGTTGTCGTTTTTGCCGTCGTCATTCTTGCCGTTGTCGTTTTTGCCGTTATCATTCTTGTTGTCGTTTTTGCCATTGTCGTTCTTGTCGTCGTTTTTGCCGTTATTGTTCTTGTCGTCATTCTTACCATTGTTGTTCTTGTCGTCATTTTTGCCGTTGTTTTTGTCGTCGTTTTTGCCATTGTCGTTCTTGTCGTCGTTTTTGCCGTTGTTGGTTTTGTCCGGCGTTTTCGTCGCGGTCGGCTTGTTCGACGCCGGCGTCGCCTTGGGCGTTGACTTCGGCGTCGGTGTCGGCGTGCGGCTCGGACTCGGCGAATTTTTCTTTGCGTTGTCGGCTTTTTTCTCGTCCAGCTTCTGCTGCTGTTTTTTGTCGAGCGTGCCGTCCTTCTCTTCCTTCAGCAGTTCCTTCATCTTGTCTTTCGACGCTTGCGCCGAACCCATCAGCTTATCGATGCCGCCGGCGTCTTTGGCGATCGAATGGATCGAGGAGCGGACGAAATCTTCTTTCTTCACATCCTGACCGTTGTCCTTGGCGTTCAGATAGACCGTGTATTTGCCCGTCGACAGCCCCTGGCTCTTCGCTTCGTTCCGCACTTCGGAAGGTGCGGCGAACGCGGTCACTTCGTACTGCTGCGGATTGTCCGGATGCTCCTTCTGCAAATGCTGCGTCACTTGCTGCTTCAACTGCTCGCTGAGCGTAACGTCGTCGACTTTGGCGGCGGCCGCCTCGCTGACGACTGTGCTGGCAATCACAATGTCGCCCTCGCCGCTGGCGAGTACCGTCTTCTCCGCTTCGGCCAGCAGTTCTTCCGTCACTTCGTCAATCGGTTTGCCCTTGAACTTGACGTTTGCGATCAACTGGATGCCGTCCGCATTGAGACCGGTCATTTCACGAACGATCCGGTTCTTGTCGATGCCAAGCTCAACGCTCGGATTGATATCGATCGAGATATAAGCGACGACTTCCGCGTCCGCAGGCGAAGCCGGCATGCCGGCAATCAGCACGAGGCATAACACGACAGCCGCCACAGCCGATGAAAAGATCGTCAGCGTCGATCGTTTGAATCGCCTTGCCGAAGGAGGAGCGAATATAATTTCTTCCCCGATCTCGCACGAACGGCCTTCGCGCGGTATCCGTTCGAATCCGCCTTCCGGCGTCATCACCACGATTCCTTTGGCCGATACATCCATTACAATGCCTTTGTTCATTGCGCTCCCCCCTTTCCTTCCGTCTGATCGGCATGGTGCAAATATTCGCGCAAATACGGATACGGGCCATGCCAAATAAGCGCCACGACAATCAAATATTTGCGGTTGCGCTCCAGCGTCTTCCGCGAGACGTCAACCATATCCAGCAGCTCCCTTATCGGCAGCATCCGTTTGGCGATCAATTGCCGCATAAGCTGCGCATCCTGCGCCAGCTGCTTGCCGATCGTCAGCAGCAGCAAACGCGAATCGGCATGCTTCGGCGACACTTCGGGCATTTCGGCGAACTGGATATCGAACTCGGCGAGCACGCGGCTCAGATCGACGATTTCGCTCATTCGCTCCTGCAGCCCTTGCTGCTTCTCGTAATGCTCGATCGCCTGATGAATTTCGACCGGATTGACAATATTGTCCTCTTCATCGGGAATGTCGAACGAGCTATACGGCACTTGGCCGGAGAAGCGCTGCTCCTTGCGCAAATGATCGATCAGCCGGCGGCGGATCACCGTCTCCGCGAAGCCGAGAAACGACCGTCCGCCATTCAGCGAAAACTGGCTGATCGCTTCGTTGAAAGCGGACAAGGCGATGCTGAATTCGTCGTCCCGCGCGGGATCGACATAACGCCGGCAAAACCGGCTGGCCGCTTTCGCCACGAATGGCTGATAGTCGGTGATGAACTGGTTGCGCAGCCGGAGGTCGCCCTCCTGAATGCGAACTACGATTGACTCCGGGGTGGCGGCTGCGGAATTGTCACGTGACAGACTTTTTCCCAAGAATCGTTTGATCAGTACGAGTAACACCATTCCACCTCACACATAGGATTCGCTTTATCCCTTGTTGTTGCGGGGGTATGCGCGCAAGCGATCCCGATTTATTTCAGACCGAAACGAGCGTCCATCGGCCTGGTTCGTCCCATTTAAGCCGCCTCTGCGGATTGTTGTTCAGCTTCACGTTGCCGAGTCTGATCTGCTTGTCGTCAAGTTCAATAATTTCCCATTCCCATATATCATCCATACCCTGTTCCAGCAGCAAAGAAGCATATTCGGCCGCGGCTTCTTCGGCGTCTTCCCAAACTTTCAAGCCGAAGTACGCAAAGTCATACCGGTTGATTTGCGAACAGGCGAGCACATCTTTCGTCGTTTTCTGCCTCGCGACAAACGGCATCGGATTCCCTCCAGAGGCGCTATGTATACACTGTCCCTGCGGGACAGGTTCCATTATACCACAATACGACAGCCGAATGTCGCATCGCGGCGGGAAATGCGAATCCGCGGCTCTCTTGTCGAGAAGCCGCGGATTTTGGGGGCGGGCTATTTGGCGCCGCCGGAAATTTTTTTGTGCATCAGCTTGTTGCGCCGTTCGCTCAGCACGTGCAGCCTTCGCTTCAACTGGGCTATCCATTCTTCGTCGCCAAGCCCGGATGCAATCGCCAGCAAATCAAGCGCCATGTCGATCTGGTTATGCACGACGTCGAGCGGCTCCTCGTTCTCGTGATTCACGCAGTTCTCGTACAATTCCTGGCTGTCCTTGCCGTCCACGTACTCGCCGAAGTCGACTTCGCTGGCGCCGTCGCCGTGCGCATAATCGGCCAAGATGTCGTATTCGTTCTGCGCCAAATAGTGTACCTCCACCCGGTGGCATACCGGGCAGAAGAGGATCGGCACATTATGGATGTAGGTTCTGATATGCTTGAGCGTCCCCGAAGTCCCGATCATGCTGGCACCGCAACAAAAGCTCATCGTCATCGCCTCCTTCTTTCCATAACCTTATTCGCGCCCCGGCAGCGAAATTCCTCTTTCGCCGGCGTGCAATTAATGGATTCGTCAAGGCAGGGATTTGCGCGAATAGCGCGAATATTATAAGTTTGGGCTGAGGGCGGCTTTCCAGCCCGGGCGCCAAGTAGAGAGAATAGTGACGGAAGGGAGTGTTGCTTGTGCCGCGCCATTTTGCAATCGGGAACGGAAAGTTTCTGGTGAACCTGGATGAGCATTCGTTCATTCGCGACATTTATTTTCCTTATGTGGGGCAACTCAATCACGCGGGAGGCTTCCCTTGCCGGGTAGGCGTCTGGACCGAGGACAAGTTCAGTTGGCTCAGCGACGCGGCATGGCGGTTCGACTTGTCGTACGCGGAAGACTCGCTGGTGACCGAAATCGTCGCCACCCACGATGGCATGCAGCTGCAGCTGACGATCAATGACGCGATCCACCAGCGGGACGACATTTATTTGAAGAAAGTGTCCGTGCGCGACTTGTCCGGCGCGGGCCGGCCGCAGGAGACAGCTGCCGAATCGCCTGCGCCCGTGCGGGAGGTGCGCGTTTTTTTCCACCAGGACCTGATGATCAATGAGTCCGAGGTCGGCGATACCGCCGCCTATTATCCCGACAACAATACCGTGTTTCATTATAAAAAAGACAGCTACTTCATGTTCAGCGGCCTGTCCGGCCAGGAAGGCATGTTCCAGTATACGATCGGCGTCAAACGGTTCCACCAGGCGGAAGGCACGTGGCGGGACGCGGAGGACGGCCATTTGATGGGCAACCCGATCTCGCAAGGTTCGGTCGACAGCACGATCAGCTTCCGCGTCCTCGTGCCGCAAGGCGGCGAACAGGCCATGTATTACTGGATGGCCGTCGGCAAATCGCTCGAAGACGTGAAGAAGCTCAATTCCTACGTGCTCGACAGCCATCCGGCGAAGCTGCTGAACCGGATCCGCATTTATTGGCAGCGTTGGGTGAACAAGTCGGAGCGCCGTTACGCCGACTTGTCGGATGCGGTTATCTCGCTGTTCAAGCACAGCCTGCTCATCGTGCGCACGCAAACCGACATCCGCGGCGCCATTATCGCCGCCAACGACACCGACATCCTGCAATCGAACCGCGACCACTACAGCTATATGTGGCCCCGCGACGGCGCCCTGATCGCCTACGCCATGTCGATGGCCGGCTACCAGGGCATGATCGCTCCGTTCTTTCAATTTTGCGCCAACGTGCTGACGCCGGACGGGTACCTGCAGCATAAATACAATCCCGACGGCACGGTCGGTTCCAGCTGGCACCCATATATTGCCGGGGGCCAAAGCCAGTTGCCGATCCAGGAGGACGAAACGGCGCTCGTACTGTTCGCGTTGTGGCAGGACTTCGACCGCCACGGGCTGATCGAGCTGCCCCAGTCGTTGTATCGCACGCTCATTCGCCAGGCGGCGCGGTTCATGATGACCTACATCGTGCCCGAACTGGGGCTGCCGCAGCCGAGTTACGACTTGTGGGAGGAACGGTACGGCATTTATACGTTCACCTGCTCCGCCGTATATGGCGGGCTGATGGCAGCGGCCAATTTCTCCAGCCTGTTCGGCGACGACGAGCGCAGCGGCCGCTACCGGGAAGTCGCGGAAAGCATCAAGGCATCCATGATCGAGCATTTATGGAACGAAGAAATCGGACGTTTTGCGCGCGGCCTGCATTTGCAGGACGGCCGGTGGGTACAGGATATGACGCTGGAGAGCAGCATGTTCGGCTTGTTCGCCTTCGGCGTGCTGCCGGCCGACGACGACCGCGTCGTGCGCACGATGACGGCGATCCAGGAGGGGCTGGCGATCCGCACGGACGTCGGGGGCATCGCCCGCTACCACAACGACTACTACTTCCAGCGCTCGAACGACATCGACCGCATTCCCGGCAACCCGTGGATCATCTGCACGCTGTGGGTGGCGGAATGGCAGATCGAAGCGGCCAAATCGCGCGCCGACCTGGCAGCGCCGCGCCGCACGCTGGAATGGGTCGTGCGCCACGCGATGGAAAGCGGCGTTCTTCCGGAGCAGCTCGATCCGGAAAGCGGCGGCCCGCTTTCCGTGGCGCCGCTGACGTGGTCGCACGCAACGCTCGTGCTTGTCGTCAGCAAGTATGTCGAGAAGTACGACCGGTTGGTCAAATGAGAAACAACGAATGCTCCGGCGTGATTGCCGGAGCATTTTTTGGGGCCTGCCTATTGGCGGCAAACCTGCGGACCCGACCGATCATTCGTGCCCGTAGCTGTCATTGTAGCGCTGCGCGTCCCACAGCTCGTTCAGCTGCTCCGGCGCAGCAAGCTCGACGATTGCCATCCAGCCCCGCTCATAAGGCGACAAATTGATGATGCCGGGGTTGTCCAGCAGCGCACGGTTGATCTGCACGACGGTGCCGGATACCGGCGCGTACAGTTCGGTGACCGACTTGATCGATTCGACGCTGCCGAACGGCTCGCCTGCCTGCAGCTCGTCGTTCAACTCGGGCAGCTCGGCATAAACGATGTCGCCGAATTCCTCCTGGGCGAAATCGGTGACGCCGATCACGGCGCGGCCGTTCTCGACCCGCACCCACACATGCTGCTCGCTGTATTTCAGCTCAACAGGCGTTTCCATCGCAACGACTCCTCTCTGATCCCCGAAATGCAATCACGCTCCATAGGCAACAAAAACCCTCCTGCCCGCAACAGCAGGTGGAGGGATCACGAACGAAGCTTTCTGCCAAAATCGTATCACGCCGATATGCGGAAGTCAATGTTCCATATTCCGCTCTACTTGGCGACTCCATCCTCGTCATATCGGTCGCAGGTGGATGTAAACTTGTTCTCATATTGCTCCCAATTCGATACCCGATCCGGTTGAGTTTGGCTGCGAACGATGCAGGACGGATATTTCACGTCGATTTCATCGCCCATTCCGCTCCAAGCGAACGATTGGTCTGCCGGACTGTAGCGCAGATCGACACTCCACCGGATTTCGTCGGAAAGATTGGGCAACGAGCGATGGAACGTAAATTTATCGAAAATAACCATATCACCCTTGCTCATGCGCAAGCTGATCGCCCGGTGATCCAATTCATGCTTCTGCTCGACCGAAACGACCGGTTTATCGCCGATACGCGGCAGCGCTTGATTGAGCTCCGGGGTTAACCCCCATTTGTGACTTCCGGGCACAAACTGCAAACAACCGTTGTGTTCGTCAACGTCAATCAACGGGATCCATACGCTGAGAATCGGATAATCCGGATTTCCCGCTTCCTTCCCGCCATAATAGTAGGCATCCTGATGCCAGGGCACCGTCGTCAGATCATGATGAGGAATTTTCGGGCGTACGTGATAATCGCCATTGAACCTGATTTCGCTTCCGATTAACGTTTCGACAGCGTCGAGGACAGGATCATGAATGCCCAGATCATAAATCGCTTTGGAGAATACTTGTCTCACCCACATCTGTTCCTTGGACGGATGCTGCTTGCTAATCTCGGACCAGCGCGTACTTAGCGGCAGTTCTTCATGCTTGTTCGTAATGAGCCCTTGCCGATAAAACGCATTGATTTTGCGATCGACCACCTTCCCGATCTGTTCGCGCACCGGCCCCAGCTCTTTGTCTGTTGCCGCTTGCCTAATCAATACGTAGCCGTTCTCCTCATAAAACCGTTTACTGGTTTCCTCCATTTCCTTCTTCCTCCTAATAGATTGTATGCTTACACGCCCCATCGTTTTCTCGCTTCCGCCATGCTGGTCGGCGGCAAGCTTCTTGGCGCGGTATGTCCGATCGGATTGTTTCCGACCCATCGTTCGTCGACTGGTTCGGCAGCCAGTTGATACCGCGTATCGACGCTCAGCCGATACTGATTCGTTTGATTCGTCAAGGAGCCATGCATCATGTACATGCCGAATATAAGCACATCCCCTGCACGGTATTCGGTCGTTGCCCATTTTCCACCATATTTATCTACAACTTCGAGAAGATCGGATGAAAACCAACCATTGTCGATATTGTCCCGGTCCAAGTCCATTTGTCCATACGTTTGCACCACTTTCTCCCATCGCTGCGAGCCGGGACAAACGCACAAGCCGCCTATTTGATAGGAAATATCCCCGATTGGCGTCCACACCGTATATAAATTTTTCGTGCCGCGGCTCATAAACACCGCATCGTAGTGAGCGCCGGTGAATTCTCCTGCACCAACAGCTCGCGTCCATTTGAAATCGAGCGTCATCGCCTTGCCGCCGAGAAATCGGTCGAAAAACTTCATGATCGGTTCGCCGTTTACGATTTCAAGCAATGATGTCAGCTCAGCGGTATGTTTACGGTAGGATGCATTGCCGTTGTCCAGGGAAATCACCCCGTCTTCGATCGGAAAGGTAAGGTCAAGGTTGTTTTGCTCCTCAAGCCGCCGCAATATTTGCATCCGTGCCTCCAGCACTTTCCTCCGGTCATGGAAGCCGCGCAGCAATAAATAGCCCTCTTCCTCCATACGTCGATGCAGTTCATTGGTATCGTGCAGGACGCCGCTCGAATCCCTCATTTCCGTAACGTATGCTCCGCCAAGCTCCAATTCGCTGTTGCCGATCTTGATAGTTGTCATACCCGTCCTCCTTCCGCGCGACCTCGCGCCATTGCGTCCGTGCCTTCTCCCGATCTTACGTGTTGCTTTTGCGAAATTCGTTGGGGGAAACGCCTTCGAATTTTTTGAATATGCGCAAAAAGGTCGCTCTGCTGAAAATACCGACTCGTTCCGCAATTTCATTGATGCTCAAATTCGTTTGCACGAGCAGTTCCTTCGCTTTCGTCATGCGATACATGCTAATGTAGTCCGTCAAGTTGACGCCCGTTTTTTCCTTAAACATCCGCGACACGTATTTGGACGAAATACCTACTTCCATCGCGATTTTTTCCAGGTACAGATCAGTGGCGAAATTTTCCTCAATGTAATGAATGATGGACGACACCGTAGCCCCCGTACGGTTGTCTTGCGGCGGAAGCTGGTGGCCGGACAATTGCCGATACACCTTGAGAATCAGCTGCAATTTCGTTTCGACATCGGCCGTCTGCCCGGTAATGCCGCTCAGCAGATGATGTTCCTCTTCCGTGACGAACGACAGATCGTCCATCCCACGTTCGGTTGCGTACCGCAAGGACGTATTGTACAACTCGGCAAGCAGCATGTGTATGTTGCGGTGGGAGACGTTGCGCGTTTCGTTGCGCCGCAGCACTTCGCGGATCGCTTCTTCCGTTTCGGCGAAATCGCCTTTCTTCAAGTGATGCCATATTTTGTTTTCGTCGGCGAACGAATAGTAGAAACGGTGCTCGATCTCGAGCGATTGCGCATCGATCACTTGAAAATCGAGCGACTGATCCCTGTTGTGCAGCGCGGTCATCGCTTCATTATAGGACTTGCCGATGCCGGAAAGCTTGCTGCATCGACTGCCGACGCCGACGTGGATAATGCAGAACAAAGCGTCGTACGCGAACGTACGCATCAAATTGTCGAGCGCCCGCGTAAGCGCCGCGTCGCCATTGTCGTCCATATTGACGATGCAGGCGAATTGCTGCCGGTCGTATTCGAGCACATATACGGGGACGAATTCCCGCAGCAGTCCGGTGATGAGCTTTTTCAACTTGCCCAAAATGACGAAGCGGTCGACGTCCTGGATGTCCCGGTAAAAGGGGGCTTTAAATTCGAATAGAATCGCGCCCACCAAGTATTCGCCTGCGCGGAAGCCGAAATGCTCGTTCAACCGGGCAGCGACTTCATGCTCGCCTTCGATGCGATTGCCGCGCAGCAGTTGCAGCAGCGCATGCTCCAGCCGGTTAAGCGTTGCGATCGTCAGCTTGCTGCGGTACGTTTCGTTCGCCCGGTACAACTCATGAACGCCGTCACCGAGCGCCATCAATGCGTTCTTCTTCGCGGAATGCGGGAAGGCGCCTTCCTCCATCCCCTCGTTTGCTACGAGCACGTCGCGGATTTTCTTGATCGGATTGTAAATGCGATACGCAAAAATAAACGAAAGCGCAAAGCCGATGACGAGCAGAACGGAACAGATCAAGATGATCAGATTCAGAACGCCCGCCGCCTGGCGGTTGAATTCGCTCACCGGTGTAAGCGCATAATATTGCCAGCCGTAGATGTTCGATTGGTCAAAAGCCGTCATGTACGTTTGGCCGCCGATCTCGACCTTTCCAACCGCCGCAGCTTTGTCCGTATGGATGCGCTTCAGCTCTCCGGCAATGTCGGCGTTCAAACCGCCTGTCGCAATAATGAGGTTGTCGCCCGCATCCGTAACGAGAAAACGCGTTGCCGGAAACATGTCGTTTCCGAGCAGGGCTCCCTGCACCATCTCGACGGAAATATTGGCCACGGCGACGGCTTTATTGCCCCGGATGAGTCCTGTCGTAATAAACGGAACGACCGGCTTCCGCGGAACGCCGTAAGACTCGACAGCCGATTGCGGAACGATCTCGATCATTTGCTCGGAGTGAAGCTTCTCGAGCCAATCTGCCGCAGTATACCGTTCATACCGGTAGCTGGTCGCAAAAAAACTGGCAAACTTCTCCGAGCTCGTGGGCGTATAGACGCGTTCGCCGTCCACGTAAACAAATAGAAAATCGATCAGATTGTTCATGATCGAGCCGGCGTTGTTCAAGACCTGGATCAACTTCACAAGCTCGGCCTTCTCTTGAATCGTCATTTGACTGTTCGGGATGAGCACCCGGTTCACCACTTCGTTCACGAGCAAGTTTTGATTGACCCCTTGAATCGTCCCCAGATGAATATCGACCGTGTTTGCGGCGGACTGCAGATGAATGGCGATTTTCCCGGCAAACTCGTGCTTGACTTTGTCAACGAAATTGAAGTAAAAGACGAACCCGATCACTATTGTCGGGATAAGCAACGATAAAAAATAAAGCCATATTTTTACGAACAGGCTATTCATTTTCAGGCGCGGCATAAATCGAACGAAACGCTTCATCTTGTCCATGCAGCCTACCCCCGTCGGTTGCGCGTTCTTACGCTCCATTATACGGCCGAAAGATTGCAACCGGAAGGTACGCCGGGGCTGTGCACAGCCCTGCGCACGCTCCCGCCGCGCCGTAACCCCGATGCTACAAGAGGTCGTTCAAAAAGCCGGGTTTTTGTACACACACTACAGCATGGACAGCGGCAATCGAACGGCCCTGATCTCTTCTTTGGTCACAGAGAATATCGCGTGCAAATAACCGTCATGCACGAGCGTGTGCGGGTACCCGTAATCGCCGCCCTTGAACATGCCTTCATACTTTCGCTCGCAGCGTTCGTCGCACAGCACATAGTGCCGGTCGAAGCGGACGCCGTCCGCGGATACGGATAACACGAGCGGATTGCGGCCGCTGTTCGGAACCGGGTTGCCGACATAATAGAAACGCCCGTCCGGGAGCCGGCCGAAGTGGAACTTCGCATTGTTGTCGGGAAAATGCGTCTCGAACGGCGCGCTCCAGCTCCCGCCGTCGTCGCGGCTTTCCGTCACCCACAGCTTCTGGCCGCCGCTGCGCAGCAGCATATGAAGCACCCGGTCGTCCGTCTCATAGTAAGATCCTTCGCACAACATGACCGGCCATCCCATTTGCTTCTGCACGGTGTGAATGGACTCGGAATCGTCGACGATGCCGCCAGCCAGTTCCGGCGCATAAATACCCGCCATCGTCCAGCCCGACAAACCGGTTGGATCGTCCGTATACGGATACGAAATGTTGCCGCTCATGACCAGCCGGCCGGATGCCGTACGACTCGGCCCGTGATTCGGTACGATCGGCAATCCCAGATCGATCGGTTCACTGAAGCGTTTCCCGTCCGTCGTCGTAACGGCGAATAATCGAGTATTCATATGCCCTGTGTCCTGCGCAAATTTGCGCGAGCCGTTCTCCACTTTATCGGATTCGTATTCGTATTGGCCGACGTATGCGACCAATCTGTCCGCTGTCTGGTGAAATCCTCCTGCGGTCAGCACGAGCGGGTTATGAATTCCCATCGTCGTGTCGACGAGCGGAATCGCCGGCGTCCAGCGGACGAAATCGGCGGATGTGGCCATCAGCACGCGTTGCCCGACATCGTCTTCGTTTGTCCGCCCGTTAGACCACATCGCATAGTATTGGCCGCAATAAAACGCAAGATGCGCATGGTGGGAATACGTCCAATCGTGCTCGTCCGCAGGACGAAATATCATCGCTCGTTCCACGTCGGGCTTCGTCCACTCGCCTTCCGGGTAACTATTCGCAATTGCCGAATTTCGGTTCACCCGTTTCCTCACTCCTGTTCGTTCGCCGCTATTTTCCAGCGCGCGCCAATGCGTCGTTATATATTTTTTCGATATCCGCTACTCCCGCTTTGTCCAACGATGCGGCGAACGCGTCAAACTCGCCAAGCTGCTTCGCGCCCATAATGAACTTGACCACATCCTGTTCGATTGGCGATACTTTCGACTGAATTTCCTTGAGCTTGTCGCTTTCTTCCTTCGTAAAGCCCGGATTCACGCCTGGCCAAACGAATGCGCCCGGATCCTTCTTCAACTGCTCGCTCCATTTCATCACAATCGGATCGGATATTTGCGTATTCGGCCGTTCGTCGACGAGCGGCGATAGCGCGAGATATCCGGTGCCCAGCTCGGACTGCATCGTCCGTACCGGATCGGCGGCGTTTTTGTATTTTGCGATAATCGAATCGAGCACGCGCGGTTCCCCGTTCACCTTCTCGTACGTTTCGCCAAGGATGCCGAAGTTGGAAATTTCTGCGCCTTCCGGGCTGTACAACCAATCGTAAAACTTCATTACGGCGGCGGGATCTTTCACCTTCGAGCTGATCGCATAATTGAACGTTAGCCAGCCGCGCGGGTACAAATACCCTCTGGATTTGCCGGAGTCGTTTTTCAAATACGGAATGACATCGAATTTCGCCTGCGGATTATCCTTCTGCAGCGCCTGATTGAAATTGATCGCGAAGCTGTTGTTGTCGTAATAGAAAAATGCCTTGCCCGTATTGTTTTTCTCGCCCCACGTTTGGTTGTTCAGCACGGCAAAATCGGGATCGAGCAGCTTCTCTTGATACAGCTTGTTTAAATAAGTGAGCACCTTTTTAAACTCAGGCTTGTTCGTGCCGTATACGTACTGGCCGCCCTTAACATCCGGATCGTAATAAATGCCGAGGCCGCCCCCCATACCGAACGCGAATGCATCGAGAAACGCCCCGAGGCCTCTCGAAGAGAACGGATACGAGTCCGGATACGCTTCCTTCATCTTCTTGAGCACCGCATACAGCTCGTCGAACGTCGTCGGTACGGCCAGATTCAGCTTTTGCAAAATATCCGTGCGAATGAGCAGCGCTTTTGCATACTGCAAGTTATTTTGCACGGCGATCGGAAACCCGTACAGTTTGCCGTCGATATAGAGCCGCTTGATTTCCGGGTTGTCCGTAATGACCTTCTGGAGGTTCGGCATCTGGTCCAAATAGTCGGACACCGCAAGGAAGATGCCGCTTTTGGAAAATTCGTCCAAGTCCACCTTTTCCACTTGAATGATATCGGGTATATTGTTGGTGGCGATCAGAGCGCGTTTCTTATCGTTATAGCCGGTCGAAGGAATCGATTCTACCTGCAGCTTCACGCCGGTTTTATTCGCGATTTCCCGCAAAACGGGCGTATCGGTTTTCAACGCCTGCGCCTGGTGCTCGGGACGGAGCAGCTTGAGCGTCATTTCTTTTTTTGCCGTCGGTTGGCTAGCCACAGGCGTTGCCTGATCTGATCTGCCTTCCTCTTTTTTGGTGCAACCGCTTACTAGCGTCGCTGCCAAGCAAGCCAGCAGCGTCGTTGCGATGACCAAGTTGCGTTTCGTTTTCATCGTACCCCTCCTGATTCACACGTACATGCGGATGTGAGTGCAACTACCCTTTTAACGAACCGATCATGACGCCTTTGACGAAATATTTCTGGATGAACGGGTACACGGCGAGAATCGGCGCAATCGCCACGATGATGACGGCGTACTTGATGTTCGTAGCCGTCACAGCCGCATAAGCGCCTGAAAGCTCTTGCGCCTGGGTGGTCAAGCCACCTTCGATGACCATGCTGCGCAGCAAAATTTGCAGCGGGAACTTCACCTTCTCGTTCAAATAAATGAGCGCCGGGAAATAACTGTTCCAATGACCCACTGCGTAGAACATCGCGATCGTCGCCATCATCGGCACGGATACCGGCATCACGATGCGCAGCAGCGTCCGCCATTCGTTCGCCCCGTCAATCGTCGCCGATTCGAACAGCTCCGCCGGGATACCTTGAAACGACGTGCGCATAATAAACATGTTCCACGCGCTGATCGCTCCAGGGACGACGATCGCCCACATCGTGTTGATCATTCCCAGCTTATAGATAAGCAAGTAACCCGGGATGAGTCCGCCGCTGAAAAACATCGTGATCACGATCATGATCGTAAACCCGGACCGGCCGTAAAAGTTTTTTTTCGACAGCGGGTAGGCGCACAATATCGTCATAGCGATGTTGATCGCCGTGCCGACCGACGTGTACAGCAGCGTGTTGGCATAAGCCCTTATAATCGACGGATCGCCGAGCAGCAGCTTGTATGTCGCCAGATTGGCGCCGACAGGCCAGAAGTAAACCCCGCCTTTGCTTACGGCGATGCCGTCGCTGAGCGAGACGACGAGCAAATAATAAATCGGATACAGCGTCACGAAAACGAGCAGTGCCATAAACGCGTAATTGAGGCCGTCGAACATGCGCGAGCCGAAGCTTCTGCGGTGCATAAGTTGCTCTCCTCCTAAGAGTTTTTAGCGATACATCCCGATGTGACTTCTTCGCGAGCTAAAAAACCTCACATCGGAAGCATGCGCCTACCATAGGCTCGTTTCGCTTACTTTGCGACTCAGCTTGTTCGCCGATACGAGGAACAACAGCGCAATGATCGAATTACACAGCCCGACGGCCGTCGCATAGCTGAAATCGCTGGAGATGAGCCCGCGCCGGTAAACATAGAGCGGAATGACATCTGACGTATCGGCATTGGAACCGTTGTAAAGAAGCAATATTTTCTCGAACGATACCGACATGACGGCGCCGGCGTTAAAGATGAACATAATGATAATCGTCGGCGCGATGCCGGGCAACGTAATGTTCAACATTTGCTTCCAACGATTGGCTCCGTCGATCGTAGCCGCCTCGTACAGCTGCAAATCTACGGCGGTAAGCGCGGCCAAATAAATGATCGCCCCCCAGCCGATGCCTTGCCATATTTCCGAGCTGATATAAATCGTGCGGAACCACTCGGGAATCATTAGAAAATGGGTCGGCTCGACGCCTATCAAGCCGAGCACGTTATTGACGATCCCGCCAAACGCGAGAAAGTTGACGATCATCCCGACAACGACGACCGTGGACAAAAAATGCGGTAAATAGCTGACCGTCTGCACGAACCGTTTGATTCCGGTGTGCGTCAGTTCGTTAAACAGCAGCGCCAGAACAATCGGTGCCGGAAACGAAAACACGATGTGGTAAATGCCGATCAAGAGCGTGTTTTTGAAAATGTGATAAAAGTAAGGATCGGATAGAAAACTGTGAAAATATTTCACTCCGACATTGGGACTGCCAACGATGCCTTGAAACACGCTGTAGTCTTTAAAGGCGATGATCACCCCGTACATCGGTACGTAGTGAAAGATGACGTAATACAAAAAAGGCAGCAAAAACATCACATAATAATGTTTGCTTCTGCGAATCGACCTCCCGATTTGATTGGCTTTGCTATGCGGCACGACCGCCTGCGCCATTGCTTCTCCCCCTTTCGCTCTATGCTGAGCTTCGTTCAAGCGATTTTACTGTATCACCCGCGTTAGCGGCCTACAATGCTCAACTCTCGACATCACGCCTCACTTTTCCCCCTCGCCGAGGATGACTCAAATTTCCCCTTGGCTCAACTTTCCCACAAAAATGCCAGCCTAAGACAGATTGATTGGAAGCGCTTCCATTTTGGTGCAGCACAAGCTGCTTCCCCTCCTTCTTCCACCGTTCCCCATGGCAGCCCAAACACGCTGGATGCTTCAATTCAGAAAAACTCCCCGGCGCTTCTTCGGCAGCCGGGGAGTTCGTCTTACTTGCGGATGGCGGCGATAATCAAGTCGCCCATTGCCGTCGTGCCGATCGCCTTGCTCTTGTCGACCGCGATGTCGCCCGTGCGGTGACCGGCGTCAAGCACTTCTTTAACAGCGCGTTCGATCGCTTCCGCGGCGTCGTTATAGCCGAACGTCAAGCGGAACATCAAGGCGACGGAGAGGATCGTCGCGATCGGGTTGGCGATGCCTTGACCGGCGATGTCCGGCGCGGAGCCGTGCACCGGCTCGTACAGGCCGAAGCTGCCTTCGCCCAGCGACGCGGAGGAGAGCATGCCGATCGAGCCGGTCAGCATGGCCGCTTCGTCGCTCAGGATGTCGCCGAACATGTTTTCGGTGACGATGACGTCGAAGCTCGACGGACGGCGCAGCAGCTGCATCGCGCAGTTGTCGACGAGCACGTGCTCAAGCTCGACGTCCGGATAGTCCGGAGCAATGCGGATGACCGTTTCGCGCCACAGGCGGGACGTTTCCAGCACGTTCGCCTTGTCGACCGAAGTCAGCTTCTTGCGCCGGCCGCGGGCGATTTCGAACGCCTGACGGACGATGCGTTCCACTTCCATGACATTGTAGACGCACGTATCGACCGCTTCCTGGCCGTTTGCCCCGTCGCGACGGAACTTTTCGCCGAAGTAAATGCCGCCCGTCAGCTCGCGCACGACGATCAGGTCCGTGCCGTCCAGCACTTCCGGCTTCAGCGTCGAAGCGTCCTTCAAACAATCGAAAATCGAAGCCGGGCGAATGTTCGAAAACAGCCCCAGCGCTTTGCGAATGCCGAGCAAGCCGGTTTCCGGACGCGTTTCCTTCGGATTGCTGTCCCATTTCGGACCGCCAACGGCGCCGAGCAGCACGGCGTCCGCTTGCTTGCAAATGTCGAGCGTTTCTTGCGGCAGCGGCGTGCCTTTCTGATCGATGGCGATGCCTCCGAACAAGCCGTGCTCCGTCTCGAATTTATAGCCGAACACTTCCTCCGTCTTGCGCAACACCTTTTCCGCTTCCGCTACCACTTCCGGTCCGATGCCGTCCCCGGCGATTACCGCTATCTTTTTCACTTCCGACATGAATGTTCACTCCCCGATTGGCTCTTGGCTAAATCCCTATCTCTTGTTGTACCACAATCGCCGATATTTCACAAAGATATGAAATCTATCGCCTTCATAGGCTGAAGCTATAACAATTATCGACAAACTCGCATTGTCCCGGAAGCGCCGTTGCCCTACAATAGAGGCATAAGAAAAACTCCTGTCGGAACCTTGCCATTCGGAAGACAAGGCAGAAGTAACATCAGCATGCGCCTGCGAGACGACAACTATTGCTGCTCCCGCCCGCGTTTTAAGGAGACGTTAGCCGTGAACTATTTATTTTCGAGCGCGATGGACAAATTTCAATCCAGTGCGGTCCGGGACATTCTCAAGCTCACTCAGGGCAAATCGATTATTTCGTTCGCCGGCGGCTTGCCTGCCGAAGAGCTGTTCCCGCTGGAAGCGGTGCAGGAAGCGTATGACCGCGTGTTCGCGCAAGGCAAGGGCGTGCTCCAGTACGGCCTGACCGAAGGCTGCACGCCGCTGCGCGAAGCGCTGTGCGAACGGATGCGCGGCAAAGGCATGAACTTGACGCCGAACGAAATGATTCTCACCACCGGTTCGCAACAAGCGATCGACTTGCTGACGCGGGTCATGATCGATCCGGGCGACCGGATTCTCGTGCAGGAGCCGACCTATTTGGCCGCACTGCAAGTATTCCAGGCCGCCGGCGCCGTTGTGCACTCGGTCAAAGGCGACGAAGACGGCATGGACCCGGAAGACCTCGCCGCCAAATTGAAGCAGCACCAGCCGAAATTCGTCTATGTCGTGCCGACGTTCTCCAACCCGACCGGCTATGTTTGGAGCACGGAGCGCCGCCTGTCGTTGCTGAAGCTGTGCCGCGAGCACAACGCGCTGATCATCGAGGACGATCCTTACGGCGAGCTGCAGTACGGGGCCGACGACCATTTCCCTTCGATTTTGTCGCTTGACGAGCATCCGCACGGCAGCGCCGTCGTGTATACGAGTACATTCTCGAAGACAGTCGCTCCGGCTCTTCGTACCGGCTGGGCGATCGGCGACCCTGCGATCATCCGACACATGGCCCGGGCCAAACAAGCGGCCGACTTGCATTCGAGCTCGATCGACCAGTTGGCGCTATATCAACTGCTGAGCCACTTCGACCTTGACGCCCACATCCGCGTCATCCGCCGCGAGTACGGCGCGCGCATGAAGAAGATGACGACGCTGCTAAAGCCGCTCGCCGCGGCAGGCCTGCGCTGGAACGAGCCAAAAGGCGGCATGTTCCTGTGGGCGCAGCTGCCCGAGCACCAGCGGTCCGACGTGCTGATGAAGGAAGCGGTGCAGCACGGCGTCGCTTTCGTGCCCGGCGCGACCTTCTTCGCCGAAAATCCGAAGCACAACGCGATGCGGCTCAACTTCACGCATGCGAACGACGAGCAGCTGACGCTGGGCGTCGAACGCCTCGCAGCGGCGATGAAAGTGCTGCAGAACGCGTAACGCGAACGTAATGCATTGCAAACAAGCCCTCGATCGGCGACGCCGGTGCGGGGGTTTGTTTGCTGTTGGCTTGGTGCGCCGCGATGCACTGCCGCTTGCCGTGTCGCGTGTCTGTTTCGAAAATAAGCCATGTTTCGTTGGCTATTGCGGCAAAAATGACCGGCTGCAAGGAAATAGCCAGCGAAATCGCTGGCTATTTGGCTGAAAAGCCCGGTATGGGTCTTATTTGATCGTAATAGCCAGTGTTTTCACTGGCTATTTTCGATGCGGCGTCCCGAAATGGGCAAATAAGCCATTTTTTATGGGCTATTTGGCGAAAGGGCTCGCCAGTTTCCCAGACTCCGCACCAGCACAAAAAAATGGCGTCTCGGCGGGGGTTGATAGTAGCTTAAACGCAAAAATACACTTAACAGCCATCTGAAAGGCTCGTTCGATATTTTTAAGTGCAAAAATACATTAAAATTCGCCCAATTCACTTTTATATTGGAATAATGTACCTTTGTCAAGAAAGTAGACACACAATTTAAGCGATCTGCTGTTGCTCGTAGTACCTTTTTTCGCATAAATGCGGGGTGAGGTAACCAATTGACGAATGGATGCGAGTGCGATTGTAATCAA
>NZ_SHLX01000010.1 GCF_004764705.1 Paenibacillus cymbidii | reverse complement strand
TGGTTTGGCGTTTGAACTCCTCATCAAAATGTTGGCGGATATTTCCCATGACACACCTCGACCTTTCGTTTGTTTGTATTGTATCAGGTCGCTGTTACAGTGTGTCTACTTTCTAGTCTAAATTCACCGCGAGGCGTTTAGCGCAGGTTTCATGCGCTGCAACGGCTCCGCAAGGCTGCCGCGAGGCGTTTAGCGCAGGTTTCATGCGCTGCAAGGCTGATTTCAGCCTTACAGCGACGCTTCGGCGTCCGGCGAGCGAAATAAGGCTGATTTCAGCCTTACAGCGATGCTTCGGCGTCCGGCGAGCGAAATAAGGCTGATTTCAGCCTTACAGCGACGCTTCGGCGTCCGGCGAGCGAAATAAGGCTGATTTCAGCCTTACAGCGACGCTTCGGCAATGTTCCCGGCGCTGCGGCGCCTCAGCGGGACTGCCGCGGCTCATTTCGCCGCAGCGGTGCCTTCGGGTTTCGGTTCCGCGTAGGCTTCGATCTGTGCAACGAACGTCTCCTCGTTCTCGAGCCCGGCCCAGTACAGCTTCGCCTCCTGGTTGATCGCGGCCAGTTCGGCGGCCGTAATGCCGAGGTCGGTGAAGTAGCGGAAGCCCGGGATCGTCTCGCGGAACAACGAGAAGCGCGACGGCCGGTACAGCGTGTCCTTGCCGATCCATTCGGCGGCCGACTTGCGCGCGGGCAAGCTGTACGTCATCTGCCGGATGAACAGCTGCGCCTGCTCCGACGTCAGGAAGTCGACCAGCTTCACGGCCGCTTCCTTGTTCGGCGTCTGGCGGCTGACGGCGAGCCCGATGTTCAGCAGCAGCGTCATCGGAGTGCCAAGATGCGGCACCGGCGCCACGTCGAACGGCACGTTCTCCCCCGCCAAATAGTTCAAGTAAAAATAACTGGTCAAAATCATCGACACTTTGCCCCGCGCCAGCAGCCGCTCCGATTCGCCGGTTGCAATGCCTTCCGACAGCAGCGGCAGCGCCTGCTGCATCTCGCGGCAATAACGCAGCGCCGTCAGCATTGTCGTATCCGCCAGCTGCAGCCGGCCGTCCGGCTGCCTCTCGAACGCAGCGCCGGTCTGCAGCAGCAGGAGCGGCCAGCGGTTCGGCGAGTAGATGTCGCAATGGAAGCCGAGCCGCTCGTTCGGCGCGGCCAGCTTCGCCGCGTGCTCGATCAGGTCGCTCCACTGCCAGCTGCTGTCCGGCTCGGGCAGCTTCTTCTCCTGGAAGTGCTCGCGGTTGTAGCAAAGCACCAGCGGCGAAAAGATGAACGGCTGCGCCAGCAGCTTTCCTCCCGACTGGAAGGCGTTCGTAAGAAACGAATAAATGCCGGGGTCGCGCGAAAGCGGCTCGAACAGCTCCTTGTCGTCGCTTTCGAGATACTGGCGGAAGTTGTTGATGTTCATCATCACGACGTCAAACAAGCCGCCGGTCAAATAATTGCGGATATAGCTGTAGTCGTTGCTCGGAAACGGCACCGCCTTCACGCGGATGTGCGGATGCTGCTTCTGGAATTGAGTCAGCAGCCGGTGAATGTCCGCTTCGCCGGTTACGGACGTATGAAAGCCGAATGTGACGGTGATGGCGTTGCCGTCCGCCGGGCCGGTCACTTTCGTGCCGACTCGGGGGATCTTTTCGATCAGTCCTTCCGCGACGAGCGTCTCCAGTCCTTTGCGCACCGATTGGTTGCTTAAGTTGTATTGTTCGGCGAACGTCTTCTCGGAAGGCAAGTAGTCGCCGACCGGGCGTTTGCCCATCAAAATCTCTTCCCGCAGCATCGCGACCAGCTCGTTCAGTCGCGTGCGGGACGATTGCCGACTTGTCCGTTTTTCCATGGGAAACCCTCATTTATTGTTTAAATGCCGCTCGCAAGGATGTTATCCGTTATTATAGCAACGAACGGCCAGCGGCTGTCAATCAGGGAAGGAGAAGATTTCCCGCCACATGGCGGACGCGGCCGGCCTCGCCGTCTTCCGGCGGAAGCTCCGTCCGGTCGACGCCTTCCTCGATGCAGCCGGCCAGCAGGAAGTACCCCTCTGCCGCACTCGTTCCCGCCACGGCGTACTTGCCGCCGGTAAATCGTGCACCCGATGCGCGGAACCGGCTGCCCGCGCCGCCCAGGCGAAAATGCGCCGTCGCCGCATCCGCGGCCATGCTCGCATAGCCGCCAAGGCTCCACGTCACCGCTCCCGCCTCCGGCGCGCTCTCCAGCAGCGCCTTGCGCGCGTTCGTGCCGCCGACCGCGGCGCCGCCGTCGACCGTCAGGCTGCGCTCATCCCGCGCTCCTCTTTGCGTAACGCCGTCTCCCGCCACGCCGTCGACCGCCGCCGCTCCTGCTTCACCCGCCGCTCCCGCTCCGCCCTGCGCTTCGCCGTCTCCCGCCGCACTCGCCGCGGCAACAAGCAACACCCCCGTGTCGCGCAGCTCCCCGCCGCGGACAACGACGTGCCGCGAAGCGACGCGCAGCGGCTGCGCATGCGGCGACGCGCCGGCGATGCGCGTGTCGTGCAGCAACAGGCGGCCGATGCCGCCGATCGTGTTGCCGTCCGCGCCGAGCAGTACGCAGCTGCGCAGCGTAAAGTCGGCCGTCACCGACGCGTCGGCGATGACGCCGCCCGCCTGCAGCGCAAACGAGCAGCCGTCGGCCACGTTCGGCCGCGTCGAGCGGCTCGTCCGCTGCGTGATCGTGATGCCGTGCGTCGCCGTGCAGCCGCGAAGCTGCACGCCGTCGGCATTGACCCAGATCGTGCCGGAATCGGGCAGCCCTTCGTACTTGATCGCATGGCAGTCCTCGAGCGTCAGGTCGCTGATTTTCTTATGCGCGATGATGCGCGAGCCGACATGCTTCCGCACCGTAATGCGCTTGGCGCTGTCGCCCCACGTCGGCCCGCTGTTGGCAAACGACAGCAGCCCCGAATTGCCTGTATACGTCAGGTCGTGCTCGTATTGCCCGTGCGTCACGTACGGGCCGTGCTCCTCGCCGGCGGCGTGGCAGTTGTCGACCATGCAGTAAGCCGCATGGGTAAAATCGTTCAAATGCCGGGCATTAACCGAATGACAGTCGCGCACATGCCCGAACAGGCAGTTGATCTGCTGCGTCAAATAGCCGGTGCCGCCGACGATCACCTCCGTCGGATTCGTCAGCTCGCACCGCTCGGTAACGTAATGCGAGTTGTACCGGCGCATGACGACCGGCCAGAACGTGGCAAAGGCGCGAATGCCAATCGCGTCGCAGTACGCGGCATATTCGAAAGCAACCGGCTGCGAGCCGGTCGTGTCCTTCGAGCCGCCGCCGATGAACGTCATGTCGCGCACGACGACGCGCTGCACCGGGTTCATTCGTTTGTAGGCGATCGTCCGCCCCGCCGCAAGCGGCCAGCCCATACAATAGTTGAACTGCACGTGCGTGGCATCGACAATTCGCGCCACCCGCAGCATGTAGTTCAACTCGCGCTCCGCGCCGCCTCGCACAATGTCGACCTGCGCGACCCACCAGTCTTCTTCGGCGAACGCCGACGCGTCGGCTACCTCCAGCACATCGCTCAGCTCGGCTATGTCGTGCGTCAGCGTCACCGTCTGCTGACCGCCCATCGCTTCCCCGCGAAAAAACAGCACCGCCGCAAACGGATCATTCGGCTTCGCTTCCTCAATCCCGTCCGTCCGCACGGTAAAGCCGCCGAAATCGAGCGTTATATCGCTGCGGGCGAACACGTGGCGGCGCACTAAGCGCAAATCCGAACGGGCGACCACGGAGCGGATCGACGGATCGGCGACCATCGCTTCAAGCGCGTCGTCAGCCGGATAAATCTCGTTCATCACGCCGAACCAGCGGTAATCGCCGGTGCCTTCGTGCAACACGAGCCATCTCCCGCCAGGTCCTCCTTCCGCCTCCGGCGAAACGCTGACGCCCATCCGCGTGCCGGCAAACGGATCGCGCACCGTGCCGCCGTTGCCCGGCGCCGTGCAATCGGCCGCCCATCTGGCGACATGGGCGCCGCCGTCGCCAACCTCCCGGCTGCCGCCGACGTAAACGAGAGCGCCGTCCTCCAGCCCCGCCGGATCGAGCGCAAGCAAGGCCGCAATATCGGGTACATGCTGCATCTGTCCCATCCTCCTCCCGATGTGATGCGATGCGGCCAGTCACGCGCCGCAAACGGCTGCGCCGCCCTCCTGAAGAGGGCGGCCGCCTTTGACGCCTTTTGTCCATACAACCGGTCCGATTAATTCTCCGCTTTGAACGTTATCGTTTTGCCGTAAGCGACCGACACTTGCTCCGCATAATAATCAAAAATCGCTTTGCCGCCGTATTTGTTCATGATGTCCTGGCGATATTGCGGCCAGTTCGAAGCGTCCTTGTCCTTGAACAGCACTTGCGTCAGGTACACGTTCATTTGCTTGCGCATGCCGGCAAGGTCCATGCCTTCCTTGATGCCAAGGCTCGTGCCGACGGACGGCAAGATTTTGTAGGAACGGATCTTCTCGACGATCTTCTTGTCGCGGTCGGTAATTTTGCTGTCGACGATGTCGAGGCCGTAAATTTCCGGCTTGCGCGGCGTGAACCAGCCGTAAATTTCATTATAGCTGTTGTTGTCGGTGAAGTCCTTCTTGAAGGCGTCGGCGATCACTTCGATTTTATTGCCGTCGCGCTTGTAGTCGACGTTCGCCGTGCCGTATTTGGTCAGCAGGAACCCTTCTTCGCCGGCGAGCCAGTCGAGAATTTCGATCGAGCGCTGCACTTTCGCCTCCGACGATTTGGAGCTGATGACGAACGGGTTGCCCGGGATCGTTTCGACCCAGGTGCCGGTCTTCTCCCACGGATGGAACGGCTCCCAGTCGGCTTTCGGATCGAGCTGCTTCGCTTTGTACTGGAAGCTGGCCGGGTTGTTGTCGAACGCGATGTCCTTGCCTTGGCCGACGATGATGCCGACTTTGCCTTGGCCCGCTTTTTCATATTGCTGGTTCGATTTGTTGAGCAGCCAGTCCGGATCGACCACTTTCAGATCCATCAGCTTCTTGATGTCGTTCAGCACGTTCGTCATGCCGATGTCGGTGCGCACGTCGACCAGCTTGTCGTCCTTGACGTAAGTGTCGCCAACGAAACCATTTTTCAAAAACTCCGGGAAGTCCATCGAAATGTTCGTGCCGTTGCCGACGGCGGTGAAGCCGTACGTGTCGTTTTTGCCGTTGCCGTCCGGGTCGTTGAACGTAAACGCCTTCATCACGCTGACCAGTTCGTCGTAGTTCGTCGGCATCTTCAGGTTAAGCTTGTCCAGCCAGTCCTTGCGGATATAGAACGTGCGGTAAATGTCCGGATCGTAAGGGATCGCGGCGCGTTTGAACACGCTCTGCACCTGGTACTTTTTCAGCGTATCTTCCTTCATCCAGTATTTAAAATAGTTCGGCATCGTCTGCGGCGTCACCAGCTTGGTCAAATCGCGGGCGATGCCGTCCTTGATGTACGTGTTCGAAGCGATGCCTTCGGCGAAGAAGACGTCCGGAATGTCGCCGGAAGCGATCATCGTGTTCAGCTTGTTATTGTAGTCGTTCCCCATCGGCAAATAAGTCAGCTTCAGGTCGACGTTGAATTTCTGGTCGATGATTTTTTTGATCGCGTCCTTGTCGCCGGACGGCAGCTGGAAAGTAGCGTCGGCGATGACGTTCCACTTGAGCTCCAGCTTCTCTTTGGTTGCCGCGGGGCTGGCCGAAGCCGATGCGCCTGCGCTGGCGGACGGAGCCGGCGAAGAGGCGGAATCCTTTTTGTCATTGCTGCCGCATGCGGACAACACGAGCGAAGCGACGATGAGTGTGGACATTGCTTTCGGTAACGTTTTCAATCGATTGGCCTCCCTTTTTTCGTACGTTCGATTTTGCCTGCCCAAGCCTAATGAAAACATGATTCCCGTATGACCGACCTTCCGCAGCCCGACAACCTTGCCCCGCATCCCCCCTCGAAAAAGTAAACCTTGTACGTCAGCCTTTAACGGCGCCGAGCAGCATGCCTTTGATGAAATATTTTTGCAGGAACGGGTAGATGATCATGACCGGCACGATCGCCACGACGACCGTCGCCATCTTGATCGTTTCCGGCGGCATCGTCTGCAGCGTCGATTGCGGCACCGCCAGCTCCTGGCTGACCGCGGGCGACATTATCATGTTCCGCAGCACCACCTGCAGCGGGTACAAGTGGCGATCGTTCAAGTACATGATCCCGGCAAAATACGCATTCCAATGCGTCACGCCGTAGAACAGCCCAAGCGTCGCCATGATCGGCAGCGAAAGCGGCAGCACAATGCGCACCATCGTCCCGATGTCGCTGCAGCCGTCGACTTTGGCCGCCTCTTCGATTTCGTAAGGCAGCCCTTCGAAATACGTTTTCATGATCAGCATGTTAAAAGAGGACACCAGGCCGGGGATGATCAGCGCCCACAGCGTGTTCATCAGTCCGGTCGCCTTGACCGTCAGGAACGTCGGGATAAGGCCGCCGGAAAACAGCATCGTAAACACGATCCCCATCAGCACAACGTTGCGGCCGGGCAAAAACTTTTTGGACAACGGGTATGCCAGCATGGTCGTAATGAGCAGGTTGCACGCCGTTCCGACGACGGTAATGAACACGGTCACCTGCACGGCCTTCGGCACGACATTGCTGCTGAAGATCGCGTGGAACGCGTCGAACGTAAACGACTTCGGCACGATGACGAAGCCGCCGTTGCGCAGCACTTCGGTGTAAGGCGTAATCGACATGACGACGACAAAATAAAGCGGAAACAGCGTCGCGAGACAAAACAAGCCGAGAATCCCGTAGATGATAGCGTCGGCGACGCGGTCGGACGGCGTTTTTTTCGCTGCGGCAATCATGTGCTTTCGCCTCCTCTACCAGATTCCGGATCCGCTAATTTTTTTGGCCAGCTTGTTGGCGCCGAAGACGAGCACGAGCCCGATCACCGATTTGAACACGCCCATGGCGGCCGGCACGGCGAATTCCATCTGCTCGATGCCGCGGCGGAATATCCACGTGTCGAGAATGTCGCCAACGTCGTAAACCCTTGCGTTGAGGAAAATGTACACCTGCTCGAACCCGGCGTCCATGATGTTGCCGATGCGCAGGATGAGCAGCAGAATGAACACTTCTCGGATGCCCGGCAGCGTAATATGCCACAGCTGGCGCCACCGGCCGGCGCCGTCGACGACCGCCGCCTCGTACAGCTCGTGGTTGATCGAAGCGAGCGCCGCGAGATAGATGATCGCCCCGAAGCCGGTGCTTTTCCATATTTCCGTGATCAGCAACATCGGGCGGAAATAATCCGAATTGGTCAGGACGTCAAGATTGCCCCAGCCGATATCTCGGAAAAACGTGGTGACAAGCCCCGCGCCGGGCGCGAAGAACGAAAACACCAGACTGTACACGATGATCCAGGACAGAAAATGCGGCCCGTACGTAATCGTCTGCACGATCCGTTTGAACCAGCGGGAACGAATTTCGTTCAGCATCAGCGCGAGCAGCACGTCCGGCAGCATGTTGAACAAAATCCGGTAAAAGCTGAGCAACAGCGTGTTGCGCATCAGAATCGGAAAGTCGGGCGAATTGAAAATAGTGCGGAAGTTGGCGAACCCGACCCATTCGCTGTGAAACGGTCCTTTGAGCAGGTTGTAGTTTTCGAAAGCGATCAAGAGGCCGAACATCGGCACATAATGATAAATGATGTAGTACAGCACGCCCGGCAGCATCAGCAGGTAAAGCCATTTGTACCGGACAAGCGTCTTCCAGAAGCTGCGGCGGTAGCGGGCCGGCTTGTCGCCGGGCGCCGTCAGCGTGGCTCCGTTCGCGCGCATGTTCGTTCACCGCCTTTATTCCCATAATGAAGATCAAACATGCCGAACGACAACGCCCATCGATCGCTGCGGCGCGCTGGCCAGGCTGCCGTACATGGCGGGCAAGCCGGCCAGCGAGCATTCGCCGGTAATAAGCTGGCGCATATCGATCCGTTTCTCCGCCGCGAGCCGCAAATATTCGCCGACGTTGCGCCCTTCCGTCCAACGCACGTAGCCGACCGGGTAATCGACGCCTTGCTTCTCGTACGATTCCTCATAGCGCCCCGGGCCGCCGGCCCGCGAAATGTGGATGCTCGCTTCCTTCATAAAAAGCAGGTCGCGGTCGAACTCCGTTCCCGTATCGCCGACGACAACGACGCGGCCGCGGTCGCGCAGCCAGCCGAGCGCCTGGTCGACCATGCTGCGCTTGCGGTCGCTGGCGCACAGCAGCACGGCGTCCGCGCCTTTGACCGCCGGATCGCCGGCTTCGAGCGCCCGGCGCAGCTCCGCTTCGTTGCGGCAGGCGGTAATGCCCGCGGCCTCGAGCATGCGGCAGCGCTCCTCCATCAGCTCGAGGCCGATGACGCGGTAGCAGGCGGCGTGCGCAATACGTGCAATTACCTGGCCGAGAATGCCGAGGCCGGCGACGATCATCGTTTCGCCGAAGGCAAGATTCGCCTGACGCACCGCATGCACGGCGATGGCGCCGATGCCGGCAAAGGCCGCTTCTTCCGGCGACACGCCTTCCGGCACGGGCACGGTCAAATGCTTCGGCACAAGCAAATACTCGCGATGCGTGGGCACGCCGTAGCAAGCAACGCGCTGGCCGGGTGCGACGTGGGTGACGCCTTCGCCAATTTGAGCCACGGTGCCTGTGGCACTATATCCTAAATTAGCTTCTCCGTTCACGCGAATCATCATGAGTTCCGTGCCAACGCTGACGGCGGAAACGTCCGTCTTCACCAGCACATGCTGCGGCAACACTTCCGGAACCGGGAGTTCCACCAATTCCGCCGTACCGTTCCGGCCTTTTACCGCTTTCATAGTTGCCCAACCTCTTTCTGCGTTTCATCTGAGTTTGTTATTGAGGATTATTAACGGGATAAGAATACTCTAGTTTGTTTCTGGTTTAATTTGATTATAGGGGGAGATAAACACGATTGTCAACGGGAAAATTTCGCTGATGTGAGGTAATGTGACGCGGCTCGCGAAAAGCGGCTATTATTCGACAAAACGACGATTGGTGGCTTGTCATGTAAGCGTTTCCTCCCCTATGATGGAGACGTGCGCTTTATCCCAACAGAAACGCGGTGTTTCGAGCTTTGATGAAACCAAACGAACCGTTGTACAAGCTCGGCCTGTTCATGATGCCCAACGTTTGGCGCAACGCAAAAATCGACATCGGCGCCGCTTCGATCGTCAGCTTGTTCAACGTCGTTATAAATCAGTTCTACATCACGTTTGCGATTCAGCAAGGGGCAACCCACCTGCAAGTCGGCTTGTTGTCGGCAGCTCCTGCGTTTGGTCTGCTTTTTTCGCCGTTATGGGCGCAGTGGGTCGAAAAGGCGCGCAATCCGCTCCCGTTCGTCGTCGTGCCGAACTTGATCGGGCGGCTGCTGATGTTGTTGCCCGCTTTTTTTCCGGTGGCCGGCGTTTTCCTCGGCACGTCGTTTCTTTACCAGCTGCTGATGGGCATTAATGCGACGGCTTATGCGGCGCTGGTTCCGCGCATGTACCCGGCCGACATCCGCGGCCGGCTGCTCGGCTACGTGCGCGTGGCGATGGGCTGCCTGATGATTCCGCTCGCTTACGCGGTCGGCAGTTGGGCGGACTGGTCCGGCCCGTCCGGCCCGCTGTTCGCCGCCGTGGCGGCCGGCGTGACGTCGATTTTGCTGTTTACGCGGTTGAAGCTGCCGGCCGCGGCAAACGGCGAAAGCGAAGCGGGGGCGGCGATCGAGGCAAGTGCGGGGAACGGAGCGACTTCGGCGAAAGGCGCAAAGCGGTTTTCGCTGCGCGATCAATGGCAGCTTGTTTCCGGCAATCGCATGCTGCTCGTGTTTCTGGTCGCCACGATGTTTTCCGGCTTCGGCAATATGCTCGCCAGCCCGCTTTACCAAATCGTGCAAGTCGACGTGCTCGAGCTCAGCAACGTGCAGATCGGCTACGCCCGCGTCGGCTATTTTGCCGGGTTGCTGCTGACTTACTTTTTGGGCGGCCGGCTGATCGACCGTTTCGATTTGAAATATATTTTGTTTGGCGGCATCGCCGCTTATGCCGTCGTGCCGTTCCTTTACGGCGCATGGGGCACGTATTCGGCCGTCATTGCGGGCAATGCCGTGCAAGGAATAGGCGAAGCGATTTGGGACTTCGGCATCCTGTCGTTTTTGCTGCGTATCGTACCGGGCCGCGAAGCGACGCTGTTCGGGCTTCATTTGATGATGTTCGGTTTCCGCGGCACTCTCGGCCCGCTCACCAGCACGCTGTTGACTTCGCAAGTATCGATAACGTCGCTGCTGCTGATCTCGGCCGCTATTGCCGCCGCCGGCTCGGTCCTGTTCTGGTACGGCACGCGCAAACGGGGCGCGCTGGCGGGTGGGTAAAGCCGCCCCATTCGCAAAATAGCCAATAAAAAATGGCTTATTCGCCCAATTTCACTCGCCGCATCGAAAATAGCCAGTGAAAACATGGCCTATTCTGCGTAAACTGCCCCAAAAATGAGCTTTTTTATGAAATAGCCAGCGAAATCACTGGCTATTTCTTCGCGACTGCACCTTTTTGATGAAATAGCCAACAAAACATGGCTTATTTTGAAACATGCCTGATCCGAGGCCGGCCCGACAGCAGGCGGTCATGCAAATGGATGCTATTTTGAGGAAGTTTATGTTGCTTTTTAACGCCCCTCCTTTACCATTCCCATCAGCCCATCACCTTCTGCTACTCCCGCCATCCCCGCAACCTCTCATCGCCCCACCACCTCCCACTACTTCCGCCATCCTCGTTACCTTCCACTACTCCCCCACTATCCAAAACGGACAAGACGAATACTTCGCGGCGCTCTATTTTCTGACCGAAGTGCCTATATCACGAACCTGTCAGCGGTCGAAAAACAAAGCGAGCTTCTACTTCAACCAGACGGATGCACTATTTGAGCAAGCAGCTTGACGGCGAACGAGTAGGGCGCGATTATAGGCATATTACTCCGAAAAGGTCGATTTGCAGATAAGAAGCCGTCGGGACGGCGGAACGATTGCCGGACTACGGACATTGCCCACTAATCAAATTTGAGTAAGTTTTATCCTCCCACACCATCCGAAAAAGCGGTATGATAAAAACATGCTTTCACCCGGAAGGAGCAACACGGCAAGGGAGGGCAAAAACTTGCGAGGACTGAGCGACAAAAACGAAGCGAGGGCTACGTTCAAAGATGTGAAGCTGGGACGCGTGTTCCGGCTGTTTCGGCCGTATTGGCGGCGGCTCGCGGTCATCCTGGTGCTGGCGCTCACCACGACGCTGATCGGGCTTGTCCCGCCGCTGCTGATGAAAGAAATCGTCGACACGGCGATCCCCGGCGCCGACAAAACGATGCTCGTCACGCTGGCGCTGCTGATGATCGCACTGCCGGCGGCCAGCGGCCTGATCGGCATCTGGCAAAACCACCTGAACAACCAGGTGGGGCAAAGCGTCATGCGCGACTTGCGCTACACGCTGTTCCATAATTTGCAGCGCCAATCGATCGCCTTCTTCACGTCCACCCGCACCGGCGACGTGATCCAACGGCTCGTCGGCGACGTGCAAGCCGTGCAAAGCGCGGTGACCGGCACCGTCGTGCAGGCGATCACCCAGGCGATTACGGTGCTCGGCACCGCCGCCATCTTGTTCCGGCTCGACTGGCGGCTCGCGCTGCTTGCGCTCACTATCGTGCCGCTGTTCCTCATCCCCGTGCGCAAAGTATCCGCCCTGCGCAAAACGCTGCGGCTCGACGCGCAGAAGGCCAGAGGCGACATGTCGTCGCAGCTGACCGAATCGTTCGGCGTTTCGGGCGCCATGCTGACGCGCATTTTCACGCAGGAAACTTCGCAAGAGCGGCAGTTTCGCCAGCTGAACGACCGCGTCATGGGGCTTGAGCTGCGGCTGGCGCTCATCGGCCGCTGGTACGGGACGGCGCTGGCGCTGCTCGTGCCGTTCGGCACGGCGATCATTTATTTGTACGGCGGCTGGAACGTGATCTCCGGCGCGATGTCGCTCGGCAGCATCATCGCCTTCGTCTCTTACATCCGCCGGCTGTACGAACCGACCCAGTCGCTGCTTAACCTGCATCTCGAGCTGGCTACGGCGCTCGGCATTTTTCAGCGCATTTTCGAGTACATGGACCTGGCGCCCGACATCGTCGATGCGCCGAACGCCAGGACGCTGGCCGGCGTGCGCGGCCGCGTCGAGTTCCGCGGCGTGTCGTTCGCCTACCGGCCGAAACGATATGCGCTGCGCGACGTTAGCTTCACAGCCGAGCCGGGGCAAACGGTTGCGCTGGTCGGCCCGAGCGGCGCCGGCAAATCGACCTTGATCAGCATGACGGCGCGGCTTTACGACCCAACCGCCGGCGCCGTTCTGCTCGACGGCCACGATATCCGCGACGTTACGCTCGAATCGCTGCGCAGCTCGATCGCTGTTGTTACCCAGGAATCGTTCCTGTTCCACGGCACGATCGCGGGCAACCTGCGCTTCGCGCGCGAAAACGCCACGGACGCCGAGCTGATCGAAGCGTGCCGCAAAGCTTACATCCACGACGCGATCGCGGCGCTTCCGGACGGCTACGATACCGTCGTCGGCGAACGCGGCTACCGGCTGTCCGGCGGCGAGCGGCAGCGCCTCTCGATTGCGCGCGCCATTCTGCGCGATCCGCGCGTGCTTATTCTCGACGAAGCGACGTCGCATCTCGATTCGCAGTCCGAAGCTTACGTGCAGGCTGCGCTGGAAGGGCTGCTCGGCAGCCGGACGACGCTCGTCATCGCGCACCGTCTCTCCACAGTGCTCGCCGCCGACAACATCGTCGTGCTCGACCAGGGCCGCATCGTGGCGCAGGGCACGCATGCGGAGCTGCTGGCTGCCGGCGGTTTGTATGCGACATTGTACGAAACCCAGTTCGCGGCAGCCGCCGCGGCTTCTGCGGAAGAACCGCAGGCACGCGACGAACGCGATAGGCAGCCAAGGCGCAGAGGAGCCGGCAGCGGCATCCATTCGGCGGAATAACCTTTCTCCGACGACGATTTAAGCCGACTTTCCCGGCTTATTTGCTCCGACCCGGGCTTCGGCGGCGGAATAAGCCAACTTTTCCGGCTTATTTGTTCCGACTCTGGCTTCGGCGGCGAAATAAGCCGACTTTTCCGGCTTATTTGCCCCGCCCCAGGCTCCGACGGCGATTTGTAGAGTAAAGGGCTGGGATTGCCAGCCCCTCCTCATCAAACCGTACGTGCGGTTTTCCCGCATACGGCTTTCCGATGTTCTTCACCTGGGGCAGTTACGTACTTGCCTTCCACATTGCGTCGTTTCGGGTTTTCCTTAGCCACCAGGTAGAGGGCTCGCTGGAGTTCTTGAGCTTTCTCTTTCTGTGTCGTTAGCCGTTTGCCGGCATTCACTCGCTCGTACCTCCTCGATTCCCGTGAACAAAGTGGGGGATTGCTTCTCAGCGCCCTTCCCTCCACAAGGTTATGTTGTCCTTGCTTCATTGGTACTATGGCCCCCTCCGACTCCCTTCCCGCGGCTCGCCACTTCACCTTTGGGGCTTTTAGGTTCGCCTCTTACAACATCTTGCCGCCGTGCGGGGGAGGGTCTCCCTAGTTCCAGTCACAACTGTCTTCACATGCCGATCCCTATACACCGGAGAGTTCTTCTGCGCTGCAACTCCAAGTTCTTCGCGCATTCCTTGGCCTTCGCCCTCGGCTTCGGGGCTCGACTCTCTCTTGTCCCTTTCGGGGTGAAATTTACGATGCGGCAGGATTCACGGTCGGTACGTTACGGCCTGTGTGCTTGCTTCCCTGCGCTTAGCGCAGGTTTTCGCAGGACTTCAGCAGCTGGATTTCCCCATCGTCTGCCTGCTAGCTACGAGGCTCGGTCCCTACCTCGGTCGGACTTTCACCGACTAGTTGTGCCTAGCTTGGCTAGGCGCGCAAGCCGACTTTTCCAGCTTATTTGCTCCACCCCACCTGAAAACAGAGCTTATTGCAAAACACAAAAAACCTGCGGTTCGGCTTCCGAACACGCAGGTTTTTCTCAAATGAGCGCCGGCCGTTACGCCTGGCAATATTCCTCGAAGGCGCGAGTCAAGTCGGCGGCGATCATCTCGGCCGAACGATCCTCGATTTGATGGCGCTGGATGAAGTGGACGAGGTTGCCGTCCTTGAACAGCGCGATCGAAGGCGAAGAAGGCGGGTACGGCGCCAAATATTCGCGCGCCTTGGCTGTCGCTTCCTTGTCCTGGCCGGCGAACACGGTAAACAAATGGTCCGGCGTCACGCTGTGCTGCAGCGCTTTGGCAACGCCGGGGCGGCATTGGCCGGCGGCGCAGCCGCATACCGAGTTAATAACCAGCAGCGTCGTTCCTTCGGCTGTCGGCAGCTTCTCGACTACATCATCCGGCGTGCGCAGTTCCTCCACGCCGATCCGGGTCAAATCGTCGCGCATCGGCTGCACCATATCGCGCATGTATGATTCGAAAGACATCGACATTAACGTTCACTCCTTATGCCTGATTGGCGTAAAATAACAACTACTTCTACGTCAATTATACATCCGGCGCAATCGTTTGCAAAATATTTGGCGTTCGCGCGAGCTTGACTCGGCGCCGGCAAGGTTCACAGAGTGCTTGCACGCCTGCGCCGCCTCCACCTCCGCCTCAGCCCTTGACCGCGCCGATCGTCATCCCTTTGACAAAATATTTTTGCAGGAAGACGAACAGGAACATCACCGGCAGCGACATAAGCACCATCATCGCATACATGATCGCATCGGTAGGCACATCCGACGGATTGATCGGATTGCCGCTCGGATCGATGCCGCTGTTTTTCATCAGCTCAATGTAGGCGGTAATATTTTTCAGAATCAGTTGAATCGGATACAGATCGATATGGTCGATGAACAGAATCGCATTGAACGTCTTGTTCCAGTAGTGAAGCGTCATCAGCAGCTCCAGCGTCGCCAGCGCAGGCTTGGACAACGGCAGCGCGATGCTCCAATACGCCCGCCAATCGGAAGCGCCGTCGATCTTCGCCGATTCTATCAGCGGCGGCGGAATCTCCTGGAAAAACACCCGCAGCAAAAAAATTTGAAACGGCGCGGCAAAGGTGGGTACGATCAACGCGAGCAGCGTATTTTTCCAATGCAAATACTGGACGATCAACATATAGAAGGGCACCATGCCGCCGCTGAATATCATCGTGAAGAAGAGCTAGAACGAGATGACGCCGCGCAACCGGAAATCGCGCCGATTGCGGGTTCGCGGATCCGGCGGTGATTGAATACGTGGAAGAAAAGGGTGGATCTATATCTTCAAGCTGCCGAAGAAGACGCCCCATTCTTAGGCTGAATGCCTGCCTTGCCGAGTTGCCGGGCCGCCGCGGCGACGGCGCTAAGCCAGCACCGTTTGCTCGCCACCCTTGGCCTCGACGATGTGACCGTCGACGCTCAACCACACCGACGCCGCCGACGGGTTAAACACGAAATCGCACGCCGCGGAGAAACGCAGCTGCTCGAAGGCGACAGCGTCGTACATGATTTCGCTGTTCGTCGCGTACCAAATGTCGTCGCTCTCCCCGATAAACTCACAAAACCGTTCGATGACGTCCCAATTGCTCTGCTGATCGAACTCGTAGCTATGTCCCCAGACATACATCAGGTACATATTATGGCGCTTATTCAGCGCCGCGAACTGCTCCGCGAGCTCCATCAGCCCGTTGTTGTGGTGGCAGGTCGGCTGCCATTCCAGCCAATCGTCCGGCATGCCGAAGCCGCCGCTGCTCTTCGTCGTGCGCGCGTAACCGATGCCAAGCGCGGGCAGCAGCTGTTTGATGCGGCGGTTGTAGGAGCCGTTCGGGTACGACATGCCCCGGACCGGATAACCGACGAGCCGCTCCAGACCTTCCCGATCCGCCATCGCCTCGTGCACCAGCGCCTCCTGCGGACTGCGCGCGATCGTCGGATGCGTCACCGTATGCGCCGATACTTCATGCCCGGCGTACAGCGCGGCAATTTCATCCGCCGGCAGCCGGTCGCCTTCGCCAAGCATGCCGGAATTGAGATGGAACGTGCCGCGAATGCCGTGTCGGTTGAATGTGGCGACGAGCCGACGGTCCGCGCTGCGTCCGTCGTCGTAGCTCATCGTTAGCGCCTTGTGCTTGCCATGGGGAAAACATTTGACGATTCGTTTCATTCGAAGGGTCTCTCCTTGTGCCGCCAAAGTGTCAAACAGCCCTACAAAGTGGAGATTATTCTTCGAAGCGCCCTCAGGTACTTTGCGGGGGCCCCAGGTGCCGCAGCCCCAGCGACCGGCAAACAAAGTCGACGCCGTCGTCGTTCTTGTCGAATTCGTGCTTCCCGCGAAACACCTGGTACCGTAGCCGCTCGGCAAGCAGCAGCCGGTCGTAGCAAGCGCGGATCTGCCCGTATTCGTCCGCCGCGTGACGGGGATCGAACAGTTCATCCTCGTCCCCGGCTTCGAGATACAAGGGACGGGGACAAATCAGCCCGCACACCTCCGCATCCAGAAACAGCCGGCCCGAGTCGAACCAGATCCAGTCGCTCCGGTCGTACACGAACCGATTGTTGAAGAAGCAGGATGAATAGACCGCCTTGATCCGCTCATCGAGCGCGGCCGCGAACAGCGTGTAAAATCCGCCGTAAGACAAGCCGGCCATGGCGATACGGTCGCCGTCGATGTCGTCTCGGTGCTGCACATAATCGAGTCCGCGCATCAGCTTGTACAGCTCGATCGCGGCGATCGAGCCGCCAAGCTGCTTGAGCCGGTTATCGAACAGGGGCCGCTTGTTGTCCGGTCCCCGTTCGGCCGTCCACAGGTGAAGCTGCGGCGCGAACACGGCAGCGCCCCGGCGCAGGAAGCGCCGCACCATGTCGTGGTAGTTGCTCGGCCCGTAGAAGCCCGCGCACAGCTCGGGCGTTCCCGAGCCGCCGTGCTGCACGAGTACAAGCGGCAGGGGCCGCTCGCCCTGCGGCATGAACAGCAGGGCGTACAGGCTCAGCCGCTCATCCGCATGGACGGTCAGCCGGTAAATGTCGGCGAGGTCGTCCCGCGCCACCCATTCGCATTCCGCCACGGGCGGCGTGCGTTCATTGGGCAAATCGGCCAACGGCCGGCCCAGCATGCGGCGGAGCGAGCGGCGATACGGCGTCAAGCTGGCGGCGTACGTCTCCGCGGAGGAGAAGTCGGGCGCAAACGCTTGCCTCCTATGCGCATTCGCATGCTGCCGCTCCAGACCGACCCAGCGCTCCAGTTCCTCGTATTGGCGCACTCTGCACCAGTCGGCGTGCCCCGCCGCCTCTTCGTACCGTCCGCTTTGACCGCTTTCATTGACCATTGTTCGCCACACCCTCCCGCAAGCCTGAATGGGGTTCCCCGCCGATTGTTCCGCCCAGCGTCGCTGCCTGACCTCGCTCCTTTCGCTCAGGCAGCTCCGTTTCCTACCCTGCTCCTTCGCTTGAGGCGGCTGCGATTCCGGCTTACTCCGTCGCCGGCGCTCGCAGCGTCATGGTGCCCGTGCGGGCGTATACGCCGAAATAGCCCGGAGCGGTGATGCGGTTCGGCTCCGTGTCCAAAAAGTAAATAAGATTTTCGCCGTCGATGTTAAGAATCAGCCGCACGCCGCCGCCTTCGTTCACCGCACCCACCTGCACCCGGTGCAGCTCATGGGCCGGAAGGAAATTGTTCGGGATGGCCGCCCCGCCGATGCTCGTATAGCCGTTGATGTTGCCGTACACGACGGTCCGCACACCGCCATTGAACCGGTGCAGCTCGATCACGTCGGGCTTGAAGCTGAACATGTACAAGGCGTTCGTCGACGATGTGAAGTCTTTGTTCGGCTGGGCGCTGCGAAGCACGAGCGACGGCCAGCCGCTCTCCGCGTCGAGCTGCAGGTCCATCGTCAGCAATTCGTCGCCGAATGTGCCGCCCTGGTAGGTAGCGAAGCCGCTCGGCGTCACGACCGTCATGCTGCCTTCGTCCGCCACCAGATTGCCGTCCGTCGCCTGCACATACCAGTGTTCGGGATCGGCGATCACATCGTCAATCGGATACGGGTCGTATTCGAGGCCCGCGGGATCGCCGAACGCTTGCACGTCGACAGCGATCGTGCGCGTCTGCAAAACGCCGTCCGCCTTCAGCGAGATCGCCAGCTCGGCGCTGCCGCCGGCCAGCGCGGTCAGCAAACCGCCTGCGCCGATCTGCACCATCAGCGGGTCGCTGCTCGTGTACGCGACGTCGGTCACGGTCATGCGACGCCCATACAGCGAAATCGCCTGGATCGACAGCTGTCGCCGTTCGCCCTGCAGCATCGCATACGTGTCCCCAAGCGGATGCTTCGCCTTGTTCTCGACGTAGTATACCTCGATATGATCGAAGCTGTCGTCCACGTAAACGGGAACGGTTCGCGTCCAGCGCATGTCGCCGACCTGCACGTACACCCGGATAACAGTGGCGCCGGGTCCGATCCCCTCGACCTCGCCGGTCGCATCGACCCGGGCGACGGCTTCGTTGCCGCTGGCGTAGGTGATAACCGCGCCGCTCAGATCGACGGGCACATCCTTCCCGGTCGTGGCGGACACATCAAGCTGCGTGCTGCCTTCGGAGCTCAGGGTCAGCGCGGCGGGCAGCACAATCCGCTCCGGTATGCCTGCCGCCAAGTCGCGGTAGGCGGGCTCGAGCCCCGCGTTCGCGATAATGGCCTGCGCCTCGACCGGCCAGTTTGCGTCGGGATACACCTGCGTGTTGCTCTCCGAAGAATCGATGCCAACCAGCTTCATGTTGGCCGTTGTCGTGTAATTCGTGTCGAAGACGATGTCGTGGCTCGTCAGCGGGCCGTTGACAAATGCCCAGGAAACGGGAAAAATTTCGTCCCACACAGGCGTTTCGCTCTGGTCGATCACGTTGCGTTCGCTTTGCCAATAGGTCGAGCCTTCGTCGTTGTAGATGACGCCGTAACGATTTTGCTGGTTGCGCAAGTAGTTTTCGCTGATCACGTTTTTGTGCCCGGCCGTGCCGCCGGTGCCGCCCAGCGTGTAAATCGCCCCGCCGTCATAAATCTCATCGCCCAGCAGGTCGTGGATGAAATTGGCGTGAATGTTCGCGTTGCGCAGCGCCGACGTTTTCACGTGGGCGAGCCCGTACCCGATAGTGATGCCGTCATACGGAACATTGAAAATTTCGTTGTTGCTGATGTCCGCATCAACGACGAAGCCGAGGCCGATCGCCGCCGAAGAGCGGTAATCGATGCCGATGTCGTGAATGTAGTTGTTGACGATGTCGACGTTTTTCAGCAGCCGGTGCGGGTCGGACGGGCTGTAAATTTCGGGATCGGATTTGGTCGGATCACCGACGTTGATCGCGCCGCCGGAAATGTCGTCGAAGCGGTTGCCGCGGATGAGACTGTTGCGGACACCGCCCACCATCTTGATCGCCATAATGCCGAGTTTGGTAAAATGGTTCCGCTCGAACACGATGTGGTTGGCCCGCTCGACGGTGACCGCTCCGATGGGGAGCTTGTCGATGCCGTAGCGAAGCAGGTTGTTTTGCGCATCGGCGTGGCCCAGATCCGAGCTCGGGCGCAGCCAGGTCGTATACGAAAACGTCAGCCCCGCAAAGTGGATGCCGTCCACCGGCGTGTCCAGCGACGAGCCGGAAACGGTTACCAGCTCCTCGACGACCGGGGCGACGACCTGCGCCGTGCTCATGTCTTCGCCGGAACGCGGCATGTAAAAGAACGTATCGGTGCTGCGGTCCAAATACCATTCGCCCGGTTCGTCCAGCAGCTCGTACGCATTTTCCAAATACCACGGATTGACGACCGAAGGTCGGATGGTCACATAACGCCAGCCCGGCTGCTTCATCGTGATGACGGCATGGCCGTCCTCCGTCGTGATCGACTGCACGCCGTTCCGGGGGTTGGTCCATTCCGCCTTATAGACGAATTCCAGGTCGCTGATATGGTTCCAGCTGGTCAGCACGGTATCGTCCGACGTGTAGCCCGTCGCGGTTCTGACCGGGTTGGTCAAGCCGCCCTCGCTTCGGGCCCGCACGGCGCGAACGCCGTTCACGTACAACTGACGCGTCTCGATGTCGCTGCCCGCGTCGGCTTTATAAATGTGGCGCACCGGGTCGTACAGCGTCCAGCCGGTGATGTCCCGGCCGCCCTCAATGACGGGCGTTTCGTCCTCGTACGCCTGATAGACGATCCAGTAGCCGTTGCTGCCGGAATCCCGTTCGTCGAACTGCAGCGTCGATTGCTGCCGGTAGCTGCCGTCGCGGAGATACACGATGATGTCGCCGGTCATGGCGTCACGGATCGTACGAACGGCGTCCCGCGCCCGCTGTATCGTCAGAAACGGCAGTTCCTCGGTGCCCGGATTGCTGTCGCTGCCGGAAGGCGATACGTAGAAGGAGGCCTGCACCGTTCTCACCACAACCGTAACGACGCTCGTCGCCGTCAAGCCGCCGTCGTTGGTCGTCGCGACGATTTGCGCCGTCCCCGTAGCGACGGCCGATACGTTGCCTTCCTCGTCGACGGTGGCGACGGCCTCGTTGCTGCTGCTCCAGCTTACCGTCTTGTCGCTGGCGTTGGCCGGCAGAACGGTCGCCGTCAGCATCCGCTCCGAACCGACGGGCAGCGTGAAGGCGCCGGTATCCGGTGCCACCCCCTCGGGATGCTGCACGTAAACCTCGATTTCCGCGCTATCGGTAAAACTGCCGTCGGCGGATACGGCCGTAAGCACCGCGTCGCCCGTCGCCACCCCGGTGGCGTTGCCAAACGCGTCGACGCGGATAATGTCAGGATCGCTGCTGCTCCATTGCACCGCGGCGAAGGTCGGATCGGCAGGCGTAAAATCCGGCCGCAGCACAATCGTATCGCCCAGCGCCAGTTGTTCGGGCAACGAAGCGAGCGATAGGCCCGTGACCGCCTTATAGCTGCTTAGCTGCAGATCATCAAACCAGGCGTTGCCGGAGGACGGGCCGTATATGCCGAACTGGAGCTTGCGGATTTCGTCGGCGGGCGAGATCAGGTCGAGCCCCAGCTTCACCGGCTTGCCGTCGATGTACAGGTCATACGTGTCGGTATCGGCGTTTACGGCAAGCTCGAATTGATACCAGCGGCCGGCCTCATAAGGCATAAGCGACAGCCAGGAACCGTTGTTCATGACGGCGATGTTGCCGTTCGAGTGGAACGCCGCATACAGCACGGCGGTTCCGGCGCTGTTGCGGACAATCGCCGCGTAGACGACGGCGTTCGTCTGCTCCGCCATCGCTTGCAGCGACAGCTTCATCTTCGTGTGTCCGGCGGGAAGCGATGCGGTGACGTTGTAGCTCGTTTCCGTCGCCGCCGGCTTGACGATGCGGAACGCTTCGCCCGCGCCATCCGTCCGCGCCGCCGTTGTGGCGGTCACGCCGCTCACAGTCGGAATGCTGAGCGTGCCGGGCTTCGTCCCGTCCGGGTACGACTCGAACCCTTCGCTGAACACGTCGCCGGGCGTGCGCACCGCAACGTTAACGTTTGCGGTGTAACCGCCATCGTCGCTCGTGGCGGTGACGATGGCGGTGCCCGCTTGCAGCGCCGTCAGCGTGGCCGCGCCGCCATATACGTCATACACGACGGAGACGACCGAAGGCTGGCTGGACGACCAGACCATCTTTTTGTCGGTGGCGTAGAACGGGTCGAGCTGCGCCGTAACCGTCTTGCTCTCCCCGACGTACATCGCGGCGTTCAGCGGCGAAACGGCGATGCCGGCCACCGGCACGGCGGGCCCGGACGGCACCGTGACCGTACACTGGTCAAGCACCCCGCCCGGCGCCGATGCGGTAATGACCGCTTCGCCGTAGCCGGTCGCGGTGATCGTGCCGTTCTCGTCCACGCGCACGATGCCGTTGTCGCTGGAGCTCCATGTAATCGCTTGCAACACATCCATGGCGGGAATGACAGTGGCCGCAAGCGACGCGCTTGTTCCCAGCGCCAGCGTCGTGGTCGACGGATTCAGACTGAGGTCATGCGTATAAAGATGCAGTTCGTCCCAGTAAGCGATGCCCGGCGTCGTGCGGTACGTTTGATAGTCGAACTGCTTCAGATTGTGGGCGTTCGCGTTTTTGAACGCAAGCGCTCCCGTTTTGGCGACACCGTCGATGATGACGCTGTACAACTGCGTGTCGGTGTCGAGGACGACCGCAATGTCATACCACGTATCCGCGGCATACGACTGCATGATAACCGAACTGCTGGCCGTCTGGTAGCGAATATTGCCATCCTGGGTAAACATGATCGTCGCCAGTTCGTTGCTGTCGGAGGAACGCAGCTGCATGGCGATAATAATCGCGTCGGTTTGCGCCGCCATCACCTTGGCGCGGACGACGTATTGCCCGGCGATCGCGCTCGCCAGCGTCTGCCGGGCGTACAGATTGGTGCCCGTGTCCGTCGCCGTGCGTTCGATTTTGAGGCTTTTGTCGGTGGCGCTGGGCACTTCGGCCACCGTGACATTGCCGTTCGTTTCCTTGAAGCTCCAGCCCGAGCCGCCGGGCTTGGCGCCCGTCGCAATACCGTCGAAAGTTTCATGCGCGAGATCGCCCGGACCCGGATCGTCCGCGAAGACGGGAATGCCGCCCGACACGGCGGTCATTCCCACCAGCAGACAAATCGCAACAACCATCACCATCATGCGATGCCAACTTTTGCGCAACATCATCCGTCCACCTTTCCGTTTTGAACTTGTCGTTTACCGTGCCTTCCCCGCCTTTGCAGGCGCAAACAACGGCACCACCTCCCTCATATGTCGAAATGTGCGCCCGCCGCCGGGGCCGGCTTACGGCCGGTCGAGCCGCACTTCCGCGCCGGTGCGCGCCGATTCGTAGATCGCGCTCAGGATGCGGATCATGTCCACCCCGCCCTCCGGATGGTTGGTCGGCTCGTCCCGACCCATCAGGCACTCGATAAAATGGTGAATGTTGCGCCAATGGGGCTGTCTCTCGTCTTTGCCGAAGCGCGGCACAATGTCGCAGAGCACGCCGTCGATTTCCGTCATCAGCTTCAGCTCGCCGTTCTTCAGGCTGCATCCGGCCTGCGTGCCGCGCAGCTCGACATATTTCAGCCCCTCCTCGATGTTGGCGGCCCAGCTGAATTCGATCTGCAGCGTCGCCCCGTTGTCGAAGCGGATAAAGCCCGTGGCGAGGTCCTCCACGTCGAAAATGCCGCCTTGCTGCGCCGTGCCGAAGCTGCTGTCCGCCGAGTCCGACAGCGCGGAATCGGCGAATTTCGTATAAGCGGCTCCGCTGACGGCGACCGGGCGAGGGTTACCCATCAGCCAAATCGCCAGGTCGATCATATGCACGCCGAGGTCGATCAGCGGGCCGCCGCCGGACAGCGCCTTGGTCGTGAACCACCCGCCGTGCCCCGGAATGCCGCGCCGGCGCACCCAGCCGGTGCGGCCGGTATAAATGTCGCCCATCGCGCCGCTTTCGACGTAGCGCTTCAAAAATTCGGTTTGCGGCGTAAACCGGTTGTTGCGCATGACCATCAGCAGCTTGCCGGACGTTTGGGCGGCATCGGCCATTTTTTGCGCTTCGACCGGGTTGACCGCATCGGGTTTCTCGCAAAATACGTGAATGCCCTGCTCCAGCGCGGCAATCGCCACCTCGGAGTGGTACACGTTGGGCGAACAAATATCGATCGCGTCGAGCCGCTCCTGCTCCATCATGTCCACGTAGTCGACGTACACGCGGCTTACGCCGAGCCTGCGGGCATGCTCCTCCGCCGCGGGCTTATAGATGTCGCACAGGGCGACGACTTCGACGTCCGGGTGGGACATCCAGGCGGGGGCGTGCGAATGGGTAAAAATTTTGCCGGTGCCGACAATGCCAACTTTGAGTGCGCTCATGTTATTTCGTTCCCTTCGGTTTGATCGGCTCCAGGGCCGGCACGGACTTGCCGAAGCGCTGCGTTTCGCGCTGCACCGGGGCCGCCCAGCGGATGGCGTTGGCGATGACGCGCCGCACGTTAGGGTCATGGTAGGTCGGGTACAGCTCGTGGCCGGGGCGGAAATAGAAGATTTTGCCCTGTCCCCGGTTGTAGCAGCAGCCGCTGCGAAAGACGTTGCCGCCTTCGAACCAACTCGTCAGCACGACCTCGTCCGGCGTTGGCACGTCGAAGAACTCGCCGTACATCTCTTCCTGCTCCAGCTCGAAATACGGCCCGATCCCGGCCGCGATCGGATGCCCCGGCGCGGTTACCCACAGCCGCTCCTTCTCGCCTTCGTCGCGGTACAGCAGAGCACAGCTCGTGCCCATCAGCTTCTTGAACACCTTCGAATAATGGCCGGAGTGCAGCACGATCAGCCCCATGCCGGCGAGCACGCGGGCGGCGACACGGTCGACGATGTCGTCCCGCACCTCCTTGTGCGCCGTATGCCCCCACCAGACGAGTACGTCCGTGTCCGCCAGCACCGCCTCGGACAGCCCGTGCTCCGGTTCGTCGAGCGTCGCCGTACGTACGGCGAAGTCGACCGTCAGCGCTTCGGCGATCGTGTGGTGCATCCCCTGCGGATAAATCGCCCGTACGTGCGGCTTGTTAACCTCATGTCGGTATTCGTTCCATACGGTCACCCGGATCGTTTCGCCCATCGCAATCTCTCCTTTCCCATTCTGCTTTCCCCGGTCTGCTTCGCGAACCGGCGCAACTCTCGTTTGCCGGCATAATTGCCGGGAGCATGCCTTCCTTCTACTGCCGCAAGGCGGCATACAATTGCCCCAGCAGTCCCGAGGCCATCTGGAACATGACGCGGTAGCCGCTGCGCTGCAGCGCCTCTCCGCCCTTATTGCTCTGCGCTACATGGGCAAGAATGCCGTCCGGCGTCAGATGCGACAGCAGCGCCTGCCAAGCGTGCCCGGCAGCCGTGCGCGAGCTTGCCGGCAACAGGCCTGCATTCGCCCCGAGCGCCAGCGCCGCGGCAATGCCCGCCGAGCCGGACGCATCGGTTCCGGTCGACGGCTCATCCACGAACACGGACCATAACCCGTCGTTCGCCTGAAAGCCAAGCGCAACGTTCGCCGCCCGCACGAACTCATCGGCGCAGCGGCTCACGCCGGAGCCGGAATAGCCTGCTGCCCGCAGCTCGTTCAGCGTGCGGATCAGCCCCAGCAAGTACCAGGCGTGGGCTCTGGCCCAGTGCCGGAACGTCCGGCTTCCGTCGGCGTAGCTGCGCAAATGCAATTCGCCGCCCGGCAAGCTCAGTTGTTCCCGGCGCACCTCCAGCTGCCGAACCGCCTTCTCCGCCAACTCCGCATCGCCTCGGACGCGGGCCAGCACGGCCATCGGGTAGGCGACCGTGTAGCTTCCTTCGGCGGAAAGCATGCCCGATCCGCATACGGCGCCGTCCTCGCGCGTGCGGGACCTCCATAAGTCAATCGCCCGTTCTAGGGCCGGGTGATCCGGCTGCAGCCGGGCCCACGCCGCGAAAGGCAGCGTGCCTTCGATGCCGTACACGCGGCCGTCCGCCGGCTCGCTGCGGGGATCCTCATACGTCAGCACGTGGTTCGCGTCGCAGAAAAGCCCGAGATGCTCCCGCGCCGCGTCTTCGAACTTGCGATCCGCCAGCGCCCGACCTAGATCCGTCAGCCCGTCCAGCACGCAGCCTTCCAGCCAGCCGAACGGCTGGAGCGAGGACAGGGAGGCGAGCGAGCGGAGCATATGCCGGACGCGGCTCCCGGGTCGATCCGCATCGCGTCCGACAAGAAGAAGATGCGGGAACAGCAGCGGGGCTCGCTCAATGAAAGCCGGATCGGGAGCCAGTATCCGGAATGGCTCGTTTCCGCCGCTGACCAGCTGCAGCTCGAGGCCTTCGCCCAGTATCGCCTCCAGGTGCGCGGGGGACAGCTCGATCTCGAACGGCTGCAGCGGCGAGGCATACCGGATATCGAACACGCCGAGCCGGCGGCGCGACTCGGCCGCAACGGCCTCCAGTTGCAGCTCCTCCCTGACGTCCAGAGCGGCCGTAATGCGCAGCCGCACCTGGACCGCCTCGCCGACGCAGGCCAGATCGGCGTCGTCCGGCCAGCCCAGCCGAGCCGTCATATTCGACTCCCCTCCAACCGCCGCCGCCTTCCAGCCGAACGGGAACCGTTTGCCGACCGGCGGCGGGTCATAGCGCGCCGAATTGAATTTCGCGATCGCATATTGCAGTTCCAAGCCCTCTGCCTCCATCTGGTGTCGCATCGTTGCCTCCTCGTGTATGCCCTCCGGAGCCGAAGCGGCTCCGCTTCATTACCTCGGGCCAGCTTGCTTCGGAGCCGACCCGTCACTTGCTCGCCGGACGAGCGGCCTTGTCCGCATCCGGAACGGGGAGAGCGCTCATCCTTTGACTGCGCCGATCGTCAGCCCTTTGACGAAATACTTTTGCAAAATGGCGAATACGAACATGACCGGCAGCGAGGTGAGCACCATCATCGCGTACATGATCGCATCCGTCGGCACGTCGGACGCGCTGATCGGGTTGCCGCTCGGGTCGACGCCGCCGTTTTTCATCAGCTCGATGTAGGCGGTGATGTTTTTCAGAATGAGCTGGATTGGGTACAGCTCTGAATGGTCGATGAACAAAATCGCGTGGAACGTTTCGTTCCAGTAGTTCAGCGTCATCATCAGCGCCAGCGTCGCCAGCGCCGGCTTGGCCAGCGGCAGCACGATGCTCCGGTACGTCCGCAGGTCGGAGGCGCCGTCGATTTTGGCCGATTCGATCAGCGCCGGCGGGATGTCCTGGAAAAACACGCGCAGCAAAAAGATTTGGAATGGTGCAGCAAACATGGGAACGATCAGCGAGATCAGCATGTTTTTCCAATGCAGGTATTGCACGATCAGGATGTAGAAGGGCACCATGCCGCCGCTGAAAATCATCGTCACGAAGATGTAGAACGAAATCACGCCGCGGAAGCGGAAGTCGCGCCGGGCGAGCGGGTACGCGATCAGCGACGTTACCAGCAGGTTGCATGTCGTGCCGACCACGACGATCGTGATCGAGTTGCGGTAGCCGGTCAGCAGCGTCATCGGCTCGTGCAAAATGTAGGCGTACGCCTGCCAGGAAAAATGGACCGGCACGAGCTGATAGCCGAACCGCTGGATCGCCGCGCCGTCCGTCAAGGAAACCGAGACGGTGAGCACCATCGGCAGCAGGCAAAGCGCGCAAAACACGATCAGGCACAGATGAACCATCGTCTGCACGGGACGGGATATCGTCATCGTCAGTTGTCCCTCCCCGGTTAAAATAACCCATATTCTTTATTGAACATTTTGGCAAGCCGGTTCGTACCGATAATGAGCACGAAGCCAACCGCCGACTGAAACAGCCCGACCGCCGAGCTCATCGCAAAATCGCCGTTGACCGTAAGCGCCCGGAACACGTATGTGTCGAGCACGTCGGTGACCGGATACAGCACGCTGACGTTGCGCGGCACGAAATAGAACAGGCCGAAGTCAGCGCGCAAAATGTGGCCGATGGCGAGAATCGTCAGCATGACCATCATCGGCGCGAGGAATGGCAGCGAAATGTGGCGGATCGACTGCACCCGCGACGCCCCGTCGATTTCCGCGGCCTCGAACAGCTCCTTGTCGATGCTCATCAGCGCGGAATAGTAGACCAGGCTGCTGAAGCCCGTTCCCTTCCAGATGCCGACGAGCGGCAAAATGATCAGCCAGTACCACGGCTCGGCGTAGAAAGCCACCTCGTGGCCGGTCAGCCGGCGCAGCAGCGAGGTCAGCATCCCCGTGCCGGGATTGAGCAGCGTCGTCAGCATCAGCCCGACCAGCACCCACGAGAAGAAGTACGGGAAGAACATGATCGACTGGTACAGCTTGAGCATTTTTTTGCTCGTCACCTCGTACAGCAGCAACGCGAAGAAGACGCTGGCAACAAGCTCGACGGCGATCAGCATCGCGTTCAGTCCGATCGTGTTGCGCAATATTTTCCAGGCGTCGACCGAGCGGAAAAAAAAGGCGAAGTTGTCGAAGCCGTTCCACGCGCTGCCCAGTATCCCCTTGATCGGCACATAGTCCTTGAACGCCATAATGATGCCGAACATGGGCAAATACGAAAAAATAAAGATTTTCACGACAGCCGGCAGCGACATCAGCAACAGCTGCCGATTGTCCTTGAACGGCTTCAGCATGCGGCGCAGCCCTTGCACACTCATTCCTGCAGCGCTCCTTTTGGCGAATTCTTGGCGGTTAATCCCGGCTTGCCGCTTCAGTATAGGGGGCGCGGCCTGCCGCCGGATACTGCAATATCGGCCAAAATCGCTGCAAATATGGCCAACGCCGGCACTTCGGCCGATTCCGCAGTCGCCGCAAACAGAGCAAACCCGCCCGAAGCGTTCCGGGCGGGTTTTGCGGCGAGCAGGAGGTGCATGGGCAGCGCTTTCCGGTCGGACGGGGAGGCCGAAGGCGGTGAAAACAACGAGCCTCAGCGGCTTTTGAGGCTGCGGAATTCGTTCGGCGTGAGGCCGTTGTATTTTTTGAACAGCGTGTAAAAGTAGTTGATATTCGTGAACCCGCTGCGCGCCGCCGCTTCCTGCACCGACATGTCGGGATGCTCCAGCAGGCTTTTGGCCCGCTCCATCCGGTAGCGGTTGATCGATTCGCCAAGCGATTCGCCGGACGTCTTCTTGTACAGCGTGCGCAAATATTTGGCCGTAATCCCGAGGTGCTCGGCGATCAGCTCCGGGTCCAGGCGCTCGTTGGCGAATTCCCGCTCCAGAAACGCGTGCACCTTGTCCATCATGTCGCTGTAGCGCTCGTACTTCTTCACGTTCTCCTGCGAACGGGAGATGGCGGCGGCGATCGCGTCGAACCGCTCCTGCAGCGCCGCGGCGATTTCGTCCAACGTCTCGAAGGACGCAGCCCGGTTGGCGATGTCGATGAACCGCTCGTAGCTGTTGTCTTCGGCCAGTATGCCGTACTTGCGCAGAAACTCCTGCGCCGCAATCGCCAGCCGCAGCACGGCCGTCTGCAGCGAGGCGATGGAATGGCCGCGCGTGCCTTCGATCAGCTCGCCGCAGATGATGCGCACGGCGTCGCCGTCTCCCGCGAGCAGATGATCGAACAACTCCGCCACACGTTTCTCCGGAAACGTGTAGTCCATCTTGTTGAGCTCGCGCACGACGGACACGTAGAGCATCGCCCCCGGCCCGCCAAACAGCTTGTAAGCGAGCGCTTCGCGGCATTCGGCGACACTGTCCGGCACCTCGGCGATTTCGTCCAGCAGCTCGCCCAGGGCCGCGGACAGCGACAGGTGCAAGTAGTGCGCCGCCTTGTCGCGAATGTCCTGGATCAGCCCCTCCATGACAAGAGCGCTTTCCGCGTCGTCGTTCGGGTCGAGGTTGAACAGGATGGCGAACACGCCGTCGCCGAGGTCGACCGCCTCGTGCGTGAAGCGCGGCCCGGCGAGCTCTCCGATGATGTTGATCAGCCCGTAGGACAGCAGAGCGCGATCCTCCAGCGAATAGCGGTCGCAATATAGCGCGTAGCGGTCGATCTTGAGCAGCACGGTCAAGAAGCCGCGGCTGAGGTCGAAGCGGATGCCGTACTGGGCGAACCGCTTGCGCAGCGCGCTCTCCTCCATCCGGCGGGTCGCCAGCATGCGCAAATATTGCTGCTTTTTGTCGTAGCCGGCGTTTTTCTCCGCTTCGTATTTCCGCTCGATTTCGCTGATGTTGCGGCGGAACAGCCCGTAGACGGCGCGGGAGATGAACAGCACGGCCAGCACCGCAACGACGGTGACGAGCAGGAAAATGAGCAGCGTCACCAGCAGCAGGCGCTGCAGCTTGCCGGATACGACGTCGTACGGTGTGAAACGGATGTATTTCCAGTTCAAAATCGGCGAAGATACGTAGGAGATCAAATAGGAGCGCCCGTCGATCGTCTGTTCCAGGTAGCCGGAGTCGTCGCGCCGGTTCAGCATGTCGCCGAAGTCGGCGTAGCTGTTCAGGTTGTCGAGGTACGCGTAACGGTCATTGCCAAGCGCGATCAGGCCGTCGGCATCGGCAATGACCGTTTCGCTCCCGGTGCCGGGGTCCATCGCCCGGATCGTCGTTTCCATCCACTCCTGCGACACGTTCAAAATGATCGCATTGTCGATCTCGTCGGTGTTGCTGTCATAGAAGACGAACGTGTACACGTCGTTCGTCCGCTCGGGGTCGTACTTCGGGCCGGCGAAGCTGTCCGGCGCCGGAATATGACGCGGAACCGGCCGCAGGTTGCGGATTTGTCCGCTCGTCTGCAGCTTCGCGACGATGTCCTTGTCGGGGAACGAGCCGAGCGGGAACGCCATGCCGTCGTAGTACATCCGCTGCGCCCGCTTGTTGTAAATGTACACGGAATTGATGAACGGCATGTTGATGTTGACAATGCCCACTTGCCGCAGCAGCGACGCTGTCTCCAGCTCGCCCAGGTCGGCGTAGTTCATCAGCTTCAGCGCCGCGGGATTGCTGTACAGCTGCAGCAGCGTCATTTTCGCCGATTCGAACATGAAGTTGGTGCTGTAGCTGATCTGCGACAGCTCCTCGACGGTATACGACTGGACCAGCTTGACCGAATGCCGCTCGTAGTTCACGTACATGGCGGTGGACAGCGCGATATTCGCGGCCATCACGATGACGGCGAAGGAAACGAATATTTTGACATGGCTGAGCATCGACGCTCTTTTCTTGTTGCCCGCGAACGCGAACATGATGCGCCTCCTTCCCATGATCGTGCAGCCGGCAAATACGCCGCGGAATAGCCCTGCGGGGGCGGCTGCGACAGCGCCGCCCGCCGGTCAGGGCGGAAAAGCCTCCCGGGCCACTTGAACGTGGACAGGAGGCTGCTGTAAACGGACATCCGCGGCGAAGCGGGGCCGCGAGCAAACGCGGCCTCCCCTTCGTTCGATTATATCCCAAATCCGTGCGGATCAGCTTTTCTTGGCCAAAAACGCATCGATTTGCTTTTGCTTCTCCGCGATCACCTTGTCGACGGCCGCCGCCTTCAGCTTGCCGAGGAATTCGGCGTATTTCTTCTCCGTGTCCGCGCCGTACATGCCGGTGTTGAAGGCGGCCTTGTATTCATTCACAATTGCCGTGCAATTCGCAATTTCGGTCTTGACTTTGTCGGGGCTGAAGTTGAAGCCGTATAGCTTCGACACCGTCGCCGAATCGTTGAGCGCCTTCGTCTGCGTCCACACGTCGTCCGACTGGTTGCCGCTGACGAAGGAGTTGAACTGGTTGCCGTACATCCAGCCCGGAGCCGGGCCATAAGTCGAGCCGGGCAGCGACTCGATGCGGTTGTCGCCGACTTTCTTGTAGTCAACGCCTTCGATGCCCCACACGAGCAGGTTGTACAATTCTTTGTTGATGTTGAGCTGCTCGAGCACCATCAGCGCGCGTTCCGGATTTTTCGAGGTGGCCGATACGGCCGTCATCGTAGCGATGGCATTCGGCGTCGTCAGAATCGGATCGCCCAGCGGAATAATGTACTGCTCGGCCTTATACGTCGTCTTGACGGTTTGTTCGATGCCGGGCATCAGCGTGGCGATTGCCGACGCCACATATTTCGCTGAGTCGAACGTCGGCCGCGTCAATGCGTCCTTGGCGATCAGCCCTTTGGCCTGGAACTGGCTGAGCGTCATGACGAAATCCTTGAACTCCGGCGTGTCGTACTCGTTGAACACCTTCGGCTGCGCTTCGACCGAGCCGGCCACGCCCGGCACGTCCGTCGCTCCGATCGTTTCCCACTTGTAGTACGGGAAGAAGTAGCTGAACACCTGGTTTTTCATTTGCGCGTTGTACAGCTGATCCGTCTTGTCGGCCGGCTCGCCGGCTTTCACTTTCTCCAGATACGGCATCAGATCGGACAGCTTCTTGACGCTCTTCGGATCGAACTGGTACTTGTCCGCCATCGGCTTGGAGATGTTGAACCCAGCTTGGCGGGCGAAAATTTGCTGGTTGATGCTGGCGTAAATGTTGCCGTTCACCTTGGCGGCGTTCCAGATTTCCGGCTTGAATTGCGCGTACGTCTGCGGCGCGTATTTCGGCAGCAGGGCGGTGAGGTCGACGAACGAGCCTTTGGCTGCATTGGCGTAGTAATCGAAATAGTTCGGCGACGTGAACGCGAGGTCGAACTCTTCCTGGGCGTTCACCATGATGGTCATTTTTTGCGTGTAGTCGCCGCTGTTCGGAATTTTGATGAAGTCGACCGTTGTGTTGATCTTCTCCTGCAAAATTTTGTTCATGGCGTCATACACGGTCTGATCGCCCGGCTTGGCCGCGCCGTAAAAATAATACTTCAGATGGACGGGCTTCAGTTCGTTTTTCGGACTCGCCGTGGTGCTTGCGCTTGCACCTGCTCCTGTGCTTGTGCTCGCGCTCGGCGAAGCTGCCGACTTGTCGGACCCACCCGTCTGGCAACCGGCGATTGCGAGCGCCGACAGCAGCGGGAGCATAACGGCAACACGTTTTGCCTTGTTCATTTTGGCAGCCAACCCCATTTCTTATCCTGTTATATTGTGTTGCCAGGGGGTACAACGCTTTCAAAATCCATATTCGTCGGGCGCTGCGCCTCGTGTCAACGCTTCGAGTATAAGGTGGCGGGGAGCTGAAAAAATACTGCAATATCGTCCGAAACGACTGCAATTACGGCGATTCGCCGGCATTGGCCGTTATTGCAGTCCACCGGGCGATTGTGGAGTAGGCGCTGCGGGTTGCTTACTTGAAGAAAGCGAACGATTCGAAATTGATCTCGTGCACGACGATACGCGGACTCATCGCCGCGATGAAGGCGATGACGTCCGCCACGTCGTCCGCCGTCATGAACTTCTCTCGCGGCACTTGCCGTTCTCCCCAGAAGCCGGTGTCGGTCGCGCCGGGATTAACCGTCGTCACCCGAATGTTGCGCTCGATCAGCTGCAGCGCCAGCCCTTGCGACAGCATGTTTACCGCCGCCTTGGCCGTGCAATACAGCGGCGCACCGGCGTTCGCCCGCTTCGCCGCCATCGAGCCGGTAAATACGATAAGGCCGCCTCGTTCCCGGTCGGCGTGCGGGATGTAATGCTTGGCGCAGAGGAAGCTGCCTTTCACATTGACGTCGAACGTCCGGTCATACGCCTCCACCGACATCTCCGCAAGCTGCGCAGGGATGCTCAGCCCCGCAGCATTCACCAGCACGTCCAGGCTGCCGAACGTTTCGCCGGCCCAAGCAAAAAACGAGCGCACGTCCTGCTCCTTCGTCACGTCCACCGTGCGATAGGCCGCCGTCGCTCCGTCGGCCGTCAGCTCCTCCGTCAGCTGCCGCAGCACCGGCTCCTGGCCCGAGCCGAGCGCCAGCCGCGCCCCTTGCGCCGCCAGCGCCCGCGCTGTCGCCTGTCCGATCCCTCCGCCTGCGCCGACGATCGCCACCGTCAGATGTTGCCGCCGATTCGTATTCATGTTCCTTGCACCTCCTAATGAAATGAAAATGAAAACCCGGGCCAGATTAGAAATATCCGCCTTTCCTGACGACCTCCGTCGGCGTCAATCCATCCAGCACCATCTGCTTAATTTCCTTCTCGTTCTCGCGGATATACTCGGCCCGCAGCAGCACCTCGTATGCCAACGCCCGCGGAACGACGATCAAGCCGTCGATGTCGCCGAATACGACGTCGCCGGGATAGATGAAGACGCCGCCGATCATCACTGGCAGCTGCCAGCCGAGCATCCGGAAGCGGCCGAGCATTCCGTTCGACGTGCGGTATTTGCAGAAAACGGGGAAGTTCATCTCCAGCACTTTGTTCGTATCGCGCACGCCGCCGTCGACGACCGCACCGCGGCAGCCGCGTCGCCTCGACGCCATCGTCATCACCTCGCCCCATTGCGCCGACTCGTCGTCGCCGCTCGTATCCCATACGACGATGCTGCCCGGCGCGATCTCCTCCAGCATGCGCGCCCGCTGCTCCATCTCGCTCTCCAGCGTCAAGTTTTTCGAGCCCTTCACAGTGAAGGCGATTCCGCACACCTTCATATCGTCCCTCAGCGGCATGATGCCGGTCGGCAGCACTTGGTAGAGCAGTCCCGCTCGCGAAGCACATCGTTGACAGCTGCGGTAAACGTCGCCTCATACCGGTCGCACAGCTCTTGCTCCGATATCGGCAACGGGGCGAGCTCTCTGGCGCCCCGGTCCGCCTTAAGCTGCTCCAGATCCATATGCGATTCCTCCATTTGTGTTTGTGCACCTTATGTTTTTGCACAAAATGATGATATTCTTCTGTATAATTAAGTGACACCCGTTCACGAGGAGCGATAGCCATGCCGGGCAATGCACTGCTTGTCGATTACGACTTCGACATTGAGGCCATCAGTCATATGACAGAACGGGAGCCGAATCCAAACTGGAAAATAACGGCTATTTCCTACGCGAATGTATACATGCTCGTCTATTGCCGGGAAGGCGAAGCGGTGTACCATGTGCATGGAGGGCAGCGCCATAACGGCGGAGAGCCGCCTCTCGCGCATGACGACAGGCAGCACGTCGGCAGCGTTCAGCCTGCGGAGAGCGGCGATCAGCACCACGTACGCAAGGGGGACCTGCTGTTTCTGCCGAAAGGATTAGTCCGATCTGCTTATTCGGATCCGGACAATCCGTGGTCGTTCTGCACCGTTTCGTTCACGGTCCGCTTCCACAACGAACAGACGCGGCAGCTGTTCGACCGCTTCAAACCGGTCATCCGCAGCCCCCACTTGTACCGGATGCCCGCGCTATTCGCCGAGCTGCTTCACGTCTGGACCGGCCAACGCAGCGGCTACACGATCAAGTGCAAGAGCATCGTTATGGATATCCTGCATACGCTGATTCAGGACCAGGACCATGCGAAGTTCGGCGTGGCCCATTACAATGCGATTGAGCGGACGACCCAGCTGATTTTGACGAACTACAAGGATCATTTCTCAATCGACGAACTGGCGTCCCATGCCGGTCTCAGTTCCTCGCACTTTCGCCTGCTGTTCAAGAGGATCATCGGCATGACCGCCGTCCAATATCAGAATCGTATCCGCATTAATAAAGCGAAGGGACTGCTGATGAGCGGCGAATACAACGTGACGGAAGCGGCGTTGGCGGTAGGATTTCAGGACATTTACTATTTCAGCCGCTTGTTCAAAAAGTTGACGCGCGAGTCGCCGTCTCATTACGCCAACGGATGAAAGCCCGCCAAGTCGATGCGGTGCGCCTTGCCGGCTGTCCGGTCATGTACGATCAGCGCATCGTCATCTGCAAGCTCCAGCGAATACCCGCCGCTTTTGGCCGGGGGCTCCACATAGAAATGCCGCTGCGAAAGCGGGATAATATGCCAGTGGCGCACCGTATCCGTATCGTCCATCGCCGCCGCGTATACGATCGTATGGCTCCGGCGAAACGACTCGCTCGTATAGCGGAGGATCACGGCGCTGCCTTCTGCTCCTTGTCCCGGTCGAGTCGGCTGCGGGTCGTTGCGGTCATGCGCGTATTCCCAACCGCGGGACAACCTGCCCGCGTTCGGCTCGCTGCCGGACGACGCATGCACCTGAAAAAACTTCATGCCGGCGCCACCGCGGCGCAGCACGAGCTTCGTCTCGGCCGCGACTTTAAGCTGCAGCTGGTTGTCGCAATTGTTGACAACGAACGCGCTCTCCACCTGCACGGCCTGCTCCGCCTCGATCCGGTCGACGATGAACAGCACGTGCGGCATAACGGCGATCCACGTCCGCTCCGCCCGCCTGATCGGCGCGCCGTACAGCTCGGACGCCTCGCAGCGGATCACGTGTACGCCGCCTCGCTGCGTGACGATCCGGTTATAGGCGCGCCGCGCCGCCGGACGCAATACGTCCCCGCCCGCTTCGTGTTGCCCGAGCTGCAGCGACCCTGCTCCCGGCTGCTCCGCCAGGAAACGCCAGGTGCCGAGCTGCGCTGTCGATCGTGCTTGCTCCTGCGTCTGTAGCAAGCGGCAACAGTAACCCGGATCGACGAAGAAGCGCTCCTGCCGATGCATGAGCATGAAGCTGATGGCGTCCTCGTGGCAGTGCGCGCCGACACGTTGCGGCTCGCTGCCGCCGCCCTGCACAGCCAGCACTGTCAGCGGATCCCGCCAGCTGTCGCGGGCGATGACCCTGCCCGAAGCAAATGCCGACAGCAGCGGCAGCTCCGCCTGCTCAAGCGATAGCGGCCGCCGGATGCCGCCTGCGGCAGCAAGCTCGGCGCGCACCCGCCGGACGTTGTGTATCAACAGTTCCATTGCCGCTGCCCCCCGTTATCATCTTCGTCCTGCCACTCACTTCGCGCCGCTGTCACAGCTCCCGCAGCAAACCGTATATGCCGTTGCGATAAGCCTCCACCAGCGCCAGCATCAGCGGCGCGAAGCTATGGCGCTCGTCGCGACAGGGCAGCTTTAGCGTCACGTATGATTTGACCGTCCCCTTCTCCTCGCCTTCCCCCGGACAGAGGCACCCCGGACAACTCAGCTCCGTCGAAAAGTCGCGGTTGATGCATAGCCGGTTGAGCCCCTCAATGCCGCGGCGGAAGGCTTGACCATACGTCGCCGGATCGAGCAGCCCGGCGCGTATGCCGACTCCCATACCGTACAAAATCAAACCTGTGCCGGAACACTCCTCGTAGGAGTGGTCAAACGGAATTTCCTGCCGCCACATCCCCCGCTGCGATTGGTGCGGCAGCAGTGCCGCCGACAAGTCCGTGAAGCAGCGCTCCGCCTGTGCTCGGTGCGCGGAATCGCGCGGCAAGCGCAGCACCAGCTCCGCCAGCGGCAAGTACCCCCAGCCGTTGCCTCTGCTCCAGTGATCCTCGGAGTACCGTCCCGCTCCGTTCCAGTTTTTGCACTGATGTAGCAGGCCGTTGCTCTTGTCGAGAAATTCCTCGTACATCAGGAACGTCTGACGCGCCGCCTCGTCGATGTAGCGCTGCTCCCGAAGCGCCAGCCCTGCATATAGCAGGTATGGCGTAACCGCCGTGGCGACGTCGATCCAGATCAGCTCCTTCTCGGGCTCATACGGATAACACATGATGCCGCTGCGGTCGCGGGGAGCCGTCAGCATTTCCTCCGCATATTCCCTGACCTGCGTTGCCGCTTCCGGCATCCAGCCCTTCATCAGCGCGTATGCTTTGGCAATACCGCCGATCGTGTAGCTCGGAAAGTTGTACCGCGGATGTTCGATCCGCTCGGGGAACCGCGAGAGGATCGCCTTCCCTTTCTCCAGCAGCGCCGAGTCCTGTTTCTCCTCGGCAGTCTGCAGCAAGGCGAAGATCGCTAGCAACCCGTAATAATGCTTCACTTCGTCGATGTGCTCGTAGTGCTCGTACAGCTTCTGCGCCATATACAGCGGGTTCATACGCCCCTCCTTGAACTGATTTTTGCAGATTTGCCTGACTGCGTATTAGTAAGATTCGCCTAAGCGGCGCGTACCGCTTGCTCGCTTCTCCTCCCCATTTTATTGAAAAACCTGCTGTTGCTACATGAATGAAACAATGATTTTTTATCCGATCCGCTGCTCGGCAAGCCGGAAGGCAGCTACCCGGATCGGCAACGCAATTTGCCAAACCGGCAGCGGCAAGTTAATCAATTTGTGCAAATGAAGGTCGTATCATGAATGGAGGGCCACGCAGGCGCGGGGCTATAATGGATACAGTTGTGAACATAGTTTGTTTGACGAGGAGGCAGCTGAGATGCGAAGCGACCCTAGCAAGCTTGCGGACGATTCCCTGGTGCGGCCATTGCCGGTCCAAGGGAGATGGTGCGTGCACAGCTATTACACCATAAGCCCGTATGCGCCGGATGGGAGCGGCAGATTGCTGCTGGCCGGCGGAGACCTCGATCGCCAGACCGGCGAGGTGCTCGTTCTCGGCGCCGGCGGCGAAGTGCTGACCCGCTTCGGCCGGACGGCACTACATTCCGGCTTCTTCCATACGGGGCTGTGGCAGACGTGGAGTCCGGATGGGCGTTATGTGTATTACCAGGCCGGCACGCTGAACCGGCCGCTCATCGTGCGACACGATTTGGTAACCGGAGACGAGCTGACGCAGGCGGGCGATATGGAGGGGGCTCCGCCCTCCGGGGAGCCGCTGGTATCGGGACTGATGGGCATGCTCTACGCGGCGGGATACGGGTACGACCTCTTCAAGCCGGAGCTGGCCCCGGTGCCGTTCCTGCAGCGGCGCGAGCATGGCTTGTTCCGCTACATGTTCGAGCCGAACCGCTCGTCGCTCGTGCTGAGCGTTGCCGAGGTGCTGGAGCGGCATCCGGACCGGGCGCGCATTCTGGAAAGCGAGAGCGAGCTGCGGACGCGGCTCGGCAGCGCAGAGGGACTGACGCTAATGTGCTACTGTGTGCGCTGGAACCCGGACGGCAGTCGGCTGCTGTTCTACTTCGGCAACCACTGCGTCCACGCCAGCCGCAAAGAGCCGAAGCTAACCTATATCTTTACCGCAGACCGGGAGCTGCGCGACCTGCACCTGGCCGTCGATCTGAGCTACGGACGCAGCGGCCTGCACTGGTCATGGCACCCCGACGGTGAGCACTTGCTCGGTTACGGACCAGACCCGCAGGATCCGGCGGGCATGTGCCTCGCGCAGGTGCACTACGACGGCAGCGACTATCGCAAAATCAGCGAGCACCGCAGCGGCGGACATCCGAGCGTATCGCCGGCGGACTACAACCTGCTCGTCACCGACGAGAGCAGTAATCCGGGCGCAGTGGCATTCATCGACACCCGCACCGGCGAGGTCATCCGCCGCATCTATTTGCCGCGCGTATTCGGCGAGCGCGAGCCGTCCGGACGCAATCGCTTCCGCGTCTGCCTACACCCGGTATTTTCGCCGGATGGCCGCAAACTGATCGTCAATACGATGCCGGGCGAACACGCCACCGTGTGCGAACTGGACGTTGCCGAGGTGCTGAGGTGAGCTGGTGGACGCTATTAGACGGCGGGTACAGCATGCCGGGGAAACAAACGTGGGGACGGCGGATGGCTTGTCGCGCCGGGTCCTGGCTCGCATCCAGACATCCGCGGGCGGATATCCATCCTACCTGCCTGATCAGCCCGCAAGCGCGGATTAACCCGCGCGAGGGAGCGATTCGTATCGGGGAGCACTCGATGATTGCGATCGGCGTGCTGCTGCAGGGAAATGTGACCATCGGCCGTAATTGTTCGATCCAGGCATACTCGAACATTGTCGGGTACGGCACGCCGGATAGTCCCGGCGGCCTGATCGCAATCGGCAACGATGTGCGTATCGCCTCGCACGCGATCCTCATCGCCGGCAACCATCGCTTCGCCGATCCAGACAAGCCGATCCGCATGCAGGGCGTCGAATTTGCGCCGATTACAATTGAGGACGACGTATGGATCGCCGGCCGCGTGAACATTACGGCGGGCGTGACGATCGGCCGCGGCTCTGTGATCGGCGGAGGCTCCGTCGTGACGAAGGACATCCCGCCGTACAGCGTCGCAGTCGGCGTTCCCGCACGGGTGATACGGCGGCGGGGCGTCCTCTGACCTTATGCGCTGGGCTGTACGCAGCCGTCGCGCGTGTCCCCGCGCGCCTCGGCGTCGAAGCCGACAAAAAACCGCCCCGCGGCAGCAGGCTGCCGTCCGGAGCGGTTCCCGCCGCACACGAGCTCGCGCGAGCTCACGGTCCAGGACGGTTCGCTTCGTCCGTCGCTTCGGTCGGTTCGGCGCCGTAAGCCGTATTTTGGTCCGGGTGCATAAAAATGCCCGATTGCGGGGCAATGCCTTTTTCGAACAGGTCGCGATTTTCCGCCGATTGAAAGCCGATGTCCTTGAACGGATGAACCCACTGGTCCCCGGCCATCGCGGCGGGATCGGTATCCGCGCTCCATTGCTCCAGCGGCGATTGCGGCGACTTGTAGTCGTGGTCGCCGATGACGACGCCATGCTCGTTGACGAACGGCGCTTCAGGCCCGCGGTTCTCGCGGAATTGCGGTAAAAATTCGATTTCGAACGGATCGAGCGACGGGTCGCCGGTGGCAGCCGGATCGGGCGCTCCGCGGCCGGACGATGTTTTCGAGTCGCGCATACCGGATCAGGTGGAAGGCCGGTTGGGGCCGTTCAGCTTTTTGTCTGCGGCGCCCGATTGCTGCCGCTGCCGCTCGTTCGCCGCTTTTGCGCCGCCGCCCGCTTGCCGTTTTTGCTCGCGTGAGTTGCTGTTTGCCATGGACACACGCTCCTTCATGCGATTTGGCCCCCTATCGGGAACCGCCCCTATTGTGCCCAAATGCCGCATGAAGCATGTACGCGATGCCTTTGCCGTCCGTTGCCGCTGTCTGCGGACAAAACCTTATTTGTCCCGCAGCGACATCGCGCAGTCGAGGGCGCAGACGCCCTTGCCTTTCGGGCGGACGGCGAGCGGGTCGATTTCCACGGCGACCAGACGGTCGCGCAGCTCGTACACCCACCGGGAGAACATCGCCAGCATGTCGTACAGCCGTTCCCGGTCTGCCGGCGGCATCTGCCGGTTGCCGGACAACTGGGCCGACAGCTCCGGCATTTCCGCCACCATCCGGGCGGCTTCCGCCTGGTCGAACGGCGCCAAACGGCGCACGGCATACGGAGGATCGCCGCTTTCGCCGCGCATCGAGAGCGTTACAACCGGTCCGAACGACGGTTCGACGGATGCGCTCAACCGGAGCTCCAGCTTCTCGAGCACCATTTCCTCCACCAGAATGCCATCCGCTGAAGGAAACCCTCCCGGCGACGACAACCATTTCCAATAAAATCGCGTCACTTCCTGCGCATCTTTGACATGGAGACGCACGCCGCCAAAATCCCGCTTGCGCGTCTGCTGCCGGGAAACGACCTTCAGCACGAACGGCCGGCCGTCAAAATCGATCGTCTGCAGCATGCGCTGCAAATCGTCGCCGCGGGCAACGAAGCGGCTGCGCGGCGTGGAAATGCCGATCGCGTTCAGCACCCGCTTCCCTTCCACTTCGCTCAGCCGAACGATCGTTTCGCGGCCGGCGGCGCCTGACGCCGGAGACCGCTCGCCGCCTCCAAGCTGCCCCGCAACCGGCAAAATTTCGTCGCCGCTCGGCAATTCGCGGTCATTCCAGCCCGGCGCGGCAGCGCTATCGCCGAAGCTTGGGGCGCCGGCGCCTTGGACGCGGCGAACGTCTTCAAACTTGCCGAAGCCAAGCCTATCCAGTGCAAAACGATCGGCCCGCAGCCGGCTGAGCCCGGTTTTGCTTTTGACGCCTTTCTCGGAAAAGGCGTACAGGTGGCGCAGCATGCCGATCAGGTGATCCAGCGAATGGAACACCGCTACCCCGTCCCGGCGCCAGAAGGCGACAGCTTCATCGCTTCGGTCGCCCAGCCACAGCAAACAAACCAGCTTGTCCGCCTCGTGAAGCAACCTGCGCAACCGTTCGGCATCCGGCTCGGGGGGGCCGGCGATGCATACAGCGCCGTCCCACCCTTCGGGTTCTCCCGCCTCCGCTTCCGAAAGCTTGTCCGGCGGCGACACCGTGCGAAAACCGGCGTAACGAAGCTCGCCGACGAGATCGCCCGCCGCTCCGCCCGTAAAATCGAGCAAAGCGAGCCGATTGCCGGCGAGCTCCCTGCCGCTCCCGGCGCAAACGGCGGCGGCGGCGAATTGTTCCGCGTCCTGGGCCAAATAAATCGCCTTCTGCCGGCAAACCGCGGCAAACAGGGAATCGTTTACGGCCGCTGTCGTATCCTGCGGTCGCAGAAGCACAAGCGGCTTGCGCAACGTCAGCGACTTGTCAGCCAAACGAACGAACGCGCGGCCGTCGCGGATGACATCTGTTGCGATCGCCAGCGCCTTGACGCAAGGATCGTCCAGCAGCGCTTCCCCCGCCTCCAGCGCTAGCAAGCCATGCTCCGACCCGGTCGATACGATGGCGCGAAGCGGCGCGTTCCGGTCGAAGCCGCTCGCCAGCAGCGGAGCCATAACGTCATTGCCGCCGGAAGCCACAAGCCCCAGCGCTCCTTCGCTGCGCAGCGTCCATTCGTTGCCCGTCGCCATGCAGACGCCCATCAGGCCGGTTACGCTCGCAATGCCCGCGCTCCGCGGCCCGCATACGGCAATGCCGGTCCGCTCCGACCACGCGGACACGAACGATGCCGCGCGCTCCTCTTCCCCGGATTGAGCGGCTTCCGCCTCCGCGCCGGCGATGCCCGGGCTGAGCAGCAGCACGGCCCCCACTTTCATTTGCTCGCATTGCGCCAGCAGCGCTTCGATCGCTTGCGGCGGCACAGTCGCTATGACCAGTTCGACAGCCTCGGGAATGTCCGCAAGCCGCTCGCGGCACGGCTCCCCGGGGATGTCCGCTCCATTCGGCGCCACGACGAACAGGCGTCCGGGAAACCCGGCACGCCTCATATTCAGGACGATCCCCGTTCCGGCCGCAAGCGCCTCCTCGGCAATGACGACGGCGGCCGAGCGAGGACTCAGCAAATGCGACAGCGATTCGTGCAACGACGGGTGCATCATGTGTGGAATCGCTTCCTTCCGCAAAGGCCGACTTTTTGAACGCTCCATTAGTGTGACTATATTATACACGTTTGCCGGGTATCCGACTATAGAGCGGTTGCGAGACAGGCAGCCAAAAATTAGGGATTGACAACGCGTCAATCCGTTGTAAAATGACATATATCAATATTCGATTGGTATTATATCAATTTTAGATTGTTTTGCCGATTGGGACAACACGACGGGAGGCGATGGAGATGCGGCCATCATTCGTATTTGATCCGATTCTGCAGATCGAGGTGCCGAATTTGCAGTTGGACTGGACGTCCGCAAGCGACAGCGACCGTGCGGAAGCGGCATCGTATTGGGAGTCCGCCCGCGATGCCATATTCGCCCGCATGCAGGACCTGGAGCAGGCGATTCGCAGCAAACAGGCGGAGCTTGCGCGCAGCGAGGAGTTTGCCTTCACCTGCCAGCTGGTGCAGGAAATATCCGATGTCGCCGGCCGGCTTCTGAAGCTCTCCCAATGGTTTTATTGGAACGACACGGAAGAGATCGGCTTGACCAGCCAGGTGTAGCCGCTTTGTCCGTTTCCTGTCCGCTATCCGCTGTTCGCCATCGACGGCGCCTGCGCATACCTTCATGCGCAAGGCGCCGTCGTTTTTTCGAATACGGTCCGGATTTTTCCCGCAACCTTCCGCATGGTATGATGAAACCATCAATCGGGCCTACAGGGAGCGTTATGCATGAAGTACGACGTAATCGTGATCGGCGGCGGATCGGCCGGGCTGATGGCGGGAGTCGCCGCCAGCGGGCACGGAGCGAAGGTGCTGCTCGTCGACAAAGGGGACAAGCCGGGGCGCAAGCTCGGCATCTCGGGCGGCGGCAGATGCAACGTAACGAACAACAAGGAAACGGACGAGTTGATCCGGCATATTCCCGGCAACGGCCGGTTTCTTTACAGTTCGCTCGCGACGTTCGGCAACCGGGAAATCGTCCGTTTCTTCGAGCAGCTTGGCATTCAGTTGAAGGAAGAGGACAACGGCCGCATGTTTCCCGTCAGCGACAAAGCCAAAACGGTAGTCGACGCGCTCGTCAATCAAGTGCGGAAGCAAGGCGTGGACATCCGGCTGAACAGCCCGGTGGCGCGGATCGCATTCCATGACGGAACGGCGGCCGGCGTCGAGCTGCGCAGCGGGGAGACGGTGGCCAGCAGCGCCGTCATTGTCGCCTCCGGCGGCAAATCGGTGCCGCACACGGGCTCAACCGGCGATGGATATAGCTGGGCGATGGAGGCCGGGCATACGATTACGCCGCTCTTCCCGACCGAAGTGCCGCTAACCTCGGACGAACCGCTCATCCGCAGCCGCGAGCTGCAGGGACTGTCCTTGCGCGGTGTGGCGCTGACCGTGTGGGATCCGAAAGGAAAGGCGATCGTCCGCCATGCCGGGGACCTGCTGTTTACCCATTTCGGCTTGTCGGGACCCATTGCGCTGCGGTGCAGCCAATTCGTCGTCAAGCAGCTCGCCCGGGCTGGCGGCGGGACCGTGCAGCTGACCATCGATCTGCAGCCGGACCGCAGTGCCGACGAAGTGTTCCGCGAGACGCTTGCGCTGGCGGAGGCGGAGTCGCGCAAAGCGATCAAAAACGTGCTGAAAAGCTGCCTCAACGAACGTTTGATCGCTCCCCTGCTGCGGCTCGCAGAACTGGACGAGCTGCTTACTTACGACCACATTCCGAAGACAGGCTGGCTGGCGCTGAGCCGGCTGATCAAGGCGTTTCCGCTCGCCGTATCGGGAACGTTATCGATCGAAGAAGCTTTCGTCACCGGCGGCGGCGTCCATCTGAAAGAAATCGATCCGCGCACGATGCAGTCCAAGCTTGTTTCCGGCCTGTATTTTTGCGGTGAAGTATTGGACATCCACGGCTATACGGGAGGCTACAACATAACCGCCGCCTTCTCGACCGGCTATACCGCCGGACTCAGCGCCGCCCTGGCGCTTCGCTGACGGCTACAAATGAATGCCGGCCGGGAAATGATCATACCCGGCCTCCCCTTCCTCTTCGGCCGGCTCCACAAGATGAGCCGGAATCGGCACCGCGTCCAGCCCGTACGCCATCGTCAGCGCCCCCGCATCGCCTGCTTCACCTTCAAGCAGCATGCCGCCGTGCGCATGAGCGATCTCCAGCGCGGAAGTCAAATCGCATTTCTCCACCGCCACTTCCAGCAGCGACGCGTTGCCCGAATCGCCCGAACCGAGCGGCACCGCAAGGTAGCCAAGCTCTTGCAGCGTATCCATGGCAAGCAGCGCCGAACGCCTGTCGTCAAATTGAAAATGAATCGAAGCGCATCTCATGATCATTTCGACCTCCTTTACCGGTTTCAATTGCCTGTAGCAAGCGGGATAAAAGTCACCTATATCGTTACCTCCGAACCATTTCCGCATGCATGACCGCCGCAGAAAAGGAATAGCGAAACCATGCGACGAATACGCTAGTACGGGATTCGTTCGAAGCCCGAACAATTGGGAGAAAGAGGTGTTTCGATTGCAAGAAAATTCGAATCAGCACCTGGACCCGGCAGACGTGGAAAAAAACAAGGGGATGGCAATAGTCGCCTATATCATCTTCTTCATCCCGCTGCTCGCTGCCAAGGATTCGCCGTTCGCCATGTACCATGCCAACCAGGGATTGACGTTGTTTTTGGCCGCAGTAGCCGTCAACATCGTCTTTACGATCATCCCGATCATCGGCTGGATTCTGCTGCCGTTCGCCAATCTGGCGATCGTGGTGCTCGCGATTCTCGGCATTATCAATGCCGCTAACGGAACGACCAAGCCGCTGCCTTTAATCGGCAGCATTACGCTGCTCAAATAAACCGTCTTCCTCCTGCCCGACGACTTCGCTCAGCGCGAACAGCAAGTCCGCTTCGAACAGCGCGCCGCATCGGCGAAACATTTCCATAATCGCCAACTCCGCACCGAAGATGCGGCGCGTCCTCGCGTCAACCCCTGTCATCATGGCAAAAGCGTTCGCCACCCGCAACAATTTGCCGCTATGCGACAGCTTGTTCCCTTTCAAACCAAGCGGATAACCGGTGCCGTCCAAATTTTCGTGATGCTGCAGCAAGGCGTCGCGATCCAGCCGACCGCTGCGCAATTGCGAAGCAAGCAGCTGAGCGCCAAGCGCGGGATGCCGGAGAAAAGCGGCGTGAACGGGCGAGAAGCCGGCCATGGAAACCGCCAGCATGCCAACATCCTGCAGCAGTGCGGTGCGGTACAGCACCGCTTCCGTTTCGGCAGCTTCGCCATACTCCTGAGCGATTCTTCTGACTACGTACGATGAACGAATCGCATGATCGTACAAGTCGGGAAAGCCCGCCTGCAGCCGGCGCAGCAAAAAATCGACGCTGCCGTCGGCCCTTCTTTCCCGTTCTGCGGCTGAGACCATGATGCTGAAGGAAGGCAGTTTTGTCAAAACGCACACGTCCTTTATCGTCGTCGGTAGAGGGGCCTTATTGGTATGGACACCGCCAGCCGGGCAATCGTTCGCGCAATTTCGACAAATTTCAGCTTCATTCGCAATTATTCCGCCAACTGCGTCTCCGGCAAGCGTACGGTCACCTCCGTACCGACGCCTTCCTCGCTTGCGATCTCGATCGTTCCCCCGTGCTGGAGCACGATGGAGCGGGCGATGGACAAGCCGAGGCCGGTGCCGCCCGTTTTGCGCTGCCGCGACGGATCGACCCGGTAGAATCGCTCGAACACGCGCGGCAATTGCTCCTGCGGGATGCCGATGCCGCTGTCGCGGACGCGGATGACGCCCCATTCCCCCTCCTTGCCGATTTCCATTTCGATGCCGGCCGTGCTGTATTTAAGCGCGTTGTCGAGCAGAATGTGCAGCACCTGCTTCAGCTTCAGCGGGTCGGCCGTGACGATCGCGGGGCCGTCTTCCGCGATTACGCGGATCGGCCGCTTCACCAGCCGCTCGACGACTTTGGCCGTTTGCGCGCCAAGAGCGGCCAGATCCGTCTTTTCGAACGGCGGATGCTCCTTCTTCTCGGCCGCTGCCAAGTCGAGCAATTGCTGCGTCATTTTTTTCATGCGCTGCGCTTCCTCGTAGATGGAGTCGACCGCTTCGCGCGCGACCTGTTCGTTGCTGTTGCCCCAGCGGCGCAGCATGCCGGCATACCCTTCGATAATGGTCAACGTCGTTTTCAACTCGTGCGAGGCGTCGGAAACGAATTGCTGCTGCTGGTGAAAGCCGTTTTCGATCCGGTCCATCATCCGGTTGAACGTCGCCGCCATTTTGTACGGCTCGTCCTTGGCGTCGCCGGACGGCAGCGGAATGCGGGCGAACTGAAAGCTGCTCTCGATCGCCTCCATTGTGCCGACGATGCGATTGATCGGCTTCAGCAGCATGCCGGCAAGGGAAGCGCCGCCCAGCATCGACAGAAGCGCCGCCACGACGGTGGAGAACAGCATGATCGTCACCAGGGCGCGCAAATTGCGCTGCAGCCCGGGCGTTACGACCGCCAGTTCGATGCAGCCTACGTGCCGCTCGTCGATTTCGCTGCGCAGCGGCAAACGAACGATATGAATCGTTTCGCCGTCCGCCTTGTCGTGCGCTGCCGTGATCTCGGCGTCGCACAGCGGCGCGATGACCGATAGGCGCGGATCGTTGTACATCAAATTGATCACGCGCTTTGCCGGCGTTGCCGTACGAATCATCGCGTGATCGGACAAATATTTGCGCAGCAGCCGCTCGTTGTTCGGCCGCATCAGCGCGTCGATGCCGATTTCCTCGATAATGCGCTCGCCGCGCAGCCGCAATTCGTCGGTTTCGTTGCGTGCCGCCACTTTGAGGAACATCGCGTAGACGGCGACATTGACCACAATCAGGATGCAGATGAGCCAGATCGAGGACACCAGCATGATTTGCGTGCGGAAATTCATGGGGAGGCTGCCGCATCGCGCATCTGGTAACCGACGCCGCGAATCGTATGGATCAGCGTATTGCCGAAGCCGTAATCGATTTTTTTGCGCAAATAGCGAATGTAGACGTCCACGATATTCGTGTCGCCGACAAAGTCGTAGCCCCATACGTCATTGATAATTTGCTCGCGGCTGACGACTTCTCCGTCGCGCCCGAGCAAATAGGCAAGCAGTTCGAACTCTTTGGGCGTCAAATCGATCGACTGGCCGGCCCGCGTCACCTCCCGCGTGCGCGCGTTGACGAACAACCCGTCCAGCTGCCAGACGGTGATTTCCGCCGCAGGCGCTTTGCCTTTGCCGGCACGCAAGGCGACGCGGATGCGCGCCAGCAGCTCCTCGATTTCGAACGGCTTCGTCACGTAGTCGTTGGCGCCAAGATCGAGTCCCATCACCTTCTCGGGCACGGAATCGCGGGCCGTGAGCAGAATGACGGGCGTTCGTTTGTCCGACGACCGCAGCCGGCGCAGCACCTCCATTCCGCTCAGCCCGGGCAGCATCACGTCGAGCAGGATGAGGTCCCAGCCGCCCGCCATCGCTTTCTCCAAACCTTCCCGGCCGGTTTCCGCGCCTGCCGTATCGTATCCTTCGTGCTGCAGCTCCAGTTGGAGCATGCGGTTGATTTTGTCCTCGTCCTCGACAATCAGCACTTTCGGGGCCATCGCATCCCCAGCCTTATCCGTTTGATAGGACTAGCGTGGGATGAATGCAGCATTTTTATGTAAGGGTGCAATTATTTGCTTCACAGCCGCTACGATCCAACCTCTTTGCAAAATAGGCCCTATTTTATTGCCTATTTCACTAAGAACGGGCAGCTTCTCCAAAATAACCAGTGAAATCACTGGCTATTTGAACTAAAAGGCCTGATTTGTGGTCTGGAGGAGCAAATAAGCCCTATTTTCACTGGCTATTTCCGACGAGACTGGCGAAATGGGGAAAATAAGCCATTTTTCATTGGCTATTTTGATGACCCGGCACCAAAAAAACCACAACGCGGGTTTATTCGCTTTGTGGCTCATGTAACCGGCTTTCTTATTCCGGGCGGCCTTGTCTGATCGCCAGCTCGATGCAGACGATCCGGATTTGCCGTTCGCTGCCGTTTTCGACCACGATTTCGTTCCAGCCTTCCTTCACAAGCGATACGGGGAATGTGTAGTTATAGCCAACGTTCGCTTGGAGGCGCTGCGCCTCGGGCCCGCTCGGGCCGCTTGCCGCAACATGATGCGTGTACAGCCCGCAAGGAAAGAGCAGCTTGTCGGTGCGCTCGTGCTCGAGCTTCGGCCAGCAGCCGTTCGCCATGACCGGCATGCAAACGACAGGATCGTCCGCGTTGACGACGATCTGCACAACCAGCTCCAGTCCGGTGCCGTCCGGCTCGGCGCACATCGGCAGACGAAACCCTTGCCGCCAGCCCGGTTCCAAAATAGCCGGCAACTGCGGAGGCGTCTCGAAGGGAATGTGCGAAAATTTTTCGCCGTTGGTCGAAAACGTGTAGTGCTTTTCTTCGCCGCACAGCAGATCGAGCCGCTCCATACCGCGCAAGTTCGCGTAGTTGGTCGGCAATCGCGGTTCCCGCGCGTGATCTGCCGTGTAGAAATTGAACCCATATATGCCGTCGGCGCCGAGCGCGAGCTTCCCTGCCGCGCTGGCGGCGACCATCCGGCGGCTGAGCGTGATATACCGAATGTCTGTCGTTTGATTGGCTTCGGGCGAATAAGCGGGCAGCAAATTGCCGGCAAACTCGACCACGCCGTAGATCGTCAGCGCCGTTGCGCAGCCAATCGAGCTCGAGCCCTGCAAAATCTCGCGAATTTGCGCAAACATGAAGTCGCGCACTTCGGGGCATTCGTAGTTTAAGCCCGTTCGATAAAGCGGTTCGTGAATCGTCGGCGAATAAGCGCTGCGCTTCAAAAGGAACCGTTCCTCTTTATACATCGGCAAGTTGAAAAAGCTGCCCTTCGGGTTTTTGTATCCGTGCAAATCGTTCATCCGAATGTTCACCCAAGGGGACACCCCCCTGTTCCTGCACGCCGCCGCAATCTCCGCCAGCCAGGTTGTCGACATAGCGATGAAACGCCTTGGCGGTATAAGGGCCGCCTTCCGGCTGCCATCTCTCGGGATTGACAAAACAAGTGGTCGTGTCCGCATTAAACAAATTGCAATGTTTGGCATCGACTGTCATTTCATCCGCCCCCTGTATTTTTCGCCTTTCCGGACGCTTCGTTCATCGAATGCTGCACTTTCCATTCTAAAACCAATGGGCAACAAATAAAGAGGGACTACCTAACATTAGGTCGGTTCAATTGCATGCGAACGGAGGTTTTCTTTCACAAAAAAAGAAGCGGGCGTATCCCCCGCTTCCGTAAAAGGCCATACCGCTAGCTCAGCCTTTCATCGCCCCGACAGTGAGGCCTTGCGTGAAATGCTTCTGGAAGTAGACGAACACCGCCAGCACCGGCAGCGTCGCGATGACGGCGCCCGCCATGCCGACGCCGTAGTTCGTTTCGGTTTCGATCGTCTTCTGCGCGATCTTGATGCCGAGCGGCAGCGTAAACAGCTTGCTCTCCGTCAGCACGATGAGCTGCCACACGTAGTCGTTCCACGTATTGACGAACGTGAAGATCGCCAGCACGGCCAGCCCCGGCATCGCCAGCGGCAGCATGATGCGGGCATAGATGCCGAACTCGCTGCAGCCGTCGATGCGGCCGGCTTCGATCAGCGCCGACGGCAGCGTCGCAATGAACTGTCGGATCAGGAACACGCCGAACGGCCAGGCAACGGCCGGCAGAATGACGCCGAAATACGTGTTCACCAGCTTGAAGTCGATCAGAATCTGGTAGAGCGGAATGAACAGCACCGCATGCGGCAGCGACATCGCCGAAACGATCAGAACGAACAGCGGCTTCGCCGATTTGAACCGGATTTTGGACAGCGCGTAGCCGGCCAGCGAGCTGCACAGCAGTACAAGAAATGTCGTCGCCAGCGTGACGATCAGGCTGTTGCCGAACCAGCGCCAGACCGGATAGTCGGTGAAAATGTGGCGGTAATTATCGAACGAAGGCGCGTGCGGATACCACTCCGGCGGAATCTGCATGGATACGCGCAAATTTTTGAACGAGCCGGACACCATCCAATAGAACGGCCACAGAAAAAACGCGGCGGCCAGCACAAGCAAGATATTGCCGATCCATTGCAGCGGACCTGTCTTTTGTCGCAAGCGTGCTCGCCTCCTAATACTCGATGTCCGACTTGAGCGCCCGGAATTGGACCAGCGCGATCAAGCCGATCAACACGCAGAGCACGATGCCCATTGCGTTCGCCATGCCGTAATTCAAATTGAAAAACGCCTCGCGGTAAATCAGCATCAGAATCGTCGTCGTTTTGTACGCCGGACCGCCGCCCGTAAGCAGCAGGATAATCGCAAACACCTGGAAGGCGCCGATCGTGCCGGTCACGATGACGTAGAGCAGGCTCGGCTTGAGCAACGGCAGCGAAATGCGGAAGAACGTGTCGCGCGGCTTCGCCCCGTCGATATAAGCCGATTCGTACAAATCTTTCGGAATGGCGTTAAGGCCTGCGCTCAGCACAACAAGCGAACCGCCCAGCGCCAGCGTAATCATGATCAGGGAGAGCGAAGAAACGCCGTATTGCGCGCCCAGCCAGTTGACCGGCTCGATCCCCATTTTTTTCAGCGTATAGTTGGCAATGCCGTACTGGTTGTTGTAAATGTACTCCCACACCATCGTCAAGCTGACAGCCGACGTGACGCCGGGAATATAAAAGGCCGCTTTGAAAAACGACTGCTTCCAGTGCGAAAGCCGGTTGATGCCGACAGCCAGCAGCAGCGCCACAATCGTTACGCACGGCACGATGATCACGACGAACAGCACGGTGTTTTTGATCGCCAGGAGAAACGTTTCGTTCCTGAAAATATCCACGTAATTGTCGAAGCCGGCCCAATAATACTTCGTATAGTCGAAAGCGTACAAGCTCATGCGAATCGCTTTCACGATCGGATAGAAAAGGAAGGTGACGAAAAACAACATCATCGGCAGCATAAACAGCCATCCCGTCACTTCTCTCCTAGCCGCCGCGTTCATCCGCCGGTACAATGCATTCATCGTCGCCCATTCCTTTGCTATTCAAGATTGCCTACCCGATTCCCGTCACTTGTTGTACTTCGCGATAATGTCGTTGTTTTTCTTCGCGATCGTGTCCAGCGTTTGCCGCGGCGTCGCCTGTTTGATGAACATCTTCTGCATTTCCGGGAACATTGCGGCGCGCATTTCGCTGAATCCTTTGACGCCATAGCCCGGATCGATAACCGGCCATTCGCCGCCTTTGGCAACCAGCTTCGCCATCCACTCCAGCTCTTTGTCGCCGGCCGTCCATTTGACGTCCTTGCCGAAGGCGTTGAAGTTTTTGAAGCCCTGGTACGGCAGCGTCGTTTCCGTGTACATCCAGGTCAGGAACTTTTTCGACCATTCGACCTTGACCGGATCCGAGCTTTTGAACACGGCGCCATTGCCGTATTCGATCTTCAGCGCCGACTTGCCGCCCATCGTCGACGGGAAGTTGACCAGCATCGGTTCGATCGGCTTGGTTGCCGTGCCGTCCGCAAGCGCCTGCAGGATCGAGATGTAAGTGGCGCCCGAAGCGACAAGCACGCCTTGTTTGCGCTGCTTGAAGTAGTCGCCGGCGTTAACCGCCGAGATCGTCTCCGGATGCGGCGTAACGACGCCTTCGTCAACGAGCGACTGGATGAATTTGAGCGCGTCTTCCGACTTGGTATCTTCGGCGGCGACATATTTGGTGTAGTCGTCGTTGAACAGCTTCGCGCCGAAGGAATAAATCATGTTGTTGTACAACTGGTCGCCCTGCTCGTTGAGCGCGAAGAAGGTGGCGCCGAACACGCCTTTGTCCTTGTTCGTCACGGCTTTCAGCGCGGCCTTGAACTGATCCGGCGTCCAGGTGCGGTATTCGTCCTGCGGCAGCAGGTTCGCCGCGTTCGCTTCCGTCCACAACGATTTGTTGATCATCAGCGTCACCGCGCTGGTCGGGTAAGGCATGACCATGATGTCGTCCTTGATCGCCGTCATTTTCATCAGCATCGCATTGCTCTTGAACTTGGCCAAATCGTCCTTCGGCAGCGCATCGTTCAGCGGTTCGATCGCGCCGAGCTGCGCCCACGGCAGAACGCGGCCGCCGTAGTCGAAAATGATGTTCGGCGTCGTTTTGGCCGCCATGGCTGCGGAAACCTTCTCGTTGATGCCTTCCCATGGAAGCGTTTCGGCCTTGATCTTGACGGTCGGATGCAGCTTGTTCCATTCCGGAATAAGCGCCGACGTAACCCAGTCATCCTTGTCGTTGTTGTTCAGCTTGAGCTGCGGCGGCATCCAGATTGTAAGCTCGGTCGTCGGATCCGGCTTCGCGGACGGTGCGGTTGACGCTCCTGCCGCCGTCGACGGCGCTGCCGAAGCTTTCGGACTCGGACTGCCGGCCGAATTGTTTTTGCTGCCGCTGCTGCAGCCCGCCACTGCTGTCGTGAGCGCTAGCGCTGCCAAGAGCGATGCCTGCGCTGCTTTTGTTTTGCCTGTTCTTTTCAACCCTGCCATGAATCGTTCGACCTCCCTGCGAGATTTGGCGGAACGTGTGAAAGCGCTGTCCCGATCCCGAAACTACCGTAGCACCCGGCGGCTCGCCGCATAAGGGCGAATTGGCAAGATGAACGGCGGGAGAGTCAAGATTTGCGGAAATCTGTAAGAATCAAAGTGTTTCCTAACAAAACACCCTCATCTTTACAACGCTTCGCTATGGCCTTGCCCGAGCTGCATGCCGATCTTGCGGTATTGGGACGGGGTAAGTCCCGTCTTCTCCTTGAACCAGACGCCAAAATAGTGCGAATCCATATAACCGACGGCGACGGCGATTTCCTTGATTTTCAGCGCCGTGCTGCGGAGTTGGTCTTTCGCCTTGCCGAGCCGAAGCTCGCTCAGAAACTCGCCGAAATTGACGCCCGTTTCTTTCTTGAACAGTTGGCTGAAATATACCGCGTGGAGCTCCACGGCGGCCGCGACGAACTCGGTGCTGAGGTCGGGGTTGTTGTACTCCCGTTCGATAATGGCAATCGCCCGCTGAATTTTGGCATTCATCGGCACTTGGGCGCGTTCGCGCATCGTGGTGATGAACACGGCGATGAGACGGTCCAGCTCGTTCATGTTTGCCTTGATCGAAGTCGGCTCCCGCACGCTGCCGGCGAGCGAACTGCTGCCGAACCAGTCCTCCGGCTGTTCGCCGTGCTTAAGCACGGTTTTGCACAGATGCGTATAAATCGTCTGGATGAAAATCATGATCGACGCCGGCTTGACTTTGCTTTCGACGACATAGGTCTCGAATTCCGCCAGCACGAGCCGGCACTTGTCCAGATCGGCCGTTTCGATGTAATGAAGCAGCCGGCTTTCGTACGTTTCCGGGTACGACACCTGCCACAGCTGCGAGTTGATATAGTTGAACCCGATGAGCTCCGCATGGTTGTACAGTCGGTACTGCATCAGCTGCTTCGCTTCCTCGAACGATTGTTTGACGAAAAACACTTCATCGTACTGGTTGCCGAAATAGGCGTGCACTTGCAGGCCGTCTTCATCGCGCCCGATCGCGCGCACCAGCTCGCCGACGATGCGCTGCGCCTCCTGCTCGCCTTCATTGAGGATCAGGCAGAACCGTTCCGCGGCAAGCTGGATATAGCAGAACGCTTCGATTGCGGCAAGCTTGGCCAGCTCGGCCTGCATTGCCGTTGCTATCGTTTCGTCCGTCCGCTCCACGTTGCCGCGTCCGCTGTCCAGAATGGCCACCTGAAAGAACGGGCGCTGCAGCGGCAGCCCGATATTCCGGTTCATCCGCTTGATTTCGCCGCCGCTGAGGTTGCCTTCGAGCAGCGAACGGATCAGCTTCTCCCGCTGCAGCGGCAGCGAATCGCGGATTCGTTCGACCATGTCGTTGAAGCTTTCCCCGAGCAGCCCGATTTCATCGCGCGAATGGGCGCGGAACGCCACGTCCAGGTTGCCGTTCTGCACTTCGCGGTGCAGCTTCGTCAGCTTCCGCAGCGGTTTGGCCATCGACCTTGCAATCAGCAGCGACAGCAGCGCAACGAGCGTAAACGTCACGACGAAGACGACCACCCAAATCCGGTTGATCGAACCGATGTCGTGAAACAGCTTCTTCTCTTCGAGCGCATACATGAACAGCCAGCCGGTCGACGGATGTTTTACATAGGTAATAATGTAGCGTTTGCCGTCCCTGACCTCGGCGTAGTGGCCTTCGTTCGCGGTAATCTCCCGGCTGTCCGCCTGCGTAATCGCGCCGCTTCTGCCCGTAATCAACGCGCCCTTGTCGTCGAGCAGGATGTAATCGCCCTCCGCCTGTTCGGTCGAATTGAAATAATTGTTCAGCAGCTCCGGCGAAATGGTGATGACCAGAAACCCGAGCGGCTGCAGCGTCGTTGTGCTGATAATCGGCCGGATCAGGCTGATCGTGTTCGACTCGTTGGCCCAATCGTTGATGAGCCAGTAGTTCGGCGTATTCTCCAGAATCGCCTGGCGGAACACGTCCTGCTTGGAAACGTTCTGCGCCAGCACCTGCGAGTACACTTTATCCGGCAGCAAGGTGAAGGAGAAATAGTTGTTGTAGTTGTCGATGATGGAAATCGAATTCAGGCCGATATTGTTGAGCTGCGTTTGCTTCAGCAGGTCGTTGATCTGGTTGTAGGCGGCAAGCCGTTCCGCCGAAGGCAGCTGGTTGACGTCGATCGAGAAGTAGCTTTGGATGCCCGGATTGTACACGATGGTCGAAGCGGCCGCGTCGACCGCCTTCAGGTAACTGTCCAGATTCGTTTGAAACGCTTTCAAATTGCGCAGCGCCGAACTGGTTTCTTTCTGGATCAGTATGTTTTTGTACATCATGACCGTAATCGAGGAAAAAATGGACAACGCCAGCAAACAAACGAACGAAAACGAAACGATCAGCTTAAAATGCAGCTTGAAATGGCGAAACGGCGAGGAGAACCGTCTCCGGCTTCCTTGCCGTTGTCCGTCCCCCCCGAAGCCGAAGCCGCTTCTGCGCCATATGTTCCGACCTGTCGAAAAAATCCGGTTTGCCATGCAATCCCCCCGTTTTTTCGTCTAGTTTCGGCTCTCTGCTCCTCCAAACGCCTTGTAATCGATTTGCTCGATCTTTATCTCTCCCGAGGCCGGCTCGAAGAACGGTTCGCCGCCGCGCACGCCTGCCGTTCCATACCCGCTTTCCGTACAAATGAAACTGCGGAAATCGCCCGACAAACCCGGTTCGATCGTCAAGGTGCGGGTCAGCGCGTCGTAACGGATGCCGGTCAACCCTTGCAGCAAGGCGTAGGAAGCCATCGCCCGCGCATACCAGTGGCCGCATTCGTATTCGTCGAACGGGTTGCGCAACCGGCCGTCGAACCGGTCGCGGCACGTGCGCACAATATCGAGCCCTTCCTCCGCGCAGCCGATCGCCATCAGGTGGGACGCCACCTGGTACTCGATGCCGGTCCATACTTCGTCGCTGTAGACGAACGGCAGCGACGGCTTGCCGCCGCGCGGCCAGGTGCAGATCAGCAGCCCGCCCTCGCGGCCGAGCGCGTAGCCGGAACGCTGCGGGTTCGCGTGATCGGACAAGTCGCGCCGCAAGTTGTGGCGATAGACGCTGAGCAGGTGGCTCCGGACTTGCGCCGGATCGACAATGTCGCCCAGTCCGCACATGCGGGCCATCCAGGCGCCGATGATCCCGTCGGACAAACAGCCGGTCGCGTACTGATACTTCGGTCCTTCCGTATGGAGCAGCTCGCGCGCTTCCGGCGAATAAGCGACTTCCCATACCGCCTTCACTTCCACGTCAAGCGGCGACGGCGACCTCAGCCCTTCCCAAACTACGCGCTGCTCGAAATAGTCGCCGTTGAACAGCTCGTTCTCCAGGTAAGCGCGGCCTTTTTCGTACAGCGTTTCGTAGGGCTGCGCCGGCTCGCCAAGCGCATGCGCCATGAGCGACGCCGCCTTCAGCGCACCGACGTACATCGAACAGCACATGCCGTCCGGTCCCCAAAATTCGATGTCGTACGTATTGTGATGCGGCTCGACAATTGTGCCCGTCCGGTCCGGGTCCCACGTCTCGATGCAATAGCCCAGGCTGCGCTCCACCTTCGGCCACATCGCCCGGAGCCAGCCGGTATCGCCGCCGATGCGCCATTCGCGGTACATCTTCATGATGCCGCCAAGCTGGCCGTCCGCCGCCGAATGCGTGTAGCGGCCCACAATCGGGCGAATCGGCAGCGGGATGCGGTACGTCTGAAAGCCGAGCTCATCCTGTCCTTCGTTGAACTCCGATTGGCGCAAGCTGCGCTCCAGCCCGGGGAACAAATGCGCAAACGCGTGGGCGTAATTCCATACATGCGTGCAGGAGCCGAAGCAGCTGCCTTCCTTGAGCGCAACGCCTTCCCAGCCCCACAGCCTGCCGTCGGTCTGGCGCATGACGGTCGGCGATTTGAGTATCGTCAAATTGGCCGCCGCGGCTTCCAGCACTTCGTCCGGAAGCGTAGAATCGAAGAAGCAGCGGGCAAACGTTTCCGTTGCGGTGCGAAGACTATCATATCGCTCCCGCCAGTCGGACGCCACTTGGAAAATATCCCTGTATTTGCCCGCGTACCAAGGCTGGTAATACTCGTCGCCGCTGGCGCGCGACGTTTCGTCGTCGAATTTCGCCTGGTCCGCTTCCCACGGATAGTCGAGCCGAAGGTTGCTGTCCGGCACGTGCCAGGCCAGCTGCAGGCGGATCGTTCGCGACTGTTTCGCTTCCAGCCGCAGCGGCAGGAACAGGCTCGCTCCCGGGCTGGGCATCCCTTCCGTCACCGGCGCGGATTCCGGCGCCGCCCCTTCCGCAATCGCTTTCCACAGCATCGAGCGGGCGTCGTAATACCCGCCGCGAAACCACGTGTGGTGCACCTTGACGCCGTCGTCGGCGATCGACGCGGCGAACGCGCCCCGCTCCCACGGCGCCCCTTCCGCCGGCGGCTGGTACAGGGCAAACCCTCCCGGCACCGGCAGCACTTGATGAGTGCCTCTGCCGGTATTCATGAAGTGCGAGGCATGGAACGAATACACCAGCTCAAGCGGCTCGTCGCTGTCGTTGTGCAGCGTATATTCGAGCGCGGCTACCGGCAAGCTCGAGTCGTCGGCATGCGGCGGCGTAAACGGGCTCCAGCCGGTAACGGTGGCGCGGATCGGCATGGCGGCGTCGGTCAGCTCGACGATGCCGAACGGGAACTTCGCCGCGAAGCTGCTTTCGGCAAACCGCGGCAAACCGAAATGTTTGCTTCCCCAGCCTTTCCCGTCGTTCGGCCAGTCGAACACTTTCCAGGCCGGCACGGCGCTCTCCAGCACTTTGGCGATGACGCCGCCGTTCTGCCGGACGCTAACCGCGGCGAACATCGTCGGCTCGTGAACCAGATCGGGAGCGTTCCGCAGCGACACGTGCGACAGCGCTCCCGTCCCTTCGAGGCATAACGAGCCCGCTCCGATTCCGCCGAGCGGGTAAGCGATTCTGGCGTTCCGCTCCTCGCGGTAGGTGCCGTTATAGCGGCGTGTGGTCATGGAAGCTCTCCCCCGGTATCAAAATCGTCATATAGTTGAAGCTACTCTTACTAGCATACCGGCCGGTCGCCTCATTCTCCAAGGTGAAATAATGAAGGAAAAGGGTGATTTTTCAAGGGTAGGGGTGAATTATTAAGGATCGGAGGGAACGCGGCGGAAGGAACTATCCCTGACAATGCGGGAACTGTTGAAGCTATCGACTGCAGTGCGCGGAAAAAATGTTATCGGGTTCGAAGGGAGACGAATCGAAAGAAGCCGAAACCGTGTCAGAGAAAATCATCCTGACCGTCCTTTCCGGCGTGGCGTGCGTGAGTGGCGGGCGCCTTTGGGCACGACAAGAGACGCCTTGGAGAGCGGATCGTCGTAAAATGCAAAAATGCCCTTAACTTTTGCCATATAGACTCGTTTGCTATGTTTAAGGGTAAATGTGCACTTAAATTCGACAATATAAACTAAATATTGGAAAACGGGCGGCAGTTAAGTGCATTTTTGCCGTTAAGCTGTGCCGAACAGTCGTCTGAAGCGAATTTAAGCGCTTGTTTGCACTTAAACGTAGGCGTTCTGGTTCTGGTTCGTTACTATTCACAGCCCCGAGAATTATATATGAAAAATCATATACAATTCCCTTCGAGGCGTCGAAATGGACGAATATGTATGAAAAATCGCATATAATTGGTCATTTGACACGTTTGGCGGCAATTATATATGAAAAATCATATATAATTGCCGGGCGATCCGGGCTGTGCCCTTCCTCCGCCGCACACCTGCCTCTTAAGTGGGGTTGTAAATAGTAATTCTGTTTCTCCTTCTGCTTTGGGTTCTGCTTTGGGTTCTGCTTTGGGTTCTGCTTTGGGTCAAGTATTAATTCTTTATCTTCAAAAAAAAGGCCGAACCCGCTGCAAAGCAGCAACGGTTCGGCCTTCTTCACGGCATCACCCTTTGAGCGAACCTGCCGTCATCTGCATGAACGATTTGTTGGCGAAAACGTAGGCGACGAGGATCGGCAGGATCGACAGGCAGGCGCCTGCCATCATATAGTGCGTTTGCGCGGCCGCCGACGCGCCGTAACGCAGGTTGGACAAGCCGACGGTAAGCGGCTGCAGCTTCGGCTGGCTCATCGTGAACACGAGCGGCATGATGTATTCGTTCCAGGCCGCCCGGAACGTAAACAGCGCCGATACCCCGAGCCCCGGCCCCAGCAAGGGCAGAATGATCCGCCAATACGTGCCCGGCATCGTGCAGCCGTCGATCTTGGCCGCTTCGTCCAGCTCCCGCGGAATCGCCCTGACGAAGCTGAACAGGATGAAGTACGTGGCGGCGTGGGCACTGACCAGCAAAATGACGACGCCCCACAGCGATGCTTGCAGGTGCAGCGCGACCATGAGCCGGAACTGCGGATGCAGCACCAGCGGACCGACCGAAATAAACATCGTCGCCGCCTGAACGAAGATGAACGCCTGTCTGCCCACGAACCGCAGCCGCTCCACACCGTAAGCGGCCATCGAGGCAACGAGCAGCGTCCCCGCGGTGGTGGTCACGCTGAGGAACAGGCTGTTCCACGTATACCGGGAAAAATTCGCGGTTTTCCACGCTTCCGCATAGTTGGAGAAGTGCCAGGCTTTCGGCAGGACGGTGGCGCCGGCGGTCAATTCGGCATTCGTCTTGAACGAACCGAGGAACGCCACGAGCACCGGAAACAACGTAAGCACCGCCATGACCAGCAAAAACATCCATAATCCAATCGTCCCCGGCCGCAAAAAGACGGGAACGACGACGCCTCGGGCGCCCGGCTTGCGCTTGTCTGCCATATCTTGCTGCATAATCGATTCCTCCAAAAACGGATTGCAGGGGTCCGTGCATGTTCAAAAAGCCGGTTACATGATGCGATTCAATTTGCGGGACAAATAGAAGTACAGCACGGTTACGCATCCGACGATCATCGCCGTGACGAAACCAACTGCGCTGCCGTAGCCGATCTGCTGCTCGAGCACCGTGCTGGCCGACGGCGTCGGGAACAAGAGCCGGTACAAGTACAGGAACATCACTTCGGTTTTGCCGATCGGCCCACCGTCGGTCAGCACCATGATGCTTTCATAGCTTTTCAGCGAGTTGATGATCGCCAGCATGATGACCATCTGCAGCACCGGACCGAGCATCGGCACCGTGATGTACCAGAACTTCTGCACCGAACCCGCGCCGTCCAGCTCCGCGCTTTCCATCACATCGTTCGGAATGTTCTGCAGCCCGGCGATGAACAAAATCATGTAATTGCCGACCGCCCCCCATACCGCGATCAAAATCGCCGTCAGCATGGCGTATTTGGGCCCGAGCCATTCGATGCCTTTGGACGTCACGCCGAGCTTGATCAGGAACTGGTTCAGAATGCCGTTGTACGAGTTGAACACGATGAAGAACACGACGGATATGACCGCGGAGCTGATAATCGTCGGCAGAAAATAAATCGCCCGCAGCAGCTGCCGCCCTTTGATCGCACGGTTGAGAATAACGGCCAGAATGAGCGACAGCGGCAGCGTCAGCAGCAGCTTCCCGCCGGCGTACACAAACGTATGGACGACGGATTGCCACAGCAGATGATCGGTCGACAGCGTGCGGAAGTTGTCCAGTCCGACGAAGCGGGGCGTTCCATACCCTTTATAATCGTAAAACATGTAGCGGAACACCCAGAAGATCGGATATACCGTAAATACGAGCGTCAAAAGAAGACTGGGCAAGGTGAAAAACGCGCCCGCGGCATTCGTTCTCCATTGTTTCATCGATTCCACGAACCTTTCCCCGAAATGAGACGAAGGGCCAGAAGCCGCTTCTGACCCTTCGCCCTGCCGGTCTATACTGCTTCTACCACATTAGAATTTACTTCACATACATGTTCTGCAAGTTTTTCGGATCGAAGCTTGGATCAGGCTTGACGTCCACTTCCTTGGCCGCGATCGCCTTGTCGAGCGCTTCGTTGTACCGCTTGTTCAGATCCGCGATCATCTTGTCCAGGTCGCCGCCTTGCAGCATGTACTTGAAGAACTCGTCCTGGTATTTGGCGCCTTGTACGGCCACGGTCGGCTGAATCGGCCACGCGCCGTCGTACTTGGTCGGTTTGAACCCTTCGATCCCCGCGATATCCGCGTTTTTCGCCTTGCTCAGCACCGACGACACCATCGTCAAGCCGAAGCCCTTTTCGTGATAGTCGGTCAAAATTTGATCGCCGTACATAAATTTCAGGAACTTGGCGGCTTCTTCTTTATGCTTCGACTGTTTGCTGATGCTCAGCCACTGGCCGCCAAGGAAGCCGGAGGCGCCGCGTACGGTTCCGTCGTACGTAGGCACCTGCGCCGCCGCCCAGCGGATTTTGGCCGGAAACTGGTTCTTGTATACGCCCGGCTCGGAAGAGAAGGAAATGTACATCCCGATCTTGCCTTCGGCAAACTGGGCGCGCAGCGGGTCGATGTCGAGCGATTCCATGCCCGGCAAGGTGCTGCCGTCGGTATACATCTGCCGGAACGCTTCGACAACGGGCTTGAAGCCGCTGACGTCAAACCGGCCGGTTTTGAAATCGAAGCCGAAGCCGCCGTAGCCGTTAAGCTCGGCGATGGCGCGCCCCGAACGATCGAAGGCGCTGGCCGGGCTTTTGAAGTTGAGCGCGAAGCCGTAAGCGCCGTCCGCCTTGCCGACAGCCGTCAGCTTCTTCGCCGTTTCGACCATTTCCTGCAGCGTGGCTGGCGGGTTTTTGATCCCGGCCTTCTCGAACAGGTCGACATTGTACACAAGCCGCATCGTATAGCCGTAGTTGGGGAAGCTGTACCATTTGCCGTCAAACACGTTCAAATCCTTCAGCTGCGTAAACTTGCTCTTGAAGGCGTCGTCAAAGTAGCTGTCGAGCGGCTCCATGTAGCCTTTTTTGTAGAACGTCTGGATCGTATTCTCCTTGGTGCGGAAAATGTCCGGCGACTGCGCGGAGGCAAACGCGAGATCGATCGCCTGGTTGTACTCTTCCGTCTTGACGACGTAATCGATTTCAATGTTCGGGTTTTCGGCTTGAAACTTGGCGATCTGTTCCTTCGTGTAGTCGATGTCCGTACGGTCGACCGACCAGAACGACAGCTTCACCTTGTCTTTCGAATTGCCGCTTGCCGCCGCGGATGCGCTCGGGCTTGCGCCGCTGCCGCCGTCTTTGCCGCCGCTGCTGCCGCAAGCGGCCAGCGCCAGCGTCATTACAACGCTCAGTCCCATAACCCCGATCTTTTTCCTCATGTCGAAATCCTCCCTTGTTGTCACCCACGCCACGAGCTGTTCGTGCGGGCCCCCTGAAGATTTGCTGCTTTCCCGTCCAGTATGAAGCCTGGGACAACGCCTGTACATGTGGCATGACCAACATCAAGGGCAACAAAACAGCTAAGTTGGTTTCTCATCACGAAGCTGTTTAGGCCTTGCCCAAATAAGCTTGCCGGAATTCCGACGGCGTCAGGCCGGTCGTCTTCTTGAACACTTCGCTGAAGTAGCGCCGGTGCTCGTAGCCGAGCGCGTCGGCGATTTCCTGCACCTGAAAGTCTTCGATCAGCATCTGTTTGGCCCGCTCGATTCGCTCGTGGGTCGCGTATTGCTGCACCGTCATGCCGGCGATTTTTTTGAACACGTTGGCAAAATAGCCCGCGCTGAGATTCGCATGCCGAGCGCACATCTCGACCGTAAGCGCCTGTCCCAGGTTGCCGCGGATATATTGCATCGCCTGCCGGACGATCAGCTCCGACTCGCTCGACCGCTGCATTTCGACCCATTCGCAGCCCTTGCGGCAAATGTCGCCCAGCAGTTGCCGCAGCTCGTGCATCGTCGGCTCCGCCGCCTTGTTCTCGCGCACGCGCCGCTCCAGCTCCCTGACTTGTTCGTCGGGCAGCTTCTCCAGCAGCACCCTAAGCATCATGAACGCCAGCTCGTAACAAACGCTGATGACGTAATCGGGCTTCGGCGTGCCGGCGAACAAATCGTCCAGCAGCTGCGCAAGCTGCTCCAGGCTTTTTTCGCGGTTCCCGGAACGCAAGGCGAACAGCAGCTCCTGGGCGGCCGCGGCCGTGAAGCGCGGCTCCTTGTCGACGCCGGCGATATGGGCGTAGCTGAATGCGCCGTTGCCTCCGGAGTAGAAGTGATAGGAGAACGCCTGCAGCGCCTGTTCGTACGATTCCGGCAGCCGGCTCGGATCGTCGGCGATCAGGCCGATGCCGATCGAGATGGTGAAACGCGTATACTGCGCGATGTGGGCGCAGCAGCGGTCGGCGATTCGGCCCGCCAGCTGCGGGTCGTCGCAATTGAGGATGCAGATGTGGCGCTTGTCCGCCTCGCGGAAAACGACGCCCTGCGTATACGACTGGATCGTTTCCTCAAGAATGTTCTGCAGCGCGAACCGGTTCAGCTCCACTTCGTGGGTCGACAGCGCCGCGGCGCCGCCTTCGAACCGATCGATCTCCACGATCATGACCACAAGCCGGCGCGGTTCGAGCGGAATGTGAAAATAACGCCAACGTCTTTCCGCCTGCGCGGCGTCCGTACGATGGTGAACGAGCGTGCTCAAATATTCCTGCCGCAGCAGGGGCATACTCAACATCAGCCGTTTCTCCATTTCGTGAACCTGGGTGATGCTGCGCCGTTCCTCTTCCCACGCCTCCTTGGCTTTTACCACCACTTTGACGATTTCCGCGCGCGAGAACGGCTTTTTCAGGAAATCGAACGCACCGAGCCGAATCGCCTGCTGCGCGTATTCGAAATCGGTGTAGCCGCTCAAAATAATCACTTTGCAATGCGGATCAAGCTGCAAAATGCGGGCGGTCATCTCCATCCCGTCCATCTTCGGCATGCGGATATCCGTGAGCACGATATCCGGCCTCACTTCCTCGACAAGCCGCAGTCCGTCCACGCCGCTCCCCGCCGTACCGGCGATCTCGATCCCGTAAGACGCCCAATCGGTGCGGCTCGCGATCATTTCGACGACGCTGCTGACATCGTCGATCACGCACAAGCGTATGAGCCGTTCATTCATTCGTTGCTCCTCCTTCCGTTGCCGGCAGCCGCAGCACCACTTCCGCGCCGCGCCCCGGCTCGCTGTACAACTCCATCCGCGCCTGCCCGCCGTAATACAGCTGCAGCCGGTGCGCGATGTTGCGCAGGGCGTACCCTTTTTGGCCGGTGGCGGCGTGACGCATCTGGCGTTCGACCTCCTCCACGTTCATGCCGCTGCCGTTGTCCTTAACCGAAAGCACGAGCTGCCCCGCCTCCGTCCGGATGGCGATGTCGATGCGCCCGCCGCTGTCGATTTCCCGGAAGCCGTGGAGAATGGCGTTTTCGACAAGCGGCTGCAGCAAAATTTTCAGCACGATCGACGACGGGTCGACTTCGCTGCCGATTTCGAGGCGGTAGTCGAACAGCGTGTCGTAGCATTTCTGCTGGATCGCCAAATACATTTTCATATGGGTAATTTCGTCCTCCAGCGTCACCCAGTCGCGGCCGTTGCTCAGGCCGAGCTGGAACATCTGGGCAAGCGAAAGAATCATCTCGCTCGCGTCTTCATTCGCGCCAAGCTCCGATTTGCAATAAATCGTATTCAGCGTATTGTACAAAAAATGCGGGTCCATCTGCGCGGTCAGCGCTTTGATCTCCGCCTTCCGTTTCTCCGTTTCGCCGTCAGTGACGTCCTGAATCAACCGTTTGATTTCGTCGAGCATCCGATTGAAGCGCAGCCCGACCTGGGCCACCTCGTCCCGGTAACGGCTGGTGAAACGCACGTCAAGGTCGTTGTGCGGGGCGCGTTTCATCAGCTCCTGCAGCTTGTACAGCGGCTTAAGCAGCAGTCTCGTCAGCCCGCTCGACACGAACAGCGACAGCAGCAGGCAGCCGAACAAGGCGTACAGCGTCGAACGTTTGATGCCGTTGACTTGCGCGAGCAGGCGCTCCTTGGATTGGATCCCCACCAGAATCCAGTTTTCGCCCACTTCCATGTTCGCGTAGTTGACGAGCGACTGTTCGCCGCCGAGCGGATAGAAGAAGTGGCCGGTTTGGTCCCTGCGCAGCCGATCGAGGAAAGAAGCGCGCCAACCGGCGTCGGTAGCCGCGTAGAGCGGCAATCGAACGACTTCCTGCCCTTCTCCGTCGATGAACATGTAGTCCAGCAACGTTTCGGCCTTGTTCTGGCTGTCCGTAATGAGCCGGTACAAGTCGTTCTCCTTGATATTGACGATCAGATAGACATCATAATCCTGGTTCGGGATTTCCCCGATCGTATTCAGCACGAGCGATATGACCTGCTCCCGGCCGGTGAAGAAAGCGTCTTCATGGCGCGGCACCCAGAACGGCCGTTTTTCGATTTTGGCTTGCCGGTACATATCGCTATCGTAGAACGGCTGGTTCGTCGCACGAATCGAAGTTGTCGGATAGAAATCGCCGATCGGAGTGGCGATCAGCATCGATTGAATGTAAACATCGTAGAACTGGAATTGCGAAAATACTTTCTGCATCGCCGTCAAATGCTGGTAGTAACGGCTCGTATCCGCCGATGCGACATCCTTCATCATCTCTTTGAACGGTTCGCTGATCGTCAGCGACATCATGGAAACCGTAATGTTGCGCAGCCGCTGGTCGACGACCTGGGCCGTCCGGTTGATCGTATCCTCGCTCAGTTGGAATGCGTTGCGCTGCACGACCCTGGCGGCGATCAAATACGAGATCGTCCCGTTCGCGCTGACGGCCAGCGTGATGAGCAGCAGGAACGCCAGCCAAACCCGGCTGCGAAACGACAACCCGTAAAACCATGCTCTCGGCCGCATCGCCATCGCCTTGCTCCGCCGTTTCACCAGCATCTCCCCCGTCTACGCACGCAGTTCATGCCATAATATATGAATTTCCGGTTTTCGTCCAGATTATGAAAAAACCCGAGCGACAGCCTATCCACTCGAGTATTTCGATAACACCGGCGTATTTGGCCTCTTTCTTGTTCGCCTGCCGGCGATTAGACAAAATATAGTACAATGGAACAAACATATCGAACGGAACCCGGATGCAGCCCTCTCGCCCCCTCTGTGCCAACGCGGGCGTTCTGCCCTCCGCCAACCCACCCATTTGCTACGCCGCCGCTCCTCTCCGATGAAGCGTTTTGCAAATAGGCCATGTTTTATTGCCTATTTCGCCAAAAACGGGCAGCCGCTCCAGAATAGCCAGTGAAATCACTGGCCATTTCGGCTAAAAGGCCCGATTGGGGACCTGGCAGAGCAAATAAGCCATGTTTTCACTGGCTATTTCCTACGAGGCGGGCCAAATCGGGCAAATAAGCCATTTTTCATAGGCTATTTTTCGTTACCCGACCCGGCATGAGAAAATAGAGATCGTTATGATGGCGACAATGCCGAAAACCCGCATCTCGCGATGCGGGTTTGCTGTCTTCCGGGCTTGTCCGCTTACAGCACGCGGCGAGCGGTGATGTAGTGCGAGCTCCACCAGCTCGAGCTCAGGCTGGAGTACATGACGCCCGGCTTGCCGTACGTGTGGATGAACTTGCCGTTGCCGGCGTAAATGCCGACGTGGGCGATTTTGCCTTTCGAGGACGGCGTCGAGAAGAAGACGAGGTCGCCTTTCTTCAGGTTGCTGCGGGAAACGAAAGTGCCTTTGCCCGACTGCGCTTTCGAGGTGCGCGGCAGCGATACGCCGTATTTTTTGAACACATATTGGGTAAAAGAAGAACAGTCGAAATTGCGCGTTTGCCCGGAGGCGGCGCCGAACTTGTACGGAGTGCCGAGATATTTGGCCGCGGTCGACAGCACGCTGTCCGCGCGGGAAGCAGCTTCAACGGTATGCGTGGATGCGGGTGCGACGATCATGCTGCCGGTGAGCGCAATCGCGAAGCTCAGGCTGACGGCGACGAACGATTTCAGCAAACGTTTGGACAAGCGAATGTGCAGGTTCATGATGTTCCTCCTCGGTAGTAGGCGATAAGATGATCGACCATCTGCCACCGAGTATAACACGGAAAAAAATGCCCTCATTTACCAGTGAATGCGCTATCGCGCGCCTCCCAACGGGTTGCGCCGTTTTCTGAGAAATCCGTGAGAATTTCCTCATCGTATTTTTATTGTAAAAATGGTTTTAAATTCACTTCCAATCTAAAGGTTGGGAATTGCTCCAATGGATTGATGACATTTGTGTGAAAACCGGCAGATTGCCCTGCGAACATGCTACAATAGCGGTAAATCGCTTGATTGAAGGGGGATGTGCCATGTACGGCGCCGTTATTGCGTGTTCGTTCCTCGTCATCGCCATCGTTTCCGCATTAACGTTCTACGTAACGAAAAAAGCCTACTCCCGCAAATGGGAAGAGGAAGAGTAATTTCTATCAACCAGCCAAGAACCTTTCTTTCGCCGGCGGCGGGAGGAGGGTTTTTTTCGTTCCGAACCGGGCGGCGGCGGCGTATTCCACCGACTTCATCACAGCGGTTTGGTGGCTGCCTCCCCCCAAAGCCGTTCGTTTGAGCCGCCGCCGCATCCGCAAATACCGCTTCCGCAACTGCCGCTGCCGAATATAGTGGCATATGCAGAGAAGAGCGGAGGGATCAAGTCTGATGAGAAAGTATGACACTTGCCGGAAACCGAAGCGCAAACCGGGCCTGCGGCCTTCGCACAAGCGCCGCACGCCCTCCCGTTGCCATCGCGCGCGGCCGCACCGCATCCTGCAAGTGCAGGGCTCGCGTTTTCTCGAAGGGCGCAGGCTTAATGAAACGACGACGGACGAATGGACACCCGTGCTGCTCGTCAATTCGGCGGTGCTGCAAACTTATTCGTTCGTTGGCATCAACAAAGATCGGCATCCGGCGCTGATCCGCATCGAAATCAGCCCGAATGCGGCCGACTTCGCCACCGACGTCAAAGCGACCGTCTCTCCCGGGGACATGCAGGTGCTGACGCCGATGCGCTATTTGAAGTATGCGCGAATTAGCATCAGATCGGCCAACCCCGGTCAACCGGCAAAGCTCGATCTGTACTTCCAGGCACAAACCGCCGGTTAGGATGTCGCGGCAAGCAGCAGCGGCCCCCATTCGCCGGAGAAGCTGCCGCTCAGCGCCGCATGCTGGCCGGCAATCGGTTCGAGCCGCCGCGGAAACTGTTCCCGCAGCCGCGCGAAGGCAGTTGCGCTGGCCGTTCCGTCCCCCAGCGAGGCCGCAAGCAGCGCGGCCAATACCCGCTCGCCGAACGAACGCTCGCCGGCAGCGGCGCCGCCGAGCCGCGCGTAAACCGCCCTCCGCACCTCCTGCGGCGCCTGCACAATCGCCGGCCTCCACGCAGCCGGCACGATTTCCGCTGCCGCTTCCTCCCGCCAGAACGCGCCAAACGCGCTCCACGCTCCCATCGCCAGCAAGGCAAAAGCGGCTTGCCGAACGACGGCCGGTTCCGGCCACTCGCCGAGCAAATGCACGAGCCTTCCCGCCGCATCATCGCCGTTCTCCCTGCAGGCAAGCGCCCAGTCGTAGATCGCCGCAAACCGCTCGCTGCCGGTGCGGCGCAGCTGATGCAGCGTTGCCTGCGCTGCGTCCGTATCGCCGGATTGGGCGCAGAAAACCGCGCGATGAAAGGCAAGCTCCCGCTCGTTGCCCGCTTCGCCGGAGACAGCCAGCCGCGGAAGCAGCAGATGGCCGCGGCGCCACTTCATCGCATGGCGGCACAGCTGCGCGAGCGTTTCGCGGTACGCGGGTCCCTCCTCCAGCACCTCCTCCAAACGCAGTGCCAACTCGTTGTCGCCGTAGCAGGCGAACGCCCACTCGAGCCAAAACGGCAGCGCCCGCTCGCGCTCCTTGCCGCCCGAGCGAAGGCAGCGTTCCCAGCTGCGCAGCGCTTCGGCGGCATTCAGCAGCCGGCTGTGAACGAAGCCGAGGCGCCAGCCGCCGGTCGCCGACAAGCGGCGCAGCGCCGTTTCCCAGTGGCCCTCCTCCAGCAGCAGCGAAACGTAAAGCTCCCGCAAATCGCCATCCTCCGGTTCGCGGACAAGCCCTGTCTCCGCCGTTTGCAGCGCCGCTTCCGGATTGCCGCTGCGCCACAAAGCGTAAGCGAGCTTGCAGGCGAGGTCGGACGCATAACCGGCCGACGGCGGAACGGCGCGCAGCAGCGGGGCCAGTTCCCGCGCCGCTTCCCCGTAACGTTCGTGCAGGAAGCTTTCCGCTCCCCACGCATAACGGTAATACAGCTTATCGTCCTCCTCGCGAATGGCGCGCTCCAGCAGCCGCCGGTTGCGCGCCGCCTTGGCCGCGGCGAGCGTTTCGCCCTCCGCATAGCCGGTATGACGGACGATGAAGGGCGCCGTCTTTACGGGCAAATGCGGGTAGTGCCGTTTGAGCGAGGAGACGATTTCTTCGTGGATGCGGCCCGTATAGGCGATGCCCGGCAGCCGGCGAAACAGCCGCACCACGGTATCGGATTCGTAGTCGTCCGCCGCGGCGGAGCGGTAATTGCGCACGGTCAGCGCGTAACCGCCGGCTTCCGGATCGGCCAGCAGCCGCTGCAGCTCCGCTTCGTCCCAGGCGTCTATGCTTTCGTCGGCGTCCAGAACGAGCGCCCAGTCGCCGGTTGCCCGCTTGAGCGATTCGTTGCGCGCCTCGGCAAAATGCTCGTTCCAGCGGCAGCGATACACCTTGGCGCCAAGCTGTTCGGCGATCGCCTCCGTACCGTCCTCGGACCCGGTGTCGACGACGACGATCTCCTGCGCGAAGCCGCGGACCGACGCCAAACAATCGCCGATGCGCGCCGCTTCGTTCCGCACAATCAAACACAGGGACACGACCGGTTTCGTCACAGCGTCTCCTCCATCATCATATCGTCGATCAGCGTCAGCAGCTTCGGCCGCGCGTCGTCCCACAGCTTGCCGTACGCCGTCAGCTCCTCGTCCGGCTGAATCAACTGGTAGATGCGCACGTGCACCGTTTTGATCCATTCGTACATCCCTCTCAGCCGCTGCGCCGGGTCCGGCATTGCCGCAATCGTTTGCCGCCAGAACGTGCGGACACGGGCCTGCAGCGCAAACAGCTTCCTTTTGACCGCCAACATATATAGAAAATACAACTCGCTCCAGACGGCATCGTACGTCGCCCCGGCGACCACAGGCGGATGCGGCCGCGCCCCCTGCTCCTCCATCGCAAATAAATAAACGGCATACAGCAAAACGTACGTCTCATCCGTCGTTCCGCTGGCGGCCGGCTTTTCGGGCGCGGGCAGCAGCGCCTCCAGTTGGCGCAGCGCCCCGGCGGCGCGCCGTTCGTCGTTCGCGGCAATCGCTTCGTACCAGCTTCTTCTCGCCATCGTGCGCTGGCGGGCAAGCCGCTTGGGCGCCGCTTCCCGGGGAGGCGGCAGCGAGGAGGCCGCGACGCGCTCCGCCGTCAGCAGCCGGCAGCGATTCAGCAGCAGCTCCCGTTCCTCCGCCTTATCTTTCGGCATCTTCCGTTCGCGCAGCACGCGTATCGTTTGCCCATACAAACCGAGCTGATAGCTAGACAACGCGATGCTCCACCACGTTTGCGGCGATTCGAGCGTAAACAGCCGTTCGAGTCGTTCTGTAATGCCGTCCGCTTCGTGGCGGCGCGCGAGCAGGCCGATCAGCCGCAGAAACGGCGGCAGCAGCGTCGGCTTCCATTTAAGCGATTTGGCGTACCAGGCGGCGGCTTCGTCGTAACGCTCCAGCATCTCGCACGTTTTGCCCATGTGGAAGCAAGCGGCATACGTGCCGGATCCGCTGACCGACGTATACTGCGGCGGCGATTCGCCGATATCCAGCGCGCGGCGCAGCGAGGCTTCGGCTTCCTCCCACATTTGCAAGTGCTGATGAATGCGCGCCTGGTTCAGATGCAGATCGGGATAATCGGTCAGCACCGCCGCTGCCGCCACGCTCATCTCCAGCGCTTCGTCCCAGCGGCCGAGCGCCTGCAGGCAGTTGATTTCCCGCAGCACGACCACGTGGCCGAAGCTGGCTTGCGTCCAGTCCATGCTCTCGCGCGACAGGCGGAACTGCTCCAGCGCCGGCCCGATGTCGCCCGCCCGCATATATTCGACCCCGAGATTGTAGCGATGAAAAGCAACCTGATCGGTCGTTTGCAGCTCCAGCTCGAGCAGCTCCGTGTTCCGTTTTACCTTGCCTTTGCGCTGCACCACTTCGGACAAATACCCGCCGTGCAGCAGCGTCAGCTCCGAGTACAGCAGCCGGGCGTGCGGGCTCACGGCAAGAATCGGCCGCACGATCTGCTCGTGGATGCGCCCCTCGTACCGGTAACCGGTCTTGTTGCGGAACAGCCGCAGGGACGACGACACCGAAGCGCCGCCTTGGCGGTCCTCCGAGCCGAAATAATTGACGATCCGGACGAAGAAGCCGTCCGCTTCGGGATTGTCGGCAATGCACTGCCGAAGCATTCGCGCCTGCCCGTCTTCGAGCCGTTCGTCGGCGTCGAGCACAAGAATCCATTCGCCCCGCGCATAAGCGATCGCGGCGTTGCGGGCGTCGGCAAAATGCTGCTGCCATTCGTACGAATATACGACGGCGCCTTCTTCGCGGGCGACAATCGCCGTCCGGTCGGAGGAACCGGTATCGAGCACGATCGTTTCGTCGACGGCGCCGCGGACGCTTTGCAGGCAGCGGGCGATCACGGCTTCTTCGTTGCGGGCGATCATGCACAGGGACACCGCCGCTTCAGGCATCGAAATTTCTCCTTTCCGCCCTGCGCCAGCGCGGCAAAGCCCCGCTTGACTCCAGCGTCTTGATGCCCGCGTGCACCTTGTCCGCCTCCTCCCGCAGAAACAGCGAAGACGGGAAAATGTGCATCGATTCGCCGAGCAGCAACTCGCTCTGACGCAAGCACGCAAGCGCCAGCGCCGTCCGCAGCGTGGCGTCGCCGGGCGCATGGGCCAGCACGTATTCGAACATGCCCGCCGCTTCCTCGTAAGCGCCGCGATAATACAGCGTCGTCCCAAGCCTGCGGAACCCTGCGGGATCGAGCCCGCCTTCGCGCAGCGTCGCCAGGTCGAGAGAAGCCGAACGCAACACGTACCCGCGGCGAAAATAGTGAGCGGCCAGCGGCTCGGCGTCAGCGCCGGCTGCGGTTGCGGCGTACGGCTGCAGCCGCTCCGCCAGCTCGAAGAGCCGCAGGTCGAAGGCCCGCCCGATGGCGGCGGCAAGCTCCTCGCCGGCCATCGCGCCGGCCAACGCGCCAGCCTCCCCGTCGGCGAGCAGCAGCCGGCACAACGCGTCGTCCGCCGGGAAGCGGCTCCTGTAGGCATCCGGCTGCTCCATCATCAGCAGCATCGCATCCGCCAGCCGCCCGGCGTACGCCAGGCCGTCAAACCGAATGCGCGCAAGCAGAAGCGAAGAGCGGCAATTGCAATCAGGTGACAACAGCAAGCCGTCGGAACCAGTGCCCGCGGGCAGCGGCGCCGCCTCTCCCGACGCCGCTGCCGCTTCCGCGGCCTCCAGCGCCCGCTCGAACAGTCCGGCGCGGTGAAGCGTCACTGCCAGCCGGGCAAGTGGCTCCGGATCGGCCGCCAACCAATCGGCAACCGCCGCAATTGCCGCTTCTTCCGGTTCCCCTTCCCGGATCATGTCGTCCAGCCAGCAGACAAGCGGCTCGACGTCGGCCCGCTCCGCGTCGGCGATGCAGTAGGCGGCGGCCGCCTGCTCGCGTTTGCCGATCCGGGAGGCGTGCAACCCGTGCGCCAGCCACAGCTGGGACGGATCGCAAGCCGGCGGACGGCCGGGCTCCGGCTCGCTGGACAACGCGCGTTTCCCGGCGGCGTACGCTTCTTCTCCGCGGTTCGTGCGGTCGTACAGGCAAGCGGCGGCAAACAGCGCGTCCGCTTCGGGCAAACTGCCCGCCCGTTCCTGAAGCAGCCGATCCGCCTCGTCCCACAGCTCCTGATCGAATGCATGCAGCAGACGGACGATCCGGTGCGCTTCGTCAGGCGCTGTGTGGTCGTCCCTTTCCCGGCGATCGGCCTTCCATCCGGGCAACGGCTGCAGCAGCTCGGGCTGCAGCTCCAGGCACGACCAGAGCGACGGAAATGCCGCAAACGTCTCGGCAGCGTACAGGCGCCGATATCGTTTGCACCGCCAATCGACATATCGCCAGCCGTGGGCGGGGATATCGACCGATTCATGGGAATATTGCAGCAGCACCCGCGAAGCGCCGGACTCTCGCACTTGCCGGATCGTTTCCGGCCAGGCTTCCGGCAGCTCCGGCCGGTACGGCACGTACACGGCCTCCTGTTTCGGTTGTATTGCCAGGGGCAAACCGTCGATCGGCAGCACCACAACGGCAAGCTCGGACATGCGTAATCCCTCCAATAGCGCCATGGACTCCGTACCGCTGCCTCCCCTCTTTGCGACTGCACGGCAAAAAGGAGGATAACGGCTGTCATCCTCCATTTTATGAACCGTGTTTATACTTGTGCGTCGAGGTATACGTCGACTGTAGCGGAGCCGGCCAGTACGGCGATCGCCAGCCGGGTGTATTTGGTGAATTTCATCGGGGTGAGCACCATTGCGCCGGACGTCAGGTTGGTCGATGTTTGTTCGACTACCCAGTTCGTACCGTCCGAGCTGAGCTCGACCCTTGCGGTGATCGTTTGCGCGCCGGCGTTGTTGACGACGAAATACGAGTAGACGCGGTAAGGGTATGTCATCTGATTCAACGATGCCGCCGCGATTGGCGTATACACCGCCGAGCTGAACGTGGCGCCGAGCAGGCTGAATTGGTTGAAGTTGTTTTGCGAAATCGTCGTGATCGTGCCGGCGAGAATCGTTGCGGATACGGTGCCGCCGAGGATCGTCGCAGACACGGTGCCGGCGAGCAAGGCGCCCAATGTGCCGCCAACGATCGTTGCCGCTTGCACGGCGTTCAACGTGCCGCCGAGTACAGTCGCGGACACAGTGCCCGCCAGCAACGCGTCGATTGTGCCGCCCGCTATCGTCGCCGATACCGTGCCGCCGAGAATCGTCGCGTTTACAGTACCGGCGAGCAACGCGTCGATTGTACCGCCGAGCGCCGTCGCGTTAACGGTGCCCGCCAGCAGCGCGTCGATTGTGCCGCCGAGCGCCGTCGCGTTAACGGTGCCCGCCAGCAGCGCGTCAATCGTGCCGCCCGCTATCGTCGCCGACACGGTACCGCCGAGAATCGTCGCATTTACAGTACCCGCGAGCAACGCGTCGATTGTACCGCCGAGTGCCGTCGCATTTACGGTGCCCGCCAGCAGCGCATCAATCGTGCCGCCTGCTATCGTCGCCGACACGGTGCCGCCGAGAATCGTCGCGTTTACAGTACCCGCGAGCAACGCGTCGATTGTACCGCCGAGTGCCGTCGCATTTACGGTGCCCGCCAGCAGCGCATCAATCGTGCCGCCTGCTATCGTCGCCGACACCGTGCCGCCGAGAATCGTCGCGTTTACGGTACCCGCCAGCAACGCATCAATTGTACCGCCGAGCGCCGTCGCGTTTACGGTACCCGCCAGCAACGCGTCAATCGTGCCGCCTGCTATCGTCGCCGACACCGTGCCGCCGAGAATCGTCGCGTTTACGGTACCCGCCAGCAACGCATCAATCGTGCCGCCAGCTATCGTCGCCGACTCGACCGCCGTGACTGTGCTGATGTCCCCGATATTCAACCGACCGGTCGAATCAACGCTGAGCGGCACCGCATTCGTGCCGTCGCTGCCGAAAATCAGCGTCTGCAATTGATTCGGATCGACGTTATACACGATAAAGTTGGGCATCTGGCCTGTACCTCCTTTCGTTTTCTTTTATCATACGTCCCAACTCGTCTTTTGCATGGGTAGCCATCGCCTGCGACGCTAAGGTCTACGCCCGTTTCATCGCCGGAATGGGGCTTTGCCCCCACACTCCGCCACTTTGTCCCGCATACAGTGAGATAACCCTATCCAAGGGGCAAAATGATGCGACTACGGCACGAGGACGAATGGCGTTCGAGGGACGGTTCTGACAGCGCTTATTGGGCCGATATCGGTTGGATTGAGATTGTAACGGTTTCCAGCGCCGCTATTCGCAAAAAAATCGCCAAAATCGGCGGGAAATCAGCAAATAAGCTTATCTGAAACCGTTAGCGTCAGAAAACCGTTCAAAATACCCGATCAAGCTCATCTGGAACCGTTAGCGCGGCGCAGGTGGAAGTGGGAGGCTTCCGACAACTCCACCAACCACCATGGCGAATCCGTGCGATGCAGGGAAACCAACACAGCGGCTCCGGAAAACTTGGCTCCCAAGGCGCAACAGCAACTGTCTCCAAAATAAGCCATGAAAAATGGCCTATTCGCGCCATTTCCCCCTTTCCATCGAAAATAGCCAGTGAAAACATGGCTATTCAACCGCAAATGCCCTCTGAACCGGGCTTTGCCCCCGAATAGCCAGCGAAAACATGGCCTATTTCGCAAACACAGCCCGAATTTCAGCGAATAGCCAATAAAACATGGCTTATCCTCAAATAGCCGACCAAGCGAACCACGTTCGCATCGGCGCATTCGCGCAACCGACGACAGGACGGAGTGATCGTGTGGAAGTCAAAAGCAAAATCCGCCACATGCTGCAAGCCGGCCGCACCGATATCGCCAAGCTGCTGCTCCGCGAATACGGCAAGCAGCAGCCGAACGACGGAGAAGTTCGCCTGTGGAAAGCGCAAATCGCCATCGCCGAAGGGAAGCTGGACGAAGCCCAGACGACGCTGATCGAAGCACTAGGCCACCGGCATCAAGACGCCGCAGCGGCAAGGCTGCTGGCGGACGTATATCGCCGCAAGCGGCAGCCGGCGGTCGCCGCAAGTGTATACCGGCTGGCGGAAGCGATAGCGTCCCGGGACACAACCGGGACGAATCCCGACGAAGCGGCAGCGATCGCGCAGGAGCTGCGCGAAACGATAACCGAAGCGGCAGCCATGCAAACCGACCCGGCGGAGCAATACCCTGACTATGCCTACCCGGATGCGCCGGAGCCGCTGATCAGCATCGTGGTGCTCGGATACAACCATGCCGCCCACACGAAAATGTGCATCGAAAGCATCTACCGGCACACCGTCGGCATTCCGTTCGAGCTGATTACGGTCGATAACGGTTCCGCCGACGATACGGACACGTTCCTCCGCACGCTGCCCAACCGCAAAAAAATTACGCTCCTCCCCAACCAGGGGCCGGTCGGCGGATTCAACGCCGGCATGCTGGCTGCCGACGCCGAATACACCGCCTGCATCAGCAACGACTTCCTCATGACGGCGAACTGGCTTGACAATTTGCTGCGCTGCATCGAGTCCGATCCGACTGTCGGTTTCGTTTCGCCCGGCGCCAATACGGTGTCGAACTTCCAGCGCATCCCCGGCGAGTATGCCTCGCTGGAAGAGATGCACCGTTTCGCGCAGTCCTACAACGTATCCGATCCGGCCAAATGGGAGGAACGGCTGCAGCTGATGCCTTGCGTGCTGATGGCTCGAACTGCGGCGCTGCGGGACGCCGGCTATTTCGATCCCCGCTTCCGGTACGGCGAGTTTGCCGACGACGACATCAGCTTCCGCATCCGGCGCGCCGGCTACAAGCTGCTGTTCGCGCGCGACACGTTTACGTACCATTTCGGCTCGGTTACGGTGCGCGAAGACCAGGTGAAACACCGCTCACTTGAGGAGAGCCGGACGATTTTCCAAGCCAAATACGGCATCGACGCCTGGTCGGAATCGCGGTTCGATCCGCTGCTCGTGCAATGCGCGATGGAGATGATGCCGCCGCCGGCGCTGCCGGGCTTCGGCCGTCTGCGCATCCTCGGCGTCAATACCGGATGCGGCGCAACGCCGCTGCAGCTGCGCAACGCGCTGCGCAGTGCCGGGTACGGGCAAGCCGAAATCGTCAGCTATACCGACCGGCGCAAATTCGCGGTCGATCTGGAGACGATTTCTTCCCGCACCGAATGCGGCCCGCTGGACGAAATCGCCGCCCGCCTGCCGCACGACGCGTTCGACATCGTCCTGTTCGGCGGCGGCTGGGCGCGTTGCGAATCGCCGGCTGCGCTCATGCGCGCCATCCGCCCGCTGATGAAACGAAGCGGTCTCTTCTTGTGCAAGCTGCGCAACATGGGGCATTATTTGGCGCTGATCCAGCAGCTCGCGGACCGGACGCTCGTGCCGGACCCCGGTTTGACCGGCCTGGACGCACCCCCGCGGTTGCCGGAGCTGCTGGAAGCGCTGCATCAAGGCCGCTTGCCGGTCGCCAAACTATTCCATATCAGCGGCGAAATCGAGCCAACGTTCAGCAGCCTTTACAAGTCGCTGCAGACATGGGCCGCGTCCGGCGGACTGAACGCCGGCATGCTGGCAATCACGGACACGGTCGTGGCGGCTGCGGCGGATTGAAAGCCGTGCGAAACAGTGCGAAACGGCTTATTTCGGGAGGGACGCGGGATGAAAGCGGTGCTGCTTGCCGGCGGTCTCGGGACCCGCATTAGCGAGGAAACGGCCGTTCGGCCGAAGCCGATGATCGAGATCGGCGGATTGCCGATTCTGTGGCACATCATGAAAATGTACGCCCATTACGGCATCAACGATTTTATCGTCTGCCTGGGTTACAAGGGGTACGTCGTCAAAGAGTATTTCGCCCACTACATGCTGCATCGCGCGGACGTCACGTTCGACATCGCCGCAGGCAAAATGCACGTTCACCGCTACGCGGGCGAGCCGTGGCGCATCACGCTGGCCGACACGGGCGAAAGCACGATGACCGGCGGCCGCCTGCTTCGCGCCCGTCCATACATCGGCGGCGAAACGTTCTGCATGACGTATGGCGACGGCTTGAGCGACGTGCCCGTCGATCGGCTCGTGGCGCACCATCGTGCGCAGGGCAAGCTGGCGACGCTGACCGCCGTGGCGCCTCCGGGGCGTTTCGGCGCGCTGCAGCTCGAGGAGAACAACGTCAGCCGGTTCCGCGAAAAACCGCAGACGGACGACGGTTGGATCAACGGCGGCTTCTTCGTACTGGAGCCGGGCGTGTTCGAGCTGCTGGAGAACGATGAGACGATATGGGAAAAAGAACCGCTGGAGCGTCTGGCCGCTTCCGGTCAACTGGCCGCGTATCGGCATCGCGGCTTCTGGCAGCCGATGGATACGCTGCGCGACAAACGCAAGCTGGAGGAATGGTGGGCATCCGGAAGCGCGCCGTGGAAAGTATGGTGAACGCGACCTTTTGGCGGGGCAAACGTGTATTCCTCACCGGTCATACCGGCTTCAAAGGAACATGGCTGGCACATTGGCTGCAGATGCTCGGCGCGCAAACAACCGGATTTGCGCTGCCGGCGGCGGACAATGGCGGCGGCCAGACGGCAACGTCCGGCGGTTTGCCGGGTCCGGGCAACGGCTTTGTTTCCGTGGAAGGCGACATCCGCGACGGCGACAAGCTGACGGCAGCCATGCGCGTGGCCGATCCGCACATCGTGTTTCACCTGGCCGCCCAGCCGCTCGTTCGCGCCTCCTACCGCGAACCGGCAGAAACATTTGCCGTCAACGCGGCGGGAACGGCAAACGTGCTGCAAGCCGTGCGCTCCTGCGGCAAGGTGCGCGCCGTTGTCGTCGTCACCAGCGACAAAGTGTACGACAACGAAGAGCGCAGCCGTCCCTTCCGCGAGAACGACCGGCTCGGCGGCCACGACCCGTACAGCGCCAGCAAGGCTTGCGCCGAGCTGGTGACGGCGTCGTTCCGCCGCTCGTTCTACGCCGGGACGCCGGTTGCCGTCGCCACGGCCCGCTCGGGCAACACGATCGGTGGCGGCGACTGGAGCGCCGAGCGGCTCGTGCCCGATCTCGTACGCGGTCTGACCGACGGCAAGCCGGTCACGCTGCGGCATCCCGATTCGATCCGGCCGTGGCAGCATGTGCTGGACGCTTTGGCCGGCTATTTGCTGTTGGCGGAACGGCTGTACGAGGACGGCGAACGTTTCGCCGAAGCGTGGAACTTCGGTCCGAACCGGCTGCAGCGGGTCACGGCGCGCGAGTTGGCCGCGCTGCTTCATGCCGCATGGTTCGAGTCGGGTCGCCATCCGGCGGCGCTCCGCGAAGCTGGCGGCGGCGAGCCAGCGTATCGCGAAGCGCGCACGCTGACGCTCGACAGCGCCAAGGCGATCCGCCGACTCGGCTGGCGTCAGCTGTTGGCGATCGGCGCCGCCATCCGCTGGACGGCCGACTGGTATCTCGCCGCGGCCGACGGAGCGGACCCGGCGAAGTTGACGCGCGACCAAATCGAACGATATATGCGGCTTGGGCCCGCAGCCGGCCAAACCGCCTTGGAACCGCGCTAAGCGGCTGTCGCATCACCTTATTCCGCCGCTGATTCGCTGCCCAATCGCCGCCAAACCGCGGCCAAATCGCAACCGATCCGCCGACAAAACCGAAAGGAGCCGCACGCATGCCGTCGCCTTCGTCAAAGCCGAAACCGCCCTTGCACCGCTGCCGCTTTTGCCGCGAGCCGCTGACCGATACGTTCGTCGATCTCGGCCTTTCGCCGCTCGCCAACCGGTTCGTCCGGCCGGAGGAGGCCGATCGGCCGGCGCTCTTTTATCCGCTGCATGCGTCCGTGTGCCGTTCCTGCCTGCTCGTGCAGGTGGGCGAATACGAAACGCCGGCAGCCATATTCGCCGATTACCCCTACTTCAGCTCCTATTCCGACAGTTGGCTGGCGCATGCCGAACAATTCGCGGCGTCGGCTGTAAAGCGATTCGCGCTCGGCCCACGCTCGCAAGTCGTCGAAGTCGCCAGCAACGACGGCTATTTGCTGCAATATTTTCGCGAACGGGGCGTTCCCGCGCTTGGCATCGAGCCGGCCGGCAACGTCGCGCAAGCCGCAAGGGACAAAGGCATTCCCGTCATCGCCGCTTTTTTCGGCACGGAGTTGGCACGGCGGCTGGCGTCGGACGGCTTACGGGCCGATTTGCTGGTTGCCAACAACGTGCTGGCGCATGTGCCGGATCTGAACGACTTTGTCGCCGGCATCGCCCTGCTGTTGAAGGATGACGGGACAGCGTCGCTGGAGTTCCCGCACCTGCTTGAGCTGATGCGGCACGGACAGTTCGACACGATCTATCACGAGCATTTTTCCTATTTTTCGCTGCATGCGGTGCGGCGCATCTTCGCCGCGCACGGGCTGGCCGTCGTCGACGCCGAGCCGCTGCCGACGCACGGAGGTTCGCTGCGGGTATACGCAAGGCGAAGCGACGCAGCGCCCGGCGAGCGCCGAGCCGGCGCCGGCGTTGCGAACTTGCTGCGGCTGGAGCGGGAAGCCGGCCTGCTGCGGCTTGACGCTTATACCGGCTTTGCCGAACGGGCAACGCGGGCCAAAACCGCCATTTGGCGCTTCCTGCTGGAGCAGCGCGCAGCCGGTCGGACCGTCGCCGGTTACGGCGCGCCGGCCAAAGGCAACACTCTGCTGAACTATTGCGGCGTCGACCGGAGCTTGCTGTCTTACGTCGTCGACCGCAACCCGCATAAACAAGGGCAGCTGCTTCCCGGCACGCTGATCCCCGTGTATGCGCCGGAGCGGCTGCGCGAAACGAAGCCCGATACGGTCGTCGTCATGCCCTGGAATCTGAAACGGGAAATTGCCGATTCCCTCGGCTTCGTGAAAGCATGGGGCGGCAGGCTGGCGGTGCTGCTGCCGGAAGTCGAATGGCTGTAAGGGGGAAAGGGGAGCCCATGAAATTTACGAAAACGCCCTTGGCAGGCGCATTCGTCATCGAACCGGCCGCCAATGTCGACGAACGCGGCTCGTTCGTCCGCACGTGGTGCGCGGAGACGTTGGCGGCGCATGGGCTGGACACCTCCATCGCGATGTGTGCCGTTTCCCGCAATACGCGCCGGGGGACGCTGAGGGGCATGCACTGGCAGACGCCGCCGTTCGCGGAAGCGAAAACTATACGCTGCCCACGCGGCTGTGTGCACGACGTGATCGTCGATTTGCGGCCGGAATCGCCGACTTACAAGATCTGGTTCGCCGTCCGGCTCTCCGAAGAGAACGGGCGCATGCTGTATGTGCCGCAAGGAATGGCGCACGGCTTCCTGACGCTCGAGGACGATACGGAAGTGGCGTACACCATGTCGAGCCGGTACGACCCGGCAAGCGCCCGCGGCTTCCGCTGGGACGATCCGGCGTTTGGTATCGGCTGGCCGCGCGAGCCCGCTCCGGCGATCGTCAGCGAGCGGGACCGGCAGTTTCCGCCGTGGCGAAAGGAGGAACCGTGATGCTGATCATTTCGACGGAAGCGCGCGTGTCGCCGCTGGCCGATATCGAAGATTCGGTGCGGGGTTCGGTGATCGCCGTCGAAGCGAATGCGACAATCGATTCGTTCGTCAAAATCAAACCGGCCGGCGGCACGGGCGACGTGCGGATCGGCGCCGGCAGCGTCGTCAACTCCGGCACCGTCATTTACTCCGGCAACGGCGTCGACATTGGCCGCGACGTGCTGATCGCCGCCAATTGTACGCTTGCGCCGGTGAATCACGAGTATCACGATCGCGGTCTTACCATCAAGGAGCAGCGCTTCATGCCGAGCAAAGGCGGCATCGTCATCGAAGACGACGTGTGGATCGGCGCCGGTTCGGTCATTCTCGACGGCGCGCGGCTGCGTCGGGGCTGTGTTGTCGGCGCGCTGTCGCTCGTCGTCGGCGAACTCGCCCCCTACTCCGTCAATGTTGGCGCCCCGACTCGGCAGATCGGCGTACGCTCGTGAGCGGGCAACTGCAACCCGAAGGCCGCGGATTGCGCACTACCGTCATCGGCGCGGGCGGCTTCATCGGCCGCCATGTTGTCGCCGCGCTTGCGGCGGACGAGTGTTTCGCGCCGGCGCGAAACGACCCGGCGCTCTTCCGCGAGCCGCTCGGCCATGTCGTCTACTGCGCAGGCGTATCCTCCGACTTCCGAAAGCGCCCGTACGACACGATGCGGGCGCATGTCGGCCATCTTGCGGATTTGCTGGAGCGCGCCGACTTCGAATCGTTCGTTTACGTTTCGTCAACGCGCGTCTATCTCGGCTGCGACAACGCCGACGAACAATCGGCACTGCGCGTCGATCTGCGCGAGCCGGACCACCTGTTCCATTTGTCCAAGCTGGCGGGGGAATCGTTGTGCCTGCATGGCGGCCGCCAAGGCGTGCGCATCGCGCGGCTGTCCAACGTTCTGGGCGACGACTATTCGTCGGGCAACTTCGTCTTCGCCTTGATCCGCAGCGCAGTCGAACGCGGCGCCATTGCGCTCGAATCGGCGCCGGATTCGGCCAAGGACTATATTGCGGTTGGCGATGTCGCCCGGCTGCTCGTTCGTATCGCAAGGGAAGGTGCGTCGCCGATCTACAACGTCGCCAGCGGCATCAATACGACGGCAGGCGCCGTCGCGGAGTTGATCCGGGAGCGTACCGGCTGCAGCGTGTCTGTGCTGCCGGGTGCGCCGACGGTTCGTTTCCCGCCGATTGGCACCGGACGCATTGCCGCCGAGTTCGGCTTTCGCTCCCGCCCGATCGCCGGGCTGATCCACGAGTTGATCGACCTGTATGTCGCCAGGTGCAAAAGAAAGGAGGAGGAGCCGTGAAGCTTTCGCTGCCAGAGGACACCTTCGCCGGCTATACGACACGGCAATTGAATGCGCTGTTTCCCGACGGCCGAGACGTGCGTGCCGGCGAACTGCTGCCGCTGTTCCGGATCGCCGCCGACCGGACCGCCGCCTGCTTCCGCTGCGTGTTGTTGCCCGGCTACTGCCGCGACGGCGAACCGTACCTGAACCATCTGCATACGGATCAATACGCCGTGCTGCTGTGGTTTCTGTCCAACACCGTATGGGCGCAAACGCAAGACGAGGCGACGGCGAACAAGCTGTTTGCGCTGAACAAGGCGCTGCACGGCTTCAGTTGCCTGTACGACACGGCGCTGCCGGACCGCTTCCTGCTGCTTCACACCTCCGGCACTGTGCTCGGCAAAGCGCGCTACGGCGACGGTTTTGTGGCTGCGCACAACGTGACAGTCGGCGCGCAGCGCGGCCGCTACCCGGCGATCGGCAGCGGCGTGGCGCTCTTGCCGGGCTCGTCCGTCATCGGCGATTGCCGGATCGGCGACCGCGTTTCCGTCGGGATCGGCGCCGTCGTATACGAGCGGAACATCCCCAGCGACTCGGTCGTCTTCCGGGACGCGGAAGGCAAGCTGGCGTTCAAACCCGCCCGCAGCCCCTGGTCGGCCAACGTGTTTGCGCTTGATCGTTTGACACAACAGCCGCGCGGTGCCCGGACTCCATCCGAATAGGCAATAAAATATGGCCTATTCGCCCCATTTTCCGCTGCACAACACAAATAGCCAGTGAAATCACTGGCTATTCGCATCATGAAGCCGCGAATGGGGCCTTTTCCCCAAAATAGCCATTGAAATCGCTGGCTATTTCGCCGCGGACACCTCTTTTGGAGCAAATAGGCCAAGAAAGATGGCTTATTCCGCAACCATCGCGCCCTTTACAGGCCCGATCATGGCGCTGCCTGCCGCCTCAGCGGCATGGAGCGTTGCTGCGAAGCGATTCCCGCCCCTTGCCGCGCCGTTCGGGTGGCGGCGTTTGCCGGTTTGGCGCCCCATGCCGATCACCCGCGCAAAATCGCTTCGATCGCCACCAGCTCTTCCGCCGCAAAATCAAGCTGCTGCAGCGCCGCCACATTCTCTTCGATTTGGCTGACGCGGCTGGCGCCGATCAGCGCGCTCGTGACGCGGCCGCCGCGCAGCACCCAGGACAGCGCCATCTGTGCCAACGATTGCCCGCGCTCGGCGGCAATGGCGTTCAGCTTCGACAGCTTGTCCACTACCTCCGGCGTTACCGCCGATTCTTTCAAGGCGCCGGTTATGCTGGCCGCCCGCGAATCGCTCGGGATGCCGTTCAAATATTTGTTCGTCAGCAGACCCTGGGCCAGCGGACAAAACGCAATGCTGCCGGCGCCGTTCTCGTCGAGCACGTCCTGCAGCCCGTCTTCGATCCAGCGGTTGAACATATGGTAGATCGGCTGATGGATAAGCAGCGGCGTGCCAAGCTCGCGCAAAATCGCGGCCGCCTGCGCCGTTTGTTCGGCGTTATAACTGGAGATGCCGACGTAAAGCGCTTTGCCGGAACGGACGATCGCATCGAGCGCGCCCATCGTTTCTTCAAGCGGCGTATTCGGGTCGAACCGGTGCGAATAAAAAATATCGACATAGTCGAGCCCCATGCGCTTCAAGCTTTGGTCGAGACTGGCGATCAAATATTTGCGCGAGCCCCAGTCGCCGTACGGTCCCGGCCACATCAGGTAGCCGGCTTTGCTGGAGACGATCATTTCGTCGCGGTACGAAGCAAAATCGCGCTTCAGCATGCGGCCGAACATTTCTTCCGCCGACCCCGGCGGCGGCCCGTAGTTGTTGGCCAAGTCGAAATGGGTGATGCCCAGATCGAACGCGCGCCGCAGCATCGCCCGGCCGTTCTCCTCCGTATCCACGCCGCCAAAATTGTGCCACAGGCCGAGCGAGATGGCCGGCAGCTTCAGACCGGACTTGCCCGTCCGGTTGTATTTCATTTCCGTGTAGCGGGTTGCATTGGCTTCATAGCCCATCGTCGTCAACTCCTTCGCTTTCCGGGATTGCTGTTTCGTGTTTCGTTACCAGTATAACCCACGCGCCGGGCGGAATGCACTTCAATCGACGAGCGTGCGGCCGGGAGATCGCCCTTTGTACCCGTTTCAATCCTTCCATTTTTATACTATTATTATAGTGTTTCGCCATTAAAAGAAGTCCAGGGAGGTAACCCCAATGAACAACAAGACCGTTCTTGCGCTGGGCATCGCTGCTTTGGCAACAATCGCGGGAACTGCGTATGCTTATGAGTCTTCGCAACCTATACAGCCCGTGCAGCCCGTGCAGCCCGTGCAGCCCGCCAAACTTCTTGCCGTTCAACCTGCGGCAACGCCTGCGCCTGTACCCGAAACAGCAGCAGCGGCAACGCAGGCGGCCGTCGCGGTTCCGGCGTACGCCGGCATCAAAAACAGCATGCTGAACGCGGTGGACAATTACCGAACTGTCCAGGGCACCTTCCGCTATAACTTTCCGGCTGCCGAGTCGAATCTCACCATCGATTTCATCTAAAACTGCAGGAAACCGACGAGAGCGGTACCGTTGTCGGCGAACTGGAAGTGACGGCTATCTCTTTCAATCAGGAAGTGGACCGCAGCAAATTTTCCACCGAAACGCCGGACGGCTATGCCGACTCCCGCGTCCATTAATGCCCCCATCGCGGCTCGTCGTTGCGCCATCGCGCCCGTCGCCTTCCTGTTTCTTCCGTGCGTTTCATGGTAAAATAGTCCGTACTTGGAACCGTTGAAACCATCCATCGCCTTGGAGGAAACAAATGATGATACGCGGCCGTTTTGCGCCTACGCCTTCCGGCCGGCTGCATGTCGGCAACGCCCGCACCGCCTTGCTCGCCTGGCTGCAGATTCGCCATGCCGGCGGACAAATTGCGCTGCGCATGGAGGATATCGACAAGCCCAGGTCGCGCCCGGAGCTCGCGGAGCAGATCGTGCGCGACATGCGCTGGCTCGGGCTCGATTGGGACGAAGGGCCGGACATCGGCGGCCCCTGCGGCCCCTACGAGCAGAGCGAACGCGGCTCTTCATATGAAGCGGCGCTGGCCCGGCTTGTCGCGGACGGCCATGTTTACCCGTGCTATTGCAGCCGCGCCGAGCTGGCGGCCGTCGCCAGCGCGCCGCACGGGCTTGCCTCCGAAGGGCCGGCTTACCCCGGCACCTGCCGCAAGCTGACCGCCGGCGAACGCGCGCAGCGCGCCGCCGTCAAAACGCCGTCGCTACGATTCGCGATGCCGGACCGCACGTACTCGTTCGACGACCTGGCGGCAGGCCGGCAGCAGTTCGCTGCGGGCACCGGCGGCGATTTTATCGTGCGCCGGGCCGACGGCATCGTCGCATACCAGCTCGCCGTTGTCGTCGACGATGCCGCCATGGGCATCACGGACGTGTTAAGGGGGTGGGATCTTCTCGATTCCACCCCCCGTCAGCTTGCGCTGTATGAAGCGCTCGGCTTGCCCGCGCCACGATTCGCGCATGTGCCGCTGCTCTGCGGGCCGGACGGCAGCCGGCTGGCGAAGCGCCACGACTCGCTGTCGCTGGAGGCGCTGCGCGGAGCCGGCATCGCACCCGAACGGATCGTCGGCTGGCTCGCTCATGTCAGCGGCCTGCTTGATCGGCCCGAGCCGATCGCCGCAAGCGAGCTAATCGCCGGCTTCGAGCTAGGCCGCGTTTCGCGGGAGCCGGTGATCGCCTCTGACGATTTGCTGAAGTTGCTCAGAACTGCAAGCACAAGTAGCTGAGCGTGCCGTAATCGTAGCCGCGGTAAATCGTTTGCGGCTTGCCGGCGCCGGCGCCCATCGCGATAAACAGCGGTACGAAATGCTCTGCCCGCGGCACCGCCATCCTTGCGTTCGGCGCCAGCCGCTCATAGGCGAACAGCGACTCGGTATCGCCAGCGTCCAGACGGTTCAGCAGCCAGTCGTCGAACTGGACGGCCCACGGTTCCGGCTCCTTCTGCCCCCACTTGATGATGCGCAAATTGTGCACCGTAACGCCGCTCCCGATGACCAGAATGTCCTGCTCGCCGAGTCCGCGCAGCGCCGCCCCGATCTTGAATTGCTCCTCCGGCGGCGAATAAGGATTGACCGACACTTGCACGACCGGAATATCCGCCTGCGGATAGATGCGGTGCAGCAGCGTCCACGAGCCGTGATCGAGCCCGCGCTCCGTATCGGCGCGATGGGCGATGCCCGCGGCCTGCAGCTTCGCGGCGACCATAGCCGCCACCATGCTGGAGCCGCGGGCCGGGTAGCGCACCTTGTACAACTCGTCCGGGAAGCCGCCAAAATCGTAAATCGTGTCGTACACGTCGTCAGACGACGAGACGGTCGTCACTTGCTCCTCCCAGTGCGCGGTAAAAATGACGATCGCCTTCGGTTTGTGCCGCTGGCCCAGCTCGGCGAGAAAAGCGGTATACGGCGTCTCCTCGATCGCCAGCATCGGCGACCCGTGCGCCAGAAACAAGGCAGGTATCATCTGCGATCCACCTCCGGAATGTGATTGCTCGTTTGTAGTCGTTCCATTTTTGGATTAGTTATTAACTTACTTTATGTAAGTTAGTGTACATTATATATTGGCACATGTCAATTGGCATATCGGCGGGTGCGGGAGGCTGACTAAGCTACTCTACTCTTGCCGGGTGCGGGCGTTTGGTGAGCTACTCTACTCTCGACGATTGCGGGCGGCAGACTGAGCTACTCTACATCGACGATTGCGGGCGGCTGACTAAGCTACTCTACATCGACGGGTGCGGACGGCTGACTGAGCTACCTACTCTCGACAGGTGCGGCAGTTGGACTGCACTACACTTAACGAAAATAAGCCATAAAAAATGGCTGTCGATTACCTGGTTATCACTTCTGAAATCTGCGAGGCGCACAAAATTATAGGCGAAAAATCATCCATAATCTCTGCATCCATCCGTTCTCGCCAATCGATCCACAGTTAATCGACAGCCTCAAGAAGCGGCCTATTTCGCCATTCCCCATCGCCTCATTCGGCCGCCGCGGACAAGCGCAAAAAAACCCGCGCACAATCGCGCGGGTTCGCATCGTGCCGGGGCTTATTATTCCCCGGACAGGCTTTGTTCCTTCAAGATCACGTCATGCGCGCCGCCTTCGACGATGCTCGTCGCCGAAACAAGCGTGATGCGCGCCGTTCGCTGCAGCTCTTCGATCGAGCGGGCGCCGCAGTTGCACATCGTCGACTTGATTTTGCCGATGGACTTGTCGAGGTTCTCCCGCAAGCTGCCCGCATACGGCACGTACGAGTCGACGCCCTCCTCGAACAGCAGCCCCTGCTTGCCGCCCGAATCGTACCGCTGCCAGTTGCGCGCCCGGTTCGAGCCTTCGCCCCAAAACTCCTTGACGAAATTGTTGCCGACCTTCAGCTTGCGCGTCGGGCTTTCGTCGAAGCGCGCGAAGTAGCGTCCCATCATGACGAAGTCCGCGCCCATGGCAAGCGCCATTGTGATGTGGTAGTCGTGCACGATGCCGCCGTCGGAGCAAATCGGCACGTAGATGCCGGTCTCCGCATAATACTGGTCGCGCGCGGCCGCCACTTCGATCACCGCGGAAGCCTGCCCGCGGCCGATGCCTTTCTGCTCGCGCGTAATGCAGATCGAACCGCCGCCGATGCCGACTTTGATGAAGTCGGCGCCCGCCTCGACGAGGTACAGGAAGCCTTCGCGGTCGACGACGTTGCCGGCGCCGATCGGCACGTCGTAGCGCGATTTGACATATTCGATCGTGTCCCGCTGGTATTCGGTAAACCCGTCCGACGAGTCGATGACGAGCGCGTCGACGCCCGCTTCGACCAGCGCCGGCACCCGCTCTGCGTAATCTTTGGTGTTGATGCCCGCGCCGACGATATAGCTTTTGTTCTTGTCGAGCAGTTCGACCGGATACTCCTTGTGCGCGTCATAGTCTTTGCGGAACACCAGGCAGTCGAGATTCTGGTTGTCGTCGATCACCGGCAAGCAATTCAGCTTGTGCTCCCAAATCAGGTCGTTGGCTTCCGACAGCGTGATGCCCGACTTGCCGTAGACCAGCTTCGGGAACGGCGTCATGAACTCGCTGACCGGTTTGTCCAGCGAATCGCGGCTCGGACGGTAGTCGCGGCCGGTGACGATGCCAAGCAGCTTGCCTTTCGGCGAACCGTCGTCCGTTACCGCCGCGGTGGAATGGCCGGTGCGCTCCTTCAGCGACAGCACGTCGCGGAGCGTGTGCTGCGGCGTCAAGTTCGAGCGGCTGACGACAAAGCCGGCTTTGAAGCTTTTGACTTTGCGCACCATGTCCGCCTGCGATTCGACCGGCTGCGAGCCGAACACGAACGAAATGCCGCCGCACCTTGCCAGCGCCACCGCCAGCGTATCGTCGGATACCGCCTGCATAACCGCCGACGAAAACGGAATGTTAAGCGACAAGGGAGGCGTTTCCCCTTTGGCAAACTTGGCGATCGGCGTTTTCAGGCTGACATTGCCCGGCGTACAATCCTTGGTGGTAAGATTGGGCAGGAGCAGAAACTCGCTGAACGTTCGCGACGGCTCGGTGTAATAAAAAGCCACGATTTGATTGCCTCCTTCACGGGTTTTGGGTAAATTTTTAAAATCATACCACAAGCCCGGCAAAGTGGCAACGTCAATTTTGCCGCTGCGCATCCGGCTCTTGCGCTTCTCCGTCTTCCCGCGTATAACGCGCCTCGATGCGGCGGCTTACGAAGATGGACAACGCGATGAACAGCGCGACAACGAGCAGTTGTTCCGGGTGCCGCACGAATCGCTGCCAGTCGTCGCCGACGTAGGAGACCGCCATCACCATGACGATTTTGCCCAGCGACACGGCGATCAGGAACGACATCAGCCGCATGCGGGCCAGCCCCGCCGCAATGTTGATGACGACGAACGGGCCGATCGGAAACATGCTCAGCACGAACACGTAGCCGAACGCGTTGCGGCGAATCCAGCGCATGCCTTTCGTCACCTTCGGCTTCTCCGCCCAGCGCCGCCAATACGGGTGCCACGACAGCCGCCGAACGATCAGGAACGTGGTGACGCAGCCGAGCACGAGGCCCAGCCACGAATACAAGGTGCCGAGCCAGAAGCCGTATACCGCGGCATTCAGTCCGATGATCGCAAACGTCGGCAGCGGCGGCACGAACGACTTCAGGAACGCAACAAAAATACCGGGAAGCGGTCCCAGCTCCCGGTATCGCTCAAGCAGCTCGAGCAAATGCTCTTCCGTCATATACGAAGTAATATCCGTGATGTTCATTCCGCATCAAGCTCCCGTCCTTACGCCTCCAGAAACGCCCGCATTTTGCCGAGCAGCCGCTCCAGCTCCACCGGCTTCGTGTCAAAATCGTCGCAGCCGGCTTCGTACGCTTTTTCCCGGTCGCTCGCCATCGCGTGGGCGGTAAGCGCAATGACGGGAATCGGCCGCGTCGCCGAATCGGCCTTCAGCCTCCGGATCGCTTCCCAGCCGTCGAGCACCGGCAAGCTGAGGTCCATCAGGATCAGCGCCGGCCGCTCCGTTTGTGCGAGGCGAACGCCCGCTTCGCCGTCCTCCGCGATGACGACTTCGTAGCCTTTGCGAATGAGCCTCCGGGAAAGCATATCGCGGTTCATTTCATTATCTTCGACCAGCAAAATTTTGGCCATACGTGCCGCTCCTCAGCCGATTCGTCTCGGCTACCGTTCGATGGAAGCCGCCACGAGCAGCTGCACTTCCCGCAGCAGCGACTCGCGATCGAACGCGCCTTTCTGGATGATTTTGTTGACGTAGCCGGACAGCCGTGCCCTGTCTTCCGACGTAATCGTCTTCGCCGTCACGACAACGATCGGAATGTCGCGCCACGCTTCGTGCTTGCGCAGCTCGTCGACGAACTGGAAGCCGTCCATCTCCGGCATCATCAGGTCGAGCAGAATGAGGCTCGGCATCGACTTGGCGACCTCCTGCAGCGCGATGCGCCCGTTGCCCGCGCGCGTGGCGGTGTAGCCCTCCCGCACCAGCAGCTTGGTCATCATGTCGCCGGTCGTCGCATCGTCCTCGATGACGAGCACATCGTTCGCCGTGCCTTTGGCAATATACTTGTCCAGCACCGCGATCAGCTGCTCGCGATGAATCGGTTTGGTGAGAAACTCGGAGGCGCCCAGCGCGTAACCGAGCTGCTTGTCGTTTGTCAGCGACAGGATGATGACCGGAATCGCGGCCAGCTCCGGATCGTTCTTCAGCTCCGTCAGCACCGCCCAGCCGTCCATGCTCGGCATCAGAATGTCGAGGCAGATCGCGCTCGGACGCAGCTTGCGGGCCAGCCGCAGCCCTTCCTGTCCGTTCTGGGCGAGCGCCACCCGCCAGCCTTCCTTGCTGAGATACCGCTCGACCAACTGCAGGGCGGACGCTTCGTCGTCAATGACGAGCACCGTCGGACGATCGTCCGCGCCGGATTCGTCCGTCGGCTCTTCGTCCGCGCGGCCGATGCCGACCGCTTGCTCCGGCAGCCAGCAGGAGAACGTGCTGCCGCTTCCGTAATCGCTGCTGACCTTGATGGCGCCGCCCATCATCTGGCTGAAATGCTGGCTGATCGCCAGCCCCAGCCCCGTGCCGCCGTATTTGCGCGTCGTCGACGAATCCGCCTGGGTGAACGGCTGGAACAGCCGCTCCAGCTGCTCCGCCGTCATGCCGATGCCGGTGTCCCTGACATCGAACCGGTAGCCGGCGACGCCTCCGCGCTCTTCCCGCACCGTGGTCAGCGCTATGGTGCCTTCCTTCGTAAACTTGCTGGCGTTGCTGAGCAAATTGAACAATATTTGCCGCAGCTTCGTCACGTCGGTCATCATTTCGCCCGGCGCCAGCGAAATGTCGAGCTTGTTGCCGTTCGCCTCCACCAGCGGATGCACGGTCGTCAGCACGTCATGAATCAGCGACGATACGTCACACGATTCGTAGTAGAGGTCGATTTTGCCCGCTTCGATCTTCGAAATGTCGAGAATATCGTTGATGAGCGCCAGCAAATGTTTGCCGGCTTTGTTGATTTTCATCAGGTCGTCGACGAACGTCGCCTCGCCCAGATCTTCGGCTTCTTCCTTCAGCATCTCGCTGTAACCGATGATGGCGTTGAGCGGCGTGCGCAGCTCGTGGCTCATGTTGGCCAGAAACTGGCTCTTCGTCAGGTTCGCCTCGATCGCTTCGTCGCGCGCCCGCGCCAGCTCCGCCGTGCGCTCCTTGACCATCTCCTCGAGATGATCGTTCAGCTGTACAAGCTCCCGATTGACCAGATAAATCTCGCGCGTTTTCTCCTCGGCGATGCGTTCCGCCGCCTTGCGCGCGTTTTTCTCCCGTTCCAGCTGTCTGCGGAGCAACTCGATATCGCTCATGCCGTTACACCCGCTTCTTCAGTGTAAAATGGGCCGACGTGCCCGCGCTGTCCGTCACATCTTCGCGCGCGATATCGATTGGTTCGCCATAGTGGGCGACACAGCCGAGAATGAGCCCTTCCGCCAGGTCGGCGAACGGACGCGAAGAGCGATACGTCATCCGCAGCTCGCCCGGCACGCTGGTGTCGTACGTGAAGCCCGGCAGCTCCGCATCCGGGTACAGCTTGCGCACTTCGACGTGGATGTAGCTGTCCACCTTCTGCAGCAAGTCGAACGCCGTCGGGTTCGCTTCGAGAAATTGCGGGTACATGCTTACAAGCTGGCCGAACAAATACTCGCCGAACACTTTGACCAGGTCCGCTACCGGAATGCCGGTCTTCCCGCTGAGCTGCACCACAAGCGAAATCATTTCGCCGTGATCGTACGTACCGACCGACGTGTAGCTGCCTCCCGAAGGCAACTCGGCCTTTTCGATAATGTGATCCGCCACTTCGAGCGAAAACTTGTTTTCGACCATTTCCAGAAACGAAGTAAATACCATGCCTTTCATGATTCCGACACTCCCCCAAAGTTGGATTGCAAAGCTTGTTCTGTCCCAAACGATTCACTATGTACAACACGCAAAAACGCGTCTACTACCAAGGGGTCGAAATGCGCGCCGCGCTGCTTGCGGATTTCGGCGACTGCCGCCTCCTGCGTCCAGGCGGTCTTGTAGGGGCGGGCGTGCGTCAGCGCGTCGTAGAAGTCGGCCAGCGCCACGATTCGCGCGACCAGCGGGATTTGATCGCCGGCCAGTCCTTTCGGGTAACCGCTGCCGTCCCATCTTTCGTGATGGAATAGCGCGATTTCGTAAGCGACCTTGAGCACCGCAAAAAAGCTTCCTTCCAATATGCTGGCGCCAATCGAGGTGTGCGACTTCATATGATCGAATTCGGAGGGAGTGAATCGGCCGGGTTTCAGCAAGATGTCGTCGGGGATGCCGATTTTGCCGAGGTCATGGAGCGGCGCCGCCAGCCGCACAAGCTCCGCATCCGCAGGGGAGAGTCCAAGCTCCCCGGCAATCGCTCCCGACAGCCAGCCGACGCGCTGTGTGTGCTGGCCGGTCATGTCGTCGCGGAACTCGGACGCTCTGGCGAGCAGCTGCAATATTTCGAACTTCGCTTTCTCCAAATCGAGCGTCCGCTCCAGCACCCGCTCCTCCAAGAGCGAGTTGTGATGCTGCAGCTCCAGATGAAGCCTTCGGGTGTTGAGCAAATTTTCGATGCGGAGGACAACTTCGGTCTTGTCGAACGGCTTGGTCAGGAAGTCGTTGGCGCCTTCGTGCAGCGCTTTCTGCTTCGCTTCCGGCGTTACGTCGGCGGTAAGCACGAGCACCGGCAAGTAGCTTCCTTCTTCCTGCATGCCGCGAATCAGCCGCAGCGCCTCGAAGCCGTCCATGCCCGGCATATGCAAATCGAGCAGCACAATATCCGGCAAACGACGGTGGAGCAACGGTTCGATTTGAAAAGGATCGGTCGTACTGGTCAAATAATCGAAGCCTGCCCGTTTCAGGATCCGCTCCAGCAAGCCGATGTTGTATTCCTGGTCATCCACGATCAGAATCGATGCACGCTTCGACCAATCGCTGTTCATTCGCAAGGCCCCATTCATCGCGATTCTCGTTCGAACTTCCACTGTCCAACTCCGCCTGCCGACAGCATCTACTCGAATTCTAGCAATTGCCATCGAATGTTGTCAATCAAGGGATACCGATAAGTATAATTTATCGAATAAATAGAATTAATAATATTTTATTTATTGAGTTGGCATGTTATGATTTTGCTAATTCAAACGATGGAGGCGAATTCGATTGGAAAAGATAGCGGCCGGACTGGAAGGGATCATAGCGGCGCAAACGTCGATCGGGCTCGTGGACGGCGCGCAGGGAAAGCTGGTTTTTCGCGGGTATGCCGCCAGGGAGCTGGCGCTGCATCGGACGTTTGAGGAGGCGGCGCATTTGCTCTGGTACGGCGAGCTGCCGGGCGCCGCACAGCTGGAGCGGCTGCGCGGGCAGCTCGCGGCGGCGCGGCGGCTGACGCCGGAGCTGCGGCGGCTGCTCGACGCGCTGCCGCCGGAAGCGCCGCTGATGAACGCGATGGCGGCCGCGGTGGCGGCGACGTTCGGCGCGGAGCCCGCCTGGCCGCCGACGGCGGAGCAGGCGATCCGGCTGACCGGCATGCTTCCGGTCATCATCGCGTACCGCTACCGGCGCTTGGCCGGCTTGCCTTGGGTGGAGCCGGCCAGCGAAGCGGAAGCGGCGAGAAGCGCGGGGGCGGCTGGCGAGGCGGAAGGCCACGTTGCCGCTTACCTGCGGCTGCTGTTTGGCCGCGAGCCGGAGCCGGCGCACGTGCGCGCGATGAGCGCCTACATGATATTGGCCATGGAGCATGGCTTGAATGCGTCGACCTTCGCCGCCCGGGTCGTAGCCTCGACGGAGTCCGACCTGCACGCGGCCGTTGCCGCCGCCATCGGCGCGATGAAAGGGCCGCTTCACGGCGGCGCGCCTTCCGGCGTCATCGCGCTGCTGGAGGCGATCGGCGCCAAGGAGCGCGCCGAACCGGTGCTGCGCGCGATGCTGGAACGCGGCGAGCGGCTGATGGGCTTCGGCCACCGCGTCTACAAAACGCACGATCCGCGGGCCGAAGCCTTGCGCGAGGTCGTCGCCGGGGTTGCCGGAGACGACCCGTGGCTCGATCTGGCGCGGCACGCGGAGGAAGCCGCGATCCGGCTGCTGGCGGAGTACAAGCCGGGACGGCGGTTGTATACGAACGTCGAGTTTTACGCCGCCGCCGTCATGCGGGCGGTAGCGATGCCGGCGGAGCTGTTCACGCCGACGTTCTCTGCGGCGCGCGTCGTCGGCTGGACGGCGCACGTGCTGGAGCAGGCGGCGAACAACCGCATCTTCCGCCCGCAGTCGGTCTACGTCGGACCGCTGCCGGAGGAGTGAGCGCCGGGCGGGACGCAAGCGGCCTTTTAAACGATGAGCGGCCGCTTGAATCGCGTCCCGTTGGCTTCGCCGGTTTCGCCGAGACTGGCGCACGAGCCAGTTAGCAGCGGGAACACAACTTGCTGCGCAGCTGTCGCCTGTTCCCGACCGCTCCGCTCGAAACGCGCCTCCTCAGCTCGCTCGCCAGCCAAATAAGCCATAAAAAATGGCTTATTCCCGCCATTTCACCCGCTCCGACAGAAATAACCAGTGAAAACACTGGTTATTTCGTCCGATCTACCAAAAATCTCACTTCTCCGCCGAATAGCCAGTGAAATCACTGGCTATTTTGCGGTTGTGCTCCCATTTAGGCAAAATAGCCAATGAAATATGGCTTATTTGGCTAAAATGCTATTCGTCGAAAAATAAAACCTCCGCCTCCCGGCATAAAAGCCGAGCGGCGGAGGTTGACGAGGAGCGCAGCCTGTGTCAGTTAATCAAATCCGCTTTGCGCAGCAGCCGCTCCAGAACGACGGCCGCTTGCGCGCGGGTAATCGCCTCCCGCGGCGACAGCCGCTCTTCGTCGCCTTCCAGGATGCCGAGCCTTACCGCTGCCGCGACAGCTTCTTTCGCCCAGCCGCTGACGTCGCCTCCGTCCGCGAAGGCGTTCACGGCGGCATCCGCCTCCGCTGCGGACAGTGCCGGCTCCAGCTTGGCAAGCTTCGCCGCGCGGGCGAGAATGGCCGCCGTTTCCTCCCGCGTGATCGAGCGCTCCGGCCGGAAGGAGCCGTCGTCCTCCCCTTGCGCCAGTCCGTATTCGGCCGCAATCGCCGCTGCGGACGCATACCAGTCGTCGGGGCTTACATCGCGGAACGGCGCGCCGTTCTCATGCGAAGCCAGGCCAAGCGCCCGGACGGCGATCGCCGCAAACTCGGCGCGGGTCACCGGCCGATCCGGCTCGTACCGCTGCTCGCCCACGCCGCGGATCACCAGCCGCGCCGCCATATTGGCGATGGAAGCTCCCGCCCAATGCCCGACCGTGTCCGCGAACGATTCGGCATTGTAGATTACCGCGTACCGGCTGTTCGTCAAACTGTTGATCACTGCAGCATACGCGCCGCCGCGTTCGACCACTTTCGTCGGCACGTGCTGCAGACTGCCGTCCGGCATCACGAGCACGCCTGTCGTGATGCGGCCCGGATCGACGCCGGGCGGGATGGCGATCGTCCGCTCCACGTACGCGTCGAACTTCCGGACGCTCACTTCCCGGCCTCCATAGGAAGCGGTCACCTGGAAGTCGACCGCCGGAGCCACCAGCACGACGCCGCCGCTTTCGTCCTCCCCTCCCGGCACAATCGCCGTTTCGCCTGCAGGCGGCTCCATGACCGACACGCGGAACCGAATGTCTTGCGGCGCGGCGCCGCCGGCGTCAAGCTGCAAGGCGATGTCAGCGAGATCGAGTTGCCTCGCCGGCAAGGCGTAAGAACCAAATTCGGTTTGTACGACGATGACGGCGTCGCCGCTCGCCATGCCGCGCACCATACGGCCGTTCAAATCGAGGTGGACGGCGGCGGAGCCGTTTCGGACCGGCACGACGACGGAAGCGCCGGTATCGGCAGTGTCCAGCCTGGCCGCCAGGGCGGTTTCGTCCAACGCGACAGTCGTCGTCCGCCGGCCGCCCGCTTCGGCGATCGTCGCCGTCGCCAGCTGCTCCTGCTCCACGCCCCCTACAATAACGGCGATGCCGCCTTCCCTTCCGGGGGCAGGTTCGTTGCCTGCCGCCTTGTCGGGCTGCTTGTCCGGCTGCTGCACGGGCTGCGGGTCATCCTCGCCCTGCGGCTCCGGTTGCCGCATGTCGCGCAGCGCAATCGGCCCGGCCGTCCCGCCGGCCGCAATGGCGTTGCCGGCCCGGTCGAACAGCGACGCGCCATCCGCCGGCTGCAGCGCAATCGTTTCCGTGCCGTTCGCCGTGCCCGTCAACGTCAGGAACAGGCGCACTGTCGTTTCGCCGCCGGCAAGCGCGGTCGCCTCTGCCGCCGTTGCCGCGTCAGTGCGTGTTGCAGCGGCAATCGCCGCCTGCGCAGCGCCGCCGCTGCCCGCTACGAACACCAGCTTCCAGCCGGCAGCGGTCACCCCGCCATAGCCGTTCGCCGTGCCGTAAACCCCTTCGCTAACCGCAACGTCTACGTACGCGTTCGCGGGGCCGGCGCTCAATCCGGCGAAGGCAGGCGCAGCCGTATCCCAGGCGGCCACCTCGGCGCCGGCCGCATTCGTCGCCAGCGCGTTGCCTGCGGCGTCGGCCACGACGCCGTTGCCGCCCGCCGCATACGTGACCGTGACGCCTTCCCTTGCCGACACGCCCAGATCGGCTACGGTCAGCCGGATTTGGCTGGACCCGACGGCGGCTGTCGCATAAACGGCATAAGCGACTGTCGCGCCGCCCGTTTCCGTTACGGCGAAACCGCCATCGCCAACCGCATCGCGGCCCGTCGCCGGCTCGCTTAATGTAACGACAAGATGAGAGTCGTCGGCGCGAGCGGCAGCGACGATTGTCGGCGCCAGCCGGTCCGGCAACGCCGCCGCGCCGCCTCCCGCATAGACCGCCAGCGCGTTGCCGGCGCGGTCGTAGACGGACGCGCCGGTCCGAGTCGAAACCGCTATCGTTTCCGCGCCGCTCGACGTCCCGTTCACTGCATAGAACAGCCGGATCGTCGTTTCGCCGCCGCCGAGCGCCGTCGCCTCCTCGAGAGTCGTTGCGTCAGGACGTTTCACCGCCGCAATCGACACGCCGGCAGCCGTGCCGCCGCCCGCGGCGAACGTCAGCTCGAACGCCGATGCGGACACGCCGCCCGTGCCGTTTGCCGTGCCATATACGCCTTCGTTGACCGTAATGTCGGCATAAGCGAAGTCCGTACGGTACTCGACCGCGGAGACGCTCGGCGCATCGGTATCCCAGGCAGCCGCCGCTGCGCCGACAGCATCCGTCGCCATGGCATTGCCGACGCCGTCGGCAATCGTGCCGTCCTCCGCCACGCCGGCCGTATACGTCACGGTGACTCCTTCTTTCGCCGACAAGCCCATATCGGCTACCGTCAGCCGGACGCTATTGACGCCGACGGCAGCGATGCCCGCGACGGCATAAGCGACGGCGGAGCCGCCCGACGTTCCCGTCTCCGTTACGGCGAAGCCGCCGCTGCCCAATTTGCTGCGCCCGGTCGCGGGCTCGCTCAGGTCGACGTCGATATGCGTGTCGTCCAAACGCGACGCGCTGACGATCGTCGGCGCCAGCCGGTCCGGCAGCGTTGCCGCGGCGGCGCCCGCATAGGCCGCCAGCGCGTTGCCCGCGCGGTCGTAAATCGCGGCTCCCGCGGCGCCGCTCTTCGGCGCGATCGTGATCGTTTCCGCGCCGCTTGGCGTACCGGCGACGGCATAAAATACGCGCACCGCCGTTTCGCCGCCGTGCAAAGCCGACGCTTCGGCTGCCGTAGCCGCATCGCCTTGCGCGACCGCCACGATCGACGCTCCCGTTGCATGGCCGCCGCCCGCGGCGAACGTCAGCTCGAAATCCGCCGCGGTCAAGCCGCCGGTGCCGTCTTCGGATGTATATACGCCTTCGCTGAACGCAAAATCCGCATAGTCGCCGCTCAGCGTATAGTCCGCGTCCGACGCGGTCGGCGCAACGGTGTCCCAGGCGGGAACCTGGACGCCTTCGGCAGGCAAAACGAGCGGATTCGGCACATACGCATAATCCCCGACAAGCAGATAGCCGCTGGCGATATATTTGACCGTTACGCCTTCCTTGGCGGCCCTTCCCATATCGGCTGCCGTCAGTTCGAGCGCCATGTACGTATCCGTATCGAGCCGAATGGCGCTTACGGGGTAAGCAAGAGCGGGATCGCCTTCGCTCCCCGTTTGTTCCACCGCAAAGCCGGCGCACTCATTGGCGCCATCGCTGCACAAGTATTCGTCGTAAATATTCCATTGGTCGTCGAAGATGCCGATATACTCGTTGAAGGTCAGGCGAATGCTCGTATCGCTGACCCGCTCCACAGAAACGATTTGGGGCGCATCCAAATCATAGAAATACATCTCATTTGTTGTCGTTTCCCCTTCGAACTCGTTGCCGAATTCGTCGTATATCGGCTTAACGACCGAAATCCGCATCGTTTCGTACCCGTTCGGCACGCCGTCAAGCGCAAGGAAGAAACGTATCTTCGTTTCGCCTCCGGTGAGCGGGGAAGCCGTTTCTTCCACTTCTCCGTCCGCTTGTCTGACCGAAGCGATGACGGCATTGACCAGCGTCCCGCCATTATCCGAAAATACAAGCTCGAAGAACGACTCGTCCAATGCGCCGGATCCGTCCCCCGAACCATATACGCCTTCGCTGAAAGGAACGTCCACATACGCATTGCCGTAATGGATCGCTTCTTGCAGACTGGGCCCGCGATCCCAGGCCGATAGAGTTGCCGATCCGTCCGCCATTTCGTTGCCGGCCGCATCCTTGATCGTGCCGTTGCCGCCCTTCGTGTAGACAACCGTGATCCCTTTCCCGCCCGATCGCGCAAAAGAATCGACGGTCAGCACGATTTGACGGCTGCTGGCTCCTTTGACGATTGCACGAACCGGGTAAACGACCGCCCCGCCGCTGCCCGTCTCCTCGACGGTAAAACCGCCGTCGCCGGCTTTGACGATGTCCGCGTCCGGCACGTTTTCGCTTAGCTGTACGACAATTTGCGTGGATGAATCTGTTCCCAAAGACGCTCCCAGCATTTTGGGCGCCAGTTGATCGTTCAGCGTGTATATGTGCTGGGCGGGAGCGGCGATGGCCGCGTTCCCCGCCTTGTCATACAGGAAATAAAAATAGTTCGGCAGCTGTACGGTAATCTTTTCCGTGCCGCTCGGCGGCTTGTCGACGGACAGAAATACGCGAATCGCCGTTTCGCCGCCTGTCAGCGGCGAGGCTGTCGCAGGCGTCGTGCCGTCGGTTTTCGCCAAAGCCTGGACCGCGATCGATGTCGCATTTCCGCCGGCCGTTTGAGTGAGAACCATATGGGAAGTACCGGGCGCTCCGGTTCCCGAAACGGTCGAGTAGACGCCTTCCGTAACCGTTACATCGAAATAGGCGTTGTCTGCGCCGAGCGCGCCCCACGTTATCGTCGGCGCCGTCCGGTCCCAGTATCCGATCGCTTTCACCGTCTCCATGCTCGCCATCTTGTTGCCGGCCTTGTCCGCCAGCGTGCCGTTGCCGGTCGCCGAGTACCCGATCGTGACGCCCTCTTTGGCCGAAACGCCCATTTCGGCAACGGTCAGAATGACATGCCTGGCATCGGCGCCTTCGGCGATCGCGGCAACGGCGTAAGCAATCGTCGCGCTTCCGGTTTCCTTGACGGTGAATCCGCCGTCGTTCGTTTGCGCAATGCGATACGCCTCCTCGCTCAGCGTCACTTCCAGATGCGTATCGTCGATGCGTCTCGCATCCACGAACGCAGGGGGCACCGCATCCCATGCCGCAATCGTTGCCGCTTCCGCCGCCGTGCCGAGCGCATTGCCCGCCTCGTCGGCCACCGCGCCGCGCCCGCCGGCCGTATAGTCGACCGTCACGCCTTCCTTGCCCGATTCGCCCATGTCTTCTATCGTCAGCACCACATGCTTCGCATCGGCTCCTTTTGCGGTAGACGTTACCGCATACATTGCCGTTCCGCCCGTTTCCTTCACGGCAAATCCGCCGTCGTGCGGGTTGTCGAGGCCGGCGGCATTTTCGCTGAGCGTCACGGTCACATGCGTGTCGTCGTCCCGCACCGCGGACACTATCGTTGGCGCGAGCCTGTCCTTCAACCGCAGCGCGCCTGTCGTTTGCGCCCCGGGCATCGCATTGCCGGCGGCATCGAAGACCGCCAGCCCGTTCACCGGCCGAAGCGTTGCCGTTTCGACGCCGGAGGGCGTTCCGGTTGTACGCAGAAAGACGCGCACCGTCGTTTCGCCGCCGGTCAACGCCCCCGCTGCCGCGACCGTCTCGTCATCGGGCCGGCGCACATCGACAATGGACGCCCCGGCGGCGTTGCCTCCGTTGCCGGCAAAATCAAGCGCCAGTTGGCCGGGAAGCAAGCCGCCCGTCCCGGCGCGCGTGCGGAAAACGCCCTCGCTTGCCGTCAGGTCGATATAGGCGTTGTCCGCAGCGACCGCCGCGCCTGCGATCGCCGGTCCGGCGGTATCGGAGCCGGGATTTTTCGCCACGACGATCGTATGCCGGGCGCCGGGCGCGAGCGCAAGCACCTTCTTGCCGGCAAACGCGCCGACCGGCACCGGCGACAGCCGGTCCTCGGCATTGCCGAGGCCAAGCTGGCCGTAAGCGCCGTCGCCGAAAGCGTACAACGCGTAGTTCCCTCCCGACTCGGTCGCCACAAACGAATGATCGTCCCCCATTGCGATAGCGACGGCCCGTTTGCCGGCAAGCGCGGCGATCGCCGTCGGCGTGTTGCGGCCGATGCGGTCTCCTTGCCCGAGCTGCCCGTTCGCATTGCTGCCGAAGCCATAGATTGCGCCCGATTCGGTAAGCACGAGAGAGTTGGTGCCGCCCGCGGCGATCGCCACCGCCTTGTCGCCGGCGGGCAGGCCGGCAATACGCGTCGGCACGCCCTTCAGCGCGTTGTCCCCGTGACCTAGCTGACCGACGGCGCCAAGTCCGAACGAGTAGACACTGCCCTTGTCGGTCAGCACCAGCATATGCACCGAACCGGCGGCAATCGCGATCGGCCGTTCGTCCGGCGCCCAATCTCCGACAATTCGGACAGGCGACAGCTGCTCCGAAATATAGCCAAGCTCGGGCACATACCGTAGCCCAAAAAAATAAACTTCATGCTGCACCGTAAGTGCCAGCGAAAAGTTGCCTCCAGCCGCGATGGCGGCGACGGGCTTGCCCGCAAGCGCATCGATCCGGGCCGGCAAGCTGCGCGGAGCTTCGTCGCCATGGCCAAGTTCGCCGAACGAACCGCTGCCGAACGAATAGACGGCGCCCGACGCCGTCAGCAGCAAGGAGTGGCGCGGACCGGCAGCTACCGCCGCAACGGGGTCGTCCGGCAGCGCCGTTATTCGGGTCGGATTCGCTGCTGTCGTGGCTCCGACGCCCATCTGGCCGATATCGGCGTAACCAAACGCATATACCGCCCCGCTCGCCGTCAGCGCAAGTGTATGCGTGCTTCCCGCCGCCGCGCCAACGACGTCGGCGGGAAGTCCCGCGATGCCGAACAGCGCGTTCGTGGCGTTGGCGTCGCTTGCGCGAGGTCCGAGCTGGCCGCCGCCGTTGTCGCCGAATGAGAATGTGCCGTACCCGCTTGCGGCGGGCAACTGCGGCGTCACCCCCAGCGCGGACACCGATGCGGCCGATTCGCCCTTGATGTTGGTCGCCGTCACCGTAACGGTGTACGGTACGCCATTGGTCAGCCCCTCAATCGCAATCGGGCTGCCGGCGGCTTGCCCGGACACGACGGACGCTCCCGCCCGAGCGTAGGCTGTATAGCCGGTAATGGCGCTGTTCCCGTCGTAAGTCGGCGCCACGAACGATACGTCGATCCGCCCGTTGCCTGGCACAGCGACGACGTCTGTCGGCGAATCCGGCACGTTGATGGACGAAGGCCCTTCCGAGATCAGGAACGCATCCGAAGTCCCGGCGTCGATCTTCTTGATGGCGACGCCGACAATCGTCAGGAGCTTGGGCGAAGCCGCATTGCCCGTTCCGCCCTGGCCGATGTTCTCTTCCCTGCCGAACGTGTACAGCTTGCGCGACTCCGTCAACGCCATTGAAAAAAACTCTCCCGCCGCCAACTGCACCACTCGCTCGCCGCCGAAGGCAGCCTTCGGAATCGGAGCCGGATTTCGCCGAATGCCGTCTTCCAGCGGCTCGCTCCCGAGTTGGCCGTCATAGCCTTGGCCGAACGAGTAGACGATGCCGTCCTCCGTCAGCACAAGCGAATGATTCGCGCCGCCGGATGCGGCAACGATTTTTTTGCCGCCGAATACGGCCGGATCGACCGGACGCGGGATCGCGGGCAAGTTGTAATCGTCGTATCTGCCCAGTTGTCCATAATTGTTGTCGCCGAACGTATAGAGCGTCCCGTCCTCCATCACGACCAACGAATGGCTGCCGCCCGCGGCTACGGCAGCGGCTTTCATGCCGTTTGGCAATCCTTGCGTAATAAGTGTCGGCACATCGGCCATATCGATGTAAGGAGACGGGTCGTAAATATCCAGTCCCGTCTGCCCGGACCAATCGCTGCCGAAGGAATATACGTTCCCGCTCACTGTCAGGAGCAGCGTATGTCTCGTACCGGCGGAAATCGCCGCAACCGGTTCCGCCAACGGAACGTGGGTCGGTACCGTTACATCCGGTCCGACCCCCGGCCCCAAACCGAGCTGGCCGCGGTCCTGCATGCCGAAGGAGTAGACTGCCCCGGACGCCGTCAACAGAAACGAAGTGTTCATCCCGGCGGCAATCGCCGTCACTTTGTCGCCTGCGCCGAGGCCGGGCACTGCAATCGGCGCCGGCAGCGCCTGATCCAACCGATTGCCCGTCCCCAGTTCGCCGTGCGGGTTGCTGCCGAACGAATAAACGGCCCCGTCCACGGACAACGCCAATGTATGCCGGTAGCCATTGGCAACGGCGACAATCCGTTTTCCCGACAAGCTGTCGACCAGCCGCGGCGTCGACTGAACCAGCGGGCTATCGTAGCCGCGTTCGGTACCGCCTCTGCCGAAGGAATATACTTCCGGGGCCGTACCTTCCTCCGTCTGGCTGTCCCCGGCCAGCGCCGGCGCCGGCATCGTTAATGCCGGCAGCAATGCCAGCAGCAGAACAAGGAGTATCGACAGCTTTCTCCGACCTTCGTGCCATTTCATAACCAATCTTCATTCCTTTCCGTATTTCGTCGGCATTCGACAACGATCCTAGGACCATTTTACCAACCGTGGATGACAGAAAACTTACAAAACTGGTCGTGTTGCTCATCCGGCATCGAAGAAGAACCGATCCGCACGCGAAAAAGCCATCCGCAGACTCCCGTACCGCAATCGGAGTCCACGAATGGCTTTGGTTTTATTTTCGCTCGCTATTTCCCCGGTTCCGCACCGCCGGTTCGTTGGCCCAGCCAGCTCGAGTAGCTCGCGTCCGCTTTCAGCTCGCCGACGAATAGATCCCAGGCCGCAATCGGCGTCGCGCCGAGCACGTATTTCAGCTTCGCCTGCTGGATGCGCTGCGCCAGCGAGATGCCGGCCTCCTGATCGTCCATGTCGATCGGCCGGTCCAGTAATATTTGTCCAGCAAAGCCGGCCGCTTCGCGCGCTTCCAGCACGGCGTCGTCGGCCGCTTCGCTCCCCGCCGAACCGAACACTCCCGCCAGCAAGGCGCGGTCCTGTTCGTTCAGCCCGGCGCCTTCGGCTGCGGCTCCGCTCTCCGCCAGCGCATAGACGCGGTCGAGGAACGCGAGCACCAGCGGCAGCTTCGCCGCGGTTACTTGCCGCGGTACGGCGAACGAACCGCCGTTGCCGGCCGTCAGCGGCACCACGGCTTCGCCTCCCGGCGCGCGCAGCGACACAAGCGGCGTCAGTTTCGCCCGCGGATTCGTCTCCTGCAGACGTTTCTCCGTCTCCCGCGCCTCCGCCAGCGTCATCGCCGCCAGACCGGCTCTCCCGTCGTTCATCAATTGCTGCGCCTGCTCCGCGTTCACCACCGGAAAATCTTTGGCCGCCAGCCCTTCCGCATAAGCCTGGTACAGCCACTTCAGCGCATCGCGGGTGCCGGGCTCCGTCACCGTATCGATCGCCCGTCCGTCGCGAACGGCAAGCCGCCCCCCGCTTTCGTTGAACACGTTTTCGATCCAGGCGAAACCGCCAAGCCCCGCGCCATCGATCGCTCCGGTCATGCCGAGCGTATCGTTTTTGCCGTTCCCGTCGGGATCGCGCTGCGTGAACGCTTGCATCGCGGCGTACAGCTCCTCCATCGTCGTCGGCAACGGCAGGTCGAAGACGTCCAGCCAATCCTGGCGGATGACCGGGAACCGGCCGTCAAACGGCGATTGCAGCAGCGGAATGCCGTATACTTTCCCTCCCGGCGACACCGCGTGCTCCTGCATGAGCTTCACCTGAGCGGCCAAATGCGGATAATCGGCCAAATATGGCGTCAAATCCCAGAACAGGCTGTCGACCAGCTCGGCGCTGTAAGTGGCCGAATCCGGCAGCAGCATAATATCGTCCGGCTCACCGGCGGCCAGCATGACATTCATTTTCATCAGATACATGTCGCCGCCGATCAGCGTCAGAGACAGCTTGTTCCCTGTCGCCTTCTCCAGCTTCCCGCTCAAATCGGCAAAACCGGCATCCTGCCAAGCCGGAGTGCTGGCCGCCATTTCGATCCGCACCGGCCCCAGAAGCGATTCGCCGATCGAGATGCTGCGATTGAAGCCGTCCCACGTCACTTCGCGTTTGTCTTCCTCGGCAACGAAACGCAGCGGCACGTACGGCACGCCGTCATGCAGCCGGACCGGGGCCGGCAGTTGCCGGCTTTCCCCGTTCGCCAGCGCCTTGTCGCTGTCCACGGTGAAGACGATCGTCAGTTTGTCTTTGGCGGCGGTAATTTGACCGGCCGCTTCGTTCCAGTCCGCACGGAAGCCAAGCGCTTCCAGCAGCGAGCGGTAAGGCGCGAAGGTGGAATCGTTGTCGATGATCAATTCTTGCTCGAACATGATGGCGGAGGAACGCTCCAGCCAAACTTTCAGCGTATCGGTCGACGGGCGGAGCGACGTCAAGTCGTCCCACGGGGATTTCAGCGGTTGCCGGGCTTCCCGGACCTGCTCTTGCGGAACCGGGGCGGGTACGGGCGTCTCCGCCGCCGCCCATGCCGTTTGCGTCAGCAGAACGGCCGCCGTGCAAACGGTTGCCACTTTCTTTTTCACGGGGGATTCGTCTCCTTCTCTTTGGTATGTACGGTACTTCTCCCGATAATTGGACGCGCGCGCGGACGGGAAAGTTGCTGTTTCCGCCGATTTCCGGCGAATTCCTCGCCAGGCGCCTTTCAAGCGACGCTGCCTCCCCCACAAATAAGCCATGTTTGATTGGCTATTCCGCCCAAAATCGACGAAAGCAAAAAAATAGCCAGCAAAATCGCTGGCTATTCATTAGAAAAGTTCGATTTGGAAGCGATTCGCTCACAATAACCAGTGAAAACACTGGCTATTTTCGTCGGGCCGCCCGTGAATGGATCTTCTTACAGCCCCGCTGCGGCGAACACTTTATCAAAACCGCGCCGGGAGCGTTCCAGCAGCGTTTCCGGCGAATCCGTCGGCGGCTGCTGGGTGAGAATTTCCTGCGATACCGGACCGGCATAGCCGATCGTACGCAGCGCCTTCAGGAACCCGGCGAGGTCGATGACCCCTTCGCCCGGGTAGAGCCGGCCGTTGTCGAGCGCTTCGGCAACCGGCACGTCCGGCGCGTCGTTGATGTGCACGTGGACGATCTGCTCCGCCTTCAGCGCCGTAATATCGTCCAGCGTCATTTCGTTCGTGTACCAATGGTACGAATCGAACAGCAAACCGACGTTCGATTCGCCGATTGCGGCGATCCAGTCGAGCGTCTCCTGCTGCGTGCGGACGAACGGATGCGCCCAGCGCGTGCGCAGGTGATGCGGCCCCACGTACTCGAGGCCGAGGCGGATGCCGTAAGCGCCGAGAATTTGCGCGCATGTGCGCAGCCGCCGCGTCGTAATCAGCGCATAATGCGCCGCAGGCTCGTCCGTCGCCGGCAGGATGTATGTGCAGCAAGCCGTGCCGCCAAGCGCCGCAGCCGCAGCCGCCTGAGCCGGCAGGTTCGCCAGGCTTTCGCGGAACTTCTCTTCGGTGGTGCGCCAGTCGACGCTGAGCCCGATCGAGCCGAGCACGACGCCGTTCTCCTGCAGCAAAGCGCGCGCGCCTTCCACCCCGAGGTCGTCGACCAGCCCTTTGGCGTCCACGTCAACCGCCTGAAATCCGTATTGGCCCGCCAACCGGATCAAGTTCTGACCGCCGCCGACATTGCCGAGTCCGGCGCCCGTTAATCCTCTCAACATTGCGTTTTCCCTCCGAATGCTAGAAATTCCAGTCGAGCTTCACGAGCTCGCCGGTGCGCGACGATTGGTAAATCGCGTCGAGAATAAGATTGTTCGTAAAGCCGCTCATCGCCGACGTAATCGGCTCCTTGCCTTCGCGCACGCACTCGAGGAAGTGGCGGCTCAGCCGGATGCGGCTGCCTTCGTCGTTCTCCGGAGAAGTGAACTCCGTTTCGATCGGACGGTCGAACTTCTCCGTCAGGAACTTGCCTTTGCTGCCGCGCAGCGCGGCGCCGCCTTCGGTGCCCATCAGGTGAATGAACGGCGTGCTGTCGGTGTCCATGTGTACGGCCCAGCTCACTTCCAGCGTCAGGGACGAGCCGTCCTCCATCTTGATCAGCGCCGTGGCCAAATCTTCGACATCGTAAATGCCGTTCCAGTTCGGCGTTCCCCACGTGCCGATGCCGCGTTTGCGCGGGCCGAACTCGGCGTAAGTCGAGCCGAATACCGAAACCGGCTTCGGATTGCCCATCAAATAAAGCGCCAAGTCGAGCATATGCACGCCGATATCGATCAGCGGTCCGCCGCCGGATTGGCTCATTTGCGTAAACCAGGTGCCCCAGCCCGGGATGCCCTTGCGGCGGTACCAGCCGGTTTTGGCCGTGTAAATTTTGCCGAGCTCGCCGGCTTCCACTTGCTTCTTCACGATTTGCGCCGCATGCTCCCAGCGCATCTGGTGGCTGATCATCAGCGTTTTGTCGGAAGCCGCCTTGGCCCGCATAATTTGTTTGGCCGCTTCGAGGCCGATGGCCATCGGCTTCTCCAGCAGCACGTGTTTGCCGGCTTCGAGCGCTTGCACCGTCAGCGGCGCATGAAACTGGTTCGGCACGCAAATACTGACCGCGTCGACGATGTCGCTGGCGATCAGCTCCTCCGGCGATTTGAACAGGTGCGGAATGTCGTATTCCTTGGCGCGCGCTTCCGCCAGCGGCAAATACGTATCGGTGACGGCAACAACCTCGCATTCGTTGCCAAGCTTTTTGTAATCGCGGATGTGGACGTTGCCGATGTTGCCGGCGCCGATGACGCCGATTCGGATTTTATCGTTTGCTCCCATTGCCTGAAAGTTCCTCCTTCAAAATAGTTCCCTCATGTTCGATGGCATTGCATTCGCCAGAACGTCATCCGTTCAGACGACCGCCGGTTCGGTCAATGACCGCAGCTCTTCCGGGGTCAGCACAATGTCCGCCCCTTCCAGCGACTGTTCCAATTGTTCCACCGATGCAGGGCCGATAATCGGCACCGTCGGAAACGGCCGGTTCGTCAGGCTGCCCAGCACGATCGCCGACACCGGCACGTTGTGACGCGCCGCCAGCCGCTGCGCCCGCTCCAGCCTGGCCAGCGTCGTATCGTTGCAATAGACTCGCCGCACGCCTTCCTTCAGGCTGTCCGGGCCGCCGGCCGCCAGCTTGCTGAACACGCCTTGCGCCTGCGACGTGTAAGCGAACACCGCCATACCCGCCTCCAGGTAGTAGCCGTAAGCGGCTTCATCCATCGTCACAAGCGTCTTGTCGCCGATGGAGCCCGGATTGATGGCGGCCAAATTCCACAAAATCTGGCTGCCTCCAAACGGCTGCAGCCCATGCTCGCGCGCATACGCCTGCGCTTCCGCGATCCGTTCCGGCCGCCAGTTCGAGCAGCCAAAATAACGAATATGGCCGGCCTTGACCTGATTGTTCATCGTTTCGACGATTTCGCCCGCCGGCCGGTTCGCGTCGTCGCGATGCAGCCAGTACAAATCGATGGCGTCCACGCCGAGGTGCCGCAAGCTGTCGTGCACGTCAGCCGAGATGTCGGCCTCCGAGAGCCGCGACTGCTGCATGGCCCCAAGCGGAGGATGCCCGCCCTTCGTCGAAATGACAATCCCCCGGGCGCCGCCCCGCCGCTTCAGCCAGCGGCCGATCGCTTTTTCGCTGGCGCTCGGTTCCGGGTTGATCCAGTTGGCGTAAACGGCCGCCGTATCGAGCAAATTGCCGCCCCGCTCCACGTACGTGTCGATCATCCGGAACGACGCGGCATCGTCCAGCGCGGTGCCCAGCGGCACGGTGCCGAGCGCAATGCGGGACACGTCAAGCGACGTGCCCGGCAGTAAAAGCTGCTTCATGCTTTGCCTCCCGGCGCTTGCGATTGAAAGACGCTTCGCCATAAAACTTCGCCCGCCGGCTGCGATATTCCTGCCGGCTGCTCGAAGTTATGTCCTCCTGCCGCTTGAGCGTCAGGCCGTTTGTTCGCCGTCCAGCAAGACGACGCCTTGCGGATTGTAGTCCGCCGCCTGGTAAATCATTTCCGACAACGTCACCACTTTCAGCGCAAAATCGCCCGGCACCAACACCTCATGCTTGCCGAGAATGGCGTCGATGAAGCTTTTGTCCTGGTTCGTCGTTTGCGGCGGAAGCTCCGGGACGACCGCTTCCTGCCGGAACCGGCGCAGCGTAATTTTTCCGTTGTCGTAAAAGATGCCGCCCGTCTCTCCGCAGAATACGTACGTTTCATGCCAGCACGGCGCATTTCCGACCAGATTGAGGCCCGCCACCGCGCCTTCGGCGAAACGAATCGACGTAAACGTGTCCAGTTCGACGGCCGTGCCGTGCATGTGCAGCTGCGGCTTCACTTCGATCGGCGTCAGCCCGGTCGTCCAGAGCAGCACGTCGATGATATGGCTGCCGGAATCCATCAGGAAGCCGCCGCCGGACAAGGCCGGATTTTGCCGCCAGGAGCCGGTTGTTGCGATCCCCCATTCCTGGTACAGCGAAGCGGTGACGCTCGTCAGCTTGCCGATTTCCCCGCGGGCGATCGCGTCGCGGATATAGAGGAACTCCGGCTGGAAATGCCGCTGGTACGACACCTGCAGTTTGCGGTCCGCTTGTTTGGCCGTTTCGATCAGTTGCTCCGCTTCGGCGGACGAACAAGTCATCGGCTTCTCCAGCAGCACGTGAAGGCCGCGCTTCAGCGCTTCCGTCGCCTGCTCGAAGTGCAGCGTATGCGGCGAGCAGATGACGACGGCATCCAGCTCCGTCTGCGCCAGCATGTCGCGGTAATCCGCAAATTGTCCCGCCCCGTGCAGGTTGTATTTGTCCGTAAAAGCGGCGCGGTTGTCCGCGCTGGTGTCGGCGATCGCCGCGATGACGACTTCCGGCAGTTCCTGCAGTTGGCGCGCATGCCAGCCGGCGATGCCGCCGGTGCCGATCATGCCGATGCGAATGGTGCTCATGTCCGCAATCCTCCTGTCATATGGCGCTGCCTTCCGGCAGCTCTTGGGAACCATTGTCGTAACTTTATGCGCATGAGTGAGAAAACTTCTATCGATGCTTTTCCAAGATGAGCGACCGCACTTCCGCCCCACCAAGCGACGTGAAGCTGCGAAGCGAAGTCCGGGTACTTTGCTGGGTTCCCGGGAGAGGCAGGTTTTATCGCCAATTCAAATTTATTCGTCAGCTTCGCAAACTTATCTTATAAATTCTGATGGGGTAAGTAAAGTGCGTAATTGCGCCTAACGCGGCCTAACGTGCAATGGGACGACATGCGATTTTTTTTGGCGAAAACGCCTTCAAAACTTGCAATCCGCCCCCCCGGAACGTTAATAATGGTATTACGGACTGTGATACTAGGAAATGAGGTTGCGACATGAAGCCAACGCATGAAAATGAACACCCTGTAAAACCAGCCATTCTCAAAAAAATATTGCGGGCGCTGGCAGTAATCGTCGGCTCCTTCATCACCGCCTACGGCCTGGAAACCGTCCTGATCCCGAACAACGTGTCGGACGGCGGCGTGACGGGCCTGAGCATCGTCGGCTACGAATTGTTCGAATTGCCGCTGGGCGTCCTGATCGCCGTGCTGAACATTCCGTTCGTTTTCCTCGGCTACAAACAAATCGGCAAAAGCTTCGCCATCAACTCGATCCTCGGCATCGCCTCCCTGGCGATCGGCACTTCCGTCATGCATCATCTCTCTCCGATCATTGAAGGCGACACGCTGCTCATCACCGTTGTCGGCGGCATCATTATCGGCTTCGGCATGGGTTTGGCGCTGCGCAACGGCGGCGCTCTGGACGGCATCGACATGCTGGCGGTGCTGCTGTCGCGCAAGCTGCCTTTTGGCACGAGCGATCTTATCCTGTTCCTGAACCTGTTCGTGTTTATCGTCGTCTCCAGCGTGTTCGGCCTGCAGGGGGCAATCCTGTCGGGCATCGCGTACTACATCGCTTCCAAAGTGATCCATATCGTCGAAGAAGGGCTCAGCGGCGCCAAAACGTTCAAAATCATTACCCGCCAGCCCGAAATCATGGTTGAAACGATCCGCGACCGCCTGGGGCGCGGCGCCACGTACAACATCGTGCAAGGCGGCTACTCCAACGAATCGTTCAAGGAAATCACCTGCGTCGTCAACCGGCTCGAAGAAAGCAAGATGAAGGAAATTATCCAGAACATCGATCCGAACTCCTTCATTATGGTGTACGACGTGGCGGAAGTGAAAGGCGGCAGCTTCAAGAAGCACGATATTCACTGATGGCGGCGCAAAATAAGCCCCCCGGGCGGCGGGGCAGCCGGAGGCGCGGGATTTAGCGCATGTTTCATGCGCTGCAGCGTCGCCGCGGGCCCCCAGCGAAGGATTTAGCGCATGTTTCATGCGCTGCAGCGTCGTCGCGGGCCCTCCGTGGGGCTTTTAGCGCATGTTTCATGCGCTGCAGCGTCGCCGCGGGCCCTCCGCGGGGCTTTTAGCGCATGTTTCATGCGCTGCTGCGTCGCCGCGGGCCTTCCGCGGGGCTTTTAGCGCATGTTTCATGCGCTGCTGCGTCGCCGCGGGCCCTCCGCGAGGCATTTAGCGCATCAGTTTCAGCCTTACAACGGCGGTTCGGCGAGCGGCGGACGAAATAAGGCTGATTCGACGTTTCGGCGTGCGGCGAGCTAAATAAGGCTGATTTCAGCCTTACAGCGGCATTTTCGGCGAGCGGCGGACGAAATAAGGCTGATTTCAGCCTTGCAGCGACGTTTTCGGCGTGCGGCGAGCTAAATAAGGCTGATTTCAGCCTTACAGCGGCATTTTCGGCGAGTAACGGACGAAATAAGGCTGATTTCAGCCTTACAGCGTTTTGGCACGATCTCCGTCGAAGACAGCGCGGAAGCGGACGGCAAGTACAAGGAGCTGACGGACAATCCGTCCTGGAAAAAAATTCCCACCGTCAAAAGCAACCAGGTCTGCAACCTTGGTAAACGGTGGTCGAACTACGAGGCGCTTACGCTGGACTGGGAGCTGGACGAAGCGCTCAAGCTGCTACGGCAAAATAAGCCATAAAAAATGGCCTATTTCGCCAAAATGAGGTAGGCGCAACAAAATAGCCAGCGAAAACGCTGGCTATTCGCGCCGAAAAGGCCAAATGAAAGCAATATGCGACAAATAGCCAGTGAAATCACTGGCTATTTGTGCGGCGAGGCGGGAAATCGGGCAAATAGGCCATCTTTTATTGCTTATTCGCCCGGCCGCCCAGCCAGCCGCCGGGCCACTGGCCCGGCCATACGCCGGCGCATCACCCGCCGCTAATTCGCCGCCGTCGTCACCGTCAAATACGGCCGGTAGACAGGGTTCGCCACCTCCTTGCTCTGAATGCCCAGGTACCCTTCAACCGTCTGCGTGCCGATGCCGATGCTCGCGATGCCGTCGCCGGGGGAGCCGGCGTACTGCGCGTACACGTACGGCGTCACGTCCAGCTCGACCCAGTTGCCCGCCGCCGTCACGACGCCGGACGCGAGCGCGCTGCCGAGCGCCGGCCGGTTCGCCGCCGTCAGCGCCGCCTCCGTCCACGTATCGTCGGCGACGCCGTAAAGCGTGAGGTCCGCCTCGTTGCCGGGGGCGAGCGACGTTTTTTTGATCGCGAACAGGTGCAGCTTGGCGCTGACGATCCGGCTGCCGCCCGCAAGCGACGATAAATCGAATTTCATGTACCCGTTGCGATAGGCGCCGGGGTCGCTGGGCGGATTTTTGATCTCCATCGACGTCTGGCTGCCGAAGTTGTCGTTCGTCCGCCAAACGACCGTATAAGCGTCGTCCGTCGGCGCAAGGTTCGCGCTGCTCATCGAGTAGACGGACGCCGTGGCCGTGCCCGTACGGCCTGCCGCGTCGACGAAAGCGAAGGTGAAGCTGCCGTTGGCGCGGAACGTGTAGCTGGACGAGCCGCCGTTGTTCGTGACCGTCACCGGCTCGCTCGGCACGAGCGTCGCCACGGTGCCGCCGTACGTCGCCGCTTCGACGCTGTAGGCGATCGTCGCCGTGGGCCCCGTCACGTCGACCGCAAACGTCCGGCTGTGCACGAGCCCGGGGTTGCCGCTGCCGTCCCTGGCCCGGTAACGCAGCTCGTACGTGCCGTCCTGGTCGAACAGCAGCGGCGCGGTATACGGCAGCCAGGTCGTCTCGCCGTCAAGGCTGTACTCGAGCGAAGCGCCCGTCGGGTACGGATCGGCATAACCGAGCGTGGCCGTCACCGGCGACGCATACCGGCCGTTCAGCCCTTCCGGCTCCGCCGGAGACAAGGCGAGCGTGGCCGGCGGCGCTCCTTCCCGCGTCGTCACCTCCAGATATGGCCGGGAATTGGCGTTGCCGACCTCCTTGCTCTGAATGGCGAGGTAGCCTTCGCTCGTCTGAGTGCCGATGCCGAAGCTGGCGACGCCGTCGCCGGGGGAGCCGGCATATTGCGCATACACATAGGACGTCACATCCAGCGCGACCCAGTTGCCCTGCGCCGCCACGACGCCCGACGCAAGCGCTGCGCCGAACGCCGGCCGGTTCGCCGCCGTCAGCGCCGTCTCCGTCCACGTGTCGTCGGCGACGCCATAGAGCGTGAGGTCCGCCTCATTGCCGGGGGCGAGCGACGTTTTTTTAATCGCGAACAAGTGCAGCTTGGCGCTGACAATCCGGCTCTCGCCCGCCAGCGGCGCCAGATCGAATTTCATGTAACCATATCGGGACGTGCCGGGATCGCTCGGCGACGATTTGACCTCCATCGTCGTCTGGCTGCCGAAGTTGTCGTTCGTCCGCCACGACACCGTATACGCATCGTCCGCCGGCGCGAGCGAAACCGCATTCGTGCCGTCGTACACGGCAATCGCCATGCTCGCCAAACGCGTCTGCCCGTTCAGCCGGATGACCGCACTGATCGTCGCCGTGCCGATGCCGCCTGCGGTCACAACTCCGTTTGCGTCCACGCTCGCCACAGACGGCAAATCGCTGGTAAACCGCACCTCCGCGCCCGCAAAGCTGGCCGGCGTGGAATCGCTCATCGTGCCGGACAGCGTGAGTGCGGCGCTTTGGCCAAGCACGATGCGCGGCTGCGGCGCCGTAAGCGAAACGGCTTTCAGAAACGGGTTGCTGTCGAACACGCCCGCTTCGGTAATGTTGTTCCAGGCGCTCTGGCTGTTGCCACGGCCGATCACCTTCACGTAACGGGCCGACGTAGCGGCAAAATCGAAAAACTGCAGGTCCTGCGTCGTGCCGCTGCTGCTGCCGCTGAACACCGTCGTCCAATTGTCGCCATCCTCTGAGAGCACGATATCGACATTGGCGGTGCGCGTATTGCCTGCGTAGAACGCCAGCGCCACGCTGCTCACCTCGCGCACTTGACCGAGATCGAACTGCAGCCATTTGCCGATGCCTTCCTCCGTCCAGGACGTGGCAAAATCGTTGTCGATCGCATTCGCCGGATTGCCGCTCTCCCCGCCGCTCGAGGCGACGCCGACAATATCGAGCGTGCCCGCTCCGCGCGGATGCCGATAAACGAGATCGAACGTATACACCGCCTGCGCCGAGCCATCGGCCGAGGTCACAACCACGGTCGTGGCGCCGGGCACCTGCTGCGCGGGGATCGTTTCCACGCTGGCGTTCGCGTCGGCGGGAATAGCGACGATGCCGGGAACGTCGGTGCGGCCGACAACCGGCACCGTGTACGCAAACGTACCGGCATCAAAATCGTCCACCGGCTTGCCGTTCACCGCCACCGCCTTCAGGCTGGCATCGGCGCCGGCTTTCGTTCCGTTCGCCGTCATCCGCAGCGTGGAGCTGTTGCTGTCCCAGGACACCACGGAATGGAACGCCGCGCCCACCAGCTGCAGCGGCACATAAACCGTTTCATTCACCGACGAAGGCGCGTGCCGCAGTGGCACGACGACGTTGTCGACAAGCGCGTCCGGATCGTCCACCGTCAGCGCAAACGTGCTGCCGCCGGCGCTTCCCGTTGCCGTATGCATCGTCCCGTTCCACGTCCACGCGGCCCCAAGCGCGGCGAATACGGATGCGAACGGAACCATCACCGTGCCGTCCTCCGTGCGGGCCGCTTCCGGCAGCGTAAACAGCTGGCCGTCGCGGACGATTTGCATCCCTTCGGTGAGGTAGTCGTTTGCGCCCGACAACGTCGCCGAGTCCGTCGCCGTATTCAATACTACCGTTTGATTGCCCACGGCAAACGTCCATTCGTTGCCGCTTCGCGTGTAGGCCACCGGCCTCGGCGTACCCGTCGCGGCCGACCACGAGAAGGCGACGGCGTTCTGCAGGCTGTCCGTCGTTGCCGCCAGCTTGACCGCATTTCGCGCCAGCGCGTCGTAGCGGGTAAGGATGCGCCGCGAGTCGACCGTTATATCGAGTCCTTGCGGCGTCAGCGGCACGATTCGCAGCGCGGACGATCTCCCCGGCACCAGGAACCCGCCGTCCGTCTGGCGGATGAGGGACTGATTTTCCGGCCAAAAGCGAAATTCCAGCGCGCGGGGCGCAGCGAGCGCCACGTCGTCGACGACGATCAGCACGTCCGGCTTGAGGAACAGCAGGTGCCGCCTGTATTTGCTCAGCCCAAGCGCCGGGGCGTACGCTTCCGTCGCGTCGCCGACGATGTAGTCGAGCCCGGGGGACGACGTCGCTTCGGCCACATACGGCTCCGCTCTCAAGTCATGATACGGCTGCATGTTCAGCCAGTCGCCGCCTTCGCCGAGCTGCCCCTGGCCGTCGATCATCAGCGTGTTGTGGCCCACGGTCAGCTTGGGCATCGCGTACCCGTCGTCGCGGATCAGCGACTCGCCGTCGCCGAACAGCAGGAACGAGTTCGCGGCCGGGTCGACGTGAGCCGCTCCCCAGTCGTACTGCGGGCTCAGCCCGCTGCTAAGCTCCGCTTCCTTGTGCCCGAGCGGCGGCCCGGAGCGGAAAAACAGCGCCGATTCGTCCCCGTCCCAGGAGCTGCGCGCATTTACGATGTCAAGATCGTTGAAATGATTCATCGTCGCCACTTCTCCGGCCGCCGGCGAAACGGGCGCTATCGTCGGGTCGTACCAGAACAAGTCCATAAACACCCGCTTGGATGTAGTGATGCCGGCCGCCACCGTTTCGTCCGCCAGCCATTGCGCATACCCGTCGTCGAACTTGCCGGCGAGAAGCCGCAGCATGTGCTCCATCACGTTGCCGTTGCCGATGCCGTCGGCGAAAGCGAAGAAGTACCGATCCTTCGTCCAGGCATCGCGCGGCAAAAAGTTTTGCAGCAAAAACGCCGACGTTTGCGAAAACCACGCAGTTGTAAACAAATCCGTTCCCAACAGCAACTTGGCCATGTCGGCATATTGAAACAAGCTTTCCATGCCGTAGAACCAGTAGTCCATGCCTTCATGGTTCGTGCCGTCGGCCGGCAGCACCGACATCGTCGTGCTGAAATTGCGGTTCGCCGTCTCCAGCCAAGGCAGCAGCGTCGGTTCTTCGTCGTACAGCGCCATCGCGGCGGCAGCCATGCCGGAAACGGCTACCCACATATGGTTTTGCAGCCAGGAGCGGTTCCAGTAGGACTGCCTGCCCTGCGTCGCCTTCTCGTACACCTTGCCGCCCTCGAGCAGCATCTTGGCGCGCATCGTCGCTTTCGTCGGCGCGTCCAGATCGGCGAACAGCCAGTCGTAGGCGAGCGCAAGCGCCATCAGCGTCTGGCCGGTGGCCAGGTCTGGCGCCAGTTCCCACTGCGGATAGCCGCATGCGGCCTCGATCCATTCCACAGCCGAGTCGAGATACTGCGGATCGCCGCTGAGCAAATAGGCCATGGCCAGCGTCGGGATATTGTCGCCGATCGAGGCAAACACCGGATCGGCCGTGCGCAGGGTGCCGTCCACCGTCTGCGGCGGATGCGTCGCCACGGCGTCGGCCGCCTTGGCGTACGTGGCCGAAACTACGCCCGCGAACGCCGGCTGCACGCTCTTCGCGCGCACGTCGGCCAAACCGGCGGCATCCATCATCAGCCGGGGATGCGCGCCTTCGTACGATTCCAGCCGATCGTAGTCGATGGCGAACGCCATCGTATCGAGCCCCTGGTAGATCGGATCGTCCCCGCTTCCTTCCGCGCGGCTCGGCGCGGCGATCCATGGAACCAACATCGTCAATACCAGCGTCAACACCAGCGTCTGGCTCAGCAGACGCGATTTGAATCGCAACATATCAAATCGAACCCCCTCTTATTCGATTGATTGGGCCGGTTACGCCTGTGCCAGACGAAGCTCCAGCTGCGCCCGATACAACGATTCCGGTCCGACGTGCCGCTCGTTCAGACCTTCCGCGTAAATCCATTCGTCGTCGCGGTCCGAAACGCAGCGCTCGATGCGCACGACTCGCTCCGGGTCGCAGGCGTGTGCGCCGACGACGATGCTTTTCGGGTACAAATGATGGTCCTGCAGCGTGTCAAGCTCCTGCTTGTAGCTCCGGTACCAGGCGAAAAACAGTTCGTCCAGCCGCTCCGCCTCGTTCTCCGCGCTTGTAACCATCCGCTCCTCGCGCCAGTACGTGTTCATGTTGTGCCGGGCCGGCGCATGTCGGTAGCCGATATTCCAGAATGTGTTGTGATGGCCGCTGTGCGGCAAATTGGCGATTGCGCCGCCGCCCGACAGCTTGGCGACGCCGAGAAAACGGTCGAACAGATTGGCGCTCGGCGCGCCGCCGCCGTGCAAATCGATTTCCGTTCCTTCCGCAAGGAAACGGATGCGGGTGAATACGTTGCCCTGCGTCGTGCCTTCGATGCCAACCCCGTGCGTCAGAAACGCATGCAGCGCAATGTCCGCGAACAGGTTGTCGCAGGCGTGGGCGTAGCACTTCATCCCGTAATGGCCGGGATGCCCGTACATCGCCACGTCGCGTACCGTCACATTGCGGCTGTCGCGCAGCTGCACGCCTTGCGTGTAATTGTCCACGGCCACGTCCCGCACCCAGCCGTGAGCGACGCGGTGCAAACATATGCCGCTCCAGCCGTAATCGACCTCGGGGTTTTTGTGATGGTAGTAACCGCCCCCGTCCCAGGCGCTCTCCAGACGGATGTGCTCGATCCCGATCTCCGTCAGCATCGGCATGCGGCACACGAACGGCTCGTAGCGCAGCGGCAGGTCGCGGCGCAGCGGCTGCCGCAGCAGGATGCGCCGTCCGTCCAGCACCCGCTCGACCTCCGCCAGCCACTGGTAGGAATTCGTCCGCCGCACTCCCGCAGTGAAGGCGTCCTTCATCTTCGGGTCCGGCTCAAACGGCGCGAGCATACTGCGAATAAGGCTGCCCTCGTCATCCGTGTTGCGCATGCACAGCAGGATGCAGTCGCCGGCTGCGAGCTGAGAAGCATCCGTCAGCTGCAGGATTCGGTCGCCCTTGCGGCTTTCCGCCGCCAGCTGCGCCACCTGCGGCAAATCCCGCGGACTGAGAAACCGGTCGTTGCCGAACAGCGCGCCGCCGGTATGAATAATGCCCGGCGACAGCCACGGCTGCGCCTTGTGCAGCAGCGGGCGCCGCTTGCAGAACACCGTCCCGTCCTTGCCGCTGCCTTCCCCCCGCAGCACGATCCGGCTGTGGTCGATCGCGATGCCCCCGGGCCTTTCGGGGTCGCCGTTCAGTTCGTAGCGCCCGCGCGGGAACAAGATGACCCCGCCGCCGCTTGCGCCAACCGTATCGATCAGCTGCCCGATCCGTTCGGTAAGATCCTCCCCCGTGTCCGGCACGATGCCGAAGTCGCGCACGTTAACGCTCGCCTCAAGCCCGGGGATCGGCTTCTCCCCGTAGCCGTAACCGGCGTAAGAAAAGTCGGGCAATACCGAGCGCTTCGCATCGGCGGCAAAATCGTCAAAAATCCGGGCGTTTCGGCCCATCGCTCCATTCCTCCACCGCCCGGCACCACCCGGCTACAGCTTCATTTTGTATTGGCCCGGCGTGATGCCTTCGTATTTTTTGAACGTGCGGATAAACGCGTTGCTGTTGTAGTAGCCGACCCGCACCGCGGCTTCGGCGATGCTGACTCCGTCCTGGGCGAGCAGCTCCTTGGCCCGGGCCAGCCGCACGCGGTTGATGGCATCGAGCATGCTCTCCCCCGACTGCTCCTTGAACAGACGCGACAAATGCCCGCTGCTGACGCGAAAATGCTCGGCGATCGTCGACACGCTCAGGTTGACGTCCTGGTAGGCGGCGGCGATATAATCGAGCACTTCCTCCTTGAGGCCCGATCCGCGGCTGTCCCGGCGTTCGGCGGTCAGACGGCACACCTGCTCGACAATCGTCGTCATCTCGCGCTTCATCTCCGCTGCGTCGGCGCATTGCAGCACTCGGGGAACGAGCTTCAGCGTCTGCGCGAAGGCGCTCCGGTCGCCGACATTCATTTCGTTAATCGTTTTCATAATCGTGCCGATCATGTCGAAAATCAGGCATTGCGCCACCTCGACGGGCAAACGGCGAAATTCGCCGTTGGCGGCGAATACGTCCAGCAGCGCTTGTTCCGCTTTGGCAAAATCGCCGATCTGCATGTAGTTGATGAGCTGCCGTTCCTGCTCCAGCGGGTAGGCGTACGTATGCTCCAGCTCCGGCTTGCGAATCCGGTCGTAGACGATGATCCGGTTCATGCCGTACACCATCTTGTACTCCATCGCCTCCAGCGCCTCCTGGTACGCGGCGGCAATGCCGTCGATTCCCGGATGGGCGCCGCTGATCGAAGCGGTGAACGCGATGTGGAACCGATCGCGGATGAACGTCTGCGCCCGCATGGCGATGTCCGCCAGGCCGTCGTCTTCCTCCCCGGCAGCGCCAGCCGCCGGACGCAGGTTGACGAGACAGGCGATCATTCCTTCCGTTTCCGCCGAATAACAGCGATGGCGCTCGTCGATCAGCTCCCCGACGATGTTCTGCACGATCAGGTACACGAAGCGCAGCTTCTTCTCTTCGTCGTCTTCGCCGCCGGCATCGAACAGCACGGCAAAGTCCTCAATATAAATCAGCATCACGGCAAAACGGTCCGACACGAACGGCAAATCGTACGCCGTCAGCGCCTCGTCAAGCGGATAACCGGCCTCCAGCCGGCCTTTCATCAGGCGCAGAAGCAGGTTGGCGCGAATCATGCCCTTCTGCTGCTCCAGCTGCCGGTGGATGCGGTCGCGTTCGCCGAGCGTGTGATGAATCGCGTGTTTGATGTATTCGTACTCGTCCATGGCCGAGCCTGCGGTCGGCTTCGTCCTCCCCGCAACGAGCAGCAGCAGCTCGCGCACCGGGTTGTAATTGCGCCGGGCAAAAAACACGGCCGCCGCCACGCCGATCGCCGTACACAGCAGCAGGCTGGCAACGGTCAGGTTGCGCACGTACTTGGCTTTCTGCAGGAATACGTCCGATGGCAGCACAGACACGTAGGTCCACTTGGTCACCTCCGACGACACGTAGGCCAGCGTCAGCGGCTCGCCGTCCAGCTCGGCGCGGGCGATTCCGCCCTGCTCCGTCAGCCTGGCGCCGATGGCGGCGGCCTTGGGCGCGTCGAACGGCGCAGTCGAAGCGACGACGCGGCCGCCGTCGAGAATGAGCACGGCGCCCTGGTGCACCCATTGCAAATTGCGGATCGCCTGCCGGAACCGTTCGGTATCGAACAGGATCACGATTTGCGCCGGCGTTTCGCGGATCTCTTCCACCGGCACGGAGCGGGCGAAGGCGATCGTTTCGATTTCGCTGCCCGAATCGTTCTTGCGCACAAGCGTCGTGTACGCGCCGGTCGGCAGCCCGTTCATCTGTTCGAGCCATTGCGAATACGACAGCTGCGCCGTTTCGAACGTCATCCGGTAGAACAGGCTGGCGTCGGCAAAATACGTTCGCGACGTCATCACCGATTGGGTGTGCCGGAAATAGACGTAGAAATCGTCGATAAACCCGTTCAACGTCGCGTACAGCTTAAAATCCTTGAGCATTTCGCTCATCTTGTACTTCTGCTCGGGGGACAGCGGCCCGCGCGCCTGCGCCAGCTCGACCACCCGCGCATTGAAGGCAATCTGCATGCCGAACCGCTCCACCTCGCGCAGCTGGCTGTCCATCGCCTGCTGCACCTGCTTCAGCAGCGCCGTGTTGGAACGATTGATTTCGTCCTCGATCACGCTGCCCGAGCGAAAATAAACGAGCAGGCTGAACACGTTGGGGATGAGCAGGATGAGCGCGTAAGAGGCGATCCAGGATAGCAGGACGCTTCGTCTGAGCGAGCGGGTTTCGGCCGGCATGCGTGTCCCTCCATGATGCGAATCTGAATCGGATCTGATTGCTTGCGCTATTCCTTTAGCGCGCCGATCATGACGCCTTTGACGAAATATTTTTGCAGAAACGGGTAGACGAACAGCACCGGAGCGGTGGCGACGACAATCGTTGCGTATTTGATGCTTTCGCTGACCGATTGTTTGTCGAGACTCCCGACCCCGGTCATCATGCTGTCCGTGTTGTTCTGAATCAGGATTTCCCGCAGGATCAGCTGCAGCGGGAAAAGCGAACGCTCGCGCAAGTAAATCATCGCCCCGAACCAGGAGTTCCAATGGCCGACGCCGTAGAACAGGATCATCACCGAGATGATCGGCAGCGACAGCGGCAGGACGATGCGGAACAGGATTCCGATGTCGCCGGCTCCATCCATTCGCGCCGATTCGATCAGGCTCTCCGGAATTTGCTTGAAGGAGGTGCGCATGACGATCAGGTTCCAGGTCGAGATCGCCCCGGGGAAGATCAGCGCCAGCAAGGAATTGCCGAGATGCAGCGTTTTGTATACGAGCAAGTACGTCGGAATTAGTCCGCCGCCAAAAAACATCGTCATCACGATCAGCACCATCAGCGGCCGGCTCCAGTACACGTCCTTGCGCGACAGGGCGTAAGCGCCGAGCGCGGTCATGAACACGTTGAAGGCAGTGCCGGCGATGACGAGCGTAAGCGTATTGCGGTAGCCCGTCAGCAGGTTCGGGTTTTGCAGCACGAGCTTGTACGCTTCGGTCTGCAGGCCGATCGGCAGCAGCAGCGGCCCCTGGTGGCTCATCAGCCGGTTGGAGTCGCTGAACGACGCCGCCAGCACGTGCAGCATCGGATACAGCGTGACGATGGCGAGCAGCAGCAGGACGATGACGTTGCAGCCGTCGAACAGCCGCTCGGCCGGACTTTTGCGGAATGCCGCCATGCGGTCGCCGCTCCTTTCGTTAGTGGGACTGATTCTTACCACAGGCTGTTGCCGTTTACCCGCCTGGCGAATCCGTTGGCCGCAAGCAGCAGGCAGCAGTTGATCGCCGACTGGAACAGGCCGATCGCGCTGCTGTAGCTGTATTCGCCGCCGGCAAGGCCGCTGCGGTATACGAACGACGATATCACGTCGGCGGTCGCATACGTATTCGGGTTATACAATAGAATAACTTTTTCGAAGCTGACGTCCATCATTTGACCCATTTTCAGAATCAGCAAAATGACGACGATCGGCATAATCCCGGGCAGCGTGATATGCAACATCTGCCGGAACCGGCCCGCTCCTTCCACCTTGGCCGCCTCGTACAGCTCCGGATTGATGCCGCTGAGCGCCGCCAAATAAATGATCGAGCCCCAGCCGATTTCCTGCCAAATGCCCGAGCTGATGAAGATGGTGCGAAAATTGCCCGGCTCCGCCAGCAGCGCCGTCCGTTTGCCGCCGAGCCAGACGATCAGCTCGGTGACGAGGCCGTGACGGCTGGTCAAATCGACGACCAGCCCGCACACGACAACGACGGATATAAAATGAGGCAAATAAGCGATCGTCTGGATCAGCCGCTTGTACCAGTTGCGGCGCACTTCGTTCAGCAGCAGCGCCAGCACCAGCGGGGCGGGAAAACCCCACAGCAGCTGGTATACGCTGAGGAGCAGCGTATTGCGCAGAATGCGCCAGAAATAGTAGCTGTCAAAAAATGCGGTGAAATGCGTTACGCCTACCCACGGACTGTCCCAGATGCCCTTGGCGATATTGAACTGCTTGAAGGCGATCACCGCGCCGTACATCGGCGCGTAATGGAAAATCGCGTAATACGCGACGAGCGGCAGCGCCATGGCGTAAATCATCCGGTTGCGCCGGAAATCCTTGCGCAGGAAGCGTCCGAACGACGTTTTCCCGCCTTCCCGGCGCGCGTCCGGGCTGCCCTCGTCCGCCCGGCGCGGGATCGTCTCCTGTACCACACTCATTCGTCGTCCTCCCGCCCGGCGGCTATTTCCTGTTGTTGTAACGGTCCAGCGCCGCCTGCATAATGGCGATCGCCCGGTCCACGTTCATTTTTTTCAATTGGGCCGTATAGTTGTCGAACTGGGCGAGCGATTCCGTCCCCATGATGAATTTGGTCGTCATCTCGACCTTGTACGTGTTCAGTTCGTTCATGATGCGCGCCATTTCGCTTGCTTCCTCCGGCAGCGTCGACACCGGCGGCACCAGTACCTTGAGCGCGTTGTCGGCATATTGCGCCCACACCTTGAGTGCGTCCTTCTGCTCCGGATACAGGTAATACTGCTCCATGTACCGGTCGTCGGAATAGCCCGGGCTCGGGTAGTTGGCGCGGAAATATTTGCCCATTGCGCTTGCGATCGGCAATTTGTCCGGATTGTTCATGATCAGGTCGGTATACGTCGGATAGCCGTTTTTCATCGTATACGTCTGGCCTTCGACGCCGAACGTCTCCAGCATATGGCCTTCCTCGCCGTACAGGTAATCGAGGTATTTGACCGTTTCCGCCGGATTTTTGTTCGCTGTCGTAATCGCCACGGCGCCGCCCGTGTAGTTGTAGTCCCATTCGCGGCGGACGAACTTCGGCTCCTCGCCCTTGTTCAGCACCGGATACTGTGCCGCCGCCAGCTTGAATTGCGGATTCTTGGCCTTCATCGCGTCGATGTATTTGCCGATCGTACCGCCGACAAAGCCGAGAATCGCCCCTGACTTTTCATTCGTGATGTTGGCGTCGAGCATCTTCCCGTCGTTGGTGGCGAAGTCCTGATCGATCAGCCCTTCCGCATACCAGCGGTGGAACGTCTCGAGAAACTGCTTGAACGCCGGTTGCGCCGGGCCGTATTTGATTTTGCCGTTGTCGACGTAGAAGTCGTTGTTGATCCCGAACGCTTCAAGGAACCCATACACCACGCCCAATTGATTGTACATGAACGTAAACGGAGCCGTCGCCCCTTTTTTCTCCTTGAAGGCACGCAGCACGGTCTCCCAGTCGGCGATCGTTTGCGGCATCGGCAGCTTCAGCTCGTCCAGCCAGTCGCGGCGGACGATGAGCCCGCTGAACACGCGGTTTTTGGACACGGTTAATGACGGAAACGCATACAATTCGCCCCGGTCCGTGCGCAGCTGCTTGTTCGCCTCCGGATTCTGGGCCAGCAGTTTCTTCAAATTCGGCGCATTCGCGTCGATCAAATCGTTCAGCTTGATGATGACGCCGTCTTCGATCGCTTTCGTCGGGCTGCCGGGGTAGCTGACCCAGTTCGTTTCGATGACGTCCGGCAAGTCGTGCGAGGCGATCATCAGCTTGAATTGTTCGTCGACCTGGTTGGCCGCCGGATGCTTGAACTGCAATTTGACGTTCGTGCGTTTCTCCATTTCCTTATACATGGCCAGTTCGTTCAAGTTGGACACGACCGAGGACGCATTCGGATTCAGCGCCGCCCAGTACGTCAGCGACAGCGGTTTGGCCGGCGTCGCCGACGGCGCGGCCGATTGTGTTTGCCCCGCCGAAGGGCTCGCCTTGGCGCTCGCCTCGCTGCCGCTGTTCGTTTTGCCGCTGTCGCCGCCGTTCTGGCATCCCGCCGCCAGGCCGAGCGCAAGCGCTACGGTCACGCCGAGTCCCCATGCCTGCTTGCGTTTCCCCCAGGTTGCTTTCTTTGACCCTGCCGCCCTTTTTTGCTCCATACGGACACACCTTTCGTTTTCAGCTTCTGTTGTAACAACGGATGCGCGCGCCGTCTACGGTAAAGGTAGCGCATGCGGCAAGGGGAAGTAAATGCTCAATATCGAATCGCCATCATCAAAAATGGATCGGGGCATCGCCAAAATCGGTTGCGCGTCGCCGGGAAGCGGCGTCCGCTGCCGGGCGTACGCGTCAGCGGGTCATGAGCCGGAACTGGGAGCGCGCGATTGTCAGCGTCAGCGCTTCGCCGCGCTTGTGCCGGGCGATCTCGGCTACCAGCTCCGCCGCAAGCCGAACCAGCTCCGCCTGCCCCGCCACATGCGGCATCAAAAGCGCGTTGTCCGTCTCCCGCAGCGGGCTCGCCTGCGGCAGCGGCTCCTCCTCGTATACGTCCAGCGCGGCATAAATCCGCCCCGTCCGCAGCTCCGCGGCCAGCGCCTGCTCGTCGATCAGCGCGCCCCGCGCCGTATTGACCAGAATGGCGCCGTCCCGCAGCAGCGCCAGCCGCTCCTTGTTCAGCAGCCGGTACGTTTCTTCCGTCTTGGAAGCGTGGAGGGAAACGATGTCGGCGCCGGCCAGCGCCTGCTCCAGGCTGCCGAGCGTCGCATAAGGAAACGCCGCAAGCGCGTCCGCCGTCACGTACGGATCGTACACGGTGGCGGCGATTTGAAACGGCCGCAGCAGCTCGAGCAGATGCCGGCCAACCGTGCCGAGGCCGACGAGTCCGACTCGCGCCTGAAACAAACTGCGGCAGGGGGCCGAATTCCATACACCGTTCCGCAGGTCCGCCTGCCGGCGAACGACGTCGCGCACGGCGGCCAGCATATAGGCGAGCGCCCCTTCCGCGGTGTACATGGCCATCAGCCGGTTGGCGCTGCACACCGTGATGCCGCGGTCGTACACGGCTTCCGTGATGAACGGGGCGACGCTTCCGCCCGGCGTCACAATCAGCTTCAGCGCATCGGCGCGGTCCAGCACCTCCTCGGTAAACCGGGGCGTTCCTCCCCAGGACAGCACGATGCACACTTCCGTCTGCGGCAGCATCAACGCCAGCTCTTCCTGCGTCATGACGCGGCCGTACGGGTTTTCGCGCAAGGTGCCGAGCCCCCGCAGCTCCTCCAGCAGGTGCGGGGGGAAAAATTTTCGTTTGGCGTCGCCTTCCGGCAACGTCATCAGCATGTTCATTTGCAGCGCCTCCGTTTCGAATGGGTCGGGGTATCGTCGATTGTCGATGGTGCACCCGTACGTGCGGTACCGTCTTCATTTTACCTCTCCCGGCGCTGTCGAAACTTGCCTTGCAGGAACGAAAAACATGTGCTATTTTGATCTTGACCGAAGACGGGCGGGCCAGAAAGCTTCATCCGAAACATTACCATCTAAGAGGAAAGGACGGTGCGGCAATGACAATCCGGCTGTTTACGGCGGCCCAGATCATCGATCCCGACACCGGCGCCGGCTATCGCCTGAACAGCACGAACAACAACTATCGCTACTTGCATACCCACGAATATTATGAGCTGCACTGCGTCACCAAAGGGACGATCCGGCACAGCTTCGCCGACGGCACCAGCCATTTGCTGCCGCCGGGCAGCCTGCTGCTGATCCGGCCGGCGGATGCGCACGTCTTCCTGCCGTCCGGCGAAGAAGTGTGCGAATACATCAACATCGCCTACTCGACCGATACGGTGGAGGAGCTGTTTCGTTTTCTCGGCGCCGGGTTCCGGCCCGACCGGCTGCTGCAGGCCAAATATCCGCCGACTCACATCCTCTCCGACTCCGAACGGCTGAAGGTGCTGCGCGGCTTCGAGCGCATTCTGGCGCTGCCGTTCCGGCAGAAGGAATTGATTCGGGCGCAGCTGCGTTCGCTGCTGGCCGAGTGGCTGCCGCGTACGTTTCCCGCCGACCCGTTCGAGGAAGCGACGGCCGCCCCGAGGTGGCTGCTGGACGTGCACGACGAAATGAATCAAAAGGAACACTTCGTGGCAGGCACCGAGCGTATGGTCGAGCTGTCCGGCCGGAGCCGCCATCACCTGTGCCGCGAGTTCAAGAAGCATTTTCGCATGACGCCGACGGATTACGTCAACGGCCTGCGCCTGAACTGCGCGGCCAACCTGCTGGCCGGCGGACGGCTGAGCGTGACCGAAATCGCGCTCGAGTTGAACTTCCACAACCTGAGTCACTTCCATCACCTGTTCAAACGACAGTTCGGAGTCAGCCCGGGCAAGTACCGCCAAGATCGGCGGTTGCCGGGTTAGCGGCAGCGGCGGCGGCAGTGACGGCGGCGCGAGGTAAACACTTGGCATGTTTTGCTGTCGTCGGACCGACGGCGAGTTGGCCGCAGCGGCGATGGTGAGTCGGAGAAAGCGAGTTCAGTAACCGGGTTCAGAAATAGGCCATCTTTTATGGCCTATTTCGACAAAAGTGGGGGGTCGCAGAAAAATAGCCAGTGATTTCACTGGCTATTTGCTCGAAACGAACGATTTGGCGGCCGTTTGGGCACAATAGCCAGTGTTTTCGCTGGCTATTTCCGTCGCAAGGGGGAAAATCGCGCCGATAAGCCATTTTTTATGGCCTATTTGGCGGTGTAGCCGCCGTCCACGGGAATATTGGCGCCCGTGATATAAGCGGATGCATCGGAAGCAAGAAATACGACGATGCCTTTCAAATCCGTGTTCGAAGCCATCCGATTCAGCATGGTTCGGGTGTTGTAGCGCCGGACGAAATCCTCCGGCGTACGATCGGAGGCGATGCCGCCCGGGCTGATGCAGTTGCAGCGGACGTTGTCTTTTCCGTAGTAGCTCGCAGCGAACCGGGTAAAGTTGATCATCCCGCCTTTATGAAAAAAATAGTCCGGGTGCACCTTGAACTCGCCTTCGTACAGCCAGTCGTCGGGCCCGACCATGCCCTGCATCGACGCGATCTGGATGATCGAGCCGGACCGCTGCCGCTGCATGACGTTGCCGAAAATTTTGGTCAGCGCGTAAATGCCGGTCGCATTGATCTGCATGCTTGCGGCGAACAGCGCGGTGTCGCCGTTCCAGCCGCCCTTCATGACGCGTCCTACCGCATTGTTGACCAGCGCATCGAGCCGCCCCTCCCGCTCCAGCAGCAAGTCGCGCGCGGCAATAATCGTCTCCTCCCGCGACTGGTCCGCATAAATGGCGGAAACCGCCAACCCCTTTTCGCGATAGGTCCGCTCCAGGCTGTCGAGCTTGTCTTCGTGGCGAGTGGTAATATACGTCGTTGCCCCCGCTTCCGCCAAAGCCGTGGCAAGCTGCGTGCCGAGCAGCCCGGAGCCGCCGACCACCAGCACAACCTTGCCCTTCAATGAAAACATGTCCATCACATTCATCGTCCCCGCTCCCCCGCCGTCAGGATCGTTCCCGGATATCCTGCAGCCCAATCGTTGCGCCGCCAAGCTCGCGGCTGCGGATGCCGGCGATCAGCAGCTTCATCAGCTCGGCGGTTTCGGCAAACGGATACGGCCGTTCGCCCGTCCGCAAATAACGAACAAACGCCTCCATCTGCGCTTTGAACGCAAAAAAGGTGTCGCCCGACTGGACAAAAACGCTGCCCTGCGTGCCGCATAACAACAGCTTGCCGGAGCCGCCGCTCATGTTTTCGTTGACGGCCACCACGGCGTCCGCCCCCGAACGATGCTTCAGGTGCACAATATTGCGATCGCCGGACCCCGTATTCACAGCGGAAATAAAACCCGGCCCCAGGATCGGATAAATCGCCTCGAGCGCGTGAATCCCGTAACGCTCCCACGATTTGATCATCGTGACGGAAACGAACCGCAGCTCGCCGAGCGCATGCGTCGACAGCCGGTACGGCATAAACTCCTTGCAATACCTCATGCTGCTGGAGGAAAGGATCGCCGCGCCGCGATCGACCCAGCCCTGCACGATGCGCAGGTCCTCTTCCCGGTCAACCGCCGGCTTGTCGATAAACACCGGAATGCCGGCGTCCACGAACGGCCGTGCCCGCTCCACATGCTCGTGGCCTTTGTCCGTGGCGATGATGACGGCGTCCACCTGGCCGATCACATCCTGCGGATTGCGCACCACATGCGGAATCAACGAAGCCCGTGCCACCTTGCGGGCATCTGCGGGATCGTCCGTCCAAATATGGGTCACTTTGGCGCGGTCGATGCCGAAGGTGGCGGCAGGCTGTTTTTCTAAATACTGGAATATGCCCGGGTACGGACATCCGGCCATTTCCAAACGGTCGTACCCGTTAAAGATCGCGCTCCAGGAATACGGATGCCCGTTCCCTTCCACCATCCCCAGCATGGCCAGCCGAATGTCCCCTTCCGGGACGGGCGCCTTCACCATGCCGTCCAGCCGCCGTCGACGGGAATGTTCACGCCGGTGATGTAATCGGCCGCAGGCGACGCCAAAAACACAACCGCCCCCGCCACCTCATGCTGCCGACCGGTTCGTTTGAGCATCGTTTTGTCCGCCAAACGGTTCATGAACCATTCCTCGTACCCGAGACGCGGCTTCGGAAACGGACCCGGCGAAACGCTGTTGGCGCGAATGCCGTAATGGGCCAAATGAGCCGCGCAGTAGCGCGTGAATTGGATAACCCCGCTTTTGCCGGCGCCGTAATTGGGCGGGTTCTTCGACAATTCGCCGTACATCGCGGGGTCGGGCGACACCATGCCGTACATGGACGCATTGTTGACGATCGCTCCTCCATGCTCCTTCAAGTAAGGGATGCTTTCGCGGGTGCAACGAAAGACGGTGCCGACCGCGCCGTCGACTCCCTTGCTCCATACCTCGTCGGTCATGTGCTCCAGTTCGTTCGACTGGCCGCGCCCCCCGCCGGGGATATTGACATTATTGACCAAAATATCGATCCGCCCGAAATGTCCGTGGATTTCCTGCAAGGCGGCGCGAATGGAATCCGTCTGCGCAACGTCGCAGCGAACATGAAGCAGTCGCTCCCGGCCTTGCAGCGAAGCGAACGATTCGGGCAAATCAACCGGATCGGCCACGGCCACCGCAGCCCCGCGGGCGAGCAGCGCTTCGACCATACTGGAGCCGAGATATCCGGCCCCTCCGGTTACAATCGCCACTTTGCCCTGCAATGAAAATAAATCGTGCATCTGTCGCACTCCTCCTCCGTATGGCTTGTTTATCTTCCGCATGAATCGCGCTCAGTCGGCCGCCGTACCGCCGCTGCCAGGCATGTCCAACGGGTAGATCGGCCGCCTGACCCGGCGGTAGCGAAAATGCAGCAGGTTCGCGCTGCAGCAGCCCGGCGTGTCCAGGTATACCTCCTGCCCGGCGATGTCGCCGAACGCCGATCGCCACGCGACGGCGGACTTCACCACAATCAGCTGAAACCGCTCCGCCTGCAAGCCGACACAACGCAAATAACCGATGTCCATCGGCATGACGCGACGCTCCGTTACCATAACCGTAACATTTCCCGTTTCAATGACGGCCGTCAGCCCCATATGGATCCGTCTTCCCGTCATAAACGGGCCTTCATGCGTAAATTCCCCGTCATGCAGCAAACGGATCTTTCCTTCAATCGCAACCGGTTCGCCGTGTTGCGTATCGGTTTTGCCCCCTACCGTGCAGCGGATTTCGTTGCCGGCCCCGATGCGCCCGGCAAGAGCGGCCGCTTCCGCGTCGCGGATCACGACAAGGCTCCTGACGTGCCACCCGAGCAGATGCCGCAATACATGCGTCGCATCCCCGGGCGCTCCCGCCCCCACATTGTCCGACCCTTCCACCCATATGGCCGGTCCGTGCGCCGGCAGCGGCAGCAGCATCGCTTCTTCCAACCGCAGCTGTGCAAACGCGAAGCTGTCGCGCAGCGACCACGCCAGCGAAGCCATTTCCTCCGCCAGGCGTTCGGCCAGCGCGGGATCATGGTCCGTCGTCACGACGAAGGACATGCCGGCATCGGGCACGTCGCCGTAAGGAAAGCCCCCGGCGACAGCAACGTTCAGCACCCCGGGGAGCCGCTCCAGCTCCAGCGCCCGGTCGATCAGCCGCTTCATCGGCTCCCGGTCGGTCACCATCGTTTGCGGCGCCACCAGCATGCGCGAATGGCGCCAAGCCGACACCGGCCTGATCCGCCCGCCGATCGCGGCAGCAAGCAAACGCAGCGCCTCCGCTCCCCGCTCGAACGGGTCCACATGCGGATACGTGTCGTACACGACAAGCACGTCGCTGCGCGCCACCATGTCCGCGCCGATATTGGCGTGCAAGTCCAGCGTCACCGCCACAGCCGTTTCCGGCCCCAGCTTGCCGCGCACGCGCCGGAGCGCCTCCGCCTCCATATCCGCATACGTTTCCGCCGCCATGGCCCCGTGCAGGATAAGGACTACGCCGTCCAGCCCCGGCTCGAGCGAAGCGGCCAGCCCGGCGAGCAGCGTCTCCGCGTCTTCTGCGCCAATGATGCCGCCGGGCGGCGCATACGTATACAGGCCCGGAACAAGCTGCACGGATAACCGTTCGGCTTCCTCCAGCACCCCGCCCATGCAGGTGCGAGTGTGCCGGTACCTTTCCGCAAAGGCATGTTCCCCCTCCACCCATTCCGCCTGAAAAGCGTGCAGATCCGTCGTTCCGGGGGCGAACCCGTTCGTTTCGTGAAAAATTCCCGCCACGCCGATCCTCACCGGTCGCTCCATCGCCATCCTGCCCCCTTTCCCGGACATCGAATCCGGGCAACCGCTTCCCTCATGCCGCGCGCGCTCATTGGCTCCTCCCGCGACCGTCAACAGTCAGCACCCGCGCGACCTTCCCGTTGCGGATGCCATAGAGCCTGTCGTGAAGATTGCTCACCGCGCAGCAATGATTCGGAATAAACTGCATCCGCTGGCCGACGTTCAGCCGCACATCGCCGGGAACGCGCAGCATGCCGTGCTCTTCGTTCAGCCGCTCCACCACGACCCGGCCGTCGTCGACCCATTGCCCGTATCCCGGCAGCCTCCGGTTCGGGTCGCTGCTGAACGTTTTCGAGCCGGCGTCGATAATGGCCGTTCCCGGTCTCGGCATGCTGACGACAGTGGCCGCAACCAGCATCGCGCAATCGTCGGCAGCGATCATCCCGTGCGCAAGCTGCCCGCGATCGGCAAAAACGTAAGCGCCGGCGCGCAATTCCGTCACGCCGCTCTGCTCGCCGATGAATGCGGCGGTAAGGGAGGACCCGACGCTGATTTCCGGTACGTCGATTCCGCTTTCGCGCAGCAGCCGCTGCGTCATCACCAGGCTCTCCGCTTCATGGCGGGCTACCCGGCGTATTTCCTCGACGGTGCTGCACCCGGCGGCGTGCCCGGCATGCGTCATCAAACCGCGAACCTCGATGCCGGGGTAACGCGACAAGTGCCTCACCAGCGCTGCGCTATCCTCCCCCGGCTCCCGGCCGCAGCGGTTCAGCCCCGTGTTCACATCCACGTACAGCGGAATCCGCCGCTTGAGCGATTCGCCAAGATCGGACAAGCCGCGAACGACCGCCGGATGATCCGCGCTCACGGCCACCTTCGTATGCCGCAGCAGCTCCGCCAACCGCTGCAGCTTGCTTGCGCCTGTCAGCGGATATGCGAGCAGAATGTCATCGATGCCGGCGGCGGCCATCACCTCCGCTTCGCCAAGCTTGGCTGCGGTAATGCCGGCCGCCCCGTGTGTCAATTGCCGCTGCGCGATCCAGACGCACTTGTGCGTTTTGATATGCGGCCGGAATCTCACGCCGGCTCCCGCCGCAAGCGCCGCCATACGCTCCAGGTTGCGCTCCAGCGCATCCAGGCGGATGCATACGGCAGGCGTATCGATGCTTTCCGGAACGTGCCCATCCGCCACTTGTCTCACCCGCTTCTTCCCGTTCTTGCGCCGCCGTCGTACAGCCCCGGTCCCGCTCCCGCCTGTTCGTCCTCGCCGTCCGGCTTCGGAGCCAATTGGGCGACGATGTCGCGACAATACCGGCTCAAGCCGGCCACATCCGCCCCAACGCTGATCCATTGGTAGCCCATGGCGATCAATTCGGCAAAATTGTCGACCCTGCCGACCGTTCCCGCAAACTTCCCTTTCTTCCGCGCCATATCGGCAATCCGGATACGCGCATCGTCAACCTTCTGATGCCTGGTTTGGCCGGGCAGCCCGATCGCCTGGCTGAAATCGGCCGGCCCGAAGAAGATCATGTCAAGCCCGGGCAGGGACATTATTTCCTCCAGCTGCTCCAGCGGCTCCGGGTCCTCGATTTGCAAAATGTTGAAACGCTCCCGGTTCGCCGTTTTCATGTAAGTAAGCGTGTCGATCCCGCAATAGGAACCGTCGGCATTGCCGCCGTCGAGCGCCCGCAGGCCAAGCGGATAAAACTTCGTCTGCCTGACGACAGCCCGCGCATCCTCCAGGCTCATGACATGCGGCACCATGATGGCTGCAGCGTCCATCTCCAGCGGCCGGATCAAATCGCTGTAGCTGCCACGGGCCACACGAACGACAAGATCGACCTGATGCGCCTTGGCGGCGAGCGCCTGCTTCTCGATCGCCGACCAGTCGTTGGGCACATGCTCCATATCCGTCCACAGGCTGTCGAATCCGGCCAGGGCGGCAATTTCAATTACCCGGGAATCCGCCAGATTGATTTTCATGCAGGTGGCTACCTGACCCTTGCGCAATTTCTCCAGAACGCGGCTGGGACGCATCCGAATGGGACCCACAACCTTCCCTCCAACTCTCCTGTCATTGCACGCTTTGAACGCCGCCGCGTTCCCGCCGCACCGGCTCGCCTTCGAAAAACACGTCGCGGATGCGGACCTGTTCGTCCACCACAACCAGATTGGCCTTTTTGCCCGGAGCCAAGCTGCCGTAATCGCCATCCATCTTCAGCATACGGGCGGGGTTCAGGGAAGCCATGCGAAAAGCGTCGACCATATCGACCCCGGTATGAAGCATCATGTTGCGCACCGCCCGGTCCATCGTCAGCAGGCTGCCGCTCAGGCCGCCGTTCGGATTGATATTCACATCGTCGCTGTCCGGGAAACCGGCAAGCGCAGGCACGTCCGTCCGGTGGAACAGTTCGCCTGTCGCCGCCATTCTCACCGCGTCCGTAATAATAATGACGTTGTCGACCCCTTTGGCTTTGACGATCAATTTCAGCAGAAGCGGGCGCACGTGCACGCCGCCGCGGTCGGGAATCACCTCCGCCGTCATCCCGTCATGCACCAGCACCGCCTCGTCCAATCCGACCTCCCGCGTGCCGCGGAATCGGGTCTGAACCGGCGTCGTGCCAGATGCGCACATGCAGTGGCACGCCAGCCGCAGCCCCTTCGGCACGAAGCGGTACAACGTTTCGGGATCGCAAGCCGAATGCCCTGCCGAAAATACGATGTCCGGACAAGAGGTCCGGACTTCATCGACAAATGCCGACTGACCGGGCATTTCCGGCGCGATTGTCCATATTTTGAGATTCGTCCCCGCCATGGCCAGCAGCTCGCGGTATTCCTCCGGATCGACAGGCCGCATGTTCGACTTCCACGTAACCGGTCCGTGCGCGGGATTGAGATACGGCCCCTCCAGATGGAAGCCGAGAATCAGGCGCCTGTACGGATCGTCGCCTTCCATTGCGTCGGTGATCGCCCGAACGCCGGCGCGAAGCGCGTCCCGGTCCTGCGAATACGACGGCGTCGGCAGCATGCCGGTCGTCCCGTAAGGCAAGTGCGCCTTCGCCACCTCGAGCGGATGCTCGTGCGCCATATAACCGCCGCCGCCGTGAAGATGAATATCGATAAAACCCGGCCCCGCATAAAACCCTTCCGCATCGTAAATCGTCGCTCCATCCGGGATCGCCACTTCGGCAGCGGGTCCGCAAGCGGCGATCCGATCGCCACGGATGACGACCGTTCCCGCTTCAATAATATCGGAGGGAAGAATGAGTTTGGCATTTGTAATCACTGTTGTGTTACTGCTCAAAAAACTCGTCCACCTTCCACCGCAAAATTCCCATATGATAACGATTGTGGTGGGGAACGTTTTTGGCATAGTAGGCCGTGACCAGGGTTCCGTCCGCAAGCTGCACGGTAGACGGGTAGCCGCCGTCCACGCGGTTCTGGAAATCGACGATCAGCACCGGCCGGCTCCAGCTCGTTCCGTCGTCGCTGCTGATGCGGGCGCAAATGCCGCTGCAGCCCACGTTCCGCATCCCGTAAGCGAGCAAAATCCGGCCGTCCTGCAGTCGCAGCAGATGGGCGGGAATTTGCCCGGCAAGCGAAACCTGGCCTTTGGCCGTCCACGTGCCGCCAAAGTCCTCCGAAAGGAACAGCTCGAGATGCTGGTCGTCCTGCGTGCGGGCCGCCGCCAATACGCGCTGTCCGCCCAGGGACAGCACCGCCGTTTCGTTGCTGCGCAGCCGCTCCGCAAGCGCCGCCGGAACGATGGGCACCGGTTCGCCCCACGATTTGCCCTGGTCGCAGCTGCGGTAGAAGTAGACGCAATTGACCCGTTTCCCTTCGTGCTGCGGATCGGCGCTCGTCGTGTACATCGCAGCGCCGAGCCGGCCCTCGCCGTCACGGACAATATCCCCGTAAGGGATGAGTGCGAACACGCCTTCCGGCTTCTCGACAACGCCTTCCTGCACCCAGCTTCGGCCGCCGTCGGTCGAACGGCAGATGACGGCATCGAGAATGCGGCTGCCTATGATTCGTTCCGCAGCGGCCAGAGGCACATAAGGCGCCCGGTCCACGAAGCCGGAGCAGAGCACAAGATAATCGCCTTCGTCGGACAGGCCGGCAATCACATTGATCCGATTCTCCTGCGGCCGATGCGGCGCCGGCACTCCGTGAAACCGCCAGAAATGGCCGCCGTCCTCGCTGATCCAGCATTCGACATGCCCTTCCGTCGCGCCATGGTTGGGCCGGTTGTAAACAATCGCCGCAATCGAGCCGTTCGGCAATAACGTCAAATTCGGCCACGCGCAAACATTGTCAATCGCAATATATCGCTCCACTGCTGTCACTCCTTCTCTTTCGCAAATGTAAATGCCCGCCGCCGCTTCAACCTTTCAGCGATCCGATCATGACACCTTTGACAAAATATTTTTGCAGGAAGGGGTAGAGCACGAGAATGGGGGCAATCGCCACAATAATGGTGGCCGCCTTCACCGATTGGCCCGTCACCTCTCCCGTTACCTGAATAAACTCGCCGGTATTGCTCGGGTCGATCCGCTCCTGCAGGAAAATTTTTTGCACCAGCAGCTGCAGCACGAACGAATCCTTCTCGCGCATGTAGATCATCGCATCGAACCAGGCGTTCCAGTGATGCACCCCCGACCATAAGGCAATGACGGCAACGATCGGCATCGACAGCGGGAAAATAATGCGAAACGCCACCTGGATCGGATTCGCCCCGTCCATCAATGCCGATTCCTCCAGCTCCTTCGGAAACGACATCAGGAAATTTCGCGCCAAAATAATGTACCAGGCGTTGGCCAGCGTAGGCAGCACAAGAACCCACAGGGAGCCGATCAGGCCGTAGTTGCGCATCATCAGGTAAGTCGGGATCAACCCGCCGCCGAAAAACATCGTAAACAGGAAAAACAGCGTAATCGCATTGCGATACGGCAAGTCCCGGCGCGACAGCGAATAAGCGGCGCACATCGTCACCAGCACCGTCAGCGCAACGCCAAAAAACGTGCGAAAAAACGTATTATAGAACGCCGTGAAGATGATGTCGCTGCGGAACACCTGGCGGTAGGACAGCAGGTTGAAGCCTTCCGCCCATAACCGCAAGCCGAGCTTGTCGACAAACTCCGGCGCCGTAAACGACAGCATCAGCAAATACCAGAACGGGTACACGAACGCAAGCGACAGCAGAACGATCAGGCTGTAATTGCCGATATCGAAGGCTGTCGCTGCGAAACTTCTTCGGCTTCGCGCCTTCATATGCGTTCACCTCACCAAATGCCGTGTTCATTGAACCGTTTGACGATGTAGTTCGTCCCGATGACGAGCACGAGCCCGATCATGTTTTTGAACAGCCCGATCGCGGTCGCGAACCCGTATTTTGCTTCCAATAATCCGATCCGGTACACATACGTATCGATAATGTCCGCCACGCTGTAAACGGCAGGATTATATAAATTGAAAATTTGATCGAAGCCGGCGTTCATGATTTTGCCGATGTTCAGAATGAACAGGATCGTCATAATCGGCACAAGCGAAGGAATAGTGATGTACAGCATCTGCTTGAACCGGTTGGCGCCGTCGATCGTCGCCGACTCGTATTGATCCTGGCTGATGCCGGCAATCGCCGCCAGGTACACAACGCTTCCCCAACCGATCCCCTGCCAGACGTGGCTGATGACGAGCACCCCGATGAACATATGCGGCTCGGCGAGAAAATGAATCGGGCTGCCGCCGAAAAGCGTGATGAGGTAATTAACCACCCCGCGCGAAGGCGACAACAATTCGACCAGAATCGCCGCCAGAATGACCCAGGACATAAAGTGGGGCAAGTAGGACAAGCTTTGGGCGATCCGTTTGAATTTGGAATGAAACACTTCGTTCAGCAGCAGCGCCAGCACGATCGGCGCCGGGAAACCGAACAACAGATGCAGGCCGCTGATCATCAGCGTATTGCGAATGATGCGCCAGAAAAAGATATCGTTAAAAAACTGCTCGAAATACTCGAATCCGACCCATGGACTGCCCAGAATCCCGTCGACAAACCGGTAATTTTTGAACGCCATCAGCACGCCGTACATCGGCGCGTATTCGAACAGGAGAAAACAGACGATCGCCGGCAGCAGCATGACATAATAAAACCCGTACTTGCGCCATCTGCTGAAGGGGGCTGCCGCAACCCGATTGTTTCTGTCAAGCGACATAGGCTGATCCATGACAACGCTCCTTTATCCGCCCGGGGCCAACGGAGACGGACGAACGAATGCGGGTGACGGAGCAGGCCGCACTCGTCCGCTGCTTGCGCGAATCGGTTTATTTTTTGATCGCATCGTATTGCTTCTGGTATTCCTCCATAATCGCCTGACCGCCGGCATCGAGAAATTTCTTTTTGTACGCTTCCCAATCCTTGTCGATGTCCAGCTTGCCGCCGATCGCGTTCGTCTCGAACTCCAATGCCACCGTAGCGATGGCGACCCCGTATTTTTCGAACGCCGCGTTCGTTCCGCTGAGCGGGAAATTGACGTCGTTGTACTTGACGGGAATCTTGAGGGCGAGTTCGTAAGGCAGCCGATCGGCTTTGAAAATCGTTTCCTTCGTGACGTAGTCCCAGTTTTTCGGCCGGTTGCCAAAATAATTGTTCGTGCCCAGCTCGTTGATCTTGTCCACGGTCAAGTATTCCGGCAGCACCTTCACGATGCCGTCCTGATCCCGCGTGTACATCGTGCCTTCGTCTCCGTAAAACACTTTCATATAGAAATCGTTGTCCGTAATCAGCGCTTCCTTGATGGCCATAATGCGTTCCATCTTCTCGTCGCTCGTATCCTTGCCGAAGGCGAAGCCGAACGCCGCAGCGGGATAGTTCAGGTTGCCGGAAGCCTTCTCGCCGCCCGGTCCGGCGAACGGCTGGAGAAACTCGATGCGGCCGTTGGGGTTTTTGTCCGCCAGCATTTTGGTCAAATTGCCGACGGTCGAAGCCGCGAACCACGACGGATGATCGGCGATGATGCCGAACTTGCCGGCCGCCCACTTCTGGCGCTGCTGCGCGCGCTGATCCGTGATCGACTCGGGATCGATCAAGCCTTCCTTATTCCACGCCTGCAGCGTTTTCAGATATTGCTTGAAGCCGTCGGAAATGGCGACGGGGTATACTTTTCCATTCTGATCGGCGTAGAACGCCTCGTTCGACTTGCCGAACCCGTATGCACCCCGGAGATACAGCTGGATGCCGTGGCTGCCGAACGTATCGTCCTTGCCGTTTTTGTCCGGATCGTTAAATGTAAACCTTTTCAAAACTTCGTGATATTCTTCCATCGTTTCCGGCAGCTTGGCGATGCCGACATTGTCCAGCCAATCCTTGCGGATCGCCATGATATGCGGCTGCAGCCTGGCATGGTTAAACGTGGGAACATAGTAATTTTCGCCCTTGTACTTCATCGACGACTGCAGCACCTTCGGGTCGAGCATCGTTTCGATCATTTTCATCCATTCCGGCATCACCTTGTACATTTTTTCCTGGGGTACTTTTTTCAGCAGTCCCTGGTCGGCGAGGAAGCCAAAATCGACGTTCAACGCAATGTAATCGGCCGTTTTGCCTTCCGCGAAGTACAGGCTGACCAGCTCTTTTTTGTGAATGTCGAGAATGACCTGATTGATCGTTACGTTGAACTTGGCTTCGATCATCTTTTTCGTCGGGCTGTCGAGCTTGTCGTTTACTTTGCCCCCGGCCTGATTGTAGCCGAGCCAGGTGATATCCAGATGCTTGGCGAACGGATTCGCTGCGCCTGCGCCCGATGCCGCCGGCGCATTCGACGGCGTTGCCGACGTGCCGCCCGCCTCCTGCTTGCTGCCGCTGCAGCCGCTTAATGCGATTGCCCCTGCGAGGACCGCTGCCACGGGCCATACGGCCGATCTCGTGCGGCGTCCCCTCTCTGTTGTGGTCACATGAATCACTCCCTGCCGGTGATGTGGTGAATTTCCCTCTCATCATAAGGCGGTCCAGCGCCGAAAAGAAATACCGCTATTGCGATTTCCCATACCCCATTCGCGATCAAGGCGCGATTGCGGCGGTTCCGGGCCGGTTTTGGCGCGTTTTAATGCAGCTGCTTGCGAAATTCCCCCGGCGTCAGCCCGGTCGCTTCTTTAAACAGCTTGATGAAATGATCGACTTTGATGTAGCCCAGCTGCTTGCTGATATCCTGAATTTTCAGCTCGGGCAGCAGCAGCAGCTCCTTGCTTTTGGCAATGCGCAATTGGGTCATGTATTCGGTAAACGTAACGCCGGCATGCTCCTTGAAAATGCGTCCCAGGTAGGTCGGATTCAGGTTGAGCGTTTCCGCCACCGCCGCCAGCGACGCCGTTTCGCCGCAATCGCTTGCCACCATCTGCAGCACGCGCTCCACGTGCATGTTTTTCTTTTCCCTCAAGGCGTGGCCGATCTGGGAGGCGCAAGCCTCGATCATGTAGCGGAACCATTCGGTCATTTCCTGCCAATCGTTCTTTTCGAGGAAGGCGACAAGATAATGCGGCCGTTCGTCCGGGACGATCTCTTTCCTGTCGAGCCGCAACTCCCCAATCATTTCCATCAGCTTGACGAGCAGCTGCAGGAAGGCTTGCTGCACTTGCGAGAAGCCGATTTTTGCCGTTTCGCCCCGCATCTCGCGCACCATATCGGCGAACACGGCCAGCGCCTGCTCCCGGTCGCCGTTTTTGATCGACAGCAGCAGCGTCTCCTCCTTGTCCTTCGGGTAGGGCAACGGCGTGTACGACTGCAGCCTGACCTCATCGATATAGATCACTTCGCTGTCGTCGGACATGTTCCGGTAGGCAAGCGCTTCTTTCGCTTCCTTGTAAGCTTGGGGCAAATCCTCGATCGTCCGGCAGTAGCTGCCAATCCCGAGCGTGCACGCTATGCTGTGGTTGGCGCGTATGCTCGCCTTGATCGCCTCGGCCACGGCGAACACAGCCGATATCCCGTTCTCGCCGCAGTTGATCAGCGCCAGGAACAGATGCTCCGCGTGTTCGTTCACCCACTTGGGGTAACGGGGATCGATCGCAAGATCGATCGAATCGATGACGAGCAGGTGCTCCAGCTTCTCCGCCTCGATGTCGATCTTTCGCTGCCCGTCGGCTTCGGTTGCGATCAGAATCAGGCCGATGCCTGTCGTTTGCAACCCGATTTGCAGAAAATCGAGCCGTTCCTCAATCGCTTCCCGGGAAAACGCATGTTTGTTCAGCAGCGAGCGAATAAACTTCTCTTTGTGCGCCGGCAGGCTTTCGCGCAAGCGCAGCTGCAGGTTCGTCAGGCTTTCGCTGATGACCTGAAATTCCCCATGCAGCCGCTTTGCGTTTCCTTTGCTTGCGGTATGCTTCACCTGCCTGTGTTCCCGGCTATGCTCGACCCCCTGGTTGGCCGCGCTGACAAACTGCAGCAGCTTGGAGATCGGCCTGTACAGCCGACGACCCGAAACAAACGACAATACGGTAATCGTAACCAGCAGCAACAGCGTAAGCGTAATAAATACATTGCGTATGCTCGACACGTTGCCGTAAATCGCATTCAGATCGGTTACGCTGGCAATTTGCCAGCCCAGCAATGCCGACGATTTCATCGAAATCAGATGGCGTCCCCGCTCCGTGACGAATTCGTTCGATTGGCTGTCTGTCGCTCGATCGAGCCGCGCACCCGCGATAACGGAACGGGCGGATTCGATCTGTTCCGCATCTGTCGAGTCGTTCTCGTACAGAAGCGGCTCCCCTTCGCGCGAGAACACGATCAGCGAGGCGCTCGAAGCGCCGTTGCCCTCCCGCAGCTTGCGGATCAGATTCGAATAGAACGTTTCCGCGTCCAGGTTGATCACAACGGTATAATTGGAATAGGCGGTGCGGAACACGATCGGGATCACCCGTTTGACGGAGCCGTCCTGCTGCGGGGCATCCCTGACGTTCATCATGATGGGATACCCGAACTCGTCGGACTGCAGCGTCGCGTCCCAATCCCGGTCGTAAAATTCCGCCAGCTCGAACTGCAAGGCTCCCGACGTCAGCACAATGCCCCGGCCAGGATTGATATAATGCACCGAATAGATGAAATCGTTGACCAGGCTTAAATCGACCAGACTCTTCAGCACGTTGGCCTTGCTTTCAATATAGTTCAGGATCGACTGCTTGTCCTCGGCGACCCGCCACCTGGCGATTTCCGCAAAATAATTGCCGAGCGGCGAACGATCGAATACCGTCAGCGAATTGCTGGTTGCAAAATGCCGATACCCGTTGCCGATCTGGTTGACCACCAGTTCCATCGCGTTCACCGTTTGATTCAAATACCGGTCGTTGGCCGACACGATCTCGCGCTTCATCGAAGTTTGGACATTATAATAGAAGAAGAACACCAGCGCAATGATGGGCACCATACATAACAACAGCATATAAGCGATCAGCTTCATGAAAAAAAACTTATGCCTGGTAAACGACAGTACCCGATTGAACATGGCGATCCTCTCCATTGACGCGTAGTCTGCCGCCCCGCAGCCGGCTTCGAAGCTGTCCCTCCATTGTAACGAAACCTGCAACGAAACCGCAATCCGTTCCTCGCGCCGCTACCCCGGATACTCGTAAAAGCCCCGGCCCGACTTCTTCCCGAGCCAGCCGGCATCCACATAGCAACGCAGGAGCGGACAAGGCCGGTACTTCGAATCGCCAAAATCGGCATGCAGCACGTCCATAATCGCCAGGCACGTATCCAGACCGATCATGTCGGCTAGGGCAAGCGGACCCATCGGATGGCTCAGCCCCAGCGTCGCCGCCCGGTCGATGGCCGCGGGGGCGGCAGCGCCTTCCTGCAGCAGGAATACGGCTTCGTTGATCATCGGCAGCAGCAGCCGGTTCACGACAAAGCCGGGCGTGTCGCGCACCTCGACCGGCGTTTTGCCCATTTGCAGCGCCAGCGCGCGGATGGCGGCAAACGTGTCGTCCGACGTCGCAAGCCCGCGAATGAGCTCCACGAGCCGCATAACCGGCACCGGGTTCATGAAGTGCATGCCCATGACCCGGGACGGCCGCTTCGTGGCAGCCGCAATCCGGGTGATGGAAAGCGAGGAAGTATTCGTGGCGAACAGCGTTTCCTCCGGGCAGAGCGTATCAAGCTCCCGGAACAGAGCCGTCTTCGCTTCCAGCTCTTCCGTGACCGCCTCGATGACGAGGTCGGCGTTTGCGGCAGCACGCAAGTCGCCGGCCGCGCTCAACCGCCCCATAATCGCGGCGGCATCGGCTTCCGTTATGCCGCCTTGCTCCGCCTCGCGGTCCAGACTGCGGCGAATGCGCGCCAATCCCCGCCGCGCCTCTTCCTCGCGCCAATCGTACAACGTGACCAACAAGCCCGACGCAGCCGCGGTTTGGGCGATACCGCTCCCCATCCGTCCGGCCCCGACGACAAACAAACGATTCCGTTCCAATGCTCTCTTCCCCTTCCCTCGTTTGCCCCTGCAGCTGCACTATCGCCGTCGTTTCTCCAGGAAGGCGCGACAACGCGATCGGGCCTCGTCGCTGACGACAAGCCTGCCGAACAACGCTGCCTCCGCCTCCATCCCGCGCCCCAGGCATTCCTTGATGGCGGCCAGCGCCGCCGGCGGCTGCTCCGCCATTCGCGCGGCAAGGGCCAGCACCTCCCGCATCAGGCCGTCGTGGGCAACCACACGATCCACCAGTCCAAGCCGCAACGCTTCCGCCGCATCGATCGGCATGCCCGTCAGCATAAGCTGCAGCGAGGCGCTGCGTCCGATCAATCGGGCCGCCCGTTCGATGCCGCCGAAGCCCGGCAGGATGCCGAGCGTCGCTTCCGGGAAGCCGAACGTCGCCCGCTCCGAGGCGCAGCGAATATCGCAGGCCAGCGCCAGCTCCAGGCCGCCGCCAAGCGCGTAGCCGTTGATCGCCGCTATGACGGGCTTGGTCAGGCTCGCGATCATCGCGAATATCTCCTGGCCGTGCCGCGCATACTCGCGGCCCGCCTGCTCGTCGGCCAGGTCCATAAACTCGCCGATGTCCGCCCCGGCGGCGAACGCTTTGCCGCCTTCGCCGGTGATGACCGTCACGCGCACCGCGTCGTCCCGCTCCGCCTGCAGCAGCCGGCTGCGAAGCTCGGCAAGGATGCGGCGATTGAGCGCGTTAAGCGCTTGCGGCCGACTTACGGTCAGCACCAGAATGCCGTTTGACTGCTCCGCCTGCACCGCGTCTTCCCTCGTCATGATTGCCGCTCCTTCCGCTGCCGTCACGTTTCAATAATAACGGCGACAGTGCCTTCGGTGATGACGCTTCCTTCGCTCACGACGATTTCCTTGACCGTGCCGTCCTCGGGCGCCAGCAGCGGAATTTCCATTTTCATCGATTCCATGATCAGCAGCGTGTCATCCTCCGCCACCCGGTCGCCCGGCTTCACTTCAATTTTCCACACCGATCCGGTAATTTGCGCTTCTACATGAATAAGTGCCATCGCTGATCAGCCTCCTTGTTTCGATTATGACGATCGTTCCTGTTTGACCGCGAGCAGTTCCTGAACAAGACCGGTATGCACGTCGCCGCAGCGGAACAGCTCCGACTCCAGCATCCTCAGCAGGAAGGAAATATTCGTCTTGATGCCGCGCACTTCAAATTGCCGCAGCGCTTCCGCCATCCGTTCGATGCAGGCTGCGCGAGTTTCGCCCTGCACGATCACTTTCGCCACCATCGGATCGTAATAAGGCGTGACGCTCATGCCTTCGGCATAACCGGTTTCCACGCGCACCCGCTCCGCGTGCGGCGGGCGGAACAGCTCCAGCTTGCCCGGCGACGGCAGGAAGCGGACCGGGTCCTCCGCATAAATGCGCACCTCGATCGCATGCCCGCGGGCCGCAACCGGACCGGGAATGATTTCGCCAAGCGGCAGCCCGGCGGCCGACTTGATCTGCGCCGCAACCAGATCGATGCCGGTAATTTCCTCCGTTACCGCATGCTCCACCTGCAGCCGCGTATTCATCTCGAGAAAGCGGAACGTGCCGTCCGCGCCACGCAGCATTTCCACCGTGCCGATATTGTCGTACCCGATGCCGCGCAGCACTTCCGCCACCCGGTCCGCCATCGCGTTCAGCTCGCCCCGCTCCATATTCGGAGCGTGCGCCTCCTCGATCACCTTCTGGTGCCGCCGCTGCACCGAACAATCGCGCTCGAACAAGTGGCAGACGGCCCCGCGGGCATCGCCAAGCAGTTGAAACTCGATGTGTCTCGGCCGTTCCAGATACTTCTCCAAATACACGTCGCCGTCGGCAAACGCCTTGGACGCCAGCGAACGCGCGCGCTCCAGCTGTTTCTCCAGCTCTTCCTCCGCGTAGACGGGCAGCATGCCGATGCCGCCGCCGCCGCCCGCCGGTTTGATCAGCACCGGATACCCGATCTTCCGCGCCTCCTCCCTGCTGCGGCCGGCGTCGCCGTCAAGCACGCCCGAGCCTGCGCCGATCGGCATGCCGTGCGCCTGCATGATTTCCCGCGCCCGCTGCTTGTGCGCCATCATCTCGATCCATCGCGGCGACGGGCCGATGAATGCGGCGCCGGCCTGCACGACCCGCATGGCGAATGCCGCATTTTCGGCAAGGAAGCCGTATCCGGGATGAACGCCGTCCGCTCCCGACAGCCGGATCGCCCGCAGCAGCGCGTCCTGGTTCAAATAACTGGCCAATGCCGGCGCCTCGCCGATGCGGTACGCTTCGTCCGCGGCTTGCAGCCACGGCGCCCCAACATCGGCATCCGAATAAACGGCGACGGAACGAATGCCAAGCGTCCGCAGCGTACGAATCACCCTGGCGGCCACGTCGCCGCGATTGGCGATCAACACTTTCTTAAACATGCCCTTCTCTCCTTCCCGTGTTCCGAACCATCGGCCGCCGTTTCAATAGCTCGTCGGCCATGTTCGCATCAGATGTTCGCCCACGCCGGCGGTGAGCCGCAGTTCGTGAATGTCGAGGCTGCGGGCCAGGTAGGCCCGCGTATCGCGCGGATCGATCACCGCTTGCGCGCCGAATACGGAAGCGAGGTCATAGGCCGTATTCCCCTTGGACATTTCCTTCAGATGCGCCTCGAAGCGCTCCGGATCGGCTTCCCGCGTAATCCCGTGCACAATGCCGGCGGCGGAGGCCGGGTCCATGAAGCTCACTTCCGCCGTGAACCAGGCGGCAACCTCGTGGGCATTGCCGTTGCCGCCCATGTTAAGCACCGCCTGACCGTAGCTTTTGCGCAGAATGAGCGAAATTTTCGGCACGGTGCACAGCGCGAGCGCGTTCATCCAGTTCATCACCTTGCCCGGCATGCGCCGTTTCTCCGCCTCCACGCCGATCAGAAAACCCGGCTGATCGACCATGAATACGATCGGAATGTTGTAAGAATCGCACAGGACGAGGAAGGAGGTAATTTTGTCGCAAGCATCCGCATCGATCGCTCCCCCTTTGTGCAGCGGGTTGTTGGCGATGACGCCGACGCTGCGCCCGTCCAGCCGGCCGAGCGCGGTAACCGCGGTTTTGCCGAAGCGGGCCTTCAATTCGAAGAAGCTGTCGCGGTCCAGCACCGCTTTTATCACTTTTTTGACGTCGTACACCTGGTGCCGCGATTCCGGAATCAAGTCGAGCATGCCGCCGCACGCTTCGTCCGATCCGGCCGGAACGGCCAATCGCGGCGGCGCTTCCTTGTGATGCCCGGGCAAATAACCGAGAAACCGCCGGACCGCGGCAAGCGCTTCTTCGTCCGTATCGACGACAAGGTCGACCAGGCCGGTCATATCGGCGTGCAGCTTCCAGCCGCCGAGCGTCTCGTCGTCCACCGCTTCCCGCGTGGCAAGCGACGCGAGCCGCGGGCTGGAAACGGCAAGGCATGCGCCCTTGCGCATCACGGTGAAATCGGCCATCGCCGAATACCAGGCCGAGGAGCCGAAGCAGTAGCCGAGCACTGCCGAAGCCCACGGCGTCTCCCGCATGCGCAAATATTGATCGGGATGGTTGCCTCCGGCAATGCCCGCCGCGCCCATAATGTCCGGCATGCGAGCGCCGGTCGATTCGCCGAGGAAAACGACCGGGAAGCCGCGTTTTTTGGCCATATCCTTGACATAAGCCATCTTGCGCGAATTCGTCGCGCTGCTGGACGCCCCCATAACCGTAAAATCATTGGAAATGACGCCCGCCTCGCGCCCTTCGATTTTGCCAAACCCTGTTATCTTGCCGTCTGCCGGCGACTTCTCCCGTTTGTCCGCGTGAATGGAGGTGCCGAACAATCCGGTTTCGAAGAAGCTGTTCGGATCGAACAGCCGCCCGATTCGTTCGCGCGCATTCAGAATGCCCGCCTGTCGCCGCTTCTCCAGCTTGTCGGCGCCGCCCATGGCCAGCGCCTTCTCCTTCCGGCGCTGATGTTCGGCTATTTCCGCCGCAAATTTCATGCTTCGCTCCCCCTGTCCGTTATCGTTGCCGCACATAAACCGCCGCCGCTTCCCGCTCCAGCGTTTCGCGGAAGCTCGGGTGGGCGATGGCGATCAGGCTCTGCATCCGTTGCTCCAGCGTGCGTCCGCGCAGCCGGGCGATGCCGTATTCGGTTACCACGATATCCGCCAGCGTGCGCGGTACCGTAACCGCCGTGCCTGCCGGCAGCGCGGCTACGATGCGCGACGCGCTGCCGCCGAGCGCCGTGGACGGCATCGCCACAATGAAGCGTCCGCCGCGCGCCGACTGGGCGCCGAGGGCAAAATCGAGCAACCCGCCCGTTCCGCTGATCAGCCGGTGGCCGACGCTCTCCGCGTTGATCTGTCCGGTCAAGTCGACTTCGACCGCCGTATTGATCGAAACGAGATTGTCGTTCAGCGCAATGACCCGCGGGTCGTTCACATATTCCGACGGCATGAAACGAACCGCGTCGTTGCCGTGAACAAAATCGTAGAACCGCTGGCTGCCGTCGCTGATCGTCGCCACGCTTACGCCCGGATGCAGCGACTTCTTCGCCCCCGTCACCACGCCCCGCTCGGTCAATTCGACGATCCAGTCGGAGATTAATTCGGAATGAACGCCGAGGTCGCGGCGATCGCCAAGCTCGCCGACAACCGCTTGCGGGATGCCGCCGCGCCCGATCTGAATCGTATCGCCGTCGGCGACAAGCGAAGCGACGTGGCGGGCCATCTGCGCCTCAACCTCGCCGAAAGCAACGGGCGGAACGGCAACAAGCGGCTCGTCAAGCTCCCCGTAATAATCCAGTTCGCTGACATGCACCTCCGTCTCTCCGCATGCCCGGGGCATATGCCGGTTGATCTGCCCGATCACCAGCCGGGCTCGCTTGCGCATCGCATGCATATAAGCGCAGTACGGTCCGATCGAGCAATAGCCGCGTTCGTCGGGCGGAGATAAATGCAGCACCGCTACGTCCACCGGCGTCAGATCGCCTTCGATCAGCGCCGAAATGGCCGAAAGCCGCACCGGCACGAAGTCGATGCCCCAGCCGTCCGCCCAGGCGCGTCTTGCATTGGCCGACAGAAAAAACGACAGCCCGCGAAAATGGCCGGCAAACTCCGGCTTGCCGTAAGGAAACGGCCCCCACGCCGTCGGGTGGCACAATCGCACATCGCGCAGCGCTTCCTTTCGCGCCAATAACTGGCGCAGGAAGCCGACGGGCACACAGCCGCTGCCGGGCAAAAACACGTGGTCCCCCGACTTGACCAGCTCCCCGAGCCGCTCCCCCGCCATTTGGATGCCTAACCTGCTCAACTGGTTTTCCTCCTTGTACAACTTCATGGAATCGTTTCCATGCATGAGAAACGGACACCCTCCGACCTCGCGCATGGACCGCAACGCAGCAGCCGGATCGGGACCGGGTTCGCGTCGGCGAACGGACGGCTCCCGCTCTCCGGCGGCCGGGCTTACGGCAACGCCACCGCCCGGCAGGAGTCCCTGACGATCAATCCGGTTTCCATGCGGAAAGGTGCGGCAGTTTTGCCGGCAACCGGGTCGGAGATATAACGAACCAGGTATTTGGCGACGTTCTGCCCGATCTCCGTCAGCGGACGGCTGATGATCGTTACCGCCGGCATCAGGAACTGCGACAAATCCGAGTCCTCGCCGGAAATCAGCGAGATGTCCTGCGGGTATTCGATGCCGTGCTCCCGCGTCGTCTGCAGGACGCCCTTAAAAATATTGTTGTTCAGCGTCATGATCGCCGTCTTCCGCTTGCTGCGAATTTGCGGCAGCAGCGCTTGTACGGCCCGCCGGCCGAACTCGATGGTGAATTCGCCTTCCATGACGGCGTCGTCGCCGCAAGACAGTCCGGCTTCGGCGAATGCTTCGGTGAAGCTCTGTGTAATGAGCCGGGTAGGCAGAATATGCCTCGTTCCGGTCAGCAGCACGATCCCGCGATGGCCAAGCGACAACAAATACCGTACCGCTTCCTTGACGCCGGAGGTGTAGTCGGTCAACACCCCTGCGGGAATGCCCGGCAATTGCCGGTCGATCGTCACGATCGGCAAATTCGTTTCGGCGAGCAGCGCGTTCAACTCCTCGTCGTTCTCCCGCGGAATCGACAGCACGATGCCGTCGAGCTTGCGCCCCTGGATGACCGACCGCACCTTCTCCGTCAAATCGGCGTCGCCGGTGTTGTACAGAATCAGCGTGTACCCCATTCGCTCCAGGTAATCCTGCATCCCCTTGGCCACATTGGCGAGCGCCATGTTCGAGATGTCATTGACGAAATAGGCGACACTCTTGTACTTGCCGGAACGCATGCTTTGCGCAACCGGATCCGGCACGTAGCCGAGCTCCTGGATGCTGTCCAGCACCTTCTTCTTCGTCTCCGGGTTAATCGCGTGCGAGCCGTTGATCGCCCTTGACACCGTTCCCACCCCGACGCCGGCGCGGATTGCCACGTCCTTGATCGTTACTTTCGACTTTTTGTCCATCGCTGTTCAACCGCCTGTTCTGGCTCGCTTTCGTGGAATCGTTTCCAGGTTATTGTTTCACATTTTCGAGATTCCGTCAATCGGGCGTTTCCCGAAATGATCCGGACGTTGAGCAATGGAAGCGGCGGCCTACACAATAACGAACACCGGCGGCTATACGCGCATGGTCCGGCCCTTGACGCCAAGCTGCCCGGGCAGCAAGCCGTAGGCGTCTTCCGCCCATTCGGCCAGCAGCGGCCTTGTGCTGCGCGGATCGATTATCTCCTCGATGCGAAACCGTTCCGCCGTGCGGAATGGCGATTCGAAGCGGCGGTAATAGTCGACAAGCTCGAGCCGCCGTTCCTCCGCGTTGCCGCTTGCCGCCAGCTCCCGCTTATAAGCGGCCTCCACGCCTCCCTCCACGGGAATCGATCCCCAATAGGCGGACGGCCAGGCGTACCGGATGTTGGAGCGGCCGTCGTCCGGCCCCCAGGCGCAGCCGGCAAGACCGAAGCAGCGCCTGACGAAAAACGTGCACCACGGAACCGACACCTGCTGAATCGCCATCATGGCGCGCAGCGCTTTGCGGACCGTGCCCTTCTCCTCCGCCGCACTGCCCACCGACACGCCCGGCTGATCGACAAAGTTGACAACCGGAAGGTGAAACGTATCGCACATGTCGACGAAGCGAATGATCTTGTCGCTGGCGGAATCGCTCAGCGCCCCGGCCGACATCATCGGGTCGTTCGCCATAATGCCCACGGGATACCCGTTGATCGTGCCGAACATCGTGATTACCGACCGGGCGTAATAGCGGCCCATTTCGAAAAGGGATCCCTTGTCGAAAACGAGCTCGAGAATGCTGCGCATCCGGTACACGCGCCTGCGCTCTCGCGGCACGATCGAGGCCAGCTGCTCCTCCATCCGGGCGGGATCGTCATCGGTTTGCTTGCGTGGCGGCAGTTGAAAGACGCTCGACGGCAAATAGGATAAAAACGCGGCGATTTGGCGGCATGCATCCTGTTCGTCGACCGCTTCGTTGTCGACCAGACCGCTGCCCCTCGCATGAACGGCGCTGCCGCCAAGCTCCTCGTTCGACACCTCCTCCTTCACGCCGGGAGTGACCACGGACGGTCCCGCAGCGAACACCTGACTGCTCCCCTTGACCATGACCGAAAAGTGGGAATGGGCCACACGCAAGGCGCCCAGCCCCGCACATGCGCCCAATGCCGCGCCGACCACCGGAACCACGCCGAGCATGCGGCCGATCGGCCACTGCGCGTAACCGGGAATTTTGGTCGATTGATTTTTCTCCAGCAGCTTGATGCTTCCGCCTGCCGTATTAACCAGACGAATGAGCGGCATGCGCCAGTCGCACGCCATCCGTTCGGCGTACACCATCTTCTCCGGCGAAGCCGATTCCGACGAACCGCCGCGAACCGTAAAATCGTCGCCGACCACGAACACCTTGCGTCGGTCGATTCTCCCGTTGCCCATGACGATGCTCGAAGGCGACACGTCCAGCAAATTGCCCTGCTCGTCATAGCTGGCAGTCCCCGTAAAAGCGCCTATCTCGTGAAAAGAGCCCTCGTCGAGCAACAAATCGATCCGTTCGCGCACCGTCAGCCGCCCTGACGCATGCTGCCGGGCAATGTTCTCCGCCCCGCCGAGGCGCTGCGCATACTCGTGCCGCCGGGCCATTTCCGCAAGCTCCGGCTGCCATACCGGCTGCCGTGCCGCAGCCTCTTCGGCCGTTGCGCCGGGGGCGGCCGTAATGCCGGGGGCGGCCGTTTCGCGGAGGGCGGCCGTTTCGCGGAGGGCGGCCGTTATGCCGGGTTCGGCCGTTATGCCGGGTTCGGCCGTTATGCCGGGTTCGGCTGCTGCGCCGGGTTCGGCTGTTGCGCCGGGTTCGGCTGCTGCGCCGGGTTCGGCTGTTGCGCCGGGTTCGGCTGTTGCGCCGTGTTCGGCTGTTGCGCCGTGTTCGGCTGTTGCGCCGGGTTCGGCCGCGATTTCCCGCCCGATCGTCGTTTCGTTGTGCGATGCAGCTTGATTGCCGTTGTTTTCCGCCAGATTATTCACCTCTTTCGACTTCCATGGAATCGTTTCCATATCGACCTAAAAAATTCGATCAGTCGACATGCCGCCGTTTCGCCACGGCAACACACCACTAATCTTCCTCCCGACTATAGCACAACCTGTCACGCCCGACAATCGCTTTTTTTACTGTTCCCCGTCTGTTTATTCTCTCTTGCCGTTTATTCTCCCTTGTCAAATCGGATGTTGTCGATTAAACTTAGAGTATTCCCACTATATTACTCAACATTAAACATCGACTCGATATAGACTCGCTGCTCGACCCGCAACGATCTGGAAAGGAGCATTCGTATGCCGTTTCGCCGCAACCGCACGCCGCGCCACGACGACATGTCCACGCACGCACACACGCCAACGCCGTCGGAACCCGGACATCAGGAAGAACCCGCGATCGCCGCGCTTCAGCCATTTTCTCCGGAGGAGGAGCCGCGCCTGCGTCCTTCCTCGCTGCTCTCGATCGCGATCCTGGCTGTTTCGCTGGTTGCGTCCGGACTGCTCGACCATATCCTCCCTGCGGCCATCGGCCTGCTCGCCGTTGTTCTGGTCACCGCAAAGAGCATGTCCGGATCCCGCTCCTGACTGACTTACTTACTGACTGACCGCTCGCACACGAGCCGCCCGCCACCGACGACGCCTATGCCCGCTTGTCCCGATATGGGCCCGTTTCTCCCGGCACGGTCTGCCTCACACGATATGTCCGGCTTCTCCCAACGCACCTTGCTTGCCTCGACACGTCCCACCGGCAGTATGTTTGCGCAAATGTCGGCAAGCAGTCTCGTACCGCTCCCAAGTGATGAATCGGCTCCCCGGTTGCACAGCGGAAATGCCGCCGGGATGGCCGGTAGTGTCGTAATTGACCTGCTCAGGCACAGTGGTTGCGGAATAAGCCATTTTTTATGGCCTATTGGCTCAAAAAAAGCAGCTCAACGCAAAATAGCCAGTGATTTCACTGGCAATACGCGTCGGAAAGCCCAATATGGGCTGCATTTGGCCCGATAGCCAGTGTTTTCGCTGGCTATTTTCGTTGCGAGGCGGGTAAAAGGGGGAATAGGCCATTTTTTATGGCCTATTGGCAGGTTCTGGCCCACTGTACCCCGTTTCAGACGGCACTGCCAGCCTCTTCGCAGACGGAAGCCGCACTTGCCTCCTTTCACCGCTATGTCTCTTTGGCGCCGCAGCGGAAATACCGCCGAAAGCTGCGATTACGCTTCACTCCCCTCCCCGCCGGTGATCGAATTATAAAATTTTGTTATGCAAAAGCCCGAAATGATTGATTTGTAACCGCAACTATGCCGGCATTATGATGGAGTCGAAATTTCGAGCACGGAAAATCGACACCGGAAAGTTGGCGGAAACATGATGAACGGCATTCGGAAGCTGTTGCCTGGACTGCTGATCGTGGTCGCGATTGCGGCTCCGTCCTTCTGGATCGGCTCGCTTGTTCCGATCGTCGGGGGGCCGATCATTGCGATCGTGCTCGGCATGGCGATCGGCAACGCACTTCTGTTGCCCGCGCGGGCTGCGCCCGGAATTCGCTTCTGCTCCAAGCGGGTGCTGCAGTGGGCGATCATATTCCAGGGAACCGGCCTCAGCCTGAGCCAGGTTTGGGAGACCGGCATCGGCTCGCTTGGCCTGATGCTGGTTACGTTCCTCGTTGCCTTCGGGTCCGCCTATGCGTTGGGAAAATGGCTGGACATTCCCCGGCGGCTGCAGTTGCTGATCGGCGTCGGCACGGCGATCTGCGGCGGCTCGGCCATCGCTGCCGTTTCCCCTGTGGTCAAAGCCCGCGAGGAAGAGATCGCTTATGCCATGGCAACGATTTTTTTGTTCAATGTGGCGGCGGCGCTTGCGTTTCCGGCGATCGGCCACCTGCTGCATTTATCCGATTCGATGTTTGGCTTGTGGGCCGGAACGGCGATCAACGACACTTCTTCAGTGGTGGCGGCCGGTTACGCCTACACCGAGGAAGCCGGCGATTATGCCACGATCGTCAAGCTGACCCGTTCGACGATGATAATTCCCGTCACGCTCGTTCTTGCGCTTGTTGTCGGGTGGCGGGGCAGACGCGAAATCGGAGCGAGAGATCGAGGAACGGGAGTTGGCGGGGCGGGAAGCGGGGAGACGGGAGGTCGCGGGACGGGAAGTGAAGGGCCGGACGAAAAAGTGACCCTCATGCGTCTGATTCCCTGGTTCATCGTCGGCTTCCTTGTCGCTTCCGGTCTGCGGACGACCGGAATCATATCGGACGAGCTGGCCCCGCAGCTGCGCACCATCGGCACGGCCATGATCGTGATTGCCGCTGCGGCCATCGGTCTGACCGCGAACTTTCGCCGCATGTTCAGCATCAGCCTGAAGCCGGTTGCGCTCGGCTTCTCCGTGTGGCTGGCGCTTTCGGTGGCCAGCATCGCGTATATTTTGGTTTTCGAATCTTGACGGATCGGAAGCAGACCTGCCGTAATCGTCGACGCGCCTGCCTGGATCGAGGTAAACTTGAAGCGGAAGGAATATTCAATTTTTGTAATCTGGCGCTATAACCGCTCATCGCACAATCCTCCTTGACGCCCATTGGGGCGTTTACCGTAAATAAACCGGGGGAGGCATGTGTACTCCGTGGGGTTCACATGATAAGAGCGGCAGGGTAGATGGCTACAGCACGTTTAACCAAGCCGTAACGGACAATACATCTGGGGCTGGGGAAAGCCTGCTCGAATACGCGAAAAGCCCCCGTCAGCGACCACGGGGCGTTTTACGTCCATTTCGTCGCCAGCAGGGACGTGTGAGAATATTTCCATTCAGCGAACAAGAGGGGTCCGGTAATTACTAACTGCAGCAAACCACCGCTTTCCCTGGATTTAATACTACATAGTCAGTTCTCTCGGCGGCGTGGTGGCTGTCTTCCCGCTGCTGCATAGGCTTTAAGACGTATGTGCTTGCAAAAGATAGAAGCGGTGCGGGGAATTCGCTTGGTTTAAATGGCCTGTAACCACTCGCCCGATCGTTCGATGATCAGCGTCTGACTGTAGTCATGATACTCAATGAAAGGGAGCAGGGACTCGGTAAGCTTATATTTTGTTTTGAGTTGTCCGGTGTCTCTGTCCAGCCAAGTGGCGGACTTTGCTTGTAAGGCAATCCATTTATCGGGATCAATCGGTCGAGGATACACTTTCATTCTGATCGTATCAAACATGGCACCCCTCCATTCTCATTGGAATTGTATCAAATGTGAAACAAAATCGGTTATGTTATAAGACATGATCCGGCAATCAATCCGCATCACTCCCTTCGGTGTTTGTTTGGTCGATCGGACATTGCAACTGATGTTTTTCGGTCAGATCGAACAGATCATCGTCAAGAATGTCCTTCCCCCGTAAGAAGGGGCCGAATCCATCTTGTGGAACAGTCATATAGTACAGCAGGGAATCCAGGGCCGTTTTTCTGTCCGCTTGCAGACGTTGCCATGCCTGCTTACGTGTATCGTCCCAACTATCCGTTACCGAGCCACCATAGAGCGTTGCAATTCGCTCCAACGTTACGAGTATCGGACTACTTCCGTTATGAAGTTGCTGTTCGTAACGCTCCTGATACAGAGCGGAACGCAACTGGAGAATCACTGTTTCAATTGCTAATTCCTGATGAAGCAATCGCCTTTCGTCCTCGTAAGGATCGACCCATCGCACATATTCGTATTCGGTGCCGTCATCGTCCGTATGCGTATCGGTTATTTCAAATCGATCCCGCTTGGAAAGCCGCCTCAAATAATCCGCTTGAATCTGAATTTTCTCAACTTCGTTCAGCTCCTTCGTAAAATAGATTTCGTCAATTTGAAACCATTTGGACAAGGTCTCCAGCTTGGCTTTGGGAATAGGGCGCTTCTTGCTCAACCACGCCATGATGGTGGGTGGGGCGATTTCCAATTTCGACGCCAACTGCTTGTATGTCCCGTTATAGACTTTCATGATGTAATCGAGTCCGATCATATGACACCTCTCCTGACTAATCAATTAGCCACCTCTCTAATATAGCGTGCGGCTATTCGATTAGTCAACATATCTTCAAAACAATTTTTGTGCTCCATATATGCTGTATAGAGCAAAGTTCGATTTCGCAGCGCCGCGGCGAAAAAAAGAAACCACAACGCGAGGGTTAGTCGCATTGTGGCGAAGACCGCTTACACATAGTCAGTATTTAATTCAAGGCCATATAACGCTTTAAGTTCGGCTTGAAGGATATCAAGAAACTCTCTACATTTCTTTTTAAGTTCGTCAATTGGAATTTTATGTCGTGTATTTGATATTTTCCAGTCGGAATATACCTCCCACTGATTATAATCATCTACACGAAACTCTAGAACCGGCCCATCTTCAACTTCAATAGAGCTATAAATAAAGTTTTCAACTTCACCATTATCAATCTTTTGCAGCCATTTTTTCATTAGTATTCCCAATTCAAAAAGCAATACCTCTTTCTCTTCAAAAAAAGGAATACCGTTGACTTGAATTTGTAATTCTCCATCTACATCAAATAATGACTTACCGATCGGTTGAGTTCGAATCATTTTTTTTCTAAAAGCGGGTTAAGTTTGAAAATAAAATTTATCTTACTGGATATGTCGACCATATGGTTCCATCACCTCCGATAATAGTTTTGACCTTCGTTTGCTTGTTCCGCAGCTTAAAAGACATGTGTTTTATTACTCGCCAGTAAAAACTCTTTTTTGCCGTTCCTTATTCTGCATCAAATTAAAGATAAAAAGATAGATATCCTGATCCTCTTCCATCGAATCACTGAAGTTTGGGTCAACCAAGTTTAGCGGATCAAATCGCCACGAGGGATACGTAATAGAAAAGAATACCTCACCTGACTTTTCAATTGAAAAGTAATTGTTGCGATCCAATCTTTCGAAGGTTACTCGACCATCATCCTCTAGACATATTTCTTTTTCGTTGAACTGAAAGTGGAGTCGCCCCCGTTTTTTATACAACATTACCGTTCCATCTTTTACTTTTTCATAAATGCCTTTAACGTTTATTGCACTATCACCGCGCAAAATCAATTGCCTCTCATCTGTAATGTAGTTATACCTCATAAGTTCGATCCAGTGGCGGTTATTTTGTAAAATAATACTTTCCTCCATAAGCTCCTCCTTCACTAGATACCAGCGGCTCTATTAAAATCATCAGATGTAGTCTTAGCACTTTCGATGATTTCTTCCCATGTCTTGCCTCGAATATTCCGCAAGTATTCAACGGATGGCCCTAACTTGTCTCCATACTTTTCTAGATTTCTTGCATAAATCTCTTCAAGTTGCGCGGGGGATGTCATATCTTTATACTTTTCACCCAAATCTCTTCTTGCTTGGTGCATGGCACGTGCAATATCCTCAACGTTTGAACCAGAATTTCTCATAGAGGTTTCCAAATTACTTAATCCTCTAACTTCACCAACATAAGCTCTTCTTACAGCCACATCAGCCATGTAGTTAGTGATAACTGCTGTTTCTCTTGCAAGAGCTTCAGAAGCCACAACCTCGATTCTATATGCAGGAATGAAATATAGTAAGTATTCAGTGAACCCGCTTAAGTCGGTTGGTTGAGGCGTTGTCGGAACTGCTTGTGAAGTGGGTACAAGTAAATATCTTTGACGGGAAGAGCATACTGGTTGAATTGATCGAGCTTGCCTCGGCCCTTGGTTACGCCAACCCTAACCCAGTTGGCGGCTTTGTAACAAGTGCCTGTAAAGCGGTCCTTTTCAACGAAAGTCTCCATAAGAACGGGCGCGTGTAGCCGTACGTGCGTTGCCAGTCGCCGGGCAGTTGTTTGGCGCACATCGAGAGGATGCGAGAAGCGAGATTTTTCACGTGTACCCACGGGAAAATCAAGAATCGGGAATTATTGACGATGAAGTGAAGTTGTTTTTTTCTCACCTCGGCTGGCCATGCAATCCACGAATCGCGGGGTTGCACTTTCCAGGCGGCAGCGGAAAATCCAATCGCGCCAAGCAAGCCTTGCGCAGATTGAATGAAGTAGCGGATCTGCGCGCCTGGCAGCGGCGTGTATCCGAGGTAGTGGTACCGTGCCATGAACTCATTCCAGAGCAACGAATCACGCTTGTTATCGATGCGAACAAGTGTGAGGGTACGCAGCAATCCAGGCGAGACACCAATTGTCTCTTGCGGCTCTGCGTCAGGCGTGCGCGTGGTAAATTTCTTGCCGTTGCTGTTCCCTTTCTGGGGCGGCGGCAATTCAATCGCACCCAAGCGGTGCAGCTTCAAAAGCAGTACACGGCAGCTCATATCCTTGAGTCCGCCATCGGGCTTGAACCATTGCCACGCCAAACAAACCTGGCGTGAAATCGCGACACGCAAGGCACTGGGATGGTCATGCATCAGTTTGCGAATCATCTGCACATCGTCCCAGGTTACAGACCGACCGCAGATGTTTCGGGGAAAGTCATGTTCACGCACGGCGGGCCTCCGGATTTCATGGCGTACGCTTGCACCTGCTCATCCGGGATCTTCCAGGGAAGCAGCGCATCCAGATCGGGATGCCCTGCGGGATGATGGGCAAGCTCATCCAAAATATAACGCAGATATGCCTGTGCGTTCAAGCCATGTTGCGCGGCCGTTTGCAGGATGCTCAGACAGATGGCGGTGAAATCGCCGCTCCACTGGGCGTGGCAGCCATAATAGTTCTTGCGCCCCAAAGCCGCCAAACGCAGCAGTCTTTCCGCGCGGTTATTGTCCATCGGCACATGAGGCTGCTCCACAAACACACAAAGCGCCGCCTGGTTTTTCAGCGTATTTTTCAGAATGGTTCGCTGCCGGGGATGCAGGTCTGGCGATTGCAGTTCACGCTGCGCTTCTGCAAAGAAGTGCACCATCGCTTGCTCAAGCAACGTGCCGGCGTCGGCCACGGTCAATCGTTGCCGGTTCAGACGGTATAACTGCCGAATACGATCGAGCCAAAGCGGGCTCCACGGCTGCAAGCGAATGTGTTCTTTCCCAGCCTTCAGAAAATCCCGGCGCAGGTGCGCCCAACAGAAGGCATTGGTGATGCCCGGGCGCAGACGGCTCAGCTTCAGATAGGACGAATACCGGTCGCTGCTCACGATACCCCTTACGCCTTTTTTTAGGTGCGCCAGCAACACGGATGCGGACCTTGAGCTGTCTACAACGTACACGACCGTTTGCTTGCAGGCGAACACCCACAGCCACCAATTGGCGTTGTCTTTCTTGTCGCTTTGGGCAAACATTTTCCATCCTGTCTCATCGACATGCCAGTGATCGGCCTGCCCATTGATCTGTACGAGGCGCTCGTAGAGCGGCTGCAGACGCTGACCCAGGACTTTGAAATTCCCGATCAAGGTGCTTGCGGTCAGCAGCAAGCCTTGCATGTGAAACCATTGCAGGAGTCGATGCAAGGGGACCTGGAAGACATATTTCATGACGATCACATAGGCAAGAAAAGCATGGGAGAACTTCCCCTTCGGAATAATCGCCGGGGGCTTTGGCGCAGTGACCATCCGTTTCGCCTGGCAATCGCATGTTCGCGCGGCCCGCTTGCGCCTATGATGGATGCGCACCAACTTGATCTGGATGTCGACCTCATAAGCGTCTTCGGAAAGTCCGGTGTCCGCAACCGATGCGCCGCATGTCGAGCAGCAAGCCTCATTTGCGGGCACTTCGTGAACGACTTCGATTTCCGGAATATTGGGTATGCTGCGTCCGTAACCCTTGTGGCCCTTTTGCCCGCCACGCCGCCTTCGTGTTTGCGCGCGCGCATCCGCTGTTCGCGCAACGGGTAGATTGTCATTGGCGTCGCTCCGATCGCCATCAGACGTGGCGACATGTTCCGAGGAGCGCCCGAATAATTGATCACGCTGTCCGAGATTGACGGCTTCCAAACGCTCGATCTCCGCAACTTGTGCGTCGATGATTTTACGATGGTGTTCCGCCTGTAATTCAAGTCGCCTTACTTCTTTGACAAACAACTCGAACAGCGGTTTCCATTCTGGAGACGATGCCAGTATGGATTTTTCATAGCCAACGGGTAGATAGGAGGTTGCCGCATAGGGTTTGAATTTGATTTTCTTCATACTGCAATCTTGACATAAAAATGTCCTGTGTGTTCAGTTGTTTTTGGTTGCAGTCCGGGTTCACTGAATACTTATCATTAATTTAGCACTCCTCCAGGTATTACTGCCGACAATCCCTTTCCTTACACTGATGGGTAGGAAGGGTGTGTCGGGATGTCGGACAGGGATATACTGCAAGTGATTGGGCAACGCATACGGGAAATTCGGAAGGCGAAAGGGCTGTCACAGGAAGCGCTCGCGGAACGATCGGGCTTCCAAACGTCCTATATTGGCGCTACCGAGCGGGGAGAGAGGAACCTCTCTATTGTCAATCTCCATAAAATTGCCGAAAGCTTGGCTGTCGATATTGGCGTACTATTTGACTTGGACAAAAATATTTTCGAGCTCGGGCACACGCTAGCACTAAACGAACTTTTGAAGATGCTGAAAGATCGGCAAGAGGATGAGTTGGCAACCATCATTCGCATGCTGAACGAAGTGTTTGCATTCTATGTGCCGAAGAGCAAATAGGAAACACCGATTCATAGTAAGCCGACTCACTCAAATTGGCCTTTAGACTGGCTTGACTTCACGAGGAATAAAACTGTACTCACCCCTGCTTTCAAATTGAAATTTGAGCGGTTTTTGTCGTTCTGGCGCATGGTTGTGTACATGCGCCTATTCGTAAGGCGTGATGGCGTGGCAATATTCGCTGCACCAACTACGGATCGCAATACAAAATGGAAGGAAAACGGCGATTTTCGGCATGAGCCTACGAGTCAACGACTCTCTCATATCTACATGCAAAATCGAAGATGTTATCGAATGGGGGTGGATCACAAGTTCGGTTGGATAAAGGAGAAAGGAACTTCGCTCAAATTACGGGCTTGCTCAGGATTGACTTGATCGTTAAATTGTCTGCAAAATCATACCGAGCTTTGAAACTCGCTACCGGGCTACCCCTACAGAAAAACGGTGATTGATGGTTGCAATAGCCCCAGCTACTTGCTCCTCGTGTATCGATTCCCGCCGCGCATACACTATTCGGTTATTTTGCTATCGGATGTGCCGCGGCGGAATAAAGAAACCACAATGCGAGGGTTAGTCGCATTGTGGTCAGAACCGTTAAATGGGTTTTAAAATTTTATAGGCAACTGTTTTAGCTCGTATTTCACATGTAATACCTGGATAATCCTCTGCAATAAATTCAAACACATAGTGGAAATATGTCTCTTTAAATTTCGGATCAGAATACCTTAGGTCAATCGATTCTTTAACTAATAAAACAACTTTAGATGTATCTGAACTCCAATCAGTAGGTAAAGACATGTAGAAAACATCCTTAAATATTATTTCAATATCTGTACCTTGATATAAACTTATGCCTCCATGAATAACAAGTTCGAGGTCGGCATACTTCTTTATTTCAAAATCAAACCACAATGCCTTCTGTAAATAGTTATTTATCTCTGTCACTAATCGATTCGCTTCGACTATATCCATATTTACCCCTCAATTCAATTGAATATGCGTTAATTTGGCTAGGTCATCGTTAAGTTTTATATCTCTTTGGAAATACCAATTCCCGTCTGAACCCAAGTATTCTTTACCTAGTCCTTGAGCTTTAGGATTTGAAGAATCAATTTGTTGTTGCCTCATTACTCTGTAAATATTACCGGTTTTATCGTAATTAGGGTCAGCTGGATGGACTCGAACTTCGTACTTAAAACCATCATCAGCCCAAGCTTCCTGATAACTATTACCAGGCAGAGAAACTAATCCTTGTCTTTGTAAAGCCTCATATAGAAAATCATTGGCTGTCCATCCAACTCTTGAATTTTGTAGAATCGTAGGCGTTTGTTCTATCACAGGTGTTATAAAAATCGTCGGCGCTTGATCTTGAAATGGTGTCGTAAATATCGTTGGATCATTATTTCCAAACGTTGTCTGTGTAACAGACATTGTTTGTTGTTCAATAGGTGTAATGTAAATGTTTATACCGCCATTAACGACTGGTGGCGGGCTATCAACAATTGGCGTAGGAATTGAATCAATTGCTTTCCCCACACCAATTCCTGCACCAACAGCCGCAAGTCCTGCACCAATCGCAGCCCAAGTTCCAGGATTAATAATTGGGATAATGCAAACAGGACATCGACCACTCGGATCAGTATATCGAAGCGGATTATTCGTGACATAAGTATACAAATTCAACGACAGCGGATTATCAATCTGCCCCTGGTACGTATCCTCTGTGATGAAGCGGCCCTCACCGGGATCATACCATCTGGCGCGAAGATACTGCAAATGGGAAGTATCGTCCCAGAATTCTCCCGCATAACGGAAGGGGTTGGGCGTGTTGCCCAATTGGGAAATGGTACGCCCCCACATATCATAAGAATACTGATTCAGCACGCTCCCTGCAGTGTCTCGCAGTTCAATAACGTCACCATGTCCGTTATGCAGATAATACCCTTTCTGCAGACCATCATCCCGATATACAAGACCATTGCCGCGAAGATAGCGGGCTCTCAGCGCAACGTTTCCACCTGTCACCGTTCCTTCGGCAATCAATTGGTCACCGTCATAATAATACCTTGTAGTCACGCCATTTTGCGTTTGTTCCCATAGCAGGCCGTCACCGTTGTACTTGTTCTGCGAAACAAGAATGCCGTCCTGCCAAACTTCAGTTAGCCGGTTCCACACATCGTACGTATAGTTCGTATCAACTGGAAGGTCGGTATTCTCCGTATTCAGGGAACTTCGGTTGCCGCGACTGTTGTAGGCGTATGTTTCGTCGTTTTCCGAATTCGTTTTGATGCGATTTACGTCATCGTACGTATAGGTATTCGTCTCTTCATTTTCCGTTCTCGTCAGCATATTGCCGTTGTCGTCATAGGTATAGCCGAACAAGTTAAGAATCAACCCGCTGGATGCCTGTTGCGTGAGGGTTTTCAGCCGATTAAATCCGTCGTAATTGTAGGAAGATACAATCCCGTTCGCCAGAGTCGCCTGGTTAACAAGACCGTTAGACTTATATTGATAATCCACCTGCTTGACACTACTTGAACCAACTGTCAAATAATCAAGTCTGTTCCGTGCATCCCAGTTATAATGAATCACCTCGCCGAAGGGGTCGGTCATCTTCAGGCGCCGTGCCAAGCTATCGTACTCGTACTCCATGCTCTTGGAATCGGGAAACGTAACTTTTTGCAGCGAGCCGTCAGCAAAGTATTGATACTGCGTAAGCCCCGTGGTGTCCATCATGGATTTCCGTTTGTTATTTCCGTAGTACGTGTACGCAGTCGATTGTCCTCCCTTGAGGCTTTGCTTCATCCGATTCCTTTCATCATATTGAAAAGTCCCTATCTGGCCGTTCTTATCGATATTTTCGATCAAGTTTGAATTCGCATCGTAACGAAAAGTCTCCACGCCTGTTCCCGCATCGGACTTCGAGGTTAAACGTCCCATCTCGTCATATCCGTATGTTTCCGTCGCATTGTCGGCGAATACCTTGGCTGTAATCAGGCCGAGGGAATTATAACGATATTTTGTTGTTTCCATTGCTGCAGGCGACACTTGTGAATCGATCGTTTGGGTTACGGAAGCCAGCAACTGCAGACCGTTGTTTTTATAAACCGTTCTGTTCCCGTTATAATCGACAATACTCTTTTGGAAAGGATCTCCATTGTACTCATAATTGGTAAGTGTCATAATCGTTTCGTTGACTTGATGATCCACATGCTCCGTCTTCACGGTTCGATTGATCTCGTCCGTATAGGTGCTTGTTTCATTCCGATTCTCATCAAACGTCGTTATTTTTCGATGCACGTCGTCATACACATTTTCGGTATATTGGTTGTCAGCAAAGATCGTTTTCAACGTGCGCCCTATACTATCGTAGGTATAATCGGTTCTTTCTTGCAAAGCTCCTTGTCCGGCGATCGTATAGTCGATTTGGCCCAAAACGTTATAATGGTTGGTGCTCATCGTCGCGAGATTTCCTGTCATGTCCGGTGTCTGAAAGGAGAGCTGGCGTCCGATACCGTCGTAAATTGTTTTCGTTCGGTTGCCTTCCTCGTCAGTCAACAGTACCGATGAGGTCTGGTTGGCGACATTAATCGCATACACCGCCGACTTGCTTGCCCGTGCCGTCTCACCTGTAATCAGCGGATATTCAATCCCGGTAATCCTTCCTATAGCGTCATACAAGTAGCTGTATTTCTGCTGCGCACCGGCCCCATTTTGAACCGCTTTGGCATCAAGATATCCTGTCATCCGCCCCGTATTAAAATCGTATTCAAATCTTTCTTCTATCGTAACCGGTGTACCGTTATCCGTTGCATACGTCTTGACAGAAGTCGGATAAGCGTTGCCATAGGTCGGGCTGTATGCAATATCGGTCGTCTTGAATTTATTGTCTCCCGACGGCACTTTGACTTGACTGACATTGCCAAAGGAATCGTAGCTATATGCAGTAACAATGCTTTGATTTTGCCCGTTGTCATCCTTGTAAGTGACCGTTTGTGAAGAAATTTCCGGTTTGCTGGGATTAATCGCCCACGCAATGTTCTGCAACTCGACAGATCCCAGTTTCGTTATTTTCGCTGTCATCATGGCCGGAAAAACCGAGGAATATGTCCGAATGGTCGTATAACCTTTCGGGTCGGTATGAGACAACAAGTTCCCGTAATTATTATAGCTGTAGCTATCCGTCCGGGAAACATTCGTATTAGCCCCCAAATCATAATTAATTGACGACGTCTGGGTGACAAGGCGCAAGGTCGGATCTACGGTATAATTCATTTCATCCTTGTATAGCGACTCCTTCAAGTGGATGACCTTAATCAAATCGCTCTTGTTGCTGAATGTTTGTTGCGTTTGCAAAGCATACGGACGAGGTGCTGCAGCGTATGGATTCGAGATAACACTCCATTTATTAGTAAATATAAAATTGGAAGGCAAGCTTTCCGGATTCGAGTACAGCGGGTAGCCGGTATAGTTGTTGGCGTCGTATGTGTACTCGATCATATTTTGTTTGTTTCCATTTACTTCGTCATAACGTTCGCGTACGACGTAATAACCTGCAATTCCCGCATTGCTCAAATTTTTTGTTCCGGATGCATAACCAAATTGCGTTTTCGAACCGGTGGGGTAAACAATCGTTTGGAGATTGGCATATTTCAGCGCCCCAACGGGATACTTGCTCGAATACCGATCAAAATCGAATGATGCGGCATCAAATGAATACTGGTAAGATACCGTCTCATTATTTTCATTGACGACCGAAGAAAGCACCATTTCATAAGTTTCGCCGGGTACGTTGGTTTTGTTGTATTGAATTGTTCGTCCCCCGTAAGTAACGGTGACTTGGTTGACCGTATACGTAAATTGAATGACTCGCCCCAATGAATCCGTTACTTTGTCGAGGACAGGATAACTGCTGCCGCCAAAGACCGCTTGATTCGTATAAGTGGCCGTTATTTGGTTTCCGTAAAGATCCTTGGTTCCGATCCATTTGCCGGCACTGTCGAAATACTTGGATTGGCCGATCGTATTGGTGACCTTGTACGCCGCCGTATTGATCCCGATGGTTTCCGACGAGCCGGCAAAAGTCAGATCGGAGAGCGGATATTTGTCCAGCTTATTATCGCTTGTAATTTGGTAAGCGCTGCCGTTTTCCAAATGCAGATACTTATAGCTGCCGGAAAATTCGATGGCCGGAAAAGCGAACTTCCATCCCGCGCCAATGTTGTACCGCTGTTCGTCAAAGGTATATGTGTCTGACTGGTTCTCGTAGCTGAATTCGTAATGATCAATATTGTACGATGCAACATAGGTATAAAAAAATTGCACCACCCACGCGCAATTATTGGAGTAATCTTGCCAGGCATTGTTTGGAAAATTATAGTTGCTGGCTGCACTGAGATCAGTTCCGAAATCTATATAGGTATGACCATCCTGCGTGTAATGACAATTTGAACCATTATAATCGCATTGATAGATATGATACCAGCCATGCTTCTCATAGTTGGTTGTAGAATAGGAATAGTCATAGTGCCCGACAGCCCGTAAATTCTTCAAAGCCGCTTCGTTGCTCGAATATTGGCGGGTCAAGGCAAAATCAAGCCCGTTCCGGCCGGGAAGTACCAGATCGGCATGGGAAAGCATCAGACTCCCCGTTGCAGCAACAACGTTTTCATTTTCGGATGCTTTGGAATAGGGAGTATTGGCATTAATTTCATATATTCCCGTTGGCGCATTATACCCGTTTAGAATTGCCGAGTTGTCCGTAAGATCGGCGTAAGCCGTAGAAAAGAGTCCGAGCAGCAAGCCAACACCGAATACTATGGAAATGAACCACTTTACTCTCACTGCCGCACCTTCCCCTCATCCAACTTCTCTGGAACCGCTCTTCTTTGTTCCAACTCCTCTTTCATCGATTTGCCGTTGAGTCTGGCATTCTCCCAGGCTTGACCGATCTCTGCTCTGGAGTAGCCTTTGGCCAGCCATTCCTGTTGCGTTTCGTAACTTACGACGTCCTTACGTTCCTTGACCACCTTGATTCGATCTATCCTCTCCTTATAATTCCGCAATTCCTCTTGCCGCTTCTTCAATACCTCTTCGACGTTCGATTCGCGCTGCTCATTGACGTAACTCGCCGCCAAATCGATTTCATCAAAGGAGTAACCCTGTTTGTACAAATTCAACTTCTCCTCGTCTGTCAATCTCACCTCAGGGACAACGTTGGTTACCTTGTCATGAATCATCTTCAACATGTCGTCCGACAATTCTGTCTTCAGTAGGGGGGCTGTCTTTGCTTTACCGGATTTCAAATCTTCCATCGTGACACCCGGAGCTCCATTACCGCGATCCTGCACTTGGTTGATGAGATCGGTCGGCGTACTTTTATTGCTTGTCGCGGAACTGGCAATGGAAAGGCCGGCGCCCAGAAATAAAGCAATCATCAAAATGGAAAAAGCCACTGTCTTTCTTTTCGAAACATATCTCCAACCTGATTTCATTGATTTTCCTCCTCCACTAATAGGGCAACGGAACCATCGTTTTCGATCTCAAATTGCCGTTGGCGTCGTAATTGTATTCGACTTTATACTTGGTGGCCATTGCCCGGGTGACGCTCAATTTGTAAGGATCGGGGCTTATGCCGCTTCCTGCGCTGACGACTTTGATGGAGTAGGTTTTCCCGGCTGTTACTTTGAAAATAACTTCTTCACTTTCACCGATATCCTGCACGCTGGCTGCAACGTATTTGGCATGGTCGTCATAGATGTAAACGTCGTAATTCGAGCCGCCCGGCACTTGCAGTGACACGGCATCTACTCCGTTCGTTGCCGCCGTATAGCGAAAGAAGTCCTTGTCGGTTGCCGATGAGAGATATCCGGCGTATGTCGTTCCGTAAGAGATGGCATACGCTCCTACGGCAGTATCGTCCGCTTCCGGGGAATTCGGCAAGGTCGTCACAAGAAGCACTTCGCTTGACGAAGAAATATTCCCCGCAACATCTTTGGCTTTGACGGAATAAGCTCCGGTAGGGGATATCCCTGCATAGGTAATGCCGGTTACGGAATAAGAAGCCGAAGCGACGGTTGCGATTTGCACGCCGTTCCGGAATACATCGTACGAAGCTACGACGCCGGAATTATCGGTCGAAGCGGTCCATGTCAAATCGAACGAGGAGGTGGTAATATTGGCCGCCTTCAGTCCGGTTGGGACAGTGGGCGCGATCAAATCGGCAGTGACGACATGCAAGGTGTTGCTGGACGTTTCGTAACCGACAAGATCCTTGACTTTAACAGAAAAATCATAAGCGATCCCGGATGCCAAAGAGGATACGGTGTAGGCGGTATTCGTGCCGACAGCGCTAACCAGCGTCGAGCCTCGATAAACTTCATACTGGCTGATTCCGGACGAGTCCGCAGCCGCTGTCCAGGACAAGCTTGCTGTTGATTCTGTCTTGCTTGCCAGCGAAAGTGAAGGAGCCGTTGGAGGAGTGCGGTCGATACTAAACGTTCTTGTTGCGGATTTCGATCCCCCGTAATTGTCGTTAACGGTAACCTTGAGCGTATGCTGGCCTTCGGACAGGAATGACAGATTCGTCGACGAGATGGCGTGGGAAAAACTTTGGTTCTGGCTATTTGCGGGGGTAAAGGTCTGTATGGTCTGCGCACTTCCGGTATCGATTTGATAATTGATTGTCAGAACATTCCCCGATCCGTCATTATCCCGGACAGAACCGGAAATAGTCAATGATTGCGTACCCGACAGCAACATATTATTTTGCGGAGCATCCAACGTAATGTCGGGCGGAAAATTGCCGCAAGGACCCGCGATCTCTCCCCACCCTCCCAAACTTGCCCATAACGGTCTATCGGACTTATTGTCAAAAGCAGGACATGCGGTTCCGTATGCCGTTGAATGGGTCATGGTCACCATGCCAAACATAAGGATTGTCAAAGAAATAAGTGCATTTACAAATTTAATTCTGCTTTTCATTTGCTAATTGCCTCCCGGAAACGTTTTTTCTCGCACTTGGCCGGCGATGGTACGCCTTCAATACGGCATGATTGAATCATTGCCATCCTCACGATTCGTTTACTTACTCTTGCCGCCCCCTTTTATGGGTCAAATTGCCTATCCCTAATTGCCCATAACATAGTATATCATTTCCAATTATAAATTCTAGTAGGAAATAGAATAAAAGTTAATTTATTTATTTAAATACTATTATTTGAATATTAAATTAATTTTAACATATTCCACGAGGCCAAAAAAAACGTCGCCCTTCCCGATTCAGGGGAAGAACGACGTAATTCCTGGCAGTTATGTTTGATCAAGTACGGAGATTCGTGCGCAACTGCCCGCCTCACCCCGCCAGCCACACATACAAATCGCCGTCTTCGACCGTGACGTCGAAGCCGCGCAGCTTGACCGACGAGTCGGCGAGATGGCGGCCGCTCGTCAGGTCGAATTCCCAGCCGTGCCACGGGCAGCGCAGGATTCGGCCTTCGCAGCCAAACTCGTACTCGTACACGTTCGACGGCAGCGTCGTGCCGCCGGTCAAGCCGGCGCATACCGGCGCCCCGGCATGCGGGCAAACGTTGCGCCAGGCGTAATACTGACCGTCAACATGGAAGATGCCGAGCGACATGCCTTTGACAGTGACGATCGCCCGGCCCGTCGCCTGCACATCCGCCTCCCTGGCAGCGAAATACTTGATCATGCGCCGCCCCCCCAATCCTCATGCCGCCCCTGCGGCGATCCCGCCTCGCTCGCAGAACGGCCTCCGCCGTCCGCGCCGATGTCCCCCGCCGCTGCCGGGTCGCTGCCCGCTTCCGCCCGCTCCGGGTCCGGCAGCCCGTACAGCTCCTGCGCGGTCAACCCCATGATGCGCCGCTTCAGCTCGCGCGGCATCGGCGGCAGCGCCATCATCGGGTTGTCGTAGTCCCAGTGCGGATAGTCAGTGGAGAACATCACGCACTTGTCCGCCCCGATCATCTCGAAGATTTGCAGCAAATGCTGCGGATTCGCCGGCTCCTCAATCGGCTGCGTTGTCAGATACACATGGTCGCGGATATACTCGGACGGATGCCGCTTCAGCCACGGCGTTGTCGAGCGCAGCGCCTTGTAGTTTTTGTCCATGCGCCACATCAGGTGCGGCAGCCAGGAGATGCCGCCTTCGATGGCGACGAATTTCAGCGCCGGGAATTTCTCGAACACGCCTTCGCAGACGAGGCTGTTGACATGCGCCATATACCCGGTCGGCAAAATATTGTGCCACTCCATATACCGCGTCGGATATCCGGCGTTCGTCGGCGCCGGCGAAATGCCGCGCCCTTCGCCGCCGGGATGGATCGCCACCGGCAGACCGTTGCGCTCCGCCGCCTCGTAGATTGGATGAAACGCGCGCTGGCCGTACAGTGTAGACGACGCGCTCGTCATGATCACCTGCACCATGCCCGGGTGCGAGCCGATCCGGTCGATTTCGCGGGCGGCGGCGGCGGGGTCGGTGTTGTTGATCAGCACCGAGCCGCGGAACTTCGGCGACTTCGCCAACCAGTTGTCGATCGTCCAGTCGTTCCACGCCGAAGCGACGGCGTTGGCGTAGTCGGGATCGGGGTACAGCGAAATTTCGATGCCCGAGGTCAGGATCGCGTAGTCGATCCGGTTCGGCTTCAGCAGATGCTCGTGCATAAACGCCGGATCGCTGCCCGGTCCGCCGCCGTTCGGCGGCATGGCGTCCTTCATCGCTCCGCCGACGGCGGAATAGTAAACGCGAGCGGCGCCGATGCCCATTTCGAGCCACTGCTCGTGCCACACCCGCGGCAAATACGGCAGCAGCTCTCGCCCGTTCTTCATCGCGTTGTGCACGTCGGCGTCGACGACGATCGATCGCTCTTTCATGTGAGATCCCTTCCTTTGTCGGGTAATTCGGCAACCGCCCCTACTCCTTCACGCTGCCAAGCACGATGCCTTTCATGAAGTAGCGCTGCAGGAACGGGTACACGAGCAGAATCGGCAGCGCGCCGAGGAAAATTTGCGCCGCACGGGCGGTCCGGTCGGATACATTTTCGAGCAGCGTCAGGTCGGTCTGGTTCTTGAGCAGCGTGTCGAGCCCGACGATCAGCGTGTACAGGTAGCTCTGCAGCGGATAATGCGCCGGCGAGTTCATGAACAGGATGCCGTCGAACCAGGCGTTCCACTGCGACACGGTCGCGAACAACGTCAGCGTCGCCAGCGACGGCAGCGACAGCGGCACGAAGATGCGCCACAGGATGCGCCACTGCCCGGCGCCGTCCATCACCGCCGCTTCCTCCAGCTCCTTCGGCAAATTGCGGAAGAAGTTCAGTAGGATCACGACGTTGTACACCGGCACGGCATGATGCAGCACGAGCGCCCAGATCGAGTCGAGCAAATGCAAGGAGCGTATCGTCATGTACAGCGGCACGATTCCCGAGCTGAACAGCATCGTAAACACGAAGATCCACACGTACACCGTCCGGCCTTTCAGGGCGGACGCCTCCTTCGAGAGCGGGTACGCGACCAGAATCGTCAGCGTCATGTTGACCGCAACGCCGAGCGCCACCCGCTTCAGCGTCACGACAAGCGCCTTCAAGAATTCAGGTTGCTTCAGAATGAACGAATACGACGCCCACGTAAAATCGATCGGCCAAAGCTTCACTTCCCCCGCCGCCACCGCGCTGTTCGAGCTGAGCGACAGCGACAGCAGATGGACAAGCGGCAGCACGCACAAGACCGCCAGCACGATCAGAAACGTATAATTGAACGCGACAAATACCCGGCGCGACGGCGACAAATAATCGACCATAACGCGATTCGCCCCCTTTCCCCACAAAAGATGTTGCCTCGGGTGCCGTTTCCGGGTGCTTTGCGGGGACCCGAAAGGCTTAAAAAATGCGGTAATTCGCAAACCGGTACGCCAGTGCGTACGACAGCGAAATGAGCGCAAGCGAAACGAACGACTTGAACAGCCCAACCGCCGTTGCAACGCCGTACTGCGCGTCGATCAGCCCGATGCGGTAAACGAACGTGTCAATGATGTCCCCACTCTGGTACACGACGGGGCTATAAAGATTGAACACCTGGTCGAAGCCGGCATTCAAAATATTGCCGATGCTGAGCGTAGCCAGCAGCACGATGATCGGGGTCATGCCGGGCAGCGTGATGTGCCACATTTGCCGCCAGCGGCTGGCGCCGTCGGTCACGGCCGCTTCGTACAGCGAAGGGTTGATGCCCACGATCGCCGCCAAATAGACGATGGTGCTGAAGCCGAACTCTTTCCACTCGTTCGACAGCACAAGCGTAAACGGAAACCACCTGTTGTTGCCGAGGAAAAAAACAGGCTCGATGCCGAGCGACTTCAGCAGCAGGTTGACGATCCCTTTGGACGGGGAAAGCATGTCGATCAGAATGCCGCTCAGAATGACCCACGACAGGAAATGCGGCAAATACACGAGCGTCTGCACCCAGCGTTTGACCGCTTCCTTGCGGATTTCGTTCAGCAGCAGCGATACGGTGATCGGCACCACCAGCCCGGCGACGATTTTCATCAGCGCAATGAACACCGTATTCCACAACACCTGGTAAAAATCTGGCAATTCCATCACATATCGAAAATTGTCCCAGCCGATCCACTTCGAATGAAACACCCCGCGCGCGGGAATGAACTTCTGAAAGGCGATAACGGAACCGGCCATCGGCAAATAGCTGAACACCGCAATCGCCAGCAGCCCGGGGATCAGCATCAGATGCAGCGGCACTTGCAGCCGCCACTTTTTCCATGACATCGAGGTTCCCTCCTTCCGGCCGGATTGCCGGCAACGACGCCGGGGAGGCGAGGTGCCCCGCCCCCAATGCGTCACAACACTTATTTGTTTTTGGCGTACCAGTCGTTCACTTCTTTTTCAATCGTGTCGCCGCCAAGCGTTTTGAAATCGCTGACGAATTTGTCGAATTCGTCGACGCCGGCGTCGCCCATGATGATTTTCGTAAACGTTTCGATTTCCTTCTTCTTCAGCGTCGGCAGCTTATCCGCCATCGTCGGCGTCGCCGGGCCCTGGAACGCGTTGTATTGGCCGATCTTCGCCTTGTCGTACTTGTCGATCGTGCTGTAGGACGAGCCGTCCGGGTTGCCGAACACCATGTTGGAGAACCACATCGTATCGTCGCCGGCCAAAAATTTCGTCATCCGGTCCCAATGCACCGTCGCCGGGAAGCCAAGCTTGCTGCCGTCCTTGTTTTTCAGCGCTTCCTGCAGCAGCCGGTAGGCGGTCAGGTTCGTGTTCAGCGAATCGATCGCAACCGGCACGTACCGGGCCGGGAAAATGCCGGTAGCGGCATCGGTGATATACGGGTTCGGATTCGGCGCATAGTTCGTTTCATAGTACAGCTTCCAATAAATGTCGGCCAGCTTGACCATCGCTTCCGGATGTTTGGCGCCTTTCTTCACTACGTAGAAATTGCCGGCGGTATCGCTGAGCTGGGGAATCGCCGGCTTGCCGTCGTTCGATACCAGCTGGATCGTTTTCCATTGCGCCTTCGGATCCTTCGTATGGCTGTCTTTCTGGTATACGCCGCCGTCCGCCACGTTGCCGAAAGCGAGGCCGATCCGCCCGGCGGCGATATCTTCGCCGATTTTGGCTACCGGTTTGACGCCGAATTCCTTGTCCAGCACGCCGTCCTTGTACAGCTCCTGAAGCTTCTTCAGCGGGTCCTTCAATTCTTTCTGCAGCGAGCTGTAGACGAGCTTGCCGCCGGCGTCCTTCAGCCAAATATCGGTGAACGTGTGGTAGCTGTTGAACAGCCCGACAAGCGAACCGTGGCCCATATCGAGAAAATCCTTGTTGATCGCAAGCCCGTACGTATCCGCCTTGCCGTTGCCGTCCGGGTCCTGTTTGGCGAACGCCGTGGCGACCTTAAACACGTCGTCGAGCGTTTTCGGCTCCGGCAGGTTCAGCTTCTGCAGCCAGTCCGTGCGAATGTAGATCATTTGTGCGGTGCTGACCCCGCCGTTGTTCGCCGTTGCCGGAATGCCGACCAGCTTGCCGCCGTAGGTGGCCGCCTTCATGCCGATGCCGCCGTCCTCCTGCATCAGCCCTTTGCCGAACGGCGACGCGTATTGCTCCCATACCTTGGTCAAATCCTCCAGCATGCCCGATTCGGCGAGCCGGTTCATCTCTTCCTTGTTGACGAGCAGGAAGTCAGGCAAGTCGCCCGATGCGATCGACACGTTCAGCTTTTGGTGGTATTGCGTCACGTCGACGGTCCACAGGTTTTTCACTTTGATGCCGTAGTCTTTTTCGAAAATTTTCGTCCAGACGTTGCTGTCGAGCGAATCGCCGGCGGCGAACTTGAAGTTGCCGTCGATCGAGCGGACCGTCGTCACTTCGATCGGCGGATCGTACTTCGCGAGCGGATCGACCGGCTTGGCGCTAGCGGCCGGCGAACCGGACGCCGCCGCGCTTCCCGACGGCTTCGGCGAATCCGTAGCCGTCTCTTTTTCGTTCTTGCTGCACGCCGTCGCCGCAAGCGACAACGCGAGCAGCGAACCTAGTGCAACAACCCCCAGCTTTTTTCGTTTCATGGCCATTCTCCTTCGTTACGGTTGTGTGTGATCACGTTTTCATTATAGAGGCGGCCTTTTGCCGGTCGAAACGGGACATTTTTGCGGCGCTTGCTTTTTATTATCCACATCGGAAAAAGGGCAGCGATCGTTTGGGTCAGGGCGAAAATAGGCCATGAAAAATGGCTTATTTGCCCCATTTCGCCTACCTCGTCGAAAATAGCCAGCGAAAACACTGGTTATTTCGGCCAAATAGCGCCAATCAGCGCAAATTCACGCGAATAGCCAGTGAAATCACTGGCTATTCGGTGGCGGCTGCCCACTACGGGCCGAATAGGCCATAAAAAGTTGCCTATTCCGCATCGCAGGTGGAGGAGCGCCTTTACGCCGCAAGCGCGAGCAGCCGCCGAGCCTTACTCGCCCGCCGCAAGCGCCGACTCGCGATATTCCTGGGGCGTATAGCCCGTCTCTTTCTTGAACAGCCGCGTAAAATAAGGCGCCGAATCCAGCCCGATCATCGCGGCGATGTCCTGGATTTTGCGGTCGGTCGTCTTGAGCAGCAGCCGGGCTTTGTTGATCCGCGTCTGCGTGATGTATTCGAGCAGCCCCTGGCCGGTCATCTGCTTGTAGACGCGGGACAAATACGGCGGGCTCAGATGCACCAGCTCGGAAAGCCGCGTCAGCGACAGCTCCTCGTGCAAATATTGCTGCACGTATTGGTGGATGCGGCCGATGATGTCATTCGTCCGTTCGTTCTGCCGGCGGCCGTTATAGGCGGCGAGCGCCATGCCGAATTCGCGGAAACGGCCGAGCGCGCCGGCCGCGTCATCGCCGGCCTGCCAGTCGGCGAGCGCTTCGGGCGTCAGCAGCGGCCCAAGCTTGTCGAGCAATTTGCGCTTGTTCCAATACGCAAGAAAGAAGGCGGACAGATGGGCGAACAGCTCCATCGCCAGCAGCTTGCCGCCGCTGCCCTGCAGCAGCCCGGCCCCCGCCGCGAATAAATCGTCGAACAGCCCGGCGAACGCTTCGGCCTCGCCGTTGTCGAGATGCGCTTCGAACAGGTCGAGCTTGCGCATGTTGGCGCGCAGGTCGTTTTCGGCGAAGAAGCGTTTGCTCGACTGCGGCGGCGCGGCGGCCGGATCGCCGGGCGGCTCGATCAGCAGCATCTCCTTGCCGCGGCCGATGCCGCCGCTGCTCAGCTGCAGCTTGAGCGCTTCGACGCGCGGCGCCAGTTCCTCCCAGGCAGCGGGGCTGCCGCCGACGCTGAGCGACAGCGTCACCTTCAGCAGCCGCTTCGCGGCCGACTGCACGAACTCGGCGCCGCCCTCCAGCAGCCGCTGCGCCTGCTCTCCGCCCTCCGCAAGCGGCTGGAGCAGCCAAACGAACCGCGCGCGGTCGATCTGCAGCGGCAGGAACCGCGCCTTGCCGGCAAAATATTCCGCCGCAATATTGTCAAGCGCGTACAACAGCAGCGGCTTGTCGGCGCCTTGCGCGAACGAGCCCCACTCGTCGACCCGCCCGACGGCGGCGAGCGGCGGCAGCTGCGGGTCGAGCGGCACCTCCAGCTCGGCGAACCGGCTGCGCCGGGCTTCCGCGCTCGCGGCTTCGCCGTGCAGCAGCTCGACCATGTAGTCGCGCCGCATGATCGGCAGCGCCAGCCGGATTTGCTGCCGCGCGCTGCGCAGAATATGATCGTGATTGAGCTCGGAGGCGATAGCGTCCGCCGCCTTCTCGATCGCGCGTACGATCGATTCGTCGCCTTCGGTCTTCAGCACGTAGTCGACGCCGCCCTTGCGAATCGCCGTCTGCGCGTAGGCAAAATCGTCGTAGCCGGTAAGAAAAATCACGCGGCAGCGCGGCCAGCGGGCCAGCACATGATCGGCCAGCTCCATGCCGTTCATGCCCGGCATGCGGATGTCCGTGAGCAGGATGTCGATCGGATCGGTTTCCAGCTTCTCCAGCGCCTCGACGCCGGAATAGGCAACCGTGTATGTCAGCTTCAGCTGCGGCAGCTCCTTGAGCTGCGCCGCCAAATAATCGGCCGCAATCGGCTCGTCGTCCACAATCATCATGCGGTTCATGGCGCCGCCTCCTCGAATGGCAATGTAATCGTTACGCGCAAGCCGGCCCCGCCGGCGCCGGGCGACAGCGTGATGCCGGCGCGGGCGCCGAACTTGAGCTGCAGCCGCTTGTGCACGTTCAGCATGCCGGTGACGTCCTCCGGCCGCTCCCAGCCGTTCAGCAGCGCTTCCCAGCGCGCATATTGCGCTTCGCTCAGCCCTTTGCCGTTGTCTTCGACAACGATGCGCAGCGCCGGCTCCCCTTCCGCTGTCGTCCGCTCCACGCGAATCGTCAGCCGGCTTTCGCCCAAAGCGTCGCCCAGCCCGTGCTGGTAAGCGTTCTCCACGATCGGCTGCAAAATAAGCCGCGGCACAATCACCCGTCCGCATTCCTCCGGCACGTCCTCAAACTCGACCTTGATCCGGTCGCCGAAACGAATCGACTGGATTTCCGAGTAGGCGCGCACGTGGCCCAGCTCCTTCTCCAGCTCGACCTCCTCCTTGTCGCCGCGGGTGATGTACTGGAAATAATCGCCCAAATATTTGGCGAAACGGGTCGAGTTGTCGAAGTCGCGCGCCCGCGTCATCCGGTACAGCAGGTAAAAGCTGTTGTACAGAAAATGCGGGTTGATCTGCGACTGCAGCTGCTTCAGTTCGGACTGCTGAACGCGGATTTTCTGCTCGTACACCTCGAAGATGAGCGTGTTCAGATGGGCCACCATGTTGTTGAACTGCTCGTACAGGTCGAAAAACTCGTCGTTGCTGCGATACTGCAGCGCGAGCTGCAGGTTGCCCGCTTCGACTTTGCGGAAGGCGCGCACAAGTCGGGTCAGCGGCCGGTGAATGATGCGGAAAATCCAGTAAGCGAATGCCAGCAGCACAATCAGCGCCACGGCGGACACGAGCCAGATGTACAGCCGGTATTTTTCCAGCGGGCCCATGACGTCGCTCTCCGGCAAATAGACGAGCAGCGACGCGTCCAGCTTGGACGAATAAGTCGATACCGTCAAAATCCGCTCGCGCTCGAACCGGATCGTTTCCGTATGCGGCTCCGTATCCTGCGTGCTGAGATAAGTCGCCGTCCGCTCCTGATTGTAGTACGATTGCACCCTTTCGCTGATGGCCGCCAGATGCTCCTGCCGCTTCGCTTCGACGATCGTCCAGTCGCGCTGGATAATCGCCGCGCCGCCGCGGTCCGAATCGGACAGCTGCTTTAGAAACTTCTGCAGCGTCGGCACCGACAGCTCGAGCTCGAGAATGAACATCGGATCGCGCTGGTTCGCCATCGCCGCGCCCGGGTAATATTCGCGCAAATAAATCCGGCCGTCCCCTTCGCTGTAGAAGATCGAACGCGACTGGGCGCCTTCGCGCTTCATCGTCTCCAGCAGCGGGCGGTCGATCGGCTCGGATAGCCGTTCCGTCGAAATCACGCGATCGATCGGCGGGATGTAAACGCTCGCTTTGGCAATATAATAGCTCGACTCTTTCATCGTCTCCAGCCGCTGCTGGAACCGTTTGATCGTGGTTTGCTTCTGGTATTCGGTCATGCTTTCGGGCGTGATGCTGAGCGAGACGAGATCCTCGTCGTTGACGTATTCGCGCTGCAGCCGGACCATGCGGTCGATTTCCGTTTCCAGCGACGTGCGGTAAAAGGCGATCTGCGAACGCAGCGACTTGGAAATTTCGCTTTTGACCAGATCGGCGCCCCATTCGTTCATGACCGTCCCGAGCGCGTACATCGGCGTCATCACGACGAGAAACGTCAGCACCAGCTTGCTGAAAATCGACACCCGCCATTTGCCCCAAAGCGCTTTCATTTGCGTTCACCCGTTCTGCGAAAAGTGGTCATTCTATTATGAGGGAGTCCCGGCGAACGGAAAACAGGATTTTTTTAAGACGCTTGCTTTTTGTTGCGCGAATGACCGATCGGCGCTGTCACAATGTTGTCACTTGTTTGCTCATTGTGCATTTTTGCACTTTGGGCAATAATATACATACATGCTGGTGGAAAAGAGGTGAACATCCCGCGCGATGACAACGAATAAACCGAGTTTGCGGGATACGAAGCGGGAAGCGACCGCCCACGCGCTGGCCGAAGCGGCGTTCGGGCTGGCGCGCGAGAAAGGGCTCGACGGGTTCATCGTCGAGGACGTCGTGCAGCGGGCCGGCTACTCGCGCAGAACGTTCGCCAACCATTTCTCCTGCAAGGAGGAAGCGGTGGCGTCGGCAGCGGTCATGTTCCACGGCGCCGACGAAGTCGAACGCATGCTGGCGAACGTGTCCGGGGACATGTCGCCGCTCGACATTTTGCATCGGTTGATGAAGATGCAGTTTACGACCTTGCACCTGCGCAAGCTGCGCGAGCTGGTGCTGCTGGCCAAGCGGTTCCCTTCGCTGGAGCCGTATATCCTGATGTCTCTTCGCCATTTGCAGGCGACGGCGCAGGAATTGGTGCAAAGCTATTCCCAAGGCCGTTACCCCGACGCCTACCCCCATCTGCTTGCCGGTGCGGTGTACGGCGGCATGCTGCCGCTGCTGGACGGCAGTCTGGACATTGCCTTCCCGGGCGAAGCGGAGGATGAAACGCCGGGCGAAACGGCTTTTGACCGGTATTTGGAGTCGATGTTCGGCTATTTGCGAAGTGGCTTTTGACAATAACAGCTTGGCCCCGGCCCTAGTATTCCCCTACCCAAAGGAGAGAAACCCACAAGATGTCAACCTTGCTATATAAAATGGGAAAAGCGGCTTACGACAAACGTTGGCGTTTTCTTGTCGGCTGGATCGTCGTGCTGGGTGTCGTCATCGCGCTGCTGGGCGCGAACGGCATTCATGTCAGCTCGGAAATGAAAATCGAAGGCACGGAGTCGCAGAAGGTGCTCGATCAGCTGGCCGAGGAACTTCCGGCAGCCGCGGGCGGGCAGGCGAGCATCGTGTTCACCGCCCCGAAGGGGGAACGTTTGGACACGCCGGAGCGGGTCGCGCTGATCGGCAAGGCGATCAACGAAATTTACCAATCGGAGTATGTAATCAATCCGGCGGAGTTGGCCGCGCAGGCGGGGGCAAGCGCGGACGCGGCCGGCGGGGCGCAGGCGGGAACCGGCGCAAGCGGGCCGCTGCCGGGCGCAACGCTTTCGGCTGACGGCAACGTTGCGCTGTTTCAATTCCAGTTCACCGTGCAGCAAACGTCGCTGCCCGCTTCGGTGCCGGATGCGGTGATTGCCGCCGCCGAGTCCGCGGAACAGAACGACAGCGGCATCACCGCCCTGCCGAGCGACTCGCTGACGTCCAAGCCGGCCATCGGCTCGACCGAAGGCATCGGCATCGTTGTCGCCGCCATCGTGCTGCTGCTCACGCTCGGCTCCGTCGTTGCGGCCGGTCTGCCGCTGCTGACCGCCTTGCTCGGGGTCGGCATCAGCGTCGGCGCGGCGTACGCCTTCTCCAGCTTCTTCACGATGACCGACATTACCCCCGTGCTGGCGCTGATGGTCGGGCTTGCGGTCGGCATCGACTACTCGCTGTTCATCGTCAACCGGCAGCGCCGGATGATTCTCGACCAGGGGCTGAGCGCGCGCGAAGCGTCGAGCCGGGCGGTCGGCACCGCCGGCAGCGCCGTGTTGTTCGCGGGCTTGACCGTCATCGTCGCGCTGTGCGGCATGCTTGTGATTGGCATCGGCTTCTTGTCCGCGATGGCGCTCGTTGCCGCGGCTAGCGTGCTCGTCAACGTGCTGGTCGCCTTGACCTTGCTGCCCGCGCTGCTCGGCTTCGTCGGGGAGCGCATCTGCTCCGCCAAGGCGCGGCAGCGAAGCGCCGGCGGGCACGGCGCCGGGCAGCGGCACGGCGTAGCCAGGCGCTGGGTCGGCGGAGTCGTCAAAACCCGCTACCTGATCGTTGTCGCCGCAATCGTCGTTCTCGGCGTCGCCGCCATCCCGGTTGCGGAGATGGAGCTCGGCATCCCGTCCGGCAAAACGGCAAACCTGGACACGGGCGCCCGCCAAAGCTACGACGCGATTTCCGCCGGCTTCGGCGAAGGCTTCAACGGGCCGCTGCTGCTGGTCGCAAGACCGAAGGACGCCGCGGCGAAGGTGACGATGGAAATGCTCGGCGGCCTGACGCAAGCGCTGCAGCAGCATGACAACGTGTCGCTGGCCGCGCCGATGGGCGTCAATCAGGCCGGCGATATGGCGATCGTCAGCCTGATTCCTCGGACGGGGCCGACCGATGCGGCCACCAAACGGCTCGTCAACGAGCTGCGCGCCGCCGATTCCGGCCTGGCGCAAACTTACGGCGTGACGATCGGCGTCACCGGCTTTACCGCGATCAACATCGACATGTCGTCCAAGCTCGCCGAGGCGTTCCCGCTCTACGTCGGGGTGATCGTCGTGCTGTCGCTGATCATATTGCTGCTCGTGTTCCGTTCGATCATCGTCCCGATCAAGGCGACGATCGGTTTCCTGCTCAGCATACTCGCCACGTTCGGCATCGCCACTGCCGTTTTCCAGTGGGGCTGGCTGCACTCGCTCTTCGGCTTCGACACCGGCGGGCCGCTGCTCAGCTTCATGCCGATTATGGTGACCGGCATTTTGTACGGGCTGGCGATGGATTACCAGGTGTTCCTCGTCAGCTCCATGCGCGAGTCGTTCGTGCACGGGCAGCGCGGCAAGAACAGCGTCGTGCACGGGTACGAGCAGGCAAGCCGCGTCGTTGTGGCGGCGGCCGTCATCATGGTGTCCGTGTTCGCCGGCTTCATCTTCGCCCACGACATTATGATCAAGCAGATAGGCTTCGCGCTGGCGATCGGCATTCTGATCGACGCATTCGTCGTCCGCATGGCGCTGGTGCCGGCCGTGATGGCCTTGTTCGGCGACAGCGCCTGGCGGCTGCCGAAATGGCTGGACCGGCTGCTGCCGAACCTGGACGTCGAAGGCGAGAAGCTGCTCGCCGAGCTGCAAGCGCAGGAAAGCGCCGGCAGCAAGCCGGGGTCCAGGCCGCGGGCAAACGCCGGCTCTTCCCGGGCGTAAGCGCCGCTTCACCAGGCCGTATAAGACAATAAGCCATGTTTTCTTGCTTGTTTGCTCCAAAATGCGCGGCAACGACCAAATAGCCAGTAAAATCACTGGCTATTTGGCGTGCGAAGCCCAAATCAGGGGCTGCGGAGCCACAATAAGCCATGTTTTCGCTGGCTATTTTCGCCGGGGCCCCGTTTTTTCCGCGAATAAGCCGGGAAATCCGTCTTAATTCGCCGCCGCAACCCGGTTCGGAGCAAATATGCCGGGAAATGCGTCTTAATTTGCTGCCGCCACCCGGTTCGGAGCATATAAGCCGGGAAATCCGCCTTAATTCGCCGCCGCCACCCAGTTCGGAGCAAATATGCCGGGAAATGCGTCTTAATTTGCTGCCGCCACCCGGTTCGGAGCATATAAGCCGGGAAATCCGCCTTAATTCGCCGCCGCCACCCAGTTCGGAGCAAATATGCCGACTATTTTGCGCTAGGCCGCCGCGCGGCCCCTCAAGAGCCATCAAAACCCATCGGCAGCATCAGCGAACCGCGCTGCAGACGAAGCAGCGCTTCGTACGCATAATAGTCGCCGAAAATGAGCGGCTGGTCCGCGTTGCGGTACTGGCCGGAAGCCTCTTCACGGCTTCCTTTTTTGTATGCCGGCCCGCTGCAGCCATGCAGCACGAATGCGCCTGCGCGAGGAAACGGCGGCGCCGCATGAGCGCCGGTCAGCCGGCTCGCCAGCCGCTCGGCGCCTTGCCGCAGCGCCGCTGCGTCGTCCGGCAGCCGGGCGGCAAGCTCGAGCAAGCCGCAGCAGGCGACGGCCATCGCGGACGTATCGATCGGCAGCCGCTCGTTCCGCGGCGCGGCGAAGTCCCAGGGGGCGTCGCCGTCCGGCAGCAGCGAGCCCAGCCAATAGGCGGCGCACTTGCGGGCTGCCAGCAAGGTCTGCCTGTCGCCCGTATACCGCCCGGCGAGGGCAAAGCCGTAAATCGCCCAAGCATGGCCGCGACTCCAGCACGATTCGTCGGCGTATCCCTGCACGCTTTTGCCGCCGATCGGTTCGCCCGTCTCCGGGTTGAAATTGAACGTGTGATGCGTGCTGCCGTCATCTCGGACAATCAGCCCGCGCAGCCGCCGGACGTGCCGTTCCGCCGCGTCGCGATAACGCGCCTCCCCGGTCACGCGGTGGGCCCAGAACAGCAGCGGCACGTTCATCAGGCTGTCGACGATCGCCTTGCCTTTTTTCTCCTCGCGGAAGTCGGGCGAATCCCCCTCCCAGTCGTTCCAGGCGCGGAGAAACTCTCCCCGCTCGTGGAACCGGTCCAGCAGCACCTGCGCCGCCTGCAGCCCGGTTCGTTTCGACGCTTCCGAACCGGTCAGCATCCAGTGATAAACGGCGGTAAAATGGAAAATAAACCCAACGTCATGATCCAGAGGCAAGCAGCCGTTCGCCCGGTTGCGTTCGGCATCGTTCGCGGCCCGCTCCTCCAGGAACGGGACGTAACGCTCGTACGACGCCAGCAATGCCGGATCGCGCGTATCCGCATAAGCAAGCAGGATCAGGCCCGGCCAGAAGCCGTCGGTCCAATGGCCTTTGCCGTTCGTGGCGTAGCTCCCGTCCGCCTTCCCGGCGGCAAACGGCAAATCGTCCCCGTAAGCCAGGCAGTTCCGGTATATTTTGGCGGTCCAGTCCATTAACGGCCGTCCCCATTGGCTTTTTTCCCCAACCATGCTAATTCCACTCACCCTTTCAACGCGCCGATCATCACGCCTTTGACAAAATATTTCTGTACGAACGGATACACGCACAGGATCGGCACCGTCGCGACCATGATTGTCGCATACTTGATCGTTTCGCCGATCTGGTAATGGTCGCCGGACACGCCGCTTCCCGAAGCGAACCCTTCCGTCGAGTTGGCGATCAATATTTGCCGGAGCACGAGCTGGAGCGGGAACAAGTCCGTATTTTTGATGAAAATGGACGCCCAGAACCAGGTATTCCACTTGTCCACCGCATAATAAAGCGAAATCACCGCAATAACCGGAAACGAAAGCGGTAGAACGATCCGCAGCAAAATGACGAAATGGCTGGCGCCGTCGATTTTGGCCGACTCCTCAAGCGCATCCGGCACGGCCATAAACGCGGTGCGCAGAATGATCAAATTGAACGAACTGACCGCAAATGGGACGATGACCGACCAGATCGAATCGAGCAACCCGACCCCCTTGACCACCAAATAAAGCGGAATAAGCCCGCCGCTGAAAAACATCGTCAGCACGATCACCACCATAAACGCGTTGTTCCACAACACGTTCTTGCGCGACAGCACAAAAGCGCCCAAACTGGTGATCGCCATATTAAACGCCACTCCGAATACGACGATAAAGAGCGTATTCCGGTACCCGAGAATAACCGCTTCGTTCGTCAGCACATTGCGGTATGCCGCCAGACTGAAGCCAAGCGGACGCAGCAGTATGCCCCGGTGCCGGACGATGTCGGCCGCCTCGCTGACCGAAGCGAAAGCGACATGCAGCAGCGGATACAGCGTCGCCGCCATCAGCAGCAGCAGAAACGCGTATACCGCCACATCGAACAACCGCTCGCCCAAGCCGATTCGTTTGCCCATCGGTTCCCCTCCCTTGCTACCATAAGCTGTTGCCGTTCACTTTGCGGCTGAGCCGGTTGGCGAGAACGAGCAGCAGCAGATTGATGACGGAGTTGAACAGCCCGACGGCGGTGCTGAAGCTCCAGTTGAATTCGAGCAGCCCTTTGCGGTAAACGAACGTCGAGATGACATCCGCCCTCTCGTATGTGAGCGGGTTGTAGAGCAGAATAATTTTTTCGAAGCCGACGTTGAGCAAATTGCCGACCCGTAAAATAAACATGATCGCGATCACCGGCATGATCCCGGGAAGCGTGATGTGCCACATCATCTTCGGCCGCGATGCGCCGTCGATGCGCGCCGCTTCGTACTGCTCCTGATCGACGCTCGTCAGCGCCGCCAAATAAATGATCGACTCCCAGCCGATGCGCTGCCAAATTTCCGACAAAATGTAGATCGGACGGAACAACGCCGGATTTTGCAGCAGCGCTTGCCCGTCTCCGCCGAATATCGCCGTGTACGCCATATTGACGATGCCGCCCGAATTGGTAAAATCCTTGATAATGCCGCAGATCACGATCATGGAGATAAAATAAGGCATGTAGGTGATCGTCTGCGCCCATTTCCGGAACAGCCGGCCTCTCACTTCGTTCAGCAGAATCGCCAGCACGATCGGCATCGGGAACTCGAAGCAAAGCGAATACAAGCTGATGAGCACGGTGTTCCGCAGCACGGTCACAAAGTAATAGCTCTGAAAAAACGCGGAAAAATGGGTTACCCCCGCCCATTCGCTGCCCATCACGCCTTTGATCGGCGAGTAGTTTTTGAACGCGATGAGCGCGCCGTACATCGGCATGTAATGAAACGCGACATAGTACGCGACGACGGGCACCATCATGAGGTACAAATATTTGTTCAACACAAAATCCTTGACGAACCTGTTGCCCCGCCCGGTCGGAACGACACGTGCGGCAGCGTGAACAGCCGGTTTTCCCTCCATCCGCCATCTCCCTCCCAACGCAGCGGCCCCTCCCGGCAAAAGGAGGCCAAAGCGGCCCCCGTTCCGCCGGTCGAGTCGTTTATCGTTTGTTATACCGCTCGAGCGCCGCTTTCTGAATGTCGATCGCCCGGTCGATCTTGAGCGATTTCAGCTTGGCCACGTACTTGTCGAACGAATCGACCGGCTCCGTGCCGAGAATGATCTTCAGCGTCATCTCCGCGACCAGCGTGTTGACGTCGTTCATGATGGTGGCGTACTCGGCGCTTTCCTGCTGGGTCGGCGTGATCGGCGGCAGCGCGTACTTCTCGACATCCGTCTGCCAGATCGCAATGGCATCCTTCTGCTGCTGCAGCTGGTTGTATTGCTCGATATACCGTTTGTCCTGAACGAACGGACCGTTGTAGTTGGATCGCGCATAAAGCGATATCGTCTGCGCCGGCGCCAGCTTATCCGGGTTCTTCATGATGAGATCCGTAAACTTCGGATAGCCGTTCTCCAACTTGTAGCTGACGCCTTCGGTGCCGAAATTGAAGAACATGTGGCCCTCTTCGCCGTACCCGTAGTCCAGCAGCTTGACGGCGAGCTCGGCTTCCTTCGACTTCGCGGAGATCGCAACCGAAGCCGGCGAGCTGTAGGCAAAATCCTTCTGCCCGAACTTCGGCTTGTCGCCTTTCTTCAGCACCGGATACGGCGCGGCGACGAGGTCTGCCTTCGCGTCCTTCTCCTTCATCAGCGGCAGCCAGCGTCCGAGACCGCCGCCGGCGTTGCCGAACGTAGCCCCGGTCGCGCCGCCCGTCAAATTCGCGTCGAGCGCTTTGGCGTCAAGCGTCGCTATATTTTTGTCGATCAGCCCTTCCGCGTACCATTTGCGCATCGTGGTCAGAAACTCTTTGTAAGCCGGTTCGAGCGCGCCGAACTTCACTTGCCCGTTGTCCACATAGAAGGTCGGGATCGTTCCGTACGCGCCGACGAGCGAACCCGTGTTCAAATACGTCGTTTGGCCGTTGGCTACCAAGGTAAAAGATAAGGGCGCCGCCGCGTTTTTCTTTTCCTTGAACGTTTTGAGCACCGTGTACCATTTGAACGTACAGGCCAAGGAGGAATCCGGAAAACAAAGGCGAACACTGCCGCTTCTCCATACCACCCCCCGCTCTCCGCTCCCGCACCTTCGCCCCTGTTGAACCCTCTCAAGGCAAACACGTTGCACCAAGCGCGGCATTCTCCCCCCGCCAACTAACAAATTCGCTTTTTGTGCCTCACTAATGAAGCGTCTGAGGAAATAGGCCATGTTTTATTGCCTATTTCGTCAAAAATGGGCATCTTAGTCAAAATAGCCAGTGAAATCACTGGCTATTTCTTTGAAAAGGTCGATTTTCAGGCTCCAGAGTTGAGATAGCCAGTGTTTTCACTGGCTATTTCCAGCGAGGCGGGCCATATCGGGCAAATAAGCCATTTTTCATGGGCTATTTTCGTTACCCATCAAAAAAATGCCTGCAATCTCCCTCCCCGGGGATTGCAGGCGTCCTGGCGGCGCGAAACGGCTTACTCCGCCTCGGCCACAACCGTAAACCGCTCGTTCACATGCAATGCTTGTTCGATTTCGTCGACGATCGCGATGGCGTAGTCTTCGTAGCTGATGTAGCTGTCGCCCTTGGCATTGACGAGCAAATGGTCCTTGCCTTTACGGTAAGCGCCAGTGCGCTTGCCCGGCGCGAACATGGCAGACGGGCTGACGTACGTCCACTTGGCGCCGCTCGATTGCTCGTACACGGCCAGGCTGCGGGCCATGTTCGACGCCGTCGGGTAATATTGCGGCGGGAATTCCGGCGTTTCGCACAGCAGCTTCGTCTTCGCTTCGTCGACGAACAGGCTGCCCGCGCCGCCGACAACGATCAACCGCGTGTTCGGCGCTTGCCGCAGCGCCTCGACCAGCACCTGCGCGAGCTCGATATGGCGCGGCTCTTCGCCGGGACTCCACAAGCCGATTGCGTTGACGACAACGTAGAACGGCTGCAGATCGGTCGCGGTCAGCGCGAACGCATCTTTTTCCACAACGGGCAGGCCGCTGATTTTGCTTGCGTCGCGGACGATGGCCGTCACCTCATGGCCGCGCGCCTTCGCTTCCTGGGCAATCAGGCTGCCCGACTTGCCGTTTGCGCCGATAATAGCGATTTTCATCGTGGTTTCCTCCTTGAAATTGCGAATATCTATAACCAAATTAGTTATAGTTAATACCAAAAAAATTTTACCCGCCGCCTCTAGCCAGCGCCGCCGCTGCCGCCTGCTGCGACACTTGCGCAATCGTATGCTGTTTGAGCGCCGCCACCAGCGCCGCTTCCGCCTCCGCAGCAATGCCGCCCATCACGTCCGGAATGCCGGCCCCAACCGGGCAGGCCGGGTTCGGTTCCGCCGGACTGGGCGCAATCGCCGGCTCCGGCTGCAGCGCTTCATATACGTCCGCCAGCGTAATCGACTCCGCCGGCCGGGCAAGCCGGTAGCCGCCGTCGCGGCCTTCGCGCGTTTCCACGATGCCGACCTCCACCAGCCGCTTCAGCACCCGCCGCAAAAACACGGCATGCGTGTTTACGCTGCCGGCCACATACTGGCTCGAGTAGCCTTCCTTATGTTGCGCCAAAACAGCAAGCGCATGCACGGACATCGTAAACCAGCCAGCTGCTGCCAACGGGATCATCCCTCTCCCCATTTACTATAACCGAATCAGTTTCAGTTGGCAAGCGGCTATATCCGATCCGCAATCACGATGTCCCACTCGTGGATTTCATAATCGCGCGCTCCATAGACCACGTACGGATCGCGTTTCACCCACGCTTCGACTTCTTCGAACGTCTCCGCGCGATAAATGACCAACCCGCCGGAGCCGTCGACGAACCGGCCGTTGGCATGCAGCAGCCCTTCGCCGCGGCGTTCGTCGAGAAACGACAGGTGCTGCGCCCGAAATTGCTGGCTGAGCGCCGCATCCTTCATTCGCAGGAATACCGCAAAATGCTTCAACGCCGCCCGCCGCGGCTCCTCCACGCGAAGCTTGTCCGCCTCTCGCTCCGTCATCGTTCTTGTCCCCTCCATATTCGGCTTCATCGTTTCGTCTCCCCATTCGCTTTTGCAGCTTCGCTCTCATTCCCCTGATCCCTCTCCCGCGGCGCCGCAACGGAATGACGCTCCACGAGGGTCGGCACGACCGTGACCCGCTTCTCGCCAACCGGTTCCCCGCTCATCAGTTTGACCAGCGCGCCCACGGCAAGTCGACTGATTTCCAGCACGGGCTGGCGCACCGACGTCAACTTCGGATCGGCGAGCGTGGTCAAATACACGTCGTCGAAGCCAACGAGCGAAACGTCATCGGGCACGCGAACGCCGTTGTCCTTGAGCGCGTTCAGCGCCCCGAACGCAATCACGTCGTTGCCGCAGACGATCGCCGTGAAGCGCTGGTTGCGCTCCAGCAGCTGCTGCGCGTAGAACTGCCCCGTCTCCAATTGGTAATTGCCCAGTTTGATTCGCCCGTAATCGATCTGCAGCCCGTGTTCGCCCATTGCCTTCATATAGCCGTCCAGACGCTGATTCGCTTTGCCCGGCTCGTTGTCGCTGCCGATAAAAGCAATATGCGTATGCCCGCGTTCGATGAGATGGCGGGTGGCGAGATACGTGCCTTCGACATTGTCGACGTAGACGCCGTACACCTCGGGCCCCAGGACGCCGCTATTGATCGTTGCGACCTTGCAGCCGGAGCCGAGCAGCCGGTCGATGGCGTCGCCCAGCGCGGTTTCCGCGACGATGACGCCGTCCGTGTTGTATTCCAGCAGCATGTCGATGTAGCCGCCGACCTTCACGGCGTCGTTATCCGTGTTGCACAGCAGCAGCTTGTAGCCGGCGGCATAAGCGCTTCGTTCGATTTCTTTGGCCAGTTGGGCAAAATAAGGGCTGGCGATGTCGGGAACGATTAGCCCGACCATATGCGTGCGGTTCGACACGAGCCCGCGGGCCAGCCGGTTCGGCCGGTAGTTCAGCCGTTTGGCGACGGCAAGAATATTGTCCCTCGTCTCCGCGCTTACGTTGGCATAATTGCCGTTCAGCACCTTGGAGACCGACGCGATCGACACTCCCGCTTCCCGTCCGATATCCTTGATCGTTACCGCCATCCGCCCCCAGCCCCTTCCGCCCCGATTACCCTTCCGTCCGCTCCTGTTTGCGAAGCGCTTCGACTATCATACCAAAAATAACGAGATCCTGCTTGTAGTCCTCCGGCGTCGTTTTGGGCGCGATGTCCCGGACCACCGTATCATAAAAAGCTTCCAGCTCCAGCGTATACGGGTCTTTGAATGTCGGCCGGTGAACCGTTTCGTCGTACGCCTCGCCTATCGTTTCATGAATGTGCAGCGTTGTCGGCAAATGGCGGATGTACGGCGTGTCGTACTTCAGCAGCAGCGATTTGGTTTCGCCGAGCACCTCGATTACCGCGTCAAACCGGCGCTGCTTGTCGAACCCGGTTTCGAACGTCGCGCAATAGCCGTCAAACTCGAGCGTTGCCGTCATGTTCCAGCCGTCGTTCCAGCAGTGGGCGGACGCGACTCGCTTCGGCATGCCGAGCAGCTCGCGCATCGCCGACAGGTCGTGGCTGTTCAAGCCGCACAGCAGCCCGTAAGCATTGCGCAGCTTCTGCGGCGCGTCGCCGATCTCTTCCGATACTTGCTCGGCGCGGCGCGCGAGTTTGTCCCCCATTGCCCCCTCCGGCAAATCGTCGAACTTGCGCACGACGCCCGACTGTTCGATCATGAACCGGTTCGGGCCGATAATGTCGCGGATGCGGGCGTATTTGATCGGGCCGAGCGTTTGCAGTTCCTCCTTCATCCGGGCCAATGCGGGCGCAAACCGCCGCATATACCCGACCATCACATGCACGCCGGCGGCGTCGCGCGCGCGAATGATCGCGTCGGCGTCGGCGATGTTCAGCGTCATCGGTTTTTCCAACAGCACGTGCTTCTTGTTATGCAAGGCATGGATCGCACACTCGGCGTGGTATTCGTCGCTGTTCAGCACGAACACGGCATCGAGATCGGCCTGCCCGGCCAGCTGCCGGGCGTCCGTGTACCGATTTTCGCGCGGGACCCGATGCTTTTCGCCCAACTCCTGCAGCAACTGCGGCGAAATGTCGCACAGCGCGGCAACCTCGTATTTGTCGTACAACGATTCCAGCACCGGCAAATGGGTAATTTGCGCAACTTCCCCGAGGCCGACAAGGCCGACTTTCAGACGTTTCATAGGTTTGATCTCCTTTATGGGCGAGTGAATGGCAGATAGAACAAATTGCGTTTCCGTTCACGACGGACTTATCTACCGGCGTTTTTGTTATGTTAAACGTTTATCTTACCATTTATCGGCATTCTCCGCCGACTCTCTCTTGCCACAACCTCCTTTCCACCGCTAAAACTTCGCATAAACGCTTATATTTACGCTTTTCAAACCAAATTATAAAAAGCCAACAGCGCCGGTGTCAACAAAAACATGTGTTTGTTAAACGTTTTCCTAAAAAGCGATGCCTGCATCGACGAAATAGGCCATAAAAGATTGCCTATTCCACCAGTACCCGCTCCGATTGCTTCCCGGCACGCGGAGGCATACAATGGGAGCATGGCCAGACAAACCGAAACGTTCAAGGAGGAAAACCGATGCGCTATCGACCGCTCGGCAACACCGGTCTGCAAGTAAGCGAAGTAAGCTTCGGCACATGGGCGATCGGCGGCTCGTGGGGAGCGAAGGACGACGCGGAATCGCTCCGCGGGCTTGCCGCTGCGATGGACGCGGGCGTCAATTTTTTCGATACGGCCGACGTGTACGGCTCGGGGCACAGCGAGGAACTGCTCGCCCGGGCGACGAAAGGCAAGGAAGACCGTATCTACGTTGCGACGAAATTTTGCCGCGCCGGGGACATTCACGATCCGGCCACGTATTCGGAGCAGACGGTGCGCGCGTATTGCGAAGGCAGCCTGCGGCGGCTGCAGCGCGAAACGATCGACCTGTACCAGATTCATTGCCCGCCGCTGGCGATCCTGCGGCAAGGGGGAGTGTTCGGCGTGCTCGACAAGCTGCGGGCCGAAGGCAAAATCCGCCACTACGGCGTCAGCGTCGAAACGGTGGAGGAAGGGTTGTTCTGCCTGGAGCAGCCGAATGTGCGAGCGTTGCAGGTGATCTTCAACCTGTTCCGCCAACTGCCGCTGGAACGGCTGCTTCCTTCCGCCCGGCAGAAGGGCGTCGGCATTCTCGCCCGGCTGCCCCTGGCAAGCGGGCTGCTGACCGGCAAGTTCGGCGAAGGAACGACGTTCGCCGCCGACGATCATCGCCGGTTCAACGAGAACGGCGAGCAGTTCAACGTCGGCGAAACGTTCGCCGGCCTCGGCTTCGCCAAAGGGCTGGAGCTGAGCCGCCAGCTCGGCTGGATTGCCGAAGGCCGGGGCAATATGGCCCGCGCCGCGATGCGCTGGATTCTCGATGCGCCGGAGGTGACGTGCGTCATTCCGGGATTCAAGAACGAACAGCAAGTGCACGACAACTTGCAGGCGATCGACGTGCCGCCGTTTGCGGCGGCGGAACGGCAGCGGCTGGCCGACTGGTACCGGCGCGAGGTGCACGCGCACGTTCGCGGGCCGTATTGAGCCGCCGGCAAGCGCGCATCCGGCTCAAACCCGAAGCGACACTTCAAACTGCCGCATATCCACCGTCTGACCGGGGTAACACGAGAATAGCCGCAAAGCCGCAAACCGGTTTGCGGCTTGTTCTCCTTGCGATTATTGCTTGCGCCACCGGAACAGCAAATACATGAAGAACGGCGCGCCGACTCCCGCGGTAAACACGCCCGCCGGAATGTCGAGCGGCTGGAACAGCATCCGCCCGGCCAAATCGGCGAGCAGCATAATCATCGCGTCGATCAGCGCCGAGCCGGGGATAATCGCGTGAAGCGAGCGGCCGATCAGCCACGGGCGATGTGCGGCGCAAGCAAGCCGATGAACGACACCGTGCCGGCCACGCCTACCGCCGCGCCGGCAAGCGCGACGCAGTAGACCAGCAGCAGCATCCGGCTCATCTGCAGCCGACTGCCGAGCCCGACCGCCGTCTCTTCGCCCAGCGACTGCACATTCAGCTCCTTTGCCAGCAGCATCGACAGCGGGATCAGCGCCGCCACCCAGGCAGCGTCAACCAAAATAGCCAACAAAAAATGGCCTATTTCGCCATTTCCACCTGCTTCAACAAAAATAGCCAGTAAAATCACTGGCTAGTTCCTCCCAAGAGGCCCCAAACCGGGCTTTCCAAGCAAATAGCCAGCGAAAACATAGCCTATTTGGCCGACGAGACCCGTTTTTCGCGAAATAGGCCATGTTTTATTGCCTATTTCAAAAACAAGCCTACCTGACTACTTAAAATTCAACCGCGCCGCCGTATCGTAGTCGTGCACGATGTTTGCGCCGCTGACCGCGAAGAACACGAGTGGCACATCGCCCGTGTTGATCACCCGATGCGACCAGCCGCCGCCCGCGTAGCTGATCTTTCCCTCCGCCACGACCAGACGGCGAAGCTCGCCGTTGCGGCGCTGGATCAGCATTTCGCCACTGCCGGATAGCCCGATCACCGCTTCGGCCGTGTCCGGCTCCGCGTGGAAATGCCCTTTTGTCATAAATGGCTCTTCGCCAACTTTCCCCGGGTACAGCACCGTGATATTGACGAGCAGATCCGTTTCATCGTTAGGATGCGGCAGCTCGTACACCTCGTAAACAACCGGATCCCCTTCGGCCAGTTGGCGTTCCACCGCTTCCCGATCGGTGTAGAGCGCCTGCAGCTGCGACAACGTGCGCCGCGTCACAAGCGCACCATGCTTTTCATAGTCGGCCGGTGTCAGGCCAATTGCAAATGGTTCCATTGCCATCTCAATTCCTCCTTGGTCTCTTCCTGATGTCAATGCTGCCCGCACAGCAGCGGGGCAATCCGCTCCCGCTCCGCGTCCGGCCGCAACGCCGTTACTACAGTTTCGGCGTCCGCTTGCGTTTTTCCTGTAATGGATTCGGGCGTGTTCACCTCAGCCCTCTTACTCCCGCGTCGCCTGGCGCGGTTTCAACGCAAATTCGAAAACAGCTTCGACAGCCGCATCCGGCCGGATCGCCCGCAAAATAGTGCGGTAAACCGTCAGCAGTGCGCCGTTATGGCCGGGCACATCCACGATCGTGTCGACAGCCGCTTCGAACCGGGAACAATCGTAGGCCATGACCGCTTCGCCGTTCTCGACAGTCCAGACGATTGCGCCTTGACGAAGCTCCGGTTTATGGAGACTGATGAACCGCTCCTCCAGCGACGCCGGACTTCCGGCAAACTCGAACGTATCGGTCAGCCGCAACGTGGCGGCATGACGCGTCCAGACGAAACTGCGGCGAAACTGCAGCAACTGCGGGTCGTCATACGCCCGCGTCAAATCGAGGTCAACATGCAGCGCTCCGTCCGCCTGATCGTTGCGCAGCATGACGGCTTCATGCTGGCGGCCTTCCCGCTGCTGTCGCCCGTTGATAAGCGGTACGGAATGGCCGTCCGACGCGTTATGCAGCAGCTGGTAGCGGTTCGGGCCAAAATAGTCTTTGGTATAAAGACCGGCGCCGAGGTCGGCCAGCGGATTGTCCCCGCCGAGATGAAGAATGAAATGGCCGAGATCGTTGTGGTTGTGCGACTCGCCATTGTGTCCGCCTTTGGCGGAAAAAGCGACCGTCGTGCCGCCTGCCTGCCCGCGGTCGACGACAACCGCCAAATCGGGCAGCACATAAGTGGCCGCCGGGGCCGGCTTGCCGAGCAGGGCGGCGTCCGTCCACAGCAGATTGCGCGTCACATGAGGCCAGCGGTAGCATTGGTCCGCCTTGAACGGCGGCACCTCGCGCAGCTCCGGAACGTCGCAGCCGACACGCGCCGCGAGCCGGGACAGCAGCCCGGTGTGCAGTTGGCAGGGGCCTGCGTCGGAGTAATTGACGAAACCATTCCCGGACAGCACGAACGCCGCCGGAAACGACGCGATATGGCGCAGCTTTTCGCCTTGCAGCAGATCGAGCGCACCGCCGGTATACTGAGCCAGCATGTCGGCGAAATAGACATAGTAGCCGAAGCCGTACTGCCAGTAGGCGAGCCCTTCCGGGGAACCGCCGTCGTCGCCGTAGCCGTCAAGGAAACATTCCAGCGCGCGCACCGTACGTTCGATCATGCCGGCCAGCCGCCCGCGGTCTTCTTCGAGCAGCAGTGCGGCCATACCGACGGCCCCGCCGCAGACAGCGGCCCAGTTGTCAATGCGCGATTCCCAGTCAAAATGCACGGGATCGTGGTACAACGGACGGAACACACGGCGATCGATTTCCGTGCGGACGCGGTAAACGAGCCACGGGTCGAGCCGGTCGCCGGCAAGAAACAACGTCTCTGCCAGCGCATTCGCCGTTTCGGCCGCGAACAGGTCGACAACTTGTTCCGGCGGCACGCGGTAGGCGCGGCACGCTTCGAGATCGGGCGGCAAACAGGCGGGCAGGCACCAAGTATATTCGTTGCAGATTTCCCAGACGAGATTATCGAGCGCTTCCTTATACAGCGGGGTATCGTCGATCCGGGTGGCGAGCGTCAGCGCCAGCAACCGGCCGCGCCGCTCAAAATACGGCTGCTCGTACTCGAGCCGGGTTCCGGTTTGTTCGAACGTATGGAATTGCGTAAACGTAAGCGGGGGAGTTGGAGTGGTGCGGGCGCGTTCGGCTTCCCGGCGAATTTCCGCCAGCAGCGGCTGCAGGTGCAGGGCGTGTCGAAGCCGGTCAAACAGCGGCTTGTCCAGCGCCAAGCCGAACGGGAACAACGGCGACCGCTGCTGTGCGGCGGCCAGTTCCCGGCGAATGTCGCGAAAGCTGATCATCTGGGGGTCTCCCTTTCGGTTAGGTAACTCCGATTATAATCAACTTTCGCGCGGCTGAAAATAGCACTTCGTCGCGATCATCTCTCTCTTTTGGGGAAAGGGGGTGCTGGCCGTGGTATCTTTGCGTCACGCTTCCGGCTGCCCCGAAGCTTTGCGCAGCTCGTTGGCGAGCCGGTGAAACTCGTCGCGCGCTTCCTGCACCGTAGTGCTCATGTAAGCGGCGCTCAGGAACAAAATAATTTTGTTGGCGTCCTCGGCACTTAACACCGCGATCTCCTCCTCGTCGTGGGCTTTCAAATCGTGCGTGTCCATGATGGACAGCAGCTTCTCCGCATAATCCGGGTCCGTCGCGTACTTCAGCGGCGTTTTCATGAACGCCCGGCATTGTTCTTCCGGCGTTTGGGCCGCGCATACGAGCCTGTAGTTGTCCCAGCCGGTAAACAGCAGATCCTGGTCGCGGAACCCGCTCGCGATCGAATCGTACGCGCGGAATGCGGCCATGATGTCCTTGCGTTTGCCGTCGTACACCTCCCAGGTGCCGACGTAGTAGTAGTTGCCTTTCCAGTAGGCGTTGGTTTCGCCGCTGCCCACCTTGAACCCAACCAAATTATTCCATTTGTTCAGCGTCCAGCCCGTTTCCAGCGCCGCCTGCGCGATTCGCACCGAAGCGAACACCGGCGACACTTCCCGCCGCAGTTGCACGGCGACCGGAGCGACGGCCGCAATGAAATCTTGCGCTTTCATCCGGCGTCCTCCTTTCTCCTTTTGGCAAATTGATACGTTCCCGATGCGGTTAGCCCGATCATACTTATCGTAATCAGCTTGGCTTGGAAAGGTGGCGGCACCAGCACAAAAACGGCCGCTATCCCGATTGCCGCGACCGGACAATATTTGGACGGCAGGCCAAAGCCTTTGGCCACGCCGACAAAGGCCGCCACGAGGGCGGCCAGCGTAACGATATCTTGTTCGCTCATGAGCCGATTCCCTTCCACAGCAGCCCGATCGCGCCGACGATGAGCGCCGCCACTACCGTGCGCCAGAGCCAGCTTTGCGCGTCGGCCAGCTCGTCGATGCGATGGTGCGCTGCTTTCGAGCTCTGCAGCGCTTCGCCCGCCATGTCGCGGGCGCTGTTCATCATGTCCAGCTTCGTCTCCACACGCGTCAGGCGTTGGAGGATTTCTTGCCGTTCGTCCGGCATAATCACCACCTGCTCTCTGGGGGATGGGAGGTTAAACAAGCTTTTCAAGCTCTGTCCTCCTGGTCCTAATCTCGGCCACTACTTTAGTGCGGTCAGTTTCCGCCAGTTGGTAACTGGCTACGATATCCGCGATTTCGCCTTCTCCGGCGTCGTACCGGATCAGGCAGGCATTCGCGATGATGCGGATTTTATGGAAAGGCAATGTCACAATGATTCGCCTCCTTAAGTAGTAAAAAGGTCGGCCAGCGCCAGTTCGACGTCGGCCAACCTGGATTTGAGGTTTGTGTTTTCGGTTTGGAGCGCTATGATCTGCTCTTTTGGCGTTGGCGTGCTGCCCGCCAACGGTGTAAATGCTTGCTGAATCTCGCCTGTTTCCGCATCACGCTGTTTTATCTGCATGCCTCGTCACACTCCCCCAGCGCCAAGCACTTGCTTGACAGATTTGTTTACGCTAGTGCTGCTGCGCGTCAACGTGAGTCGCAGCGTACCCTTCGCTGCGGGCGTCTGCCCGGACAACACGAACTGATCCTCGCTCGTGTTACCGTCGACCGTCGCGCTCGTCTTGGTCATTGACTGCATCGACTCCGTGCTGGCGTGGAAGCTCGCAGCCGCTGACAGGCTAAAGCCGGCGTCCGTCTCCCGGTCCGCCCATGCGACGATGCTGCTGATGTTGCTGGCTGGCACGATGTTGTAACGCGCGTCCTCGACAAGTACGGGAGTGAAGCTACTGGCCGTCCAACTGCCGCGGAATTTGACGGCGGCCGCTTGGGCGTCCCTATAGATGCAAATAGGATCAGTAAAGTCGAACGCATTGTTATTGACGGTTGATGGATCTAATACAGAATTGGTTGTATTGCTTGTCAAGGTGGTAATCACCCCCCAAGCACCGCTATTATATTTGATCCTACGAATCTGATAATATGTTCCGTCGTATCCTTGCCACATAATGAAAATATCGCCGTCTTTATTAACAGAGATTGACGGGTTAGTTTCGGCAAATGCCGTTCCTGCCGTAGTTAATTTTTGCATAGCGGACCACGTCGCTCCGCCATCTGAACTCTTCGAGTAGCGAATGTTACTGACACCGGCGATCGCGTCACCGCCACGCCAACTGACATGGATATCACCATTCGGCGCCACGGCTGCACAGGGGTCGCCTTGGGAGTAGGTGGAACCGGCAAAAATATCATGACTAATAAAAGCAGACCCTTGCCAGTCAAGTGAGCGAATCCATTGCGTGCTACCACTTATGTTATTCTGATAGACGATGTGCGGGTAATTATTGCTACCCACCACCACGGACGGATTTGTTGAGTCTCTATTTGTTCCGCTGTCAGCTGTCAGCTGCGTCGGGCTCGCCCAAGTTGCGCCGCCGTCCGTGCTCTTGCTGTAGCGGATGTTGAAGCTGTTCGGATATGTCGCGTTTTTCGAGCACCATGCGGCATGCAGGCCGCCGTCGGGGGCGAAGGCAATTGAGCAACCTCCCAGAGACGATTGCATGTTGTCAGGAGTCCCTCCACCAGCTACAAGAGAGCCAGCGTCATTATATTTGTCTACGTAAACCCAAGCGTTATCAACAGCTCGCATCACAAACACATGTGTGCCGTTAGTAGCTAAGGCAATGCTTTGCAATGACGAGGACGATTGAGTTGGAGTAACATCAGTCCATGTAGCCCCTTTGTCAGTAGACTTATATAGCTTATAGGTGCTACCATTTATCGCACCTGCGAAAATGTTACTGTTGGCACAGACCACCACCTTACGCCCGCCGTTGCCACCTGTATCGTAGGTCGAGTTGACGACGCTGACGTTCATTCGCGTATACGTTGTTGCTGTTTCGTATCCTGGACTGAACCCAAGCTTACCGCCAGAAACAACAGTAGTGCTACGTGCAATGATAGAACCTGACTTGAAGGCTTTTGTCGTTGCTGTGGTTTCGACTTGCTTAACAGTAACATCAATCGTCCAACTTCCGCGGAATTTGACGGCGGTAGCTTGAGCGTCCTGGTAGATCGTCAAAGGATCAGAAAAGTTCAGGGTGCTGTTATTGAGTGATGAAACATTCGATACATGACCCGAGCTATTACTTGTTAAAGACGAGATGCTCCCCCAAGACGAGCCGTTCCAGATAATGCGGCGCAACTGCCTGTAGTTCGTATTGATCGCACTGTCAACGCCCTGCCAATCAATGTAGACGTTATTGCTTGGATCGATCGATACAGAAGGAAAGTTTTGTGCGTATGTGTTTCCACTAGTCAGCTTCTGCATTGTCGACCAAGTGGCTCCGCCATCGTCGCTGTACGAAACTCGAACATTTTCGACGCTGCTATCGGTGGAATCACGGCCGACCCATGTACACCATATCCGCCCGGACGGCGCAACGGTTGCGCAGGGGCTGGATTGGGCGTAAGACGAGCCGAGATGAACATTTGACGTTGTAAAAGAGGAACCACCCCAATACCTACAAAAAATTGTATTTACCGTTCCAGCAGCATTCTTAAATTGCCACGTAAACAATGGATAACTATTAGCGCGAGAAATAATACTTGGATTTGTGTTATCATCGCCACTCGTATTGTCTATTGTTTGGTACGAGACCGCCCACGTTGCTCCGCTGTCCGTACTCTTGCCGTAGCGGATGTTGAAGCTATTTGGGTATGTGGTGCTTTTACTCGCCCATGCGGCGTGTATGCTGCCGTCGAGGGCCGCAGTGATGGAGCAAGATTGAATGGTTGTCTGTGTGTCGATATTATGAAACCCTACACCGTACCGATTTGAATCCGTCTGAGTGGTCGCGTCGATAGCAAAATGATTGATTGAGTCGCTAGCGCCGTCTCCCACCATTATCATGTGTACGTTATTCCCGCTTGAGCACAATGCGAAGGTCGTGCTGGATGTTATGGCGACCGCGTTGTAAAAGTAGCACAACCGGCTATAAGTAGCCCCATTGTCCTTGGACACGTACAACTCGATTTGATTGCCCGATGCGTTAATTGCCGCTGCCACGATCCACCCGTTGTCCAGCACCGTCACCTTACGCCCGCCGTTGCCGCTTGTATCGTAGGCCGACCCGACGACAGTGACGCTGGTCCGCGTATATGTTGTTGACGTAGTAACATCCTCATAACGATTGATTGTCACGCGCTCGTAATCAACATCGTCTTGTATCGTGATCTCCTGACCAAGTTTAAACCCCGCAGGATTGACAAGCTTGTTGGTCAACACCGTATTACCAGAAGACAGGGCAACATTCGTCTTTGTCTTGGTCGTATCCAACTGCGCGATCGAGCCTGCGTTGTGTCCGTCGAACAAGTCATAAAATATTCCGCTCGCCCCGTCAACCCGATCTTTGAGAGACGATACGGCTTTAAGGTTGGCAACTTCGCGTTGCAGGTAGTAAACTTGTGGCTGGAGCGTCCCGGCCTTAGAGTCGACATATCCTTTCGTTGCAGCATCGGCCGCAGTCAAAGGGTCAGCAAATTGCGCTCGCCCGCTTGCATCCCGAATCACGATTTTACTTGCAGTGGCTGTCGAAACTGCTCCATGGACGCCGGTTGTGGCATTTGCATGCGTATCCACTTTGGCCTGCGATCCGGAAGCAGTTTCAACGCCTGAAACATCGGCAGCAGCTAATGTCACCGCCCCCGTCCGCCCCGCTACACTCGTCACCGCATTAACCTGCGCGCCTGCCGCGATTCCCGCCAGCTTGCTCTTCTCCGCCGTCGTATAATCCTCCGTCGACAGCCCTTTGCCCGCGACTTTGTCGACTTTGCCGGCGACGGCAGCGTCGAGGATATCCGCGTTGCCGTTCAAATCGTCAATATTGACGGCGTCCGAGCTTTCCGGCTTTTTCAAGTTCAAGTTCGATGTATACTGCACCGCATCTTCACGCTCCTTCGTAAACTCTGAGCTCGTTCCACGTCTTCGACACGGCGTCCGCCCAAGTCAAATCGGAAATCATGCTCCACGTCGTAAAAGTGTACATAAAGCTGTAGGCCAAATGGGCCGGCTTGATCTGCTCCAGCATGTCGACGAATCCGGCCATGTTCGGCGGGATGCCGAGAATGCCGATAAACCGCACGACGAAACGATACTCGTCCGGGTATTCGATCACTTCCACTTCACCGCCGGAAAAAGCGGCCGCGACGTTGACGATTTTCGCCTTCGTCGTCGTGCTGCCCCCGCGCAGCTTGGCCAGGATGATCTCCCGCCGCCACTCGTTCGGCCGCGACGGGTCGTAGTCGATGCCAAGCTCGCGCTCCCAGCGGTCCAACCCCCAGGACGCCGTGCGTACAAACAGCTGGGCCAAAATCGCATCCAACGCATACCGCAAGCTTCCCAACTCGGCAGCGGCGGCGCCCTGGATCGAGCGCATGATGCGGCTGTCCGCGTAATAATTCGGCAAATAGTTCATCAGGTCGGGGGCGTCGATTTCCGGCGGGTTCGTTTCGTCCGGATTGTCCCCATACGCCAGCGTGCCGAATAATGGTTGTCCGTACATGATTCACCCCCCTTTCAGTTGGCCCCACGTGTACGAACCGTGCAGGTTCGCCCATGAAAAAGGCCCCTTAGGCATCGCCATCGCGGCAATCGCCTGCGCTGTGCGCAGAGGCGTCATATACGGGGCGGAACTCGCGCCCGCTTCGGCCTCCGCCTGCGTCGCCGCGCCCGGACGGCCAACAACGCCGGTCCAGGCTACGCTTTCGGCCGCGTCGACAATCCCGTCATTGTCGGTGTCGTAAATGCCCTTCAGCATGTCGCCGACCGATGTCGCCGCGACCAGCAGCACGTTGCCCCCAGCCGAACCGATATACAGCTTCTGCGTGTCGGTGCAATAACCGAGCTCGGCGACGGCAAGCGTTCCGATGCCCGCCTCCGCTCCCCGGCGAATTTGAATCAACACTTTGCGTGCCATGCGGCCGCCTCCTCTCTAGAAGGTGCCGCCGTCGATCGCCGCTACCGTCAGCCGATAGCCGTTGGCCGCATCGTAGACGATGCTGTCCGCATCGATGTTGGCGGCGACGCCGCTGCTGCTCACCGTAATGCCGCGATACGCCGTCACCGAAATCGCATCCGCCGCCACCGCAATGCCATTCCCCGCGCCGATGTCAAGCGTGACCGTGTCCGCCTGACCGCCGCCGGTCAGCCCGTTGCCGGCCGCAATCGTCTGCAGGGCACCGCCGGTGCGCACCCAGACCGTACCGTTCCAGGAATAAATCTTCTGCTCGTCGTCGACGTAACACGTCCAGCCGACAGAAGGCGTGTATAAATCCCATGCGGAGCCGTTCCATTCGGCGATTTTGCCCGTTTGACTTGCCCACGCGCCCGTAGCGCCGGAAGGCACGATGTAACGGTCTGCAGTAACCGGCGAACCGGGCGGCGCCGTCAAATCTTTATCCTTCACGCTCGCCTGCGGTTCGATATTGTGCTTGGCCAGTTCGATTTCATTGCGGATCTTCTGCGCCGACCACAAATCCGTCGCGCCCGATGCGCCATCGTTGATCTGGCGATGCTTCGTCGCATCGTCGAGGTGCGTTTTGATTTCCGCCGCCGTTTTCGTATTCGTGCCGTCGGACACTTTGCTCACGTGGCCGCCCGTCAAATCGGCAAGCAGCACCTTGCCGTAAGTCGTTCCGTTCGCCACGTCGTCCAGCGTACCGGCCAAATCGGCAATCGCCAGCGGATTGACCCGCTCCCAAGCTGAACCGTTGTCGACATACAGGTACCCGGCATTGGTGCCGCCGGCGATCACGTAATACAGCCGTCCGGCATTGGCGGCGCTCGGCCTGGCGGCGTACGTCCCGGTCATCACGCGGCCGACGGCCGTATTCGTCGTGCCGTCGCCGACGAACACTTCCTTCGTATCCGTGCAGAAGCCGAGCTCGCCCGGCAGCAAAGCCCCGCGCGCGACCAGCTCCGCTTTGGTGCCGCGTCTTACCCGTATCGTTTGGGCCATCCGCCCTCACTCCCCTTCATAAAATGCTCCGCCATCCACATCCTCAACCGCCTTGTAGCGCTCCAATTCTTCCTGTGTCGCCGTGACAGCCGCTTGCAGCGCATTGATATCGTCGGCTTCGACGGTATCCCCGGGCGTTGAGTACGACACATACACCGTGCCGACGCCGGCATACACGCGAATTATCCGCCGCCATGGCGCGTCGCCCGGCGTCGACACAACAAACGTCGCCACCGGCTCGCCGGAATATGCCGGCCCCGTATACACCCGCACGCTGCCAGCGGTGATATTGTCGTGCGCCAGCAGCCCTTCGAACTTGCCGTCCACGATCGGCAGCGCTTCCTCCACCTGGTAGCTGCCGCCGTCCAGCTTCTTGTTCAGCTTGACGCCGAAACGATCCACGCTCTCCGGATAACCCATCGTCACACCTCCAGCGCGATGTCCTCGGCGACCGGAATGTCGTTATCCCCCAGGTCGACGTTGCCCGTACCGCCGTTCAGCGTCAAATCCTCGTAATCGAGCACGCCCGGCGTTGCGATCAGCAGGGCGCCGATTTTGGCGATGGAGACACTCGTGACGGCAAACGCAATCTGGCGAAAATGGGCAACGACCGCTTCGCGTAACGCGTCGGTAATTTGCTGCAACGTGTACCCGGCAGCCGGCGTGATGGCGGCGGCAATATCGATGGCTACAGCGGCGGCAGAAACGACCGTTACATCGGCGCCGACGGGGCGCATCGTTTCGATATAAGCGGCCGTTTCGGCAACCAGCCCCGAGGAAGCCGGCTGCTTGTCGACGTCGACGACGACCACTTTGACCGTGCCGTTGCCGTCCCAGAGCGGGTACGTTTTGGCGCCGCCGACGCCGGGCACGGACAAGGCCCAGTTCACATAGTCGGCGGCGTTTCCGCCGGCGGACGGGTTGCGCACCTTGGCGTAATACCGTACCAGCAAGTCGCCGTCGGCTTCAACGTCAAGCCCGCCGCTCATGGCAGCCGGGTTGACGACCGAGGTGATGCCTGCAATTGGCGTCAGCAGCAGCGTGATTGCGCCGGCGGCCACATTGCCGGTTTTGCCGGCTACGAGCGCCTCCGCTGCCGCTTCGGCCGTCCCCGACTCGCCGATCGTCGCTTCCTCCAGCGTCACGAACTCCAGCGACGAAGCGCCGGTTACCGGATCGGCCGCCGTCGCCACCCTCGTGCCCGCCGCCGCGACAGTCCCAACCGTGCCGGCGAAGCGTACGGTGCCTGCCGCTTTTTCCGCCGCCTTGCGCGTCAGTCCATGCTCTTCGCAGCGAAGGTCGAGGTAACCGCCGAACGTCGTGCCGGCAAAACCGCGCCTGAGCACCTCCCGCCCCCATATCGCTGCCAGCGCCAGCTCGATTGCGGCCGGCGACAGCGAGTCCCAAATGTAGCTGCCCTCGGTCTTGTCCAGATCGGCCGGCAAGCTGCCAAGCATCCGCTGCCGGATCGCGGTTTCCGTCTGTTCCTTCAAATATTCTGGCAACACGGCCATCTACAACGCCACCTTTCCCGCAACCGTTCCGCCGGCGCCGCGGACGTTTTCGACTTTGCATGTGAAATAACAAGCATCGCCCTCCACTCGAAAAGCAAACGAATCTACCTTGGCCGTCCGCCGATCGGCAAGCAGCGTTTCCGACGCGATCCGTTTGATTTCGCTGAAATTGGCGGCACGGGGCAGGTGGCGCGCGATCAGCGCCTCGAACTCCGAACCGTAGCTGCGTCCGTAGACGAGCGAACGATACCGTTCGGTCGCAAGCGCCTTGCGGCACCACTCCAGCCAGGCGTCGACGCCGCTCGTTTCGGCGACTTGCCCCGAAGCCGACGTCACAAACTCCCCCGCGTCAAAATCAAACCGCCAGCTTTTTCCGAAAACAGGACCGGCCCCCCCGGCAGCAACGCCAATCGCGCTCTCGCCAAGAACGTATTCCGGAAACAAATTAGGCATGTCCGGACACCACCTTGCACAGCACAACAACGTCATGACCGCCATTCAGCGGCGCGCATAGTACACGATCCCCCGGCTGCAGTCCTTGCCGCAGCTCGCAGCGCACATCCGCGATCTCGCGCGTTTCGAACGAAAACAATGTCCGCTCGGAGGAAGCCGCATCCGGTTCGGGTACGCCGTCGGCGTCAACGGGAACCGTCGTGCGCCCGATGGCTTCATAGGCCGGCAGATGAACGCGCGAGGGATAGTCCGCATAAAAACAATCCCGCAGCTCATGCTTGAACGAATCGAGCTTCACCCCCGTCGCTGTCATGGTGCCCAGCTCGAAAGCCGCGCCCGCCAACATTCGCTCCGCGCTGCCGTCCGCCTGTTTCGCCACAAGTGTTGCAAGCTCGCGGTATGGATTATCCATAAAAGTAATTCCTCCTTACTTCGTCCTCGCCGGCCAACTCCAGCGTCATATGCCCGGGATTCCCGAGCTCGTGGCGAACCGAAACGACGATCCGAACGTTCCCATTCACGGACACCGCATCTCCCGCGCGGATCGTATTGATATCGACCGCTTTGACAAGCATCGATTCCTTGTAGCCCCCGATCAGTTGGCGGGCGATGCGAATCGATTCGTCGGCCGACGCGTCTTTTTCTGCCTGAAGCACCTGCTGCAGCGTGCCGTAAGCGGCGACGTCCCCTTTTTCAATCGCCAGGACCGGAGACAGCTCGTCGTCGTTTCGCTGCAGCCCGAGCACTTTCACTTGCGTGACGGTGCCTTCCAATGTCTTCTCATGCTGAACCGATTCCAGATTGCGTTCGCTCTCCAGCATCCAGACGACGGCATTGCCGCCGATCCGCACAAGCTCCAAACCGGCCGGCGTCATACGCACCCGGAACAGCCCGCCGCCCTTCATCGCCGTTTCGCGCAAATCCGCGGCAATCATCCGGTACAGCGGCTGGGAGCGATAGATTGCCTTGGACAGCTGAACATTCGTTTCGGCAACGCTGCCAAGCGCCACCCCCCAGTCCGCCGCATACCGTTTCAGCCGCTGCGTCGCCGTTTGGCCGGCCGGCATCAAGTATTCGTCTTCCGATTTGGCCAAATAGATCGCCCGGTCATAGGCGGTGATTTCCAGATTGCCCGCGCCTTCATGCGCCTGCGAACTTTTCCAGACGACGCCGGGTTCCAGCAAATAGGTCCATACGCTGCCGCCAAACGGGATACCCGACACGCGAATTTCCTGGCCTGGCGCAACTTCGGGCAACTGATCGGACGCGGCTAGTATGATGGTCGCCCGATAGGCGACTTCTTCCAGCGACTCCTCCAGCGTCAATTGTTGAATCAACTCGCGTAAAAAATAACGATTCTGCAGCACGACTTCGTAACTATTGCCGAAAGCAAGTATCGTCATACCGGCATCACCAGTTCCTGACCGGGGACGATGACATTCGGATCAGCGCCGATTACAGTGCGATTCAATTCATACAATTCACGATAACGGGAGCCGTCGCCGAGCTCCTTTTTGGCAATTTGCCATAATGAATCTCCGGGCTTCACCGCATACAGCTTCGGCACCGGATTCGTATCTGTCCGCGGCCGCAGCGCCGACGGCGAATCGACTGCCGCTCCGGCATCCGCGTCCGCCGTCGTGCGCACGCCAATTTCCCGCCATGTGCGGCAAGTCAGCTCGTAATACAAATCCCCCGGCTCACCGCCGCGAATGGTGCTGTTGTGCACGGTCAGCAGGACCAGCACGTTGATGTCGATATAGAGCTCGTCGTCTGCCGGCATGTTCGTCAGATCGGAACGTTGCCCCGTAATCATCAGCCGGAGCGGCTGCCGGCTCGCCTTCCAGTCGTTCAGCAAGTCCATGGCGACTTGCGGCTTCGGCAACGGCTCGTAGCGGCAATAACGGGAATCGTAGCGGGAAGGGAAAAAGGAGGAAATCCCGATTTCCTTCACCCTTTCGCCAATGCCAAAATCGACCTCTCCCAGGTTGAGAATCGTTACGGTTTCCACCTGCTTCTCCCTGCGGACGGAAATTTCTTCCGGATTGACCGGGAGCACTAGCCGTTTGCCCGCATCGTTCAAATCCTCCAAGACGATGTCCATCGCATTCACACGCTCCTGTTCTCGTACGCATGTCGCATGTTGCCGACGATCAGCGAGACGACCTGACGCGCGATCTCTTCAAAATCGAGGGAAGGTCCTTGCCAATCCACTTTCACGGTCGTGGGAACTTGAATGTCCACTTGTGCCGGTTTCCATGGAACCGCGGCGCCGGGAAGCTGCGATAGTCCGGCTCCAACCGGACGATCGCCGGCGTTCAGCTGCGTTGCCAACTTGTCCAGCTTCACGCTTACCGAATCCAGGGCGTCGGAGAACAACAAGATCGAACCGGAGATGTCCGGCGAAGCAGCCGACGTTGGCAATGCCGGCAATGCCGTCTGCGGCGTTGCCGGTTTCGACTTCTCGCCTAGCGCCACGCTTGCCGCCTTCTTCCCTCCAAAATAGCCAAGCGCCCCGCCGATCAATCCGCCGATCGCTGTGCCGACAACGGGAACAACAGAGCCGATCGCGGCTCCCATAACGGCGCCGCCGATCGCCCCCCCGGTCAATCCGGCAGCGGATTTGATCACCGCCGTCTTCTTGTCCTCCGCTTGAGCGATGTCAATCAACTCGGTGCCGATGGCTAGCGGCAACGCTCCTTTGCCGAGAATTTTACCCGTCATCTTCATGCCGGTCATAAACTTGCCGGCGCGTGACAGATTGGCGGTCTTGGCCGCTTTCGTCGCGACCCGGCTGAGTGTCTGCGTCCCGGCTTGTGTTCCGGTTTGCGTTCCAGCAGAAGTCCCGCGGATCGGATTTTCGATCGTCGGATCAATTCTGTCGAAGCCTCTCAATTTTTCGGCAAAAGCGTCCGGAAGCTTACTGTCCGGAAATCGCATTCTGCCCGCTGTCTTCATTTTTTCAAGATAAGGATCGACGGCAGACCGCTTCGTTCTTCCCGCAGACGACCGGGATGTGCCACCGGCTCCAGTACCTGTGTTCGCGCCTTGGTTTGGGCCTGGGTTTGGCCCGGGGTTTGGCCCGGGGTTTGGCCCTGGGTTTGGGCCCGGGTTTGGCCCTGGGTTTGGCCCTGGGTTTGGCCCTGGGTTTGGCCCAGGGTTTGGCCCCGGGTTTGGCCCCGGGTTTGGGCCGGGGTTTGGGCCCGTGTTCGCGCTTTTCCCGCTCGACCAGTGGCGGCTTTTTCCGTTGAAAATATCTTTAAACTCGTCCATGAGCATGTCTTTGCCCAAATCGACGGAGAAGCCGGCCAGCGCATTCACCGCATCTCCCCACCATTTGGTCTCCGGCTTGGAGGCGGCCACGGCCGCACCCGACGCCGGGAACGCATTTCCTTTCGACTGGACGGCTGAAATGCCGGAAATGGCACTCTGCGCCTGTTTCGCCGCTTCTCCCCATTCGTGGAACTGCTTCGTCTGGTCGCCGAGCGCAACCGACAGCTTCGTCGTCATTCGGTTCAAACGATCGTCCGCTACCGTCAGCCTGTCGACCGCACGGGCCACGGGATTGATCTGTGTATAACCCAGCTTCTCCATCCGCTTGCCGTTTTGCTCCAACATCCGATCGAGCGTACTCAGCGACCGCTGGGCATTCGCCAGCCCACCCGCCGGGATCACCGCATCAATGGGATCGGCCATGTGCCCTCCCTCCTTTCTGCATCCGCTCCCGCTCGGCTTCCAGTTCCAGCTCCAGGCTGGCAAAAAGGAACAGCTGCTCGCCGCGCGGCAGCGACCACAATTGTCCGGGGCGCAGGTGGTGCCTCACCCAGGCGGCGTGCAGCATGCCGGCCAGCCCCCCGGACACGATCAGTTTTTTATGTCTTGCAGCTCGGTGTTGAAGCCGCTCAGATCGAGCACGACATCGCCAAGCGCCGACAATTCGCCGGCGAGCAGCAGGCGTTTGATCACTTCTTCGGCGCCGCTGGCATTGTACTTGGCGAGCAGCTTGGCATCGCCCCAATTCGGGCTGACGGTCGCCGCCCCGATCAAGGCGGTGTTGAATTGCTCCTCGTCGAGCCGCTCCGTCGTTTGCCCGCGCTTCTCGCGGCGTTCCGTGCAGCGCTCGCGAATGCCGTACACTTGTTTGCCGGTGAGTCCCCGCAATTTGACGGCGACGCCGAACCGCTCCAGCAGCACGGTCCGCTCCGGCAACGCGTCGGCATCAAGCAGGCGCTGCAGCGCTTGTTCTTCGGTCATGGCTTGCATATTCATCGTTCTCACTTCTCCTTCGGCTGTTCGTTATGGCGCCGCCGCCGAGCCGGACGCGAACTTGTTCCGGCTTGCGGCAGCGGCAGTCGCGTTCGCATCGGCTTGTTACGCCGTTACGGTCCCCGATGCGGTAATCGGATCTTTCAGCGAATACCCTTCAAAGGTAAACGTCCATTCTTCCTTCACTTCTTCGTTCGCCGTCCAGTTGGCGAGCTGCAGCTTGTCGAGCACGACGTTGTTCAGCACGATCGTTTCGTGGCCGAACGATTCCGGATCTTCCAGCCGGCTGAAAATCGTAAACGGCGTGAAACCCAGCTTGATCATGTCGCTCGTCACTTTGAAGCCGCTCATCGTGCCCGTTCCTTTGAACGCGCCCAGCTTGTGCCGCACCCAATTGTCGCCGCTGAGGTTGAGCTCCTTCTTTTCGACTTCGACGTTCGCTTCGAGATGGTTGATGTTCGTTTGCCAGTTGCTTTCGATATACAGCTTGCCATACGTCCCGTTAATGATTCTGCTCGCATCCAATGCCATGGTCGGTTGCCTCCCTTAGTTCACGATGAATGTGCCGAAAATTTGTTCCATTACGTCGGTAAGCCGCGCCTGCCAGCGAATATACACCTGGTCCGGCTCCGGCGTGTGAACGGCGGTTTCGCCGTAATAATCCGGATCGAGTGCAACCGCGTAGTCCGACGCTTCGATGACGCCGGCTTGCGCCAGCGACGCCATGTACTGCTCGGCCGCGCCGAGCAGCGCCAGCCGGCCGACATCGGTGTTGTTCACTTTGCCGATGTAGCTGTCTTCTGCCGTGCGAAGCAGATCGCCGCTGATCGCATCCATGACGCGGACGGTGCGGATTTTGCGCCAGGCCGCGTTCTGACCTTCGCGCAGCGCTGTCAGTGTGTTGATGCCTCGCAGCCCTTTGACGAAACGACCGTCATGCACCAGCAGAAAAACGCCGCTGCGCACGGCCTGCTCCTGCTCGCTGCGCGTCCAGCGCCGCGTCACATCGCTGAATGGCGACGGCGCGTAAGTCGTCGACTCGTTCAGCCGCTGCCCGGCAATCAGACCGGCGACATAACCGGCGATTTGCGCCGAGCTGTAGCTGACGCCGCCGAGCACCGCGCCGACGCCGACGTTGACGACGCCTTCGTGATTGAGGCCGGCGCTGCGCGTCGCTGCCTTGCTGACGGCATCGGATGCCGTATCGTCGGCGGACGAACCGCCGAGCACGGCGATAACTCCCTTGCCTTCGCCGCGCACGCGCGACACCCACGCCGCCACGGCCGCCTGGATCGCCGGGTCGGTGACGCCGTCCAGCGCAACGACGTGGAACGTCTGCGTCTCCATCGCGTCAAGCGCGCCGGTATAGTCGGCGCCGGCGATGCCGGCAATACCCGAGTTGCCGCCGGCCAGCGGCGCCAGCGATACGTTCGCCAGCGTGCCGCTGCCGCTGGCCAGCTTGGCTGCCGTCACCCACTTGTTGCCGGCGTCGCCATTGACCGCGTCGACGGCCGCCTGCACGGTTCCGCTCGTAAACGTAAACGTGCGCAGCAGCTTCGCGCCTTCGTAAAGCTTGATATCCTTTTTGAGCGCGTCGACGGGATTGACTTGCACGGTTGCCTTGAAGTCGTTGCCGCGCGCACCTTCATACAGCGCGGTCAGCCTCAGCACATCAAGCGCCGCCGAATCCTTCAGCGTCGCCGTCGCTTTGGCTGCGTCCTCGTCGGCGATCCGGTAAGCGAGCACCAACTTCGGCTTGCCGAGCAAAGCGAGCCGCAGCGTGTCATACGCGGTGGCGCCGTTCGTATCCTCGCCGCCGAACCGTTCGGCGATCGCCGGCTCACCGCCGATTTCGACAAATGCACGAATCGGCCCCCAATGCGCCTTCACCGGCACCGCGACGATCCCTTGCGAACCGGCCGCCACAGCCGCCGTCGCCGCCGCCTGAAAATTCATATACAACCCCGGCAATACCGGGGTATCCGTCGTGCTCCAATTTCCACCTGCCATTATGCAGTCACCTTCCGTTTCAGAAATGTACGAACGATAGCTGCCGCCTCATCGATCGTCAAATAATCGCCGGCGTGGCCGAGTAACGCCCCCGCCACCGCCTCCGGCTTGCAGCCGAACAACGCTTCCGCATTCGCTTGCAACTCCTGCCGCGAATAAACCGGCGCTTCTGCCGGCGCCGGCGCTGCCGCTTCCGGCTCCGATCGCTCCGGATTCGCCGGTTTCGTTTGTTTTGCCCTCGCCATCTTCATCCTCCTTGCGTATGAATCGACGCTTGCATGCGTACGCCCGCCATAATCGGCGGCGTTTCTTCCTCCTGCCGCACCAGCCGCGATAAAACGACCGTAATGCTGCCGCCTGCGGGATCTTCAGCAGGCAAGTCGGCTGTCGCCGACTCCACGCTCAAATAGCGCCGCATCCCTGCGTCGAGCGGCACTTTGCCGCCGGCTGCCATGTCGGACACCAACGCCGTCGCCGCATGCAGCACATCGTTCGGGTCAACGCCATACAGCTTGCCGACGAACGTTTTGCTCACTTTGCACAAGGACGTATTGGCGTTCTCCGCCTTCACCTGCGCCAGCCGCCATGTCACGTGCGGCCGCTCGCCGCCCGGCCACAGCTTGTTGCTGCGCCAATCGCCGCCAAGCTTCGCCTGTGCGAAAGCGACGAGCACATCGAGCCACTCCTCGTGAATCTCGACGAAACGGCGCACCAGCAGCGTCGTCGCGAACACGAAGCGCCCTTCCGCATCGATCTCTCGCATGCTCGGCAATTGCTGCATATCGGCGATATAGCGGTTGGCGCCAACAGTGAAGTAGCCGTCCTCCGGCTGGTTGAGCGCATCGGCGATGCGCCAGAACGCTTCATAGCCGCCGGTTCGCGTAAGCGAGCGCAGCTTAAGCGTGATGACTCGCCAAGCGCCCGGCGACTCGGACGTGAACGTTTCGCCTCCGTCGTCGTAGACCGTAATCGCCCCGTCCGGCGAAGCCGGCATTTCATCGATGAACAAATCGACGCCGAGCGTTCCTTCGGCCAACTCCTCCAGGTAAAGCGCGATGTCTTCGGCAAAATTAAGCGACATCTATAGCCAACCTCCTTTCCGCTCCGTTGTTCGAAGCCGATTTCATCGCCGGCGGACCTCTCCGGCCGCGTGTGCCCAAACGGTTCTTCCCGTCCGCTTTCATCGCCGTTCCTCCGTTCCTAATCGCCCGTTTTGACGCAAAGCTGCTTGCTGCAGAACTGCCGCGTTCCCGTCCATCCGCCCCAAATGCACCCTTTGCACTTGGGCGGTTGCGCGAACACCATTTCATCGTCTTGTATCCGTTGCATGAACGATCGCCTCCTTGTTTGGAAAATGTACATTTGCGATTGCGCCATTCGACATCGCCGGTTCATTTCCCGGGAAATTTGTCGGCTTGCGCAATCGACAGGTCAATTGCCAATCGCCAACCGGCTCGTCGGCAAAACAAAAAGCGCCTTTCGGCGCCCGGCGTGATGTTGCTTTTAAAAAAGATTGTTTTCGCAATACGATTCGACAGTCTCTCTCCGTGGGCTGCTTCCCCAAACAGCGTACGTGTCGATAGCCCCGGCCGGCTTGTCCGCCACCATCTGCCCGGTCGAGGCCCGCACCGTTCATGGTCTCATCTTGCGGCGGCGCTTGTCCACGCTACCAATGTAACACGTCCATTTCCAAACGGCGTGCCACTTTGCGGTCACCGTCCGGCAGCGAAGCGGCCAACTGTCGGCCAGCATGGCGGCCAATCGGCGCCGTCCGTACGCCAGCGCTCAGCCAAGCCGCATCGGCCTTTCTTCGGCTCGTCCCGTTATGCCGCCGCGCGTTCCGCGCTCGGCCGGCACCTCGAGGCCCAGCATCCAGGCGAGCTTGAACAATGCCTTGGCCTTGTGCCGGCGGTACGTACGCTCGCTCATCCCAAGCTCGTAGCAAAGCATATAGTCCAGCGTATCTCCCTTGTCCAAATAGCGTCGCCGCACGATATCGCGCTCGCATCCTTCGAGCGATTCGACGGCAAGTTCGATATCTTCCGCCATTTTGCCAATGCGCGTCTCGGTATCGACATTCCAGACGGCCGCCGATTCGACCGGCTTGCCGACCGAATACGGTTTGCCCGGCTCGCGCACCTCGTAAGAAGCCGTCAGTTTCGTTTCCCTGCGCACGAATCCGACCTGTTTGTATACGCGCGCCGTCTCAAGCGCCTGTTCGACCCGTTTGCGGGTCGCGTCCGTGTTGATGGGTGGAAATCCAATATCCAATCCATTCGTTGTTGTCACACCAGTCACACTCCTCATCTACTCTTTTCTCCAACCGACGACAGGAACAAATGGGAAATATAAGAACGTGTGTTCTATTATACTCACAAAAAGTGTGTGTGACAACGACATTTTTCATAATTTCAGGAAAATAAACATTTGATTCTCACGTTTCGTGAGTGTATAATGAAGGTAGTTATTTCAGAAAGCGTGATTCGCATGGACAACAACAACAACTCGCTGGGCAAACGAATCGCCGCGCTGCGCGAGCAAGCCGGCCTGTCGCAATTCGAATTGGCCCGCCGGCTGGACGTATCCGCCAGCTCAATCGCCATGTGGGAAACCGGTGACAGAGGCGTACGCACGGCAATGCTGGCGAAGCTTGCCGCTTTTTTTCAGGTGAGGACCGACGATTTGATTGGGCTGACCGATCCGGCGGCGACGCATTCAGATGAAGCCAAGGAGGAACCGCTCCTGCGCCGCGAGCCCTCCGGCGAGCCGGAACCCGGCGACGATCCGGAGATCGGGCTGTTCTTCAAGGACTTCCGGAATGCGCCGAAAGAGCGCCGCGAAGAGATGATCCGCTTCTGGCGCTTCATCCAGGAACGCGAGCAAGGCCGCAAACCGGGCGACGAACAAGAGCAGTAAGGCAACGCGTGCAGTAAATATTTTCTTTTTTGCGAACAGGTATTCCCATTTAAGTGTCGAATCTTATATAAAGGATCGTTATCCGCCCTGCCGGGCGTTTCTTTTTCGCCATTTAACCGAACATATATTCCCGTACCGAGGTGAATGTCTTGCATTACTACCGATTAACGCCGCTCGAACAATCCGTCGAAGACACCTATCTCCGCCTGGGCGTCACCGAGCCGGAGCATTTGACGATAACGAACGTGGCCTCGAAGCTGAACATCTGGGTGCACGAACTCGATATGCCGAGCCTCGTCGTCGAGTCGCGCGGCATGTACAGCATGAACATCGACCGCCGGCTGACGCCCGAGCGGCAATGGGAAGATTTCCTCCATGAGCTGTGCCACGTGCTGCGCCATGCGGGCAACCAGACGACAATGCCCGAACCGATGCTGCGAATGCAGGAGACGGACGCCGACCGGTTCCAACTGTACGCGGCGATCCCTTACTTCATGCTCCGCCGGCTGGAGCTGCCGGAACGGCGAAGCGAAATCGTCGAGCTGCTCCGCAGCGAATTCCGCGTCACGCCCGAGCTGGCGCAGCGGAGGCTCGAACAGATGCATCGCCGCGTCCTGCAAGGCGTGCTCGATGAGGAATCGATGCGGCAGTCCTTAACGGCGGCGTCAACCCGCAGCTCAGCCAACTGGTCGGATGAGACGAAGCGTCTCATGTACAAGCTGTACCTGCAATTGGAAAGGAGGAAATACCAGCGTGGCAACCGCAAGCGTCCGATGTGAGTTTGACGGAGAGGAAGTTAGGCCGTTCAGCCTGATCGTCGACTTCGCCGCCGCCAGAGTGCCGTGGGAGCAGCCGGTTTATTGGGTGCAGTTGGACGGACCGTTGCCGCAGCAGCCGGAGGAGGATTTGTTCGAAGGCGAGCTGACAGCGGCCGTACAATTGGAAGAGTTGGTGGTCGCGACAGAGAGGGACGATGCGGTAGGCGTTTCGCTTGCCAGCTTGCAGCGCAGATGCGCCGCGGTCGGCTGCGACTGGGCGGAGCTGCGGGTGCTCGTCATACGACTCGGCGATCTCGAAGAGGCGTTGGCGGCAGGCGCCGGCACAGACGACAACCGGAGCCGCCTCGTCAGGCAGCTCCGGTCGAAATTTACGAGTTTCTGAATTGCCTGGCGGTGCGTGTTCAAAAACAGGCTTTTCACCACCGAGGCGGGTCGTTTGCCTGCCGAACAGCCTCTATCAGATGTTGTACCCGGTCAACTCGCGGAACGTGTTCGTTGCTGCCGATTCCCTCGCCTGCAAGCACATGAGCGCGCTGACCAATCCGTCGCGCAGCGTGCTGACCGACTCGCTTTCGCCTTTCATAAGCCCGATGAAACTGTCCGCCAGCTTCTCGTCGCCGCCGAAATGGTTTTCACCTTGCGTGAATTCGATCGTCTCGACGCGCGGGCTGTGGTGCAGGAACGTTTGAATCCGGCCGGTATAGAAGTCGAACTCGATCGTGCCTTTATAGCCGAGGAAACGCGCCCCGCGGGCTGCCGCCTTGCGCCGGGCGAAGAAGTTTTGCGAGTAGGACACGTGCATGCCGCTTTCGTAATGGACGAGCGCGCTGCCCGAATCTTCGTTGCCGGTGTCCGTCGCGAAGCTGCAGAACGGCCACCTTTCCCTGCGCTCGGGATTAAATGCGGTGCTTTCTTCGCAAGTCCGGTTTTCCTCGCAGTCGACGCAGCGCAAGCCGGCCGGCTTGTCGCCTTTGAAAACCTGCTTCGACGTCATCGCGCACACGCTGACCGGCGCAAGTCCAAGCACGTAATTGATATAGTCAAAATCGTGCGTAGCCTTCTGCAGAAACAGCCCGCCCGTTTCGTTTTCGTCGCGGTACCAGTTGTGGTAATAAACGCCGCCGTACGGCACGTTGTTGACCGCCTGCACGTGCTCGACGGTGCCGATTTTGCCCGAATCGACGATTTCGCGAATGGCCTCGACCAGCGTCGTCACCCGCAGCGGGAATGACACGACGACCGGCGACTTCGCCGTTAACCAACCTTGCCGCAATCGGTGCCAATCTTCCATCGTCGTCGCAACCGGCTTCTCCAGGAACAGCGGGATCCCGGTCGGCAGCACCTTCAGCGCCATTTCCGTATGCAGCGAGCAGCGTGTGCCGATCAGCACGCCGTCGGGTTTCGCCTCGGCCAGCATGTCTTCTGCCGCATCGTAGAATTTCACTTCATCCGAAAGACCCAGCTTCGCCCTGTCCCGTTCCATCTCATCTTTGCGGACATCCGTAATCGCTACGACCCGGCAAGCCGGCTCCTGTTTGATGATTGTTTCGATGACATTCCGAATGCGACTCCCATATCCGATTACTGCCAGTCTCATCGCCATTCCCCTTCGCACGCAAACTGTGTAAACGGTTCCCATTATAACGGACGGCATGGGGGTTGGCTTTGTCTTTGCAGCCGGGAAATGTGTCTTTTCGGTTGTACCAACCAAGTGCTATCATGGAGGAATGACACGCATTTCAGGCGAAGGTGACGACACATGGCCTACATTCGCACGCGACTCGAGCAATCGATCGCCATCCACAAACTGATTACCATGTATTACTTCGAATTTTCCAAAAATTACAGCTTCCGCGGCGAGCAGCACGACTTCTGGGAGATTCTGTACGTGGACAAAGGCGAGGTCGAAGTCATCGCCGATACGACCGTGCACCGGCTCCGGCAAGGGGACATCATTTTTCACAAACCGAACGAGTTTCACAGCTTCGTCGCCTATCACGGCACGGCGCCCAATCTGATCGTCATGACGTTCGATTGCCGCTCGCGGGCAATGAAGCTGTTCGAACGCAAGGTGCTGGCGCTGCACGACGAGGAGCGGAATGTACTGGCGCACATTATCCGCGAGGGCATGAACGCCTTTCGCTTCCCGTTCCGCCATCCGCTGCAGCGCAAGGAAGAGCAACCGTTCGGAAGCGAACAATTGATCAAAATTTTGCTGGAAACGCTGCTGATTCGGCTCGCGCGCGGCATCGTCGGCCAACGTTCGTTGGAAACGCCGCCCACGCTTTCCACGCCGGCCAAAGAAAAAACCGATGAAGCCATCGCCGCCGACATCATTCAGTATTTGGAGCTGAAGCTTGACTCGCAATTGACCATGGAGGAACTCGCTGCCCATTTCCACCTGTCCAAAACCCGGCTCAAAGAAGCGTTCAAACGGAAGATGGGCACCGGAATTATGGAGCATTTTGCCGCGATGAAGATCGAACAGGCCAAGCAGTCGATTCGTCGGGATACGCTCAATTTCACGGAAATCTCACAGCGGCTCGGCTTCAGCAGCGTGCATTATTTCTCCCGGGCGTTCAAGCGGGAAACCGGCATGAGCCCGTCCGAATACGCCCGATCGGTGAAAGCGCGCAGTTGAATGGAATTAGCGAACCGGCGCATGCTCCGCCGCAAGCTCGCTTACGTACCGCTCCACTTCGGCCGGCGAACGCAGCACGATCATCGTTTTGCCCGCTGCCCGTTGCTCCAGCTGCTTGCGCAGCGTCGGAAGCTTGCGCGCCGGGAACGTCCAGATGTACCACATGAACTTGGCCGCTTCCCAGTCGAACTTCTCCACCAACTCCGGCGGCATGTCCGGCCGCACTTTGCCGCGCCTTCGCGTCGCCCTCCAGATGCAGAGCAGACGGGGCATGTCCAGCAGAATGACCGTATCGGCCGCTTCCAGCCGCATATCGAGTGTCCGGCCGTAATGGCCGTCGATGATCCAGCTTTCCTTGCGGACGATTTCCCGATTCACGGCGTCCCACTGCTCCGGCGGCGTTTCCACCCAACCCGGATGCCAGTACAGCATGTCCAGGTGAATGACTTCAAGGCCCAACATCGAACCGAGCCGCCGCGCCAGCGTCGATTTGCCCGACCCCGGCGATCCGATCACGACAATCCTGCGCATGTCGAATGTGTCCCTCCCTACGAGTAAACCGCCTCAATGGTTGATTTCCCACACGCTTCTGCTCAGTTTGTACACATTATACTTCTCGCACTCGATTTCCATGTCGGTTTGAAAAACAAACCCGCATTTTTGGATCACCCGATTTGACGGTAGGTTGCGGATCAGCGCCAGGGCAAGAAGCACTTCGACGTTGGTCCGCTCGAATAAATAGGCGATCATCGCTTGTACCGCTTGCGTCGTATACCCAAGGCCACGATGCTCTTTGGAGATGGCAAACACGATCTCCCGGTTGGGAGGCGGCAGTTCATGCTTGATTCCGGTGCAGCACCAGCCGATTAACTCCCCGGTCGCTTGTAACACAATGCCCAAACGAAGCCGAAGCTCCCCGACATCCCCGTGAGCGGAGACCGCATGCAGAAATCGCCGATTGTCAGGGATTTCAAAGTCCTGCAGCCATGCTTCCCGTTGCTCTTTCGATACATTCCATCCCGGCAGCATGTCATAAATTTCCGGCTGCCAGGTTAAAGCATGAAATGTTTCCAAATCAGCCAACTCAAACTCTCTTAACAAGATCCCTCGGCATTCAATCGTAAACACGTTTCGTCTCCCGATACGCAATTTGGCGCCATGCCCCTACTATTGCCCTTACTATTATAGAAGAAGTCGGCAAGTTCCATGTCGTAAAGTCTGATTATAATGAAACTATGCCTCCCGATGCCGCAATGCCCCCAACTCTCCATCCGCCTGCTAAAATAGCCACTAAAAAATGGCTTATTCCCGTCATTTTACCCGCTTCCTCGAAAATAGCCAGTGAAAACATGGCCTATTCGGGCCAAATCCCTTCAAAATCAAGTTTTCCAACCAAATAGCCAGCGAAAACACTGGCTATTTATTGCCGCGGGCCATTTTGGGGCGGAATAGGCAATAAAAGATGGCCTATTTCGAAAAAACGTTGGCATAGCGCCAGCCTTCGCTCAATTAGTTGCTTCACCCCTGCCAAAAGACCTATAATGAAAGTCGAAATAAGTCGGAATACCCTTTTACCGGGAAACTTTTTTCATTAAGGTAAATAGGATGGACATTCTTTACAAAAGGAGGATTTTTTACTTGCACTCATTACGAACCATCGTCGTCAGGATCCTAGTCGCCGCTTTACTGCTTTTGCCCTTCGGCTCGCTTCGTCCGGCCGGACAAGCGGCAGCCGCTCCGTCGATCCAACTGCCGTCTGCACCTGTCGCTTCCATTGTGTACGATCAATCGAATACCAGTTGGAGCCTCGTCTGGACGCCGTCGCTGACCGCTGCGCCGCTGGCCGGCTACGAGATTTACCGGCATCAAGGCGACGCGACGCCACTCGCTACAGTCGGAGCGGACATACTCCGTTATACGATTCCCGAACCGCAGTCAGAGTCCGTAGGTTATTACGTGAAGGCAAAGCTTACCGAAACCGAACGTTCCAACTTCAGCAACGAAGCCAGACTGCAGTCGACAACCGGTGCCGTCTACTTGCACGCAAGCGCAACGACAGACACAAGTATCTCGATTGCCTGGGAAGGCTCGGCTCTGCAATATGAAGTTGCCGTCAATGGCAATGTGGTCGACTCATCGGTAACGGAAGCAACATATCAGTTGACCAACCTGATGCATGGCAGATCGTACGAGATTACCGTCACCCCGACCATGCCATCATCGGGGACAGCGACAGTTACGGTGAAGACCGATATCACCTCAAAGCCGACATCGCCGAGCGGAAGCGCACCCACGGTAACCACAAACAGCGCAACCTTGTCGTGGACCCCTAACGACGATTCGGAACGAGTAGTCGGTTACCGCATCTATCGCATGGCCAATCCGTCACCTATCCAAGTTGGTACCGTCGGCGCGCACACGGATGAATATGTCGTAAGCGGGTTGCAACCGCAATCGTCGTATACTTTCGTCGTAAGAGCCGTTAACGTGGGAGGCCTGGAGTCGGATTCGGTTGGCGATGTGGAGATTCCGGTCACCACCCTGGCAGAACCGACTCCGGATCCAACACCGGACCCGACGCCAACAGCAACACCAACGGCTACGCCAACGCCGACACCTTCGGCTACACCGTCGCTGTCGCCTTCGCCGACGCCGTCCGCTACGCCTTCGGCGACGCCGGAACCGACGGTTGCGCCGCGGCCGACGGCACCGCCGAATGTGGCGCCGATCGCCTGCCAGGTGACCGCGGCCGCCGCCAAAGCGATGGTTGCTATCCTTGAGTCGACGAAGTCGTCCGCCGACTTCAGCGACCTGAAGGATTTGGACGCCGCCACCAAAGCGAAATTCGACGCCTTGATCAGTGCCGGCGTGTTTGACGGGATCGAAGACGGCAAGTTCGCCCCACGGGACGAAATGAACCGCGCCCAGTTCGCCAAAGTCGCGGCGCTCATCTTCGGCCTGAAAGTGGATGACAGCTTGAAAACGACCTCCTTCTCCGATGTCAACTCGGACGACGCGGCGAACGGCTATGCGCTGCCTTATATCGAAGCGATCCGCAAGGCGGGGATCACGGACGGGATGGGCGACGGCCAATATAACCCGGCCGGCAAAGTAACGAAAGAGCAACTCGCAACGTTCCTCGTCCGCGCCCTCGGTCAGGACAAGGAAGCCCGCAACGCGCCCGGAACGGGCGACAACACCGTTTCCGACTGGGCAAAAGGCTACGTTTCGCTGGCGATTCAGCTGAAGCTGCTGAGCAACGGCGCCGACGGCAAGTTCGGCGGCACGGACAACGTCAAGCGCGACCTGCTCGTGCTTACTACGTACGATACGGTGCGCAACAATATGAGCTGCCCGACTCCATAATACCAACAACAAAAAGCTCCCCCTCCCGCCGAATACCGGCAGGAACGGGGAGCTTCTTTCATCAATCGGCGCGTCAGCCGCCGATTTGCGACATGCGCCGCGCCGTCGGCGTGTGCGATTGTGCGGCGCTGGCGAGCGCTTGCGCCATTTCATGATTTTGCGGCTTGATGTCGAGCGCGCGGAAAAACAACTCCTCCACCGCCCGGTCGTCGCCGATATAACGCCGGACGTTGAATTCGTCCGACCAATACAGGCACGGCTTGATGTTGCCGTCGGCCGTCAGCCGCAGGCGATTGCACGTTTCGCAGAAATGATCGCTCACCGGATGGATCAACCCGAATGCGCCTGGCGCGCCGGCGATGCGGTAATTTCGCGCCGGCCCGTTGCCGTACACCGCTTCCGCCGGCTGTGCGTCCCAGCCGAGTTCGGCGCATCGCTCAAGCACGGTGCTCAGCGGCAAATACCGCGCCTTCCAGCCCTCATCGTCATGGCCGATCGGCATATATTCAATGAATCGCACGTGCAGCTTCCGCTCCAGCGTCAGCCGGAGGAAATCGGCGATTTCGTCGTCGTTCATGCCTTTCATGAGCACGACATTGATTTTGATCGGGTCGAGTCCGACCCGCTCGGCCGCCGCGATGCTGTCCAGCACCTTGCGGATGTCGCCGCCGCGCGTAATGAGCCGGAACCGGTCCGCATGCAGCGAATCTAGGCTGATGTTGACCCTGGTCAGCCCGGCAGCCCGCAGCTGCTCCGCCTTCGGCGCCAGGAAGATGCCGTTGGTCGTCAGCGCGATATCTTCGATGCCCGGGATCGCTGCAAGCATCGCGACCAGCTTCTCCAGATCGCGCCGCACCATCGGCTCGCCGCCGGTCAGCCGCAGCTTGCGCACGCCGAGCCCGGCCAGCACGCGCACCACTTCCGCAATCTCCTCGAAGCGCAGCAGCTTCTCGTCCGGCTCGAATGTCATTCCTTCCTCCGGCATGCAGTACACGCAGCGCAGGTTGCATTTGTCCGTGACCGAGATGCGCAAATAATCGTGCTGCCTGCCGAACCGATCGATCAGCTTCCGTTCCAAAGCAATCCCCTCCTGCCTGCCGGCTCTCTCCTCCGAACGCAGCTCAGCAGCTGCTTGTGCTTCCATTATGGCATATTTTCCGCCATCCGGCACGTTTTTTGCACACCCGCGGCCAAAACGGGCAAGCCGGCGACCCTACCATCGCCGGCTGTTGCTGCTATCGCTATTTTACACCCAAGCGTCGTTATCGTACCCGCGCACTTCCCAATAGCCGATATGGCTCTTCTCGATCAACTCGATCGCTTGCAGCCACTTGACCGACTTGTAAGCGTACATCTTCGGCACGACGAGGCGCACCGGACCGCCGAGATCCTGGGGAAGCGGCTTGCCGTCGAGCATGACCGCCACCAGCACGTCGTCCATATGCGCCTGCTCGAGTGAAAGCGCATCCGTATATTCGCCGTCGCCGGAGTAAAATTTGACGTATTTCGCTTTCGGCTGCACCCCGGCCAGCTTCAGAAGCTCGGACAGCGGAATGCCTTCCCATGTGCATTTGTACACCGACCAGCCGGTGACGCAATGGAAATCGCTCACCTGCACCTTCCGCGGAAGCGCCAGAAACTGCTCCCACGTCCACTTCTGCGGCTGATCGACCAACCCGCCGATATCGAAATGCCAGTTGTCCGACGAAAAGGACGGGATCTTCGTCACCGTGTAAATGCGGAAGTTGCCTTTGGCCCCGCCGCCGACCACTTGCGCCGATTCAGCCAGCGGCGTCGGAGGAGGCAGCATGCGGTTGCCGTCCGCGGCCGCGATGTTGTCGAGCGCCGATCCGCCCGTATCGGAAGCGGCTTTCATCCAGCGATAGAACGACGGCCCGATCACGGCCGCCATCAGGCCCGCGATGGACAACCGTACGAACGTGCGGCGCGTCATTTTGCGGCGGTAGGCATCGTAATCGAACGCCGCGGTCGGTCGCTCCGGCTCGCCGTCAGCAGGCCGCTTCTGCAGCTCGCGCTGCGCCCTTGCCGCCGCCTGCTTCTCCCGCGCCTCGTCCTGCTTGATCCAGCGGCTGCGCGAAATCGAATGATAAACGGCGTATGGCACGCCAACCCAAGTGAACAGATCGTGAAAAAACAGCGCCGCATTCGCCCAATGGGTCGGCAAATGGCGGAACTGCCACAGGACGAGGCCGCTCAAGCTCCAGCCGAGCAAAATAATCAGCACGATGCCGAGATTCCATTGCTGCGCCCTTTTGCCGACGAGCTGCTTCAGATGTTTGGCGATCAGCGGCACGTAAAGAAGCAGGACCACAATCGAGGCGATGCCCAAATAAATATGCACTTGCTTCAGCCAAACCCGGCCTTCCTGCAATACGCCGCGCATGAACGGCGCGTACAGCACGATGCCGGACACCGCCAGCAGCAGCACGATCCAGGCGTTCCAGGCGTGCAGCTTTTTCAGCTTCCTGCCGTAAGGCAGCTTCAACCATTCGCGAACGCGAGCCATTATCATACCTCCCTGTCTTTCAGGTTTGGGAAAAGGCCGATAACCATCTATTTGAAGATACGCAAGATGTTCGCAAACGGATTTACGGCAGCCGGGCAAAAACGACGCGGCGGCGGGATTTTATTTTACCGCGACCGGATCGCCGAATGTGTCCAAATGACGCGCACAGTTGAACAGCGAACACGCCCAGCTGTCGCCTTCCAGCTCAAGCATCGTCACCGACGTGTTCTTCATTTTCTCCCGCTCCATCTGCGGAAACAGCCGGTCGATCAAATACCCGATCCACGCCCCGTGGCTGACCATAATGATCCGCTCGCCGGGATGCCGCCCGGCAAAATGCCGTACAGCGGCAAACGCCCTCTCCTGCACCGACGCTTCCGTTTCCACTCCGTGCTCCAGATCGCTCCAGCGTTCGCCCCACAAGGCGATCCGCTCCGCTTCCGTCGTCCCTTCCAGCCGGCCGAACGATTGCTCGCGCAGTCGTCCGTCGTAGCCGCCTAACTCCATGCCGAGCGCTTCCGCGATCGCGCGGGCCGTTGCCGCGGCGCGGCCGAGATCGCTGCTGTATACGGCGTTCCACCTTTCCCCCGCCAGTCTTTCCGCCAGCAGCTGCGCTTGCCGCACTCCTTCCGCGTTAAGCGGAATGTCGCGCTGCCCCTGGTTGCGTTTTTCCCGGTTCCAATCCGTTTCGCCATGTCTGATCAGCGCAAGCTGCGTCCGAGCCACTTTATGTTCTTCCTCCTTGTACGATCCATCGCCGGCGTCCCCGCCCGTTTCAAGCTTCATGTTTGGCGGCGGCTCCGATTTCCCATTGCTCCGCCCACGACTGCACTTCTTCCATTACCTTCTGCAGCGATTTGCCTTTGGCGGTCAGTTCGTATTCGATGCGCACCGGCGTTTCCGGGTATACGCTCCTGAGCACGATGCCGGCGGCTTCCAGCTCCTTGAACCGTTCGGACAGCATACGATCGCTCATCTCCGGTATATGCGCGGATATATCCTTGAACCGTTTGGGACCGGACAACAGAACGCGAATGATCAGCCCGGTCCAACGCTTGCCGAGCAGTTCGAAGGCAGCTTCGAATTTTGGACACATCGGATGCGATTCCATCTGTCACCATCTCCTTCTGAATTAAATTTTAGCATAGTTACTTGACAAAAGTAAGAGGATATTCTACTATCACTTACATAAAGTAAGTTAGTAAACAAAAATAATGAATTAGGAGTGGATGGAAATGGCAGCATGGGGACTTTTGGTGATCCGGCTTGTGGTTGGTCTTACCTTTGCCGGGCACGGCACGCAGAAGCTGTTCGGCTGGTTCGGCGGTCACGGGCCGAAGGCGACGGGAGGATTTTTCGAATCGATCGGGATTAAACCGGGGCTGCTGATGGCGGTGCTCGCCGGGCTCGCCGAAATCGGAGGCGGCCTGCTGTTCGCCGCGGGGCTGTTCACCGAAGCCGGCGCGGCGCTGATCGTGCTGACGATGCTGATCGCTATCGTCAAGGTTCACGGCAAAAACGGCTACTGGGTTACCTCCGGCGGAATCGAATACAACGTACTGCTGCTCGCAATCGCCATCGGGGTTGCGCTTGTCGGCGCCGGCGACTATTCTTTGGATAAAGCATTGTTCTGAAAATAGGAGGGATCCATCATGCTGCAATACATCCCGTCGGATGCTCGCTTCACCGCCGATCACGGCTGGCTGCAAAGCCGGTTCAGCTTCTCTTTCGCCGAATACCAGGACCCGGCCAATGCCCGGTTCGGCATGATGCGCGTCTTTAACGACGACATCGTGCAGCCCGGCACCGGTTTCGGCATGCATCCGCACGCCGACATGGAAATCGTCACCTATGTGATCGACGGCAAGCTGGAGCATAAAGACAGCCTGGGCAACAAAGGCGTGATCGATGCCGGCGAAGTGCAGCGCATGACCGCCGGTTCGGGCATCTACCATTCGGAGTACAACCCGTCCGCCGAACGGCCGGTGCGGCTGCTGCAAATGTGGGTATACCCGAAGCACAAGGATTTGACGCCTTCCTGGGAACAAAAGCGCTTTACCCGGGAAGAGCAGCACGGCAAGCTGCTGCCGGTCATTTCCGGAGGCGAGCGCGAAGGGGCCCTGCACATTCACCAGGACGCCACCTTCTACCTGTCGACGCTGCAAGCGGGCGAATCCGTCCGCCATACGCCGAACGGCAATCGCCGCTTGCTGCTGTTCGTCATTAAAGGCGCGGCGACGGCAACCGTCAGCGACGCGTCTTTGGAAGGCGGCGAGGCGACGCAGCCGCTGACGGAAGGCGATGCGCTCCGCCTGACGAACGCGGCCGATCTCGTCATCGGCACCGACGCCGCCGCGGAGCTGCTGCTGGTCGATCTGGCTTAACGCAGCGGTTTACTCGTGCGGCGCGATCATCTGCTCCGGCCGTACCGCGGCGTCGAACTGTTCGCCGCTCAGCAGCCCGGAGCGGATCGCCGCTTCCCGCAGCGTCAGCTTCTCGCTGTGGGCGAGTTTGGCGATCCGCGCCGCGTTGTCGTAGCCGATGTGCGGATTAAGCGCGGTCACCAGCATCAGCGAATTGTGCAAATGGCGGGCGATCGCGTCCTCGTTCGGCTCGATGCCAACGGCGCAGTGGTCGTTGAACGACTGCATCGCATCGGCCAACAGGCCCGCCGACTGCAGGAAATTGTAGGCGATGACCGGTTTGAACACATTCAGTTCAAAATTGCCCTGGCTGGCTGCAAAGCCGAGCGACGCGTCGTTGCCCATCACCTGGCAGACAACCATCGTCAGCGCCTCGCTTTGCGTCGGGTTCACCTTGCCTGGCATGATCGAACTCCCCGGCTCGTTGGCCGGAATCGTCAACTCGCCGATGCCGCTGCGCGGGCCGCTGGCCAGCCAGCGCACGTCGTTGGCGATTTTCATCAAATCGGCGGCGAGCGCCTTCAGCGCGCCGTGCGCGAACACCAGCTGGTCGTGGCTTGTCAGCGCATGGAACTTGTTCGCGGCCGACACGAACGGCAGCCCCGTTTCGCGCGCCAGCTCCTCGGCTGCGGTATCGCCGAAGCGGGGATGCGCGTTGAGCCCGGTGCCGACGGCAGTGCCGCCAACGGCCAGCTCGAGCAGACCGTTCAGCGCGAATTGCAGCATTTTTTCGCTGTGGCGCAGCATGGCGTACCAGCCGCCGATCTCTTGGCCAAGCGTTAGCGGGGTTGCGTCCTGCAGGTGGGTGCGGCCGATCTTCACGATCGCCGCAAACGCCTCCGACTTGGCCTGCAGCGTTCTTGCCAGCGCCTCCAGCGCCGGCAGCACGCAGTCCCGCAGCGCCAGCGCCGCGGCGATATGCATCGCCGTCGGGAACGTGTCGTTCGAGCTTTGCGACCGGTTCACGTCATCGTTCGGGTGCACTCGCCGCTCGGCACCACGTTCTTGCAACAGCTGGTTCGCCCGACGGGCAACCACTTCGTTGACGTTCATGTTCGTTTGCGTGCCGCTTCCGGTCTGCCAGACGACGAGCGGGAAGTGCGCATCCCACTTGCCATCCGCTACTTCGGCCGCCGCCTGCGCAATCGCTTCCGCCGCTTCGGAGTCGAGCTGGCCGAGCCGCGCATTCGCCACGGCCGCCGCCTTCTTCAGCAGCGCCAGCGAGCGCACGATCGCATCCGGCATCCGCTCTTTGCCGATGCGGAAATTTTCGCTGCTGCGCTGCGTTTGCGCGCCCCACAGCTTATCCGCGGGCACCTGGATGTCGCCCATCGAGTCCCGTTCCGTTCGGTATGCGTTGTCCATTGTATAACGCTCCTCTCGTATCCCTGTTTCACTCGGCTCTCTTCATTATATACACAGAAGAACGCCGAACGCTTACAGAGCTTCGCCGCGTTTAGCTTTCCCGCAACATGCGCCAAAGAACCGTCAGGCGATATCGCCTGACGGTCGTTTTGAAGAAGGAATGTATCCGGGGCATAATTTTCGTATCTACGGCGTTGCCGACGGTGCGCGAGCCCTCCGCGGAGCATTTAGCGCAGGTTTCCTAAGTCATGTTAAGCCTGGAGCATCGATTGGTCTTCAAATAAGAGAGAGTGGATTTCGCCGATTACCAGCTGATTCTTTATGACAGGCAATGTTTATTGACGAAACTTCGCCTTAGTTTTATGTATTCCATTTCGCTTTGGCGTTATTCGGAGAAGGCTGAGGTCCGGAATTTCCATTTGATTTCAGCTTGCTAATATCGATATCGATCTGAGCAAGTTCTACATACTTGATTAACGATTGATTGGCTTGATTCTGCAGATCTGCTGCCTGATGTTCTTTTTCGATTTTCTTCTTCAGTTCGTCTTCCGCTTTTACCGCGTATTCTAGCGCATAGTTGTAATACAACCGTTTCGTCGAAGTGAATACGGCCGCATCGCCTTCATCCCGGTATTTGGCCATTGTCTTGTTATCTTCCTCGAAACTTGCTGCCGCTACTAGCGAATCCAAATAAGCACTGTTGGCTGCTTTCATTTGAGAAAAATATGAGCCGCGGTAGGATAACGCCTCGATAAAAATTTCTTGTGCATCTTTTAGCTTGGTATGAACGACGATACCTAACAGTTCGTCGTTTATCGCAGCATTTCGTTTGGTCAAATCGTCCGCCTTTTTGTCTATGTCGCCAATGGTCATATTTTGTGTGAGTAAAAGTTTGATTTCATTGTCGATGTTTGTGCTCTTTTGCAAAACACCTTGTATTTTATCCAGATCGGCAGAAACGGTTTTCAAATCTGAAATCGAGCTATCGACATCAAGGGATGCATACGCTTTTCGATCATTATCCGATATATTATCGTATTTCTCGGCAAAGTTAAGCGAGTCCATTCGTTTGTCGAAATTGCTGCTGTTCATGAGATTTCGATAATACGATATCGTCGATTTTAAATTTCTTTGTTCCGATGGCCCATCTTTCATGTGCGAGACGAATGTTTTCGCATCCTCGAAAATCAACTGATATTGTTGGTTATAGTCGTTCAGAAGCAATGCGTACTTTTTCTTTTCTTCATGATGGTAAAGAAATAGCAACGTGCAAATTGCAAGAAGCAAAAACAAGGCAGAGCTTCCGATTACAATCGATTTTTTAGACATCGTATGGCGCGTCTTTTCCTGTGTTTCCGTTTCGGCAAGTGACGTGCCACGATCAACCTCTTGTAAGTCATCATCCTGATGATCGTTCAATCGAACGGATTGTGCCTGATTTGGTTGCGGATCAATATCGCGTTCCAACTTTGTACCCCCAATTTATGATCGTCGACTAGCAGCATCGTTGCATCCAGCTACGACCATTAAAGTAAGAATAAAGACCTGCGCCCATTGTATCATTTTTTTACATTCTGTGACATATAATTGCACCTGGGAATCGGAAAATGACACTCGAAGAACGGTCATTAATGCAAAAACCGGCTCCCCGTTTGTTGCTGCGCAGCTTGATTTGAAATCAACGGCGTCGGGATCGAGCACTCGTTGGTATCCAAATCGAAGCTGGAGAACAAAAGGAGCCGGTTCCCATTATGCGGATGACGTGCAATAACCGAACGAAGTCGATTGGCGCTTACTGCGCCAGCTCGCCGAAGCGGGAAAAAATCGCCAGCGCCGGATCGATCGGCACGTCGGCCCGTTTCACGTCGGCCGGTATATGGATCGTCGGCGTCGGGCGAGGCAGCCTGCCGCCGAACAGCGGCAGCCACTCCCGCTGCGCCTGCAGCATCTCCGTCGCCATATCGCGAATTTCCTTCAGCGTCAGCACGGCCGACGTAAGCGGATCGAGCGCGCAAGCCTGCACAACCGCTTCCGGGTCGCCGCTCTTCGCCGCCAGCACCGCAAGCCGCTGCACGTTGATGTTCGTCAGGTTGAGCGCCGCGCACTGCGGCGGCAATTCGCCGACGAGCGTGCGATGCAGGCCGGTTCGGTCGGCGTAGATCGGCCCTTCCGCGCAGCAATCCGCCGGCAGGTTGGCGATCATGCCGTCGTTCCGCACGTTGCCGTTGAACGTGAAGGTGCGGCCGGTTTCCAGCGCTTCGATAATATAGGCGCAGTATTCCACGCTGCGCGGCGGCAGCGTTGCCGGCTCGCCGGCAAGAATGTCCTGCTCCTTGTACTTGTTCGCCACATAGGTGCACCACGAATAGTAAGCGCCGGATTCGCCCCCGAACGACGGTTCGTCGCAGTACAGGCCGAGCGCCTGCGAGCTTTTGCGGAACCAGGGCACGTATTCGGACAAATGTCCCGTCGACTCCGTCATGAAATAGCCGAAATGACGGAACACCTCGCCGCGCACTTTTTCGTTCACGTAAAACTCGGGCTGTTCGAACTTCTCGCGCAGCAGCGGATACAAGTCGCGGCCGTTGTGCTCGATCCGCAAAAACCAGCCCATATGGTTAATGCCGGCGCTGACGTAATCGATCTCCCGTTTCGGCACGCCGACGTAGCCGGAGATAAGGTCGAGCGTCGTTTGCACGCCGTGGCACAACCCGACGAATTTGACTTTCGTTTCGCCGAGCGCCCAACCAATCATCGCCATCGGGTTCACGTAGTTGAGCAGCGTCGCGTTCGGACACAGCTCCTCCATGTCGCGGGCCACCTCCAGCACGACCGGAATGCTGCGCAGCGCGCGGAAAATCCCGCCCGGCCCGAGCGTATCGCCGATGCACTGGTCGACGCCGTATTTGAGCGGAATGCGGTAATCGAGCTCAAACGCCGACACGCCGCCGACCTGGAACGAACAAATGACGTAGTTCGCGCCCCGCAGCGCATCCCGCCGGTCGGTGGTGACCGTCACTTTCGCTTTCAGCCCGTTAGCATCGATCACCCGGTTCGCATATGCCGCCACCTGGCTCGTCTTCGTCGTCGACGGCGCCATCAGCACGAATTCCGTCTCCTCCAGCGCAGGCGTTGCCATGATGTCGAGCAGAAGCGTTTTGCAAAATACGATGCTGCCCGCTCCGATGATAGCGACTCTTCTCATGTGCGTTTCCTCCTTTTTTGCTACAATTCCGTTTAGTAGCAGTTGTATTGCTGCTGCATGAACCGAATGTAGTCGCGCGCCAGCTTCAAATCCTCCAGCGCCTCCTTCGCTTCGCAAGGCGCCTTGCGCTCGCCGCGAATCGCCGCGAGAAAATTGCGCGCCTGACTGCGCATCGCCGCTTCGTTAGGCAGCACCGGCTGCGTATAGGTTGGCGGGTTCGTACCGTCGTCGCGCATAACCGTAACTTTGCCGGCGCGCTGGCGGGCGAGTGGAGGCGGCAGTTCGACTTTGACGAACCCTTTCTCGAAGGCGACGAGCAGCGTTTCGTGCCATTCGATCGTCGTACGGTAAGCTTCCATCTCCAGTGTGACGCAGACGCCGCTGTCGCTTTCGCCGGCAAGCAGCACGCCCGAACGGTCGCCGAACGTCAGCCGGTACGATTCGCCGAGCAGGTAACGGATCGCGTTCACCTGATGAATATAGTAGTTGACAAATATGTCGTACGCTTTGCCGGCCGCTTCGCTGAATTCCGCCGGGTACGGCTCGAGCGTCGCGTTCGGCCGCGGCTCGCCGGAGTCGAGATTGCGGTCCATCCCGCCGATCCAGTCGCCGGGCGGCATCGACACGCGGATGTAGCGGAGCGCGCCCATTTCGCCGGACAGCTTCCATTCGTCAACGACGCGTTTGGCGTACTGCATCGCCAGATCGGAGCGTTTGTGGTAGCCGACCATGTGCAGCGAGCCGTGCGCTTCGCCCAGCGCGACCAGCCGTTCCCCTTCTTCAACCGACAGACACAACGGCTTCTCCGTAAAAAAGGGCAATCCCGACCGGACCAAATCGGGCAAAAGCGATGCGTGAAGCCGGTAGCTTTGGGAAGCGATGACGCCGTCCAACTGCTCCCGCTCGATCATCTCGCGGTAATCCTCGTACACCTTGGGCACGCCGTAACGCGCCCCTACCAGCTTGGCCTGCTGCGGACGCGGCTCCGACAGCGCCACGACCTCACATTCCTCTGTCAGCACGTTGTAATTGTTCAAATGCGCCATTTGCCCCATGCCGCCAACGCCGGCGAAGCCGATTCTCAGCTTTTTCATCGTACGGTTACCCCTCTGTCCCCAAATTTTCAAACCAATACAGGCCGTCCTTGCCTGGCGCCACAATGTCCGGGTACCCGTTGCCGGTGATGTCCTGCACCCAGAAATAGATCCCGCAGCCCGACGCCTCGCCCGCCGGACCGAAGTCGATGACGTGTTTTTCGAAGCGGCCGCCGGCGATTTTATAATAGTAGATGCCGATCGGGTCGTGAGCGCCGGGGTCGCCGTCGTTGTGCGCGCGGTAGCGTTTGCCGGTAACGAGCTCAAGCTCGCCGTCGCCGTCGAGGTCGACCAACTGCATATCGTGAAATTGCGAGCCGGACATGTCGATGTCGTGCCGCGTCCAGGTGCGGTTGCCTTGTTCGTCCCGGCCCTGCTCCAGCCAGTACAGGCCATAGTCGTGGCCCATGCCGTAGATCAGGTCGATCAGGCCGTCGCCGTTTACGTCGATGCCGAGAATTGGAATCGAAGCGGAGCCAAGCTGAAAGTCGGGATGAAATTGCCATGGCGTCTGATACGGGTCTTCGGGCTGTTCGAACCAGCCGCAGTTGATGACGATATCCATTTTGCCGTTGCCGGTGATGTCGACGAGCCCCATGCCGTGGCCGTGTTCGCCACTGCCGACGACGATTTTGCGGAAGCCGGGTTGGCCCGTGCCGTCCAGGTCGCGCTCCAGCTTGAAGAAGCTTGGTGTCTTCGTTGTTTCATTAGGGAACACCTCGGGCACTCCGCAGCCGTCGATATCGCAGAAGCGCAGCGTCTCCGTGTTGATCAGTTCGCCGCAGGCGAACGTTTGCCATTCCCCGCCGGCCTTGCCGGGGTTGCGCCGCCAGTGCAGCGCCTTGCTCCAGTAGGAGGCGGTCACGATGTCAAGATAACCGTCGCCGTCCACGTCGATCGGGTAGTCGGAGAAATCGTCGTGATACTCGCCGATTTCCGCCACGTCGCAGATTAGGTGCTTGCGGGTAAAATCCGGCCCCTCGTACCAGAACGCACCGCTGACGATATCGAGCACGCCGTCGTTGTTGACGTCGAACACGGAGCATGCCTCGAACTTCGTGTCGTCGATTTTGTGCTTGCGAAACGTGATGCCCGTACTCATGCGGGTTCAACTCCTTGATTGAAAATAGTGTGGCTCCATTGGAGAAACTTTTTGAGGATAAGCGAGCGCGTTCTTCTTCTATCGTAAACGAGACGGCTTGGTCCATGAATCCGCAAAACGGACGGATGCTGTCGGTTTTCGGCCAACATGGCGCGTTGTTGCAGGAGGCTGGCAACTGGCAGGCAGGTTGCGGCGGGCAGCTGGCGGGAAATTGACGGGCAACTGACGGTCAATCGACGGGCAATTTACGGGCAACTGATAGGCAGCTGACGGACAGCTGACGATCAAACTGACGAGCAACTGACGGGCAACTTGAGACAATCTGCGGAACGGGCAAAAGGCGTGGCAGCGTTTTCTCCAGGCGTGTTATACTGGTTTCAAAAGAGGCGGAAGAAGGAATAGGGCGTGCGGATTTCTTTCGAGTCGTTTGCGATCGGGTTGAATTCGTTCGGGCGGGTACAGCCGGACCCTCAATGGAGCATCCGGCCGCATTCCCATCTGAATCACGAAATTCATTTCGTGACCGAGGGCCGGGGCTGCAATTTGCTGGAGCGGGGCGAGCTCGATTTTTATCCCGATATCGTTTATGTGGCGCCACCGCACGAAATTCACGAGCAGCACTCGGACAAAACGATGCCACTCGGCCTATACTACGCCTTGTTCGTGTTGGAGATGCCCGAGCGGCGGGAGCCGTTCCCGCGCATTTATGCACCGCATCGTTTCCTCGCCTCCGATCTGGCGTCGATTCAACGCCGGATGGGCGAATCGAGCGTAAGCGGCCGGATGGCGGCGTTTCTGCAGCTGGGCGAGCTCATCTGCCGGGCGATCGAGCCGTATCTCGAGCCGGCTCCGCTCGTACGCGGCCGCGAAGAGCCGCAGCCGCCGATGGTGAAGGCGAACGATGTGCTGGCGAAAGCGATCGCCTACATCCAGAACCGCTTCCTGCATAATCCGAGCGTTCAGGAAGTGGCGGGCGCCGTGCATGTTTCCGAACGCCATCTGTCGCGGCTGTTCCGCGAGCAGTTGGGGGTGTCGGCGCACGAGGTGACGCAGCGGGAGCGGTTCCAGTGGGCGGCAGCCGAGCTCGCGCACTCCGCCTCGCCCGTGCAGGAAATCGCCGAGCGGCTCGGCTTTACGTCCATGGCGTATTTCAGCCAATGGTTCAAGCGGTTTACCGGCCTTGCGCCGACGGAGTATCGCGGGAAGCGGGCCAGGTTGGAGAGGCGGTAGCGCTGTTGCCAGGCAAGAAGCGGCGTTTCCGCAAGTGGCCCGCGAAATAAGGCTGTTTTCAGCCTTACAACGGCTTTTCCGCGAGCGGGCCGCGAAATAAGGCTGATTTCTGCCTTACAGCCGCGTTTCCGCGAGCGGACCGCGAAGTAAGGCTGATTTCTGCCTTACAGCGGTGTTTCCGCGAGCGGACCGCGAAGTAAGGCTGATTTCTGCCTTACAACGGCACCATTCGTATATTTTGCTAGACAGAATCCCATACAGCCCATATAATGGGAATATCAATAAATGATACACGCGTGAAGCACACGCCGTTTGCCCCCGAATGGGGGTAAACGGCTTTTTTTGTGAACATGCGCCAATATGCCGGAGGAGGAAAAGTTGTGTTCGATCAGGAGTTTGCGAAGTTTTTGGAGCAGCAGATGCGCGAAGCGTCGGGGCAGCGGTTGGAATTGTTGAAACGGGACAAAACCGGCGAAAAAAAACTGTTTGAAGCGGTGCTGTGGCCCGTCTTGAAGTCGTTCGACGGCATTCGGATGGAGCACGAACTGATTAGCATCACGGGGGTAAAAATTTATCTCGACACGTTCATTTCGCAGTTCGGAATCATAAGTGAGTGCGACGGCTTTGTCCCTCATGCGGAAATGATGACGCGTGAACGGTTCATGTTCGAGCGCATGCGAATGCGCACCATCGCGCTGTACGGATACACCTACCTCCCTTTCAGCAAAGACGAGCTCGACAAACAACCGGAGATGTGTCGACGCTCGCTTTATGAGTGGATCGGGAGATTCGGCGGCGGCATTGGCGGCGGGCTGGCCGCTCTATCCGCTAACGAACGCGAACTGCTCCGGTTCGCCATCCGGGCGAATCGGCCGTTTCGGCTGCGGGATGCGAGAGACTACTTGCTAATCGGCAAAATCGCGATAGTAAACGCAGCAAAGAAGCTAATTGCGATGAAGCTGCTGCATCCTTGCGGGATTTCTCCTCAGCGACAACATTACTACATAGCCGATGAACAAGCTTATCGCTTTTTAAAATGATTCGGCCGGCGGCTGCCGACCAGCACGTCACACGCGCCCACACCCGCCCCGCGCGCCCAACAACAATCGGCCCCGCAACCCGTGCAGGGCCGAACCGGCTTACTTCACGAACCAGCGCATGGCGAAACGTCCTTTTTTGCGGCGGTAACGGAGCGTGTACGGGTCCAGCAGCAGCATATCGGCATAGCCGTCCGTACGCGGCATGAGCCAGCCGTAGTCCCAGTTGCCGCTGCGGTAACGCAACGGCACGGAAGGCCGCACCCGCACGATCGGATGCGTCTCCCCCAGAAACAGCTTCGACTCCGTATAATAATACGTAAACCCAACTTGCACAAATACTTCATGCTCCAACTCCGGCATACCCCGGTCGTCAGCCAACTCCGGCATACCCCGTTCTTCAGCCAACCTCGAAACGTCCCGTTCACCAGCCAAATCCGGGTCCGCGCATACGCCGCGAAGGCCGACTTTCACTTCGCAGCCGGATTGAAAAGCGTCAACAAGCGTCGCAAGCGTTCCGCGAACAGCACGACCGTCGGCGTGGTGGGCATACACCTCCTGCCAGGCGTCGTTCACCCAGTAGCGGTACACATCAAAATCGTAGTTGAAATTGGAGCTTGGCGCGTTCGATTCGGCATCCCAACTGTCAAGCTGATGATAGTTCGGCATCTCGAGATGCGCGAACTGCGGCGACAGCCCTCTTGCTTCGGCGCGAGGAGGAGCGACGCCATCCAGATACGGACGCGCGATCGCCTGTTGCCCGTCCTGGTTGTACAGGAACAGCGACAACGAAGGTCGGGAAGCAAACCCCTGCGGAATTTCCACGGGCTGGCGCAGCGTCATAAATCCGGCCACCCAACGATCGTCGATCATATAAGTCGTGCGGAACTCCGATACTTCCCGAACCAGCTCCCGGTTGTCCGACTGCGTATCGATATGCTCATGATGGCGAAAAGAAGTTTCAATCCGCAAATCGGCACCGCCGCGAATCGCATCGCAAAGCGCGGCCTCGCTGCCGGACACCCGCTCCCGCCCGCGATTCAGCTCCAGAGCGCATTTCCATTTTGTCATGACTTCGATCTCCTTCACCAAGTATCGTTGCCGTCTCTTCCTGCCGCCCCATCAATCGTGAAATTGAAACGAATACCAATCCGCGTCGCTCATGGTCGCTTCCATCCGTACCGGCCGCCCCGCCAGCGCCGCAAGCTCGCCGCCGTCGAACGAAACGTCGCGCGCGAGGCTGTCGCCGAACAGTTCGCCCGACTCCAGCACGGGGCCGCCGTCAACGCCGATCAGCCTGATCCGCACGAAGCCCGCAGCGGACGTCGCGAAGTTGATCGACAACCGGCTGCCTGCAAACACGAACGGCTTCGTCGCCATCAGCTGGGGCTTATAGGTGGCGCGAAAGGAAACGAAGCCGTCGATGCGAATCGTATACCGCCGCAGCTCGCTTGGCCGATTCGACCAGTGGCCGTCGAATGTGTACAGCGACAGCTCGTTCGGCGCATGCGGCAGCGCGCTCGGCGTTTCGATCATGCCAAGCGCCGGGTAACAATCGCCGTACACCCAGTTAATCTCCCGTTCCGGCCCCGGTGTCAGAAACGCTTCATCCCACCTGTTCCACCTCGCCCCGTCGCGCGAAGACATAAACAAACCATCCGTGACGGTCAACCCGTAGCGCGGATGTTGCTTCATCCGCTTGAGCCGGCTTTCTTTGCCCGCCAACTGCTCGAAATTCGGCGTCCACGCCGGCTTCTCCACATACCGCGACGGGAACCCGACATACATATGGTCCGCCCGGTAATACGGCTGCACGACGTTCGTGTACAGCGGATAGTCGTCGCCCCCGCCAAAATCGAGCCGCACCGGCACCGTCCACTGTTTGAAATCGGCGGACTCCATGACCCGCACATCGCGGATGCCGGCATTCAAATCTTCGCCCGGCACATCGTGGAAATCGCGCAAGTAGCATTTGTACCGACCGGTATGGCGATCCCAGAACGCGACGTTGAGCGTATCGAACTTGCCGCGGTTCGTCATCCGCCACGCCTTCGTGAAATGAATGCCGTCCGCGCTCGTAAAGCACCACAAATAATGATCGTCGGACCCCGCCTTGAAGCCGTCGATACCTACCCCTTTATAACGCTCTTCCGCCGGGCAAGCCGGATTCGTATCCTTGAATACCGAGAAATTGTCAAAACGGGCCGTATGCTGGTCGAGAATGATGTTGTTGTCCGTACTGCCGTCAAACTCGCAAATGCCGAGGTTCGGCTTGACCCAGTGCAAGCCGTCCTCGCTTTCGGCATAGCAAACGACAATCGGGAGTTTGCTCGCACTGACGCCGTCCGCGTCGAACATGCTCCAGCCCAAGTAATACATCCGGTAGAAGCCGTCTTCCTTCACGATATTGTGAAAATCGCACCCGTCGCCCTCCCACGGCGCGTCGTGCCGCAGCACCACTTCGCCAGGCGTCGGACCGTGCAACCGCAGCTGCGCCGTCGTTCGTTCCGTATCGATCAAATGGTCGTCCCACAACAATTCGCGTTTTCCGCCAATCCATACCGCTTCCGCCATGTCCGTGTCCATGTTCATGTCCTTTCCCGCCCTTCAACCGTTATCGCCACGCTAAAATAACGCCCAACGCCGCTTCCTTTTTGCCGGCGATCAAGTCCCACGCCTCCGCCGCCCGGCTCGCCGGAAAGCGGTGCGTAATCAGTTCTCCCGTCCGCAGCCATCCGGCGCGAACTCCTTCGAGCGTGCAATCCATCCGCTCCTTCGTCCAGCCCGACGGCGTATGCAGCGTCAGCTCCTTGCCGCGCATACGCTGGATGTCGATACTTCCGCGTTCGCCGAGGAAGCCGGCCGACACGAGATGGCCGTTGTGGCGCAGCGCCGGCCATAGTCGTTCGACCGTCTCCATATCGCCGACGGTATCGACCAGCACGGACACGGAAGCGTCGGCCAGCTTCGCCGCCACTACCCCGTCCGTCATCCGCCGCGTATTGACGGCGTCAATACCGGCCGGCAAATACCGCAGCCGTTCGTCGTGACGTCCCAGCACAACGGTTTCCGCTCCGCGGTGCCGCAGCGTTTGTGCCGCCCACTGGCCGACGAGCCCGTCGCCGATGACGACCGCACGTTCGCCCGGCGCAAGCGGCGGCCGGCTGCCGCAGTTGAAGCCGACCTGCGTCAGCACAAGGCCGGCATAATCGAGCGGATCGGCGCCCTTCGGCAGCTTCCACACCTGGTCGGCGTCGGTGACGGCCGGACTGACGTGCCCGCCTGCGGGAGCGAACATCCGCGACACTTTGCTGACGGTGGCGAACACGCGGTCACCGACGCGCAGCCCGTCGACAGCGGCGCCGACCCATGCGACCGTCCCCGTCTTCTGATACCCCGCCACGATCGGGAACGGCCATGGACCGCCCTCCCGATAAGGCACCTCGCCCGCAATCCGTTCCCCGCGAAAATAGGACGATTCGGTGCCGATGCTGATCCACGAGAAGTCGACGTCGATCACGACGTCATTCGGGCCCGGCTCCGGCACTTCCACCTCGCGGAACACGGCGCGTTGCCGGTCTTCAAAAACGACAGCTTTCGCTTTCATTGGCCATTTCCACTTCCTCGTCTTATTGATCGCTTCCGGGGAGGAAGCATATTTTGATCGCTTCCTGCGAGCGCAGCAACCGCACGGCTTCGTCGTACGCTTCAAGCGGCAGCTCGCGGGTAAGCAGCGGACTCATATCCAGCTTGCCCGCAACAATAAGCGCCAGCGCATATTCGGCCGCCTCCCGCGAATGGCCGGGGTAGCCGACGACCGTCAAACCCGGGTGGTACAGCGGGTACGGATGCCGCTGCACGGCGAACAAGGCGACGGCTTCGTCGGTGCGGTCCATAATGCTTTGCACCGCGTCCGGGTAGCCGACACAGTCGACGGCGAGCTGCAGCGCGCCGCTTTGCCCGCGCAACGGCAGCACCACCGCTCCGTTGTCCGGCAATCCGCCTTCCGTCGCCGCACCTTCCGCCGCCCCGGCCGCCTCCGCCGCCGCCCCATCCAGCGGATCGCGTTCCGGCCGCTCCGCGCGCACGGCCGCCTGCGGCTCTACCGCCGCCGCTGCGCCGAGCCGAACCGCCAGCTCGCGACGCAGCGCGTTCGGATCGATGCCGACGACCTCCTTCGCCCCTTCCGCCAGCAGCATCTGCACGGCGATCAGCCCGGCCGGGCCGAGGCCGTTGACGCCGCATCGTTTGCCGGCGATGCCGACGGTCGCGGCAAGACGCATGACGGTGGCCGCCACACACATCGCCAGCTCCAGCGAAACAACCTTCGCATACGGCAGCCCGCTTGGCACCGGCAGCACATGACGTTCGTCCACAATCGCATACTCGGCATAACAGCCCGGCCGGTGATGCCCCTGGTCCTTCCACGCGCTGACCGTTTGCCCCGCAACCAGCGTGCAGTCCGCGCCCGTCCGGACGATCGTGCCGGTCATTTCGTGGCCGGGCTGGCCGGGCGCATAAGGATAGTCCACTTTCTCCTGATGCGCAAACATCGGCTTGCCGGCATAAATATGCAAATCCCACTGCGGGCAAGTGCTGACCGCCTTCACCTTCACCAGCAACTGGCCCGGTCCCGGCTCGGGAATCGGCGCCTCCCGCACCTCGGCCTGCCCGGGGCCTGCAATCTGCAGCACCTTCATAAGCTCCATGTCGCTCCCTCCTTGATCCCTCATCGCTTTTCCGATTGATGCGTCTGCATGCTTAACGCAGCGTTGCTGAATTCCCGCCAGTCAGCTTGCCCGTTAACCAACGGACGAACGCCTCCGCCGTCAGCCGGTCCCACGGCGTGCCGTCGATCGCAGTGCTCGAGTACGGATGGTTAATCATGTTCTCTTTCAACACGGTAAGAAAATACGTACCCAGCCGGTCCAATTCGCGAAAATAGTCGTACATCCCGACGAACAGCGCCCCTTGCTCCCGGGCCACCGCCCGGTGAATGCGGTAGACGCGTTCGAACTGCGCCGGATTGTAGCGGGGAATAAACATCGGATTGCCTCCGTTGCCGGCCAACAGGACGACAAGTGCATGCGGATTCCGGCCGCGCGTCCACTCCACGATTCCCGTCATCGCGGCATGGATCGCCTCGTCCTCGCAGCCGGTATCGTTGATCAAATATTCGACGAATACGATGTCGTACTCGTGTCCGAACGACTTCGTCCGCTGCACGCTGGCGAAACCGCGAACGGAGGAATGCCCGCCGTCGGACGGGTTGGACCAATGAACGGCCACCCCTGGCAACAGTTGCTGCAGCCGCTGTACGATCAGCAGCGTCCAGTCGCCGCCGTACGTTGTGCTTTCGCCGAGAAAACAAACGTGCAGCTCCGGCTTCGCGAGCAAACCGGCGCGCCAATCCGCCAAAGCGACGCCGTTCTCTTCGAATTTTACCCGGCTCAAAACGTTGTCCGCCGCCTGGGCGCCGCCGCGCAGATCCATAATGTTGGCCGGATACGTCCGCACCGTCACGCGCCTTGCCAGCGGATAAGCCGCCGTCCATTCCCGCCACGGCATCCTCACCCCCCAATAGACGGGGGTGCCATCGGCTTTTGCCACCGGCAAATCGAGCTCGCCGCTCTCCTCCAGGGCGGCGGCCAGCGCCCGTCCCGGTTCTTCGCCATAGGCGCAGCGGAGCGTACTGACGCGTATGTCCGCTCCGGTCGCGTCGATCTCGTACACGCGCGGCCGGTAATCCAGGTGCCGGCTTTCCCAATCGAGCCGCCCTTCGCCGCCCTCGTACACCGCATGGCAGCTGCGCGCATATACCGCCTCCGCCCCCCACGGCACAAAAACCGAGGCGAGCGCGACGCTTCCCGCCGGCGCCGGAGGCGGCTCCGGCAGCAGCAAATTCGTTTCGTCGCCGTAGCGCCAGGAGCCGGCGGCGACGCCGATCCGCCCTACTTCGTCCACATAAATCGTATGATAGCGGCACGTATACGCGTCGTAGTCCAGCAGCACCGTATCGCCTACCTTCAGACGACCGCCCGGTTTCGCTTTTACCGAACCCCAATAATCGTCCTGCACGTAATCCGCATCCGCCGCGTACGTCGTCAGTCCGTCAACCGACGTCACCCGCAGCGTGCCCGGCACCCGCATCTGATACGGCTTGAAGTTCGAGCCTCTGCGCCCGCTCCCGTCCCATCCGCAAGGCGACTTTTCTCCCTCGCGCTCCAGCGCGTAATAATGCCCGCGCAGCTGAAGCACCGGCGGCGGCGCCAGCGGCAGCCGCTCCACGCCCGCTATGTCAATACGCCGCCCGTTCGCCTCGATGGCGCCCGGCTGAACCGCAACCGCCATCCCCGGCGGCTCCGTTGGCGTCACCAGCAGCCCTTCCCGCCAAATCGCGTTCATTTACGCTCCTTCTCTCCATTCGTTATCCTTTGATCGAACCGACCAGCATGCCTTTGACAAAATACTTCTGGATGAACGGATACACGCACACGATCGGCAGCGCGGTAATCAAAGTGGCTGCCGCCTTTACGCTTTCCCGCGGCATCTTGATCATCCGGTCCAGCGCCTGCGACTGCCCGCCGTTGCTGGAGAAGTCGAGATTCGTGACGATCGCCTTGAGCACAAGCTGCAGCGGCCATTTCGCCTGCGAATTCAGAAACAGCGACGCGGCAAACCAGCTGTTCCAATGGCCGACCATATAGAACAGGCCGATCGTGGCGATCGAAGGAACCGACATCGGCAGCACGATCCACGCCAGAATCCGCAACTCGTTCGCGCCGTCGATCTGCGCGGACTCTTCGACCTCCGGGGGAATGTCCATGAAGAAGTTGCGCATCAGAAACATGTACCACGGGCTGATCAAGGCGGGAATAATCAGCGACCATAGCGAGTCGCGCAAGCCCAGATTGACGACAAGCAAGTAGTGCGGAATCAGGCCCCCGCTGAAAAACATTGTTGCCAGCACGAGCAGCGTCAGACCCGCGCGGTACGGCAGCTTTTTTTTCGACAGGCCGTAAGCCAGGCTGCACGTAAACACAAGACACAGGAATGTTCCGCCGGCGGTTACCGCCACGCTGACAAGCAGCCCTTTGTAAATAAATACGCTGTCCGCGAGCAAATAACGATAGGCGTAGAAGACGACTTCCTTCGGGATCAGCGTGTAGCCGTACCGCAGAATCGCGTCGTTCGACATCAGCGACTGGTTGATCAGCACGAGGAACGGAATGACGAACAGCAAGGAAATGAACGCCAGCAGCGCGCCGTTGACCCAATCGAACAGACGGCGTTTGGCCATGCTACCACACCCCTTCCTTGCCGAGCTTTTTGACGATCACGTTGGCGGTCAGCAGGAACAGCAGGCCGACTACGTTTTTGAACATGCCGATCGCCGCCGCGTACGAAAAGTTGCTGCTGAGCAGCCCTTCCCGGTACACGTAGGTGTCGATAATGTCGCCGACGCTGTAGACGGAAGGCGAGTACAGCAACAGCACCTGCTCGAAGCCGGCATTCAGAATGCCGCCGACGGCAAGCACGAACAGGATCGACACGATGTTGGCCATGCCCGGCAAGCTGATGTGCAGCATTTGCTGCAGCCGGTTCGCGCCGTCGATTCTCGCGCTTTCGTACAGCGCCGGGTCGATGCCGGCCAGCGCCGCCAAATAAACGATGCTGCCCCAGCCGACGCTCGCCCATACGTCGCTTGCCACCAGAATGCTGCGGAAGTAATCCGTTTCGCCGAGAAAACCGACCGGCTTGCCGCCCATGGCGGCGATGATCGCATTGATCGGGCCGGTCGTTTGCGACAGCAGCGCCATGACCATGCCGCCGATAATGACCCAGGACAGGAAGTGGGGCAAATAGGAAATCGTTTGCACCGTTTTTTTGAACTTGCCTTGCTTCACTTCATTCAGCATCAGCGCCAGGACGATCGGCGCCGGAAAACCGAACAGCAGCTTGTAGCCGCTGATGAGAAACGTATTTTGCAGCAGCCTGCCAAAATAATACGAATCGAAAAACGTACGGAAATGCTTCAGCCCTACCCAATCGGGGCGAACGATCATGTTCTCCAGGCCGCCGAACGGCTTGAAGTCCTGAAAGGCGATGACCACGCCGTACATCGGAACGTAGTAAAAGACGATAAAATACAGCAGTCCCGGCGCGATCAGCAAATAAAGAAACTTGTATTTCCGCATGTTGCGGACAAAGCCGCTCTTCTTCCGCGGGATCGTTCGCACCGACGCCGCCGCCAATTCGCTCTCCACCGTGCAACCCCCTTATTCGCTGATGGAATTGTCGGCATCGTCCCCCGTCAGGGCCGCTCAAGCGCCAGGGACGGGGGAACGGCCGGCGGATTACTTTTTGGCCGCTTTGAACTGCGCCGTACGGTCTTCGATCATTTGGGCGCCGCCGATGTCCTTCCACTTCTGCATGATTTTATCCCAGTCGGCAAGCGGCACTTCCCCGAGGAACACTTTCACTTTCTGCTCGCTCAAATACGTTTGCATATCGGTTTGCTTCGCGAATGATTTCCACGTCGACTTGTCGTAGACGACGTTTTTGTCGACAGCGTCGAAGCTGGGAAGCTTGCTCGACGCATTCAGCATTTTGGTGAACGTAATGTCGCTCCAGGAATTAACCGGCCACGGACCGGTGCCTTCCCATTTCATCGTGAACATGTTGTGCAAATAGTAATACTTGGCCTTTTGCCAATCCGTCTTGTCCTCGCCGACGTATTCGACCAGCCCGTTCGACAGCTTCGTATAGCTTTGGCCTTCGATGCCGATCGTGGTCAAATCATAGCCTTCGCGAGTGGCGGTGTAATCGAGAAATTTCATCGCGTTTTCCGGGTTTTTGCTCTTTTTGGCGATGACCGCGACGAACTGCGTTTTTGGCGTCGTCGCCAGCTTGTTGACCCCTTTGCCTTGCAGCACGACAGGTTCGTAATTCGCTTCCGGCACCGTTTTCGCCAGCACCTCGAGCGCCCCCGAGATCGTCGACGAATACCAGCCGCCAACCGAACCGATTTTATTTTGCGCGATCGCTTCGACTCGTTTGTCATTTTTCGATAAAATCATTTCCGGCCAAATGTACCCCTTCTTGCTCCATTCGATCAGCTTGGCCATCATGTCCTTGTAGGCCGGGTCCATCTCCGGCGGCAGCAGATTGCCTTGCCCGTCCTGCCACCAGTTCATCGCCTGCTTCAGGAAAAACGGCGCAAACGCTTTCTCCAAATCCTCGACTGTCCCCTGGCTGCCCGAATTGAGCGCGTACGTGTCCTTTTTCCCGTTCTTGTCCGGATCGCCGTTCACGAACGCGTCCATCACCTTTTCGTAATCCTCGATCGTTACGGGCATCGGCAAATTCACATTTTTCAGCCAATCGGTACGAATTTGCAAAATGTTGGGCGTCCGGTTCGGATAAAGCGACGGGATGCCAAGAATTTTGCCGTCCACCGTCACTTCCGCCCAAGCGTCAGCGTCGAAGTTTTTCTTCAGATTCGATCCGTACTTGTCGAGCAGGTCGTTTAGGGGCACGATCGCTCCGTTCTTGTACAGCTCGAGCGCCCTGTCGATCGATTGGAACGGAATAATGTCCAGTTGTTCCCCCGACGACAGCATCAAATTGACTTTCTGCGTTGCGGTTTCGCCCGTTGCCGGGAACACCGGCACCAGATCGGCTCCCGACTTCTCCTGCAGGATGTCGTGCACTTTCTTCTGCACGTCCGTCTGGCGGTCGTATACCGCCCACGGCGCAAGAAACACCAGCTTCACCGGCGCCTTCGCCGATTCGGCCGGCTTGGCCGATTGCCCCGGGCTCGCCGAACTTCCCGCCGCCGCTCCGTCTCCGGCCTTGCCGCCGCCGCTGCATGCCGCCGTTGCCGCCAGCACGGCGCATGCGAGCAAACCGCCCATCCTTTTTGCCAACTGCCTGCTCATACCGATCCCTCCCTGTTTTTGTCGCCTTGCAAGCCGCACGTTCCGTTCGCTTCGGCTCACACGTCCATCATGGGCGGACGACAGCGGCCGTTCAATCCTACAATTGTAAGAAACCGTAGCAATTACCGCGGCTGGCGGGGCAACAAAAGGAAGATGCGTAACACAACGAACGGACCGGGGAACTTTTCGCCCGATCCGCTCCCTTACCGCTTTAGACGACCGACAGCTTCACCCAGCGGATGGCGCCGACTCCGCCTTCGACCGCCCAGAACGCTACGAACCAGGCGCCGTCCGTCAACCGGCACAACGTCGGCGCGCCGAACTTCAGCTCGGCAAAATTATGGACCATATCGCCGCCCGTCTGCGTCAAGCCGGACAACCGGCTGCCCCAGAGCGGCGCGCGCTCCTCGTTGATCCATTCGTCGCCGTCCAGCCGCGACACGTTCGCCCACAGCCCCGGTTCGTCCATCCGCCGGTACACCGTCAGGATGCGGCCGTCGTCCAGCTGCGCCATATTCAGCGTCTGCCCGGACAAGCCGGTGGAACGCGGCGGCGCAAATGTCCGGTTCGTCGCCCCCGTCACGGCGTAATGATTCGGCAGGTCGCGGGCTTCCGTCTCGTTGTACACCCAGGCGGCGGCAAGCAGCCGGCCGTCGGCAAGCTCGATGATTTTCGACTCCCAGTAAATAAGCTGTTGCTTCGGATCCGCCATTACCTCCAGATAAGCCGGCCACGTCGCCCCTTGATCGTTCGATTGCAGCGCCACCGCCTTCATGCCGTTCGGGCAATAACCGTCCCAGCCGCGCCACGTCGATGTCGGCAGCAGCCAGCTGCCGTCGCGGAGCGGGACGATGGGCGACGTCATCTCGAAGCTCGGGCCGACCAGCGCCGGTTCGATCGTTTCCGGCTCCGTCCAGGTGCGGCCGCCGTCGCGGGAACGAAACAGCAGCAGCTCCACTTCGACGAAGCCCAGATTGTCCGGATTGGCAAGGCCGTGGCCCGTGCGTTTGCGATCATGGCGGATGGCAAAAGCGACAATCTCCCCGTCCTTCCCGTGCGACAGACGGCATACATCGGAAGTAACCCGATCGGGCGTACCGGGATAGAGCCTGCCTTCGAACGTCCAGGTGCGTCCTTGATCGGCGGAGCGGGCGAGGCACGCGTGCAAATCTTCCGCTTCAAATGCCTGCCCGATGCAAAAAGAGGCCAGCAGTTCCCCGTTCTCCAGCCGGATCACCGACGGAAAATACGCCTGCCTGCTGTACACGTGCGGAACCGGATTGCGGTGCAGAATGCCTTCGCCGAGCAGTTGAATGGTTGTCATCGAAACATCTCCTCTTGGATGGGAACGATTGTACGATCGGGCGGCCGGTCACGAGGGCCCGTCGTGATTCCGGCTGAGCGCCAGCTCGCGGTAATCGGACGGCGTTATGCCCGTGCTTAGCTTGAACACTTTGGTGAAATAGCTTTTGTTGTTGAAGCCGACGCTGCTGCCGATATCGGTCACCTTCATTTGCGTTTCCGCCAGCAGCCGTTTGGCTTGTTCGACCCGATACTGGCTCAGGTAATCGACCATCGTCGTGCTGTAGCGCTTTTTGAACAACTGGCTGATATACTGGCGCGTCACGCCGACATGTTCGGCAACCTCGTCCATGGAAAAATTGCTGGCGTAGTGCTCGGCGAAATAGCGCTCGACCTTTTCCACGTATTCGCTTTTGGCGGCATCGCCGGCTTCCGGCCTCGTCTCGATCGGCAACGAGCGGAATTTATCAAGCAGAAACTGCTTGACCGAAACGCTGTTCATCATTCCGAGATCGGCAATCACGTCGTTGATTTCGTTGAGGAAGGCGACGCTCTCCCGGTCGCACAGCCGAATGAGCAGCGAGATGCACAAGTACAGATTGCCGTTGAACTCCATAACGCTGCGATTTTCCGAAAACATCGAATGCAGCAGGTCGGTGTACGCTTTTTCGTTGCGATGCAGGATAGCCAGCTCCAGCTCGTCGGCGGTCGGGTCTTTGGCCGACCCGCCGCATTCGTCCTCCGCCGGCAGCTTGCTGTAGCAGCAGATGCGCTGCTCCGGCGCATAAATGCGGCTCATGTTATAGGCATACAGAGCCTCGATGTAGGAATGGTTAATCCGCTCCAGCGGATAAATGCCGCCGACGCTGACCGTTACCCGTTCCGCAACCGCTCCGTCGAGACAATCGGCGAGCGCCGAAACGAACGAATCGACATGCGGTTGCGGCAGCCGTATGAGCGCAATGAGCTGACGGCCGTCTTCGTCGAACAGGTCGAAGGCGAAATGCCGGCCCAGCGCTTCTTCGATCGGCTTCATCCGGCCGTCCGCATCCGGCGGCCGAGCGGCGCCGTGGGCATGATCCGTCAACAGGACAACGACAAGATTCGTCCGGTAGTCCCGCAAATACAGCTCGATATCCGCGCTGCGGGCGAACCGGTTCCGGATCAGGCTCAGCAGCAGCGTTTGCTGCAAATACCGCTCGCTGTCGTTCAGCCGGTGATGCAGGTGGCTGTTCGAGCGGACGACATCCTCGAATACGGTGCGGATAAAGTCGAACTCGTTGGCGGCGGCAAACTTGCGGCCGGCGCTCGCCGCGATTGAGGCCAGAATCGTTTTGACCGGCTTGTACAGCTCCTTGGCCGCCAGTTGAATGATCCCGACGATCAGCAGCGTCACGACGACGAGCAGCGCAATCATCGCATCGCGCGTGCGGTATACTCCTGCGTACAGGTTGGAAACGTTTACCTCGCCGACCAGCTTCCAGCCGATCGAGCCCAGCTTGTAGCTGTCCTGGACGATCCGGTCTTTGTGCCGCTCGGACTCGCGGGCCGGCTCCGCGCCGGCATCGTGCCGGTAGACGATGCGACCCTTCTCGTCCGTCAAATAGTACCGGTATACGTCGCCGTCTCCGTTCAAAGGCTGCAGAAATTCGTTGTACACCTTCTCCACGTCGACGGTGAACAGCAAGTAGCCCTGGTCCTCGTAGGCCGGAAGCTTGGCGATGACGGAGGCAACCAGCTTCTGCGCGCCGCCGCGCAAGACGCTCCGGGTTTCCGTCACCTTCAGCTGGTAATTGTCCATGCCGGCAATGTCGGACTTGATCGATTCGAACGCCGTCCCCTTCGTTTCGTCCAGCAAGCCGTAATTGTACAACAGCAACGAATCATCGGTTTCATTGTAGAATGCGATTTGATCGAAGTACTGGTTATACTGGCTTCTGCCGGCGAAACGGCCCAAGCTGTCGAATATCGCCAGCCGATCCGACGTAAACCGCGTCTTCGCATATTGTCTGTCCGTCATGCCGGAGTATACAGCTTGTATCATCTGGTCCAACGTTTTCTCCAGGAAGGCGCCGGTGCGGATCATTTCGTTTTCGTTCTTGGAATTGACAAGCGTAATCGATTGGCGAAGAAAGACGTTCATGTTGTACAGGTTCGCGATCAGAAAGGGAGGGACGGCGATCAGCAGGAGCAAGAACATCACTTTGTAATGGTAGGCTCTGACACGAAAGTTCATCCAAACAACGGCCCCCTTTTTGGATGTGTCGGACGGTTGTAGCCAAATTATCCCGCCATTCCGGGCGAAGATCAACCATACAATTGGAAACAACGGTAGCAAAATCCGCCAGTCCCCGCTTCGGAAGCGCGAAGGCGCGAAGAGCGGCCCGGCAACGACTGCCGGCTCCGCTCTTGTGCAGGTTCTATGGAGCTGCAGCCGTACCGCTACCCGCGAAACCGGAACGAATACAGATCGGCGTCGCGCATCGCGATTTCCATTGTGACCGGCTTGCCGGCCAGCGCCGCAACGTCGCCCCCGGCAAACGCAACCGTACGATCCGGGCTGTCACCGAACAACTCCGTCGACACCAGCGTGACATCGTCCGCCATCAGCTTGACGTGCAAATAGCCCAGCGCGGAAGTCGCCATGTTCAGCGTAAGCTCCTTCCCGGCAAACACGAACGGTTTGGTGACGATTCGTGCCGGCTTGTAAGGCGCGCGATACGAAACGAAGCCGTCAAGTCGCATCGTGTACCGCCGCAGCTGCGAAGGCTTCCGCCCCCAATGGTTGTCGAAAGCGTACAGCGACAATTCGTTCGGCGCATACGGCAGCGCGCTCGGCGTTTCGATCAAGCCGAGCGCCGGGTAGCAGTCGCCGTACACCCAGTTGTATTCGCGCTCCGGCCCCGGCGTCAGGAACGCCTCGTCCCAACGGTTCCAGCGTGCGCCGTCGCGGGACGACATGAAGACGCAGTCCGTTACCGTGAGCCCGTAGCGGGGATGTATGTCCATCCGCTTCAGCCTTCTTTCCTTTCCGGGCAACTGGTCAAAATTCGGCGTCCATTCCTTCTTCTCCACATACCTCGAAGGAAAACCGATGAACATGTGGTCTGCCCGGTAGTAAGGCTGCGCGACGCTCGTGTAGAGCGGATACTCCTCGCTGTCGCCGAAATCGAGCGGCACGGGAATCGACCACGTGCGGAAATCGTCGGACACCATCCAGCGGACGTCCCGTACGCCGGCGTTCAGATCGTCGCCAGGCACATTGTGAAAATCGCGCAAATAGCAGCGATACTGCCCCGAATGCCGGTCCCAGAAAGCGATGTTCAGCGAATCGAACTTGCCGTGCTTCGTCATCGGCCATGCTTTGCGGAAATGAATGCCGTCCGGGCTCGTGAAACACCACAAATAATGGTCGTCGCTTTTGATCCGGAAGCCGTCGATGCCGACGCCTTTGTAACGCTCCTCCGGCGGGCAAGCGGGATTCGAGTCTTTAAACACGGCAAAGTTGTCAAATTTGGCGGTGTTGTGGTCGAGAATGATGTTGTTGTTCGTGCTGCCTTCGAATTCGCAAATGCCGAGATTCGGCTTGATCCAGTGGATGCCGTCCGTGCTTTCGGCATAACAAACGTAAACGGGACGCTTCGACATCGCGGACTGCTCCTCGTTCAGCATGTCCCAGCCCAAATAGTACATCCGGTACAACCCGTCGTCCTTGACGATGTTGTGGTACGTGCAGCCGTCGCCTTCCCACGGCGCGTCGTGCTCCAGCACCACTTCCCGCGCTTGCGGACGGTGCAGCGTACGGACGGCCGTCGTCCGCTCCGCGTCCAGCAGCGTTTCGTCCCACAGCACCTCGCGCCTGCCGCCAATGTGAATCGGTTCCGTCATTCGGCTTTGCCCCTTCTCATAGATAATATGGTAATACCACTATTGAAAAAGCGCTGTTCCCCTCCATTATCGCCGGATGCCCGGGCTCAGCACAATAGCATTATTTGATGGTCGGAGTAGCATAAAATGAGGGTTGTCGAGCACACGGGTCAATAGTAGCGATGCCGATGACGGGCTGAAATCAGCCTTTTTCTGGCCACCGCTCGCTGAATTGAGCTTTAGCGCATGTTTCATGCGCTGCGGCTGCGTCACGGGCCACGCGTGGGGCATTTAGCGCATGTTTCATGCGCTGCGGCTGCGTCTCGGGCCACGCGTGGGGCATTTAGCGCATGGCAGCCTTTTGCGTGCGTGACGTCTTTGCGATCAATTGAGCCGTTTGTGCGACCGTTCTTGCTCATAATGTTGTTCAATGCAGCAATCGCACAACGGCTCCCCCCTATATAAAATGGTTGCCGTATTATTGTCCCGTCGCGCAATTGACATTGATAATGATAATTGTTATCATTTACATCGACGCTTGTACTTTTGCTTCCGTTCCCGATCGGAAGCCTGCTAGAAGAAGATTAAGGAGGATTTCCCTTGTTGTCCAAAAAGAAACGAACCGCAGCCATTATGCTAAGCATCGCCGCTTTGTCGCTGAGTCTTGCGGCATGCGGCAAAACAGCCGACCAATCGTCGCCTTCTCCATCGCCCGCGCCGACGGCTTCTCCGTCCGCGTCCGCCGCGGCTTCCCCATTCACCGCCGCTTCGCCAACGCCTGCCAAGGAGCGAACGCTGACGGACGGGCTCGGCCACCAAGTGAAGATCCCCGCCCAGCCGAAAACGATCATCGCCTCTTATCTGGAAGATTATCTGGTAGCGCTTGGCGTGAAACCGGCCGCTCAATGGAGCGTCGCCAACGGCATCCAGGATTATTTGCAGGGGTCGCTGAAAGGCATCCCGACGATTGCGTACGACTTGCCGTTCGAAGCGGTGTCCAGCTTCAATCCGGATTTGCTGATCATCGGGCCGAACAGCACCGTCGAAGGCGGCAAGTACGATCAATACAACAAGATCGCGCCCACCTTCGTGCTCGGCGACGAAGTGAACGGCGACTGGCGCAAGGCGCTGGCCAAAATAGGCGAAGTGCTGGGCAAAAACGACGAAGCGAAGAAAGCGCTCGACGATTACAATAAAAAGGCCGCCGATGCCAAAGCGAAAATCCAGGCGGCCGCGCCGGGCAAGTCGATTGCCGCGATCTGGCTCGTATCGAAGCAGTTTTTCGTCGTCAGCGACAAGCTGTCGAGCGGCAACGTGCTGTATCAGGATCTCGGCTTCAAGGTGCCGGCGGCCGTCACGGAGTTGGCCGCAACGGGCAAGGCGAGCTGGAACCCGATCTCGCTGGAGAAGCTGGCGCAATTGGACGCGGATTTTATTGTGCTGATCAATAGTGACGGCAGCGGCGCCCAATCGCTGCAGGATGCGGTCTGGAAGTCGATCCCGGCGGTCAAGAACGGCAAGATGTTCGAGTACCCGGCCTCCTCGAGCTGGTTGTACTACGGCCCGGTGGCCAGTTCGCAAATGGTCGACAACGTCGTCGCCAATGTAGCGAAGTAACGGTGGCAAAAAAATCGCCAATCTCCCGGCTTCCCGGCCGGAGGATTGGCGATTTTGATTGGTTGCGGCAACAGTCAGCCTTCGGCGCTTGCCGCCGCTTCGTTCTGCTTTTCGCCGGCGAACGGGAGGTCCGCTTCTTCGGCGACTGCCAGCGGCACAACGCCGCGCGACGCGTCGGTGCAATAGGCGAAGCGGTTGGACGCCGCCACCCGCTTCTGCCGCTTCGCGAGCCGCTCCTGCCGGTCCTCGCTCAGCGCACAGCGGACCGGGTCGGCCGCGAGATCGCCGGCGAACGGCACGGCGATGCCGTCGCGCACGAACCGCGTTTCGTCGAGCAGCTCGATCCGTTTGGCGCGGAAACGAAGCAGCAGCACGTCGCCCTGCCGCAAATACAGCAGGCCGCCGCCGCGTTTCGCCTCCGGCGTCACATGGCCGATCGCAGCGCCGTACGTAACGCCGGAATAACGGCCGTCGCTGATCAGGGTGGCGATCCGGCGCAGCTGCCGGTTCGCGTTGATGTGCTGCATCGGCGTAAACATCTCCGGCATGCCGTATGCTTCAGGCCCCTGGCCGGAGATGATGATCGCGAGCCGGAGTATATCTTCGCGCACCATGAAGTCGAACAGTTGGTCGTAAGGCAGCCCCGCGGCTTCCCCCGCATGCTGCGGCGCATTCCGCTTCACCATCTGCAGCATGACCAGCCGGTCGAAGTCGCGCGTCTTCTTCAACTGCTCGAGCAAATCTTTGTCGAGCAGCCGCTCGTTGGCGGTATCCTCGTTTTCGTAGTACACGACGAACGCCGCTTTTTCATCGAACGAGTCGAGCTGCTTCGTTGGCATTCCGCTGATTTTGACCACGGCGCTTTCGAAGAAGTTGCCCCGCAGCACGTCGACGCCGCTGAAGCTGCGCTGCGGCTTGCTCAGGATCACTTGCGACTCCGTCACCCCGTCCGCGCTCAAGTTCGTCGTGTCGGCCAGCCGCTCGCGCCACGTTTGCCCGGTGACGGTCGGCGCGTCGACGTCCATCGGCACGCCGCAGCGGAGCAGCTCGTACATCAGCGTCTCCATGCCGCGGATGGCGCCGGAGCAGCATTGCTGCGCCAGCGTATAAATATCGCGCCCCTCCGTCAGGCTGTAGTCGAACAGATCGGGAATCTGGTGCGACAAGTGGATGCGCTCCACGTCCCACAGCGAAAAATCGTACCCCGCATACACCATCGCGCCAACCATGTGCATCATCAGATTGGTCGACCCGCCGCCGGCGCTGTGAATGCGGACGCCGTTGGCGATATTCGCCCGCAGCACGGACGCAACGCCGAATTCCGGCCGGTTCACAAGCCCGAACAACGCGTCGACCGAAGCGTTCACCTGCTGCTGATTGGGCGGCGCGACGAGAAATTCGACCGCCGGATGGACGAAGCCGAAACCCGCGGTCAAATCGCGCGAACTGTTGCCTGTGCCGTGAAACGCGCAAATGCCGCCTTTGCTGTCGCACGTGTTGACGGCGAGCCTTTTTTCGAAATCTTTGTGCTGCTCGTGCGTAATCAGGCCGTGCTCGACGACCCGCGTCAATACGCCGTGGAAAGCGGTGTTGGACGAGCACTGCAAAATATACGCCAGCGCATCGCGAATATCGTCGGCCGTATCCTGCAGGCCGCGCCGCTCGGCCTGTTCCGCCACGGCAAGCAGCTCCCGTCGCAGGTCGTCCGGAATCGTGCCGCCCTTCAGCACGTGCGTCGGCGAAAAGGTAGCAAACACCGGCGCTTCGCCGCGATCCCGGCGCACCCGGTCGAGATGCGCCAGCCCGCTCAGCACGCCGAGCGGCTGCTTGTCGCAGCCCTGGATGACGAAGGCGCCGTGATAGCTGTGCGCCTCCATCTGATTGACGACAATCTCCGCGATAGCGTTGCGGCTTTGCAGCGAATACGACATGCCGGCCGTACTTTGCGCCGTACCGTCGCACAACACCGGCGTGGCAAAATAAAACGGCACCCCGCCATTATGCCAGATGCGCACCGCCGCTTTGGCGACGGTTTCCAGATCGAGAATGTGCGCCGGGTGATCCGACGAGCCGCCGATAATCGCAATCCGCGGCGCGTTGCGCTCCAGCCGGTCGTAAATATTCGCCTGCGTCCAGTCCGGCGCCAGCCCGCGCCCGTCCGCGCCAAGCAGCTGCTTCGCCCGGTCGAGCAGGCCGGCCACGGTGATCGGCTCGTTCGCTTTGGCCTGCACGTTGTCGCGATACGGATTCACCGGCGTCCGGACGACCGGCCCGTTCGATTGCGTCTCCATCGATGGATTCCCCTTCCCGCGGCTTTTGCGCCTACGCCTTGACGAACACCGTTTTGATCGCGGTATAGAACTCGATCGCCGCTTGCCCCTGCTCGCGCGAATGCGAGCTCGACATTTTCATCCCGCCGAACGGCGCCTGCAGCTCGACCCCCGCCGATTCCGCGTTGATGCGCACGAGTCCGGCGTCCATGTTCTGCACGAAGTTCAGCATGCCGCCGATATTGCGGGTGAAAATCGAGGCGCTAAGCCCATAACGCGAATCGTTCGCCGCTTCGATCGCTTCGTCCACGGTGTCGACCTTGATCAGCGCCAGCACCGGCCCAAAAATTTCTTCCCGCGCGATCGTCATGTCGCGGGTGACGCCGTCGAACACGGTCGGCTCGACGTAGAAGCCGTTTCCGAGCTCGCCCTCTGTCACCCGGCCGCCGCCGCACAGCAGCTCGGCGCCTTCTTCCTTGCCTTTGGCGATGTAGTCCAGCACCGTGTTCAGTTGCGACTGGCTGGCGCAAGGCCCCATCCAGGTCGAGGCGTCCAGGCCGTTGCCGACGCGCAGCTTCTTTACCTTGTCGACCAGCTTGGCGCGGAACGATTCGTACACGCCGCTTTGCACGATGACGCGGCTCGTTGCCGTACATTTCTGGCCGGTCGACTTGAGACCGCCGCTGATCGTTGCGTCGACGGCGAGATCGAGATCGGCGTCCTCGAGCACGACGACCGGGTTTTTGCCGCCCATCTCGAGCTGGTACTTGGCGCCGCGCGCCAGCGCCCCTTGGCCGACGTGTTTGCCGGTTTGCTCCGAGCCGGTGAACGTGATGCCGTTGATGTCGGGATGATCGATGATCGCCTGCCCGACAGCCGAGCCGCGGCCGATCACCAGGTTCAGCACGCCTGCCGGCAGGCCGGCTTCATGGAAGCACTCGACCACTTTGGCCGCGGTGACCGCCGTTTCCTGCGCCGGCTTGAACACGACCGTGTTGCCGTAAATAAGGGCGGGCGCGATTTTCCAGATCGGGATCGCGACGGGGAAGTTCCACGGCGAGATGACGCCGACCACGCCGAGCGGCGCCCGCGTCGTGAACATCAGCGCTTCGCTGTCGGTCGACGGGATGACGTCGCCGGTTTTGCGCATGCCTTCGCCCGCGTAGTAGCGAAGAATCGCTACGCCGCGCGCCGTTTCTCCTTTGGCTTCCGGCAGCGTTTTGCCCATTTCGCGCGTCATCGTTTCGGCGATTTCGTCCAGCCGCCGCTCCAGCGCGTTTGCGATGCGGAACAGGACGTCGCCGCGCGCCGGCGCCGCCAGCTTGCGCCAGGCGGGCGCCGCCGCTTTGGCTGCCGCGGCCGCTTCGTTAAGATCGGCGGCGTCCGACAGCTGCACGTAGCCGACGACTTCGCGCGCGTCCGCCGGATTGACGCTCCCCTCGGTGCGCCCCGACGCGCACGGTTTCCATTCTCCTCCGATGTAGTTCACATATGTTTTGGCTTCTGTCATGGTTAGCTTCCATCCTTCCGTTATGGCCCATAAAATCGGGCTTATTTTCGAGTTTTGGGGTGCCTCCGCGGAAATAGCCAGTGAAAACATGGCTTATTTTGCTCCGGAGGGCTCGAAATTGGCCATTCCCGCCAAATAGCCAGTGGAAATATGGCCTATTTTGCGGGGGAGGCCTGTTTTTGATGAAATAGGCCATAAAAGATGGCCTATTTTGAAGGAGGTCCCGTTGGCGGGCCCAATGTTGCAGGTTAAGCGGCAATAGCTGTTTCCATTCGCCAAACCGCCGCTGCAAGGCTGAAATCAGCCTTATTTCGCCAACAATTCGCCAAACCGCCGCTGCAAGGCTGAAATCAGCCTTATTTCGCCAACAATTCGCCGAACCGCCGCTGCAAGGCTGAAATCAGCCTTATTTCGCCAGCAATTCGCCAAACCGCCGCTGCAAGGCTGAAATCAGCCTTATTTAACTGTCTGCGAATATACATGAGATGCGGCCGGCGACCCGCCGACGGCGCAAACTTACGCCACCGGATTGCTGAGCGTGCCGATGCCGGAAATGTCGATGTCGACCCGATCGCCGCTTGCCAGCGTAAACTCGTTCGGCGGCACGATGCACGTCCCGGTCAGCAGCACCGTCCCGGCAAAAATAACATTGTCGCGCCGCAGGAACGACACCAGTTCCTCCAGCTTGCGCTTGAGCTGGCCGGTCGACGCCGTGCCTTCCACCACCTTTTCGCCGCCGCGATAAATGCGACACGTAATTTGCAGCGCATACGGGTCGCTGACTGCATCGGCCAGCAGCACAGCCGGGCCGATCGCGCAGGAGCCGCGCCACATTTTGGCCTGGGGCAAGTAGAGCGGGTTCTCCCCTTCGATATCGCGACAGCTCATGTCGTTGCCGATCGTGTAGCCGACGATCGTCCCTTGCTCATCGAGCACGAGCCCGAGCTCCGGCTCGGGAATTTGCCACTCGGAGTCGCTCCGCAGCGACACCGGCTGCCCCGGTCCGACCGTGCGCGCCGCCGTCGACTTGAAGAAAATTTCCGGCCGTACCGCATCGTACACTTTATCGTAAAAGGTGGTAGCGTCCAGCTTGCCGCCGGTAGCCTCGTAATTGCGGGCGTCGCGGCTGCGCTCGTACGTAACGCCGGCGGCCCAAACTTCCGGCGCCACTACCGGCACGAGCAGCGGCAGCGTTTCCATCGACTCGCCGAGCGGCGCCGAACGTTCCGCCTCCTGCCGTGCGTATGCAAGTGGAGACACTCCCGCCTGCCTGGCTTCCTCCACAAGCGCAAGCAGGTCCGCTTGCGGCAACACGTGGACGGCTCCCGAATCGGCAACCGCCGCCAGTACGGCCCGATCGCCTTGTGTAAACCGGATGATGCGCATCCGTCTCCAACTCCATTTCGTTTGATAATGTCAAACCCTGTTTTCGAAATAGCTCACAAAAATGCCCTTCCGCTGCCTAAGTCCAAAGACCCGGCCAACTATCGATGCCCCGACCGCCGCCAATCCGCGCACAATCGCCAAGTTCCTGATTCCGACCATTACCGCGCAATCAGCCCGTATCCCATTTTGGCGGAAAGCTCGTCTGTCGTCTGGCGAAGCTGAACGATCAAATCCTCCAACTCGGCGTCACCGACCGAAGAAACAAGCGTCGAAATGCTGACCGCCGCCACGACAGCTCCCTTGTGATTGCGGACCGGCATCGCCACGCAGCGAACGCCCGGTTCGTTCTCCTGGTTGTCGATCGCGTAGCCTTGCCGGCGAATGCGCTCGATTTCCTCGAGGAACCGCTCCTTATCGGTAATCGTATGCGCCGTTTGCCGAAAAAAGTCATACCCCTCCAGCAGCCGCTCCGTCTCTTCCGGCGAACGGAACGCGACCAGCGCTTTGCCGACGCCGCTGCTGTGCAGCGGGATGCGGCGGCCGATCTGCGAGTAACGAATGGCGGCGCGAGCTCCTTCCACCTTGTCGATGTACACGCCTTCGTGCCCGTCGGGAATGACAAGATGCGTCGTTTGCCCGGTTTTGGCCGTCAACTCCTGCAGCAGCTTGCGCGCAATCGTCCGAATATCGAGCCGCTGCAGCACAAGATGGGCCCGTTCCAGCAGCTTCATGCCGAGCCGGTACTTGCCCGACTCCTCGTCCTGTTCGATGTACCGGTGCTCCTGAAGCGTCTTCAGCAGCGAATGAACGGTGCTTTTGTGCAGGCCCATCCGTTTGCTGATGTCGGTAATTTTCAGTTCGTTGTCCGTTTCGTCGAACAGGTCGAGAATGCGCAGCGCCCTGTCGAGCGATTGAATGATCGGCATGCTTCGTTACGCTCCAGCTTCTGTTTGATAATATAAAACAACGTTCTCAAATTCTATTATACGTCCATCCGCCAAAAAGAGACAACCGCCAATTGTGCCAAAATCCACACTTCGCACGGTCCAACATTTAACAATCACTCGTACAACCACCAATCATCCACTGCCGCCAAGCCCCGGACCCGCTAACCCACGTGCCAAACCGACGCGGCTCCCGCTTCCAACCTCCGTTCGTCTAGCCTACCACCGGCAAACCCAAACCCGCAGCCCCCAGCGCCGACGTAACGGCTTCCGGGCAGTAGCGGCTTACCATTTGCATGCCGAGCGCGGCGCGATGCACCCGTTCGCGGCACAGCGAAATGTTCGTCGCTTCCCACTGTTTGCCCGACGGATATACGTCCGGGTGATTGCGCAAACCGAACTTGATGTACACCGGCGCCAGGATGCGGATCAGCTCCGGAATTTCGTAATGGCGAATGAAGCCGCCAAAATTGTCCGGCACCTCGACGTACAAGTCGAGCGGAATGTCGGTCGCCTGGCGGATCGCGGCCAGCTTCGGCAGCGTCAGCGCCGTCGGCAGGTTGTACGTGTCCGCGCCCAAATCCTGCATCAACCGCACCGATACCGGATTGGCGGCCATCATCTGCACCGAACACTTGATCACAAAATCCGCAGGAAGCAGCCCTTGCTTCTTCATTTCCTTCGTCAGCAGCAGCAGCCCTTCGTCGCCGACGAGCGCCCCGCGAACGCCGAGCGCGGCGGCGCGCTTCAAGTCCTCGATCGCGTACACGAGCTGGTCGGCGCCTTCGTGGCGGACGCCGAGCGCTTTGCCCGCCGCCGTAAACGGCAGCGCACTGATGTCCCACGTCCCGCGCGGACCGACGAACAAGCTCAGCTCCATGCCGCGACCGGCGCACATGGCGGTCATTTCGCCGATCTCCTCATCGGTCAGCAGCATAATGCCGCTGCCTTGCGAGATGCGGTGCACCGTCAGGCCGTAGCGGTCGATTTCCTCCAGCGTCGCCTCCAGCGCGCGCGGTCCTTCGACGCTTGGCAGCTCAACCCGGTATTGCGCGCCGTCGGGAAACCGTTTCTCCGAGGTCGGCAGCTCGTACAGATCGCCGCCCGGGTAGCCAAGCGAACGCAAAAATTGCCTCGTCTCCTGCATCGCGACTCACACCTTTCTTCATTGTGTTCCCGTGGGTTACGCTTGCGCCGGCTTCTCCACAAACGCGATCGCGCGGATCGGCGAGCCGGAGCCTTCCTTGATTTTGAGCGGCATGGCGAACAGCACCGATTCTCCCAAAATACGTTCCAGCCGGGTCAAATTTTCGATGATGTTGATCCCGTTGCCAAGCAGCGCATGGTGCGCCGGATTGTCGCGCGAATAAGAACAGTCGATCGCCAGCGTGTCGCAGCCGACCGCCTTGATCCGCTTGTCGGCCAAATATTGCGCCGCCTCGCCGCTCAGGCCCGGCCACGATACCGTATAGGCGGGCCGCTCCGTCCGCGGCTTCCAGTGGCGGTCCCAACCGAAGCGGAACAACACCGCGTCCCCGGCGCGAATGGCCGTATGCTCGCGCTCCCAGCGTTCGATCCTCTCGCGGGTGACAAGATCGTTGTCGGCAAAACCGCCGCAATCGATCGTCAGCGCCCGCGCGTAAAACTGCCCGATCGGCGTATCCGCCATAAACTGGTGCGCCGGATGCCCCGCCGGCATAAAATGCGCCGTCGCGTCCATGTGCGTGCCGCAATGCTCGTGAATCGTCAGCTGGTACGACAGCGCCGCGCTGCCGGTTGCCTGCGAATCCCAAAGCCCGTGATAAAACCGGGAATGCGCCGGATACACCGGCATGCCTTCCTCGAGCGTATGCGTCAAATCGATCGCTTCCAACTCGGTCAGCAGCGCCGCCAGCTGTTGAATGCGCGTCATCTTCCTCACTCCTTTCCTGCAAAATCGTGCGCTCGTCCTTGACAACAACCGCACCCTATAATCGATTCGCGCCTGCCGCAAGAAATTCCTTGTACCGCTGAAAAAAACGCCCGCCACGAAACAGCCGTAACGGAAATAGGCCATGTTTGATTGCTTATTCCGCCAAAAGAAGGCGGCAACACCAAAATAGCCAGTAAAATCACTGGCTATTTCAATAAAAAGGCCGATTTTGCGGCGTTTGAGCCGCAATAGCCAGTGAAAACACTGGCTATTGTGGACGCGATGCCTAAAAATGGGCGAATAGGCCACTTTTTATGGCCTATTTGCCAGGCGGGCCGCGATCCCGGGCCTGCCCGGCGCGCCGCTAGCGCTCGTTGCGCGCCCGCAGCAGCGTGTAGCGCGCGCGGATGCGGTGCGCCTCGCGCAAGCTGCGCTGCAGCAGCTCGGCGTCCAGGCCGATCGCCTCCGGCGTATCCGGCCCGCCGACTTCGCGCAGCAGCTCGCGGATGCGCGCCGGCTGCGGCACGCCGACGCGCAGCGCTTCGCGCAAGCCGGCGACGTCGGCAGCGCCTCCTCCAGGCCGCTCGCACAGCGCGGCAAACCCGTCGCCGGCCGCCAGCTCGTGGTACAGCCCGCTAATGATAGCGCAGGCGACGCCGACTTTGGCGCCGTGCAGCAGCTGCCTCCGGCCGAGCCGCAAATACGCCATCTCCCAGTAATGGGAGAGATGGTGCTCGGCGGCCGAAGCCGGATGCGAAGCGCCAAACAGCAGCATCGCCAGCCCGGACTCGATCAGCGCGTTCATCAAGATGGCGATGCCGTCCGCGTCGCGCCGCGCGATCGCCGCGGCGTTCGTCACGCACGCCTCCAGCGCGTGCCGCGTCGCCTGTTCGGTGGCGGCGCAATACGGCTCGCCGCCGACTTCATGGGAGAAGCGCCAGTCAAACAGTGACGTATATTTGCCGAGCATATCGGCAAAACCGGCGGCAACCATCGCCGGCGGCGCTTCCGTCAGCACGTCAAGATCGGCGAAAATCGCCACAGGCGACACCGCCTGCACCGTGATTTTGTCGCCGCGGATCAGGATCGGCGCGCCGGCCGAAGTGAAGCCGTCGACCGACGGCGCCGTCGGCACCGACACGAACGGTTTGTTCATCTTGCAGGCGACGAACCGCACGACATCGTGGATCGTGCCGGCGCCGACGGCAACGAACAAATCCGTCGCGTCCTGCGACGCCTGCATCATCACCTGCACGATCGTCGCTTCGTCGGCGACGACATCGCCCTGCGCGTTCGCGCTGACGAGGCATAACGCAACGTCGATGCCTGCCGCGGCCAGCAGCCGCTCCGCCCGTTCGCCCGCCGCCCGGTATGTCGTGCCGTCGGCGACGATCAGCACGCGCAGCGCGCCGCGACCCGCCGCATACGGCGCCAGCTTGCCGAGCGCCCCGCGCTCCACGGCGATTTCGTCGATGGCGAGCGGGTGATGGCGGCCGCAGGAACAAGCGGCGGCGCGCGCCTTCATGTCGCGGATCAACGCCGATTCATTCATGAACATCAACTCCCAAGCGGTTGATAGTGAAATTCGTTGATAGTGGACTCACTCACTCTTATTCGCCAAACTTACATGACAGCGTCCGCAATCGATTCCCATACATAATCCGGCTTATGTTTGCCAACGCCTGCCATCTCGCGCGTCGTCGAGCCGGTCAGCACCAGCGCCGTTTTCATGCCGAACAGCCGGCCAAGCGCGATGTCCGACTCCATGCTGTCGCCGATGACAAGGCAGCGCCCGCGCTCCACGCCGCCGCCGAGCGCCGCAAGCGCCGCTTCGGCCATCAGCCACGACGGCTTGCCGACGACAAGATCGGGCAGCCGGCCGGCGGCGCCGGTAAGCGCGCCGATCATGCCGGCGACGTCGATCGCCGCCGCGCCGCTGGCGTCCGGCACCGTCTTGTCCGAGTTCGTCGCGATGATGCGGGCTCCGCCGCGCACCGCGCGGAACGCGTCGTTAAGCTCGCGGTACGTCAGCGACTCGTGCAAGGTCACGATCAGCCAGTCCGCCTGCTCGGGCCGGTCCGCCAGCGGCACGCCGGCTTCCTCCAGTTCGTCGCGCAGCCCTTGTTCGCCGAGCGCCCATACCGGGCTGCCTGGATACGTGCGCCGCATGAAGCCGGCCGTTACCGTCGACGACATGACGATTTGCTCCGGCACCGCAGGTACGCCAAGCCCGTTCAGCCGGTCGCAAACCTCGCGCCGCGACAAATTGCCCCGATTGCTCAAATATACGATCCGTTTGCCAAACGCGGTCAACCGGGCGATCGTTTCCGCCGCACCTTCGATCAACCGGCTGCCGTGGAACACCGTGCCGTCCAAATCGATAATCAACCCGTCTATTTCCGCCAAATGCGATTGCGACATCTTGTTTTGCCTCCAACACGTGTGGGGATGGTTTCATTATTCGGCGAATCGCTGCGCTTTGTCAACGATTGTATACTTTTGCCGTCGTTTGTTATTGTTTTCATGTGATTGTCGTATTCGTTACGTTTTGTTGTCATTCGTCAACGCTATCTGCTACTTCGCCACGATCACTTCGATCCCGCTCAGCCGGCGGAGAAAAGCGGCGTCCGCCTTGGCGTCGGTGATTAGCGTGTGCACCTGCGCCGCTTTGACCGAAGTGGCGATCGAGCGCCGGTTCAGCTTCGTATAGTCGAGCATGGCGACGACGCGTCCGGCATTTTCGGCCATCAGCTTCTTCAGCTCCGATTCGTACACGCTGAAATCGGTCATGCCCGCCTCGAGGCTGAACCCCTCCGCCGACGTAAAAAACAGGTCCGCATGGATGTCGGACAGAATGCTTTTGCCCAGCAGCCCTTCAATCGTCCGCGAGCTCGGCCGCAGCACGCCGCCGATCATAATCACATTGATGCGCGGGTTGCGGTTCAGCTCGAGCGCCGCCTCGATCCCATTGGTCACGACGGTCAAATAGTCGTAGTCGACAAGATGCCGCGAGAGCTCCAGCGCCGTCGAGCTGGCGTCGAGAATGACGCATTGCCCGGGACGGACGAGCGCCGCCGCGGCCTGGCCGATTCGTTTTTTCTCCTCGCGGTTCAAATCGCTGCGCGACGACGCCCGGTGATCCGCCACATGCGTCCGCGGCAGAATCGCCCCGCCGTGCGTTCGTTCGAGCGCGCCTTCTTCCTCCAATATTTTCAGATCGGTGCGCAGCGTGCCTTCCGACACGTTCAGCTGCTTCGCCAGCTCCTTGACGACGATTTGCTTCTTCTCCTGCAGCAGCTGCACAATCGTTTCCCTGCGTTGCGGCGAAAACATCCGCGTTCCCCCCTTCGTCGTTTCGTTGTCTCCCCAAAGCATAGCAAAAAACGACAACAAACGAAACCAAATAACAGTTCGTTTGCTGCCGTTTTATTTTCGCCCCGCGTCGGCCGTTATTCCGCCCGTACCGCTTGCTCCTGCGCGCGCAGGCACAGCTCCGCCGCCTTGAACGCGTGTTCCTGCGTCATCGCGTTTTCTGTGCGGTTGATGCAGTCGAGGATGAGCTGGCCGAAGAACGGATAACCGATTTTGCCGCTCACTTCAAAATGCTGCTCGCCATCCTTGTTGACGAGATAAACGTGGTCGCCCGACTTGTCGCGTGCGACGTCGATGTATTTGCGCAGCTCGATATAGCCTTCCGTGCCGAGAATGAACGTGCGCCCGTCGCCCCACGTGCCGAGCCCGTCCGGCGTCAGCCAGTCGACGCGGAAGTAGAACGTCGCTCCGTTGTCGGCCGTCACCGTGGCGTCGCCGAAATCCTCCAGCTCCGGATACTGCTTGTTGTTGTAGTTGGCCACGCGGCTCGCCTGCACGGTGGCGTCTTTGGCGCCGGTGTAGTAGAGGAACTGCTCGATCTGGTGGCTGCCGATGTCGGCGAGAATGCCGCCGTACTGCTCCTTCCTGAAAAACCAGTCCGGCCGGCTCGGCGCGTTCAACCGGTGCGGGCCGAAGCCGTTCAGGCTGACGACCTTGCCGATCGCTCCCTGCTCGATCAGTTGGCCGGCGTATACTGCGCTTTCGACATGGAGCCGTTCGCTGTAGTATACCGCGTATTTGCGCCCGGTTTCCGCATGCTTGCGGCGCGCCGCCTCCAGTTGGTCCAGACTCGTAAACGGCGTTTTGTCGGTAAAATAGTCCTTGCCCGCGTCCATCACGCGCAGGCCGAGCGGACCGCGCTCGTTCGGAATCGCCGCCGCGGCGACAAGCTTCACTTCCGCGTCGTTCAGGATCGTTTCCAGCGAGTCGGCGATTTGCACCTGCGGGAACTTCGCCGCGAATGCCGCCGTCTTGGCCGGGTCGCGGTCGTACACCCACTTCAGCTCGGCTCCCGCCTCAAGCAAACCGTTCGTCATGCCGTAAATATGGCCGTGATCCAGCGCCGCCGCCGCAAACACGAATTGACCCGGCCCCACCACCGCATTCGGCTTGCCCTGCGGCGCATAGTTCATCCCGTCGCTCTTCTGCATGCGAATATCCTCCAATCGATCGCCGGCCGGCTCGTCCGCCGGTTCCGGCCCGTTTCATGTTAACGTGTGCATAAGCCTCATTATAGCGGATTTTGCCGCGGTTGTCATGACGTCAGCTCCTTTTTCAAATAGTAATGCGTATGCCTTCCGGCGCCCGGGAGCGTGCCGTACACCTCGTAGCCTTGTTTCCTATAAAAATCAAGCGCCTGAAAGCTCAGCGTATCCAGCTTGATGAAGTCGCACTTCCGCTCTCTGGCCAGCCGTTCCGCTTCCTCCAGCAGCTTCGTGCCGTAGCGGAGCTTGCGGTACGCCTCATCGATGAACAAATATTTTACCTCCAGCCAGTTCCAGCATACTTCTCCCACCAATCCGCCAACCGTCCGGCCGTCGTCATCCTTTAACGCCAGCGTGACCGGTTCATATCTCCCCTTCAAATCGTCGGCCATGTGCATCGCGTTAAACGCAATCATGCCGTTTACGACATAAGCGCTGTCCGCCTCGTTCGTTGTGCGCGTCAGGTGCAATTCCACGATTGTTCGCTCCTCGTCTTTGGGTATCCAGCTTTACCATACCATCTTTTGTCAGGCCGCACGCTGGCAACCTTGATTATCAACCGATTTTGCCGTCAAAATCGACGGGACCGCCCTCGGATCGACCTGGATCGCCCGCCTCGGCGAAAATAGGCCACTTTTTATGGCTTATTGCGCAAAAAAGAGGGGCCTCCCGCAAAATAGCCAGTGATTTCGCTGGTTATTCGGCCGAAATGGGCGATTTTGGCGGCCGTTTGGAGAAAATAGCCAGTGATTTCATTGGCTATTTCCACTGCAACAGGCGAAATCGCGCCAATAGGCCATTTTTTATGGCTTATTTCACGTTCGGGCCTGCCTGCGGCACCGGTGCGACAGCGAAAAAACACTTGAACCTAACGTTACGTCATGTTCTATGATGGAAGTGCAGACAAGCCGGACATCGGCGACGTTACGAGAAGCTACCATATGAATCGGAGGAATGAATATGACGATGCAAAATCAAACGGAACCTTACGAACTGGTGACAACGAGGGTGATCGACGCTCCCCGGGCGCTCGTTTACAACGCCTGGGCCAAACCCGAGCATTTGGCCCGGTGGTGGGGCCCCGACGGGTTTACGAACACGTTTCACGTATTCGATTGGCGGCCGGGAGGGCTGTGGGAGTTTGTGATGCACGGGCCGAACGGCATCGATTACGCGAACAAAAGCGAATTTGTCGAAGTTGGCCCCGAGCGGATCGTGTTGCGGCATATTTGCGAGCCTTATTTTCAGCTCACGGCGGTATTGGAGGATCTGGGCGGCCAAACGAGACTGACGTGGCGTCAGCGTTTCGAAACGGAGGCCGTGTTAAACGCCGTCAAAAAAATCGCCGAACCGGCCAACGAACAAAACTTGAACCGGCTCGAAGCGGAGCTGCGGAACATGTCCGCCTGAGCGGAGCAAGCGACACACAAAAACCGCCGGACCCTCGGGATCCGGCGGTTTTGTGTTAGTTTCCTGTCGCCGACGTGATGTCGGCCAGCGCCCAATGGTCGTTCGGCACGTCCGGCCAACGCGACGTCGACGGTTGTCCCGCGCCCGCCGCGGCAGCCCGGCCGAGCAGCCGGTTAAGCGCGCTCACCGCTTCCGCCCGGCTCAGCGCCTTGTCCGGCAGGAAGCTGCCGTCCGGGTAACCGAGCAGCCAGCCTGCCGCCTTGGCCGCGGCAATCGCCCGCGCCGCCCAGTGGCCTTCCGCGTCGCGGAACGCCGCAGGCAGCGGCTCTTGGCCGGCTTCCTCGCCGCCCGTCCCGGCCCATCTCGCCGCAATCGTGGCCAGCTCCGCGCGCGTGACGAACGATTCCGGCCGGAATCTTCCGTCCGGATCGCCAACCATCAAGCCGCGACGCTGCGCGCCTTCAATCGCCTGCGCCGCCCAATGATCGGGCGCCACATCGGCGTAAGCCTCAGCCGCCAAGTCCGGCTCCGGCGCAGCGGTATCCGCGGCGGCCTGACGCCGCAGCCGTTCGAGCACCGCGGCTAGCTCCGCCCGCGTCATCGGCTGCTCCGGTCGGAACGTGCCGTCCGGATAGCCGTCCATATACGGCGCCGGCTCCTTGCCGCCATTGCCGGCAACGTCGCGCAGACGCACGATCGTAAACGTGCTGAATTTATCGATTTCGATCGCAAGCTCGGCATTGCCCGACTTGTCGTATTGAATTGTGCCGCGCTTCAGCACCTTTTCTCCATCGCTGTGTTCGATGTAAACGGCCAGTTCGGCAAGCAAGCGCTGCGCCGCTGCCGGATCTTGCGGCAAGGCGAGCTGCGCCAGCGGGAACACGAGCACGGTGCGGGTACCGGCATAATTCGTTTCGATCCGGGCCGGTTTGCCGACGATTTCGGCTTGCACGCCGGGCTCCCCGTTCACCAGCTCGGCGCTCAGCACACGGCTTTCGATGTCGCCGCGCTCCTCATCGCTCTGAACCGGCACGATCCGGAAAAACAGCTCCTCCCCTCGCTCGCCAAGCTGCGCAAGCGATTGTCCCGAAATGACGATGCGGCCTTCCGGAAGCACGATCTCCAATGTGAGCGAATCGGCTGCAAGCATTCGCAGAGATTCGGCATCGACGGTTACGATCCGTTCGTCCGCGGGATCGTCCGCCAGATCGGCCACGTGCACGCGCACCGTTCGTTTGCCGGTTTCGTTTGCTTTGGCTACAATTTCACGGGCTTTTTTGCCGTCCAGCCGGAGCGTGTCGACAGCGCTCCCCTTCTCCGTTCGACTGCGTACGATTTGGACCTGGACCGTCCAATCGCCGTCTTCGCCTTCGACCGAAACCGTTCTTGCCGCGCCGCCAACACCCGCGGTCCCCGGCGAAGGCGTCGGCGTTGGCGTTGGCGACGGATCGTCGTAAACGATTTCGCGCTTGCGCTCGATCGCGATCGAATACGTCTCCGACGACTTGCCGTCTTTCGACTCCACGTTCACTTTAAGCAGGTTCGCGCCGTACGCGAGGTTGGCGGCAAACTTGCCGTCCGCTCCCGGCTCGGCGCCGTTCACCTTGATGACAGCGTACGGATCGTCCGCGGTCGCGGCAATGGCGGCTGTCGAAGCGTACGTCGCATTCGTTCGATAGGAGCGCTTGTACGGCGAAAACTCGGCATCGAGCTGGCTTCCGACCAGCTCCAGCGCAGTCAGTCGCGGCGGCGTGCCCGGCGTTTCCTGCTGCCGCTGGATGCGAATCTTGTACGCGTTGCGCGTGCCGTCCTGCGCCTCGACCTCGATCGACAGGCTTGTCTTGCCCTGTGTCAGATCCACTTGCTGCTCCACGCCACCGGGCACGATTTCATTGTCCAGGTGAAGCTTCGCTTGCGCATGCTCCGCGGCGGCGAGAACGGTCAGCGTTGTCGCGTCGTTCGGCACGACGATCCGATACTCGTTCGTATTCGCGTCAAACGCCGACGACCATTCGACTTCCGCGCCGCCAATCGTCAGCTGCTGCAGCTGCGCATTGTCGCTGCCGGCGCGAACAATCGTCACTTGGTACGTTTTGGTGTTCAACAGATCGGCAGATTTCACTTCTACCGTCACCGTATTGCTTCCCACCTGCAAGTCGATCGGCGCGGACGCTTGCCCGTCCGGTGTCGCGGCATCGTTCACCTTGATTGAAGACACGGCCTGCAGCGACTTCGGCGTCAGCGTCACCTTGGCCACTTGATGGTTCACGTATACAGCGTAGTTGACGCTGCCTCCGGAGAAGTACGGCGCTTGCAGCGCTTCCGGCTGACCGCCGCCAGTTGCGTCGTGCAGCTCGAGTTGCTCCAGCTCCGTAGAATCCGGCAGATAGCCGGCGATTTGCAAGCTATAGGTTTTGCTCGAGTTGACGACGAGCTGCACCGTCCGGCCCGCTGTCGGAACGTCAAGCTCCGCGTACCCGCTAGCGGCGATATCAACCCCGTCCACCGTAATCGGCGAATCCGGATGGGACGCGGCGGCATAAAGCTTGATTTTGCCGGATGACGGGGTGATCGTATAGCTGTAAGTCGTATCGGCAACGTCATACACGCGATCCAGTTGACCGCCCGCCACCACAAGCGCGGCCAGTGCGTCCAGCCGATCCGGGATTGGATCCTCCGTGCCGCGGAGCACTTCGAACCGGTACTCGGTCTCGTTGCCCGCGTCGTCTACGGCCGTCATTTTGACCGCCTTGCTTCCTTCTCCGTCCTGCCACAGCAGCGGCAAATAGTACGAGAACCCGCCCTTGTCGTCAAGCGGCACCATGTTGCCATACACTGTCAGCGTCACGCCCGCCTCGGTCTGACCGGCAATATACATCCGGCTGTCCGTGACAACCGTACCTGTAAGCGACTTCGGCTTGCCGAGCGCATCGTTGCCGTTCGTGGCGATCAGCGCCGGCTTCGTGCGGTCGATGATCAGCGTGCGGTGCAAGCGGCTGGTGTCGCCGCTTTCGTTCGTTGCCTCGACGGTCAGCCGGTATTGCCGCTCCTCCAGCGGCAAGCTGCCCAGCATGTCGTTCAGCGAAAACGACGCGCTTTGGCCGGCCGCCACGGAACGGGTCTCGGGAGTCCCGCCGTATACGCTCACTTTCACACTGACGTTCTGATCGGAGCCGATTCGCAGCGCAACCTGCTCGGCCGAAGTAAAGAGCAGCTTCTCGCTTCCGTCGTCATACGCTGCATGCGAACGCTCCTTGACGGGAACGCCGCCCGTTTCCGCCGCAAGGGTCAATTCGGCCGGCTGCGGCACGGAGAGCGTTGCCTGGACCGTTGCCGACAGCGGACTGGCCGACGGGCGCCCCGCCCCGCCATCCGCCAACGCCGAAACGGCAAACGTATAGCTGGCTTCCGTTGGCAAACCGGATACGACGACCTGCTGCTGCTGGCCGGGTTCCGGCACAACATCCATTACCGGCTGCATGTCGCCGTCCGTCTGCACCCAGACGCGATACATCGTCACCGGCTGCGACAGCGAGTTGAACGTCAGCGTCACATCGCCGTTGCCGGTCGATTGGACCGCCAGTTGCCCGGGCGCCGGCAACGACACGGGAGAGCTGACCGTTATCGCCTGGTCGGCCATCGCATAAAGCGGCGCCCCTCCGTCGCTGCTTGCCACGAACGCTACCCGGTAAGTGCCCGGCAGGATCGACGCGGGAATATCGATCGTCGTCCGACCGGCGGCCGGAAGCCCTTGCGCGATCAGCGGACCGAGCCATGTCTGTTCGCCGTTCGTCAGCATGACCGCCACTGTTGTGCCCGGCCTGCCGTTCGCAACGGACCAAGTCAACCCGAGCCGGTTGTCGGCTCCGGGCTGGACCGCCGCTTTCGCTTCGGTTATGGCCGGCGCCGGCGGAAGCTGGTGGATCGCCCACGTGATCCGCTCGGTCGTTTGGATCTTCCACTTGCCCGAAGCGCCTTTCGGCAGCGTCACATACAACGTGTCGCGCGGATCGGCGATCGGCCGGTTCGTGCCGATGTGCGCAATGCTTCCGATCGGGCTTGCCGGCGTGCGCTCCGCCGCTTTCTGCAGCCTGGCGTTGCGTCCGGGCGACTGCTCGTCAAATACAAGCGAATAAGCTTGGCCGTCCGGGCCGGTCAGCACGGTATCCTCAGTCGCGCCGCCCAGCTCGAGCAAATAATCGCCCGCTTGCGGCAATTCCAGCGTAAAAGTATGTTCGCCTTCCGCTTGCAGCGCTCCGGGCGACTTCAGCTTGCGATCGGTCGTGTACACGACCGCTTCCGCAAACCGGCTGCCGCGTACCGTCCAATCGCCGACAATCGACTGGCCGTTCAGCAGCACTGTCAGTTTTCCCAGCGCGGGATCGTAGATGGCGTTCCATCCCGGCTCATTCTCATCCAACTGCAGCGGATACGGATTGCCGCCCGGCGAGTACAACAACGTATTTTCATCGGCACCGTAAATGTCCACAATCGCCTGGCCCAAGCCCGGATTGTCGACTTTGACGATCGTCGGGTACAAGCCGGAGTCCACCCATTCCTGCGCGTCCGTCATCGTCGACCGCGGCGGCACTTTGTACAGGGCGGCGCTCGGCGACGTTCCGCCGTCAATCAGCCAGGTGCCCGGCTGTGCGGCGTCCAGCAGCACATACAAGGTGTCGTTCGGGCCGCGATAAGCGTTCCAATCCGGCGCGGAAGTCGACGTTTGCAGCTTGTACGGGCGCCCGTCCGGTTTATACAGCAGCGTTTCGCCCGGGCTGGAGCCGATCTCGAGCCAATAGGCGCCGCTCTCTTCGACAGTGACTGCCGTAACCTGCCGGTCGGGCAGTTGCTGCCATGCAGCCGCAAGCTCGTCCATACCGAGCTCCGCCGCGTTCACGTAAAGCAGCTCATGCAGACGCATCGCGGACGGCCGCTTCGTCGACAGCTCCCAGGTTCCGATCTGCGCGAACGCAACCCGCGCGAACGTCGTGTCGGTTGCGGCGTCGTAAAAACGTTCCGCCGGGGTCGCCGTGCCGCCGGCGCCTCCTGTCGCGTTCGCCGGAGCGACAATCGTCACGTCCTGCTGATCGCCGGACAGCGTAATCCAGCCCGTATACGGCCGCCCCACCGGGAACCGGTAAGATGCGCCGCCGTCGGCGTCGTGCGCTTGCGCTTGCAGCGCGGTTTCCATGGCGCGCGAAGTCAGCTTGCCCGCTTCCGTGCGGGCGGCGACACCCTGCAGCGTTTGCCGGTCGGCCGGCTGAGCGATACCGGCGGTTTGCGTCAGCTTGAACGTCACTGTCGGCGTGGACAAAATCCCTACCTCGGCACGTTTGCCCATAATGAAAAATCCGGCATAATCCTGTACCGTCGACATAATTTCCAGGTACGTGACCCAGAACGGCGGCGGCGGAGGAGGCAGCAGCAGTTCGTACATCATCGTTTCGTCCTTGAACGTATACGTCATCGTAACCCCGACATCGTTGTACGTGAACGAACCGTACAAACCTTTGGCGTCGATCCTGACATTGACGTTGGTAACCGTTGCGCCGCCGACATGCGGAATTCCTTCCGGCACTTCAATCTTCGCCTTCATTTGGCCGGCGAAGCCGATCTCGGCGTTCGAATAAAATTGCGCGTTCCCCTGCACCAACCCGTACAAATTCAGCGTCCCCTGCGCGGTGAAGCCCGGAAGCGGGAATCCCGGCAACTGGGCTGTCAACGGATCCGCCACTGCCGTCGTCTTCGTGTCCGGGAGAGGCACCCCGTACAGCTTCTGCATTCCCGACGCGGCAAGACCGTAAGAAGCCATCGAGATTTCGGACTGCTCCGCACTCAGCAGCGGTATGCTCGTATCGCCGACTTTCCGTAGCGGAGCCAACGTATCGGAGACGGAACCGCGCAGCGAAAACCGCTGCGAAATTTCCGTCCGATCGGCCAGTCCCCAAGCCTGTCCGGTCATATAACCGACCTTCAGACCGGTCGACCCGTAATTCGTCGGCCCGCTCAAATCGTAATACGCCGAATCGATCCGGCCTTGAACGGCCCACATGCTCAGCTTGAATTCGAGCGCGCTGCCTGAGAGCCGGCTCGTCGACATCAGATTGACGGCGGAACCCGTCCGGCTGTTGATCATGAGCGTCGGCTTCTCGACATCGAATGGTCCGAGCTTGAACGAGGCGTCCAAATCGTATGTGCCGGCCAGCTCGAATTGGTTGCCGCGCAGCATGAGCGTATCGATCGGCACCGTGTCGCTGATGCGTTCTTTCCCCGCCTGAAGCTCCACCTGCATGTCGCCGGTGAACCGCAAGCCTCCCGGCACGAACGTGGCCGACTTCAGCTTGATCGGCATATTCATATTCAAGTAGTCGGCTGCCGGTTCGCTGTCGAGATCAATGGCGAAATGGTCCGACGTCATCGTCCACTCGCCGTCCCGCAGCGTGTACGGTACGTTCACTTTAGACGTTCCGGCGCCGTTCAAGTACAGTCGGCCATTGCCGCTGATCGTCGTGACACTGCCGGTTTTGTCCACTTCGAGCCTGCTGCCCTTGAACAGCACGTTATCGTTGATGACGACCGGTTCGGACGTATCGCTTAGCATATACACCCCGGGGGCGGAAGGACTTTCCGTAAACGGCCCCTGCAGCGTCAGCTTGCTCACCTCGTTCGACGCTGGCAACGGCGTGCTCGGCACCTCGATTTTGGCAAAATTGCGCGGCTTGTAGAAGCTGGTATTGATCAGTTCCAGCGCGTCAAGGAACGTAAACGGCTCGAAATAATCGTGCTTCAGGTAAACGTCATATTTGCCGAGCGGAAGATCGTCCTTCCATGTCAATTCCAGTTGGCGCTCGTCGATGACGTTGTAATCCAGCTTGTACGGAGTGCCGTCGGCTCCCTCCAAATAGTAGTCGATGCCGCTGGTCGGTTTGCGCAGCAAATCGAACATGTTTTTGCCGACCGCGACGATTCGTTTTTTATCTTTTTCGTGGAGAATCGAGGAGCCGACCCGTTCGAAGCGAACGTCGGGCTCATGCACGTTCGGGTGGTCTTCCAGGATGAAAGTGACAGGCTCCGTATAGCTGGTGCCGGTTTGATTCGTCGCGTAGCCGCGCACTTCGTACGTTTTTTGCCAAACGGGATTGTTCAGCACGGCAGTGAACGTGCCGGTTCCGCTCCCCGAGCCGTTGTACGGCAACTTGGTCCAGTCGTTTGGCGTTTCGTCCGGCTGAACGGCGATACGATATTCAATGCCGCGCGCGCTGATCGTTCCGCCGCCGGCCCCGTATACGTTGACCACCACGCTGACCGTGTCGTTCACCTTGTTCGGGTCGTAAGCGATAATCGGGTCGCTGTTAAGCTTGATGCTCGGCGCTCCCGGCGGCGCATAGCCGAACAGCCACGTTTCGTCCACGATTTGTTCGGGCAGATTAGCTATTGCGTGGCATCTCGTGTCAGTAATTGTCGTACAAGGATAGTAATATTGGCGAAGCTCAAACTCCTTGCGCTTGCCGCCGAAAAGGAGCATGTTATAGCCGTCGAACACCATGCTGGCGTAGATGCGCGATAAAGGAAAGCTGTAAGGCCATGACTCATATTGACCGGCGTGCTCGGGGACAACTTCCGCATATCCGACCTCATAGCCGCCCTTGCCTTGCCAGGCAAGCTCCCATTCTTCCCCTGTCCATCCATATACCAGGTTATAGTTGTTTATCGGATAATACATGTGGTAAACCGAAAAATTATGAGTGCCGCCCCAAACATAATAGGCATGTTCCTCTACACCGCTATAGGTCACGACGCGCCGATTGACGCTGTCATACGCCATCGCATGACCCCAGCGGCCGTATTCGTAAGTGCCGTCGGACAGCGAAAAGGTTTTGAGCTTTTCCGGCCCTTCCGTAATAGGGCTCCACGTGAACTCGGTCCATTTATGTTCGACGCGATCCCATTTCCACAGCTTTGCGGACGAATCGTAATACGTCATTACCTGGGAAGGGGCGCTTCCATTGACTACCGTACCTTTGTGCGTCCTCGTCACCTTGCCCAGATTGCCGCCATACAAAACCGCCGATTGCCCGTCGAACGCCATTCCGCCGAAGAAGGTCGGCGGCGGCGAGTCGCTCGCATCGGCCGGCGTCACATCCGTCCAAGAGTTGCCGTCCCATAGCCAGGTATCGCCGAACGGCGACGTATCGCTATCTCCGTAGCCGCCGAACAGCACCAACTGTTCGCCGTCATAAGCAAGCTGGGCGCCGCCACGCGCCGACGGGCCGCCGGGCATGTCGCCAAGGGATTCCCAGGTTTGCGCGAGCCCGTCCCACAGCCACGTATCGCCAAGCGGCGCGCCGGCCGCGTCAAAGCCTCCGAACAGCAGCACCTTGCCGATGTTCGGATCGTAGGCAGCTGCCGCGGCTTTGCGCGCGGATGGATGCGGCGCAATCGGCTCGTGCTGATCTCCTTCCACCATCTCCGTCCACGTCTTCGCCGCACCGTCCCATATCCACGTATCGTCGAGCGGAGCCACGTTGCCCATCCCGCCGAACATCACAACCTTCTTGGCCGTTTCGTCATACGCCATCGCCGCCATCTCCCGGGCCGGCGGCGGGATGTTGACCGTTGGCTGCTCCCACGTATAGTTCTGGAGCGAAGTCGTCGGTCCGTCGGAAACATCGGACAACAAACTGAACCGCGACAAGCCGGTCGGCGGCGCATCCTGAGCCGGCGGATCAAGCGGATCAGCTTCGCCGTATTCGGTTGGAGTTGAGGTTGGAATTGCGGATTCGTCTCCGCCGTAAACCGCTGTCGTTGTCGAATCGTTGCCCGGCTCCGCGCCATAAACGGCACCTCCGGGCAGCAAGTATCCCGGCTGCAGCACCAATGCCACAATAAGAAGCCTGGCTAATGCAGCCTTCCAGCGTGCATTCATCTGTGTCTTCCTCCTTATGCAGGGCAGGGACCGATCCCATCGTCACATTCGCGCGACGAAACCGGGCCCCCTCCCAATTCCTCCAACCATTGTCGCATAAGGGACATTAACAAAAGCTGAACAAAATCGGAGAAAGCGGGCGAGTGGAGAGGAGTGGGGTGTTGTCGGCAAGCTAACAGCCATGGATGGTTGGGGTGCTTTAGCAGGCGGCCGGCGAAATAAGGCTGATTTCAGCCTTACAGTGGCGTTTGGGCGAGCGACGGGAGGAATAAGGCTGATTTCGGCCTTACAGTGGCGTTTGGGCGAGCGGAGGGCGAAATAAGGCTGATTTCAGCCTTACAGCAGCGTTTGGGCGAGTTGCGGGCGGAATAAGGCTGATTTCAGCCTTACAGTGGCGCTTTGGTGGGCGACGGTCCCCCGGAATAATCCGCTTGGCTCCTTGCATATTCCGGGGGAAACCCAACTTGCGGGACGTCAGGCTTTCAGTTTGTACTCCACCCACACATTGGGATCGTCATATACGCCAATATCTTGCTCTACATTAATGCGAACCGGCATCAGTGCTCCCGGCACAACATAAGCATCGCTTTCAGGAAATTTCATTCCTGTCCATTGTTCCCACTCGGCAACCGTCCCTTTTGCGGTAAAGGCCTGGTGAATCGGTTGTACGATTTCGGCGCCCAGCTTCCAGTGCGTGCGAATCCACGGATCGAACGGCGCTCCGTCCTCGCGTTTCCAATGAATATACGTTTCGAACGGCGTGAGCGGATATTGCACTTTGAAGCTGGGGCGCGCCGGGATGATCACCCTTTCGAACCCTTTTTCCCGAGCCAACGCCTTAAACCCTTCCAAAAGCTGCCTGCTGTATCCGGATGACCGGAAATCCGCATGAATGGAGATATTGACGCCCGCTAAAGTGTTTAATGAAGAAATATCCCGATTTTCGACCCCCCGCATGAGCGTATCCGGCCAATTAAGCGGCAAGTCTTCCGGTTTACCGGACCAAACAAGAGTAAGCGAGTTCCCCATGCCAACCACCTTGTCGCCGTCAAACAGCAGCAGTTGATACTCCGGAAACAAGTTACGCATGTCCCGCCAGTATCGCATCGTTTCCCGATCGGGAGCCATAAACTTGGGCCAGGAGCTTTCCATCAGCTCCCTGGTTGAAACAGTACCGGCATCTTTTTGCGATAGGAGTCGCATTTCCCGTTTCCTCCTTATTGTTACGTTGCAGCCGTTCGGCGCTGTTTCTCTTATAACCGCCCGATCGGAACATACAACGACAGGTGCTCCTCCCGGTCCCCGGGACGATAATATTCCTGTATCGCGCCAGCGATCGCATAGCCATGGGACGGCAAATAGTCGGTCAAGATTCGCTGCATCGTTTCCTTATAGCTGTCCAGCGTACAGGGGGCTGCAACATACCGGAATGCGGGCACCACCCAGCGGGTCCAGCCTTCCGGTGCGACGGCATCATCTACAGCCTCCACCCCGGCCAAATATTTGCCTTCCTCCCCCCACCGTTCAAACCGCTCCAGCACATCGCTCATCGCGCCCCAAATCCCGACCAAATTCCCTTCCGCATCCCGCTTCGCCAGGTCGCTTGCTTCCGCAAATCGACTGTTCGCTACTTGCCATAACGGCGGGATCCAGTCAACAGCGTCCCTTGCCGCTCCCCGGCCCAGTTTTCCGATTACGGTAAAAGACGGTTTTTCCACCACGATCGTTTCCATTTGCTTCACGTTATGCCCTCCTATTACTATTTTCCGCCAATCCCTTCAGCCGGCTCTTCGTTGTTGTCTACTACTTTCGACAGGGCGGACGGCATCCCTTCATGTTGGCAAATGGGAGTGCTCTCAGGCGTAACGATCATGGCCGCAGCATAGCTAACGATTAAAGCCCGGATTTACGGCATATTGGCTCTGATCCGGGTAGCGGCAGCAATTTAAGCCGGGTTTTCCTCCTTATTGGCTCTGATCCGGGCAGCGGCAGCGATTTAAGCCGGGTTTTCCTCCTTATTGGCTCTGATCCGGGCAGCGGCAGCAATTTAAGCCGGGTTTTCCTCCTTATTGGCTCTGGTCCGGGCAGCGCCAGCGATTTAAGCCGGGTTTTCCGCCTTATTTTCGCACACGATCCCTGACTAGCTTTTTTACCGATTCCCTCTCCGATTTTGGAAATTTTATTCTAATTGACAACACACCGAAGCCACTCACTTTCGTACCCTGGCAGTGACACGTACCCGCAGCCCGCTTCCGCCGGATTCCGATCCATTTTACCCGTGATCTTGAATATTCGACCTTGCTGCGGACGCGGCTGCGAGCTACCTTGATGACAGAGAGGATTCCCGCGCGCAGCGGTCAGCCGCCGGCCCTCTCTCCATCGCACCTAGGGCGTCAGTTTTGCTTGACTTACCCCCGGTAAGCCTGGGACGCCCATGTTCCGCTTTGATTCGCAATCCGCAACCATCCGCTTCGATGGCGCAGACGCGCCGCCGATCGCCCTCGCGGGCATAACCGCCTTTGCGCACATCGCAGGCGAAGGCGAAGTCGCCCTCGCCTTGCTTTCGGCCGACAAGCTGCCGGCCCCCGCTGACGCCCCCGCAGCAGCAACGATTTTCTGCCGAACATTTACCGCGGCTTCGGGGAACACGCGCTGCAGAACGCGTACAATTCGTTTTACCACGGCGCGGTTTACTGGGGCGATTACGACATGTTCTGGACGGGGCACCACGACGCGCTGCCGCATATGACGCTGCGCGCCGTCAGCGGCGGGCCGGTTTACTTCAGCGACGCTCCCGGGAAGACGAACGCCGCCATGATTCGGCCGCTCGTCTACAGCGACGGACGCATTATCCGCTGCAGTCAGCCCGGCCGGCCGACAAAAGACTGGCTGACGAAGGACCCGCAGCGCACGAGAGCGCCGCTGAAGATGTGGAATACGGCGGGCGCGGCAGGCATTGTGGCGGCCTTCCACGCGTATGAAGACGAGGACGTGCTGGAGGGCGAAATCGGCCCGGCCGATATTCCCGGGCTGGCCGGCGAGCGTTTCCTGGCGTACGATTCGTTCCGCCATACGGTTCGCCGGATGGGCGCGGAGGAACGGCTCCGGATCCGCGTAGCGCCGCTCGAGGCGGAGCTGTACGTCATCGTGCCGGAAACCGGCGCATTCACCGCGATCGGGCTGACGGACAAGCTGGTCGCCGCAGATGCCGTGCTCGAAGCCCGTTTCGCCGAGGACCGCGCAACGGTGCTCCTCAAGGACGGCGGCATATTTTCGTTCGTGTCCGCGCGCCGACCGGCGCGGGCGGTCGTCAACGGCAGCGAGACGCCGATTGAAACGGCCGACGCCGCACAAGGCTTGTACCGCCTCGACTGCCCGGCCGGCGTCATGCCGACGACGGTTGAGCTGTCGTTCTAAGCGGCGCAAGGCTACACCGACAGCGCCTTGCGAGCGCTGAGGATGTACTTCGCCTGGTCGAGCGGATTGACGCCCCGACGCTGCCGCTCTGCCTGCACGTCCGGCGGCGCAGGAGCATAGCCGGCGAACGACGTCGCGATCGTGCCGCGGCCGCCCGTCTGCGAGCTCAGCTTCACCGGATACTCGAGCGACGTCGCCGCCGGCATCGTGCCTTCGACCGTAAGCCGCCCGCCGGCGACGGACGGAGGCTCGAACGTCGCGCGCATCTGCGCCAGCTCGGCCAGCACTTTGCCTCCATACTCCTCCGGCACCGCAATGCGGAAATGCAGCAGCGGCTCCAGCAGCGTCGTACCCGTCTCCGCCAGCCCCTGCATGATGCCCATCGGCGTCGCCACGGCAAAATCGAGCGGATGCGTATGCCACACATGATGCTGACCTTCTACCAGCGTCACCGCCAGGTCGGTGACCTCCCAGCCGCGCAGCCCTTGCAGCAGCGCCTCCGGCACGCGCCGCTCCACTTCGTTCTGGTACTGCGCCAGCAGATCGTCCGTCCGCACGAGCGAACGGTAGCGCAAACCGCTGCCCCGCTCGCCCGGCTCGATCGCGAAACGCAGAATCGCCCAGCACGGCTTCGGCATCGTGTATGCGATGAACCCGTAGCCCGCGCGGCTCGGCGTTTCCTTGTAAATGATCGACGGCTGCCCGAACGTCGCCGTCAGACCGAACCGGCTCTGCAGCAGGTTCGCGATAATTTCCAGCTGAATGTTGCCCATCACCTTCAGATGAAGCCCCCGCTCCTCCGCCAGCCACTGTGCGTCCAGATGCGGGTCCTCCTCGGACAGCTCCTGCAGCGCCGCCGTCAGCGCCGGGTACAACGCATCGCTGGCCGCTTTCACCTGCACCGTGAGCAGCGGCAAGGCAAGATGCTGCGCCGGCGGCACCGCGTCCGGCACGCCGAGCACGTCGCCGACGCGCGCGTGCTGCAAGCCGCACAATGCCGCGATGCCGCCCGCTTCGACAATACCGGCATCCTCGTGCTTGCGGCCGTCGATCAACCGGATCTGCGTCACCTTCTCTTCCGTGCCGCCGGTGAAATTGCGCACCGTATCGCGATTGCGGATCGAGCCGTCGTAGACGCGGACGAATGCGAGCCGGCCCATCGTTTTGTCCCGCTCGAGCTTGAACACGACCGCGGACAGCGGCTTGTCGGCCCGCCCCGCCGGCGACGGCAGAAAATCGACTGCCGCCTGCAGCAGTTCGGCCACGCCGATGCCTTTGCTCGACGCGCCGTACAGCAGCGGGTGCAGCTCCGACCGCCGCGCCAGTTCGCCGGCGATGGCCCGCGCTTCCGACGAAGCGATCGACTCGCCCGCGAGGTAGCGCTCCAGCACGCGGTCGTCGCACTCCGCCAGCTTCTCGAGCGCCGCCTGGCGCGCCTGCTCCAGTTCGCCCGCCGGCATCGCCGGCTCTTCGCCGCCCCACAGCTCCGCCACGCCGCGGAACGACTCGCCTTGTCCGAGCGGAGCCTGGATCGGCACGGCGCGGTCCGTCAGCAGCTTGGCGATTTCCGCTGCAACTTGGGCCGGGCGCGCGCCGATGCGGTCCAGCTTGTTCATGTACAGCAGCGCCGGCATCCGCTGCTTGCGCAGCGCGTGCCAGATCGTTTCCGTCTGCGCCTGCACGCCTTCCACGGCCGATACGATCACGATCGCGCCGTCCATCACCCGCAGCGACCGCTCGACTTCGGACAGGAAATCGACGTGCCCCGGCGTATCGACCAGGTTGATCGTATAACCGCGCCAGCCGAACGTCGTCGACGCCGCCCGCACCGAAATGCCGCGCTCCCGTTCGACGTCGAGCCAGTCCGTCTGCGCTGTGCCGCTGTCGACGCTGCCCAGCGTGCGAATATGACCGCTGATATACAGCAAATGTTCGGTTGTCGTCGTTTTGCCCGCATCCACATGCGCAAATATGCCGATGTTCCGCATCCGTTCCATAATCTTCTTGATGCCCCCGTCCCGCCAGGTATCGCGCGTTCTTTGTTCCATTGTACAGACTTGGCGGCCGTTTGCCTATTTGCGTCGGAAAAACAAACATCCCGCTCCCCTCTAAGGGAGTCGGGACGTTTGTGGAATATCGCCGCTCTATAAACCCATACGCGTAAGCGCGCCTTCGAACGATACGTCGACGCGGTCGTCGCCGGTCAAATAACGCCAAAATTTGGCGATCTGGATTTGATTGACGCGGCTTTCGTCGCCTGCCCACAGATGATGGCCGGAGCGGCGGATGTATTGCTCCACCTCGGGCTCCTTGTAGCCGTCCGTATTGAACAGCCCGCGCTGCTCCTGGCCGGGACGCAGCCGCAGCTTGAATACGTAGCGGGTCGCGTCGGTATAGTTCGGCTGGGCGCAATGCCAGATGCCGTGGTGCATGAACGCAATCGTGCCGGCCTTGGAAACGAGCCGCTTCTGGCCGACGATATTTTTCAGCCGGGAAATGCTGCCGTTGCTCACTTTGCGCAGATGCGAACCCGGCAGCACAAGCGTAGGGCCCATTTCGTCCGGCGCATCGTGGGCAAAATAAAACGCCTGCACGTCATACCCGAACGGCCGCGTGTCGATCACCGAATCGGCGTGATAGCCTTGGCCCAGATGGTGTTGCGCCTTTACGATGTGCAGATGCGAATGGTCGTATACCGGCGACGTGCCGACGAAGCTTTGCAGCGCGCCTTTCACTTCCGGCAGCTCAAAAATGTCCCGAATCACCGACGACTCGAACCAATACTGGCCGGTGCCGCTGTCGTAGCGGCGCATTTCCGCTTCCGCCCGCTCGTTGTACTCCTGCGGCACGATTTCCGGCAAAATCAAAAACCCGTTCACCGCAAACTCCGCCATTTGCCGCGCCGACAACAGATGCTTTCTCTCCACGCCGCTCATCGTTTGGCCACCTTTCTTTCGAGTACATATTCGTAAGGCAGATGGCCTTGCTCGAATTCGTGCCCGCCGCGGAATACCGGCATCGTTGCCAATTGGATCACGTTCCAGCCGTCGCGCATCGCGTCGAGCACCGAGCCGTATGGCGGCACGTCGGAATCGCCCGTTTGCATTTGTTTTTCGCCCTTCGGCTTGCTGCCGTCATACAGCGCCCACGCTATCGTCTTGGCGTCCAGCTCCGGCGCCGCCAGATGCAGGATCAAAATTTGCTGCCTCGTCTCGCCTGTTGCGATCGACTCGCTCATTTCCCTTCCATCCTCCTGTTTGCTTTCTATTCTCCATTGTAGAAGGCGGCGGCCGATTGGGGGATGGACAATAGTAGCGCAAGGTTGCACAATACTAACCACTTTTTGTCCGAATCCGTATTGTTACTCCAACGCCAGCAATTCGTCGACGATGCGGTGCCGGCCGACGGGCGTCCAACTGAGCCGCACCCAGTTGTCGGTGAACCGGATGCGGCCTCCGCGCAGCTTGCGCATGCCGCCGGCCGGCAGGCCGCTGTCCTCGAGCTGCGCCAGTACATCCGCCTCCTGCCGGTCCGGGTAACAAGGGATCAGGAACATCCGGTCCGACTCGAACGGCGGCATGGCGGCGAGCGGATACGTCATGTTCTGCACCCGCAGCGGCGCGCCGTTGCCCGGCTTCAGGCCAAGCTCGGCGTACAGCAGCTCGTTGAGCGGGTGGCCGACGACGCCCTGGATGCGGATGCTGGTTTCGTACAAGCGCAGCACCGACACCGTTTCGCCGCCGATCGTGTCCGCCAGCATCCGCCGCGCGTACGCCACCTTCATCTCCAGCTGGTCAAAATTGAGCTGCGCCTCCTTCTCCCGGCCGACCAGCTCGGCGATGCGCCGGTGATTGCGGCGCCAGTCCATCGTGTACTCGAGCGCGACGGTCGGGGCGATCTGCCGCAGCTGCTCCTGGAAAGGCACATGCTGGAAGTCGGCCAGAATGAGGTCCGGTTCGGCTTGCCGCAGCGCTTGCAGCTGCTCGGCGATATACGTCCGGGCGCCGGGCTCCCCGGGGTCCGGTCCGTCGTGATGGTTCATGGCCGCCACAACGTCGACCCCAAGCGCCTGCAGGTTGTCCTGGTACAGGAAACACGTCGCCACGGCCACCTTCAGCTGCTTGCGCGCCACATACATCGTCGGGGAAATGCCCATTTCGCGCTTAAACATCCGGCTAAAATAAAACTCGTTCCCGAAGCCGACCGACTCGGCCGTCTCCTTGATCGGGCATTGCTGGTCGAGCAGCCGGCGCGAGGAATCGATCCGGATGCGGTTGAGGTATTCCACCGGGGACACGCCTCTCGCCTTCTTGAAGCTGCGCGAATACGACGTTTGCGTCAGGCCGGCGATGCGGGCGAGCGTGTCTAGCTTCAGCTTTTCGCGGTAATGCTTGTACATGTACTGGATGCTGAGGTCGATGCCTTGGCCGGCCTCTTCCTTCGTTTCCGCCCGATCGGGAAGATCGTCGAGAATCGAACGAAGCATGCTTTGAAAATCGAGCTGCAGCCAGCCGGCCGGCTTCGCCCGGGAGGCGTTGTCGCGGTGGAGCCGGTTCGCCAGCTCCAGCAAGGCGCGCGGCGATTTGACCGGCAGCTTGCCCGGCTGCAGCAGCGTTGGCGTTTCGCCGTTTGCCGCATCGGCCGCCGCCCAGCTTCCGCTCCGCTTGCCGACCGTCAGGCGCTGCAGCCGCAGCAAATAACAGTCCGCGTGGGCGGACTCCATCCTGCCTTGCAGCAGCATGGACGGCGTCAGAAAAAAAGCATCCCCCGCCGAGAACGGGAACACCTCGTGGTCGATGCGCAAATAGCCTTTGCCCGACTGAACGATGCACAACAGCTCGCAAGGCAACGGCGGAAACGGCGACATGCCGCTTCGCAGGAAGCGGCGTTTGCGAATGGAAGACAGGAATATAACGGGGAAACGGGCGGAATCGTCCCGCAGCATGGATCAGTTCACCTTCCCGGCGCAACATATTTCATTGAGAATGATTATCATCAATATAAGTATAACCATTCCTGCGTCGGCTGGGAAGGGAAACGGGCGATTTAATTTTCGACGATCGTGATGAGCTCATCTGCGGACGTGCGCGGCTGCTCGCGCGGAATCGCGTCGGGGTAGCCGATGTGCAGCAGGCCGACGATCTTCTCGCCGGGCAGCACGCCGATTGCGTCGCGGAAGCCGGGATCGTAATTGTAGCCGTTCGTCCGCCAGAACACGCCAAGCCCGCGCTCCCAGGCGGCAAGCTGGAAGTTCTGGATCAGGCTGCAGACGGCGGCGTAGTCTTCGTCCCACACTTTTTGCCGCGGATCTTCCTTCAGTAAGACGACGAGATGGGCGGGCACGTTCTCGAAATAAGCTTTCTTTTTGCCGCCGAACGTTTCCCGGTCTTCGACCGCATACGTGCCGATCATCGCGTCGGCAATCGTCTTCCGCCCGTCCTCGCGGAACAGGATGAAGCGCCACGGCTGCCGGTTCATATGGTTCGGCGCCCAGATCGCAATATCGAGCAGCTCGAGGATGAGCGGCGTCGGCACCGGATCGGGCTTGAACAGGCGCACCGTTCTGCGGGTGCGGATCAGCTCGGCGATCGTGCCGGCTGCCGCCGGTGTCGCTGGGGTCATAACGAACTCGCCTCCTTCATGTGCGTTGCGGCCGCCGGATCGGCCTTGCGTCCTTTCCCTTTCGGGATGCAGAGCGGCGTGCCGAAGAACGGGTCGGCGATGATCTCGCAATCGAGCCCGAATACTTCTTTGACCAGGCCGGCATTGACGATCGCTTCGGGTTTGCCCTGGGCGTAAACCGTTTTGTCGCGAAGCGCCACGATATGGTGCGCGTATCGGCACGCCAGATTCAGATCGTGCAGCACCATCACGACGGTAGTGCCAACGGTTCGGTTGAGCTCGAACATCAGGTCGAGGATGTCGATCTGGTGCGCCATGTCGAGATAGGTCGTCGGCTCGTCGAGCAGCACGGTGCGCGTGCCCTGCGCCAGCGTCATCGCAATCCATGCCCGCTGCCGCTGGCCGCCGGACAAGGCGTCGACGGGACGATCGGCCAGCTCCGTCAGCTTCGTTGCCGCAAGCGCCCCGTTCACCATGCGCTCGTCTTCGCCCGACCATTGCCGCAGCCAATGCTGGTACGGGTATCTCCCTTGTTTGACCAGTTGGAACACGGTCAGCCCTTCCGGCGCAACCGGCCCTTGCGGCAGGATCGCCAGCCTTCTGGCGATTTCCTTCGTCGGCAGCTCAGCGATCAGCTTGCCTTCGAGCACGATGCCGCCTTCCGCCGGCTTCATCAGGCGCGCCATCGAGCGGAGCAGCGTCGATTTGCCGCAGCCGTTCGGCCCGATGAACACCGTGATCCGCCCTTCGGGTATGGCGAGCCGCAGCTTGTCGATCACCGTCGCGCCGCCGTAAGACAGCGTGAGGTTCGTCGTTTCCAGGACGTTCATGCCAGCCCCTCCTGACGCGCTAGCGCGAGTTTCGATGCGTGTACAGCAAATAAATAAAATAAGGCGCGCCCACCGCCGACGTAAACACGCCGACCGGAATATCGAGCGGCAGAAACAAGGTGCGGCCGGCCAGGTCGGCCGCCATCACAATGACGGCGCCGAGCAGCGCCGCCACGGGCAGCACGGCGTCGAAGCTCGCGCCGACCAGCTTGCGCGCCATGTGCGGCGCGATCAGCCCGACGAAGCCGATGCCGCCGCCGACCGCAACGGCGGCCCCGGCAAGCGCGACGCTGACGAACAGCAGCAGCAGGCGTTTGGCTTCCACTGCGCTGCCGGCGCTGGCGGCGACGTCGTCGCCGAGCTGGCCGATATTCACATGGCGCGCCAGCCCGTACGCCAGCGGAAGCAGCACCGCCGTCCACGGCAGAATCGACAGCACATTCTCCCAGTTGGCCGCGTATACCGAACCCGTCAGCCATTGGTACGCCTGCCCGGCGTCGTTTTTCGGATGGAACACGATCATCATCGTCGTCGCCGCCGACGTCAGCGACGCCATGCCGACGCCGACCAGCACGAGCCGGAGCGGGGTGACGCCTTTGCGCCAGGCCAGCACGTAGAGTACGGCGGAGAACTGCAGCGCGCCCGTCATGGCGACAAGCGGCAGCAGGCGGATGCTCGCCTGGCCGGACCAGAAGGCGAGGAACGCCACGGCCGCCGTCGACGCGCCGCCCGTGACGCCGATCATATCGGGCGACGCCAGCGGATTGCGGATCATGCCTTGCAGAATCGCGCCTGACGCCGCCAAAGACGCTCCGGCCATCAGGGCGACGAGCAGCCGCGGGAGGCGCAGCTCGCGCACGACCATTTGATGCTCCTCCGCGCCGGCTCCGAACAGGGAGCGCACCACCTCAAGCGGCGAAATATACATGTCGCCGAGCCCCGTGCTGACGATGCCGACCAAGGCGCACACGAGCAGCAGCGCCGCCGAAACGGCGACCGTGCGCTTGTGCACCAGCAGCGACCAGCGGCGCGAGCGGGAACGGAGGGGGATATACGCTTTCACGATTTCAGCAGCCCCTTCCGCGCAATATACATGAAGAACGGAGCGCCGATTACCGCGGTCATGACGCCGACCGGCACCTCCTCGGGAATCATGATGAAGCGGGCGGCCAGGTCGGCCGCAAGCAGCAAAATCGCGCCAAGCACCGCGCAATACGGAATGCCCCAGCGCAGATCGGTGCCGACGAGGAAGCGCGCGGCATGCGGGATGACGATGCCGACGAAGCCGATCGGTCCGGCCACGGACACCGCAGCGCCGGCCAGCACGACGACCAGCACGCCGACGACGACTTTGAGCAGCACGGTGCGCTGGCCGAGCCCTTTGGCCGTGTCCTCGCCGAGCAGCAGCACGTTCAAATCTTTGGCCGCCAGCCAGGCGACCAGCCAGCTGATGAGCATGTACGGCAGAACGAGCCGCAGCATGTCGGGCGAACGCCCGGCCACCGTGCCCGTGAGCCAGTACAGCACGGTGCCGAGCCCTTGCTTGTTGAGCACGAGAATGCCTTGCGTGCACGAGGCGAACAAGGCGGCCATGGCGGTGCCGCTCAGCACCAGCTTCATCGGCGTCAGCCCGTCGCGGCCGAGCGAGCCGAGCGCGTACACGACCGCCGCGCTGAGGGCGGCGCCGGCGAACGCCAGCCACATGAGCGCCGGCATCGAGCCGACGCGCAGCGCCACCGCCGCCAGCACAACAACGAAGCTGGCGCCCGCGTTGATGCCGAGCACGCCCGGCGAGGCGAGCGGGTTGCGGGTGAGCGTCTGCATCAGCGCGCCGGCGATCGCCAGGCTGGCACCGATCGCCGCCGCAATCATCGCTCGCGGGATGCGTGTCGTGCGGATAATGATTTGTTCGGTGACCGTTTCATCGTAATGGAACGCCGCTTTCCAGCCGAGCGGGATGCCGTAGCTGACCGCGCCGAACAGCATGCTTGCCGCGATGCCGAGCAGGAGCGCAACGCAGCCGGCCAGCAGCCCCGCCGCCTTCCATCCGTTCGTCTGCAATCTCATATCGTTGGCTTCCTATTCCTGGGCCGATGGTCGGTCGGTTCGATCCGGTCCGATTTGGCGGGTCAATTGAGTTTGAAATATTTGCTCAGATCGTCCAGCAGCGATTGGGCGGCCAGCGGGCCTGCGCTGAGGTTCCACGTAATGACGTCCACCTTGTAGTAGTTGCCGGCCTTGACACCCTTCAGGTTTTTCCACAGCGGGTGCGCCGTCCAGTCGTTCATCGTTTTTTCCTTGTCCGGCGCGTCCGCGCTCAGCTGCGTGATGTCGAAAATGTAATCGCCGTCAAGCTGCGCCATCTGTTCCTTGGACGTGAGGTTGACTACCGTTTTGCCTTCGACTTGCTGCGCCTTCGGCCGGGTCAGGCCCAGCTCCTTGAAAATCGTGCCAGCAAAACCCGTGATGTAAATGCGCGAGCTGCCGTCTTCCTCGAACCGCATCAGCGACACTTCCGTCTGGCTCAGCTTGCTGCCGACCTTCTGTTTGAAGTCGGCCACTTTTTTGTCCCAGTTTGCAAGAATTTGCTCCGCTTCCTTGTCCTTGTACAGCGCCTGGGCGCTCAGCTTCAAATTGTCCTTCCACGCGAACACTTCCGCCGTCATCACCGTTGGCGCGATGTTGCTGAGCTGCGGGTAAATTTTTTCATGGCGCGATTTGTTGGCGATGATCAGGTCCGGCTTGAGGGCGATGATCGCCTCGAGGTTCGGCTGCGTTTCTTCGCCGAGGTCCTTGACGCCGTCCATCTTGTCGCGCAGGAACTTGTACCACGGCTTCTGGTCCCACGACTCCACGGCCCCGACCGGCTTGACGCCGAGCGCTACCGCGGTGTCGACCATGCCGTTGTACAGGATGACGACGCGCTCCGGCTGCTTCTTCAGCGTAACCGTGCCCATCGCGTGCTGGATCGTACGCTCTCCCGTCGCCGCTGCGGCCGGCGATGCCGATTGCGGCGCGGCCGAGGCGGCGGCGCTGGCTTTCGGCGAAGCCGAGGCGGTTGCGGGCGATGCGGAGGCGTCTGCTTTCGGCGAAGCCGTTGCGGCGGCTCCCGGGGATCCGGTGGCGGCGCCTCCGGATTCCTTGCCGTTGCCGCAAGCGGCGACGAGCCAAACCAACGTCAAGACGAGTACAACTTGGACTGCTTTCATATTTCTCTTTTCCTCCCCGTGCAGCAACTGCGGCACATGCAAATGATATTGATAATTGTTATCAATTATAAAATCGCGCCTCCGCATTGTACATATCGGATTATATCCGTTTCGTGGACCGATTTTGTCAGGGTGGCGTCCAATGCTCCGTTCCCCATTGTGAAAACGAATCCGGGGCTTCAGTTGATCGCTCTAACGGTTTCAGGTGAGCTTATTGGCGCATTTCGGCCGCTTTTTCATCGCTAACGGTTCCGGGTGAGCTTATTGGCCGATTTCCCTTCAAATGGGGCCGTTTTTCGCGAAATAGCCACTCCTGAAACCGTAAGCGCGGCAAACAGACCATTTTCGGCCGATTAAGCACTATACAAACCGTTAGCCGTCCAAGCCATTCGTCCGGGCACAATTTGGTGCGGAATTGCTCAATTCTCCGCCTAACCTGCTGACTTCTCCGTACATTTAAGCCGGGAAATCCGGCTTAAGTCGTCGCCGTTACCTCGACCGAAACAAATAAGCTGGTAAACCCGACTTAAACCTTCGCCGTTGCCTCGACCGAAGCAAATAAGCTGGTAAACCCGACCTAAACCGCCGCCGTTGCCTCGACCGAAGCAAATAAGCTGGTAAACCCGACCTAAACCGCCGCCGTTACCTCGACCGAAACAAATAAGCTGGTAAACCCGACTTAAACCTTCGCCGTTGCCTCGACCGAAACAAATAAGCTGGTAAACCCGTCCTAATTCGCCGCCGTTGCCTCGACCGAAGCAAATAAGCTGGTAAACCCGACGTAAACCGTCGCCGTTGCCTCGACCGAAGCAAATAAGCTGGTAAACCCGACTTAAACCTTCGCCGTTGCCTCGACCGAAACAAATAAGCTGGTAAACCCGCCCTAATTCGCCGCCGTTGCCTCGACCGAAGCAAATAAGCTGGTAAACCCGACCTAAACCGCCGCCGTGAATTTAGACTAGAAAGTAGACACACTGTAACAGCGACCTGATACAATACAAACAAACGAAAGGTCGAGGTGTGTCATGGGAAATATCCGCCAACATTTTGATGAGGAGTTCAAACGCCAAACCA